>NZ_MJGV01000110.1 GCF_001865015.1 Curtobacterium sp. MMLR14_010 | reverse complement strand
CGGACATGCGATTCTTCATGTTCCGAGCGCAGAAACTTCTTCAGAAAAATATGCTCTGCTGCGACGATAACAATCATCGTAATTACCGCCACGCCAATAACAAACGGATCACTATTCAGTTTGACCCAGACGAAACCCACGAGTACGAGCAAATCCAGGACGATAGCAATCGCTGGCACCCACGCCTTTGCCTTCACATCGTCGCGCAAATGACAAAGAACTCCCCAGTGAATGGCAATATCCATTACCAAATAGAACACAATGCCCAGAGCGGCAATCCGTG
>NZ_MJGV01000109.1 GCF_001865015.1 Curtobacterium sp. MMLR14_010 | reverse complement strand
TCCATGGCATGCGTTACGAGACCAGCCCGGATGTCATCAAGCCTCAGGAAGTGGTGGAGGCGCTCTGGAAGCTTACCAATGGTGAAGCCTTTGTGACCTCCGATGTGGGTCAGCACCAGATGTTTGCAGCCCAGTACTACAAGTTTGATAAGCCCAATCGCTGGATCAACTCCGGCGGCCTTGGCACCATGGGCTTCGGCCTGCCAGCGGCTATGGGGGTCAAGTTGAACTTCCCCGATGACGAGGTGCTTTGCATTACCGGTGAAGGCAGTATCCAGA
>NZ_MJGV01000108.1 GCF_001865015.1 Curtobacterium sp. MMLR14_010 | reverse complement strand
GGTGAGGGAGATTGATCGCTATGTAATTGATCAACAAGGGGTTGACGGATTTGACCTGATGCAGGCCGCAGCCGCCGGTGCGTTTCGCAGGCTGGTACGCAACTGGCCTGAACCGGGCCGGGTCCTGGTACTGTGTGGTGCCGGCAACAATGGCGGTGACGGCTATTTGGTGGCGGCCAATGCCGTACGCCATGGTTTGGATGTGGACTGTATTGCCGTTGCGCCGACGGCAAAACTGTCTGGTGATGCCCGCAAGGC
>NZ_MJGV01000107.1 GCF_001865015.1 Curtobacterium sp. MMLR14_010 | reverse complement strand
CTACCAGACCACCTCCTACACGTTCGACGACACCCAACACGGTGCGGACCTGTTTGACCTGAAGGTACAGGGCAACATCTACACGCGCATCATGAACCCCACCAACGCCGTACTGGAGGAACGTATGGCGCAGCTTGAAGGTGGTGTGGGTGCGCTCGCAGTCGCCTCGGGCATGGCGGCCATCCTTTACTCGCTCCAGACCATCTGCAAAGT
>NZ_MJGV01000106.1 GCF_001865015.1 Curtobacterium sp. MMLR14_010 | reverse complement strand
AGATGGCTATTGGTGTTTTGCGCAACGTCCCAGACATCAAATCAAAAATCAATCGGTCCTCGAGTGATAAAGGATACACCGCACTGCATTTGGCGTGCGCGTGGAGCAACTATGCCTTGGTTGAGTGGCTTTTGGATAATGGCGCTGACCCAAACTTGCAAGATTACGGTGGTCAAACCCCCATCTGGCATTGCTTGCCTGGTTCAGAGCCTAACATCGGCACTGGAAAGCCACGCAC
>NZ_MJGV01000105.1 GCF_001865015.1 Curtobacterium sp. MMLR14_010 | reverse complement strand
CTCCTGAAACAGTTCCCCGTGGCCCAGTGAGCGACCGGTAAAACTCAGCGACGCAAACTCTGGCCGGTTGTAACCGCTCACCGAGAAGCTTTCATTTGCAAACTGGCCACTCCAGAACGCACTGGCAATCTCTGACGGTGAACTGTCATTCTGATCGGGCGCCCTGGCGATAAACTGAAAGGACCGGAAAATCTTGTTCAGTTGCGGGTTGCTGGTCCAGTCCAGTAGCGGATAGACCCAGATCTGGTCAGGTTCAGGCTCGGTTCCATTGTTGCCACCGGTTTCGGTAAAGTGGATCTGCGCGTTCTTGTCCGGTGTGTTGTAAGT
>NZ_MJGV01000104.1 GCF_001865015.1 Curtobacterium sp. MMLR14_010 | reverse complement strand
ATTTAATTCTTGGTAATGATAACTTGAGTGAGCGCTCAAAAACAGTTACGGTGACATTGATGTTGAATGAACGCTCAATATTAACCGACAGGAGAGTGTTATGACGGATTTCACCATTCACGATGTCGAATCGGCGCCTGAAAAATCGAAACCGCTTCTGGAAAATTCGATCAAAGGCTTTGGCATGATTCCCAGCCTGCACGGAATTATGGCTGAGGCACCCGGCACTCTGGAGGCGTACCAGACCTTGCACCAGTTGGTACTGGACAGCAGTTTCGACAACGAAGAAACCACGGTAGTCTGGCAGACCATCAACGTAGAAAATGCCTGTCATTACTGTGT
>NZ_MJGV01000103.1 GCF_001865015.1 Curtobacterium sp. MMLR14_010 | reverse complement strand
ATGGTTGTCCATCGGGTGAACGACCAGTGCCCGGGTTTTAGTGTCACGTAGTGCCTCGTTACAGCTTTCTGGGTGGTCAATGGATTGTCGGTCTGAGGTGCCGCAAGCGTTACGGCATGTCCTTATACTCAGGGTAAATTAAAACTGTGCTTACGGCGAGCAACCATCATAAAATCGGCCGTCCCCGTCGGAGTTTGATGAATGATTGACCAGATTGCTGCCTCAGTTCCCGAGTCTTGCCAGGCCGGAGTCGACCTATCGACGCCGGGAGGCGATCAGTGGCTGGATGACTTGGCGGATGGTCTAACGG
>NZ_MJGV01000102.1 GCF_001865015.1 Curtobacterium sp. MMLR14_010 | reverse complement strand
CCAACCAGAACATCGCACCCACCGAAGTGAACACAATCTTCTCATTCAGAGATGAGATTCAGAGACAGTCGCTCGAAGTCATATACAACCACTTCAACGACAACACCGGATAACGCTTGAAATCGCTATCACATTGAATCCATTCCTCTCGGAGATAATGAGAGAAATAAATTCGTGTTCTATCTCGTCCAATTTGTTAAAGAGCAAATCTGACCCAGTGATCAGAAAGAAGAACTTCCGCTTAACAACCTTTGTCATTAAACCGAAACGCTTGTTTCTGCACACTGACCGAAGTCAGGTATTCATCGATCTGTCCAGGTA
>NZ_MJGV01000101.1:157882-168317 GCF_001865015.1 Curtobacterium sp. MMLR14_010 | reverse complement strand
CCGACCGGTCACGACACCCCGCTCACCTCCGCCGAGCGGTCACCTCCCGTCGCCCAAGCGCGCCCCGACCGACGTCCCTCGACCACTCGCCGACACCCCGCCGGGGTGTCCCGACCACTCGCCCCACCGCGAGCCGCCGGCCCGCACGCACCGCCGCCGGCGCGCACTCGCGCCGCCGCGCACCCGCCGCCGCCGCCGGTCCCAGCCTCCGCGCCACCGCGAGCCGCCGGCCCGCACCACCCACCGGCCTGGAGGCTCCCACCGGCCCCGCCCCGAGCCTCCAGTCCGCCCCGCCCCACGTCCAGACCGCGCCGAGATCGCACTCCGTGTCGCCTCACCGGCACCGCACCCGACACGAAGTGCGACCTCACCACGGGCGCGAAGCGCCCGCCCACCCCACCCCTACGGGTGCAGCAGTGCGGCGACGAGCACCAGCACGGGCACCGCGCCGATCGTCGAGATGAGCACGACGTCCCGTGCCACGGGGACCGCGGCGTCGTAGCGCTGCGCGTAGTTGAAGACGTTCTGCGCCGCGGGCAGCGCCCCGAGCGTCGTCAGGACGAACACCTGCTGGTCGCCGAGCCCGAACACGAACCGGGCGAACACGAAGGCCACGGCGGGCATCACGACCAGCTTCACGGCCGACGCCACGATCACGTCCGTCCGGATCGACGGGTCGCGGAGCGGTGCCGACCCGTGCAGGCTCATGCCGAACGACAGCAGCACGACCGGCACGGCCGCGGCCCCGACGAGCGCGAAGGGCTCGAGCACCGGATCCGGCAACCGCACGTGCAGCGCCGAGCTCAGCAGGCCGAGGAGCGACGCGATGATGAGCGGGTTGGTGACCGGTCCGAGCAGCCGACGCCTCCACCCGCCCCCGGAGGCGGTCGCCGCGTCGAGGATCGTCAGCGCGACCGGGGCGAGCAGGACGAGCTGCAGCAGGATCACCGGCACGACGGCCGTGGCCTGCCCGAGGACGTACACGGCGACCGGCAGCCCGATGTTGTTCGCGTTGACGTAGCTCGACGCCAGCGCGCCGACCGTCGTCACGGTGAGCGACCGTCGCAGGACCAGGCCGAACACGAGCGCCGCCCCGATGGCAACGGTCACGGCGCTGAACAGCGACACCCAGAGCATCGGCGACACCAGCGACGCGATGTCCGCGGTCGCGATGGTGTGGAACAGCAGGCACGGCATGAGCACGAAGAAGGCCAGCCGGCTCATCACGAACTGGGCGTGCGGTCCGAGCAGCCCGACGCGCCCGACGACGTACCCGGCCGCGATGATCGCGCCGATGATCGCGAAGCCGATCAGAACGCCACCCATCGCACCCATCCTGGCAGGTGTCGACGAGCGCCCGCGACCCGAGCGCGCACGACGTCCACCGGCGAGAACCTGCCGAGTCGGAAATGCCGGGGGCTGCACCGCCGTTGTCGTGACCATGACCGATGCCGCGACCACGCTCTCCCGTTCCACCGACTCGAGCCAGCCCCTCGTCCCGCTGCTCGAGGAACGGTGGAGCCCGCGCTCCTACGACGAGGCCGCGACGATCTCGGACGACCAGCTCGACGCCGTCCTCGAGGCCGCGCGCTGGGCCGCCTCCGCCCAGAACTCGCAGCCCCGCCGCTTCATCGCCGGCCGCCGCGGCACCGCGACGTTCCGCAAGATCAACGAGCACCTGCTCGGCTTCAACCAGACCTGGGCCCACCGGTCGAGCGCCCTGGTCGTCGGCGTGCTCGAGAACGTGACCGAGGACGGCGACGCCCGCCCCTTCGCGCAGTACGACCTCGGGCAGTCCCTCGCCGCCCTCACCGTGCAGGCCCACGCCGAGGGGCTGCACGTGCACCAGATGGCCGGCATCGACGCCAAGGGCCTCGCCGCGGCGTTCGACCTGCCGGAGCGCTTCCAGCCCTTCACGGTGACGGCGATCGGCACGGTCGGGCACCCGTCGCAGCTCGAGGAGAAGGCCGCCCAGCGCGAGGTCGCCCCGCGCACCCGCCTGCCGCTCGACGAGATCGTGCTCGTCAAGGAGTGAGACCGGGGGCGACGCCGCCCAGGGTCCAGCCGACCGGCTTCCCGCAAGGATCGGCTGGACCCCGCACCCGTCCGGCTCCGGGGACATGTCGCATGACACAATCGTGCCCATGACCGCACCACGCCTCGTCGCCTTCGATCTGGACGACACCCTCGCCCCGTCGAAGTCCTCGCTCGACCCCCGCATGCTCGAGACCTTCGCCGCGCTGCTCGAGACGGTCCCCGTCGCCGTGATCTCCGGCGGCAACTTCCAGCAGTTCGAGCAGCAGCTGGTCACCCCGCTCAGCCACCGCGCCGGCCTGACCCTCGACGACCTGCACCTGCTGCCCACCTGTGGCACGCGGTACTACCGCTGGGCCGGGGACGACTGGGCGCTGCAGTACGCCGAGGACCTCACCGACGACGAGAAGGCCCGCGCCCTCGCCGCCGTCGAGGCCGTCGCGAAGGACGCCGGCTACTGGGAGTCCGAGACCTGGGGCGACATCCTCGAGGACCGCGGCTCCCAGATCACCTTCTCCGCACTCGGCCAGGCCGCCCCGGTCGACGTGAAGAAGCAGTGGGACCCGACCGGCGCGAAGAAGGACGACCTGCGCCGCCGCGTGCAGGCCGAGCTCCCCGACCTCGAGGTCCGCTCCGGCGGCTCCACCAGCGTCGACATCACCCGCAAGGGCATCGACAAGGCCTACGGAATGCAGCGGCTCGCCGAGATCACCGGCATCGCGCTCGACGACATGCTCTTCGTCGGCGACCGCCTCGACCCCGAGGGCAACGACTACCCCGTCAAGGCCCTCGGCGTCCCCTGCCACGCGGTGGAGGGCTGGGAGGACACCGACGCGTTCCTCACCGAGCTGATCCCGACGCTCCGAGCTGCGTCCGCCTGACGGTCGCCTCCGTCTGGCGGTCGCCTTCGTCTGGCGGCGCGTCGGGTCGCGCTGGTCTTGTGGTCGCCGCCACCCGGCCTGGAGGCTCGGCCCGGCTCCGTCAGGGCAGGCTGCGGACCGCCTCGACGAACGCCCGGATCTTCGCGGCGTCCTTGACCCCGCGCTCGGACTCGACGCCGCTCGACACGTCGACGCCGTCCGGGTCGAGGCTCTCGACCGCGGCGACGACGTTCGCCGGGGTGAGTCCGCCGGCGAGGATCCAGGCCTCGTCGATGCCGTCCGCCAGCGTCGCGGGGTCGATGAGCCGGCCGCTGCCGGGCACCGCGGCGTCGAGCAGCAGCAGGTCGTGGTCGTACGCGGCGCGCTGCTCGGGGGTCTCGGCGAGGTAGTCCTCGGCCGCGACGGCCCGGATCGTGAAGAAGCCGGCGTCCCGCGCGCGGGCGAAGTCCGTCGCGGACTCCTTGCCGTGCAGCTGGAGCGTCGTCAGGCCCACCGCGGAGGCGATGCCGACGATCTCGTCGATCTCCTGGTCGCGGAACACCCCGACGGCGTCGATCCCGTCCGGCACCCGCTCGACGAG
This sequence comes from Curtobacterium sp. MMLR14_010, assembly GCF_001865015.1. Taxonomy (GTDB): domain Bacteria; phylum Actinomycetota; class Actinomycetes; order Actinomycetales; family Microbacteriaceae; genus Curtobacterium. Next base: position 164,822 of record NZ_MJGV01000101.1, on the reverse strand, counting down.
CTCCTGCGCCCGGTCGGCGGTGACGGTGCGGTGGCTGCCGGCCGCGAAGACGAACCCGACGGCGTCGGCACCGGCGTCGACGGCAGCGTCCACGGTCTCCGGCGTCGACAGGCCGCAGATCTTGATCCATCGCTGGTCGCTCATCCCCCCATCCTGCCCGACACGACCGACGGACGGACAGCGCACCGGGTCATCTCCGCGCGGGCAGGACGTCGTGGTCGTCGGCATCGGGGTCGGAGTCGGCGAGCAGGGCCGCCGTGAGCTTGTCGAGCGCGGGCGCCGTCCGCGCGAGCACCGCGCGCTCCTCCGGCGTGAGGGCCGTCTCGGCCGCCGCGAGCACCCGGGCGGCACGTCGTGTCCGGGACTCGGCGATGACGGCCGAACCAGCGGGCGTCAGGGAGACCAGGACCCCGCGGGCGTCGGAGGGGTCCGGCGCCCGCTCGACGAGCCCCTGGGCCTCGAGGTCGGCGACCGTCACCCGCATGCTCTGGTGCCGCACGCGGCGCAGCCGGGCCAGCGTCGCGATGCTGTGGGCGCCGTCCCGGGCGAGGAAGCCGAGCGCCTCGATCTGCCCCTCCGGCGTGGTCTCGGACCGTCGGACGGCGCGCACGCTGTCGCCGATCGCCCGCCGGAGCGCGTTCGCGTCGTCGAGGGTGAACACGGTGTCCTGGTCGTCGGAGGCCATGACCAAAGTGTACAGGCGGGCTGTACACTTCGGAGCATGCAGCTGACGAAGCACACCCACGCCACCGTCGTCCTCCGTGACGGCGACCGCTCCCTCGTGATCGACCCGGGCGCCTACACGCCGAACTCCGCCGACCTCGTCGCCGGCACCTCCGCCGTCCTCGTGACGCACGACCACCCCGACCACTTCGACGCCGACGTCCTGACCGCCGCGCTCGACGCCCAGCCCGACCTGCACGTCTGGGCCCCCGCTGACGTCGTCACCGCGCTCGGCGAGCACGACGGCCGCGTCACCGCGGTCGCACCCGGCGACACGCTCCAGGCCGGCGGCTTCCCCGTGCAGGTCCACGGCGGCGACCACGCCGTGATCCACGCCGACCTGCCCGCGATGAGCAACGTCGGCTACCTGGTCGACGGCCGCGTCTTCCACCCCGGCGACTCGTACGCGGTCCCCGACACCACGGTCGAGACGCTGCTCGTCCCGACCTCCGGCCCGTGGGCCAAGCTCAGCGAGCTCGTCGACTTCATCCGTGCGGTGAAGCCGACCCGCGCGGTGCAGGTCCACGACCTCATGCTCAGTGAGGCCGGCCGCGGCATGTTCGCCCAGTACAGCGGTCAGCTCACCGGCATCGAGCTGCTGACCCTGCAGGACGGCGAGTCAGTCGACGTCTGACCCGACCAGACCGTCGCTGCCGCCGGGGGATCAGTGCAGCGTGCCCGCGACGTAGCTCAGCGCGCACGCGAGCAGCACCCCGGCAGCCGCGACGGTCCCGGTCGCGATGTTGCGTCGGCGCCAGCGGTTGACGGCCTCGAACGTGCCACGCCGTGCGTGCCGGTGCGCCGCCCGGTGCATGCGGTGGTCCCGCTTGTGCGCCAGGCGCTCCGGGCCGAGGGGCACGGGTCCGGTGACCTGCATGGAGCCACCACGGAGCGCCCGCGCCACGGCGACGGCGGTCGGACGACGGGCGGGGTCACGATCGGTCATCCGGAGCAGCAGGTCCTGCCAGTCACGACCGACCTCGTCCGGGATCTCCGGGCTGCGACGGAGGCGCGCCAGGGCTGCCTCGATGAGCGTCCCGGAGTACTCCTGCTTGCCGGTCAGGGCCTCGAGCAGCACCAGCCCGAGCGAGTAGACGTCGGTGGCGTAGCTGATCGGCTCGCCGGCGACCTGCTCGGGGCTGAGGTAGGCGGCCGTGCCGATCACGGTGCCGTCGTTCGTCAGGCGTGAGCCGTCGACGAAGTGCGCGACACCGAAGTCCGTGAGCTTGACCGTCCGGGCGAACCCGGAGGAGCCCTCGTCGCTGATGAGGATGTTGGCGGGCTTGACGTCGCGGTGCACGATCCCGCGGGAGTGCACGTACGCCAGGGCGTCGGCGAGCTGGGCCCCGAGGTCGGCCGCCTCGTAGTTGTGGAGGGCGCCCTCGGCCAGCCGGCGGAGCAGCGTCGTGTCGGCGATGAGCTCCATCACGATGAACCGGTGCGGCCCGTCGGGGAACTCGTGGGTGCCGGCGTCGTAGAGCGGGATGAGCCCCGGGTGCGACAGCATGCTGAGGAGCCGGATCTCGCGCTCCTGGCGGACCCGGTCGGCCGTCGTCATCGAGTGCGGCGTCGCGAAGAGCTTCACGGCGACCAGGCGGTAGGTGTGCTCGTCGCGGGCCTCGTAGACCGAGCCCATGCCCCCGGTGCCGATGAGGCGCGCCAACCGGTAACGTCCGGAGAGCACCGTCTCAGTGCGGGTGTTGTCGACGAGTGACATCAGGGTGGTTCGATCCTTCGGGGAGCCATCGGGAGGCGAGCGTTGCTCGTGCGCGACTCGCCGACAACGGTACGCTCCGTGTCCTCGATCCGGGTGGGCGTTATGACATCGTGACGCACCCGACATCCCTGGAACCGCGCGGATCGGCGGGGTCTAGCGTCTCGGGGTACAGGCCGCGGATCCGACGCGAACTGGACACCACGGAAGGGGACATGCGATGGCACTGTCGAAGGGCGACGAAGTCCACTGGAACACCTCGCAGGGGAAGACGACCGGCAAGCTCGTCGAGCAGCGCACGGAGGACTTCGAGTTCGACGGTCAGCACTTCAAGCCGACGGACGACGACCCGTACTGGATCATCGAGTCGGAGAAGTCGGGCAAGCGTGCGGCGCACAAGGAGTCGGCGCTCACCAAGGCCTGACCAGCAGTCCGGCGCCGGTCAGTCCCCGGTCGTCTCCGCACGACGACGGCCGTGGACGCCGGCGTCGGGCGCCTGGCTCCGCGCCTGGCCCTGGCCCTGGCCCTGGCCCTGGCTCCGTGTGGCACGCTCCGCACGACCGCGGCGGACCCGACGCACGATGAACACGACGGCCACCACCACGATCGCCGCGTACATCGCCCGGTCGATCCACTCCGTGTAGCCCTCGACCTTGTCGTACTGGGTGCCGAGGGCGGCGCCGCCGAGCACGAGCACGCTGTTCCACAGGCCGGAACCGAGGATCGTGAACAGCGAGAACGACGCCAGGTTCATCCGGTCGGCACCGGCGGGCAGCGAGATCAGGCTGCGGACGATCGGCACCAGGCGGCCGAACAGCACGGCGCTGCGACCGTGGCGGTGGAACCAGGCGGCGGCCTTGCGGAAGTCGTCCTCGTCGACGAGCGGCAGCTTCCCGAGCCAGCGGACCGTGCGCTCGAAGCCGATGACCCGGCCGAGCCAGTACAGGACGAGTGCGCCGACGTAGGACCCGAGGGTCGCGAGGACCAGCACGAGCACCAGGTTCATCCGGCCGGCGCCGGCGAGGAACCCCGCGAGCGGCAGGATGACCTCCGACGGGATCGGCGGGAACACCGTCTCGACGAAGAGCATCAGCGCCACGCCCCACTCGCCGAGCGCCTCGATGAGCCGCAGCACCATCCCGGACAGTCCGCCCATGTCGGCGTCCGGGGACGAGGAAGCGGCGCGGGTGGCGGTCGTCAGAACGGCGGTCGTCATCCAGCGATCATCCCTGAACACCCTGACAGGTGCCGGAGTGCGCCGCCCGGTCCCGTCAGCCCAGGCCCATGTGCGACGCCCGCACGTGCGTGAGCGACCGCGCGAGCGCTCCCCTGGCCACGGCGTCCCGCCCGACGGACGACGGCACGATCGCCACCGGGTGCCGCAGCAGGGGCCCGACGGCGTCGCTCAGCGCCGCGCAGAACACCTCGGCCGCCGGCAGCACCTCGCCCCCGACGACCACGACCTCCGGGTCGATCGTCAGGACGAGCTGGGCCACACCCGGGGCGACGTCCGCGGCGAGCGCCCGGATCGTCTCCTGGGCGGCAGCGTCGCCCTGCCCGGCCGCCGCGATGACGGACTCGAGGTCCGCGCCGGACGGGATCCGAGCCTCCAGTCTGGCCGGTGCCTCCGGCCACCCGGTCGACGCCAGTCCGCCCATCTCCCCCGCCGCGCCCCGTGCACCGCGGGCCAGCGCGCCATCGACCAGGAAGGCGGCGCCGATCTGGCGGCCCATCACGAGGTACAGGCCGTCGCGGACCCCGTGGAAGCCGCCCCACATCGTCTCGGCCGTCGCGGCGAGCTTGGCGTCGTTGTCGAAGAACGTGACCGCGCTCGGCAGCAGCTCCTGGATGCGTCCTGGCACCCGGCTCTCGACCCACTCGGGCACGGCGACGGTGTAGTCGATCTCGCCGCTGCGGTCTACGACCGCGGGGACGCCGAACGTGGCGGCGAGCAGCCGGCCGGGGTCGACGTGGGACGTCAGCCGGTGGACGACGTCCTGCACGCTCGACCATGCCTGATCGGCGGATGCGAGGTCCGTGTAGACCTCCTCCACCCGGGCGAGTTCGTCCCCGCGGAGGTCGGCGAGCACGCCGACGATGCCGTGCAGCCCGAGGTCCACGCCGAGCACCGATCCGGCTCCGGCGTCGGCGCGGAACCGCTTGGCGCGGCGGCCGGCCTTGTTCGGCGTCGCGATGGCGTCGGCCTCGCGCACCCAGCCGGCGGCCACCAGGTCGGCGAGCGCCGCCTCCACCGTCGGGCGGGACAGCCCGACCCGGCGGCTCAGCTCGGTGACGGTGGACGAGGAGTCGTCGCGGAACAGCTCGTCGAGGAGTGCGCGGGAGTTGAGGAGCCGGAGGGTCGCGGGCGAGCTCCCGTCGACCCCGCTCGGGATCGTTGACAGGGATTCGCTCACGGCCATAGTCTCCACATTACGAAAGATCATTGAGGAATGGTGGACGCCCACATGCTCATCCCCCGCCCGCGCCTGTCGACACCCGGTGTCGGCTCGTTCGAGATCACCCCGTCGACCCGCATCGCCGCTGATGCGCCGAGCGAACCGGTCCGACTGTACCTGCAGCAGACGCTGCGGGGGTCGACCGGCCTGCCCGTCCGCGATGCCGACCGATCGGAGGATGCGGGCATCTCCCTCCGTGTGGACGAGTCGGACCACACCCTCCTCGCCGGACCCGGCGAGGACCGGAGCGAGTCCTTCCGTCTGGTCGTCGACAGCGACCACGTCGAGGTCGTCGGCGGGGGTGCAGCCGGGGTCTTCTACGGCGTCCAGGCGGTCCTGCAGCTCCTGCCGGCGGACGTGTACCGGAAGGGCCGCGTCGGCACCGGCCCGTGGACGATCCCCTCGCAGCAGGTCGAGGACGCCCCCGCCTTCGCCTGGCGCGGTGTGATGCTCGACGTCGCCCGGCACTTCCGCACCAAGGCCGAGGTCCTCCGGGTCATCGACCAGCTCGCGGCGCACCGCGTCAACCGCCTGCACTTCCACCTCACCGAGGACCAGGGCTGGCGCATCGAGATCCGGAAGTACCCGCGACTGACCGAGATCGGGTCGTGGCGTGCCGAGTCCCAGGTCGGTGCGCACGTCGGGGGCCCGGACGGCATCCTCCGACCGGACGCTTTCGACGGCCGACCGCACGGTGGGTACTACACGCAGGACGACATCCGCGAGATCGTCGCCTACGCCACCGACCGGTTCGTCACCGTCGTCCCCGAGATCGAGACCCCCGGGCACGTCCGCGCCGCCCTCGCCGCGTACCCGGAGCTCGGCGTGCACCCGGAGTCCCCGGTCGACGTCTGGACCGAGTGGGGCATCGCGGACGACGTCCTGAACGCCGACGACGCCACGATCACCTTCTTCAAGGACGTCCTCGACGAGGTCATCGAGCTCTTCCCGAGCGCCTACATCGGCATCGGCGGCGACGAGTGCCCGAAGGTGCAGTGGGAGACCGACCCCCGCACGCAGGAGCGCATCCGCGAGCTCGGCCTGGCGGACGAGGAGCAGCTACAGGCCTGGATCATCGGCCAGCTCGCCGCGCACGTCGAGTCGCACGGGCGTCGCGCCTTCGGGTGGGACGAGATCCTCGAGGGCGGCACGCTCTCCCCCTCCGCCACGGTGCTCTCCTGGCGCGGACTGCTGGGTGCCGTCACGGCCGCACGCCGCGGGCACGACGTCATCTCCGTGCCGGACGACCAGGCCTACCTCGACTACCGGCAGAGCGACCTGCCGAACGAGCCGATCCCGGTGTCGATCGTGCTCACCGTCGACGACGTCTTCGCGTTCGACCCGGTGCCCGCATCGCTGACCGAGGCCGAGCGTGCCCACGTCATCGGCGGCCAGGGCAACATGTGGACCGAGCACGTGGACACCGTGCGGAAGCTCGACTACCAGCTCTTCCCCCGGGTCACCGCCCTGGCCGAGGCGCTGTGGTCCGCGGACGTCGCCGGCCCTCGCGACCTGGACGACTTCCGCGGGCGGCTCGTGGAGCACCTCGCCCGGCTCGAGGCCATGGGCATCGAGTACCGTCACGAGGCCGGCCCCTTCCCGTGGGAGGAGCGCCCCGGCGTCCCCGGCCGACCGAGCTCGCGCGAGGAGCGTGCCGCCTACATCGACGCCGTCACGGCCAACATCGCCGACTGACCTCGGCCCGTCCCCATCGAGGGAGCAGAAGTCGTCCAGTCCGCGTTCGCGACCCGACGTCTTCTGCTCCCTCGACGCCGGGAACGCACCCCGGGTCCCGCCCACCCCACGCGACCGGTCACGACTCCCCGCTCACCTCCGCCGACCGGCCACAGCTCGTCGTCCCGACGCCCGCCGGGCGACGGATGCCGACCACTCGCCGATGCGCCGCCGGGGTGTCGCGACCCCTGGGTGCGCACCGACACGGACTGGAGGCTCGGTGCCAGCCAACACCGAGCCTCCCGTCCGCCCGGTGGTCCCGCCCACCCCTCGCGAGACACCCCCGTCTACCCGAGACACCGGCGTCAGCGCA
>NZ_MJGV01000101.1:25970-157229 GCF_001865015.1 Curtobacterium sp. MMLR14_010 | reverse complement strand
CGAGACACCCCCGTCAACGCGAGACACCGGCGTCAGCACGTTCCCGCTCCCCCGAGACACCCTCGTGCAAGCGAGACACCCGCGCACGCTCGAGACGCCGCCGTTTCCAGCGGCGTCTCGACGACCTCGGGGCGTCTCACCGAGACACCGGCGTCTCACACAGCCCCACACCCGAGACACCGGCGTCTCCCCCAGCCCCACACCCGAGACACCCCTGTCTCGCCCAGCCCCACGCCCCGAGACGCCCCCGTCAGCACCTCCTCGCTTCCCCGAGACACCCCCGTCAACGCGAAACACCCGCGCACGCTCGAGACGCCGCCGTTTCCAGCGGCGTCTCGACGACCTCGGGGCGTCTCACCGAGACACCGGCGTCTCACCCAGCCCCACACCCGAGACACCCCCGTCTCGCCCAGCCCCACGCCCCGAGACACCCCCGTCGACACGAGACACCGGCGTCTCGGCCCCTCCGCCACCGACGACCACAGCCGCGGGCACGGGCACGGGCACGACCACAGCCACGACCACAGCCACAGCCACAGCCACAGCCACAGCCACAGCCACAGCACCCCCACACGCCGAAACGCCGGCGTCTCCAGAAGACACCGGCGTCTCGCGCCTCCACCGAACCCGAACCCGGCGGAACGACCAGCCCTACGCAGCCACCGGCGCCCGCTGCCCGACCGTCTCGCCGGCCACGGCCGCCTGGTCGGCAGCAGCAGCACCAGCACCAGCACCCGCATCAGCATCCCCAGCCGGAGCCGGAGCCCGACGCACCCACTTCTTCAGCGCGACCAACACGAGCGCCGACACGACCATGCCGACCAGGATCGCGAGGATGAACATCCAGATCCCCCCGATCGCGAAGAACACGAAGATCCCACCGTGCGGCGCCCGCGAGGTGACCCCGGCCGCCATCGTGATCGCACCCGTGACCGCGGCCCCGACCATCGACGCAGGGATGACCCGCAGCGGGTCGGCAGCCGCGAAGGGGATCGCCCCCTCGGAGATGAACGAGGCACCGAGCAGCCACGCGGCCTTGCCGTTCTCCCGCTCGGGCTTCGTGAACCCTCGCCGGTAGAGCACTGTCGAGGCGAGCGCCAGGGCGAGTGGCGGCACCATGCCGGCTGCCATCACCGCGGCCATGATCTCGAACGGCACGACGTTCGTCGCGGTGCCGGCACCGAGCCCGGCGACGGCGAACGCGTACGCCACCTTGTTCACCGGACCGCCGAGGTCGAACGCCATCATCAGGCCGAGGATGATCCCGAGCAGCACGGCCGAGGCACCGGACAGCGAGTTGAGGAACTCGGTCAGCTGGGTCATCAGCCACGCGATGGGCCCACCGAGCACGAGCAGCATGAGCCCGGAGGCGATGATCGACGCGAACAGCGGGATGATCACGACCGGCATCAGGCCACGCAGCCAGCGCCACGTCGGGATGCGCCCGATCCAGTAGGCGGCGGCACCGGCGATGAGGCCACCGACCAGGCCACCGAGGAACCCGGCGTTCATGAACACGGCGATCGACCCGGCGACGAAGCCCGGCGCGATGCCCGGCCGGTCGGCGATGGCGTACGCGATGTACCCGGCGAGCGCGGCGACGAGGAACCCGAGCGACACGGAGCCGATCTGGAACGCAGCGGCGCCGAGGTAGTACCCGAGCCCCTGCGGCGGCAGGTCGATGAGCGTGAAGTTCGTCAGCGTGAACACGGCGTTGTTCTGGCCGGAGTCACCGTGGGTGAGCGCGATCCCGTACCCGGCGAGCAGGAACCCGAGCGCGATGAGCAGCCCGCCGCCCGCAACGAAGGGGATCATGTACGAGACGCCGGTGAGCAGCCAGCGCTTCAGCGACTGCCCGAAGTGCTCGTTCGACGCCGTGCTCGTGCCGGTCTCGGCCGCGGAGCCGGAGACCCGGGCGGCGTTGGGGTCGTCGGCAGCGCGGAGTGCCTCGGCGATCATCGCATCGGGCTCGTCCACGCCGCGCTTGACCGGGCCGGAGACCAGCGGCTTGCCGGCGAACCGGGAGCGGTCGCGCACGTCGACGTCGACGGCGAAGACCACGGCGTCGGCGCGGGCGATGAGCGCCGGGTCGAGCGGCTCGACCTGCGAGGACCCCTGCGTCTCGACGTGCATCTCGGCACCGGCGCGCTGGGCAGCGGCGACGAGGGCGTCAGCGGCCATGTAGGTGTGCGCGATGCCGGTCGGGCAGGCCGTCACGCCCACGATGACCTTCCGGCCGGCGGCTGGTGCCGTGGTCGGCGCGGCCGGACTGGAGGCTCGGGGTGCGCCCGTCACGCCGGCGTCGGCGACCTCGCCGGTCACCTCGCGGTCGACCAGGTCGACGATCTCCTGCTGGGTGGTCGCGGCGCGGAGGGCGGCGGTGAAGTCCTCGCGGATGAGGGCACGGGCGAGGGTCGAGAGGACCGTGAGGTGGTCCTTGTCGGCGCCCTCGGGCACGGCGATCATGAAGACCAGGTCGGCGTCGCCGTCGGGCGCGCCGAACGGCACCGTCCTGGCCAGGCGGGACATCGCGAGCGTCGGCTCGGTGACGGAGGCCGAGCGGGCGTGCGGGATGGCGATGCCGCCGGGGACGCCGGTGCCGACGGAGGCCTCGCGCTTGATCGCGTCGGCCGCGAGGGACTCGCCCGAAGCGGCGCGGCCGCTCGCGGCGACGCGGTCGGCGAGGACGCGGATGACGTCGGCCGAGGTGGCTCCGAGGTCCTCGTCGAGGCCGACGAGGGGGACGCTGATGAGTCCCGGACTCGTGGTTCGCTCAGCGGTCATGGTGTGCTCCTTTGCAGTGACGCGAGTGGCGTTGCGGTGGGGGTGCTGTTCGTGTCGGTGGGGGTTCGCCGGACGACGACGATCGCGTCCGGGTCGGTGTGGTCGAGGGCGGGGACGTCGCTGCCCGGCAGTGCGGCGGCGGCGGCTCCCGTGGCGACGGCCTGCGCCAGACGCCGTTCGGGCGGTTCCCCGGCGACCTCGGCGAGGAGGTACCCCGCGAGGGCGGAGTCGCCAGCGCCGACGGTCGAGCGGGCGACGATGCGCGGGGCCGCTGCGGAGAAGACCCCGTCGGGGCCGACGAGGACCGCGCCCGCGCTGCCCAGCGTCAGCAGCACGGTCTCGACCCCGCGGGCCCGGAGGCGTTCGGCCGCGGCCACCGCCAGGTCGAGGTCGCGCTCGTAGTCGTCCGGGTCGCCGCCGACGGCCTCGGCGAGCTCCTCGGCGTTCGGCTTGAGCAGGTCGAGCCGCTCCCCGGACTGCAGCAGCGCGGTGAACGGGACGCCGGACGAGTCGACCGCGATCCTGACCGCGTCGCCGTGACGGGCACGGACGGCCCGGACCAGCACGGCGAGGGCGTCGTCGGGCAGCCCCGGCGGCAGCGAGCCGGCGATGACGACCCAGCGGGCGCGGGGGCCGGTCGCGGTGGCGTCGGCCGTGTCCGCGACGAGGGTGGCCAGGTCGTCGAGGCGTCCGGCGAGCGAGGGCCCGGGCTCGTTGAGCTTCGTCGTGGTGCCGGTGGGCTCCGTCACGGTGACGTTGGACCGGAGCGGGGCGCCGATCGGCAGCGCTGCCGTCGGGATGCCGCGGGTCGCGAGGCCGAGCAGCACGGGGTCGAGGTCGTCCCCGGGCAGCACGGCCACGGTGTCCCCGCCGCTGGCGACGACGACCCGCGAGACGTTGACGCCCTTGCCGCCGGGCTCGGCCGTCGACCGGGTCGCCCGCTGCACGGCCCCGCGCTGCAGTTCACCGGAGAGCTCGATGGTGCGGTCGAGGGAGGGGTTCGGCGTGACCGTGACGATGCGGGTGCTCATGCGACGACGACCTCGACGTCGGACTCCGCGAGCGCCTCGGCCAGGTCGGCTGGTGGCTGCTGGTCGGTGACGAGCGTGTCGATCTCGTCGAGACGGGCGAACCGCATGAGCGCCTCGACGCCGTGCTTGGCCGCGTCGGCGAGCACGACGCTGCGACGGGCGGCGAGCACGTAGGCGCCCTTCACCGCCGCCTCGTACTCGTCGGGGGTGCTCAGACCGAACCCGGCGGACAGGCCGTTCGTCCCGACGAAGGCGATGTCCGGGCGGAGCGCACCGATCTGCTGCACGGTGGCGGTGCCGACCGCGGCGCTCGTGACCCCGCGGACGCGCCCACCGAGCAGGTGCAGCTCGACGTTCGCGGAGTGCTGCAGGGTGGCGGCGATGGGGACCGAGTTGGTCACGACGGTGATGGTGGCCCCGGTCTCGGCGGGCTCCCACCGTGCCAGCTCCGAGGCGACCGCGGCGCAGGTCGTCCCCGCGTCGAGGGCGATCGAGCCGGTGAACGTCGGCGGGACCAGGCGCATCGCGGCCCGGGCGATCGCGGACTTCGCGGAGCCGTGCTGGCCCTCGCGCTCGGCGACGCTGAGCTCGACGACGCTTGAGCGCCCGACGGGGACCGCTCCCCCGTGCACGCGGCGCAGGACCCCGGCGGTCTCGAGCAGGTCGAGGTCGCGGCGGACCGTCTCGGTGGTGACGTCGAAGTGCTCGGCGAGGTCGGCGACGGAGACCCGGCCGGCGTCCTGCAGGGCGGCGGCGATGGCGTCGTGGCGCTCCGTTGCGTACATGCCCGAACTCCTTCGTTCCCGTTGGTTTCGAGCACCATACGCGCACAACCAACACAAACACAAGAACCCGCGCCCAAACCCACACATCCGAAGGCGCCCGGACAGCGGATCGGCGCGACGTGGTCGCTCCCGACTGGTCGCAACGCACCGCTCACCTCCGCCGAGTGGTCGCCGACCGTCGCTCCAGCACCCGGCGAGCGACGGTCTCCGACCACTCGGCGCACGCGGGCGGGGTGTCGTGACCGGTCAGCGGACGGGGGCGGGGGACGGCGGGTGCGCCACGACGGACGGGAGGCACGGTGCCAGCTGGCACCGTGCCTCCCGTCAGCAGACAGCGGACGCCCCTACCCCTTCACGGCACCGGCCGTCATGCCCGTGACCAGGCGGCGCTGGACGATGAGGAAGAAGACGACCACGGGCAGCGAGAACAGCACGCTCGCGGCCATCAGCCCGCCGAAGTCCGTTCCCTTGTTCGTCGAGAAGCCCGCCAACCAGACCGGCAGCGTGTACATCCCCTGGTCCTTGAGCATCACGTACGCCGTCAGGTAGTCGTTCCACGCCGCGATGAACGCGAAGACGCTCGTGGCGATGACGCCCGGCATGACGAGCGGCAGCAGCACGCTCCACATGATGCGGAAGGTCCCGGCGCCGTCGGTCTTCGCCGCTTCCTCGATCTCGATCGGGACCGCGACGAAGAAGCCGCGCATCACCCAGATCGAGAACGGCAGGACGCTCGCGACGTACGCCAGGATCAGCCCGAGGTAGCTGTTGAGCAGCCCGAGGGACTGGAACGACAGGAACAGCGGGATGAGCAGGGCACCGGACGGGATCATCTGCACGAACAGGATCCCGACGAGGATCGCCCGGCGCCCGCGGAACCGGAACCGCGAGAGCGCCGCCGACGCCAGGAACCCGACGACGATCGAGAGCAGCACGGCGGCCACCACGACGATGGCGGAGTTCCGGAGGTACCCGAGGAAGTTCTCCTGCGTCAACGCGCGGGTGAAGTTCTCGATCGTCGGGTGCAGTGGGAACCAGATCGGGGTCATCGTGGTGACCTCGTCCGCCGGCTTGAACGCGGTGTTCACCATCCAGTAGATCGGGAACACCCACACCAGGCAGAACAGCACCGCGAGGGTATTGGCGAGCACCCGCGGGCGCTGCTTCCGCCGCCGGACGACGGGCCGCGCCGCAGAACCGACTGCTGGACGTACCTCGGTGTCGGTCACAGGTCCTCCTCCCCGCTCCGGACGAGCCGGCGGATGTAGTAGCTGGAGAGCACGCCGAGGATGACGGTCGAGATGACCGCGATCGCCGCACCCTGCCCGTAGGCGTTGGAGACGAACGACTTCACGAAGGTCCAGATGCCGAGCGTCAGGGTGGCGTCCTCTGGGCCGCCGCGGGTGAGCAACCAGATCTGGTTGAACACGTTGAAGTCCCAGATCACCGACAGGATCGTCACCAGGAGCAGGGTCGGCGCGAGCGCGGGCAGCGTGATCGCCCGGTACATCGCCCACGTGGTGGCGCCGTCGAGCGAGCCGGCCTCGTAGTACTCGGGCGCGATCTGCGACTGCGCCGCGTAGAGCGTCAGCGCCACGAAGGGCACCGCCTGCCAGATCACGAGCGTCAGCACGATCGTGTACGCCTGCGCCGGGTGCGACGCCCAGTTGTCCTGCGTGTGGTCGCCGAACACCCGCATCTGCGTGATGACCCAGTTGAGCACGCCGTAGAACGGCTGGAACAGCCACTGCCAGACCAGGCTCGACGCCACGTTCGGCATCGCCCAGGCCAGCACGAGCACCACGCTCACGACCGTGCGCATCACGACACCGAGCCGGGTGAGCAGCTGCGACACCCCCATGCCGATCACCAGCGTGCCGAGCACCATCGCCGCGGTGACGACGACCGTGCGCAGGATGACGGGCCAGAAGCTCGCATCGGTGAGCACGTTCGTGTAGTTCGCGACCCCGGCGAACCCGGCCTGCCCGGTGAAGATCGCACGCAGGCCGTACTCCTGGAAGGAGATGACGACGAGCCGGACCAGCGGGTAGACGACGAGCGCGAGCAGGATCACGGCGGCCGGGGCCAGGAGCACCAGCGGCGCCCGCGACGCCGTGACCGGCCGACGCCGGCCGGGCCCAGGACGTCCGGGTCGACCCGGACGCCCTGCGCGGCCAGTGCCGCCCGGGCGACCGGAGGGACCGGCTATGAGCCCGGCAGCACCGGCGTCAGCGCCGGCGACCGGCCCGGCAGCTGCCGGACCGGTCGCCGTGTCAGCGGTCGAGGTCATCGACTACAGACTCGCGTTGAGCGCCGAGGTGAGGTGCTTCGAGAAGTCCTTCGCCGACTCCTCCGCGGTCTTCCGGCCGGTCGCCACGTCGGCGAACATGGACTGGAAGCTCGCGTCGCCCTCGATCGTCGACCAGCCCGGCGTCGCCGGGGTCGGACGGCTCGTCGAGGCGGCCTCGAAGTACGGCTTGTGCAGCGCGTCGACGTCACCGGCGACCGCCGTGAGCAGCTGCGTGGAGTTCGGCTCCCAGCCGTCCACCCCGAACACCTGGTCCTGCTGGAACTTCTTCGAGGTCAGGATCTTCAGGTAGTACAGCGCCAGGTCCTGGTTCGCCGACTTCGCCGGGATCCCGAGGTCCGAGCCACCGAGGAACACGGGCTGTGTACCCGACCCCGACACGGACGGCATCGGGAACGTGCCGATCTGGTCCTTCAGCGCGGGCTTGGCGGTCGTGATGGAGCCGATCTCCCACGCCGACCCGAGGAAGGCCGACGTGTTCCCCTGCGCGAAGATGTCCGACTGCGCCGGCTTGTCCGTGTTGATGTCCTGGGTGGACGACGCCGAGTACGCGTTCTGGAACTCCTTCCAGGCGTCGAGGCCCTTGACGGCCTTGGCGGAGTCGAGCGTGCCGGTCCACTTGCCGCCCTTCTCCGTCGCGATCTGCCCGCCGGCGTCCCACACCCACTGCAGTCCGCCGTACCAGTACTGGCCGGGCATGTAGAACGCGGAGAAGTCGCTGCGCGTGTTCGCCGCCTTGACCTTGTCGAGGTCCGCGGTCAGCTCCTCGTACGTCGTCGGCGCCGCGGTCACACCGGCGTCCGACCAGACCTTCTTGTTGTAGATCACGGCCCGGTTGCCCGCGAAGAGCGGTGCGCCGTACAGCTTGTCGTCCACGGTGGCCGGGCCCTCGAGCCCGGAGAGCCACTCCTGCCCGCCCTTGAGCTCCGACTCGTACGGCGTCAGGTCCTTCAGCCCGCCGGTCGCGGCGTACACCGGGACCTGCGTGTTGCCGAGGTCGACGACGTCCGGGGCGTCGGACTGCGCGAGCGCGGTCGTCAGCTTCGTGGTGATGCCGTCCCACTGCTGGGTCTGCAGCTTCACCTTCGCTCCGGTGGCCTTCGTGAACTGCGACTCAGCGGCGTCGAGCACCTTCTCGCTGAGGTCGCCGTTCATCATCCAGACGGTGATCGTCTTGCCCGTGCCATCGGGTGTGCCGATGGACTTCGTCCCGCTGTCGGAAGCGCCGTTGCTTCCTGCGGAGCACCCGGTGAGGGCGAGCACGGCTGCCAGGCCGAGCGCACCGAGTGCGGCGGATCGCGTGTGTGTCACGTTGACTCCCTAGGTCCGACCTTTATGAAAGGACGTTGCGTATTCGCAATAGAAGACCCTGGGAGGCCCCGTGTCAACCGTTGGACCGGTCCCTGTGGACACCTTCGATCCCTGTGTTTCCGGGGGATCACGGATGGCGAACGAATCATCGCCGATGCTTGACGAACTGGTCATGACCACGCATGATCCGCAGTCGGCAGCGCGGTGCGGAAAGCAACGGCCTGGAGGCCCGGCACCGGTCCCACAGACCGGTGCCTGGCCTCCAGGCTGGTTGCCTCCACCGCCCGTCGCTACACCGCTGCCAGTGCGCTCGTCGGTGGGATGCGCGCTGCGCGCGCCGCCGGGTACAACCCGGATACACCGCCGATGACCACCGTCGCACCGAGCCCGCCGAGGACTGCCCACAGCGGGATCGCCGCCGGCCACCCCTGGCCGAGCGCGAACCCGACGGTCACGCCGACGCCGATGACCACGCCCGCGACGCCACCGAGGAACGACAGCAGCAAGGACTCGACGAGGAACTGGTCGCGGATGTCCCGACGGCGGGCACCGAGTGCGCGGCGGACGCCGACCTCTGCCCGACGCTCGAGCACCGTGATCACCATCGTGTTGGCGACGCCGATGCCCCCGACGAGCAGTGCCACGCCGCCGATGCCGACGAGCAGCCCGGTGAAGGAGTCGTCCGTCGCGTTCTTGGCGGCGAGGGCGTCGGACGGTCGACTCACCCCGACGTCCTCGGGCGAGCCCGGGCTGATCGCGCGAGCGAGCACGTCGCGGGCCGCGGCGACCTGGGCCGGGTCGACGCGGGAGTACACGGCGGTCGGGTGGCCGTCGAACCCGAGCGACTCCGCGGTGCTCCGTGGGACGAAGACCTGGGCGTCCAGGTCCTCGGCGAGCGCCAGCGGGGCGAGCGTCCCGACGACCTGCACCCAGCGGCCGCCGAGCCAGACGCGGGAGTCCGCGCGGACGTGGTCGATCCCGAGCGCTGCTGCGGCCGCGGCTCCGAGCACGACCTGGTCGGGCGCGTCGGACCCCGCCGCGAGCCAGCGCCCGGACCGCACTGAGCCGCCGAGCACCGCGGGGACGTCGCCCTCCGCAGCCATCACGCCGAGGCCCTTCGTCTCGGGTTCGGGCACGTACGGGGTCCGGTAGCCGTGGGCGCCCTCCACCTTCCCGACCGCGGCGGCGGACTCGACGTCGTCCTGGCGGAGGACCGACCCGAGCGCCGTGGGAGGCAGCGGCGGCGTCTCGGTGATGCGCTGCGCAGTGGTGACGGTGAGGACGTTCGTGCCGAGGGCGTCGAGCGCGCGGTCGAGCTCCGCCTTGCTGGAGGTCGAGATCCCGACGACCGCGATCATCGCCGCGATGCCGATCGCGATGCCGAGCGCCGACAGCACCACGCGGCCCGAGCGGGTACGGAGCCCGAACACCCCGAGCCGGAGCAGGTCACCGGGCCCGAGGGTCCTGCGCGCGCTCACCGCGCGCCACCGATCGACACGGCGAGCGCGGCGGCCGTGGTCGTGGCCGCCGTCGTCGCCGCGGAGTCCTCCTGCACCAGACCGTCCCGCATGCGGACCTGTCGGGGCAGCGACGCCGCGAGCTCCAGGTCGTGCGTGATCACGAGCACCGTCGTGCCGCTCGCGTTGAGGTCGCGCAGCAGCGCCAGGACCGCCGCCCCCGACGCGGTGTCGAGGGCCCCGGTCGGCTCGTCCGCGAGCAGGATCGTCGGCGCCCCGACGACCGCCCGCGCGATGGCCACACGCTGCTTCTCGCCGCCGGAGAGCTCCGGCGGGCGGTGGTGCACGCGGTGCCCGAGCCCGACCCGGTCGAGCGCCTCGAGCGCCCGCCGACGTCGTTCGGACCGGGACGTGCCGCTGTAGAGCAGCCCGTCGGCGACGTTCTCCGCTGCGGTGGCTCCCGCCTGCAGGTGGAAGTGCTGGAACACGAAGCCGATGTGCTGCGCCCGCAGGAGCGACAGCGCGTCGTCGGTCATCGTCGCGACGTCGTTCCCGGCGATCGTGACCGTGCCGGCGGTCGGCCGGTCGAGCGTGCCGACGATGTTCAGCATCGTCGACTTGCCCGACCCGGACGGCCCGACCACGGCGACGAGCTCCCCCGCGGCGACGTCGAGCGTGACCCCGCGGAGTGCCCCGACGTCACCGTACGTCTTCGTCACGTCCCGCAGCGACAAGACCGGACCAGCGGCCCGCGCGCCCGCGGAACGCGCGCCCGCGGAACGCGCGCCCGGGGTCTGCCCGCTCATGCCGGCACCACCACCCGGTCGCCCGCGGCGACGTCCCCGGTGACCGCGACACGACCGGAGGCGGTGAGTCCGGGGACGACCCGGACGCGCTCCGTCATGCCGTCGCGGCGCACGACGTCGACGGCGTAGCGGCCGCCGTCGACGGCCACCAGCGCCCCGACCGGCACCGACAGCACGTCCGCCGCCGTCGTCCCCTCGGCCTCGATCCTGGCGGAGCCCGCAGCTGGGAGCTGGCGGTCGCCCGCGTCGAACGACACCGACACGTCCACCTTCGTGGTGGCGTCGTCGCCCGTGGCCGGCTGGAGGTCCGTCACCTCGCCCGACATCGCGTCCCCGGCTCCGTTCACGCGGACGTCGACCGCCGTGCCCACCGCCAGCCGTTCGGCGTCACGCTGGGACACCGTCGCCGTGACGATGCGCTCCGTGCTCGTCACCTGGAGCACGTCGCCGCTCGCGGGCTGCCCGAGCTGCCCGTCGACCGACGCCACCCGGACCGGGCCGTCGACGAAGACGACGTCGTCGGCCGTCAGCACCCCGGTGACGTCGTGCCCGCGGGCGCGCTGCCACTGCTCGACCGCCCGCTGCGTCCGGGGGCCGAACGCGTCGTCCTGGGCCACGTCGTACCCGAGCGCCGCCAGGTTCTCGTTGAGCTGCCGGACGTCGGTGCCCGTGGTCCCGCGCTCCAGGTCACGCCAGAGCGGCACCGTGCCGTACATCGACCGGACGGCGCGCTCGTCGACGGCGTAGAGGAACTCGTCGCGGGAGACCACCTGCCCGGGCTCCGGCAGCCAGGTGAGCGTGCCCGACGCGGCGCCGGGCACCCCGGTGGGGGTCCCGTAGCCGAGCGATCCCGCGAACACCTCCGAGTCGGTGAGGTCCCCCCGCGTCACGGTCCCGGTCGGCCCCGCGTACCGGTCGCCGGGACCCGAACCCGCACCCGCGCCGGCGGACGCCGCTGCCGACGCCCCCGTCCGCGCCTCGGCGAGCGCCCACGTGCCGGCACCGGCGGCGAGCACGGCGACGAGTCCCACGGCCACCAGCACCCGCGTCCGCCCCGAGGCCCTCACGGTGCGACCCCGGCCGGGCTCCCGCCGAAGGCCTCCGCGTCGCACGACCGCGCGACCTCGTCGAACGCCGCCTCGTCGTCCGGGCGGTACTGGATCTTCCCCTCCTCGTCGTCGGGGTAGTCGGCGAAGCCGTGGTCCCGGATGCACGCGGCGGCCTTCCGCGCCTGCTCGGGTTCCGGCCCCATCGGCTTCGCCGCTGGGACGTCGCCGGCCTCGGTCCCGTCGCCGAGGCAGTTCTTGAGGTCGTCACGGTACTGGTCCGGGTCGACGCCGTCCGGCGCGCTCAGCTGCATGGTGGAGCGGGAACCGTCGGGGTCCGGCATGTCGTAGCCCTGGTCGCGCATGCACGAGGCCAGGGACGAGCCCTTCGCCGCGGACCCGGTGGTGGACGAACCCGTGGCCGTCTCGTCGCTGTCGGGTGATCCGCCCGAGCAGGCGGTGAGGAGTGCTGGCAGCAGCAGCACGGCCGTCGCAGTGGCGAGGAACGCGCGGGTCTGGCGGGTGGTCCTGGTGGTGTCGTTGGTGTCCATGCATCCAGCACAGCGGACCGGGTGTTGCGGCCCGCGTCCCCGGCAGCTCACATCGACGAAACACCGACCCGGACGCGGAGGCCGCCGCCCTCGCGGGCCTCGACCCGCAGGTGCCATCCGTGGGCCTGAGCGACTGCGGCGACGATCGACAGCCCGAGGCCGCTGTGGCGCCGTCCCGGCACCGCGTCCGCGCACCGCCGGAAGGGCTCCACGAGCAGCGGTGCCACGTCCCCGGGCACGAGCGGCCCCGAGTTCTCGACGGCGATCCCGTCCTCCGTGGTGGTGACGTGGACGAACCCGCCGGGCACGTTGTACTCGACGGCGTTGCCGACCAGGTTCACCAGGAGCTGCCGCACGAGGGTCGGCTCCCCGAGGACGGAGCCAGGACCGGGACCGCCTGGAGGCTCGGTGCAGCTCCGGACGGTGAGCGTCACCCCCGCCTCGGCGGCGGTCCCGGCGACCCCCGCGACGACGTCGGCGGCGAGCGCGCTGAGGTCGACCGGCACCAGGTCACCGGCGAGTCCCCGGTCGGCCTGCGCGAGCACCAGGAGCGACTCCACGAGGTGCTCCGTCCGACGGTTCTGGTCGAGGAGGCTTGCCCGGACCGCGGCGAGCTCCTCCGCGTCGGCGCCGTCGGCGAGCCCGATCTGGATCGCCGCGCGCTGCACGGTGAGGGGCGTCCGGAGCTCGTGCGACGCCTGGGCGACGAACCGGCGTTGGCTCTCGAACGCGGTCTCGAGTCGGTCGAGCAGGTCGTCGACGGTCCGCGAGAGCCGCCGGAGTTCGTCGTCGGGGCCGTCGAGGGCGATGCGCTCGTGCAGGTTCGCGGCGGAGATCCTGGTCGCGGTGTCGGTGATCCGGTCGACGGGTCGGAGCATCCGCCGGCTCAGGAGCCAGCCGATCCCGCCTGCCACCACCCCGGCCCCGGCGACGCCGACCGCCGCCCACTGCCACTGCTGCACGGCGACGACCCGGACGAGCGCCAGCTCCGCCCCGCCCTCGTGCGCCGCCCCGCGCTCCCGCACCGCCTCCGCCGGACCGCGGAGCATCGCGACCGAGCCGGGCACACCGAGGGCCGCCTGCGACATCAGGTTCGTGAAGACGACGACGGCCACGGCGAGCGCCATCGACGCCAGCGCGAACACCAGGGCGGTCCTGGCGCGGATGCTCCACGTGCGCATCACAGCGCGTAGCCCTGGCCCGGCACCGTCCGCACCGGGTCGGGGTCCCCGAGCTTCCGACGGAGCTTCGACATCGTGACCCGCACGGCCGAGGTGAACGGGTCGATGTTCATGTCCCAGACCTTCTCGAGCAGCTCCTCGGCCGAGACGACCCGTCCGTCGGCACGCAGCAGGGTCTCGAGGACGCCGAGCTCCTTCGCGGTCAGGTCGAGCGGCCGACCATCCCGCGTGGCCATCCGTCGGTTCGTGTCGAGCATGAGTCCGCAGCGCTCCAGGACGGGTGCGACCGGGGCGCCGCACCGCCGTCCGAGTGCACGGACCCGAGCGACCAGCTCGGGGTACTCGAACGGCTTCGTCAGGTAGTCGTCCGCGCCGAGCTCGAGCCCGTGCACGCGGTCGGACAACGTCGTCGCCGCGGTCAGCATGAGGACGCGAGTCAGGCTCCCCCTGGTCGCGAGCCGCCGAGCCACCTCGTCGCCGTGGACCCCGGGCAGGTCCCGGTCCAGCACGACCACGTCGTAGTCGTTCACCGCCAGCAGCTCGTCGGCGACATCGCCCCGGTAGGCGACGTCGACGGCCATGCCCTGCCGCGTCAGTCCCGTCGCGATGAGGTCAGCGAGGTCGGTTTCGTCGTCGGCCACGAGGATGCGCATACGGACATTGCACGTGACATACCTCTGAACCGGCTGACATCAGCCGAGGAGGAGCGCCGTCAGCGCGACGCGTCGAACGGCACCTCGCCGTGCTGGCTCACGCCCGCACGCTGCCGGTAGGCCAGGTGTCCGCCGAGGTAGCCCCCGACGCTGACGACCGTCAGCGCGGCGAACCCGGTGAGCTTGCCGGCGCCGTGGTTGCCGGCCTTCCGCTGCAGCCAGGACAGCCCGTAGAGCGAGATGCCGACCCAGTTGACGGCTTGGTGCACCCAGCCGGTGCGGAGCTGCTCACGGTCGAGTTCGGCCCAGTCGACGTACCCGGCGAGGCTCGCGCTGCCGGCCGAAGTGAGCCCGACCCCGATGAGGGTCTTGGCGGCCTTCGCGTTGCCCTTCCCGCCGAGCAGGTCCAGCACCGCGGCGGAGATCCAGGCGCCGAGCGGCACCTGCACCATGAGCGGGTGGATCGGGTGCCCGAAGGGCACGCCGTGCAGCAGCTGGCGCAGCGCGCGCGGCCTGGCGGTCAGCTGCACGACCTTGCGGTCGAGGTCGACGGCGGTGTCGAGGATGCTCGCGCCCTCGATGGCGTCGGTGAGGCGACGGAACGCGCGGATCTCAGGCATGGTCCAGACGGTATGCCTGGAGGCCCGGTGCCGGTCCCAGGGACCGGCACCGGGCCTCCAGGGCGGTCACCCGGCCCGTCAGCGGGCCCGTCACCCGGCGGGCTGGTACCCGATCAACCAGGTGACCCCGTGCCGGTCGCGGACCTGGCCGTCGTGGTCGCCCCACGCCCGCTCCTGCAGCGGGTCGAGGACCGTCCCGCCGTCGGCCAGCGCGTCGAACCAGCGGTGCGAGGTCTCGGCGTCGGCGGCCCCGAGCAGTGCGAACAGCACCCCCTCGACGCGGACCGGTTGCTCGTCTCCCGCGATGTCGGCCGCGAAGACGTCGACCGGTCCTCGGAGCTGGCCGTGCGCGATCAGGTCGGGGGCGGCGTCGGTGCGGGAGAACTCGGCGAAGGTGTACAGCTGCACCTCCCCGCCGAAGACGGCCTGGTAGCCGCGCAGGGCCTCGGCGGCGGTGCCGGGGAAGTGCAGGTACGGAGTGGGGGCTGGCATGACGGCACGGTACTCGCGCTGCTGCCGCTCCGCACCCCGGGGGGGGCGCTACTCCTCGACGATCTCCGCCACCTCGAAGGGCTCCACCAGCAGCGCGTCGCCGCCCGCAGCGACGTCCACCCGGACGGTGTCGCCGTCCCGGACGTCCCCGGCGAGGATCGCCCGCGCCAGCTGGTCGTCGATCTGCCGCTGCATGAGCCGGCGGAGCGGCCGCGCCCCGTACACCGGGTCGTACCCGCGTTCCGCGAGCCAGCCACGGGCCTGCGGCGTGACCGCGAGCTCCAGCCGGCGGTCGGAGAGTCGGCGGGCCAGCCGGTCGACGTACAGCGAGACGATCTGCCCGAGGTCCTCCTGGGTGAGCGCCTGGAACACGACCATGTCGTCGAGGCGGTTGATGAACTCGGGTCGGAAGGCCTGCTGGACCAGCTCGCGCACCGCGCTCTCGCGCTGCTCGGGCGTCAGGGCCATGTCGGTCAGGAACTGCGAGCCGAGGTTCGACGTCAGCACCATGATCGTGTTCCGGAAGTCGACCGTGCGGCCCTGCCCGTCGGTGAGCCGCCCGTCGTCGAGCACCTGGAGCAGCACGTCGAAGACCTCGGGGTGCGCCTTCTCGACCTCGTCGAGCAGGATCACGGAGTACGGGCGACGACGGACGGCCTCGGTGAGCTGCCCGCCGGCCTCGTACCCGACGTACCCGGGCGGGGCGCCGATGAGCCGCGCGACCGAGTGCTTCTCGCCGTACTCGCTCATGTCGATGCGGACGAGGGCCTTCTCGTCGTCGAACAGGAACTCCGCGAGCGCCTTCGCGAGCTCGGTCTTGCCGACGCCCGTCGGTCCGAGGAACAGGAACGAGCCCGTGGGACGGTCCGGGTCGGAGATGCCGGCGCGGGTGCGACGGACGGCCTCGGACACGGTGCTGACGGCGGTGCGCTGCCCGATGATCCGGCGGCCGAGTTCGCTCTCCAGGTGCAGGAGCTTCTCGGTCTCGCCCTGCAGCAGGCGTCCGAGCGGGATGCCCGTCCACTGGGCGATCACGGCGGCGATGTCCTCGTCGGTGACGCTGTCGTTCACCATCCGGTCGGCGGACTCGGCCTGCTCGGCGGCGGCCAGCTCGGCCTCGATGCGCGGCTTCTCGCCGTACTCCAGGCGGGAGACGGTCTCGTAGTCGGCCTCGCGCTGCGCTCGCTGGGAGCGCATGTTGAGCTCGTCGAGCTGCTGCTTGAGCTCACCGATGCGGTTCAGGGACGCCCGCTCGGCCTGCCAGCGGGTCTCGAGCTCACGGAGCCGTTCCTCCCGCGACTGCAGCTCGGTGCGCAGTGTCGACAGGCGGGCCTTCGAGGCGTCGTCCCGCTCCTGCTTCAGCGCGAACTCCTCGACGCGCAGCCGGTCGACGCTCCGCTTGAGCTCGTCGATCTCGACCGGGCTGGAGTCGATCTCCATGCGCAGGCGCGACGCTGCCTCGTCGATGAGGTCGATCGCCTTGTCGGGCAGCTGGCGCCCGGAGATGTACCGGTTCGACAGGCTCGCCGCGGCCACGAGCGCGGAGTCGTTGATCGTCACCTTGTGGTGGGCCTCGTAGCGCTCCTTGAGCCCGCGGAGGATCGCCACGGAGTCCTCGACGCTCGGCTCCCCCACGTAGACCTGCTGGAAGCGACGCTCGAGGGCGGCGTCCTTCTCGATGTACTGCCGGTACTCGTCGAGCGTCGTCGCGCCGATCATGCGCAGCTCGCCGCGCGCCAGCATCGGCTTGAGCATGTTCGACGCCGCGACGGAGCCCTCGCCACCGCCGGCACCCATGAGCGTGTGCAGCTCGTCGATGAACGTGATGACCTGCCCGTCGGAGTCGTTGATCTCCTTGAGCACGGCCTTGAGGCGTTCCTCGAACTCGCCGCGGTACTTCGCGCCGGCGATGAGCGAGGAGATGTCGAGTGAGACGAGTCGCTTGTCCTTGAGGGAGTCGGCGACGTCCCCGGCCACGATGCGCTGCGCGAGCCCCTCGACGACGGCGGTCTTGCCGACGCCGGGCTCACCGATGAGCACCGGGTTGTTCTTGGTGCGGCGCGTGAGCACCTGCGAGACACGACGGATCTCGGCGTCGCGGCCGATCACAGGGTCGAGCTTGCCGCTCTTCGCGATCGCCGTGAGGTCGACGCCGTACTGCTCGAGGGCGGTCTTCTGCTGCTCCGCAGAGTCAGGAGCGCCCTGGAGGTTCGCCATGCGTTGTCGTCCTTTCGTTGCGGTGGCCGTGTGGTCACGAAGTCATCGGACTCAGTTGAGTCCTACTGGCTCAAGTTTACGACACGGGGATTCATTCCGCTTCGCGCGATCGTACGTTCACGATGCCGACCGCACTCACCACGGCGCCCGCCAGCAGCAGGACGGCCATCACGACCATCGCCCGGTGGACCCCGCCGACGCTGACCTCACCGCCGAGCACCACACCGGCCAGCGCCACCATCACGAGCCCGGCGATGCGGGCGACCGCGTTGTTCACGGCCGATCCGACACCGGCCTCGGACTGCGGCACGGACCCGAGCACCGCGCTGGTCAGCGGCGTGACCATGAGCGTGATCCCGAGCCCGACGAGCAGCAGCCCCGGCAGGACCGCGAACCAGTACCCCGACGGGTCGTCGCCCACGGCGAGCATGAGCAGTGCACCGACGGCGGCGACCGCGGGCCCGGCGGCCATGAACCACCGCGGTCCGAACCGCCCCGCCAGGCCGCCGACCGTCGTCGAGAGCAGCAGGAGCACCACGGTCGGAGGCAGTGTCGCGAGGCCGGCGACCCACGCGGGGAACGCCCACACCTCCTGCAGGAACAGCGTGATGACGAAGAACACCATGCCGAGGGCACCGTAGATCGAGAGCGTCGCGATGTTCCCGACCGCGAAGTTCCTGGCGCGGAACAGCTCGAGCGGCACCAGCGGGGCGCCGGAGGTCCGCGTCACCCGGAGCTCCCACGGCACGAACGCCAGCAGCGCTGCTCCACCGAGGACGAGCGCCGCGACGACCACCGGCGATCCCCACCCCAGGCGCTCCTGCTCGATCAGCCCGAGCACCACGCCGCCGACCCCGACCACGGCGAGCACCGCCCCGACGACGTCCACGCGCGGCCGGTGTCCGGCGACCACGTCCCCGGAGATCCGACGCACGAGCGGCATGGTCACCGCGATCGGCACCGCCGTGACGACGAAGATCCACCGCCACCCGATGCCGTCCACGATCAGCCCACCGACGACCGGACCGAGGATCGACGCCGCGCTCGACCACGCCGTCCACGTGCCGATCGCCTTCGCCTGCGCGGCGCCCCGGAACGCGGCCACGATGAGCGCGAGGGCACTGGGTGTGACCAGCGCACCGCCGACGCCCTGGAGTGCCCGGGCGAGGATGAGGACCTCACCCGTCGGGGCGATCGCGCACACGATCGAGGCGATGCCGAACACGACGAGCCCCCACGTGATGATCCGCACCCGGCCGAACAGGTCCGACAGCGAGCCAGCGACGAGGATGAGCGACCCGAGCGTCACCAGGTACGCGTCGACGGTCCACTGCTGCACGACCAGTCCGCCGCCGAGTTCCGTCCGGATCGCGGGGAGTGCGACGTTCACGACGCTCGAGTCGAGCCCCACCACGAACGACGACAGGATCGCGACGACGAGCACCACACGGCGGTCGTCACGGAGTGGCGCGGTGTGCACCGGGGCGGGCGAGGAGGTCATCCCGTCATCATCCGCCCCCTGGGCCCTCGCCGCGCCCGTCGTGGATGCACGCGGACATGACGAAGCCCCGGTGTGGGATCACCGGGGCTTCAGCAACGGGGCAGGGCCGGATCAGATCCGGTGGTCTGTGGTGGCGTTCGGCTGTGCCGAGGGGCCGGGGTTCACGACGGGGGCCTGGGAGACCACCGGCGTCTGCGGGACCGTGGGGTCGACGGTGGTGTTCTGGACCGAGCCGTCGGCGTTCTTCGTCTTCTTGTCGTCGATGTCCATCTCCTTCTTGAAGATGTTGATCGACTGGCCGAGGCCCTTGGCGAGGGCCGGGAGCTTCGTCGCACCGAACAGCAGCACCACGATGCCGAGGATGATCAGCAGGTGCATGCCGGTGAGGTTTCCGAGCATCATGACTCCTTGATTCTGGAACTGTTCGCCGTCAGCGGGTCATCGTCGATCCACCTGGCGGAAGCCCGTGTGCGTCCAATGGTAACTCGGTCGGCGCTGGATGCCCAGAACAGGGGGTCGACGGTCACCTCCCGCTCAGGAACCGACCCGCTCTGACAGTGCGCGGTCGAGTGACCACATCGCCGAACCCTCGATCAGCCGCGGGACGTCGGCCTCGGTCACGCCGTGCAGGCGGTAGGCGACGCGCTCCCCCGGCAGCAGCGTCATGAACCCGCGGTCGACGGTGCCCTCGGGCTGCACGCGGTCGGGCTGCAGCAGCAGGTCCCGCACGAGCGACTCGGCCTCGATCACGAGCTCGAGCCCGTCGCCGTCCTCCGCCTCCGAGAACGCGGCGCGGTAGTGGGCGGGCTGCCAGCGCATGTCCTTGTCCGGCGACGGGGTCCACACGGCACGACGCCAGTCCATGTCCGCGACGACGAGTTCCCCGACGCGGTCCTGCACGATGCCGACCGACTCCGGCAGGGTGACGACCCCGACCCCGGCACCGTCGAGCCGCACGGGCAGGTGCACCTCGGCCAGGGTCCGCCCGGCCAGGTCGATCCGCCGCACCCGCACGACGCTGTCGAGCCCACGTCGGGTCGACCGCACGACGACCTCGATCGGCGACACCGGACGGTCGATGACCGCGGTGTCGCCCCGGGTCGTGGAGCCGGCCGTGTCGGGGACCGGCAGCGACGCGGTCGACTGGTCCGAGCCTCCAGACCGGCCCGCGGTGTCCGCCGGGGCGCCACCGGGCGCGACCCGCACCGTGGAGACCGGACGGATGGCGAGCAGGACGTCGTCGTACAGGCGACGCAGCTCGTGCGCGAGCGGCTTCAGCCGCCCGGCCGAGTCGATCGCCGACCACGAGGACACCGACCACAGGTCGTTGAGCTGCCAGACGATGACGCCCGTGTTCCGGGGCCAGTGCGAGCGCCAGTGCTCCACACCCGTCGCGATCGCGCGGGCCTGCTGGAGCTGCGTGAGGAAGTGCCAGCGGTCCAGGTCGTCGTCAGGGACGGCGCCGAACCGGGGCTCGAGTCCGCGCGCGAGCTTGCCCATGCCGTCGGCGGCCTTCTGGTGGTGCACGACCCCTGGCGACGTCGGCGTCATCGGGTCGTCCGACACGGCGTCGCGGAGCGTGCGCCAGGCGGGCGGTGCCTGCCAGCCGAACTCCGAGACGAAGCGGGGCACGGAGTCACGGTAGTGGTCGTCCGACACCCGGTTCCAGACGTCCCACGAGTGGTGGGTCTCGTGGTCGACGTCGTTCGCCGGCAGCGACTCGGAGCCGGACCACGGCGAGGCGACCGTGTAGAAGCGCGACGGGTCGACGGCGTCCACGATCGTCGGCAGCAGGTCGAGGTAGTAGTCGAGGCCCCAGCCGCGCTCCCCGAGCTCGTCGGCCCAGCCGTCGGCGTCGTGCAGCCAGATGTTCTCGTTGTTGCCGTTCCAGACCACGAGCGACGGGTGGCGCGAGAGCCGAGCGACGTTGTCCCGGGCCTCGGCGACGACCTCGCTGCGGAGCGGTTCGTCCTCGGGGTAGGCGGAGCAGGCAAAGGGGAAGTCCTGCCAGACGAGCAGGCCGAGCTCGTCGCAGACCTCGTAGAAGTCGTGCGACTCGTAGACGCCTCCGCCCCACACCCGGACCAGGTTCGCGTTGAGGTCGGCTGCAGCGCCGAGACGATCCTGGTAGCGCGCGCGGTCCACCCGCGACACGATGACGCCGTCCGGGATCCAGTTCACGCCGCGGACGTCGATGAGCGTCCCGTTGACGTGGACGTTGAACGGGCGGCCGACGTCGTCCGGTGTGGTGTCGATCCGGGTCGACCGGAACCCGGTGCGGAAGGTCTGGCGGTCGAGCACCTCGCCCTCCACGGTCTGCAGCTCGACGAACACGTCGTAGAGCGGCTGCGCGCCGTAGCCCCGCGGCCACCACAGCCGCGCCTCGGGGATCCGGACCGTCACGACGGTCTCGTTCTCCTTCGGCGTGACCTGTGCCCGCGAGCGCTGCCGGGTCTTCGTGCCCTCGACGGTCTCCCCGGACACGGTCACGACGAGCACCAGGTCGTCGTCCTCGCCGTCCTGGTCGAGGTCGTTCATGCCGGAGCGCTCGAACGCGATGTGGGCGTCGAGCACGCCCTCGCCCGCCTCGACGTCCACGAGGGGACGGACGTCGCGGAGCCGGGCGGTGGACCAGCGCTCGACCGCCACGTCGCGCCACGGGCCGCTCGTCACCGCGGTCAGGCCCCAGTCCCAGCCGAAGTTGGACGCCATCTTGCGCACGTACGGGAACGGCTCGTCGTACGGGCCCGGCATGCTGCCGGCGCGGGCGGCGACCCGGCCGGCCTCGCGGTACGGCGACTCGAACAG
This sequence comes from Curtobacterium sp. MMLR14_010, assembly GCF_001865015.1. Lineage (GTDB taxonomy): Bacteria > Actinomycetota > Actinomycetes > Actinomycetales > Microbacteriaceae > Curtobacterium. The sequence goes on along the minus strand of NZ_MJGV01000101.1, from coordinate 135,678 downwards.
GATCTCGAGCTCGCGCTCGGTGGCCGTGTTGCTGCCGCCCGTGGCGTCGAGCAGGTCGAAGCGGTAGCGCCGGTGCATGTTCCTGGTGGCGCCGATCTGCACACCGTCCACCGTCAGCTCCGTCACGGTGTCGAGGCCCTCGCAGACCAGGTCGACGCGCTCGTGGCCACGCGGGTCCACGTCGATCGTGCGCCGGTACGTCCAGTCCGACCGACCGACCCAGCGGGTGCCGGCCTCGTTCCGGTCCTGGGTCGGGTCCGGCAGCAGGCCCTCGCGCTCCAGGTCGGTGTGCACCTGACCGGGGACGGTCGCGGTGATCCCGGCGCCCCGCAGGGCGTCCCGCACCTCCGGAGGCACGCCGGCCGGGGCGCTGTCCTCGACGATCGAGACCGTCCAGGCGTCACGGAGTTCCTCGCGGTCGAGGGTCATGCGGGGTCCTTCTCTGGACGGGCCGCTGGTGCGGTCCGCCGCGGTCGGGCCCGTCTCGGTTCCGTCCCGGGGCCGGTCAACGGCCTGGAGGCACGGCACCGGTCGTCCGGGCGTCGTCGCGTCGCGCGCGCGGAGCGTCGACGGCCCGCGCACGATGGGTGCTCCGCGATGGTAGTACGGGTTGCCATCCGGAACACGTGTGCCGCCCGAGCGTGGCAGGTTGGTGTCGTGATCACCGTCGAACTCGCCAAGACCCTCCGCGACGCAGGACTCCGCTGGCACCCCGAGACCGGGGACCGGTTCGTCATCGACAAGCCCGGCGTGGACGAGGACGTCTACACCGTCTCCGAGATGACCGTCGAGCGCCACGACCACCCCTCCGGCACCATCCTCGGCTTCAACGGGACGACCGAGTGGGCCCTCGACTCCGTCACCGCCGACGAGTCGCTCTGGCTGCCCCGCGAGGACCAGCTCCGCGAACTCCTCGGGCCCGCGTTCGTCGGCCTGACGCGGGTCGCCGCCGGAGAGCGGGTCGTGCACACCGTCACCGCGACGATCGCCGGGGTCGACCGGACCTTCGCGGCCGAGGACCCGGCGATCGCCTACGGGCAGGCGTTGGCGGCGTACATCGCGGCGTCGCTGGAGTAGCGGCCGGCAGCCGTCCCTGGGCGTTCCCGGGGCGCCGGTCGGGTGCGGGCTGGTTGTCTGGAGCCATGACCGTTCCGAACATCACACTCAACAACGGCAAGACCATCCCGCAGCTCGGCTTCGGTGTGTTCCAGATCGATCCCTCCGAGACGAAGGCCGCCACCCTGGCCGCGCTCGAGGTCGGCTACCGCCACATCGACACCGCCGAGATGTACGGCAACGAGAAAGAGGTCGGCGAGGCCATCGCGGAGTCCGGCATCGACCGCTCCGAGATCTTCGTCACCTCGAAGCTCAACAACGGCTTCCACGACCACGACCTCGCGCTGGAGAACGGCAAGAAGTCGGCCGACCTGCTCGGCGGGTACACCGACCTCTTCCTCATCCACTGGCCGCTCCCGACCGTGTCGGACTTCGTCCCCACGTGGAAGGCCTTCGAGGAGCTCTACGCCGCCGGCACCGCCCGTACCATCGGCGTCTCGAACTTCCAGGCGCACCACCTGCGTCGCCTGATCGCCGAGACCGACGTGCCGCCGGCCGTCAACCAGATCGAGGTGCACCCGTACCTCGCACAGGAGGAGCTCCGCGCCGTCGACCGTGAGCTCGGCATCGCGACCGAGGCCTGGTCCCCCATCGCCCAGGGCCTCGTGCTCGACGACGAGACCATCGTCCGCATCGCCGGCGCCGTGGAGAAGACCCCGGCGCAGGTCGTCCTCCGCTGGCACATCCAGCGCGGCGACATCGTCTTCCCGAAGTCGGTCACCCGGGCCCGCGTCGAGGAGAACTTCGCGATCTTCGACTTCGAGCTCTCCGACGAGGACATGACGGACATCACGACGCTCGACAAGGGGCACCGCACGGGCCCCGACCCCGACACGTTCGACTACGTCCCGGCCTGATCCAACGGGACGACGAAGGGCGGCTGCGCATCTGCGCAGCCGCCCTTCGGCATCTCCGGGGCCGGTTGCGGCCCCGGCCGGTCACGGACGGCGCGACGCCGTGACCGTGAAGCGGTCGGTCCGCACGACCTGACGGGTCGGTCCGACGACCTTCTCCAGCATCGGCCGGTAGCGCAGGTGCGAGTTCCAGACGCACCACAGTTCTCCCCCGGACTGGAGGATCGTGGCCGCGTTCCGGAACATCGCCTCGGCCGCGTCGGTGCTCACCGTGGTGTCCGCGTGGAACGGCGGGTTGCACAGCACCAGCTGCGCCGAGCCCTCGTCGAGCTCGTCGCCGGCGTCGCTCCGCACGGTGACGACCCGGTCGCCGACCCCGTTGAGGTCCGCCGTCATCCGCGTGCTCCGCACCGCCGCCGAGGACACGTCCGTCGCGATGACCCGGATCGCCGGGCGCCGTCGAGCGATCTCCGTCGCGATGACGCCGTTGCCGCTGCCGAGGTCGACGGCGACGCGGGCGGTGGGCACCGCGGCGTCCATCGCCTCGATCAGCACGCGCGTGCCGAGGTCGAGCGACGCCCCGGCGAAGACCCCGCCGTGCGCGGCGATCGTGATGCCGAGCTCGTCCAGGTGCACCTGCTTCGGCCACGGGGACGTGAGGGCGGCGCGGTTGGCGGCAGCGGTCAGCGGGTCCTGCGCGACGAGCAGTCGGGACTTCGCGCGACCCCGTGACGCCACGACGTCCCCGAACGACCGCCGGAGCACGTCGTTCTGGGACAGCGTCATGAACTTGGTCCGCCCACCCGAGAGCAGCACGACGTCCGGCGCGGCGAAGCGGGCCACCGCGCGGGCGATCTCGTCGAGGCGGTCGTGGGACTTCGTCAGGCGGAGCAGCACGAGTCGGGCGTCCCGGAAGGCGTCCTCGAACGAGTCGGGGTGGTGGAACCCGCGCAGGCCGAACGTCCCCGCGTTGGCCTGCAGCGCACGCTGCCCGACGAGGGAGTCCTGCACCACCCGGACGTTCGTGGCACCGTGCAGCGCGATGAGGCCGAGCGTCAGGAACCCCCGGACGTCATCGACCACGACCACGGCCCCCGGAGCGCGGACGGCGTCCCCGTGCACGTGCGGCGCCTCGTCGAGCATGAACCGGTCCGTGCCGTCGAGGGCGATGAGGTCCGGTTCGTCGTCGGGGTCCCGGCGGAAGAGGTCGGCGAGGTCTGGCACCGCGTCAGCGTACCGACCAGGGCATCGTGCCGCCTGCGCGCAGCGCTCAGGCGTGCGGTTCGCGGTACAACACGATCTGCGTGTTCCGCTGCGGCCGGGCCCCGGCGCGCAGCGAGATCGCCGCACCGGACGCCGTCGCCGCGAACACACGCGCACCCGGCCGGCTGATCAGCTGGTCCGCGAGCGCTCGCTCGAGTTCACGCACCCGGTCACGCAGTTCCTTGTTCTCGTTCTCCAGGTCCAACACCCGCCGGATGCCCTCCAGGGACACGCCCTCCGACCCGAGCCGAGCGATCTCGCGCAGCTGCACGACGTCCCGCATCGAGTACCGGCGCGACCCGCCGCGCGTCCGGCCCGGCACGACCAGGCCGAGCCGGTCGTACTGCCGCAGCGTCTGCGGGTGCATCTCCGCCAGCTCCGCGGCGACCGCGATCGCGAAGACGGGCGAGTTCTCGTCCATGTCGGTCATGGGGTGTCCTTCCGTCGTTCGCGTGGTCCTGGAACAGCCTGGAGGCCCGGCGAGCGTCCGTCAGGAAGCCACCCCGAGCCTCTCCCCACCGACACGGCCGGCCCGCCGCTTCGCGACGGGCCGGTACCGGCGGCGTGGGCCCAGGCTGGGTTGCGTTGATGCGTTGTCCTAGCTGCGCGCCTTGGCGAGCAGGTCTTCGCGAGGGTTCTCGTCGGGCAACGCCGCTGCGAGTGCCTCGACGGCATCCCGCGCCTTGTCCGACAGGTGCGACGGCACGGCGACCTGGACGGTGGCGAGCAGGTCGCCCGTGCCGTCCTTCGTCGCGACGCCCCGCCCCTTGACCCGCAGGACACGACCAGAGGGCGTACCCGGCGCGACCCGGAGCTTGACGGGCTCCCCGCCGAGTGTGGGCACCTGGATCGTGGCGCCGAGCGCTGCCTCGACGAACGTCACGGGGACGTCCACGCGGAGGTGCTGCCCGTCGCGCTCGAAGACCGGGTGCTTGCGGACGTGCACCAGCACGACCAGGTCGCCGGCGTCGCCGCCGTCGGGCGATGGCTCGCCCCGACCACGCAGCCGGATCTTCTGGCCGTCAGCGACGCCCGCGGGGATGCGGACGTTGACCGGACGGCCGTTGCCCTGCGACAGCTTGATGGTGTCGCCGGCGATGGCCGTCGTGAAGTCCAGGGTCGTCGACGCGGTGACGTCGCGCCCCTTGGCCGGACCACCGAAGCCTCGGTAGCCGCCGGAGGGCTGGCCGAAACCAGCCCCGCCGGCGCCGCCGCCGAACATGCCGCCGAGGATGTCCTCGAAGCCGCCACCCTGGCCGAAGCGGACGCGCTGTCCACCGCCGCCGGGCTGACCGCCGCCGCCGAACATCCCGCCGAAGACGTCCTCGAAGCCGCCACCCTGACCCGGGCCACCCGCGGTGAAGCGGGCACCCGAGCCCAAGGCGCGGACCTGGTCGTACTCAGCGCGCTGTTCCTTGTCGGAGAGCACCGAGTAGGCCTCGCTGATCTCCTTGAACTTCGCCTCGGCCGCAGCGTCACCCGGGTTGGAGTCCGGGTGGAACTGCCGCGCGAGCTTGCGGTAGGTCTTCTTCAGGTCGGCGTCTGACGCCTTCTTGTCGACGCCGAGGACCGCGTAGAAGTCCTTGTCGAACCAGTCCTGACTGGCCACGGCTACCTACCTTCTTCTTCCATGTCCGAGCGCTCCCCGGCTCAGGCCGGGACCGCCACGGCGACCTTGGCCGCACGGATGACGCGCTCACCGAGCTTGTAGCCCGGCTCGACGACGTCCGCCACGGTCTGGCCGGTGGCACCCGGGGTGGGGAGCTGGACGATCGCCTCGTGGATGTTCGGGTCGAAGGCCTCGCCCTTCTCGCCGATCTGGACGAGCTTGAACTTCTCGAAGCCGCCGCGGATCTTCTGGCCGATGACCTGCATGGGGCCCTCGGTCAGGTCGCCGTGCGCCTCGGCTCGGCTCAGGTCGTCGAGCGCCGGGAGGAGTGCACGTACGACCTCGGCGATGGCGACCTCGCGGTTGGCCTCGCGGTCACGCTCGACGCGCTTCCGGAAGTTCACCAGCTCGGCCTGCGCACGGAGCATGTCCGTCCGCATCTCCGCGACCAGGTCGCGGTCGCTCGCGGACAGGCCGTCCTCGGCGATGCCGCGGGCGGCGTCGTCGAGCAGGGCCTGGTCCTCGGGGCTCAGGTCGCTCGGCACTTCGACGTCGGGACCCTCGGCCTCGATGAGGTCCTCCGGCTGCTCCGCGTTCGTGGCGTCGCCCTCGACCTGGGGCTCCGGCTCGTTCTGGACGTTGTCGTCGTTGGCGTTCTTCTCGTCAGCCATCGTCTACTTCTTGTCCTTGTCGTCCTCGTCGTCCACGACCTCGGCGTCGACGATGTCCTCGTCGTTGCCGTCCTGCGGCTGCTCGCCGGCACCATCGGCACCCGTGGCACCGGCAGCGCCGGCGTCCTGCTGGGAGTAGATGGCCTGGCCGAGCTTGCCCTGCGACTCGTTGAGCTTGTCGTAGGCGGTCTTGACGGCGTCGTCGTCCTCACCCGCGAGGGCGGACTTCAGCGCGTCGACGTCGGCCTGCACCTCGGACTTCACGTCCGCGGGGAGCTTCTCGTCGTTCTCCTTGATGAGCTTCTCGATCGAGTAGACGAGCTGCTCGGCCTGGTTGCGACGCTCGTTGGCCTCACGACGGGCCTTGTCCTCGGCCGCGTGCTCCTCGGCTTCGCGGACCATGCGCTCGATGTCCTCCTTCGGCAGCGAGGAGCCGCCGGAGATGACCATCGACTGCTCCTTGCCGGTGCCCTTGTCCTTGGCGGACACGTGCACGATGCCGTTGGCGTCGATGTCGAAGGTGACCTCGACCTGCGGGACGCCCCGGGGAGCCGGCGCGATGCCGGTGAGCTCGAAGGTGCCGAGCGCCTTGTTGTCGCGGGTGAACTCGCGCTCGCCCTGGAAGACCTGGATCGCGACCGACGGCTGGTTGTCGTCAGCGGTCGTGAAGGTCTCGCTGCGCTTGGTCGGGATCGCGGTGTTGCGGTCGATGAGCTTCGTCATCAGGCCGCCCTTGGTCTCGATGCCGAGCGAGAGCGGCGTGACGTCGATGAGCAGGACGTCCTTGCGCTCGCCCTTGAGGACACCGGCCTGCAGTGCGGCGCCGACGGCGACGACCTCGTCCGGGTTGACGCCCTGGTTCGGCGACTTGCCACCGGTCAGCGACTTGACGACCTCGGCCACAGCGGGCATGCGGGTCGAGCCACCGACGAGGACCACGTGCGCGATGTCGTTGACCGACACACCCGCTTCCTTGATGACGTCGTTGAAGGGCTTCTTGGTGCGGTCGAGCAGGTCAGAGGTCATCTGCTCGAACTGCGCGCGCGAGATGGTCTCGTCGAGGTTCAGCGGGCCGTTGGCCGTCAGCGTCAGGTACGGGAGCTGGATGTTCGCCGACATCTGCGACGACAGCTCCTTCTTGGCCTGCTCAGCAGCTTCCTTGAGACGCTGCTTCGCGATCTTGTCCGTGGACAGGTCGACGCCGTGCTCCTCCTTGAACTTCTTGACGAGGTAGTCGACGATGCGCTGGTCCCAGTCGTCGCCACCGAGGCGGTTGTCGCCCGAGGTCGAGCGGACCTGGATCGTGGAGAAGTCGTCGTCCTTGCCCACCTCGAGCAGGGAGACGTCGAACGTGCCGCCACCGAGGTCGAAGACCAGGATGAGCTCGTCTTCCTTGCCCTTGTCGAGCCCGTACGCCAGTGCGGCCGCGGTCGGCTCGTTGATGATGCGCAGCACGTTGAGGCCGGCGATCTCACCGGCGTCCTTCGTGGCCTGGCGCTCGGCGTCGTTGAAGTACGCCGGGACGGTGATGACCGCGTCGGTGACGTCCTCACCGAGGTACTGCTCGGCGTCGCGCTTGAGCTTGCCGAGGGTACGGGCCGAGATCTCCTGCGGCGTGTACTTCTTGCCGTCGATGTCCGTCGTCCAGTCAGTGCCGATGTGGCGCTTCACGCTGGCGATGGTGCGGTCGACGTTCGTGACCGCCTGACGCTTCGCGGTCTCACCGACGAGGACTTCCCCGTCCTTGGTGAACGCGACGATCGACGGCGTGGTGCGGAGACCCTCAGCGTTGGCGATGACCGTGGGCTCGCCGCCCTCGAGCACGCTGACGACCGAGTTGGTGGTTCCGAGGTCGATGCCTACTGCACGTCCCATGTGTGGGTGCTCCTTCTTGCTAGGGGTAAGTCGTTGGACTTGCGTCCGATGGACTCAACTCTACTCCTAAGCGGAGGCGTGTCAACTCCTAGAAGTCAAGGTTGCGTCCGAAAGACTCAACTCGTGGCGCAACCGTTCCGCGCCTGACAGACCACCGTCCCCTACGACCAGCGCGTCCCGAGGCGCGCCGCAGTCTCACCATCCCGTGGGCGCTTCCACTGCCATCCCCAATCGAAGTGGGCTGGGGCACGACGATGCATTGCGATTACCACCGACAACCTGTGCGCTGGCGAACGACCCGCACGTGAATACGCGCTCTCCGCGAAAGGCTCCACAGGTCTGGAAGAAACGCCCCAGGGATACCCCTCAAGGCGACAGAACCACGGGCAGCCCGTATACCGTTCTTCTCGCCGATGCGGCACCTCCAAGACTCAACCAATCCGCCTCGTCCCGTCGGAAGCGGACCGGCTGTCTCTCCTGTTGCTCGTCAGCGATTGCCGCCGAGGCGCCCCAAATCCTCGCCACTAAGTCCTGGTCGCGTACCGGCGCGCGCACAGCCCTGTCGTACTCCCTGACGAGTTCTCTTCGGCGGTGCGCGAGCGCGTCATCTGACAGATCCGCGAGCGCAATCCCTTCAAAATCAGTCACGCCTACAGCCTTGCCCTCGGCTCGCGCTCGTCGGGTAGCCCCCCACTTATCTGTGGACAAAGCAATGCACTGCACTTCGCGACGCCATCTCCGGTTGCATCGCCGCCGCCCGGACGGTCAGCGGCCGTTCCGGCCGCACTAGCGGCGGCAGCGCCCCCAATCCCGGCGACGCCGAGGATCTCGGGATGCTGCGTGAGTGGGCTGCCGCGAACGGCCACGAAGTGTCGTCCCGTGGGCGTATCAGCCAGGCTGTCCGCGATACGTACGACGCAGCGCACTGACACCAGTCCCTCACGCGCAACAACGGCCGGTCACCCCGGGGGGGGTACCGGCCCTTGTTGTCCGTGCCGATAGCGGTCTCTTATGTCAGACCACTGGGCTGGACTCGGCATTGGAGGCCTCGGCGGGCTTACCTTCGATAGCTGAAAGGACACGAGCCTCCAGCGCCCTCGCCCCTCCAACCGCCGCAGGGCCGAGCTGACGACGACGCCGATCCATCTCGTCTCTCACGCCGCGCTTCAACAGACGTTCACTATCTGTGTGCGTCTTTTCCCGAACGCTCTCTGCCTCCGCAAGTAGCGCTGGCGTAGCGTAGTCAAAGAGCGTCATGTCGGTTGAGGACGGCAGATCGATGAGCGTTTCGTGCTCGATCGCCTTCCGCAACGGACCCAGGCGGATTAACTGCGCCAGAAAATCTGGACTAAGCGTGGGCGAGTCGGGCGCCTGAGAACCGAGGCGATCCTTGATGTACACGCCTAGACGACTAGCAGTTTTATCAACCGTCAGCCACCACGCCCTGTGACCCATTGGACTGCGAGCAAGACTTTTTCGATACTGAATCACACCGACGGAATTCTCAACGTCGTGGGCGACGAGTCTATGGCGGATAGAAGATTCAGTGCGCCTCCGATCGTGCGCTTCATTCCACAACTCCTGAAGTGCCGCTCGAAGCTCTAGAGGCGCATTGTCGGACTCATGCAAAAGCGACCTCGTCGAGATAGAAAATTCTTCTTCCAGGTAGTCGGACACATCCTCTTCTGGGCGGGAGCGGCCGGCAAACTCATTACGCCAGTCATTGAATTGCGACGGAAGCCCCCCGGAAAGAACATATGCAGTGTAAAGGAACGGAATCCGCCCCCTCCAATCACTCCCGTTGGTCGAGGCATAAACGTAACCGCGGTTCAGATGGCGCTCAACTTCCTCTACGACTCCTTCAGTTACATGTAGGCGCAACCCAGCATCACTCGCCGCACGCATGAGGAGCGTGAACTCCCTACGACTCGGGTCGTCGATCAAAGTTTCCCCAATCAAGGGAAGGACGACGGAAGTGTCTAGCCAGATATCCCCTTCTGAGAAGATTTCAACGACAACTTTCTGCACGTCTGGCGTTTGACGCAGGAAGGCGAACAGAGTGTAAGCATCACCCAGTCGCGCCAGATGCCTTCGAACGGCTACGTTCGCGGTTCGCAGCACGGCCAGCACGATCGCCGTCAACTCGTTCAAATTGACGAGAGCGGGCAACTTTCGCCGTTGCAGAGTGCCTGCAACTTGATCTGGGTCGACCTGAAACGGAACGCCATTATTCACCGTGGCTACGAAGGCTTCACCTCGATCAAAGAGGACGGCTTCAACAGAATTGCGCAACTCGGCCAAGTCAAGTTTAGCTGCGCGATCCGAACCAAGAGTGTCCTCGACTACAGATCTGAGCTCATCGCCGACTTCATTCTCTTCCAGCAGAAATTGAGCCGCCTTAGCTTTCATCTCCTCAGCGGCACCATAGGCCAGGTGGAAGCTATCGCTGTCCCGCAGATGCTTGATCGGGCCCTTCTTTGCGAGTCGCTTGAGGGTCCCGGCAACTAGCGCTTCCACCTGCCCCTCAACTCCTGTTGGGACCCGTCGGCCTACATCCTCTTGCAGCTGCTTGAGCGTCTTGGTATTGGCACTATCGGTATCATGCAGCGCAGCAAGTACGAGGGCATCGAAGCAGCTTCGCGTCAAACTCCGATCAGTTTCAACGTCGCGGTTCTCAAGTGCAAGATGCAAGAGCGCCACCCGGCCATCGTCCTGCGAAAGAGCAGTGCCTGTCCTCTCGCGAAGGCCGCTCGCAGCCAGGAGGGGATCAGCGTATCGTGCGATAAGTCGCTCACTAGCGGCAGCCCTCTGGGGGTAAGTGTTTTCGCGCTCGAGAAACCAGGATCGGTCGCGGACATCCAAGATAACTTGAAAGTCGACGCGCGCCCTTTCGCGCACTTTATCCCCATCTGCGCCGATGTATTGGTTCGTGGCGTAAATCAGGTGAGTATAGTTGAGACCTTCATCCTTCAGTCTACTCAGAGTGCCAATAATTTTGGCGTTGAAGTCTTGAGCAACGGAGTACTGCGCGCCGATGGAGGGCGCACCGTCGATGGAATACACTTCTCCGTCTCGCCCTCGGTCTCCGTTTGCCCCGGCAGTACTGCGTAGCGAGGGATATTCGACGGCGAGGAATTCGGCCGCAAACATCTCGAAGTCCCGCCAGACACCTGCGTGCAGCTGCTTCAGTGCGAGTTCAAGCCGCGGATTTGTCATGTAGTGATTGTAGTGACGTTCCGTCAGTTGCGGCTAGCGCATCCTCGCCGCTCGCCGCTCGCCGCTCGCCGCTCGCAGGGTGCAGGGTTGGCGTTGCATTGGGTATACCTCAACGCAACAGGCGGTCGAGCAACTAAGCGGAGTAGCTCTTGGGCCCCCTTCGACCCTTTTGCTACAGATCCGGCCGCGGGTCTAGACGTGGTGCAGCACAAGAGGTAGACGGTCGCTCACGTGCGCGTTTGCATGCGGGCTTGCGTGCGGGTGCGCGTTCGTGTTCGCGTTCGATCGACCGGCCAGGACCTCGCCCGTCGGCTCGTGGCGATCTGCGATGTCGATCGCGGGTTCAAGGAGAAGGCACGGGAGCCCGGCGTGAAGAGCATCTCGAGCCTTTTTGGCGGAGTCCTGCGCCGCTGCGGTGTGCCTGTTTCACTGCCTCCTCGATGTCGAGCAACGCACCAACCGGTCCCTCCGCTTGCAGCTCAGGCCCCGCGCTCGGTCTTCCGACCGATACCGACACATCAGTCGCTCAGATCTGAACTAGGGTCGGTGCCGTGCGATGGAGTCGAGTGAACTGGCCCTCGGTGGGCTACGTGTCCCTCGAGGACTTCGACGGACAGTCGGAGCACGTCGCACGGGTGCTCGAGGACGCTCCTCCTCCGGTCGCCGCACTGGCCACAGTGCGCTGGACCGACGCCCGGGTCGCGACGCTGCGCAGCGAGCCGTCGCACCGGCACGCGTCGGACGTCGCCGAGGATAGCACCTCGGACACGACGGCGATCCCGGGGCACGGCCTGCCCGACCCGGTGGTGGTGCACGCCGAGGTCCTCGTCCGGAACGACGAGGTACTGGACACCCCCGACGGGCTCTGGCGACGGTGGAACCACGCTCGCGTGACCCTGCGCTTCGACGACGCCGTGATCGACCCGCCCGACGTCGACGCCGGTGCGGTCCTGGCCGGGGACGCCCACATCGCGCGCGGCGAGCTCGACCACGTGGCCGGCGAGGACGCCTGGGAACTCCGGCTCCTCGTCTCCCCCGTCGGCGAGGTCGCGATCCGCTTCCGCGACGCCCAGGTCTCGGTCCGCAGCGTCGACGAGTCCGACTACGACGTGCTCGGCGACCGCCCGACGCGCGGCTGGCACGGCCCGGTGCCGGACGGCTGGGTGGAGTGGGCGACCGAGGGCGTCCGCGCCGCGGCCTACGGCGACCTCGGCGGGCTGCACCTCGCCGACGACGCGAGCGACGTCGACGACGTCGACCCGCGCTGGGGCTTCGCCCCGCTGCACGCCGCCGCGTGGTTCGACCGGCCCGAGATGCTCGAGGAACTCCTGCGCCGCGGGGCCACGCTCGCCCTGATCGACTCCGAGGGGCGCACGCCGCTGACGCTGGCGGTCGACCGCGACGCGCGACGGGCCGTCCGCGTCCTGGTGGCAGCGGGCGCTGACCTGGAGGCTCGGGACAGCGACGGCAACACCCCGATCGTCAGGGCTGCATGGGGTGGCCACGCCGAGGTGGTGCGCATGCTCGCCGCCGCGGGTGCCGACGTCCGGGCACGGGGCTCGCGGGGCGCGACGCTGCTCATCGCGGCGGTCGACTCCGCGGACGTGGACACGGTCCGCGTAGTGCTCGACCTGGACGTCGATCACGCAGCCGAGGACGACGAGGGCTCCACCGCCGCGGACCGCGCGGGACTCCTCCGCGACGGCGCGATCGCGGACCTGCTCACCGCGGACACGACCGACTAGCGACCGGACCAGCGCGCGCGACGCGGGACGAGCCTCCCGTCAGACGGACAGGGCGTTGGCGGACGCGACGCCGCCGTACCAATGGGCCGAGGGCTTCGGGGTGCGCTCGAACGTCTCCCGGTCCCACGCCACGAGACCGAACGTCGGCCGGAAGCCGGAGGCCCACTCGTAGTTGTCGAGCAGCGACCAGTGCTGATAGCCGCGGACGTCGATGCCGTCCTCGATGCAGCCGTGGATGCCCTCGAGCGCGCCCTGCGTGTAGGCGATGCGGCGGGTGTCGTCCGCGGTGGCGATGCCGTTCTCGGTGACCATGACCGGCACGTGGCCGGACAGCTCCCACGCGCTGCGGATGCCGGCGGCGGCTGCATCCGGCCAGAACTCCCAGCCGGTGAGCGTCGTCTCGACGTCGTCGGCGACGGGCAGCGGCCCGTCGGTGCCGATGAACGTGCGCGTGTAGGCCTGGACGCCGACGAAGTCGTCGCCCGCGGACTGCTCCAGGTACCAGTCGTCGCGCGGGTACCCGTACTCCCGCAGCATCTCGGCCGAGCCCGGCTGGTCGGTCTCCTGGAACGCCTGGGTCGCGATGGTCCACCCGGACTGGAGGCCCGACACCTGTCCCAGGACCTCGCGCGACCGCTTGTGGCTGGCCAGCAGGGCATCGGCCACCTGCAGGTCCGGGTTCGGCAGGCCGAAGGCCACCAGGTTGGCCGCGTCCTCGCCGCCGGCGAGCATCGCGGCGATGTTCGGCTCGTTGATCGTGCAGACGTAGCGGACGCCGTCCTGCACGACGGGGAGCGCGGCCTCGGTGTACCGGGCGAACAGGTCGGCGGCGTCGGGGGCACGCCAGAAGCCGTCGCGCTCGAACCAGCGCGGCACGGTGAAGTGCATGAGGGTGACGATCGGTTCGATGCCGAATTCGTGGCAGGCCTCGACCATGCGGCGGTAGTGGTCGACCTCAGCGCGGCTGACGAACCCGCGCTCTGGTTCGATGCGGGACCACTCGATGCTGAACCGGTAGGAGTTCAGGCCCAGGTCGGCGGCGATCCGGATGTCCTCGCGGTAGCGGTGGTAGCTGTCGGCCGCGTCGCCGGAGGGCTCGACGATCGTGGTGTCCGGTTCGTGCTCGTGCACCCACCAGTTGCTGTTGACGTTGTTGCCCTCGATCTGGTGGGCGGCCGTGGCGGCGCCCCAGAGGAAGCCGTCGGGGAAGTGCAGCGTGGTGATGATGGTGCCTTTCAGTGGGCGGACAGGAACCGGTCGAAGACCTCGACGGTGCCCTGCGGGTTCTCGATCTGGGGGCCGTGCCAGCTCTCCGGGATCACGACGTACTCGGCGCCGGTGTCCTCGGCCATGGTCCGCTGCCACGGGATCGGCCAGGCGCCGTCCCACTCCCCGTGCGTGACGAGGACCGGGAGCCCGGTGGCGCGGAGTTCGGCGGAGCTGTCGGTGTGGTCCTCGAGGATGTGGCCGCCGGCGACGATGCTCAGGGGGCTCGTGGCGTCGAAGCGCTCGCGGACCATGCGCACGTCGTCGGGGAGCTCCTCGTCGGGGCGGTACGCCCAGAGCGGGTTCGTGGCGTCGAACAGCGTGCGGTTGTTCCCCGCGGTGTCGTGCATGATCGTCAGCTCGGTGACCTTGCGGTAGGGCCAGCCGTACGGCCCGGAGCAGAACTGCACGACGTCACGGAAGGCACTCGGGTCCTGGATCGCGGCGGCGCGGACGATCACCCCGCCGAGCGAGTGCCCGACCAGGTGCACGGGAGCGCCGTCGTCGAGCAGGTTCGCGACCCGGACCACGTCGGCGGCCTCTTCTTCCAAGGCGTAGTCCCGGGGTTCGGTCGGCGCTGCCGAGTCGGCCTGACCACGGCGGCTGATCGCGACCGCGGTCCAGCCGGCGTCCCGGAGCAGGGACATGAACGTGCGCCAGTCCTCCTTCGAGCCGGTGTACCCGGGGACGACGAGCACGACGCCCTTGCTCGGCCCCGACGGGACGACGCGGTAGGCGGTGAGCCGGCCGACGGGCAGGTCGATGCCGACGACGTCGACGCCGTCGGGGGTGGGCAGGTGGCCGAACGGCGGGACGGTGGGGAACGCGTGCAGGTTCGTCATGAGGCCAGTCTGCGACGGGGGTTCGGTACGGCGTCCAGCAGCGCGACCGTGTAGTCGTCCTGCGGGTGCTGCAGCACGTCGGCGGTCCGGCCTCGCTCGACCACGGCCCCGTCGTGGAGCACCATGATGTCGTCGGTGATGAGCCGGGCGCTCAGCAGGTCGTGCGTGATGTAGAGGAGCGAGACGCCCCACTGCTCCCGCAGGTCCTCGAGGAGCGCGAGCACCCCGGCACGCAGGGTCACGTCGAGCATCGAGACCGGCTCGTCGGCGATGATCACCTGCGGGTCGCTCGCCAGCGCCCGGGCGATGACGACGCGCTGCCGCTGCCCGCCCGAGAGCTGGTGCGGGAGCTTCTGCGCGAACTGCTCCACGGGCGTCAGGCCCACGGTCTCGAGGAGTTCGAGCACGCGGTGTCGCGCGTCCCTGCCCCGGAGCCCGGTGTAGTTCACGACCGGACGGGTGAGCGTGTACTCGACCGTGTGCAGCGGGTTGAGCGCCGAGTACGGGTCCTGGAACACCATCTGCACCTCGGAGCGCAGGTCGCGCATGCCCCGGCGCCCGAGCTTCGCCACGTCGAGGTCGCCGAACCGGACGGTGCCCGAGCTCGGCTTCTCCACGCCGGTGAGCAGCTTCGCGATGGTCGACTTGCCCGAGCCCGACTGGCCGACGAGCGCGAGGGACTGCCCCGGCTCGAGGGTGAAGGACACGTCGCGGACGGCCCGGACCGGGTCCTCACCACGACGGGGCGGGGCGTAGGTCTTCACGAGGTGGTCGACGACGATCGGGTTCCGCGCCGCACTGCGCTCGCGGGTGCCGACCGTGGCGTGGGAGGTGGTGGCCTCCTGCCGCTTCTCGCCGTGTTCCGCACGGAGCGAGCGGTCCGGGAAGCCGGGCAGCGACACAACCTCGGCGCGGGGGTCGGCGTAGTGCGACAGGAGCATCTGCGTGTACGGGTCCTGCGGGGCGTGGAGCACCTCGCGCGAACCGCCGTCCTCGACGATCCGGCCCTCGTGCATGACGAGGACGCGCTCGGTGGCCTCGAGCACGATGCCGAGGTCGTGGCTGATGAGCACCGCCGTGAAGCCCTCGGCACGCTGCAGCTCGATGATCGTGTCCATCACCGCGTGCTGCACGAGGACGTCGAGCGCCGTGGTCGGCTCGTCGAACACCATGAGCTGCGGTTCGAGGGACAGCGCCAGGGCGATCGACACGCGCTGCCGCATGCCGCCGGACAGCTCGCCTGGGAACCGCGCCAGCATCGAGTCGGGCAGCTTCACCTTGCCGACGAGCTCCCGCATCCGGCTGTCCCATCGCTCGCGCGGCACGTGGCCGTGGGCCTTGAAGACGTCGATGAAGTGGTTGCGGATCGTCCGCACCGGGTTCAGCGCGTTCATGCCCGACTGCAGCACCATCGCGAAGCCGCCCTGGCGCTGCTGCCGGAGCTCCTCGTCGCCGAGGTCGCGGATGTCCTTCCCCGCGAACACGATGCTGCCGCCGTTCGTCCGCGCCGGGGGCTTCTGCAGCCGGGTCAGCGCGTAGCCGAGCGTCGACTTGCCGGAGCCGGACTCGCCGACCAGGCCGACGAACTCGCCCTTCCGCAGGGAGAACGACACGTGGTCGACCGCCTGGACGGCGGTCTGGCCCGACGACTCGTAGACGACGGACAGGTCGCGGACGTCGAGCAGGACGTCGGTCGCGGATCCGGTGGGACCGTCGGACGGGAGGACCGTGGCGGCGCCGGTGCGCGCCTCCAGTCCGTCCTGGGGTGCGGAACGTGAGCCGCTCATGCGGTCGCCTCCTTGCGCTTCCGGCGCGCGCCCTCGCGCAGCCGCGGGTTGGACACGGCGTCGACGCCGAAGTTGATGAGGGTCAGGCTCATCGCGAGGAGCGCGATGCAGAGGCCCGGGGCGAACAGCAGGATCCACTGGCCGGTGAGCAGCGCGTTGGAGTTCTGCGCCCAGTAGAGGATCGTGCCCCAGCTGACGATCGAGGAGTCGCCGAGGCCGAGGAACTCCAGGCCTGCCTCGGCCAGGATCGCGCTCGTGGCGGCGCCGAAGAAGCTGCCGACGATGAGGCTCGTCATGTTCGGCAGGATCTCGCGGAAGACGATGCGGGGAGCGCTCTCGCCGGAGAACTGCGCGGCGGTCACGAAGTCACGGCCGCGGAGGGACTGCGTCTGGCTGCGCAGGACGCGAGCGCCCCAGGCCCAGCCGGTGACGACGATCACCGCGATGATGACCGCGATGCCGCCGTTCTGCAGGTACGCCGCGATGACGATCATGAGCGGCAGGCCCGGGATCACCAGGAACAGGTTGACGATGAAGCCGATGACCTCGGCGATCCACCCGCGGACGTAGCCCCAGCTGAGGCCGATCGCGACGGCGACGAGCGTGGACAGGATGCCCGCGACCGCGCCGACCATGACCGAGATGCGGGCGCCGTAGACCAGTTGCGACAGGACGTCCTCGCCGGCGGCGGTGGTGCCCATCCAGTGCGCCCAGCTTGCGTCCTCGCTGCGGGCGAAGCCGTTCTGGGACGCGCCGTACGGGGCGAGGAGCGGGGCAGCGATGGCCACGACGACGAAGACGGCGAGGATGACGATGCCGATCCGGGCCTTCGTGTTGGACCAGACGACGCCGAACTGGCGGGCGGCGGACCTGAGCTTGGACGGGGCTTGCTGTTCCGGTGCGTCCTGCGTGCGGACTGCGACGGTTGCGTTGTTGGTCATCGGCGCGTCCTCGGGTCCAGGACGCCGTACAGCACGTCCACGATGAAGTTGGCGATGAGCACCGACACGGTGATCATCAGGAAGAGCGCCTGCATGAGCGGGTAGTCCTGCCCGATGACGGCGTTGAACAGCAGGTAGCCGATGCCCGGGTAGCCGAACACCTGCTCGACGAGCACCGAGCCGCCGACCACGCCGCCGAGGGCCAGGCCGAAGCCGGTCAGGTTCGGCAGGATCGCGTTGCGGGCGGCGTAGCGGATGGCGACGGTGCGACCGCGCAGGCCGTTCGCCTCGGCGAAGGTGACGTAGTCGTCACCGAGCGTGTTGATCATCGCGTTGCGCATGCCGATGATCCAGCCGCCCAGGCTGGTCACCAGGATCGTCACCGCCGGCAGGACCGCGTGCTGCAGGGCGTCACCCGTGAACGCCAGGTTCAGGCCGGGGGTGGTCGTCGCCGAGTACGCGCCCGTGGTCGGGAACCAGTGCAGGACGTAGCCGAGGAAGAACAGCAGGAGCAGCGCCGTCCAGAAGTACGGGAACGTCGACATGAACGACCCCGACAGGGTGGGGAGCGAGTCGAGCCAGGTCCCCCGCTTCCAGGCCGCCGCGATGCCGATCAGGGTGCCGAGGACGAACGCCAGGATCGTCACGACCCCGACCAGGATGAGCGTGTACGGCAGGGCCTTGCCGACGAGGTCGCCGACGGGCTGCGGGTAGAACGTGTAGCTCGTGCCGAAGTCGAGGGTGACGACCTGGTGCAGGTAGCTGCCGTACTGGGCCCAGAGGCTGCCGGTCGGGACGCCGAGCTGCGCCTCGATGGCCTTCTTGGTGGCGTCGGTGACCGGGCCGTTCTGGCTGAGCTTCGCGAGGGCCGCGTCGCTCGGGCTGCCCGGCATGAGCCGCGGGAGCACGAAGTTCAGCGTGACCGCGGCCCAGAGGGTCAGGACGAAGAGGACGAGTTTCTGGAGGATGTACTTCACTTCTGGTCCCCCTGCTGGTCCAGGATCTCCCGGCCGGCGGCGCTGTCGCGCAGCCGGAGCTTCGTGAAGATGAGCAGCGGCGCGGAGTCGTAGTTCTGCGGTGCCATGTAGGGGTCCTTCGCGCTCGGCCAGCCGACGAACTTGCTGGTGTTGAACAGCCCCCAGAGGCCGCCGTGGTACATGCCGATGACGGGCAGCTGGTCGTACACGATGGTCTGCAGCTGGTCGAGGATCTCCTGCTGCTCGGCCGGGTCGGTCGTGCCCCGGTACGCGTCGAGCAGGCGCTGCGTCGCCGGGTCGCGGTAGCGCTCGTAGTTGTTCACGGTCGACTTGCCGACGGGCTGGTAGAAGTCGGTCGACATGAGCGAGTTGAACGCCTGGTAGACGTCGCCGTTGCCCATGCCGCCCATCGCCATCTCGAAGGTGCCGTTGTTGATCGCCTGCTGGTAGCCCGCGGGCTGCGGGGCACTGATCGACACCTTGACGCCGATGGCCGTGAGGTCGCGGCGGACCTCCTGCGCGGCGCGGAGCCAGTCGGCGTACCCGTTGGCGGTCGTGATGGTGATCTCGAGCTGCTTGCCGTCCTTGACGATCTTCCCGCCCTGCTCCACCCACCCGGACTTCGCGAACGACGCCTTCGCCGCGGCGACGTCCTGCGTGACCATCCCGTTGTCCGGGATGTCGGGGTTCGCGTACCGCTCCTGGTTCGGCAGGATCAGGCCGGTCTGGGCCGCCGCGGTCAGGTTGCCTTCGGTCGCGGTCTCGGCGATGTCGTCGCGGTCGAGGGCGAGCGAGATGCCTCGGCGGACGTTGACGTCGTCGTACGGCGCCTTCGTCAGGTTCGGGATGAGGCCGATCACGCCGCCCGGCGGGAACCAGTACGTGTTCGTGTCCGATGCGGCACCCCACGTGCCCTTGACGTCGGAGATGAACGAGTACGCCCAGTCGTAGCCGCGGGTGACGGTGTCGAGCTGCGTGTTCGTGGCCGGCAGCACGAGATGCTCGATGGCGATCTTCCCCGCCTGCCAGTACCGCGGGTTCTTGTCCATCGAGTACTGCTGGTCGGAGTAGTTGCCGAGGACGAACGGCCCGGTGCCGACCGGGTTCGGGTCACGCCACGTCGTCGGGTCCTTGACCTTCCCCCAGTGGTGTTCGCCCAGGATGTACGTCTGGCCGATGATCGTCAGGCTCGGGACGTCGTCGGACTTCAGGTGGAAGACGACGTGGTCGCCCTGCTGCTCGATGGTGTCGATGTGCTGCCAGGCGCCCTTGACGTCCATCGCGGGGAACTGCTTGAGCAGGTCGAACGTGAAGACGACGTCGCGCGCGGTGAACGGCGTGCCGTCGGACCACTCGACGCCGTTGCGGATCGTCATGTCGATCGTCCGAGCGTTCGGCTGCTCCCACGAGCTCGCGAGCCAGGGGTTCCGCTTGCCGTCGAGGGGGTTGACCTCGATGAGCGGCTCGTACATCCACTTCGACGCGGTGCGGGCGTTCGTGATGTACGGGTTGAAGTTGCGGTCGAACAGCGGGTTGCCGTGGTCGGCGTTGATGAGCATCGTGTCCTTGCCGATGCTCGGGTCCGGCTCGGATCGGACCTGGATGCTGCAGCCGGTCGCCGCGAGGGCCACGACCGCGATGCCGGCGAGGGTCGCGACGAGGCGTCCGCGCCGGGTGCGCGGTGTGCGCGGCATGTGCCGCGTGCGCCGCGGGGTGCGCTGTGGGGGAAGCGTCATTGCTCGGTCGACCTCCGTGTCGAGTGGGTACGAGGGTCAATGTATGCGCTTACATCACGGCGCGCAAGTCCGGTGGGGGCGTCTGGTGCGAGGTTGCACACTCCGTGCGGGGCCGTGGGCGCGCACGGAGTGTGCAAGCTCGCACGGGGCGGAAGACCTCGCACGGTGCGAGCACCCCGCACTACAGCGCCGGGGGGCAGCTCTCACGCAGGAGCACCTCGACGGGGAGCCGGACGGCACGCGGCGGCCCCTCGCGGCGCTCCAGCCGGTCGACGATCGCCACGACCGCTGCACGCCCGAGCTCCCCCATCGGCTGGTGCACGGTGGTGAGCCTCGGCGCGGAGAACCGCCCGGCGTCGATGCCGTCGAAGCCCGTCACGACGATGTCCTCCGGCACCCGGAGCCCCGCCGCGAGCACCGCGTCGAGCACCCCCAGCGCGGACTGGTCGTTCGAGCAGACGATTGCCCGTGGCGGGGTGTCCGACAGCAGCGCGACCGCCAGCTCCCGCGCCCGCACCCGCCCGAAGTCGCCGTGCACGGTGCGGACGGAGCGGGGCTCGACGCCGTGGTCGTCGAGCGCCTGGCGGAAGCCCGCCGAGCGCTCCATGTCGTCCGGGGAGTCGATCGGGCCGGCGACGTACGCGATCGACCGGATGCCGAGCCGCCCGATCACGTGGGCGGCCAGCGTGCGCATCCCCGCGGCGTTGTCGACGCTGACGGAGTCGAACCCGTGCGACCGCCGGTCGTCCGCGAGCACCACCACGGGCACCCGGCGGGCGACGTGCTCGAGCAGCTCGTCCGGCACGGTCTGCGCCAGCACCGCGAGGCCGTCCACACGCCCGGCGACGTCGTTCACGATGACGTCGCGAGAGGGACCCCGCCCGGCGGCGACCATGAGCGCGAGGCCGCGCTGCCAGGCCTCGGTCTCGGCGCCGCGGAGCACCTCGTCGAAGTACAGGTTGGACGCGAACGGCTGCGTCACGTGTCGACGGTCGTCGACCACGCGCACCCCACCGTCCGTCACGAGCCCCGGTCGCTCATCGGGCACCACGTCGAACCCGGGCAGCAGCAGCCCGATCACGCCCGTCCGCTTGCCCGCGAGCGCCCGGGCGTTCCCCGACGGCACGTACCCGAGGAGCCGGATGGCGGCCTGCACGCGGTCGCGCGTGCCCTCGCGGACGGCGTCGGGCGTGCGGAGGACCCGGGAGACGGTGGCGATGGACACCCCGGAGGCGGCGGCGACGTCGTAGACCGTAGGAGGTGCGGGGCGCTGCTCGGCCAAGCCGCTCCTCCAGTCCGTCCGCTGATGCGCGCCGGAGGCGAGCCGCCCCGACCGCGGACCATCCTAGGCAACCCGCCTCGACACACTTCTCCACAACCGCCGGCCGGCCCTTGCGTCGGACGCCCGCAGCGGATCACACTGGGGCGACCTCAGTACGTCCCGTGAGGAAGCGCAACCAGCGGGCGGTGCCCGCATCGACGCGGGCCGAGCCCGCCTACGGGAAGGACGACACGAGATGTCACAGTCGACGCAGTCAGGACGCCGCGACGCGGTCAGGGTCAGCCTGGACGAAGCCGAGGTGCGCGAAGCACTCCTCGAGCGGTCGCACGAACCGCGGGAGGGCGCAGCCGCCTTCGCACAGCTCGACGGCGCGGACGGGCTCACGCGCATCGAGTGAGTCGCGCCGCGGCCGGATCAGGACGCGGCACAGCCGGGAGGCCCGGCTCGCCCCCGCAGGGCGGGTCGGGTCCCGCGCGCGGTCGCGTCCAGACCGCAGGGACGACGTGGCACCCGGAGCACGGGCGTGCGGCGATGGCCGGAGCACGGGCCCGCGCTGGCCGGGGTCAGTGCGTGGTCGACGTCCGGTCCGTGGCGCCGATGATCGCCATGCCGGCTCCGCGCAGTCGGCGGCGCTCCTGGGCGATCCAGGCGATGAGGCGGTCGTTCGTCCCGGCGACGTGCGCGGCGAGCAGCTCGGCCGCACGGTCGGCGTCTCCTGCCTGCACGGCGTCGAGGACGGCACTGTGCTCGTCCCACGCGGCGTCGCGGGCCTCGGGCGTGCGGACCTCGATCCAGCGCGTGCGTTCGAGCCGGGTGAGGGCGTCGCCGATTGCGTCCGTGACGAACCGGTTGCCGCCGAGCGCCGCCAGGTCGAGGTGGAACGTCGACCCCATCCGGATCCCGGCCTGCTGGTCAGGCGTCGGACGCAGGGCGTCGAGGTGCGACCGGACCTCGGCGAGCGCTGCGGCGTCCGCGCGTTCGACGGCGAACCGGACGGCCGCGGGCTCGAGCACGCCGCGGAGTTCGGCGAGGGAGGCGATCTCGTCGAGGTCGATCGGCGTGACCGTCCAGGAGCGGCCCTCGTGCAGGATGAGCCCCTCGCGTTCGAGCCGCGACAGTGCCGCGCGGACGGGGGTTCGCGACGCGTGGAACCGGGCTTCGAGCCCGCGTTCGGAGATGCGCTCCCCCGGGGCGATCTCGAGCGTGAGGATCGCGGCGCGCAGGTTGTCGTAGAGCTGGGCCGTCTGCGACACGGGCGCTGCGTCGGTCGGTTCGGTCACGACGGACCAGCGTAGCGCCGGAGTGGACCGGATGGTATACCGTTTTGGTATACCAAACCGTTCCGCGACGAAACGACTCCGATGACGACGGCCGCCCCAGCGCCCACGACCACCGCCCGTGCGTGGTCGATGCTCGCGCTCGGCGTCGCCGCACAGGCCGCCGGCACGCTCGTCGTCTCGGCACCGGCTCTGCTCATCCCGTACCTGCACGCGCACGGCACGCCCCTGCCGGTCGCCGGGGTGCTCGCCGCTGCGCCGACCTTCGGCATGGTGCTGACGCTCATCGCCTGGGGAGCGCTCACCGACCGCATCGGCGAGCGGGTCGTCATCGCGGGCGGGCTCGTCCTGACGACCCTCGCGGCGGTCGGCGCATGGCTCGCCGCGGGTGACCCGGTGCTGCTCCGGCTGGCGTTCCTGGCGGGTGGGATGACGAGCGCCTCGACCAACGCCGCGAGCGGACGGGTCGTCGTGGGGTGGTTCCCGAAGGAGCGGCGGGGCCTGGCGATGGGGATCCGGCAGATGTCGCAGCCGCTCGGGGTGACGCTCGCGGCGGTCACGGTGCCGCAGCTCGCCGAGACGTCCGGCATCCGGGCGGCGCTCGTGCTGCCGATCGTGCTGTGCGCGGTGCTCGCCGTGCTGTGCGCCATCGGCATCGCGAACCCGCCGCGACCGGCACGGGGTGACGCTCCGGCGGCACACGTCGCGAACCCCTACCGGACGTCGGGCTTCCTGTGGCGCATCCACGCGGTGTCCGTCCTGCTCGTGGTGCCGCAGTTCACCCTGTCGACGTACGGGCTCGTGTGGCTCGTCGGGCTGGGGTGGCCGACGGCTGCGGCAGGCTTGCTCGTCGGGGCGTCGCAGTTCGTCGGGGCGATCGGGCGCATCCTCGTGGGCGTGTGGAGTGACCGGGCACGCTCCCGGGTCGGTCCGCTGCGGGTCGTCGCCGTGAGTGCTGCCGCGGTGATGGGGGTCATGGCGCTCGTCGACGCGACACACCTGGCGGGTGCGGCCGTGTTCCTCGTCGTCGCGACGAGTGTCACCGTTGCGGACAACGGGCTCGCGTACACGTCGGTCGCCGAGGCAGCGGGACCCTTCTGGTCCGGCCGGGCCCTCGGCGCGCAGAACACCGGGCAGTTCATCGCGGCGAGCGCCGTCGGTCCGGGCATCGGGGTCCTGGTCGGTGCACTCGGCTTCGCGGCGTCGTTCGGGATCGTGGCGGTGCTGCCACTGCTGGCGCTGCCGCTGGTCCCGCGGTCGGACCGGTCGACCGGGTGAGCGGCGGGCGTTCCGACCCATGACACCCGCGATGGAAGGTCGGATCGCGCGTGGGGGGGCTGGAAGAACCGACCTCCCACGCGCGATCCGACCTGCTGCGCACGGTACGACTGACTACGCGCGAGACGACCGCCACGCCGCACCCGCCACGCGCGGGCCCGGCGCCCGACTCAGGCCGGGACGGCCGGGCCCACCCGCCAGCGGAGCAGCGCGGACGCGGGCGCCCCGCTCGGCAACGACGCCGCGTTGACGAGCACGAGCTCGGCGTCGGTCAGCACGATCGCCCGGACGAGGGCGCACACCGCTGGCACCTGCCCGAGGACCTCGACCCCGCCCGCCTGCTCGGGCGCCGTCGCCACCCAGGGGGCAGCGGCGAGCGCGTACAGCGTCCGGTCGCCGAGTGCCCCGGCGTCGAGGGCGACCACGGCCGCCTGCGCCTGCTGCAGGGCATCGACCACGGGTCCGATCCCGCTGACGCTCTCGTTGTCGCCGCGACCCTCGTGCGTGCGCAGGAGGTCCTGCACGTCGTGCCGTCGTGACGCCAGGACCCGCGCGAGTGCCAGGTCAACATGCTGCACGAGCGCCTTCTCGGACGCGTCGTCGGCTCGCGGGTCGACGGCGACCTCGGTCACGAGGGCCTTCGCGGCCGTGGAGAGCTCACCGCGGAGCAGTTCGCGTGCGCGGATGTCCCCCGCCACGATGATGAGTCGGGGTGAGGTCTCGCGTACGGCCTCGTCGACCGCGGCTGCGACCTCGCCGGCGGTCTGCTTCCAGATCTCCTCGGTGTGGGCCTGCCAGTGCGGCTGCTTCCACCCGGTGCCGGCCTTGGCGTAGTGCAGCGTGTCGGTGCGGCCCTGGATGCGCTGTTCGTCCTCGGGATCCCCCGAGGGCGCGTGCCCGAGTCGGTAGCCGCGGAACCCACCGCCCTCGCGGCCGACCTGGACCACCAGGAACGGCAGGTCGAACGGGCGGTGCGCCAGGAGCGGGAGCAGGTCGGGGACCGCACCCGTGCCGACGGACTCCTGCCCGTGCAGGTGACCCGGCAGCACCTCGCTCAGCACGAGCTCGTCGTCTCGGACGAGCACGTAGCGGGCAACGGGCGCGGGGACGCCCGGCTGCTCGACGAGCTCCTCCTCGATGACCTCGATCGCCCGGGCCGAAGCGCCCTGCTGCTGCAGCGCGTCCGACACGGTGCGCCGCTGGAGGGCGGCCATCCGTCGGGGGTCCTCCCGGTTGCCGGAGGCGTCGACGTACGCCCACGTCCAGGAGCCTGGTGCCTGCAGCGCCTCGACGAGGTCCGGCTGCAGCGCCGTGGTCTCACGCGTCGTCTGCGCCACCGTCGACCACCTCGCTCTCGGTCTCCTCGCCGGTCTCGGTCGTGAAGACGGTGTCGTCGCCGCCCACGGTGTCCCCGGCGACCGCGCCCCCGCCGATCGCCCCGCGGCCGTCCGTGTCCGTGACGACGTCGGCGTCGTCCTCGGGCACGACGTCCGTGCTGTCGTCCTGCAGCTCGCCCTCGAGCTCGCCGTCGTAGCCCGATGCCCGGAGCGTCTCGGCGTCGTCGGTGTCGTCGGGGACCGGCTCGGACTGCCGGAACTCCTCGACGTGGCTGTTGCTGCCGTGGCCCTGGACGATGCTCTGCGCCTCGTGCGCGAGCTGCTCGTCGAGCTCTGGCCGGTGGGTGGTGTTCCCGCGTTCAGCCATCAGTGCTCCTCCCGTTCGTGTCGCCGGTGGCGATCGCCGTCGGCGGCCTTCGTGCTTGCTCTGAGTCCCCACCGTCCGCGCTCCGAGCTGACGCCGTTCCAAGGTCGGAGCGAACACCCAGGCCCGAACACCCATGGCCACTCGGGTTCCGTGGTTTGCTGAGCTGCAACCCCGATCAATGACGAACCGGAGTGCAGGCAATGACGCCATCACCACGACCACCGATCACCAGACGCCAGCTCTTCGGGTTCGGCATCGGAGCAGCTGCGACGGGTCTCCTCGCCGGCTGCGCCGTGCCGGGCTCGACGAACGTCAACAAGGCCGCGCTCGTCCCCGCAGCGGCGAAGGGCGAGACGATCCAGCTCACCTACTGGGCCTGGCTCAAGGACCTGCAGAAGGTCTGCGACATCTGGAACGCGAAGCACCCCGACGTGCAGGTCACGGCGAACTGGATCCCCGGCGGCAACAGCGGCGGGTACCAGAAGATGTACTCGGCGCTCGCAGCCGGCGGCGGACCGGACATCGGCCAGGTCGAGCTCCGGCAGATCCCCGAGTTCATGCTCGCCAACGGCTTGGTCGACCTGGCCCGCTACGGTGCGAAGGACGTGCAGGACCAGTACGACGAGGCTGCCTGGGCCCAGGTCTCCTTCGTCGACGGCGTCTACGGCATCCCGCAGGACACCGGCCCGATGGGGTTCTACTACCAGACCGCGATCCTCGAGCAGGCCGGCGGTGAACCCCCGACGACGTGGGACGCGTGGAAGGTCCTGGCCGACAAGGTCCGGGGCACCGGCAAGCAGAACTACCTCGAGGTCTTCCCGGTCGCCGACGCCTCGCCGTTCGCCGCGTACGCGCAGCAGGCCGGCGCGCGGTGGTTCAAGGTCGACGGGGACGAGTGGGTCGTGGACATGACCGACGACGCCACGATGCAGGTCGCCGACTTCTTCGACGGATGCATCGACGAGAAGCTGGTCGACACCAGCGCCAGCGCCTACACACCCGGCTGGTACGCCGCGTGTGCCAACGGTCGGATCGCCGCCGTCACGAGTGCGAGCTGGGGCGACGCGCTCATCGAGTCGATCCAGGGCGGCAAGGGCAAGTGGAAGGTCGCCCCGATGCAGAAGTGGAGCGACGACGGGTTCGGGTCGAGTGCGATCGGCGGCTCGACGGCCGCGGTGCTCGCCAACGCGAAGCACCCCAAGGAAGCGCTCGACTTCATCACGTGGATGACCACCTCGAAAGAGGGTGTGGACGCCATGATCAAGTACTGCGGCATCGGCTGGTCCCCCGCGAAGGACTACATCGGCGCCCAGCGCGAGCAGCCGAGCGCCTGGTTCTCCGGGCAGAACTACAACGAGGACGTCTTCGCGCCGGCGGCCAAGGAGCAGAACATCGACTGGTCCTGGTCCCCCGTCACGCAGTCGGCGTTCACGTCGCTGCAGAACCAGTTCCGCCGCAAGATCACCGGCGGGCTCAAGCTCAGCGACGCCGTCGAACTCGCCCAGCGCGAGATCGTCCAGTCGTTCAAGGACAAGGGCCTCAGCGTCAGGACGGCATCGTGAGCACCCAGACCCCGACCCAGACGCGCACCCCGGAGCGCACGCAACCGACCTTCCGCACGAGCACCAAGGCCACCCGGGCACAGAAGCGCGCACCGTGGGTCCTGCTCGCACCCTTCCTGGCGCTCTTCGTCCTGACGTTCATCATCCCGATCATCAGCGCCCTGTTCCAGAGCTTCACCACCGTCGACCGCAAGGGCCTGTTCGGCGAGGACGGCGTCACGGGCCGCTTCGCCGGCTTCGACAACTACGTCACGGCGTTGAACGACAGCGGCTTCGTCGCCTCGATCGGCCGCATGCTCCTGTTCGGCATCGTCCAGGTCCCGGTGATGATCATCGCCTGCACGGTCCTGGCACTGCTGCTGGAGTCGGCGAGCGCCCGCTGGCCGGGCTTCTTCCGGGCGATCTACTTCATGCCGTACGGCGTCCCCGGGGTCATCGCGACGATCCTCTGGTCGTTCCTGTACGTGCCCGGGCTGTCGCCGATCGTGTCGCTGCTGCAGTCGATGGGGCTGCAGCCGGACTTCCTCGGCGCGAACAGCGTGCTGTGGTCGATCGCGAACATCGTCACCTGGACCTACACCGGCTACAACATGCTCATCATCGTGGCGCAGCTGAAGTCGATCCCCGGCGAGGTCTACGAGGCCGCCAAGATGGACGGCGCCGGACCCTTCCAGGTCGCGTGGCGCATCCAGATCCCGCTCATCGCGCCGGCCCTGGTGCTGACGACGGTGTTCTCGATCATCGGCACGCTGCAGCTCTTCGCGGAGCCGCAGATCCTGTCCACGGTCGCCCCCGCCATCGACACCGAGTACACGCCGAACTACGCCGCCTACACGAACGCGTTCGCGTTCAACGAGTACGGCGTCGCGAGTGCGCAGGCGGTCATCATCGCGTTGGCCGCCTTCATCCTGTCCTTCACGTTCCTGGCGCTGACCAACCGTCCACCCAAGGACGAGCGCGACCAGCGCAAACGGGCCAGGAAGGACGGCCTGGAGGCTCGGCGCGCGCTCCAGACGCGCGCATCTGCCGGACAGGTGGTCACCAACCGAGCCGACCAGAGCCTCCCGGCCGGTCGCGTCGCGACGACCGAAGGGACTGAACGATGACCAGCGAAGCCATCGAAGCGCCGGCCACGGCGAAGACCGCGGTCCCCGTCGACACCACCTCCATCTCGGCGCACCAGCGCCGCAAGCTCGACCGCTCGCCGCGGTCGCAGATCGTCGTGACGGGCATCCTCGTCGTCGTCGCGCTGTACTTCCTGGTGCCGCTGTACTGGGTCGTGATCGCCGCGACGAAGACCACGGGGGCGCTGTTCTCGACGAACGGGTTCTGGTTCGGCGGCGACTTCGCGCTGTTCAGCAACCTGCAGCAGGTGTTCACGTACGACGGCGGGATCTTCGTCCGGTGGATCGCGAACAGCATCCTGTACTCCGGCGTCGGTGCGGTGCTGGCGACCTACTTCGCGGCGGCCGGCGGGTACGCGCTCGCGAAGTACGAGTTCCGCGGTCGGCAGCTCGTGTTCGGGACGATCCTCGGCGGCGTGCTCGTGCCGGGGACCGCGACGGCGCTGCCGCTGTTCCTGCTGTTCTCGACGATGGGACTGACCGACACGTACTGGAGCGTGCTCATCCCGAGCCTGGTCTCGCCGTTCGGCCTGTTCCTGTGCCGGGTCTACGCCTCGGCGTCGATCGACACCGCGCTGATGGAGTCCGCACGGCTCGACGGGGCCAGCGAACTGCGGATCTTCCACACGATCGCGCTCCGGCAGATGACGCCGGCGCTCGTGACGGTGTTCCTGTTCCAGGTGGTGGGGATCTGGAACAACTTCTTCCTGCCGCTCATCATGCTGGCAGACCAGAAGCTGTACCCGATCACACTGGGACTGAACAACTGGCGGTCCCAGGTGGACCGTCTGCCAGAGTTCTACCAGCTCACCACCGGCGGAGTGCTCGTCTCGGTCATCCCGCTCGTCATCGCCATCATCGTCCTGCAGCGCTTCTGGCGCGGGGGCCTCACGGAAGGATCGGTCAAGGGTTGACCTCCACCGCCACCGACGACCTGCACGCCACGACGCCAGGATCGGCGTCCCGACTGGCACCGAGGGCGTGGTTGCACACCGATGCACCCGCCCTGTCGCTGAACGGGGAGTGGGACTTCCGCTGGTCGCCGGTGGCGGACGCCCCGGACTTCGACGACCCGGACGGGTGGGGCACGCTGCCCGTCCCGGCGCACTGGGTCCTGCACGGGCACGGGGCGCCGAGCTACACGAACCTGCAGTACCCGTTCCCGATCGACCCGCCGCACCCGCCCGAGGAGAACCCCACGGGCGACCACCGGCGCACCTTCTCGCTGCCGACGTCGTTCGACGCGGCCGCCCGGGTGCTGCTCCGGTTCGACGGCGTGGAGTCGCACTTCCGCGTCTGGGTGAACGGCGAGCTCGTCGGGTGGTCGACGGGCTCCCGGCTCGCGACGGAGTTCGACGTCACGTCGCTGCTCCGGCCGGGGTCGAACGAGGTCCGCGTGCGCGTGCACCAGTGGTCGGCGGCGTCGTACCTCGAGGACCAGGACCAGTGGTGGCTGCCCGGCATCTTCCGTGACGTCACGCTGCTCGCTCGTCCCGCCGCCCCCATCGACGACGTGTTCGTGCGCGCGGGCTGGACCGCCACGACGGGGAACACGGCCTCGGCCGGGACCGCCGCGTCCGGCCGACCCGCGACGGGGACCGGCACGATCACGGTGCCGACGCTCGACGCGGTGTTCCCCGTGCGCTTCGCCGTCCCCGAGCTCGGCGTGTCCGTGCTCTGGGACTCCGCGGAGGACGTCGCCCCGATCACGGTCGAGGGTGTCGAGCCGTGGAGCGCCGAACTCCCCCGGCTGTACGACGCGACGGTCTCCTCGGACGGTGAGACGGTCTCGCTCCGCCTGGGCTTCCGCACGGTGACGATCGAGGGCGACCGGTTCCTGGTCAACGGCGAGCGCGTCGTGTTCCACGGCGTGAACCGCCACGAGACCCACCCCGAGCGTGGCCGCGTGTTCGACGAGGCCCACGCCCGAGCGGACATGGCGCTCATGAAGCGGCACAACGTCAACGCGATCCGCACCTCGCACTACCCGCCGCACCCCCGCGTGCTGGACCTGGCCGACGAGCTCGGCTTCTGGGTGGTGCTGGAGTGCGACCTCGAGACGCACGGGTTCCTCTTCGTCGACTGGGTCGGCAACCCCTCCGACGACCCGGCGTGGGAGGAGGCCTACCTCGACCGCATCGCGCGGACCGTCGAGCGGGACAAGAACCACGCGTCGATCGTGATGTGGTCGCTCGGCAACGAGTCCGGCACCGGGCGGAACCTCGCGGCGATGTCGTCGTGGGTCCGCGCCCGCGACGCCGAACGGCCCGTCCACTACGAGGGCGACTACACGGGCGAGTACACCGACGTGTACTCGCGGATGTACCCGACGCTGCAGGAGACCGAGTCGATCGGCGGCGGTCCGGCGACCCCGCTGCTCGAGTGCGGCCCGGCCGAGGCGGCACGGCAGCGCTCGAAGCCGTTCATCCACTGCGAGTACGTGCACGCGATGGGCAACGGACCCGGGCAGATCCAGGAGTACGAGGACCTGGTCGACCGCTACCCGCGGCTGCACGGCGGCTTCGTGTGGGAGTGGCGCGACCACGGGCTCCTCGCGCACACCCCCGACGGCACCCCGTACTACGCCTACGGCGGCGACTTCCACGAGGTCGTCCACGACGGCAACTTCGTGATGGACGGCCTGGTGCTGCCCGACGGCACCCCGACCCCGGGGCTGGCGGAGTTCGCGGCCGTCGTCGCTCCGGTGCGCCTGTCGGTGTCCCCGCTGCACGGCACGACCACCGCGGGTGGCGGCACCGTCCTGGTCGAGAACCGGTTCCACTCGGCCTCCACCTCCGGGCTCCGCTTCACGTGGACCCTGGCGCGGAACGGCGTCGTCGAGGCCACCGGACGCCTGGCGCCCGGCGTCGTCGCGCCGCATGAGTCGGCCACCGTGCCCGTGCCCTCCGAGGTGCTGGCCGCCGCGGCCGGTCCGCTCGCCCCCGGCGAGGAACTCTGGTTCGACGTCGTCGCGGAGTTCGCCGGGCCGACGGCCTGGGCGGACACCGGCCACGTCGTGGCACGCACCCAGACGCTCGTCGCGAGCCGGGTGGCGGAGGCGCCACGAGCCTCCAGTGCGGGGTGGGACGGTGACCGGCTCGGGGAGGCGACCTTCACGGCGCGCGGTGACCTGTCGACCTGGAAGGACCTGCCCGTCGCCGGGCCACGCCTGGAGCTCTGGCGGGCGCCGACCGACAACGACCGGCTGGCGTCGCAGGGCGGGTACGAGACCGCTGACCCGGTGTTGACGCACGGGGTGGGCGACCCGGACGCGCCGTCGTCGGCGTCGAAGTGGGAGGCGCACGGGCTCGACCGGCTGACGCACCGGCTCGTGTCGGTGTCGCGGACGGAGCACGGCCTCGTGCAGCGTGTCCGCGTGTCGGCGGCGAACAGCGGCGCGGGCGTCGAGGTCACGCACCGCTGGACCCTGACCGAGGCCGGGCTGCAGCTCGACACGACCGCGGTCCCGTTCGGCGCCTGGGGCATCACGTGGCCACGCATCGGCGTCCGCATCGACCTGCCGGCGTCGCTCGTCGACGAGTCGGCGGAGTGGTTCGGGACCGGGCCGCTGGAGTCGTACGCGGACTCCTCGCACGCGGCGCACGTCGGTCGGTTCGCCGCGCCGGTGTCGCTGCTGAACGTGAACTACTCGATGCCGCAGGAGACCGGGCACCGTCCGGACCTGCGCTCGCTGACGGTGGGGCCGTTCACGGTCTCGTCGGTCGGCGCTCGGCGGACCGGCTTCACGCTGACGCCGTGGACCGCGCAGCAGATCGGTCGCGCGGGGCACCCGTACGAGCTGCCGGTGTCCGACGCGCTGTACCTGTACCTCGACGCGGCGCAGCACGGGCTGGGGTCACGCGCCTGCGGGCTCGACGTGCTGCCGGAGCACCAGCTGTGGCCGGCGACGACGGCGTGGAGCGTGCTGCTGGGGTAGGGGCGGGGCCGGGCTGCCGGCGGCGGCGTGCGGCTGGCGGCGGCGCGAGGCGGCGGCGGGGTGCCGCGCTCGCACCCGCTGGCCGGGCTGGCCACACGCACCCGCGCTGCGCCCCGTCATGATCATCGCGCCCCGTCGTGACGGGGCGCGATGTCCGTGGGCGGGCGCGACCGGCAGCGCGCAGAGAGCGCCTCGCGGCGGCCCGCTACGCGCCCAGCGCGGGGAGCACGGCGGGGTCGGCGCCGTTCAGGAACTCCGTCAGGCGCTCGGGCTCGCCGGGCTCCTCGATCGCGATCGCCGCACGCCGCAGGGCGAACAGGGAGCGCAGCACCCCGCGGTTCGGCTCGTGCGACCACGGCACCGCACCGGCACCGCGCCAGCCGGCCTTGCGCAGCGAGTCGAGTCCGCGGTGGTACCCGACGCGGGCGTAGGCGTAGGACTCCAGCGTCGCGCCACGCTCCCAGGCCTCGTCCGCCAGGAGCGCCCACGCCAGGCTCGACGAGGGGTGCGCGACGACCACGGAGGCCACGGGGGCGTTCGCGGTGAGCGCGGCGTCCACCGACGGGTCGGCGGGCAGCAGGGTCTCGGGGTTGGCCGACGGGGTCGGCAGCAGGTTCTCGGGCATGCCTCCACCCTGTCATCCCTTGCGCCCGCGTGGGGACCGGGCCTACCGTGGTGCCACCTCGTCGTCATCACGAGGCCCCCGGGGCGGGAGACCGACCGGCGGCTCGGATGACGGACACGGGGGTCCCCGACGGAAGACGACGGATTGCTCTCGATCACCGGTCCTGCTCAGCCCACGCGCTGACACCGTGATCGCGCGCCCCGTCGGGCGCTCCACCGCACCGCGGTGGCTCGGTGTCGTGCGCCCAGCACCGACACCGGGGAGACACCTCCATGCCCACCAGCCCATCCGTCGTCCTGCACGACCTCAGCTACACCTGGCCCGACGGCACCGTCGCGCTCGACCACCTCACCGCCGCCTTCGGGTCGGGCCGCACCGGTCTGGTCGGGAGGAACGGGGCCGGCAAGTCCACGCTCGTCCGGCTGGTCACCGGTCGGCTCCAGCCCACGTCGGGTTCCGTCCAGACGTCGGGTCCCGTCGACGTCCTGCCCCAGCGGCTGCTCTCCGCGGCCGACGGAGCCCGGGTGACCGACACCGTGGCGGACCTGCTCGGCGTCGGACCGTCGCTCGCGGCACTCCGCGCGATCCTCGGCGGGGACCCGGACCCGGCGCACTTCGACGTCCTCGGTGACGACTGGGACGTCGAGGAGCGGGCGACCGCCGCCGTCGATGCCCTCGGCCTGGACCTCGACCGCCCGGTGTCGACGCTCTCCGGCGGGCAGGCCGTGCTCGTCGCCATCGCGGGGATCCGCCTGCGTGGTCGGCCCATCGCGTTCCTCGACGAGCCGACGAACAACCTCGACCGCCGGGCGCGCGCGATGCTCCTCGACGTCGTGGACTCCTGGCGCGGGACCCTGGTCCTCGTCAGCCACGACCGGGAACTCCTGGAGCACGTCGACGAGACCTGCGAGCTCCGTACCGGGTCGGTCACGGTCTTCGGCGGCACGTTCTCGGCGTACGAGGAGCACCTCGCCGTGCAGCAGGCCGCCGTCGAGCGCGAGGTCCGCGTCGCCGAACAGCGACACCGCGCCGAGAAGCGGCAGCGCATCGCCGCCGAGACGACCATCGCCCGACGCGCCAAGGCGGGCGAGAAGGCCGGCCGGTCGATGCCGAAGTCGTACGCGAACGAGATGCGGAAGCACGCACAGGAGACCGCTGGCCGGCTCCGCGTCGGGTTCGCCGACGACGAGGCCGCGGCACTGGCGACGAAACGCGAAGCCGAACTCCGGCTCCGCGACGACGAGTCCGTGCACGTCGAGCTGCCCGACCCGCACGTGCCCGCGTCGCGCCGCATCGCCACGTTCACCGTCCGGGGTCGGGTCACCGTCGTGCAGGGGCCCGAGCGCGTCGCCGTCGGTGGGGACAACGGCATCGGCAAGACGACCCTGCTCGAGCAGCTCGTCGGCGTACCGACCGCGCGGGCGCACCCGCTCCCCGGCACGGGAGCCGTCGCGCACGTCGAGCAGATCGCGTACCTGCCGCAGCGGAAGGACTCACTCGACGACGCCGCCACCGTGCTCGAGAACGTCCGCCGGAGCGCCCCGCACGTGCCGCCCGCCGAACTCCGGAACCGCCTGGCACGGTTCCTGGTCCGCGGGGACGCCGTCGACCGCCCGGCCGGCGCCCTGTCCGGCGGCGAGCGCTTCCGTGTCGCCCTGGCCGGACTGGTGTTGGCGGACCCGCCGCCGCAGCTCCTGGTGCTCGACGAACCGACGAACGACCTCGACCTGGCGAGCGTCGACCAGCTCGTCGACGCGCTGCGGGCGTACCGCGGAGCCGTCGTCGTCGTGAGTCACGACGAGTCCTTCCTGGACCGGCTGGACCTCGACGTGCGGCTCGACCTGTCGTCGGGGTGAGCGACGACAGGTCGAGCCGATGTCGCAGCGGGTCAGTCGGCGTCGGCGTCGGTGGCGCTGCGCCGACGGGCGACGAGGTTCGTGGTGACACCGAGCACGAGCAGGGCGAGCGCGGCGAGCGCCGCGACCGACAGGCCGATGACGCCGGTGAACGCGAGCTCCTCGGGCGTCTCGGTCGGCAGGGACAGCTCCGCCTCGGGCAGCTCGACGTCCGCGCCCTGCGGATCGGTCGCCCCGACCAGGACGTGTGCACGGAAGCTGCCACGCTCGACGTCCTCCGCCGTGGCCGTCCGCACGCTGACGCACGTCGTCTCGGCACCGGGTGCGAGGTCATCCGCGACGCACTGCTGCGCGTCCGTGTCGGCTTCGGTCGCGTGGATGTCGGAGAGCGTCACCGACCCGGCGTTCCGGATCGTCGTGGTCAGCGTCACACGGTCACCCGCGGACACCGGGCCCTCCGTGTCCGCCGACAGCGTGGTGGCGCCCAGGACCGTCCGCGGGACGTCGACCGTCACCGAGGCCGGTGCGAGTTCCACGTCGTCACCGGACGGCGTCCGGGCGGTGCCGGCCACGGCCTCCCGGATGGCTCCGTGGTCCACGTCCGCCTGCGTGACGGTCCGCTCGTAGGAGCAGGTCACCGTCGCCGCCGGTGCGAGCACGTCGGTGTCACAGGCCGGGGAACCGTCGTCCGCACGCTCGGAGGTCGCCCCGCCGAAGGCCGCGAGGCGGCTGGTGGCGAGGGCGTCGAGCGTGACGTTGCCGTGGTTCGTCACCGTGGCGGTGAAGCGGACGACCGTCCCGACGGCGAGGTCACCCTGCGGCTCGGCGGTCAGCGTGAGCGATGCCCGCGGGTCGGCGTCGATCGGCACGCTGATCGCGGCGGCGGGGATCGCCACCTGCGCGCCGTCCGGTGCGGCGGCGGTCCCGGTGGCGCGGACATCGATCGTGCCGGCGTCGACGTCTCCCTGCGTGACGGTGGTCGTGATCGTGCAGGTCACGGTCGCACCGGGCGCCACGGGCCCGTCGGCGCACACGGCCTCCTGGTCGTCCGCGACGTCGAGTGCGATGCCGGTGAGCGTCACGGTGCCCGTGTTCGTCACGGTCGCGTCCACCGTCAGGTCGGTCCCCGGCACGAGCGGGTCGTGGGCACCGACAGCCAGGGCGAGCGTGGTCGACGGAGCCGCGGCGATGGCGACACGCACCTCGGTGTCGGCGAGCTGCACACCGGACTCGGTCGGCGTCGTGCCGAGCACCCCGGTGCGGACGGAGAACCCCCCGGCGTCCACGTCCGCCTGGCTGACGACGGTGGTCACCACGCACTCGACGCGGGCCCCCGGCGCGACGGGTGCCGCGTCGCAGGTCGCGGCGTCACCCCGGTCGGGGAGCAGGGCGAGGTCGCGGATCGTCACGTCGCCGGTGTTCTCGGCGGCGACGGTGACGGTCACCGTGTCACCGACGGACGGCTGCGAGTCCGCATCGGAGGTGCTGGTCGCCACGAGTGCGGGGTGCTGGGCGATCGCAGCCTCGGCCGTCGGCTCCGCACGCTCCGCGTGCACGCCGTCGGGCGAGGTCGCGGAGACGACGCTCGCGAACCGGACGGTCCCGGCGTCGACGTCGGCCTGCGTGAGCACCTGGGTCGAGGTGCACGTGGTCCCGGCACCCGGCGCGAGGAGCACCGCGTCGCAGGCCCCACCGGCGAGTCCGACCGCCGACATCGTCATGTTCCCGGAGTTCGTGATCGTGGTGGTCCAGGTCACCTGGTCACCGAGGCCGGTGTGCTCCGTGACGTCCGAGACCACGGAGGCCGTCAGGCCTGGCGCGGCTCCGATGACGTCGGAGGACGTCGGACGGGCCAGTTCGGTGACGGCGGCACCCGGCGCAGCGGCACTGACGACGACCTCGCGGTCGAGGGAGCCGTGGTCCACGTCGGCCTGCGTGATGCTGGCAGACGAGACGCACGTCGTCGAGGCACCGGGAGCGAGATCGGTGACGGTGCACGTCGCCGCACCGTCCGGGGTCCCCACGACGAGACCGGACAGGCTGACGTTCCCGGTGTTCCGGACGGTCGTGGTCCACGTCACCGTCTGTCCGACCTCCGGATCGGCACCGGCGTCGCTCGTCAGGGTCGCGGACGCGCCAGGCGAGGCCGGGACGGGGTCGGACGCCTGGACCGAGCCGCGGACAGCGCGGTCACCCGAGGGAGCCGTCGCGACGACGTCGGCGGTGAACTCGAGGACACCGGCGTCGATGTCCGCCTGGGTCAGCGGCGCCCGGACGACGACGCAGTCCGTGGCGGCCCCCGGGGCGAGGGTGGTGTCGGTGCAGGAGACCACGTCACCCGTCGACGGGTCCACCGCGACGTCGGCGAGGGTGACGTTGCCCGTGTTCGTGACGTGCACCGTCGCGGTCACCACGTCGCCGACCGACGGGACGGCGGCTGCGTCGGTGTCGACCGTTGCGTCGAGGAGCGGTGCGGCGACCGCAACGTCACGCACGTCGTCCGCACCCATGCGTGCCGATGATCCACCGGGGGCCGCGGCGGTGACCGCGACGTGCTGCGCGACGAACCCGGCGTCGACGTCCGCCTGGGTCACGGTGTACTCGGCTGAACAGGTCGTCGACGCCCCCGGCGCGATCGATCCGGACGCGCAGGCCGTCGCGCGACCGATCGAGACCGTCGAGGCGACGGAGCCGAGCGTCACGGTGCCGGTGTTCGTCACCGTCGTCGTGTACCGGATGGTCTGTCCGACGGTGACGGATGCACCGGCGTCCGAGACGGTGCTGACCGTCGCGGCTGACTCCTGGTCGAGCGCCTGCTCGAGTTCCGCCCGCGTGCTGACGTCACGCCCGTCGGCCGCACTGGCCGTCAGTTCAGCGGCGAACGCGGCGGACCCGGCGTCGAGGTCGTCCTGGGTCAGGCGACGGTCGATCCGGCACGTCGTGCTGGCACCGGCGGCGAGGTCCGACGCGTCGCACTCCGCGGCGTCGTCGCGGTCGGACCGGACGGAAAGCCCCGTCAGACCGACGGTGCCGGTGTTCTCCGCCCGCACCGTGTAGTGCACCACGTCGCCGGCCACTGCCGACGCGGCGAGGTCCGAGGTCACCGCGCCGGTGAGCTCCACCGCACCGACGACGGCGACCGCGGCCTCAGCACTGCCCAGGGCGACCGTGGCGCCGCGGGGAGTACGCCCCGTCCCCGTCAGCTCCGTCGACGCCGTCCCCGCGTCGACCTCTGCCTGGGTCAGGGGGCGTCGGGCCTCGCAGTCGAGCGTGTCGCCCGCGTCCACGTCGGGACGGTCGCACCCGACGGAGGAACCGTCGGCCAGGACGAGGGACAGGTCGCGCAGCCGGACCTTGCCGGTGTTCTCCGTCGAGATCGACCAGACCAGGTCGTCACCGGCACCGATCCGCCCGTCGTCGTTCGTGTCCTCGGTCCGTCCGGTGAGCGCCACCGTGCCGCTCGGTTCCTCGGGGATCGCGAACAGGACGATCGGCTTCGTGGAGAGCAGGTCGAGAGCACTGCCGGCGTTGCCGTCTCCGAGGTAGCGACCGTTCGTCGCCGCGCCAGGGGTCTCGACGCGGAAGGTGAAGAACCCCTCCGCGGTCAGCTCCGACCGGAACGTCAGACAACCGCTGCCGTCGCCGGTCCTGATCCCGACCAGCCCGGAGTCCGTCGGGGACTGCATGAGCGGGACGCAGGTGCCGTCGACCTCGAGCACGCCCGTCTCCCCCACAGCTGGGTAGCGCACGGTGACGGGCTGCGGGTTGGAGTCCACCCAGTCACCGGAGTCGCGGATGCCGACGTAGCTCGACTTCGTCGAGTTCTGCAGCGGACCGCTGAGCATCTCGTCGGTGCTCGCGGCGCGCGCGGGGTCTGGTGGGAGCACCAGGAGCGTGGTGCCGGTGACGGCGAGGACGGACATCAGCGACAGGACGCTGATCGGACGGGGGAAGGACATGCAGGACTCCGTTACAGGGGGGAACCCCGACAGCGTACGACATGTTGTACTTCAGATATGTCAGCGACGTCGGCTGGGACGGATCGACAGCGACTCGACGGTGCCGCGCTCGGGCAGGTCGACGACCGTGCGCACGGCATCGGCGACGTCGGACGGGGCGAGGTAGTACTCGGTGTCGTAGTCCTCGCCGAGCTTCGCCACGAGCTGCCGCTGCATGTCCGAGTCCGTCCGGCCCGGGTGCACGCTCGACACCCGCACGCCGGCGTCCCGCTCCTCTTCCCGCAGGGCGTCGGTGAACGCCCGGAGCGCGAACTTCGACGCCCCGTAGACGCCGCCACCCGGCCCCGAGACGAAGCCCGAACCGGAGTTGATCGACACGACGATGCCCCGCGACGCGCGCAGCGCCGGCAGCGCCAGCCGCGTCAACTCGGCGACCGCGAAGACGTTGGTCGCGAAGACGGCCTCCCACGTGGCGCGCGGGGTGTCCGCGACCCGGGTGCCCTGCTCGACGCCGGCGGAGTGCACCAGGACGTCGAGCCGTTCCGGCAGGTCCGGCAGGTCGCCGGCGCCCAGGTCACCGATGAAGGGCTCGGCGCTCGGCAGGTCCGCGACGACGGCGGCGACCGCGTCGGCGCTGCGGCCCCCGACGAGCACGTGGTGGGTGCGGCCGAGTTCGGCCGCGATCGCGCGGCCGATGCCGCGGGTGGCTCCGGTCACCAGGGCGACCGGACGGACTGGAGGCTGTGTCTGCGTCACGCAGGCCAGCCTACGGACGCCGTGGCGAGCCTCCCGGCCGATGCAGGATCGTGCGTAGCGACGATCCGGGCTTCGACATCTGGTACGTCGGATGTCACGCTGGCTCCGCGCGGCAGTCAGCGGCGCACCGGACCGGCACCCCGCAGCGCGAGGAGCCGGGAGATCGAAGGGAATCCAGCATGTTCGTCGCCATCATCGGACTCATCGGCGCAGTCGGTGCCGGCATCATCGGAGCCGCAGGCGCCATCGGTGCCGGCGCGCTCGGAGTCGTGGGCACGGTCGCCGCCGCCCTGATCGGCGCGTTCCTCCACTGAGACGACGAGGACGTGGGCGCCACGGCGCCCACGTCCTCGTCTTCGTTCAGAGGTCAGTCGTTGTCGACGCCCTGGCGGATCCGGATGCCCTCGAGGACGTCCTGGGCGCGCTTCTCGTCCTGCTTCTCGATCTGGCGGGTGTCGCGCTCGGGGAGCTGGATGTCCTCCTCGGCACGGATGCCGGCCTGCAGTTCGCGGCCCCGCTCGATCTCGGCGTCGAACTCGGCGCCGAAGAGCAGCGCGTTGTTCGTGATCCAGATCCACAGCAGGAACACGATGACCCCACCGAGGGAGCCGTACGTGGCGTTGTAGTTCGAGAAGTTGCCGACGTAGAACCCGAAGCCCACGCTCGCGATGATCCAGATGAGCAGGGCGACGATCGACCCGCCGCTGACCCAGCGGAACTTCGGCTGCTTCACGTTCGGCGACCAGTAGTAGAGCACCGCGATCACCAGGACGGCGATCACCAGGAGGATCGGCCACTGCACGATGGACAGCACGAGTGCTGCGGCGTCGCCGAGGCCGATGAGGTCGCCGAAGCTGCGGGCGAGCGGACCGGAGACGAGCGCCAGCAGGCCGACGACGAGCAGGACGACCGTGGTCACCGTGACGCCGAGCATGGTCGGGCGGAGCTTCCAGATCGGGCGCCCTTCGCGGACGTTGTAGATGCGGTTCATCGACCGGCCGAAGGCACCGACGTACCCGGAGGCCGACCACAGGGCGCCGAGCAGACCGACGATGAACGTGACCGGTGCCGCGGGCGAACGGACCAGGCCCTCGACGGGGTCCTTGATCAGGTCGGCGACCTGCGCCGACCCGACGTTGCGGATGATCTCCAGCAGCGTGTCGACGGTGTCCTTCGGGTTCGACACCAGGCCGAGGATCGAGACGACGGCGAGCAGTCCGGGGAACAGCGCGAGGACCGTGTAGTACGTCAGGCTCGCGGCGAGGTCGGTGCACTGGTCGCTGGAGAACTCCCGCAGGGTCTTCTTCAGCGTGTAGACGAGCGTGGGCTTCTTGAGGTCGGTGGGGCTGTCGGCCTTCCGGGAGTCGTCCGGGTCCGGCTTCTGCTGTTCGCGTGCCATGGTCAGCCCTTCTTCGCGCGCTTGGCGGCCTGCTTGCGGTACCTGGCGGCCTGCGCCTGCACGGGGGCGAGACGACGGCGCTGCTTCGTGCGGAGCTGGTAGCCCGGGTCCTGCTCGAGCTGCGCCTGGCGTGCCTTCCGCCCGGCCCTCCGGGCCTTGCGCCCCTTGCGGCCGGGTGCCGACTCATCGCCGCCGCGCGCGCCGAACGGCAGCAGCGCGGTGAACGCCGTCGATGCGGGCGGTGCTGCGAGGTGACCGGCCGGGGTGCGACCGATGCGCGTGCCGACCACGATGGCCACCACGCCGGTTGCCGCGATCGTCGCCAGAGCGACGAGCGGGGTCGGGTCACGGTGCCAGCGCTGCCGGGTCTTCGCCACGGCCAGTCGGGTGCGCGCGGGCACGTCGACCTTGTGCTTGATGCGCTCGACCGTGTCGGTGATCCGCTCGCGAGTGCGGACGTTCGCGAGCTCGAGCTCGGGGAGACTGTCGTTCGCCATACGTCGTTCGTACACGGTTCCGGGCCTCGACACCCCAGGACCGCGTTGTGCGACCACCCCGGCAGTGCATCCAGTGTCACGCGTCTACCGTCCCGCGCATGCTGTACCGAGACGTCGCCGAGGGCATCCACCGGCTCGAGATCGCCCACACGAACCAGTACCTCGTCGAGACCGGCGACCAGCTGATCGTCATCGACGCGGGGCTCCCGGCGTCGTGGCCGCACCTGCTGCTCGCCGTGCACGACCTCGGGTACACACCCGACCAGGTCGAGGGCATCCTGCTCACCCACGGGCACTTCGACCACGTCGGCACCGCCGCCCGGGCGCACCGGGAGTGGGGCACGCCCGTGTTCGTGCACCCGGGCGACCGCGACCTGGCGGCACACCCGTACTCGTACCAGCCGCAGACGAACCGGTTCGGGTTCGTGCTCGCGCACCCGGGCGGGCTCGCACCGCTCGGCCGGATGTTGCTCGCCGGAGCCGCCACCGTCGACGGCATCGAGGACACCGTGCCGCTCGAGTCCCGCGCCGAGGTGCCCGGGTCCCCGTGGATCATCGAGACGCCCGGGCACACCGACGGACACGTGGCGCTGCACTTCGCCGACCGGGACGCCGTGGTCGTCGGGGACGCGCTGGTGACCTTCGACCCGTACACCGGCGGGATCGGGCCGCGGGTGGTGGCACCGGCCGCGACGTCCGACATGGAGACGGCTATCGCGTCGCTCGGGCGGCTCGAGGACACCGAGGCGCGGCACGTGCTGCCCGGGCACGGGCCGGCGTGGTCGTGGGGCGTGCGGGGCGCGGTGGCGCAGGCGCGGCGGGCGGCCGGGGCGGCCTGACGCTCGGGGTGCAGGTGGTCTGCCCGGTGCTGGTGTTCGGGCCGGGCGACGAGGTCGACGTCGTGCGACAGCGAGGTTGTCGTTCCGAGTCGAAGCCGACTGGCCGCTGGCCCGCCCGTCAGTCAGTCAGTCAGTCGGGGACGACGACGTCCTCGGGCAGCCCGGACGCGGCGGATCGCGTCGCGGCCTCCATCAGCGCGAGGCTCCGGAGGTTGTCCCGCCCGCTCGTCTCCGGCGCCGGGCCACCCTCGACCGCCCGCGCGAAGGCCTGCAGCCCACCCTGTCGGTCGTGGTGCTCGGCCTTGGGGAGCTCGACGGACTCCTCGGTCGGACCGCTGGCCGTGCTGCCGCCGGCCTTCCTCACCTTGACGATGTCGCCGCTGACGTCCCCGGGTTCGCCGGCACGGCTGGTGAACCGGATCTCGCCGTCCTCGCCCTGGATGCTCCACTCCCCCGCCCACGGCGTGTGCGCGGCGCGGCTCAACCAGCTGCCGCGGTAGCTCACGACCAGACCGTCCTCCATCTCGATGAGCATCGAGGCGACGGCTTCGTCCTGGTACTTGCTGAACGACGGCCACGTGGCCTTGGCGAAGACCCGGACGGCGTCCTTCCCCGTGATCATCCGCAGCAGGTCCAGGTGGTGGATCGCCATGTCGTTGATCATCGCGTGCGGGAACCGGTAGTGCGGGTTGTCCTCGAACGCCGCGTCGTTGTCCCACTGGCGGAAGTCGATGCTGATGGCGGAGAGCTCCCCGACGGTGCCCGCGGCGAGCAGGTCCTTCGTGACGCGGGGCGCCGGGTAGAACCGGTAGTTCTGGCTGACCTGCAGCACGAGGCCGCGTTCCTCGGCGCGGTGCACGGCCTCGGCGGCCTCGTCCGCGGAGTTGGCGAAGGGCTTCTCGACCAGGACGTGCTTGCCGGCGTCCAGGGCCTCGAGCGCGAGTGGCACGTGCGTGACGGCCGGGGCCGTGATCACGACGGCATCGGCATCGACCCCGGCGAGCGCCGCGGTCAGGGACGGGAACGCGGCGGACTCCGGCAGGCCGAGGTCCTTCCGCACGGCCTCGAGCGTGGGGGCACTCGGGTCGGCGATCCCGACGACCTCGACCTCCGACACCGCGGGGAGCGCGACGCGGGCCCAGCTGCCGCCCCACCCTCCGAGACCGACGTGGATGATGCGGACCGTCATGTGTGCACTCCCTCGTGTTCACGCGACGCCGACCTCGACGTCACGTCCATCCTGGCAGGGACCGCCGACGGGGTGACTCGGGAGCGCGTCGTGGTGGTCGATTGCGCGCGCGTTCCTTTCCATGACGCCCGCGGTGGGAAGCGGGATCGCGCGTTGCAGGTCGGAACGAACGACCCCCTACGCGCGATTCGACTCGCTACGCGGGAACGGGCCGGCCACGCGCGGAACAGCCCTCCGCCGCGGGACAGACGGGCGGGGACAGGAACCCGCCGCGCTCTCAGTGCGTGAACGCGTACGCGATGAGCGCCATCGTGACGATGAACCCCGCCAGGTAGTTGATCCACAGGAACCGCTTCCACCC
This sequence comes from Curtobacterium sp. MMLR14_010, assembly GCF_001865015.1. Taxonomy (GTDB): domain Bacteria; phylum Actinomycetota; class Actinomycetes; order Actinomycetales; family Microbacteriaceae; genus Curtobacterium. Next base: position 92,135 of record NZ_MJGV01000101.1, on the reverse strand, counting down.
CGCGTTCGCGGACTCGGCGCCCGCGTCGGTGACGTTCCACCACGGCAGCACGTTGAGCGCGTACGGGATCACCACGACGGCGGCGATGGGCCCCGGGAACGCCGAGAACAGCAGCGCGACACCCGCGACGAGGTACGCCACGAACGCCAGCCGCACGGTGGCCCGCGCCCCGATGACGGTCGCCACGGAGCCGATGCCCCCGGCCCGGTCGGCGAGCACGTCCTGCACGGCACCGAACGCGTGCGAGGCGACGCCCCACAGGAAGAACGCCACGCACACGGCGACGAGCTGCCCGGTCCAGTGCGGCCCGGCGAGCGCCAGGCCGTAGACCGCCGGGGACACGAAGTGCGTCGACGAGGTCAGCGAGTCCAGGAACGGCTTCTCCTTGAACCGCAGCCCCGGTGCCGAGTACGCGATCACGGCGAAGACGCTGATCGCCAGCACGAGCCACGACCACGGGCCGTTGCCGCCGACACCGCCGAGCAGCACGAGCGCGACGAGGAACGGCACGTTCGTGACGACGACGGCCCACAGCGTGGTGCGGTGCACGCTCTTGTCGAGCAGTGCGCCCTCGACCCCGCCCTTCCGCGGGTTGACGAGGTCGGACTCGTAGTCGAAGACGTCGTTGATGCCGTACATCGCCAGGTTGTAGGGCACCAGGAAGTACACGACGCCGACGAGCAGCGCCACGAGCGAGAAGCCGCCACCGCCGTCGACGCCGACGCCACTGCCGAGCAGGTAGGCGGCGGCGAACGGGTACGCGGTGTTCACCCAGCTGATCGGCCGGGACGACACGAACAGTGCACCCAGGGTCGACTGCCGGGAGGCTGGGGTCGCCGTCATCGCGGGTCCTCCGGTTCTGGACGTGGTCGGGTCGTGAGCTGGTCGCGGCGGTCGCGGTCGAGCAGGACCCACAGGGACGGGAGCAGCAGGACGGCACCGAGGGCGTAGGCCAGGTCCTCGACGGGGAACGCCCCGATCCGGAGCCCGGTGATGCGTGCCGGGTCGTACGCGACGATGCGCAGCGTGACGATGACGTTGTTGAAGACGATCGTCATGACGAGCAGCGCCACCCCGGCGACGACGCCGGTGACGAGGGTGGCCCGACGACGACGGGCGGCCTGCTCGCGCGTGGGGGCACGGCGGTCGGCCACCACGCCGGCGACGACCGCGAGCACGAGGGCCACGACCAGGAACGGCACCGCGAGCAGCGCGTACACGCCCGACCCGGTCACGACCGGCTCCGACGGTCGGCCGCCCGCGCCACGATCGGCCGGACGGCAGCGAACAGGTTCATCGTCGTGTAGCAGAGCAGCAGCAGGAAGAAGAGCTCCTCGAGCGGGACGTCCGGCGCGAGCAGCACCCCGGTCAGCAGCCGGGTGGGCCCGATGAAGAAGATCCCGAGCGCGACGCCGAGCACGTCCCAGACGAGGAAGAACACGACGCCGATCGCCATGACCGCCGCCGCACGCCACGGTGCCCGCCAGAAGAACAAGCGGTACCGGGCATCGAGCACGGTCATGCCGGTCAGGGAGACCAGCAGTCCGAGGAGGTAGAGCCCGTGCATCACCCAGCAGCCGTCGGCGTGGGGGTCCGCGTCGACGCCGCCGTGGTCACCCGCGGCGGGGCACCAGCGGACCGCTCGAGCGGCGTCGGCAGGGGCTCGGTCGACGTGTCGCCGTGGATGCGCTTCAGCAGGACCTCGGCGGAGATCAGGCACATCGGCAGCCCGATGCCCGGGATGGTCGACGAACCGGCGTAGTACAGGCCCTCGACCTTCTTCGACGTGTTGCCCTCGCGGAAGAAGGCGCTCTGCTTCAGCGTGTGCGCCGGCCCGAGCATCGAACCGCTCCAGGCGTTGTAGTCGTCCGCGAAGTCGCGCGGGCCGATCGTCCGGCGCACGCGGATGCGGTCGCGGAGGTCCGGGACGCCCGAGCGTTCGGCGACGACGTCGATGGCACGGTCGGCGATCTGCTCGACCTCGTAGTCGCCCGCGCCGTCGATGCCGCCCTTGCCGATGCCGACGTCGGCCGGCAGCGGCACCAGGATGAACAGGTTGCTCGACCCGCGCGGGGCGACGGTCGGGTCGGTCTCCGACGGTGCGCACACGTAGATCGAGGCGGGGTCCGGCACGTGCCGGTCGTCGCCGAACACCGCGCCGAAGTTCGCCTTCCAGTCCGCGGTGAACATGAGCGTGTGGTGCAGCAGCCCGGGGACGGGGCCGTCGACACCGAGGTAGACGAGCACCGCCGAAGGGCCGGGGTCGCGCTTCTTCCAGTGCGACTCGTCGTGCGTGCGGTGCTCGCGGTCGAGCAGCTGCATCTCGGTGTGGCGGAGGTCGGCGGCACTGACGACGACGTCCGCGGGCGCGACGTGCTGAACGCCGTCGCGGTCGCGGTGCACGACGCCGGTGACGTGCCCGTCCTCGACCTGGATCCGCTCGACCTTGGCCCCGGCGATGATCCGCGCGCCCTCGGCGCGGGCGACCCGCTCGACGGCGGAGATGAGCTCGGTGATGCCGCCCTTCGGGTAGAGCACCCCGTCGGCCAGGTCGAGGTGGCTCATCAGGTGGTACATGCTCGGCGCGGAGTACGGGCTCGTGCCGAGGAACACGGCCGGGTAGCCGAGCACCTGCCACAGGCGGCGGTCCCGCACGGCGGTCTCGGCGAAGGTCGACAGCGGCTCGAGGAGCAGTCGCGCGAGCTTGCCCATGCGGAGCAGCACGTCCGGGGCAGCGAGCTTCCGGAAGTCCTGGAACGTGCCGTAGAGGAACCGGCGCACGGCCATCTGGTACGTGTCCGCGGCCGAGTCGAGGTACTTCGCCATCCGCTTGCCGGCGCCGGGCTCGATCGACTCGAACAGCTCGAGGTTGTCCTCACGCGTGGCCCGCAGGTCGATGGGCTCGTCGTAGCCCTCGCTGTAGACGCGGTAACCGGGGTCGAGCTTCACCAGGTCGAGCTGCTCGTCGGCGCTCGTGCCCAGCAGCTGGAAGAAGTGGTCGAAGACCTCGGGCATGAGGTACCAGCTCGGCCCGGTGTCGAACCGGAAGCCGTCCTGCTCCCACGTCCCGGCACGGCCGCCGAGCTGGGTGCGCTGCTCGAGCACGGTGACGGCGTAGCCGTCCCGCGCGAGCAGCGCGGCGGACGCGAGTCCGCTGATGCCGCCGCCGATGACGACGGCGCGGCGCACGGGGACCTTGCGGGTGGACTCCGGACGGGAGGCTCGTGACGGGCTCATGCTGGGCCTCCTGTGTGTCGGCTGGTCACCCTGCGCGACGTGATGGGCGCGCGTCCGGCGAGCACCTGCGCGGCGAGCCGCGCCTTGACGGGGTTCGGGACGCGCACTCGGGTGGTGATGAGCCGGTCGGCCGGGGTGGCCGCGATCCGGTCGTTGAGTTCCTGGAACAGGGCGTGGGCCAGGCCGACGGCCTGGCGGGCGTCCTTCGGGAGCAGCGGGACCGTGCGTGCCGCCGTGTCGAGGTCGGCCTGGACGTCGTCGACCAGGCGGGTCTTGGTGGCCTCGTCGAAGGAGCGCAGGTCGACGCCCGGGAAGTACGAGCGGCCCAGCACCTCGAAGTCGGCGTGCAGGTCGCGGAGGAAGTTGACCTTCTGGAAGGCGGCGCCGAGGGCCCTGGCCCCGTCGACGAGCACGGTGGCGTCGAACGTCGGCCTGCCGGCGCGGTACACGAAGGCGCGCAGGCACATCAGGCCGACGACCTCGGCCGAGCCGTACACGTACGTGTCGAAGGAGGCCTGGTCGTGCTCGGTCTGCTCGAGGTCCATCCGCATCGACGCGAAGAACGGCTTCGTCAGCTCCGGGCCGAAGCCGGTCGTCCGGGCGGTCCTGGCGAACGCGTGCACCACCGGGTTCACCGAGAAGCCGTGCTCCATCGCGCGCTCGGTGTCGACCTCGAGCTCGTCGAGCACCGTGCGGGCGAGCGCCGGGTCGAGGCCTGCCTCGGTTGCCGGGCCGTCCACGACCTCGTCGGCGACGCGGACCAGGGCGTAGACGTTCTTGATGTGCTCGCGGGTGTCCTTCGTGAGCAGGCGCGACGCGAGCCCGAAGGACGTGGAGTAGCGGTCGATGACGACGGAGGACGCGGCCTCGGCCGTGGCGTCGTACAGCGGGAGCCGGGCGGCGTGCCCGCTGGCGGCCTTCGTGGTGCTCGTGGTCACCGGACGCGCTCCACCAGTTCCGACACCAGGGTCTCCAGACGGTCAGCGAGGTCGTACGGCAGCGCGGCGAGCTCGGCCCGGGCGAGTGCGGTGTGCTCGCGGACCCGGGCGAGCGCGGCGTCGTGCGCCCCGCAGTGCACGAGCAGACGGCGCATCTCGGCGGCGCGCTCCTCGGTCAGGTCGGGGTCACCGAGGTAGGGGGCGAGTTCGGCCCAGCACTCGGTGGTGGCGGCGTAGGCGATGAGCATCGTGCGCTTGCCCTCGCGCAGGTCGCCGATCGCGGTCTTGCCGGTCGCGGCCTCGTCGCCGAAGACCCCGAGCAGGTCGTCGACCACCTGGTAGGCGATGCCGATCTCACGGCCGAAGGCGCCGAGCGCGGTGACGACCGACTCGTCGGCGCCGGCGAGCACGGCGCCGGACTGCAGCGGGGCCTCGAACGAGTAGACGCTCGTCTTCGCGCGCTCCATCGCCAGGACCTCGTCCACCGTGGGCATCACGCCGTGCGTCAGGTCGACGTCGGCCATCTCGCCGGCGGCACTGGCGAAGACGGCGTCGTCGAACAGGTCGAGCAGGCGGGTGCGACGGTCGCCGTCCACCCCGCTCGACTCGATGAAGCGCGGGGCACCGGACAGCGCGAGGTCGCCGGCGATGACCGCGGCGCTCATCCCCCGGTGCTCGGCGGTCGGCAGCGGCAGGCCGCCCGTCGTGCCGGTGTCGCGGAAGGACCCGGCGACGTTCGGCTGCCCGCGGCGGGACCAGTCGCGGTCGATGACGTCGTCGTGCACCACCAGTGCGGTGTGCAGGAGTTCGTAGGCCGCAGCGACGTGCGCAGCGGCGTGGGTGTCGGTGCCGCCGAGGCCGGCGTAGGCGGTGAGGACCATGCGGGGACGGAAGCGCTTGCCACCCATGCTCGCCTTGCGGAGCACACGCCAGAGTTCCTCGGAGGGGCGACCGAAGGCCTGCGCCCGGGCCGAGGACACGACGAAGAAGCGCTCGAGGCACTCGTCGACCAGGGCGAGGTCGATGTGCGCCACGGTGGCCGCTTCGTCCGTCATTGGCCTAATCTATCGAACTAGATGAACCACTTCCCTGAAACCGTCGTGCTGCTGGCCGAAGACCGTACCCCGATCGGTACCGCTGACAAGTTCGCGGTGCACACCGATCACACGCCGCTGCACCTCGCCTTCAGCTGTCACGTCACGAACGCGGACGGCGACCTGCTCGTCACCCGCCGTGCGCTGACGAAGAAGGCCTGGCCCGGCGTCTGGACGAACTCCTTCTGCGGCCACCCCGGCCCGGACGAGTCGTTCGAGGACGCCATCGCCCGCCGTGCTGCCCGCGAACTGGGCATCACCGTGCGGGACGTGCAGAGCGTGCTGCCCGACTTCCGGTACCGGGCGGTCGACGCCTCGGGGATCGTGGAGAACGAGGTCTGCCCGGTGTTCCGCGCCGTGACGGACGACGTCCCAGCCCCGGCGGACGACGAGGTCTCCGAGTACGAGTGGCTCTCCCCGAGCGCACTGCGCAGTGCCGTCTCCGCGGCGCCGTTCGCGTTCAGCCCGTGGCTCGGGTGGCAGCTCGAGCAGCTGCCGGTCGACGCGCTCGACTGACCCCTCCGGGCGCGCCGTGGCGTGTCGGTGCGCTCGGTGTCCCGGCGGTGCACCGTGCGCGTTCTCTCAGCCGGTGCGAGGTTGACCACCCCGTGCGGGACTGATTGCGGGCACGGGGAGCGCAAGCTCGCACGGGGCGGTGTCGCGCCCGCGCCGCACCGACGCCGCACCGCGCCCGCGCCGCCGCCGCCGACGCCTCCCGGCTGGCGCCCGGGCGACGGGCGTGCATAATGATCTGGCTCGGAATGTGAACGTGCACATGGGCGTGCCACGACACCGAGCGGGAGAGAGCAAGCCATGGCGTCGACGCGGACACAGCCACCGCGATCGCCCAGCATCCGCGACGTCGCGCGGGTCGCTGGTGTGTCGCACCAGACCGTCTCACGGGTCCTGAACAACTCCGACGCCATCCGCGCCGAGACCCGCGACCGCGTGCTCGCCGCGATGGAGCAGCTGCAGTACCGGCCGAACCGGGCCGCCCGCGCACTGGTCACGTCCCGCACCAGGACGATCGGCGTGCTGACGGCCCAGCGCTCGCACTACGGCCCCGCCGTCACGATGCAGGCCATCGAGGACGCCGCCGTCGCCCGCGGGTACTCGGTCACGACGGCGAACATCGCCGAGCCGACCGACACCGCGGTGCGCGACGGGCTCGGGCACCTGCTCGACCAGGACGTCGAGGGCATGATCGTGATCGCGCCCCAGCAGCGGGTGTTCGACCTCATCGAGGAGCTCGGCGTCCGCACGCCGTACGTCACCCTCCGCTCGAGCATCGGCGAGGACCCGACGGCCCTCTGGGTCGACCAGATGGAGGGCGCACGGCTCGCGACCGCGCACCTGCTCGACCTCGGCCACGAGTACGTCCGCCACATCGCCGGCCCGCAGGACTGGGTCGAGGCCGACGCCCGGATGCAGGGCTTCCTCCGCGAGATGTCCGACCGCGACAAGCCCGTGCAGCCGCCGATCCTCGGGGACTGGACCGCGGACTTCGGCTACCACGCAGGACGGGAGCTCCTGCGGTACCGCGACTGCACCGCGGTGTTCTGCTCGAACGACGCGATGGCCCTCGGGGTCGTGCACGCCGCCCGGTCGTACGGGCTCGACGTGCCGGGTGACCTGTCCGTGGTGGGCTACGACGACATCCCCGAGGCGAAGCACTTCTGGCCGCCGCTCACCACCGTGCAGGTGGACTTCGCCGAGCTCGGGCGCCGCTGCGTCGACCTGCTCCTGCCCGACGAGGACGAGGTGCTCCGCGCCGTCGAGATCGTGCCGCAGCTAGTCGTGCGGGCGTCGACCAGCGCCCCGCGTCACCGCGGGTAGTGGCCGGAGAACGCAACTCCGAACCCCAAATCGGGGGACACCAGATGTCGGTGATCCCACCGACACGGCCACCGTTACCGAAACGCGACCGATCCGAATTGACACCCGGGCCGCAGCCGTGCGTAGTATTACCTCCGTTCCAGCCGATGTGACCGTTCACATCACCGTCACACGGGCTGGGGCACTGGACGCGACAACGAAGTCCACGCAGGCATCCTGCGCCTTCGCTGCCGCAGCAGGACCACCCGAAGGACTGCCGCATCGCAGCGGCAGAAGGAGATGCACCGTGGCGTCAACCCCGATCGACACCGGACTCGAGACCCGGTCGATCACAGCACCCGAGACCATCCTCGAGATGCGCTCGATCACCAAGGAGTTCCCTGGTGTGAAGGCCCTCTCGGAGGTCTCGCTCAACGTCCGCGCCGGCGAGGTCCACGCGATCTGCGGCGAGAACGGTGCCGGCAAGTCGACCCTCATGAAGGTCCTCTCCGGCGTCTACCCGTACGGGACCTACACCGGCGAGATCGTCTTCGAGGGCCAGGAAGTCCGCTTCTCGGGCATCAAGCAGTCCGAGCAGGCCGGCATCGTGATCATCCACCAGGAGCTCGCGCTGATCCCGGAGCTCTCGATCACCGAGAACCTGTTCCTCGGCAACGAGCCCAGCCGCTTCGGTGCCATCGACTGGACCGCCGCCCAGCTGCGCGCCCAGGACCTGCTCGCCCGCGTCGGCCTCCGCGACGACCCGGACACGCAGATCAAGAACATCGGCGTCGGCAAGCAGCAGCTCGTGGAGATCGCGAAGGCGCTGCACAAGGACGTCAAGCTGCTCATCCTCGACGAGCCCACCGCGGCCCTGAACGAGAACGACTCGCAGCACCTGCTCGACCTGATCGTCGGCCTCAAGGCCAAGGGCATCTCGAGCATCATCATCAGCCACAAGCTCAACGAGATCGAGCAGATCGCGGACAGCATCACGATCATCCGTGACGGCAAGACCATCGAGACGCTCAACGTCAAGGCGGACGGCGTCAACGAGGACCGCATCATCCGCGGCATGGTCGGCCGCTCGCTCGAGTCGCGCTTCCCCGACCGCACCCCGAAGATCGGCGAGACCTTCTTCGAGGTCCGCGACTGGACCGTGCAGCACCCGCTCGACTCGTCGCGCCTGGTCTGCAAGGGCTCGAACTTCCACGTGCGCCGTGGCGAGATCGTCGGCTTCGCGGGGCTCATGGGCGCCGGACGCACCGAGCTCGCGATGAGCATCTTCGGCCACTCGTACGGCACCTTCCTCGGCGGCACGATCCTCAAGGACGGCCGCGAGATCAAGGTCAACAACGTGCAGCAGGCCATCGACAACGGCATCGGCTACGTCTCCGAGGACCGCAAGGCACTCGGCCTGAACCTGCTCGACACCGTCAAGCGCTCCACCGTCGCCGCCGACCTCCCGAAGATCTCGAAGGCCGGTGTCGTCGACTCGCTCGAGGAGTACTCGGTCGCCGAGAAGTACCGGAAGCTGCTCCGCACGAAGGTGCCGAGCGTCGAGGACAACGTCGGCAAGCTCTCCGGTGGGAACCAGCAGAAGGTCGTCCTGTCGAAGTGGATGTTCACCGACCCCGACCTGCTCATCCTCGACGAGCCCACCCGCGGCATCGACGTGGGTGCCAAGTTCGAGATCTACGGCATCATCCAGCAGCTCGCAGCCGAGGGGAAGGGCATCATCCTCATCTCCTCCGAGCTCCCCGAACTGCTCGGTCTGTCCGACCGCATCTACACCATCTTCGAGGGTCAGATCACCGCTGACCTCCCGGCCGACCAGGCCGATCCTGAATCGCTCATGCGCAGCATGACCTCCGCGCGGAAGGGCGCCAACGCCTCATGAACAACCTGAAACAGCTCTTCGGCAAGGGCAACAGCATCGGCCAGTACGGCATGATCATCGCGCTCATCGCGCTGCTGATCTTCTTCTCGATCACGACCCAGGGCCTCATCCTCGAGCCCACCAACGTGATCAACCTGTTCCTGCAGTACTCCTACATCCTGATCCTGGCGCTCGGCATGGTCATGGTGATCATCGCCGGCCACATCGACCTGTCGGTCGGTTCGGTCGCGGCGGTCGTCGGCATCATCGTGGCGCAGTCCATGTCGGTCTGGCACTTCCCGGTGTGGGCAGCGATCATCCTCGGCCTGGCCGTCGGTGCGCTCATCGGTGCCTGGCAGGGCTTCTGGGTCGCCTTCGTCCGCGTCCCGGCGTTCATCGTGACCCTCGCCGGTCAGCTCATCTTCCGTGGCGTAAACCAGATCATCGGCAACTCGACCTCGGTCCCCGTCCCGAACGGCTACACCCCGATCGGCGCCGGCTTCCTCGGTGACTTCGGTCCGGACTTCGGCTACAGCAACGGCACCCTGCTCATCGGCCTGGTCACCGTCGCCGCGCTGATCATCATCGAGGCCCGTGGCCGTGCCCGTCGTCGCAAGATGCAGGCAGAGGTCCCGCCGCTGTGGGTCTCGATCGTCCGCACCGGCATCCTCGTCGCGGTCACGCTCGTCGCCACGTACCTGTTCGGCGCCGGCCCCGTGGGCACCTCGGTCCCGATCGTCGCGATCATCCTCGGCGTCCTGACCATCGTCTACGGCTTCGTCACGAAGAACACGATCTTCGGTCGCCAGGTCTACGCGGTCGGTGGCAACTCCAGCGCCGCAGTGCTCTCCGGTGTCAGCGCGAAGAAGGTCAACTTCTTCGTCATGATGAACATGTCCGTCCTCGCCGCCGTCGCCGGCATGGTGTTCGTCGCCTACTCGGGTGCCTCCGGCCCCGCGGACGGCACCGGCTGGGAGCTCGACGCGATCGCCGCCGTCTTCGTTGGTGGTGCTGCCGTCGCCGGTGGTGTCGGCACGATCTCCGGCTCGATCATCGGTGGTCTCGTGATGGCGCTGCTGTCCAACGGCCTGCAGCTGATGGGCCTCGAGTCCAACAAGGTGCAGATCATCCGCGGTCTGGTCCTGCTCGTGGCCGTCGCCTTCGACGTCTACTCGAAGTCGCAGGGGCGTCCGTCCCTGATCGGCGGCATGATGCGGCAGTTCCAGCGCAAGGACACCGACCAGAACACGGTGGCGGCTCAGCAGCCGCGGTCCATCGAGGACCAGCCCGAGAAGGTCACCCTCCCCTAGCCCTCCACCCCTCACAGCGGGGCCTCGGCCCCACCCTCCTCAACGAAGAGAAAGCAATCACATGCGCAAGAAGATCGTCGCCGGCCTCAGCCTGGCGCTCATCACCGGCCTCGCCCTCAGCGGCTGCTCGGCCCGCGGCTCGGACTCCGGCAACGGTTCCGACGCGGCCATCAAGAAGGGCGACCTCATCGGCGTCGCCCTCCCCGCCAAGACCTCGCAGAACTGGGTCCTCGCGGGCGCCGCGTTCAAGAAGTCGATCGAGGACGCCGGCTTCAAGGCCGACATCCAGTACGCCAACGCCAGCAGCCCCGTGCCGGACCAGCAGTCGCAGATCTCGGGCATGATCACCAAGGGCGCCAAGGCCGTCATCATCGGTGCCGCCGACGGTTCGCAGCTCACCTCGCAGGTCAAGTCGGCGAAGTCCTCGGGCGCCGTCGTCATCGCCTGGGACCGCAACATCCTGAACACCAAGAACGTCGACTACTACGTCGCGTTCAACAACTACAAGGTCGGCCAGCTCCAGGCCAATGCCCTCCTCAAGGGCCTCAAGGAGAAGGGCGGCAACGGCCCGTACAACGTCGAGCTCTTCGCCGGCTCGGCCGACGACGCCAACGCCACGGTCTTCTTCAACGGTGCGATGAACGTCCTGCAGCCGAAGATCGACGACGGCACCCTCAAGGTCGTCTCGGGTCAGACCACCTTCCAGAAGGTGCAGACCAAGGGCTGGCTCGCGCAGAACGCCCAGTCGCGCATGACCGACCTGATCTCGCAGTACTACTCGGGCGACACCAAGCTCGACGGCGTCCTGTCGCCGAACGACACCCTCGCCCGTGCGATCCTCACCGCGACCAAGGCCGCCGGCAAGGACAACCCCGTCGTCACCGGTCAGGACTCCGAGACCGCGTCGATCCCGCTCATCATGGACGGCACGCAGTACTCGACCATCTACAAGAACACGACGGACGAGGCCCAGGCGGCCATCGACCTGGTGTCCGACATCGCCGACGGCAAGACGCCGAAGACGACCAAGGACAAGAACAACGACAACGGTGTGAAGGTCGTCCCCGCCGTCGAGCTCACCCCGGTGCTCGTCACGAAGGACAACGCCGTCGAGGCCTACAAGGGCAACGACGCACTCGAGAAGCTGGCCAAGGCCGGCGAGTAGTCACTCGTTCCACCCACAGGGCCCCGTCCGCATCGCGGACGGGGCCCTGTCCCGTTCCCGGGACGTGCGTGGACGGCCGGGCTGACGCCGTGGTCGCGACCACGGCCGGACGGGAGGCTCGGTGCCAGCCCGAGCCGAGCCTCCCGTCCGGTGGGACCCGGGCCGCGACCGACCGCACCCGCCGTCAGCGCTGGCTGGCCCGGAGCCGCTGCGCTGCCTGCTGCAGGTGCGGGACGTCGACCTGCGCGGTACCGAAGACGAGCGCCGGGGTGGTGTCGAAGTACCGGCGCGTGAGCCGCTCCCCCAGCAGCGAGACGCGCGACCACGGGATGCCGGGTTCGCCGGCGGTCACCGCGACGGGGAGCATCCGCACCGCTTCGCCGATCTCGACCAGGCGCATCCGGATGGCGTCGTAGACCACGTCCTCGGGCAGGGTGTCCGCCGACACGTACCGGCCGATGACGCGGCACGCACGGATGACGTCCTCGAGTCGTTGGTCGACGTCCCGGTTCACAGGGGCACCGCCTGTCGGACGATCTCCGGGCGCATGCCGTCGGCGTCGACGACGTCGACTCGGACGCCGAGCACCTGCTCGGCCGCGTCCTGGATGCGCATCAGCGTGAAGATCCCGAGTCCCGGGCAGAGGTCGACCATCAGGTCGACGTCGCTGTCCGGGCCGTCCTCCCCGCGCGCAACGCTGCCGAAGAGCCGCGGGTTGCTGCCACCGAGCCGGGTGACGGCGTCGCACAGTTCGGTGCGGTGGGCCGTGACACGCTCGCGGAGCGACTTCGCGGTGGCGACCGGCTCGAGGTCGATCACGGTCAGGAACCCGGCGGCGTGGAGCAGCCGCTGCAGTGCGGCGAGCGAGGGTTCGCGGCGACCGTTCTCGTACGTGCTGATGACGCTCTGCGTGACCCCGGCGCGACGGGCGAGCTGCACCTGGGTGAGCGCGGCGCGGTCGCGGGCGTCGCGGATGAGGTCAGCGGCGGAGACGGGCTGCGGTGTCCGTGTCGGAACTCCGGTCATGGTGCAACGATACACACCATTCTGTATTTCGTACCCGGATCGTGTCAGTCCCGCTCGGACACGTCCGCGCGGTGGAAGTTGAGCGCCGAGCGGGACGCCGTCGGGCCGCGCTGGCCCTGGTACCGCGACTGGTACTCGGCCGAGCCGTAGGGCTTGTCCGCCGGGCTCGACAGCTGGAAGAAGCAGAGCTGCCCGATCTTCATGCCCGGCCAGAGCTTGATCGGCAGGGTGGCCACGTTCGAGAGCTCGAGCGTGACGTGGCCCGAGAAGCCCGGGTCGATGAACCCGGCGGTGGAGTGCGTCAGCAGGCCGAGGCGGCCGAGTGAGCTCTTGCCCTCGAGCCGGGCCGCGATGTCGTCGGGCAGGGTGACGACTTCGTACGTCGAGCCGAGGACGAACTCGCCGGGGTGCAGCACGAAGGCCTCGTCCGGGTCGGTCTCGACCAGTCGGGTGAGGTCGGGCTGGTCGACCGCCGGGTCGATGTGCGGGTACTTGTGGTTGTCGAACAGCCGGAAGTACTTGTCCAGACGGACGTCGATGCTCGAGGGCTGGACGAGTGAGGCGTCGTGGGGGTCGAGGCCGATCCGTCCGGCGGCGAGCTGGGCGGTGATGTCGCGGTCGGAGAGCAGCACGGTACTGAAGCCTAGCGGCCGGGATCGGCGCGCCGGTAGGCTGGCCGGCTGCCCTGCGCCGTGCACGGTGGCGGGAGGGGACCACCGTGTACCGCGTCATCGAGCTCGACGTGCCGAGGACCATGGACGACGACCCGGCGGCGGTCGCGGCGTTCCGCGAGTGGGTGGCGGTCTCGGCCCGCTCCGAGGTGGCCGTCCACGGGCTGGCCGAACTCGTCTGGACCGCCGAGGCCCAGCTGGCGATGATGCACGACCCGGAGGCACCGAGTCGGCTGTTCGTCGTGCGGGACGACCACGACGTCGTCGTCGCTGCCGGCTCCTACGACTCGAAGACCGCCCCCGGGACGCCGAACTGCTGGCTCTCCGTCGGCGTCGACCCCGAGCACCGCCGTCGTGGTGTCGGGACGCTGCTCGCCGACCACCTGGAGGGCATCGCGCAGGCCGAGGGCCGCACGCAGTGGAAGACATACGCCGTCTCGCGGCAGGTCGGACCGGCGACGGGCCCCGGGTACCTGCAGGCCCCCACCGGGTTCGGCGCCGTGCCGGAGGACGAGGCGGGCGTCCGCTTCCTGACCGGGCGTGGGTGGCGGTTCGGCCAGGTGAACCGGATCAGTCGACTCGCGCTGCCCACCGATCGTGCGGTGGTCCAGGCGCTGCACGACCGTGCCGCGACCGCCGCCGGGACCGACTTCCGGGTACACGCGTGGTCCGGACCGACGCCCCCGCGGTGGCAGGAGGGCATCGCCCTGCTCGAGACCCGGATGAGCACCGACGCCCCGGACGGCGACATGGAGGAACCCGAGGACGTCTGGACGGTCGAGCGTCTGCAGGAGCACGACGCGCTGCTCGACCGGTCACCGCGCACGATGCTGACCGTCGCCGTCGAGCACGTCCCGAGCGGGGTCCTGGCCGGGTTCACCCAGCTGGCGGTGCCGGACGAGACAACCGAGCCCGTCTTCCAGTGGGACACGCTCGTGCTGCGCGAGCACCGCGGGCACCGGCTCGGGTGGCTGCTCAAGGTCGTGGGCATCGAGACCGTCGAACGGGACCACCCCGGGCACCCGTCGATCATCACGTTCAACGCCGAGGAGAACCGCCCGATGCTCGACGTCAACGAGGCCGTCGGGTTCGTCGGTGTCGGCAGCGAGGGGATCTGGGAGCGCCGGGTGGGCGCCGGGGGTGGCGGAGGTGCCGGTGGCGCCGGGGGCGCCGGGTAGGGTCGGCCGCATGACGCGCTCTCGGGGGATGCAGGCACTCATCGACGACGGGGTCTTCCTGGCCTACGAGGCCCAGCTGGCACTGGCCGACCGCTTCGAGGACCACGAGCAGTGGAACGTGGACCTGGCCGCGGGGCAGTTCCACTTCTCAGGCTCCGACCCCGCCACCTTCCCGGTGCAGTTCCTCGGCACCGCTGCCCCGGGCCCGCGCAGCTGGCTGTGGGGCTGGGCGAACCCGGGCCAGCACCCGGAGCAGGTGCTCACCGCAGCAGCGGCGACGCGGGCACTCGGCGAACGGTACGACGTACCCGAACTCGTTCAGGGTGAGGTGCCGTTCGACGGCGCTGCAGACGACGACGCCGTCCGCACCGGGTACCAGCTCGGCTGGGGCCTGTCGATCGCGGCACGGCTGGCGAGCGGCACCTGGTTCGGCTACAACGCCGACGTCGGCGGGGGCACCCGGGTCTGGCTGCTGCTCGAGGGCCTGCTCTTCGACGCCCCGACGGTCCCCCGCATGCTCCGCGTGTTCGGCGAGGGCATCCGGTCGATCGACGTCCAGGACCACCGCCGGGCCGTCGCGAGCTGGGCCTCGCTCCGCGGTGCGCCGTGGGACGGCCGCACCCTGACCCTCTCCGGCGGCACGATCACCATCGAGTTCGACGAGCAGGGCCGCCTGCGGGACATGCAGGCCACCGCGAGCTCCTGAGCAGACGGACGGCCGGGATCCAGGCCCGCGCGCCTACGATGGAGGGTCCGCGGTCTCGCGGGCGCAAGCGTCCCCGGAACAGGTCGATGTCCGTCACCACCACCGCAACCACCGCTGGAGGCCCGACGCCGGAAGCGGCGCCCGTCACCGCTCGCACGTCCACCGTCGCGACCGTGCTCGCCGTCGCCGTTCCGCTCGCCGTCGCGTGCTCGATCCTCGGCATGACCGTGACCGGGGCCTTCACCGCGAACCAGCAGCTCGTCAGCGCCGGCGACCTCGTGCAGTACGGCCTCCCCGTCGCGCGGGCCGTGCACGACACCATGGCCGCGCTGACGATCGGCCTGCTCATCGTCGCGGCGTTCGCGCTCCCCGCGCAGAAGGCCGACCACCGGGCCATCTCGAGCGTGCAGCACCGGGCGGTCCGCTGGGCGGCGACGACCGGGGCCGTGTGGTTCCTCTCCGCCGTCGTCGGCATCGTCTTCACCGGCGCGAACACCCTCGGGTCCTCGATCACGTCGCCGCTGTTCGCCCGCAACTTCATGGTCTTCGCGTTCCAGGTCGAGATCGGGCAGTCGCTCGTGGTGTCGGCCGTCGCGATCCTCATCGCGACGGTGCTCGCGGCCTTCGCCACCCGCGTCACGACGCTCGCGGTGGCCACGGTCGCCGGCCTGTTCGCGCTGCTGCCCCTCGCCCTCTCCGGCCACGCCGCCGGGGCGCTCGAGCACGCCAACGCGGTGAACTCCCTCGCGATCCACCTCATCGGGGTCTGCGTCTGGGCCGGCGGCCTCGTCGCCGTGCTCCTGCTCCGCACCGGCACGAAGGGCGCCACCGGCCGGGTCGTCGCGCGGTACTCGACCCTCGCCGGCTGGTCGTTCGCGGCCGTCGCGTTCTCGGGCATCGTCAACGCGTCACTCCGCCTGACCGGGCCGCTCGACCTCGTCACGACGACCTACGGCTGGCTCATCACCGTCAAGGCCGTGATCCTCGTGCTGCTCGGGCTGGCCGGCATCGTCCAGCGCCGCAAGCTCGTCCCCGCCCTGCTGCGCTCCCCGCTCGACCGCCGATCCTTCACCCGGTTCGCCCTGGCCGAGGTCGTCTTCATGGCCGTCGCCATCGGCGTCTCGGTCGCGGTGTCGCGCAGCCAGCCGCCGATCCCGCAGACGCCCGAGACCGGTCAGGACACCCGCTCCGGGCTCATCGGCTACCCGTACCCCCCGACGCAGACGCTCCACACGTTCCTGACACAGTGGCACATCGACTGGGTGTGGCTCGCGCTCGCCGTCGTGGGAGCAGGCTGGTACCTGTCCGCGGTCCGCAAGCTCCGCAAGCGCGGGGACAAGTGGCCCGTCGGCCGCACGATCGCGTGGTTGCTCGGGTGTGCCGTCTTCATCTGGACCACGTCGGCCGGACCGTCGGTCTACGGCATGATCCACTTCTCGTCCCACATGATCCAGCACATGCTGCTGATGATGTTCGTGCCGCTGCCGCTCGTGCTCGGCGGCCCGGTGCTGCTGGCCCTGCGGACCCTGCCGGTGCGCAACGACGGCTCCCGCGGAGCCCGCGAGTGGCTGATGCTGTTCGTGCACTCCCGGTACATGCAGTTCATGGCGAAGCCGGCCGTCGCCGGGGTGATCTTCGCCGGGTCCCTCGTGGTGTTCTACTTCACACCGGCGTTCCAGTTCGCGATGCAGTCACACGAGTGGCACGTGGCGATGGTCATCCACTTCGTGCTCAGCGGCTACCTGTTCTTCTGGGTGTTCATCGGCATCGACCCGGGTCCCCAGCGCCCGCAGTACCCGATCCTCATCATCGCGCTGCTGGCCACCCTGGCCTTCCACGCGTTCTTCGGCGTCGCGGTGATGACGTCGCAGGCCGTGTACGCCGCTGACTGGTTCCACGCCCTCGGGCAGACGAACGACGTCGGGCTGCTCGCCGACCAGCACACCGGCGGCGGCATCGCATGGGGCGCGTCCGAGCTGCCGATGGTGTTCGTCGCGCTGCTCGTCGTCCGCAACTGGGTGAAGTCGGACAAGCGCGACGCGAAGCGCCTCGACCGCCAGGCAGAACGGGACGGGGACGCGGAGCTCAAGGCGTACAACGAGCGCCTGACCGCGATGCGCCAGCGCGACTGACGCCACGGCAGCGGCCCGGCGCCTCGGCGCCGGTCACCCGCGGACGCGCGCGTGCGCGGGTCTGTCGGCTCAGTCGCCGTGCACGATGCACACCGCGTCGAGGTCCATCGCGGCCTCGAGCGCTGCACTGATCCCGGACTCGCCGTCCGGGCCGGCGGGCATCACCGTGTCGACCCACCACACGGGGATCGTCATGGGCGGAGCGTCCGGCAGGATCCGCTCGACCTCGTCGAGGACGTCCACGCGCCGGACTCCGAGGACGGTCACGACGGGGTGGTCCTGGTCACGGCAGACCTGCATCACGGGACCGTCGTCGAGCGCCCGGACGCCCCAGGTGTCGTCGTGCAGGAGCAGTGCCTCAGCGACCTCCCGCACCTCCACCGGTCCCCGGCAGAGCAGGGTCACGTCACGCGGCACCGTGCGCTCCGTGCACGCCACCGGCGCTGACGTGGCCGTCGAGGGAGCCCTCGTCGTGCGAGGGGTCGAGCGGGGCGCCGCCGACGAGCTGCAGGAAGCGGTCCTCGTCGATGCGGTCGAGGAAGGCCTCGAGCGCCGTCCACCCGTCCTCGAGCCGGACGATGAGCCCCGCGCCGGCGGAACCACCGTCGCCGGAACCGGGCCCGCCGACGAAGGTCGACGTCGAGGTGTGCGGCGGCGGCCAGACGTCCCCGCGGTCCAGCAGTCCGGTGGCCTCGGGTCCGACGACGACCGCGAGCGGCGCCGGCTCGCCGTGCGACACGGGACGGACCAGGTGGTCGACGTCACCGCGACGCTGCATGACGACCCCGAACACGGGCATGACCTGGCCGGCGACCCGTTGCACGGCGTTGAACATGCGCTCGGCGAGCGCCGGGTCGCTGCCCTCGTCCGGCACGGTCAGGACGGCGGACATCGTCTCGATGACGACGCCGTCGGTGAGGTGCGCGGTCATCGTCGCCGAGAAGCCGTCGCCCACCGCGTAGGACGTGCTGATGCCCGGTGACTCGTGCTTGGCGTACTGCGTGATGACCCAGCGGTCCCACGGCACGGCGAGCGGCTCGGAGGTGCCCCAGCGCGTCGGACAGGTTCCGACGGTGTGACACAGGGCCTCGATCGCGGAGCCCATGTCGACCGCACGCTCGGCGTGGTGACGGAGGGTCAGGTCGATGCTGATCTGGCGGACGGAGCCCTCGGCAACCGGGTGCGCCGGCGACGGCACCCCGAGCAGCTCCGGTCCGTGCGTGACGAAGTCCTCGACGCCCGCGGCCTCGACCCCGGTCCGGCCGTCGCGCAGGCTGCCGTCCGCCGCCGTCACGGCCCAGGCCGCTCCGTGCGCACCGAGTGCGTGGCGCAGCGCGGGCGTGATGGCCGCCTCGGGCCGCGTCCGCAGCACGACGACACGGTCAGCGGCCGAGGCACGCTGCAGCAGGGAGGCCAGCGCGTCCGTCAGCCACACGACCTGGGAGTCGGACTCGACCACGATCGCGGAACCGATCACGTCGTCGATGAGGGGATGCCTGACCATCCGGGCCTCCTCGTGGTCGGGGTCGATCAACTCCCTGGACGCTACACACGGCCCCGACACCTGTCCGTCAGCGGGGCGCCCTCACAGGGGAGACACGGCCATCACGCATGGTCGCGTCCGACGGCGGCCGGGAGGCTCGGCTCGGCCCCGGCGGATCGGCGCACGGCGCGCAGTCGGCTGGCGTCCAGGGCGGAATCCGGTATGGTTGTCGAGTCCCGCTGAGCGGGCGCGCGAGTGTAGTTCAATGGTAGAACTCCAGCTTCCCAAGCTGGTAGCGCGGGTTCGATTCCCGTCACTCGCTCCAGGATCTCCGCGCGACTCCCATCGCAGCTCGTGATTGCTCACGCGGCTCTCGGTCGGTTCGCGAACGCGCGACCGTGCCGGACCGCCTCCTCCTCGGCTCGGACCCGCAGCTGGTCGGCCAGCTCCGTGAACTGGTCCAGGGCCGGGTTCACCCCCACGAGCGTGAACTCGCGCGTCACCACCTCGAGTTCGAGCTGCCAGACGTCCTCGAGGATGCGCCGCATCCAGGCCGTGGCGTGGTCCCAGCCCTCCCGTGGCGTACCAGCGGAGTAGTTGCCACCCTGCACGGTGACCAGGACGGCCGGCTTGCCCACGGTGACCGGGACGACGTCAGGTGTCATGCGCGGGTCGGTCAGCACGAGGTCGGCGTACGACTTGAAGTGCTGCGAGACGCCCCAGTTGTAGAGCGGGACGGCGAACAGCAGCGCGTCGGCACCGGCGAGCTCGTCGGTCAGTTCGCTCGCCAGGGCGATCGCGGCGGCCTGGTCGTGCGTGCGCTCGGACTCGGACGTCGCCGACGCTGCGACGGCGTCACCCCAGGCGCCTGCGGGAACGGGCTCGGTACCGACGTGACGGCGGGTCACCGCGGAGCCCGCGTGCACGGCACTCCACTCGGCTTCGACGATGTCGCCGAGCGCTCGGCTGGTGGAGCCGTCGGTGCGGATGCTGGCGTCCAGGCGGAACAGGGTCATGACACTCCTTCGATCGTTCCCGGGCCGGTGACCCGGGTTACAGTTACGATCGGTAACCCTGCCCGCCGGGCTCCCGTTACCGCAACTGAGCCCCTGTTACCCGGCAGTGACCACTGGAGACGCCATGACGGAGCAGCCAGCACTGGACGCGCTGCAGACCAGGCTCGGCCAGTCCATGCCCACGATGGTCGAGCTGTGCACGAGCGAGGACCCGGAGCTCTTCCGGTCGCTCCTGGCACGCATGGGCGACAAGTGGACGCTGCTGGTGATCGGGGTCCTCGGCGACGAACGGCAGCGGTTCACCAAGCTGGCCGAGATCATCCCCGGTGTCTCCCGCCGGATGCTGACCGTGACGCTGCGCGCACTGGAGCGCGACGGACTCGTCTCGCGGACCGTCCACGCCGAGGTGCCGCCGCGGGTCGAGTACGAACTCACCGACCTCGGACGGTCGCTCCAGCACGTGGCACTCGCCCTGGCCGACTGGGTGCGCGAACACCAGCACGCGATCACCGACAACCGGCACCACTTCGACGGCGAGGCGGACGACCGACGCGGATGACCCAGGTCATCGACCGCTGTGGAGGAGCGTCACCAGTTCTCGAGCAACGTGTTCCAGGTCCCGTGTCGCATCGATCACCTGCGCCCCATGAGCGAGCATCTGCGCCTGCATCACCGGGAGACCAGCGGCGATCTGCTCCCGGAAGAGCGGGTCACGGGAAGCGACGCGATCACGTTGCGTCGACGCGTCGAGCTCGAGCAGCACCAGGCCGTCGAACAGGTCGACGAAGTCCCACTGGTTCACCGCGATCCCGAGGAGCACCCCGTCCTCGCCCAGTTCGTCGACGACCTGCTCGACCCGCGGACCGTTCCACCCCCAGGAGCACGTCTCCAGCAGCTCGGGTGTGGGTTCGAGGGAACCGTCTCCGACGACGTCTCCCGACGAGTTCGTCCACGCGGCCAGGCCGGGCACCTCGTCAGCATCGAGCGCCCGGACACCTCGGCTCCGCAGGAGCGCGGTCAAGGTCGACTTCCCCGACCCGGGGTTCCCGCTCACGAGTGTGGCCACACGGCGATCGTGGCACGTGGTCCCCGGCACGTCGACGTCAGGACTGCCCAGTGACGCCGGGGGTGGGCGGCGACGAGTCATCCGCTGTGGAACCATCGGCCCATGAAGGTGTTGGTGCTGGGTGGGACGAGCTTCATCGGTCGGCGGATCGTCGAGTGCCTCAGCGCATCGGCCCGTCAGCGCTCATGGTCGGTCCGGTCCATGAAGGACCGCATCGCATCGGCGAGCCGGTCGGGCGCCTCCATCGCGACGTGGTGGCCGATGCCGTCGAGCAGGACTGCCTCGACCCGGTCGGTGATGGACCGCATGCCGTCGGCCGTGGACGACATGCCCATCCCGTCGACCGCGAGCACCGGGACCTGGAGGCCGGCGGAAGCGGCGAGCGCGCGGAGCTCGTCTCCGTCGGCGAGCGCTGAGGCGTACAGCCCCTGCGGGCCAGCCCAGGCACCGGGTTGCGAGTAGGCACGCTCGAGCTCGTTGACGTCCGCCGGGGTCACCGCGTCCGTGACGGTGGTGAGGAACGGGAACCACATCCGGGTGAGGAACTCACGCACCCGCCCGGTGAAGACGAACTCGGCGACGCCCGGTGTCGCGATCGCCCCGATGTGCCATGCGCCACCGTTGCCGACGTCCGCGAGTTGTTCCAGCCCGAAGCCGGACACGAGTGTCTCGACGGCGATGAGGCTGCGCACGTCCTCCGGGTGCTCGGCGGCGAGTCGGAAGACGGTGTTGCCGGCGATGTCCTGGCCGAGGAGGTGCACCGGACCGACGCCGAGCCGGGCGAGGAGCGCGTGCAGGGTCGCGGCTGCTGCGGCACTGCTGTGGTCCGCGGGTCGGTCGCCGTCCTGGAGGACGGAGCCGCCGAACCCCGGGAGGTCGACCGCGATCACCCGGTGCTCGGCTGCGAGGAGCGGGATCAGCCGTCGGAAGACCCACCACGTCTCAGGGAACCCGTGGACCAGGAGGACCGGGGAACCACCCGATCCTGCGGACACCCAGTGCACGGGCCGACCGTCGACCTGCTCGACGTGGTGCTCGACGCCGTCGAGGGTGGATGGACGCTGCTCGTCGTGTTCCAGATTGGTAACCATGTTGTCATTCTAGTGCGTACGACAACCGGGTTGTCAATCCGTGGTGCCGGTAGCGTCGGAGCATGGAGACGTCACGAGGAGCGCGACTGGCCAGTCAGCTGCTCCGGGCTTTCACCGCGATGTCGGCCGAGGTCACCGACGACCTGGCCGGCCGAGGCCACCCCGGCGCGACCCCCGCGCTGCACTTCGCGATGGAGGCGATCGAGCACGGCGCGTCCGACGCCTCGGCGCTCGGACGAGCCCTCGGCATCTCACGGCAGGCTGCCGCGAAGACGATCCGGTCCCTCGAGGACCTCGGCTACGTCGACCGTGGAGTCGACGAGGGGGACGCTCGCCGACGGCCGCTCCAGGTCACGGAACGCGGCCGGGACTGGACGGCACTCGGAGCAGCGGCGTTCGAGCGGATCCTCGAGCGCCTCGAGACCAGCGAGGGCGCCGAACACGTGGCCGTCCTGGAACAGCTGCTCGGGCGGATCCCCGAGATCACCTCGCCCGGGGCCGATGCGTCACTGCCAGGATGAGACGATGCGAGGATCGACTGCCGTCATCGTGATCGACATGCAGGTCGGCGTCCTCGACGGGTGCTTCGACGCCGACGGGGTGACCCG
Organism: Curtobacterium sp. MMLR14_010; assembly: GCF_001865015.1. Classification (GTDB taxonomy): domain Bacteria; phylum Actinomycetota; class Actinomycetes; order Actinomycetales; family Microbacteriaceae; genus Curtobacterium. Next base: position 69,720 of record NZ_MJGV01000101.1, on the reverse strand, counting down.
CCGCACCGCGACGCTCGTGGAGCGTGCCCGTGCGGCCGGCGTCCCGGTGGTCTGGGTCCAGGACCACGACGACTTCCCCGAGGGGACCCCGGCATGGGACCTCGCGCCTCCGCTGGCGCAGCGGCAGGGTGAACCCCTCGTCCGGAAGACCCGCCGTGACTCGTTCGTCGGCACCGAACTCGCCGCAGTGCTCGCCGAGGCGAACGCGACGCACCTCGTGATCGCCGGCGCACAGACCGACTACTGCATCCGCACCACCACGCAGTCGGCGGCAGTCCGGGGGTTCGACGTCACGCTGGTCGGTGACGCACATACGACCGTCGACGCCGAGCACGAGGGCGTGGCGATCAGTGCCCGGCAGGTCATCGCGCACACCAACATGTACTTCTCCGGCCTGCGCTACCCGGGGCTCCACTTCGGCGTCGAGCAGCACGACCAGGTCGCACTCACGTCGACACGTTGACCCGCTGACGACCGGTCACGTGCCCCGCTGCGTCAGGGTCGCTCGGCGCCGAGGTCCAGCACCTGGGCGAACGCCGCTCGGGTGTCGCGCACGAGTGCTCCGGGCTGGTCCGACGTCGCACGAGCCGTCGCTGCACAGGCCAGTGCGATCTGCCCGGCGAGCCGCGCGGTGCCCTCGTCCCACCCGGCGTCCACCAGGAGGTCTCCGAGTCGCCGAGCGATGACCTGGGCCTTCGCGGCACTGCGTCCTCGGAGCTCGATGCTGCCCTCGACCAGCCGCTCGTGTCGGCGGTAGTCCTCGGGGTCCTCGGTGATGCGCTCGGACAGCTGCAGGACGAGGGGCTGCACGGCCTGCACGGCTGCTCGCGTCGAACGGTCGTCGGACGGGACCAGGTCGAGCCCCTCGGCCGTCAACGCACCGAGGAGTGCGTCCTCACGAGCGAACACGACCTCCTGCTTGTCGCCGAAGTGACGGAAGAAGGTGGTCCGACCGACCTCTGCGCGCTCCGCGATGTCGGACACCGAGACGCTGTCGAAGCCGCGTTGGTCGAACAGGTCCGCCGCCGCGCGCACGATGCGGTCCCTGGCCGCCTGCTGCTTGCGCTCGATGAGCGACGGAGCCGAGGTCATGCGACGACTGTACCGACCCCGCGCGGAGTCCGGGTCGCGGTCTTGATCGGTATTGCGTTCCGGCTGGTACTGAGTACCATCAACAGGGTCGACCGCCGATGGCCGACCCGACCGAGAGGACGAACCATGGACATCGAGGACCGCTGGGCGATCACGGAGACGCTGAGTCGGGTGGGCCACGTCTTCGACGACGGCCGGTTCGACGAGATCGACACCGTCTTCAGTGCGGACGTCGTCTACGACATGAGCGCGGTGGGGATGCCGGTGCTCACCGGCATCGACGACGCGCGGGAACTGGCGGAGCGGATGGGCCCGCACGGCCCGGTCGCCCACTACGTGAGCAACGTGGTCATCGGGGACCAGGTCGACGACGCGGTGGCCGTGGACTCCAAGGGCCTCATGCTCATGGCGGACCAGACACTCACCGCGGTCGTGCACCACGACGTGCTCCGTCGGGAGCGGGCGGGCTGGCGGATCACCCGACGGCAGATCGTCCCCCAGCGCGTCGACGCGGCGAGCAGCGACAGAACCTAACCTGGGGGGATGCTCTCCCGACGCGATGCCGCCGTCCGCCTCGACATCCCGATCGAGATGGCGACCCATCACGGGATCCCGTCGCGCCTCAGTGAAGCCGAACTCGAGGCGATCGAGCAGGATCCGCCCGCCTGGCTCGTGCAGTCCCGGGCGAACCGCACCGGCACCAAGAAGGTCTGGGTCCACCTCGAGTGCTCGGTCTGTGGCTACTCCGAAGAGGCGCGGCCCAAGAAGTGGTGGCCGGACTGGGACCACCTGATGTGCGACTACCACGCGCCCTACCAGGCACCGGACCCGACCGCTGGGCTCGTCCGGCGTGAGGTCGACGGCGTGGGCAGCCGGTTCGTCGCCCTCGTGGACGAACGGCCGTAGTCGGGCGGTGTGCGTGTCCGCCGAACACCTGCGCCGGGTCTCCTCGGTACGCTGACCTGACCTGGGCCGGCCCCACCAGCCGATGCTCGGATCAGGAACACTCCCCCAGGAGGAGGCAGGGCATGCTCGGCGACGCGAGGTTCACGACGCACGACCGCGACGAGGCACAGGAACTCGTCCAGCGGGTCTACCCCGGCAGCGCCTTCCGTGAGTGTGTGGCGCCCTTCACGTACAAGCAGCGGGTCGTCGGCGACGGGGACGCGGTCAGCATCGCGCGGTTCGAGGTGAGTTCGCGGTCCGAGCTCGCCGTCCGCTTCGACGAGGTCATCGGCATCGGGATGGCGTCCGGCGGGGACTACCGCGCCACGAGCAACGACGACCCCCTCGACACGGCGAGGCCCTTCCTGCTCCGTCCGGGGATCGCCCGCTCATGGTCGTCGGACCACCACCTGATGGTGGTCAACCTCGGCGTCGGCGCACTCGCCCGACACGTCGGAGCCGACGACCAGGGTGGCCGCCTCCGGACGGCGTCCTCGGCACCGCTCACCGACGCGGCAGCGAGCTACTGGTGCCACGTCGCCCGCCACGCTGCGAGCGTGTTCTCCACCTCGGCACTCAGCAGCTACGCGCTCATCCACAAGGCCACCACCGACCTCGTCCTCGCCTCGGCGGTGGACGCGTTCGGGATGACGGTCGAGCAGGTCGGGTCCCCTGCCGGTGACGCCGCCATGCCCAGCGCTGTCCGCCGTGCGGCGCAGTTCATCGAGGACAACGCTGCCGCCCCGATCGGCATCGTCGAGATCGCCCAGGCCGCGCGGATGAGCGTCCGGGGTGTGCAGCTGGCGTTCCGGCGGGCGCTCGACACGACGCCGACGGAGTACCTGCGCGAGGCCCGTCTGCGTCACGCCCCTGAACACCTGGCGACGTCGACGCCGGCGGAGACGACCGTCACCGAGGTGGCACGCGTGTGGGGGTTCACCAACCTGGGCCGCTTCAGCACGGCGTACCGCCAGGCGTACGAGGAGTCACCCCGGCAGACGCTCGAGCGGTGAGCACGTCGCCCTCCAGCCGGCGTCGCCGTGGACGCAGAGCGCACCGGGGAGACACCCGGCGCAGGATCCACGGCCCAGCAGCGCAGCAGAGGACGAACGGTCCGGTTCGACGAGCGGCCTGCCCGATCATGGAGGGGCCTCGATCCGGTCGTTCAGGGACGGTCGAGAAGAGGGGCGGGGAGCCAACCACTCCCCGCTCCTTCACTCTGCGTCAAGGTTGGTCGGCTCGGTAGGCGGCGGCGTTCGACCGCCAGCGCTCGGCTTCGTCGTCGAAGTCGGGGATGCTGTCGAGGTCTGGGCCACCGACGGCGTAGTGCTCGACGATGGCGTCGTTCGCTGCCCTGCCCATCGCGGCGCCGCGGGCGGTCATGACCGCCTCGTACCCGCGGACGGCGACGGCGAGGTCCGTGCCTGCGCGGAGCGCCCCAACGACCGCGCGGGCGAGCTCGGCCCCGTCGAGGAGTGCGAGGTTGACGCCGTTCCCGTCGAAGGGCGAAGTCGTCGCTCTACTACCACTTCGCGAGCAAGGACGCGATCCTCGCCGCCCTCATGGAGAACCGGCGCACCGAGGTCGACGACCTGCTCGCCTGGGTCGACGACCAGCCCCGGACGCCCGACCTGCTCCGCCGGACGGCCTTGCGATGGGTCGACTCCACCGGCGAGGAACGGCTGCAGGGGATGCGCTTCGCCCACGCCAACGGGCCCGTCATGCAACGGCTCGCGGCGGACGGCACGGATCGGCGGTCCCTGTTCGGCGCCGTCATCGACCGGGTCCTGCCCGGATCGACGAGCGTGCCCGAGCGGCTCCGGGCGCAGATGGCGTTCGACAGCGTCAGCGCCGCGCTGTTCGCCGCGCAGGGCACCACCGCGTCGGACGCCGACGTCCTGGCCGCAGCGCGCGCGGCCACCGTCCGCCTGACCGACGACGCCTAGGCCGGGCACGACCGCCGCCGTAGGATCGCGGGATGCATGCTGCGTTCGACCACGTGGTCATCGGGGGCGGGGTCGTCGGTGCCGCCACCGCACGCTCGCTGGCCGCTCGGGGTGAGCAGGTCCTGCTCGTCGAACAGCACGGTCGCGGACACGACCACGGCTCCTCGCACGGGGCCAGCCGCATCTTCCGGATGGGCTACGCCGACGCCGAGTACGTCGCGCTCTGCCAGCGGGCCCTCGAGGCATGGGTCGCCCTCGAGACCGCCAGCGGCCGTCCGCTGCTCGACCGCACCGGCGCCGTCGACCACGGCCGACCGGAGCAGGTCGACGCCATCGCCCGGGAGCTCGCCGCGGCCGGGATCGACCACGAACGCCTCACCCCCGAGCAGGCCGCAGCGCGGTGGCCGGGCCTGACCTTCGAGGGACACGTCCTCACCCACGCCTCGGCCGGCCGGATCCGCTCGGCCGACACCGTCGAGGTGCTCCTCGACCTGGCAGCGTCGGACGGCGCCGAACTCCGCTTCGACACGCGGGTCACCGGCGTCGACGACCACGGGCAGACCGTGACGCTGACGCTCGACGGCCCGGACGGCACCACGGCGGTGACGGCACCGAGCATCGTGGCGGCGGTCGGGTCATGGGCCCCCACGCTGGTCGGCGAGATGTTCCGGGGACGCGGGGCGAGCCTCCCGGCCATCCGCGTCACCCAGGAGCAGCCGGCCCACTTCCCCAGCCACCTGCCGGACGCCGCCTGGCCGAGCTTCGTGCACTGGCCGGAGGACGGCGCCGACGTCTACGGGCTGCTCACCCCCGGCGAGGGCGTCAAGGTCGGGTTCCACGGGACCGGCCCCGTCGTCGACCCGGACCAGCGTGACCGCACGCCCGTGCCCGAGGAGCTCGAGCGGCTGCAGGCCTACGTCGCGCGCTTCGTGCCGGGAGTCGACGCGAGCCGGCCCGAACCGATCAGCTGCCTGTACGACAACTCCCCCGCTGACGACTTCGTCATCGACCGACGCGGACCGGTCACGGTCGCGACGGGGTTCTCGGGACACGGGTTCAAGTTCGCGCCGCTGCTCGGGGAGATGATCGCGGACCTGGCGACCGGTGGGGCGCCGCACCCGCGGTTCGCGCTGACCGGCTGACGCGACTGACCGCTAGCGTTGCTGCGTGCATGTCGTCGTCGCGCCGGACTCGTTCAAGGGGACGGCCACCGCTGCCGCCGTCGCCGCCGCCATTCGGGACGGCTGGCTGGCCACCCGTCCGGACGACACCGTGACGCTGATGCCGATGGCCGACGGCGGTGAGGGCACCCTCGACGCGTTCGCGGCCGCGGTCCCCGGGTCCCGTCGCATGCCGGTCACGGTGACCGGGCCGGCCGGTGCGGCCGTGGACACCGAGTGGCTCGCGCTGCCCGACGGCCGCGCGGTGGTCGAGCTCGCGGCGACGAGCGGGCTCCCGCTGCTGTCGACGCTCGAGCCCGACGCCGCGCAGACGACCGGGTTCGGTGAGGCCGTCGCCGCCGCGCTCGATGCCGGGGCGACGGGGCTGGTGCTCGGGATCGGCGGGAGCGCGTCGACGGACGGCGGGGCGGGGCTGCTCGGTGCGCTGGGGCTCGGCGGCGTCGGGACGGGCGACGTCCCGCCGGTCGGGACAGACGTCCCGCCGGTCGGGACGGGCTCGGTCTCGCTGCTGGACAGTCTCGGGGAGCTGACGACGTCGACGCTCCGCCCCCTGCCGCCACTCGGCGTCACCGTGCTGACCGACGTGACGTCACCGCTCCTCGGCCCGACCGGTGCCGCGGCGGTGTTCGGACCGCAGAAGGGCGTCACGCCCGACCGGGTCGCCGTGCACGAGGCCCGGCTGGCCGCCTGGGCCGCGCGCTTCCCTGACGTCGACCCGACGACGCCCGGGGCCGGTGCCGCGGGCGGGGCCGGGTTCGGGCTGCTGGTGTGGGGCGCGACGCTGGCGCGGGGAGCCGGTGCGGTGGCTGCGGTGCTCGGGCTGCCCGACGTGGTCGCGGCCGCTGACGTCGTGGTCACGGGCGAGGGACGCTTCGACGGGCAGTCCGCCGCGGGCAAGGTCGCGTCGGTCGTGTGCACGATGGCAGAGGGTCGCCGGCGGATGCTCGTCGCGGGGGCGATCGACGCGCCGGTGGACGACTTCGACGCGGCGGCCTCGCTCACGGTGATCGCGACACAGACGACGGGCGAGCCGTCCGACGCCATGGCTGATCCGCTGCGCTTCGCCCGGATCGCGGGGCAGCGGTTGGCCGCGCGGGCGTGAGTGCAGGCTGGCGTGCGGGCGGCCGCGGGCTCCGCGCGACCGACCGCGCGAGCACGGGCGGCACAGCCGTCCTGCGTACGGTGGACACATGGCAGGCTCCTGGACCCGCAGACCGCACGTCCTGACCCTCGTCGCAGCCCTGGTGCTGCTGCTCGTGGGGATCGGGCTCCTGATCGCTCCGTGGGACGGTGCCGTCGGAGCCGTCGCCTGGGTCCTGATCATCGGCGCAGGTGTGCTCGGGGCGCTGGCGCTCTTCTTCGCCCGGACGCCGCGCAGCTAGGAGTCGGTCCCGCGGGGAGTCGTCCCAGCTCGGAGTCGGTCCAGCTCGGAGTCGGTCCAGCCACCCAGGGGTACTCCGGGGCCATGGACGGGCCAGCACGAGCACCGCGACCGCGACCCTCGACTGTGGTCGGACGCATGTCGACCGCCGTCGGCACGGCAGCGCTCGTCCTGGTCGTCGTGACCGGGTGCAGTGCCGGCGGATCGGCACGGACCGGGGCCGAGACCACCGCCGAGCAGTTCGCGCGGGCGGTCTCGGCTGGCCACGGCGCCGGAGCGTGCGCGCTCCTCACGCGGGATGCGCGTGAGGACGTCGAGACGGTGAGCGGGGTGGCGTGCGCGACCGGGATCGGCCGACTCCGGCTCGCGGTGCCGTCCGCCGTTGCTCCTGACGACACCCGGGTCCACGGCCGTGCGGCGATGGTCGACCGGGATGGGTCAGCACTGTTCCTCGCCCGCTCCGGATCGACCTGGCTCGTCCGTGCCGCGGGGTGCACGCCGGAGACCGACGCCCCGTACGACTGCACCGTGGACGGGAGCTGACGTGCGCCGCGTCGTCTGGGGCTACGTCGTGGTGATCGCCGTGGGGCTCGGGTACTTCCTGACCCTCGGGCTGCTGGGGCGGTGACCGCGGTGCGGTTCCTGAAGCAGAACTCGCTCAGCCTGTTCTTCGGCGTGCTGTTCGTGGCCGCGCTCGTCGGGCAGTCCTTCGCGGGGTGGGCGTCGTTCAACGAGACGCAGACCTCCGAGGGACTCGTGTCCGTCGGGTGGGTCGAGTACGTCACCTCGTCGAGCTTCGCCGCCGACGTGGCCGAGAACTGGCAGTCGGAGTACCTGCAGTTCCTGCTCTACATCTGGGCGACGATCTGGTTCGTGCAGCGCGGCTCGTCGGAGTCCAAGGACGTGGACCAGGCGGGCCCGGGTTCGGACCAGGAGCAGCGGGTCGGCCGCTTCGCACGACCGGACTCCCCGGCGTGGGCCCGTGCCGGTGGTCTGCGGCAGGTCCTGTTCGCACACTCACTGCTCATCGTGATGGGCGGCATCTTCCTGCTGTCGTGGCTGGCGCAGTCCGTGGCCGGGGTGGTCGCGTACGACGAGGAACAGCTCACCGCACTGGAGGCCCCGGTCACCTGGGTCGAGTACGTCCACAGCGCGGACTTCTGGAACCGCACGCTGCAGAACTGGCAGTCGGAGTTCCTCGCCGTCGGGAGCATGGCCGTGCTGGGCATCGTGCTCCGTGCTCGCGGGTCGTCCGAGTCGAAGCCCGTCGGGGCGAGCCACGAGGACACCGGCGCCTGACGGGGGCAGCGGTCAGGACGGGCAGCGGTCAGCGGTCAGGCGGTGTGCTGGCGCAGCGCTCAGGCGACCTGTTCGCCGAGGAAGTCCGCGTAGGTCGGTTCGTGCAGGTCGGTGAAGTGGACGAGGCGGGCCTCGACCAGGGCGGCGATCTCGGCGGGGGAACGGAGTCCGCGGCGGTGCCATTCGTGGGTGGGCAGGGAAGCAGTTGCGGCGGTCATGCGACCAGCCCTCTCGTGGGCGGTGAAGGCCCGTGCTGCCGAGGTGTTCCGCTGTGTCAGGGATCCGCAGGACGCGGGTGACATCGTGACGACGGAATCGGTACCATCTCGGTTCCTCCACCGTAAGGGCCGGGGGTCCCGCTGTCGAAGCCGGGTGCGTGAACTGGTCAGCGGCGCGGGGTGCCCTGTCCGTGCCTCCCTCAGGAGCGCTCCACCGGGCACCATGGACGACGGGCCGGAAGCGGTCCACCATCGCGGACCCCACCGTCCGCACCCGCGGACCCCACCGGTCCGCACCCGCGGACCCCACCGGTCCGCCCCGTGCGAGCCCACCGGCACGCACGCTGCGAGCCCACCGGCTCGTCCCCCGGAACCCCACGAGGAGACCAATGCGCACCGTCAACGCGTACGCGGCACCGTCCGCCACCGAACCACTCGTCAAGACCACCATCGAGCGCCGCGACGTCGGCCCCGACGACGTCGAGATCGACATCGCCTACGCCGGCATCTGCCACTCCGACATCCACACCGTCCGCGGCGAGTGGGGCGACATCCAGTACCCCCAGGTCGTCGGCCACGAGATCGTCGGCCACGTCCGCGCCGTCGGCGAGAACGTCACGAAGCACCAGGTCGGCGACCGTGTCGGCGTCGGCTGCATGGTGAACTCCTGCGGCGAGTGCGAGCAGTGCCTCGCCGGCCAGGAGCAGTACTGCCTCAAGGGCAACACCGGCACCTACACGAGCGTCGACCCGGCCGACGGCACGATCACCCAGGGCGGTTACTCCCAGGCGATCGTCGTCGACCAGGACTTCGTCCTCCGTGTCCCCGAGTCGCTCGACATCGAGAAGGTCGCCCCGCTCCTCTGCGCCGGCATCACGACCTACTCGCCGCTGCACCACTGGAAGGCCGGCCCCGGCACGAAGGTCGCCGTCATCGGCATGGGTGGCCTCGGCCACATGGCCGTGAAGATCGCCGTCGCGCTCGGCGCCGAGGTCACGGTCCTGTCGCAGACCACGTCGAAGCAGGAGGACTCGCTCCGCTACGGCGCGAAGGCCCACTTCGCGACGAAGGACCCGGAGACGTTCGAGAAGCTCGCGAACTCGTTCGAGCTCATCATCAACACCGTCTCGGCGAAGATCCCGATGGGCGCGTACCTCGGCCTGCTCAAGGTCGACGGCACGCTCGTCAACGTCGGCGCCCCGTCGGAGCCGCTCGAGGTCCCCGCGTTCGCCCTGATCCCGCGCCGCCTCAGCTGGGCCGGTTCGGCCATCGGCGGCATCAAGGAGACGCAGGAGATGCTGGACTTCTGTGCCGAGCACGGGATCCTGCCGGAGACCGAGCTCATCAGCGCCGACCAGATCAACGAGGCCTACGAGCGCGTGCTGTCCTCGGACGTCCGCTACCGCTTCGTGATCGACACGGCGACGCTGGCGTAGTCCAGGCGCACCATCCCCGACGAGGGAGCAGCGGACGTCCGACCGGGCGTCTCCTGCTCCCTCGTCCTCGTCCGCGGGGTGTGCCTACCCGACCTCATCGCCGCTCGGCAGCGCCCTGCACCAGTCGACCTGCTCGCCGGCGGTGCTCGCCTCGAGCGCACCCGTGGTCGCGTCGACGATGCTGACGAGCGCGCCGTCCCGGGTCCGGGTCGCGAGCGCGACGAACTGCCCGTTCGGCGAGGGACACACCGCGTTCAGGGTCGCGTCCGTCGGGATGGTCACGGGCAGCCGGGAGGCTCTGGTGCCGTCGACGCGCACGATGCGGCTGGCGATCGTCCCGTCATCGCGGACGTCGCCCACCGTGCGCAGGTACGTCCGGTCCGTCAGCTGCGCGATGCGCCCGAGGTACGGCGCGTCGGTGCTCAGCGCGGGAGCGGTGATCGGCGCCCGCTTCCCGCTCGTCAGGTCGACGCGCTGGATGCCCGTGCCGGACTCGACGACCGCGGTGGTGCCGGACCCGACGAAGCCGTGCAGGTAGGTGGCCGAGCCGAGCCGCACGACCTCGGCCCGTCCGCTCATGTCGACGAGGAACAGCTCGTCGGTGCCCGTGCGGACCAGGGCGCTCTCGGTCCGCGGGACGTAGGCCCACTGGCTGACCGTCATCGGCACGGCGCCGATCGTGGGTCTGCCGTCGGCCGCGATCGCCTCGGGCATGTGGGTGCCGGTCATGTCGACGACGTACAGCCCGACGTCCTTCGACTCCCCCGACGACGTGTCGGCGTACTGGAACCCGAACGAGGCCCCGTCGTCCGCCGCGTGCAGCGCGGACGCGTGCCCGGCGGGGGTCGGCAGCGTCAGGTGCTCGACGGGCGCGTCCTGGTCCTCCACCCCGTCGGCCAGCGAGACGACGTCGATGCTGGACTCCCCCACCGCGGTGTCGCTGAGCACCACGAGGAACCGGCCGAGCCGGACGTACTCGGCGATGTCCGGGCCCTCGTACACGGTCGTCGCGCCCGAGGCGTCGAGCGACCGCCGCACGATGCGGTCCTCCGCCGCGCCGGCCCCTCGCACCAGGGCGAGCACGTCGGTGCTGCCCGTGCGGATCGTCGCCCGGAGGTCCGAGGTCGCCCGCTGCCCCGGCGCCCGCGCACCCGCCACGGTGACCGTGTAGCTGCGGTCGTACTCGAGCGGCCCGGCGAACTCGACCGCCACCGTGTTGCCGCTCGACGTCACGGTGTGTGCCGCCGCCGGGCTGACCCGCACGTCCGACGCCGTCACGCGCTGCAGCGCCTGGTTCGCCGTGATGATGACCCGCTGTGCCGGGCGGGAAACGATGCCGCTCGCGTCGTACGCCACCGACCGCAGCCGCGGGCCCTGTTGGGAGCCGACGACGGCCGCGAGCCCCGCCACGACGACGAGCACCAGCACGACGGCCACGAAGCGCCGTCGGAAGCGCTCCGCCACCGGCCGCCGCGTCTCAGTACTCATAGGGGTCCTCGGGCTGCTGCACGCGCTTGACCGTCTGCGCCTTGACGACCGTGCGGGCGTCGGAGGCCTGGTCCGGGTTCGCGGCGAGCGCCCCGGTGACGGTGACCCACTGGTCCCCGTCCGGGACGGCACCGTCGGTGGTCACGACGAGGCCGACGGGCTGGGCGTCGACGGCGCAGCAGCTGATCACGAACCGCGTCAGGGTGAAGGTGCCGTCCGCGCCGGGCACGACGAAGCCCGTGAGCCGCACGCGCTTGCCGACGAGCGAGCTCGTGTCGGTCGTCTGCCGGATGAGCGCTGCCCAGTCCTTCACGCCGTAGCCCGCGGTGTCGACGGAACCGCTGCCGAGGAGCGTCACGTTCCCGCTCGACCCCGTGGCGTCCGAGAGCGTCGCACTGTCGACGCTCCGCTGCTGCGCGGTCCTGGCCGACAGCGTCGTCGGGGGCAGGACCAGCATCGCCAGCGTGAGCCCGATCGTGACCGCCGCCGCGACGCCACCGAGGACGGTCCCGAGGAGGCGAGTCGGGCCTCCAGACCGGCCGGAGGCGACCACGTCGTCGTCAGGCCCCGCGTGGTCGTGCGTGTGTCCCGCTCCCCGCGCGACGACGACCAGGCCCGCGATCGACGCCGGCACGGCGACGGCCGCGAGCACGACCGTGAAGACCGAGTAGCGCGGGTTGATGTACAGGTCGAGGTGGCCGACCACGGCGAGCCACAGCGTGCACAGGGCGACGGCGAGCACCGAGCCGAGGCCGACCAGCGCGCGCCGACGACCACCGCCGTGCGCGGTCTCGTGGGCTGGCTCGTGCGCGGTCTCGTGCGTGGTGTGCTCAGACGAGGACATTCATCACCAACCCCACGGCAGCGGCGAACAGGACACAGACGACGGCGAGCAGCACGAGGAAGCGCACGCGGAACGTCGTCCGGAGCAGGGCGAGCATCTTCACGTCGATGATCGGCCCGATGATGAGGAATGCCGTGATCGACCCGGGCAGGAACGTCGAGGCGAAGGACAGCGCGAAGAAGGCGTCCACGTTCGAGCACAGCGACACCGTCATCGCGAGCAGCATCATCGCCAGGACGGACAGCACCGGGTTCGACCCGATCGCCACGAGCATGGACCGGGGCACCGCGACCTGGATCGCCGCGGCGAGCCCGGCGCCGACGAACAGCGCCGGCATCATCGTCGCGGTCTCGCCGCCGAACTGGGCGGCGCTCTCCCGCCAGCGGTTCGTCGGGGCGGCGCTGCCGACGGCGGCGCGGCAGCGGGCCTCGAACGCCGGGAGCAGCAGGTCCGCGGGACGACGGTGCGCGGCGACGATCCACCCGACCAGGTTCGCCACGACGAACCCGCCGACGATGCGCACGGGCAGGATCCACCCGGACCAGCCGAACGCCTGCGCGGTGCTGATGATCACGAGGGGGTTGAGGATCGGGGCCGCGACCAGGAACGTGACCGCCTCGGCGGGGGTGAAGCCGCGGAGCATCAGGCCGCGGGCGAGCGGGACGTTGCCGCACTCACACACGGGGAACAGCATGCCGATGAGGGAGATCACGGCGCGGCGCGGCATCGGGCGGCTCGGCAGGATGCGCTCGAGGGCACCCTGCGGCACCCAGACCTCGACGACGATCGAGAGCACGATGCCGAGCACCACGAACGGCAGGGACTCCACGACGACGCTGATCGCCAGGGTGAGGAAGTCCTGCACCACGTCGGGCAGGCCCGCGGAGCCGATGCTCGGCGTGACCAGGCGGATGCCCACGAGGACCACGACCGCCAGCAGCACCAGGCCGGGGCCGGTGAGCGTCCGGGCCCGCTGCCGCGGCGGCGTGGTGGGCGTCGTCACCGGGACAGGATAGGCGACGGACGTGGCGCGGATGGTGCGCGCGTGGGAGGGCGTTCCGCGCGTAGGAGGTCGAATTGCGCGTAGGCGGTCGAATCTTCCGACCCGCTACGCGCGGAACGACCCACTTGACGGACGGGAGGCCCGGTGCCAGCTGGCACCGAGCCTCCAGGCCGTCACGGGGTGACGATCAGACCGACGCTCCGGTGAACTCGTCGACCGCGGCGACGTGGTCGCTCCCGACGACGCCCGCGAGGCGGGCGGCCGCGACGCGCTCGGCGTGGCTCGGTGGGTTGCTCGGGACGTGGGCGGGGCGGCCCTCGTCGTTGATCTTCCGGAGCGCGGGGACGATGTCCTCGGCCAGGACGTCGATCTGCTCGAGCACGGTCTTGAGCGGCAGGCCGGCGTGGTCGATGAGGAAGAGCTGGCGCTGGTAGTGCCCGACGTGGTCCTTCATGGCGGCGTACCGGTCGATGACCTCCTGCGGCGAGCCCACCGTGAGCGGGGTCTGCTCGGTGAAGTCCTCCATCGAGGGGCCGTGGCCGTAGACCGGGGCGTTGTCGAAGTACGGGCGGAACTCGTTCTTCGCGTCCTGCGAGTTCTTCCGTGCGAAGAACTGGCCGCCGAGCCCGACGATCGCCTGGTCGGCGCTGCCGTGGCCGTGGTGCTCGAAGCGCTGGCGGTACAGCCCGACCATCTGCTCGGTGTGCTGGATCGGCCAGAAGATGTTGTTGTGGAAGAAGCCGTCGCCGTAGTAGGCGGCCTGCTCGGCGATCTCGGGCGTGCGGATGGAGCCGTGCCAGACGAACGGCGCGACACCGTCGAGCGGACGCGGGGTCGAGGTGAAGCCCTGCAGCGGCGTGCGGAACCGGCCCTGCCAGTTCACGACGTCGTTCTCCCACAGCTGGCGGACGAGCGCGTAGTTCTCGACCGCCAGGTTGAGGCCCTGGCGGATGTCCTGCCCGAACCACGGGTAGACCGGGCCGGTGTTGCCGCGACCCATCATCAGGTCCATGCGGCCGTCGGAGATGACCTGGAGCATCGCGTACTCCTCGGCGATGCGCACCGGGTCGTTCGTCGTGATGAGGGTCGTGCTCGTGGAGAGCGTGATCTGCTTCGTGCGTCCGGCGAGGTAGCCGAGCATCGTCGTCGGGCTCGAGGCCACGAACGGCGGGTTGTGGTGCTCCCCGGTGGCGAAGACGTCGAGGCCGGCCTGGTCGGCGTGCTCGGCGATCGTCATGATGTCCCGGACGCGCTGCGTGTCGTCGGGTGTGGTGCCGGTGGTGGGGTCGGGGGTGACGTCACTGACCGTGAAGATGCCGAACTGCATGCTGTGCCTGCCTTCCACGAGGTCGATGCGTTTGCATCGAACTGCTGGGTACAACGTAGCGCATGCGGAGACATTCCCGCTGGGGTCGTGTCGGCTGGGGCTCGCGCAGCGGGGCGCGGGCGCGGCCGTCGGGTCGGGGGCGCGGCCGGCGGGCCGGGTGTGTGCGTCTTTTCCCGGGCCTGCTCAGCGGGTCGCGGGGGCGGCCGTCGGGTCGGTCGTCGGTGCCGCGTGGTGCAGCCCGTCCGTCAGCCACACCACGGTGACGGTGAGCAGCACGCTCGCCGAGGAGGCCATCCGCCCGGCGACGAGCATCGCGTCGCGGTCGCCCGATGGGTCCGTCAGCGCCACCACGAGCGCCGTCGCACCGACCGCGAGCGTCACGCCCGTCGCGATGAGCAGCAGCGCCGTGACGACCTTGCGGGGCCCTCGGCGTCCGTCACGGTCGCCACGGACCCCCAGGTCGACCCGCGGCCCGAGCCAGCGGACCAGCCCGAGCCAGAACAGCGCCACCGCGCACGCACCGATGATGTCGCTCACCCGGTGCCACCCGTAGACGACGGTCTGGTTGGCGACGAACACGGCGTAGACGGTGCCCACGACGAGCACGAGCGGGCGGAAGCGCCGGGGTGTGACCATCAGCACCGCGAACAGCGCCGCCATCGCGATGGTCGCGTGCCCGGACGGGAACGAGTTCGGCGTCGTCGACTGGGCGATCTCCGGGCGCACGGCGATACTCTTGAACACGGTCGACGTCCCCGCCGAGGCGAGCACGACGACCCCCGCCGCCAGACCGACGGCGAGCCGCCTCCGTGCGAACGCGACGGCGGCGATCACGACCACGAGCAGCAGGATCACCGGGACCGAGATCACGTTGAGCGCGGTGTCCGACCCGAACAGGTCGGTCTCGCGAACACCGCCGAGCGCCGAGTCCTCCACCCGCTGCCCGAGCGGCGTCAGCACGGCGACCGCGTAGACGAGAGGCACGATCACGAACCCCAGAGCCGCGAGCACACCCCACCGGAGCCGTCGCGACACACTCGGCCCCCGAGCGTCGCGCGAACCCGGCACGTCGCGCGCGGGTGTCCGGATCACGGGGATCATCCTCCTCGGGGTGGTCGTCGCGGGTGTCGTCGCACGCCTGCTCGGCGTGATCCGATTCGGTCGCCCGGGGTCCGACACGATACCGTTGGAGGGCCGGTCGAACCCTGGGAACCAGGGTCCGCTCGGCATGATCCGCCAGGCTGACGCTCCTGCGCGGACGCCCCGGCAGGGTGACGCTCCTGCACGGGCGGCAGCCGCCACGACGACCATCGTGGCACCAGACGAGGAGACCGACGTGGCCATCAAGGAACCGAGCATCATCGCTTCGCCGAACCGTGCGCTCGCGCTGACGGCCGGCACCGTCCTGGCCGTCTGGGGCATCCTCGGCTTCTTCTTCGCCCACGAGCGCGGTCACGCCTTCTTCGGCGACGTCGGCGGCCTGCTCTGGAACGCCTTCCAGGTGAACCCGGCGCTCGGCGCGGTGTGGACCCTGCTGGCGTTCGCGCTCTTCATCGTCGGGCTCGGCAACACGATCGGTTCGCGCAACGTGAACCTGGTCGTGGGCATCGTCCTCGTGGTCCTGGCGGTCTACGGCTTCGTGCTCTCCGGCACCTCGGCCAACGTCTTCGCGCTGAACACCCCGGACAACGTCTTCAACGCGATCGTCGGCGTGGTCCTGGTGCTCACCGCACTCGGCGCCGACAAGCAGAACATCAGCGCGCTGCGGGCCGCTCAGGCCTGAGTCGCACTGCGTCCGACGCCCGTCTGCCGTCCGGCAGGCGGGCGTCGTCGTGTGTGGGGTGGGGGCGGGCGGCGCGGGTCCGTCCCGACTGACCGA
The DNA here is from genome assembly GCF_001865015.1 of Curtobacterium sp. MMLR14_010. Taxonomy (GTDB): domain Bacteria; phylum Actinomycetota; class Actinomycetes; order Actinomycetales; family Microbacteriaceae; genus Curtobacterium. The sequence goes on along the minus strand of NZ_MJGV01000101.1, from coordinate 53,681 downwards.
CTCGTCCCGACCCAGAACGACAACACCGCTGTCGTACGACCTCGGGTTTGTCGCACGGGCCGCGGCACCCCGCCAGCCCCCGCCCCGGCCGACTCCGAACGACAACACCGCTGTCGTACGACCTCGACGTTGTCGCGCCATGCGCACGCACGCGTCGACACCGCACGCGTCGAACGACTCGTGCCGCGTCGACCCATGCGCACGCACTGCATCCGTCGACATGATCCGACACGACGGACGTCGAACGACACGTGCCACGTCGCGCGATGCGGACGCAGGCTGCGGGCCCTGGACCCAGCCACCCACCGGACGGGAGGCTCGGTGCTAGGCCGCCACGAGCCTCCAGGCCGGTGGGTGGTCCTGACCACCGCAGCGTGCGGGGTCAGGCGTCGGGCTTCGGGGCCTCGAGCTCGGTGGCGACGATGCGGGGTGCCTCGGACATGAAGCGCCGGACGTCGAGGTCCACGATGATGTCCGACGGCCGCAACGGCCGCGACAGGAAGAGCCCGTCGAGCGAGGTCAGCCGGGACAGCGCGACGTAGGTCTGGCCGGCGCTGAACACCCGGTTGCCGAGGTCGATCATCGCCCGGTCGTAGGTGCTGCCCTGCGACTTGTGGATCGTCACGGCCCAGGCCAGGCGCAGGGGGAACTGCTGGAACTCCCCGACGGTGTCCTTCTTGAGTTCCTTCTTGTCGGCGTCGTAGGAGTACTTGAACTTCTCCCAGACCGAGGGCTGGACCTCGAAGGACTCCCCGTCGACGTCGACCCACACGGTGTCGCGGATGGTCTGGACGACGCCGAGCGTGCCGTTCACCCAGCGCTGGTCCGGGTCGTTGCGGAGGAACATCACGTGGGCACCGGGCTTGAGCTCGAGAGCCTCGTCCGCGGGGAAGTTCCGGCCGCCGAAGTCGCCGTTGACGTCGGCCTTGGCGGTCTTCGTCTTGCCGGGGAGCCGCTCGAGCGCCGCCTTGTTGATCTTCGCGACGGTGTCGTTCCGCGTCGCCAGGGTGATGGCGTCGTCGGGGGCTGGCCGTGCGCCGGCCTCGTTCAGGCGGTTCGCGATGTCAGCGGTGACCCGACCGTGGCGGACCGCGGTGAGCATCGCGGCGAAGGCGTCGTCGCGCTGGCGGTGCACGGTGGCGAGCTCGATGATGTGGAGCTCGGCCTCGAGCCAGACGCGGGCGTCGAAGAACCACAGCGACCGGTAGTGGTCGGTGAAGTAGGCGCGCTCATCGGCATCGCCCGGCACCGGGGGCAGCTGGTACGGATCGCCGAACATGACGACCTGGACGCCGCCGAAGGCCTCGAACTGGCGGCCGCGGGCCTTGCGCAGCGAACGGTCGATGGCGTCGAGCAGGTCCGCGTTGACCATCGAGACCTCGTCGATCACCAGGGTGTCCATGGTGTTCAGGAGCTTGCGGGTCTCCGGGCCCTGGCGGAGGTCGGCGTCCGCGATGAGGCCGATCGGCAGCCGGAAGAGCGAGTGGATCGTCTGGCCGCCGACGTTGAGCGCGGCCACGCCCGTCGGGGCGCAGATGACGACCTGCTTGTCGGTGTTCCACGCCAGGTGGTTGAGCAGCGTCGACTTGCCCGTCCCCGCGCGCCCGGTGATGAAGACGTGGTCGCGGGTGGACTCGATGTACTCGAAAACGGCGCGCTGTTCGGCGCTGAGTTCCACGCTCACCGGGGGGCCGTCCCGTCGTCGAGGTCATCAGCGGAGACGGCGGGGACGGCGACCGGGTCGGTGACCGGGTCGGGGTGGGCAGCGGGCACGTCAGCCGCGGGCCCTGCTCCGGCATCGGCCGCGCGCGTCGTGTCGCGCCGGAGCTGCACGAGTCCGACGACGACCACGGCGACGACCAGCAGCACGCCGGCCACGACTAGCACCACGCCCGCGCGGGCCTGGTCGACCAGCGGGTCCGGCCCCCACGTGCGCCCCATCGCGCCGAACCACGACGCCTGCAGCAGCCCGAGCGGCCCCTGCATCGCGACACCGAGCGACACCGTGCCCGCGGCGACCACCACGGCGCCGACGACCCGCACCAGGAACGCCGGCATCGACGCCCGACGAGCCCCGGCGGCCACCGGGGTGAACAGCGTCGGCAAGGCGAACAGCCCGACGAGCAGGAAGACGACGTCGATGACCGTCCGGCCGATCGGGTCGCCGGTGGACCACCGCACCGCCTGGGTGCCGTAGAACGCCCACCAGACGGCGGCCAGGAGCACGAACGCCGGGAAGGGCTGCACGAGGTAGCGCACGGCGGCGTTGTCGACGAGCACGCCGGTCCACTCGCGGACACCGGTGCTGTCGTCATCACGGGGCAGGACCGCGGCGCGGATGAGCTGCACGGGCGCAGCCGCCCACACGAGCGCCGGCACGACCAAGCCGAGCAGCAGGTGCGCGCCGACGTTCGCCGAGACGAGGAAGCGGTCGTACTCGTGGAGGGACCCGGAGGTCGCGACGACCAGGCTGACGACGGCGATCACCGCGGCGACGGTGCGACGCACCGGCCAGGACACCCCACGGCGTCGGAGGCGGACGACCCCGGCGGCGTACGTGGCTGCGATGAGCACGGCGGTCATGAGCCAGAACAGGTCCACGTTCCAGTGGGTGAGCCACCCCCAGGCACCGGGTGCGTGCGGCAGCGGGTCGTCGGTGAGGAGCTCGGCGGGCGAGGGGTCCGTCGTCTTGCTCGGGGCGATCTGCGAGACCGGCGGCGCCGTCCGGCCGAGCGCGGCGGCGAACCCGGAGGCGACACCCATCACCGCGAGCTCGAGCACGATCAGCGTCCAGAACGGACGGTGCCGTGCGGGTGTGGCGGCGAGGGCGACCACGGTACGACGACGTTGCACGGCGCCGAGCACCCCGAGTGCCACGATCGCCCCGATCTTCACCAGGACCAGGGCGCCGTACGGGCTGAACAGGTTCGACAGGGCACCGACGCGGATCTGCGCCGAGGCCACACCGGAGACGGCGACGAGCACGAAGCACCCGAGCGCGATGCTCGAGTACCGCCCGACGACGGCGGCCAGTCGGCCCTCGGACACGACGCCGCGGACCAACACCAGCATGACGATCCCGCCCACCCAGAGCGCCGCGCCGACGAGGTGCAGACCGAGCGCCGTGACGGCGGCGTCGTGGCTGGCGGTCCCCGCTGCGTGGCCCTGCTGCGCGAGCGGCACCAGCCCGATCATCGCGATCCCCGCCGTCAACGCGACCATGCCGCGGGAGCGCACGGCGAAGCAGAGGACCGTGACGGCGGCCGCGACGAGCACGGTGACGAGCCACGCGAGGCCGAGGTCCGTTCCGGTGAGGAACACCCCCATCGACTGGCCGAACTGGTCGTCGAGGCTGACCCGGGACCCGGCGACGCTGAGGAACGTGAGGAAGGTCGTGACGGCCGAGGCGACCGTCCACACGCCGGCGGACGCGGCTGCGACGTCGATCGCCCGGTTCCACTCGGGCGCGGTGCGCGACAGCCCGACCGTCGCGAGTGCGAGACCGCCGATGGCCGCCGCTGCCGCCAGGTCGACGACGACCCGCGCGATGGGGAGTCCGAACCGGACGACGGGGCCCGGGTCCGCGATGAGTGCGGGGTTCGCTCCCCCGCCGATGACGAGGGCGACCAGGACGGACACGAACGCGACGAGCACCAGCACGGCTGGGCCGCTGATGCGCGCGATCCGGTTCACCCGTCAAGCCTAGGCGGTGCCCGCCCCGGGCAGCACCGGCGAACGCGGACCTGTGGACACGGCCCCCACCAGCGACGACGGGGACGACCGAAGCCGTCCCCACCAACGACGACGGGGACGGCCGAAGCCGTCCCCGTCGTGCGTCAGAGCAGTCCTACTTGACCGCGGCCTTGAGCTTCGAGCCGGCGCTGACCTTGACCGAGTCGCTCGCGGCGATCTCGATGGCGTCACCCGTCTGCGGGTTGCGGCCGGTGCGGGCGGCACGGTGCGTCTTCTCGAAGGCGATCCAGCCCGGGATCGTGACCTTCGTGCCGTCCGCGACGGAGCCCGAGACGACGCTGAAGAGCGCGTCGACGACGCCGTTGACGGTGGCCTGGCTCTGGCCGGACTCGGCGGCGACAGCAGCGACGAGCTCGGTGCGGTTCAGTGACTTGTCAGCCATTGGGTGTCCTCCTCGGACTTCTTGCGTATCGGTCGGACGCACGTGGCGCCCGGTGCCCTTGGCGGTTGCCCCGGGGCTTCGGACCAGCGGGCCGAGGGCCCGGCGGAACCGGAGTTGAACCTACCAGCCGGGTGCAACGAATCCTGCCGACTCGCCCGGATTTCCGGGCTTGTCAGGCGTCTGGAGCGACAGATGTGGCCAATGTGACGACCTTGTCCCCCGAATGCAACGAACACGAACGCAGCGAACGCCCCGCCACCGGTGCGGGTGACGAGGCGTTCGGGGAGTGCGTGCTTACCAGGAGCTCTTCGTGATGCCCGGCAGCTCGCCACGGTGTGCCATGTCGCGGAAGCGGACACGGCTGATGCCGAACTGCGTCAGGTGACCGCGGGGGCGGCCATCGATGGCGTCGCGGTTGCGGTAGCGGACCGGCGAGGCGTCGCGGGGGAGCTTCTGCAGCCCCACGCGAGCGGCCTCACGCGACTCGTCGGTGCCGTTCGGGTCCACGAGGGCCTTCTTCAGCTCGAGACGACGCTCGGCGTAGCGCGCGATGATGACTGCACGCTGGTTGTTCTTCGCGATCATGCTCTTCTTCGCCATGCTTAGCGCTCCTCACGGAAGTCGACGTGCTTGCGGACCACCGGGTCGTACTTCTTCAGCACGAGACGGTCCGGGTTGTTGCGACGGTTCTTCTTGGTCACGTAGGTGAAACCGGTGCCCGCCGTCGAGCGGAGCTTGATGATCGGACGAACGTCCTGACCCTTCTTGGCCATCAGATCTTCTCCCCGCGTGCGAGGACGTCCTTGACGACGGACTCGATGCCGCGTGCGTCAATGACCTTGATGCCCTTCGCGCTGAGCGTGAGGGTGACCTTCCGTCGGAGCGACGGAACGTAGTACGTCTTCTTCTGCACGTTCGGGTCGAAGCGACGCTTCGTCCGACGGTGCGAGTGCGAGATGTTGTGTCCGAAGCCGGGAACGGCGCCGGTCACCTGGCACACTGCTGCCATGGTTTCCTCCTGATGCATACCGTGCGTCCGATCGGACGCACCCAAGGTCACTTGCCTGACACACACACGCGCAGGCCACCTGGAGGTGACGTCACGAGGGGGTTGTGTGTGCCGCCCAGTCCGACCGCGAGGGCCGGAACCACGCGACCGCGGCGTTCGCGACGGTCGGAGGGCTGAACAACGGGACCGCGCGAACGCGGACCAGCCGCCAACACTACGCGAGCACCGGGCGTGTCGCAACCTCTGCCACGAGCGGCGCTACGGCCCCTCGGTCGGCTTCGGGGCGAGCGCGCGCACGATCAGCTCGCCGAGGGCCACCGGTGCGGAGAACATCGGCCAGTGGCCGGTGTCGAGCCCGACGATGGAGAGCTCCTCGGTCGCCACCAGCTCAGCCGCCCAGGTCTGGTGGTCCGCGACCATGGCCGCCAGGTCGGTCGGCGAGATCTCGCACGTGATGACGGTCGCGGGGACGGTGTGGCGGGCGGCGTCCTCGTAGTGGAACGGGTCGCTCGGCACCGAGGCCGGTTCGGGGACCGCCCGGTGCTCGAACGCGGTCCGCAGCTCCGTCGTCATGCCACGGACGGTCGCCGGCTCCCAGAAGTCCCACGACGGCAGCGGCACGACGCCGTCCACGACCGGCAGTTCGTCGTTCACGCAGCCGCCCTCGGAGCCGGGGAAGGTGTCGACGTACACCAGGTGCTGCACGAGTGAGGGCCGACGGTCGACGGCCATGTACGCGACGGGACCGGCCCCGGAGTGCCCGACGAGCACGACGGGCTCCTCCGGCGTCGCCACGTCGTCGAGACGCTCGACCAACGCCGCGACCTGCTCGTCGAGGGTGTCGCCGTCGCGGGTGACGGCCTCGACCGAGTGGCCGGCCTCGCGCAGGACCGGCACGACCTCGTCCCAGGCGTCCGCTTCGAGCCAGAACCCCGGCACCATGATGACGTGCATGCGCCGGACCCTACGCGCCCGTGCGAGCGGCGGTGCAGGAGGCGCACTCGCCGAAGATGTCGACGACGTGGCTGGCGTTCGTGAAGCCGTGCTCGGCCGCCACGCGCTGCGCCCACTGCTCGACCGGGTCCGCCTGGATCTCGACGGTCCTGCCGCAGTTCCGGCAGATCAGGTGGTGGTGGTGCTTGTCCGTGGTGCACGCGCGGTACAGCGACTCACCGTCCTGCTGCAACGAGTCGGCGTCGCCGTCGGTCGCCAGGTCGGCCAGCGCCCGGTAGACGGTGGCGAGCCCGATGGTGGAGCCGCCCTCACGCAGGTGGGCGTGCAGCGCCTGGGCACTGACGAAGCCCTCTGACCCGTCGAGCGCGCCGCGCACCGCTTCGCGCTGCCACGTGTTGCGCTTCGGCTTCGGCGTCACGCCGGGGTTCTGGACGGCGTTCATGCGCGGACCTCCTGTGGTGCATCAGTACCGGTCTGGAGGCTCGGGGCCCCCTGGTCGTGCTCGTCGCGGACCGCGACCCGGTCACGTCCGCGGCGTTCCTTGCGTGCGCCGACGATGCGGCACACGACCCAGATGGCGAACGAGATCGACGTCACGTACGGACTGATCGGCAGCCCGCCCCCGAGTGCCAGCAGGATGCCACCGACGACCGACACGACCGCGAACAGCATCGACAGCAGCGGGACCAGCAGCGGGTGCACGGTCAGGCGCAGGGCCGCGGCGGCGGGCGTCACGAGCAACGAGAGCACGAGGAGCGCGCCGACGATCTGCACGGAGACGGCCGTGGCCAGGCCGAGGGTCAGCATGAACACGAGGGCCAGCGTCCGGACCGGGACCCCGGCGGCCGCGGCCACGTCGGGGTCGACGGACGCGAACATCAGCGGGCGCCAGATGACGATGAGCGTGACGACGACGATCGCGCTGACGACGATCAGGAACGTCAGCTGCGGGTTGTCGACCGAGACGATCTGCCCGGTGAGCAGCCCGAACTTGTTCGCCGCGCGCCCCTTGTAGAGCGCCAGGCAGAGGATGCCGAGACCGAGGCCGAACGGCATCAGCACGGCGATGATCGAGTTGCGGTCCCGGGCCCGCGAGCCGAGCAGGCCGATCAGCAGCGCCGCGACCACCGACCCGACGAGTGACCCCGTCACGACGTTGACTCCGAGCAGCAGGGACGCGCTCGCGCCCGCGAAGGACAGCTCGCTGATGCCGTGCACCGCGAACGGCATGTTCCGCGCGACGACGAACGGACCGATCAGCCCGCCGACGATGCCGAGCACCGCGCCCGCGAGGATCGAGTTCTGCACGAGCACGAGGAGCTCGCCGTAGTCCTGGAACGAGAAGACCGTCGACCAGACGTCCATCAGATCCGCCCCTCGTCCGGTACCGCGGCGTTCGGGTCGACGTCGTGGTGGTGGTGTTCGCCGGTGTGGTCGTGGGTGTCGTTCGCGCCGACGATCACGATGCGCCCCATGGTCCGGACGACGTCGACGGGCGTGCCGTACAGGTCCGAGAGCACGTCGGCGCGCAGGACCTCGTCGGGCGACCCGATGCGGAACCGACCGCCCGCGATGTAGAGGACCCGGTCGACCACGTCGAGGATCGGGTTCACGTCGTGCGTGACGAAGAGCACGGCCGCGCCCTGCTGTCGACGCTGCCGGTCGATGAGCTCGGTGACGCCGCGCTGGTGCCGGAGGTCGAGGGAGATGAGCGGCTCGTCGCACAGCAGCAGTGCCGGGTCAGCGGCGATGGCCTGCCCGACGCGGGTGCGCTGCTGTTCGCCGCCGGAGAGCTCGGACACGGGGGCGTCCGCGAACGCCGTCGCACCCACCTCGTCCACGATGCGGTCGATGCGCTCGCGCTCGGCCTTCCGCTCGGGCCGCACGCCCCAGCGGTGTCCGGTCACGCCCTGGGCGATCATGTCCCGCGCGCGGAGCGGCGTGCCGGACTCCATCAGGCGCTGCTGCGGGATGTACCCGATGCGCCGGTGCCCGCGCCGGACGGGCTGCCCGAGGAACGCCATCGAACCGCTGGTCAGCCGCTGCTGCCCGAGGACCGTGCGCAGCAGCGAGGTCTTGCCGGCACCGTTCGGCCCGAGCACGGCGAGGAACTCCCCCGGCGCGACGTCGAGGTCGAGTCCGCTCCACAGCTTCCGCGTGCCGTACGAGAGCCCTGCGTCCCGGAGCGCGAGCACGGCGGAGCCGCCACTGCGCTCGGCAGTGGCGGCTCGCGTCGGTTCCTGGACCGTCGTCACTTCGTCAGTGCCGCCTGCACCGCGTCGATGTTCGCCTGCTGCCACGAGACGTAATCCTCCCCCTTCGGGAGCGTCTCCGTGACACCGACCACCGGGACGTCGGCGTCCTTGGCTGCCTTCTCGACCTGTTCGGTCTCCGGGCTGGAGGTCTGCTCGTTGTAGGCGAGCAGCTTCGCCTCCCCGCCCGAGAACAGCTTGATGGTGTCGTTGAGCGCGGCCGGCGGGACGTCGTCGCCCTCCTCGATCGCCTCGGAGAAGTCCGGCGGGGTGACGTTGTCCAGCCCCATCGCGTCGAACAGGTACCCGGGCACCGGCTCCGTGTAGGCCACCTTCTCCCCGTCGACCGTCTTCTCCACGGCGGCCGTCTGCGACTCGAGGTCCTGCAGCTTCGTGGTGAGCGCGTCAGCGTTCTCCGTGAAGGTGGCCTCGTCCGCGCTGTCGAGCTCGCCGAGGCGCTTCGCGACGTCCGCCACGAGCTTCACCATCGTCGGGTAGCTGTAGAACACGTGCTCGTTGAACTCCGCGGAGCCACCCGAGTCGAGCCCGGAGAGCTCCACCACGTTGATGGTGTCGGCCGTCGTGTTCGACGACTTCGCCAGCGTGGTCATGAAGTCGTCGTACCCGCCGCCGTTCTCGATGAGCAGGTCGGCCTTGGACACGGCGAGCTGGGTCTTGGCGCTCGACTCGAACGAGTGCGGGTCCTGCGACGGGTCGTTCAGGATGCTCGTGACCTGCACGTGGTCACCGCCGATCGACTCGACGATCGAGCCGTACACGTTGGTGGAGGCGACGACCCGGACGGTGCCGTCGTCGGACGCGTCCGAGGAGGCGGAGGACGTCGCGCACCCGGTCAGGGCGAGCGCAGCGGCGCCGGCGACGAGCGGCAGGGCGAGGAGGCGGGAGTGCATGGTGACGACGCTAGCGCTTGGTGAGAACGATTGTCAAAACCGATACCGCTGGGCTGACGCATCCACGACTACGGTGATGGAACTCCGACGGCAGGACCGGGCAGTACCCATCGTGACCACCACACACCCACCGCCCGACGGCCCGGCCGAACTCGGCGCGCTGTTCGACCAGCACGGCCGACGGATCCTGCTCTACCTCGCCCGTCGCACCGACCTGCAGACCGCCGAGGACGTCCTCGGCGAGACCTTCGTCATCGCCCTCACCCGGTGGGACGCCCGCGACCCGGACCGCGGTGACCCGCTGCCGTGGCTGTTCGGGATCGCCACGAACCTGCTCCGCCGTCACTGGCGCTCGGAGGCCCGCGCCCGCCGTGCCCTGGCGCGAGCAGCCGAACCCGACCTGGTCGACGACGACCCGAGCGACCGTGTCGACCGCGAGCGTGCCGTCCGCGCCGTCGTGCGGGAGCTCGACCGGATGCGCCCGGCCGTCCGCGACACCGTCCTCCTGCACGCCTGGGCCGAGCTCACCTACGAGCAGATCGCCGCCGCCACGGGCGTGCCCGTCGGTACCGTCCGCTCCCGACTCAATCGGGCCCGCGTCGCCCTCCGCGCCACGCCGGACCTGCCGACCACCCTGAACGGAGAACTCCGTGCCTGACTTCACCGCCCTCCGCGCCGTCCGCTCCGAGGTGGACGACCTGCCACCCGCCGTCGTCGACGCAGCCCTGCACCGCGCCAGGGCCCGGATGTCCGCTGCCCCCGTCGCACCCGTGCGCCGTCGACGACGACCGGTCCTGCTCGCGTCCGCCGCGGTCGTCGCCGTCGGCGCGCTGGCGGGCGCAGTCGTCGGAGTCGCGCACCTGGCCGTCCCGGAGTCCGCGGCAGCCGCGACCCTGCACGACGCCGCACGTGCGGCAGCCGCCGTCGACAGCGCGTCCCCCACGGCGTACACCCGTGTGACGGTGACGGAACTGGCGCTCGGGTACGCCACGAGCGACGGCGAGCACTACGACGAGGGGTACCTCGCGCCGACCACGACCGTCACCTGGGTGCCGCGATCCGTCGCCGGGCAGTGGGTCCGCGAGTCCTGGTCGGACGCCGCCACCGAGTTCTACGGCGGGGCTGCGGCCCGGGAGGCGGCCCGGTCGGACTTCGCGACCAGCGCCCACCGGGACGACCCCGCACGCCAACGCGCCCTCGCGGGAGCGTTCACGAACGGGGAGCTCGGGGGAACAGCACCGGGCACCCTGACCGCGGTCGACATCCCAGGACTCCCCCGGGACCCGGCTGCACTCGTCCGACGGATCGAGGACGCCCCCAGGCCGACGGGTGCCAGTGACGAGGAGCACGTCTTCGACACGGTGAGCACGTTCCTGCGGACCGGCATCGTCCCCGCGGACCTGCGCGCCACGATGTTCGAGGTGCTCGCTGACCTGCCCGGCATCGTCGTCACCGAGGAGCAGACCTCGCTCGACGGTCGACGCGGCACCGCCATCGGCCTGTCGGAGGAGGGTGACGACCTGCGGCAGGAGGTCATCATCGACCGATCGGGTGGCGAGTACCTCGGTGAGCGGACCCTGCAGACCCGACGCACCGGCAGGATCCCTGCCGGGACCGTGGTCGACTCCGCGTCGGTGGTGACCACCCGGGTGGGCAGCGTTCCCGAGAACTGACCGATCGGCGGATGGTGCCGGACGACGGACGGGAGGCTCGGTGCCAGCTGGCACCGAGCCTCCCGTCCGTCGAGGGGTCGCGTCGCGACTACGCCTTGGTGGCCGCCTCGATGGTGTTCTCGGCGATGGTGTCCTCCTCGCGCCCGGGGGTGCGGAGGTTCCACTTCTTGATCACGAAACTGAACAGGAAGTAGTAGACGACCGCGTAGCCGAGGCCGATCGGGATGAGCCAGATCGCACCGTCCGCCTTGCCGAAGTTCAGGACGTAGTCGATCGCACCGGCAGAGAACGAGAACCCGTCGCGGATGCCGAGCGCGTTCACCAGCGCCAGGGACGTGCCCGTCAGGAGCGCGTGGATGACGTAGAGCGGGAACGCCACGAACATGAACGAGTACTCGAGCGGCTCGGTGATCCCGGTGACGAACGAGGTCAGCGCGGCCGAGAGCATGATGCCGCCGACGAGCTTGCGGTTGTGCGGCTTGGCGTTGCGCCAGATCGCCAGGGCGCCAGCGGGGAGCGCGAACATCATGATCGGGAAGAAGCCGGTCTGGAAGATGCCCGCGGTCGGGTCGCCGGCGAGGAAGCGCTGGATGTCACCGTGGTAGGTCACGCCACCCGTGCTGAAGCTGCCGAGCTGGAACCACGGGAAGAAGTTGAGCAGCTGGTGCAGCCCGATCGGGATGAGCATGCGGTTGACGAACCCGAAGATGCCACCACCGATGACGGCGTTGTCCGCGACGGCCTGGCCGGCCGCGGTCAGCGCGATGTCGAAGTAGCGGTACACGAAGGACATGAGCACGGCGATGACCAGCGCCGCGGCGGCCGTGAGGATCGGGACGAGACGACGACCCGAGAAGAACCCGAGGAAGTCGGGCATCTTCGTGCGGTGGAACTTCTGCCACAGCACCGCCGAGACGAGGCCCATCACGATGCCGCCGAGGACACCGAAGTTGATCGTGGCCTGGCCGCCGTTCGAGTCCTTCACGCCGGCGAGGACGATCGGCGACATGGCCGCGAACACCTGGTACATGACCATGTAGCCGACGACCGCTGCGAGGGCCGTGGTGCCGTCCGACTTCTTCGCCCACCCGATCGCGATGCCGACGGCGAAGAGCAGGGGCAGCCAGGTGAAGACACCGTTGCCGGCCGCGGCGATGATCGTCGCGCCCTGGGCGAAGCCCGGGATCGCGCCGAGCATGTCCGACTGGCCGAGGCGGAGCAGGATGCCAGCGGCGGGCATGACCGCGATCGGGAGCAGCAGGCTCCGACCGAGTCGCTGCGCATTCGCGAAGACCCTGCTCTGCTTCTTCGGCGTCTTCTTCTCCGGCGCATCCGTGGTTGCAGCAGTGCTCATCGGAGGTCCTCTCGTCATCGGGTGGAACTGGTCGGGGTGAGTTGAGTCGTGCAGCCGGCGCCGGTACTCTCAGCAGTGTCGCGAGGTCCGGTCCTGTCCGGTCATGACCAGTACGTAGTGTCGACGACCTGTGTACTGCCTGTCAACCTGATCGCGAAGCCGTAACCAGGAGGAAACAGATGGCCGACATCAAGGCAGCCGACATCATCGCCGCACTCGGCGGAGCCGACAACATCGAAGAGGTCGAGGGCTGCATCACGCGCCTCCGCGTCGAGGTGGAGGACGGCGACCTCGTCGACAAGGACGCCCTCAAGACCGCCGGCGCGCAGGCCGTCGTCGGCGGCGGCACCGGCTGGCAGGTCATCGTCGGCCCGATCGCCGACAACCTCGCGCAGGACATCCAGGACGAGCTGTGACGGCTGTCCGCACCCCGTTCGCCGGCCCGGTCGTCGCACTCGCTGACGTGCCGGACCCGGTGTTCGCCGGACAGCTCGTCGGTGCCGGGGTCGCAGTCGACCCGACGGGCGTCGAGGGCACGGTCACCGCGGTGGCACCGGTCGACGGCACCATCGTGAAGCTGCACCCGCACGCGTTCGCGATGCAGGGCTCGGCGGGCACGGACCTGCTCGTGCACGTGGGCATCGACACCGTGAAGATGGCCGGTGAGGGCTTCGAGCTGCTGGTCGCCGAGGGCGCCACCGTCGCCGCCGGGGACCCCGTCGTCCGCTTCACACCCGCCACGATCACCGCTGCCGGCTACTCGCCGGTGTGCCCGGTCGTCGTGCTCGGCTCCGCGCCGGACTCCGTCGCGCAGGACGCCGTCGGCAGCACCGTCACCGAGGGCGCCACGCTCTTCACGGTCTAGCGGCCGCGGGCGGCCGGCCGGGCGTCGGGCGGTCGTCCGTGCGTCCGGCCGGTCCGGCCGTCCGGCCGTCCGGCGAAAGCGACATCGTACGTCCGTCTGCGCGGCGCTTCTGCCCCGCCGGTGTGGCTCGATGCGGGCGCATGCGCGCCGGGCGACAGGCTCGGTACGGAAGCGACGCGCGTCTGCACCGGCGGTGTCGCTCCATACGGGCGCACGGACAAGCGCGGTCGGCAGCGCGGACAGCGCGGCCCCGCCACCCCGGCGTCAGGCGACCTGGGTCGCCGTGACCTCCATCTGCACGCGGTAGCGGTCGGACCGGTACCACGAGCGGGCATGTTCGACGGGGCGGTCCCCCGCGTAGGACACCCGGTCGAACTCCAGCACGGGGGCGCCCGTCTTCGTCCCGAGCAGGGTCGCGACGTCGTCCGCCGCGGGCTTGGCGGCCACGGTCTGCTGCGCCCGGTCGATGGGCAGCCCGTACTCGTTCGCGACGATCGAGTACACCGACCCGGACAGGTCGTGCTCGAGCAGCCCGGGGAACGCGTCCGCCGCGAGCCAGGCGTCGTCGATGGACACCGGGGCGCCGTCGGCCATGCGCAGGCGCTTCAGGTGGTACGCCGTGTCGTGCTCCCCCAGCCGCAGGGCCGCGGCGGTGTCGCTCGGTGGGACCCGTTCCTCGCGGATGAGCACCACGGTGGTCGGGACGTGCCCCATCGCCCGCATCTCCTCGGTGAACGAGGCCAGGTGCAGCGTCGACTGGACCGGACGGTGCGCGACGAAGGTGCCCTTGCCGCGGACCCGTTCGAGGTAGCCCTCGTTGACGAGCTGCCCGAGGGCCTCGCGCACGGTGATCCGCGAGACGCCGTACTCGGCGATGAGCTGCCGTTCCGAGGGGATGGCCGCACCGGGTGCCAGGCGGACGGTCGCGAGCTCGAGCAGGATGCGCCGGAGCTGCTGGTGCTTCGGCTCGGCACCCTCGGTGATGCGGGTCGTCATCGGCTCCTCGTGCTCCATCGCGGTGGTTCGGTGACTGGTCATGGGCGGACATGACCAGTTGCCCTCAGACTACCGAGTCACCCTCCGTGCGTCGATGCCGCACCCCGGAGTTCATCCGTCCGGCCGATGCCCGACGGCGGACGCTCCGCTTCGATGGACGCATGACCGCGATCCGACTCGGCACCGTGGGGGCAGTGGTCCTCGTGACGACGCTCCTGCTGACGGTCGCGCACGGGGACGCCTGCTGGGTCGCCGCGCTCCTGCTCGTGTTCAGCAGCGTGGTCGCCGCCGTGCTCGTCGGCCACGCACGGACCGGCGGCCGGACGGACTGACCGATCAGGCGTTCGCGACGAGCCAGGCGTCCTGTTCTGCTGACAGCGCACGGTCGGACCACACCTGGCGCTCGACGCCCGCGGGGGTCGGGGCAGCGGTGGTGCCCTGCCACACGAGTGAGAGCCCGGCGCGCGCGAGCACCCGGGCCGACGCGGGGTTGTTCGTCAGGACCCGGCCCGTGACGGGGACGCCAGGGGCCGTGTCGCCGGCGGCCGTGACGGCTGCCCGGGCGATCTCGGTCGCGTAGCCCCGACCCCAGGACTCGGGGGCGAGCCGGTAGCCGAGGTTCCAGACACCGCCGGCGGTCATGTCCACCCCGCCGACACCGACGACGTCGCCCGTGTCGATCGACCGCGCGGTCCAGGACCCGAGCCCGTGCCGCGCCCGACCGCCGATCTTGCGCTGGACGAGGTCCTGCGTCATCGCTCGGCTGGTGTGCCGTCCGGCGGGAAGGTGGGTCCACGTGCGTGCGTCCGAGAACACCGCGTGCACGGCGTCGACATCGGACGGCGCGACCGGCGTGAGCACCAGGCGACCCGTTCGGATCTCCTGCGGGGGCATCAGGAGCTGGTGGACCATGTCATGATCATCGCCCCGACCGCCGACATCCGCGTGAACACCACGCGGACGATCGCCGACGACCTCCGACCTGGCAATCCCGTCAACACCGGCCCGCTCGCACCGGGCATGGTGGTCGGCATGCGCTCCACGACGACGCCCGGGCTCCTCCTCGCCGCGACACTGGCCCTGGCGGTGACCGGCTGCACCGCGGGTCCGACCGGGTCCACCGCCTCGCCGTCACCCGACCGGCCGTCGTCGAGCGCAGCCCCCACCGACACGACGGCCCCGACGCCGGCGCCGTCCGCGGGACCCACGAGCACGGCGCCGACGGACACGGCACCCACCCCGACCTGCGGGCCCACCGACGGCGCCACGGTGGTCGGAGCGGCCGTCGCACGCCTCGCGGCCCCGACCGAGCTGCCCGATGCGCGGTGGGACGCCTCGGCCGCAGACGTCAGCGGCTTCGACGCGTGCGCCGCGCTGTCCTGGGCCGTCGTCCCCCTCGCCGAGGGCACGGCCAGCTCGCCGTACGCCGTGCTGCTCTTCCACCAGGGCACGTACCTCGGGACCGCCACGAAGGTCCAGTACCCGTTCGAGCCGCAGGTCGCGCGCTCCTCGGACGCCGCGATAAACGTCACCTACCGGTACGCGACCGCGACGGACCCGAACGCGGCCCCGAGCGGCACGACGCGGGCGACGTACACGTGGGACACCGCCGCGCAACGGGTGGTCCTCACCGGTGACGTGCCCCCGACCCCGTAGGACGCCGCCGACGCGCGCGCGGACACCACGCGGTGTTTCCCACACCGCGCGCGATGGGGAGCGCTTCCGCGCGTTGCGGGTCGGAAGGAACGACCCCCTACGCGCGAAACGACTTGCTGCGCACGAAAGGACCCGCGTGACGGCCCGCCTCGACCGACGAACGCTAGTCGAGCAGGAGCGCGGGCTCCTCGATGACCGAGGCCACGTCGTGCACGAACCGCGACGCCACGTCGCCGTCCACCACGCGGTGGTCGAACGAGGCACCGATCGTGGTCACCATGCGCGACCGGACCTCGCCGTCGACGACCCACGGCTTCGGCTTGATCGTGCCCATGGCGACGATCGCGACCTGCCCCGGGTTGAGGATCGGCGTGCCGGTGTCCATCCCGAAGACGCCGATGTTCGTGACGGTGATCGTGCCGTCAGCCATCTGCGCCGGGCTGGTCTTGCCGTCACGGGCGGTGATGGTCATCTCCTCGAGGGCCTTGGCCAGCTCGAGCAGCGACATGTCCTGCGCGTCCTTGATGTTCGGCACGATCAGCCCGCGCGGGGTCGCCGCCGCGATGCCGAGGTTGACGAAGTGGTGCACGATGATCTCGCGGTCGGTCCACGACGAGTTCACCGAGCGGTTGCGGCGCACGGCCCAGATCACGGCCTTCGCCATGATGAGCAGCGGCGAGACCTTGATGCCGGCGAACGTCGGCGACGCCTTGAGCCGCTTGACGAACTCCATCGTGCGGGTGGCGTCGACGTCGACGAACAGCGACACGTGCGGCGCCGTGAAGGCCGACGTGGTCATCGCCGTCGCGATGGCCTTGCGCACGCCCTTGACCGGGATGGTCTCCTGGCGGACGTCGCCCCACTCGGGCGTCTCGATGTTGCGGAAGACGCTGGCCTGCTGGGCGTGCCGGATGACGTCGTCGCGGGTGACCTCACCGGACAGGCCGGTCGGCACCACGATCGCGAGGTCCACGTCGAGGTCCTTCGCGAGCTTCCGGATCGGCGGCTTGGCCATGACGGCGGGCATCGACGGACGCGCGGGACGCTGTCCCTGCGCGGCGACGGCGTCGGCGGTGGTCGCCTCGCCCTCGTCGGTCACGACCAGGTCCGTCTCCCGACTGGAGGCTCGGTTCGCCTGGGCAGCAGCGGCTGCGGCCCGGCGGGCGCCGGGCTTGCGACGCGAGGGGGCGCTGGTCGCGGAGCCGTAGCCGACCAGCACGGCGCCGGAGGACTCGTCGGTGCCGACGACGGACGCGCCCTCGGCAGCGGGGAGCGAGGCGGGCATGCGGGACGCGGTCGGCGCGGGGGTGGCGGCGGGCGCGGGCGTCGGTGCGGCGGCGCGGGCGGGCGTCGCCGCTGCCGGAGCGGGAACGGTCACGCGGGCGGGGACCGCGACGGGCGGGGCGGAGGCGACCGGGGCACTGGGCGCGACCACGGGCGAGACGGGGGCGGCGTCGGCGACGGGGGCCGGGCCTCCCGGCTGCTCGGTGGTGGCGGCGACGGACGCGCCGGACTCCACCCGGATGATCGGGCGGCCGACCTCGACGGTGTCGCCCTCGGCCACCAGCAGACCGGTCACCGTGCCCGCGAACGGGGACGGCAGCTCGACGAGGGACTTGGCGGTCTCGATCTCCACGAGGACCTGGTCGACGGCGACGTCGTCACCGATCGCGACGCGCCACTGGACGATCTCGGCCTCGTTGAGGCCTTCACCCACGTCGGGGAGGGGGAATTCGGCGACGGCCACGTCGGCTCCTTCGGCGGTCGGTCGTGCGGTGGAGAGGTGGTCCGGACGGACCGGGTCAGTAGGCGAGCGCGCGGTCCACGGCCTCGAGGACGCGGTCGGCGTCCGGGAGGTGGTGGTGCTCGAGCTTCGACTGCGGGAACGGGATGTCGAACCCGGACACCCGCAGCGGCGGTGCCTGCAGCGTGTAGAAGGCGCGCTCGGCGACCGTCGCGGCGATCTCGCTGCCGACGCTGACGAACTCGCTCGCTTCTTGTGCGACGACCAGGCGGCCGGTCTTGCGCACCGAGGCGAGCAGCGGCTCCCAGTCGATCGGCGAGATCGAGCGGAGGTCGACGACCTCGCAGCTGGTGCCTTCGGCCTCGGCGATGTCGGCGGCTTGCATCAGGGTCGCGACCATGGCGCCGTGGCCGACGAGGGTGACCTCGGTGCCGGTGCGGGCGACGCGGGTGGTGTGCATCGGCACGTGGCCGTCGACCATGTCGACCTGGCCCTTCGGCCAGTAGCGCGACTTCGGCTCCATGAAGATGACCGGGTCGTTCGACGAGATCGCCTCTTGGATCATCCAGTAGGCGTCGTTCGGCGTGCTCGGGCTGACCACGCGGAGACCGGGGGTGTGCGCGAAGTAGGCCTCCGGGCTCTCCTGGTGGTGCTCGATCGCACCGATGTGCCCGCCGTAGGGGATGCGGATCACGATCGGCAGCGACATGTGCGCCGGCAGCCGGTTCGCCATCTTCGCGAGCTGCGAGGTGATCTGGTTGAACGCGGGCCAGACGAAGCCGTCGAACTGGATCTCGATCACGGGGCGGTAGCCGCGCAGGGCCATGCCGATCGCGGTGCCCACGATGCCCGACTCGGCGAGCGGGGTGTCCCGCACGCGCTCGGCGCCGAAGCGCTCCTGCAGGCCCTCGGTGATGCGGAAGACACCGCCCAGCCGGCCGATGTCCTCGCCCATGAGCAGGACCTTGTCGTCGGCGGCCATCGCCGCGGCGAGCCCGGCGTTCAGTGCCTTGGCCATCGGGATGGTGGGGGTGGGGTCCGTCGGGGCCTCACCGGCGCCGGGGTGCGACCGGAGCGTGTAGTCGACGAGCTGTTCGGTGGTGCTCATGCGGTGGCTCCTGCGTCCTGGGCGGACTCGTAGTCGTGCAGCCAGGCGCGCTGCTCGTCGATGCGCGGGTGCTGCTCGCGGTAGACGTTGTCGAACATGGCGTCCATCGGGGGTGCCTGCAGTGCCGACGTCTTCGTGCGGATGTCGGCGGCGATCTGCTCGCCCTCGGCCTCGAACTCGGCGAACTGGGCGTCGGTGGCGCCGCGGCTGCGGAGGTAGGCCTCGGACCGGGTGATCGGGTCACGGGCCACCCAGCCGGCGAGCTCGTCGTCGCCGCGGTACCGGGTGGGGTCGTCGGAGCTCGTGTGGGCGCCGATGCGGTAGGTCTCGGCCTCGATGAACGCCGGGCCCTGGCCGCTGCGGGCGTGCTCGGTCGCGACCGCGCTCACCGCGTACGAGGCGAGGACGTCGTTGCCGTCGACCTTGACGCTCGGGATGCCGAAGCCGCGCGGGCGGTCGACGAGCGGGGTCGGCGACTGGACCGACACCGGCACCGAGATCGCCCAGTGGTTGTTCTGCAGGAAGAAGACGACGGGCGCCTTGTGGGACGCGGCGAAGACGTAGGCCTCGTTCACGTCGCCCTGGCTCGTGGCACCGTCGCCGAAGTACACGATCGAGCACTCGTCGACGTCCGGGTCACCGGTGCCGACGACGCCGTCGAGCGCCTGCCCGATGGCGTAGCCCGTGGCGTGCAGGGTCTGCGCACCGATGACGAGCGTGTAGACGTGCGTGTTGCCGCGGGCGTCCGGGTCCCAGTTGCCGTGGGCCTGGCCGCGGAAGAGCGAGATGATCTCCATCGGCTCGACCCCGCGCTGCAGCACCACGGCGTGCTCGCGGTAGGAGGGGAAGAGGTGGTCCTGGGGGCGGAGCGCGAAGGCCGAACCGACCTGGGCGGCCTCTTGTCCGTGGCTCGGCGCCCACAGGCCGAGCTGACCGGTGCGCTGCAGGTTGCCGGCAGCGTGGTCGAAGCGTCGGGTGAGCACCATCTGGCGGTGCATGGCGAGCAGCGTCTCGTCGGGGAGGGCCGTTGCGATCGCCGCGAACTCGGCGTTCTCGTCGGTCTCCACGAACCGGCCCTCGGTGTCGAGGAGCCGGACGATGGTCGTCGCGGGGGCCGCGGCGTGGAAGGACATGCGGGTCAGCGTAGCGGCCGTGCGAGGCCGGGCGTTGTGAGTCCCCCGACAAGTGAACGGGCCGTTTCGAGGAGCTTCCCGACAGCCTCGTGCTCGCCGATCGAGATGCGGAGCCCCTCGTTCCCGAAGGCGCGGACGATGATGCCCGCGTGCTCGAACTGCTCCGTGGCGTGGGCGGTGTGGTCCCCGGTCGGCAGCCACACGAAGTTGCCCTGGGCGTCCGGCACGTCCCAGCCCTGCGTGCGGAGCTCGGAGACGATGCGGTCGCGCCGTTCGGTCAGGTGCACGACGCGTTCCAGCAGCTCGGACTCGCGCTCGAGACTGGCCAGCGCGGCCGCCTGCCCCTGCGCGGTGACGGACAAGGGGATCGCGCACGCGCGCACGGCGTCGAGGACGTATGCCGGTCCGAGCGCGTACCCGACGCGCAGACCGGCCAGGCCGTACGCCTTCGAGAAGGTCCGGAGGACGACGAGGTTCTGGTACCGCTCCAGCAGCGGGACACCGCGCACGGCGTCGGGGTCGGTGACGAACTCGGCGTAGGCCTCGTCGAGCACCACCAGGACGGTCGCCGGCACCCGCGCCATGAAGGCGTCGAACTCGGCCGCGGTGACGATCGGGCCCGTGGGGTTGTTCGGGGTGCACACGATGACCATGCGGGTGCGCTCGGAGACGGCTGCGGCCATGGCGTCGAGGTCGTGCCCGCCGTCGGCCCGGTTCGGCACCTGCACGCTCGTGGCACCCGCGACGGTGACGACGCCGGGGTAGGCCTCGAAGGACCGCCAGGCGTACACGATCTCGTCGCCCGGGCCCGAGGTCGCCTTCGCGAGCTCGTGCAGGATTGCGACGCTGCCGGGTGCGACGTGGACCTCGTCCACGGTGACGCCGAACCGGTTCGCGAGGACGGCACGGAGCGCGAGCGCCGAGGCGTCCGGGTAGCGGTTGAACGCGGTCTGGGCCTGCACGGCCTCGACGACGCCGGGCAGCGGCGGGAACGGGTTCTCGTTGCTGGACAGCTTGAAGGCGTCGACGGCCGCCTGGCGTCCCTGCTTGTAGGCGGGGAGCACCGCGATCTCGGGACGGATGTGCACGGGCTGATCGGTCACGACCTCAGCCTACCGAGCGGCCACCAGGCATCATGGACGCATGCGATTCCTCGTCCGCCTCGTCATCAACGCCGTCGCGCTCTGGCTCACCACGCTCATCGTCAGCGGCGTCACCGTCACGCCCTTCGGCGAGGGCGGCACCGTCGAGACCGTGCTGACCTTCCTGCTCGTCGCCTTCGTCTTCGGTCTGGTCAACGCCGTCATCGGCACGCTCATCCGGATCGTGGCCTTCCCGATCTACATCCTGACCCTCGGGCTCATCTCCTTCGTGGTGAACGCGATCCTGCTGCTCATCGTCGCCGGGATCTCGACGAGCATCGGCTTCGGGCTCGAGGTCGAGTCGTTCGGCTGGGGCATCGTCGGCGCCTTCGTGCTCGCCGTCTTCGCCTGGCTCATCGGCCTGGTCGCCCGCCCGGTGCTGAGCCGCCCCCGCGCTTGACGGGCGCGGGGCGGGACGCCGTGCGCCATGATGAGCACATGACCACGGACGCCGGCGCCCCGTCGCCCTTCCGCGTCTCGTTCGTCTGCAGCGGCAACATCTGCCGGTCCCCGATGGCGGAGATCGTGTTCGCCCGGATCGTCGAGGACGCCGGTCTGAGCGACCGCGTCCAGGTGCAGTCCGCCGGCACCGGCGACTGGCACGTCGGCGAACCGGCGGACGAGCGGACGATCGCAGCACTCGCGGCGCGCGGATACGATGGCAGCAGGCATCGCGCCCGTCAGTTCGACCCGGACCGGTTCCCGGACCTCGACCTGGTGGTCGCACTCGACCGATCCCACGAGCGCATCCTGCGGTCGTGGGCACCGACCATGGACGACGCCGCCAAGGTGACACTCCTGCTGCGGTACGACGACTCCTGGCCGGAACAGGCCGACGTGCCGGACCCGTACTACGCGGACCGGCACGAGTTCGACCGGGTCCTGTCCACGGTCGAACGGGCCTGCCGCGCACTCTTCCACCAGATCGAACCGGCCGTCCGCCAGGGAGCACCATGACCCCCCTTCCCCCGCAGCCGATCAGCCCCCTCGACGGGCGGTACTACCCGGTCGTGCACACGGTGGGTGAGCACCTCTCCGAGGCGGGCCTCAACCGCGCGCGCGTCTCCGTCGAGGTCGAGTGGTTGATCTTCCTCACCGACCACGCGATGTTCACCACGTCGCCGCTCAGCGTCGACGACAAGGCCGCCCTCCGCGCCGTCGTCACCGACTTCGGGCAGGCGGAGATCGCCGAACTCGCCGAGATCGAGGCCACGACCCGGCACGACGTCAAGGCGGTCGAGTACTTCGTGCGCCGTCGCCTGTCGGAGCTCGGCCTGGACGCCATCGCCGAGCTGACGCACTTCGCGTGCACGAGCGAGGACGTCAACAACCTCTCCTACGCACTCACGATCAAGGACGCCGTCGCCCAGGTCTGGCTGCCGGGCTTCCGCGCCGTGATCGCGCGCCTGCGGGACCTGGCGCTCGAGCTGCGGTCCGTCCCCATGCTGTCCCACACGCACGGGCAGCCGGCGACCCCGACCACGCTCGGCAAGGAGCTCGCGGTGGTCGTGTACCGCCTCGAGCGCGTGTTGGCGCAGGTCGAGGGCGGCGAGTACCTCGGCAAGTTCTCCGGCGCGACGGGCACCTTCTCGGCGCACCTCGCCGCCGACCCCGAGGCCGACTGGCCCACGCTGTCGCGGGAGTTCGTCGAGGGCCTCGGCCTGACGTGGAACCCGCTCACGACGCAGATCGAGTCGCACGACTGGCAGGCGGAGCTCTACGACCGCGTCCGGCACGCCAACCGCATCCTGCACAACCTGGCGACCGACGTGTGGACCTACATCTCGATGGGGTACTTCACGCAGATCCCGGTCGCCGGTGCCACCGGGTCGTCGACGATGCCGCACAAGATCAACCCGATCCGCTTCGAGAACGCCGAGGCGAACCTCGAGATCTCGTCCGCCCTGTTCTCCACGCTCTCCGAGACGCTCGTCACGAGCCGCCTGCAGCGCGACCTGACCGACTCGACCACGCAGCGCAACGTCGGCGTCGCGTTCGGGCACTCGCTGCTCGCGCTCGACAACCTGCGGCGCGGGCTCAGCGAGATCGCGGCGAACCACGAGCGCCTGGCCGCCGACCTCGACGGCAACTGGGAGGTGCTCGGCGAGGCGATCCAGACGGTCATCCGCGCCGAGGTCACCGCCGGGCAGTCCGACATCGAGGACCCGTACGCGATGCTCAAGGAGCTCACCCGGGGCAAGCGCGTCAGTCAGCAGGACCTCGTCGCGTTCGTCAACGGCCTGGACATCTCGGACGGCGCGAAGGCCCGGCTGACGAACCTGACGCCCGGGACCTACACGGGTCTGGCGGACGAGCTGGTCGACCACCTCGAGGTCTGAGCAGACCACCAGCAGCAGGAAGCCCGGCGGGATCCCCCGCCGGGCTTCCCGCGTTCCGGGACGGTCCTGGCGCGTCGGCTGAGCGGACTGCTAGGTTCAGTCCTGCTGAGCACCGCTCAGGACGGGGGCGTCGCAGGAGATGCGTCCGTGCTCTCCCACCGGATGGATCCCCACACGTGCTTCGTTCCCGCATCGCCGCGGCCGCCGTCGGCGCCACCGTGCTCGGCCTCAGTGCCGCGCTCGTCCCCACCGTCTCGACCGCAGCGTCGGACTCCGCTCCCACCACCGCGACGCCGATCGTCGGCTGGGCTGACGGGGCAGACGACTTCACCGCCCTCGACGCCGAGGCCGAGAACCCGGTGATCCCGGCCGGCTGGTCCTGGTTCGGCATCGAGGGGGACCAGCTCGACACCGCCACCTCGCTCGACCAGGTCGCCTCCTTCGGCACCGACGGGATCAGCGCGAAGGACGACTCGGCCGTGTACCTGGTCCGTGGACTGACGAAGACCGTCACCCCGGACGCGCTCCCCGCCGTCATCGCCGACGCCTCCGCCAACGCGGGTGAGAGCACCGTCGTCGGGCTGCTGCTGGCATCCGAGGACGAGCCGACGACCGTCACCAACACCGCCTTCGCCGTGTCCGGGCTCGACGGCGCCGACACCACGTGGGCCTACGAGGACTCCGGCGAGGAGTCGACCGACGCGTTCGCCGCCGACCTCGCGGACAACGACGAGGTCGTGTTCGGCTACCTCGTGAGCCTCGTCGGGTCCGACTTCGCCACCGGCATCGAGGACCCGTCCACCGACGAGCCCACGACCCCGCCGACCGAGGAGCCGACCCCGGCCCCGACGGCCGAGCCCACCGCTGAGCCCACCGCGACGCCGACCGCCGCACCCACTGCGACGCCCACTGCGACGCCCACCGCGACTCCGACGGCCGCGCCCACGACGCCGACCACCGAGCCCGCCCCGACCGTGACGCCCGCGCCCACGGCCACCCCGAGCGCGCCGTCGTTCCTGCAGCGCGTGCTCCCGTCCGAGCGCGTCGGCACCGCTGCCTCGTCCCTGGAGGTCGCCGGCTCCGCAGCAACCGTGACCCCGTCCGAGGCCGGCATCGCGAGCCTCGCGGTGGACGACACCACGACGTACTTCACGCCGCGTCCGACCGCCTCCGCTGAGCTCGAGTCGGGTACGTCCGCCACGATCACCGCCGCCACCACGGTCGGCATCCGCGTCCTGGGCCACGGCTTCGCACCGTTCGAGACCGTCAAGACCTCCATCGCACAGGGCGATCGTGGCATCTTCATCCCCGGCAGCACCTCCGTCGCGGACCAGGACGGCAACGTGGTCATCACGGTCATCGTCCCCGCCGCCTTCCCCCTCACGCCCAGCGACTACCTGCTGAGCCTGGTCGGTGAGTCCTCCGCGCAGACCGGCGACTTCGCCCTGACCCTCACCGCCGACCCGGCCGTCGCGCCGGTCGCGACGCCGGTCTCCGGTCGGGCCACCTTCACGGGCTGACCTTGCGGCTCATCCCGACCGACCCACGGCGGCGTGCGACCCTGGTCGCCGCCGCCGTGGCGGTCGTGTGCGCCGGTGCCGTCGCCGTCGTGGTGACGAGCACGATGGCCCCGACACCCACCCCCAGCACGACGGCGATCGCGGCCCCAAGCCCGACGCCGACCCGCACACCGTCCACTGCGCCTTCGACAGCACCGGACGCGGTCGACGCCCCCGCGAACACGACGATCGCCGCCGTCCGCGGGGCCGACGTCGCCGTGAGCGCCGAACCCCGCGGTGCCGCGACCACCACGCTCGAGAACCCGCAGGCCTCCGGTGCGCCGCTGGTGTTCCGCGTGGTCGACCAGCGCGACGGCTGGGTGCAGGTGCAGCTCGCACAGCGCCCGAACGGCAGCACCGGCTGGGTGCCCGACTCCGCCGTGAGCCTGTCGACGACGCCGTACGCGATCGTCGTCACCGAGTCCGACAACACGCTCGACCTGTACCGCGGCGGCGAGGTCGTCGACAGCTACCCCGTCGCGACCGGGACTGGCGGCACGCCCACGCCGACCGGCCGGTTCGCGCTCACCGAGTTGCTGGCGCCCACGAACAGCGGTTACGGCCCGTACGCGTACGGCACGACGGCGTTCTCCGACGTGCTGAACTCCTTCGGCGGCGGCCCCGGTCAGATCGGGCTGCACGGCACCGAGGACGCCTCGAGCGTCGGCCGGGCAGCGTCCCACGGCTGCATCCGGATGCACAACGACGACATCACGACCCTCGCGAAGACCCTGCCGCTCGGCACGCCGTTCCAGGTGCGCTGACCCGCGCACCCCGAGGTCCGTGGGCAGCGCGTTCCTTCCCACATCGCTCGGCATGGGAGGCGGGAACGCGCGTTGCGAGTCGGTTTCCTCGACCCGCTACGCGCGTTCAGACCTGCCACGCGGGAGGCGACTTGCCGCGCGCGATCCGACCTGGCAGGCGCGGGAACGCACAGCCTGGAGGCTCGGGGCGGCCCCGGCGCGGACGTCACCAGCTCAGGTGGTGACGTCCAGGGCGGTGGCGACCAGGGCCTCCAGGACGGTGCGGACCACGGGACGGACCGCACGGTCCGGTCGGACGAGCGCCTCGATGCGGCGGCCGGCGCGGACGTCCGCGAGCTCTGCGAGGTGGAAGCGCCCCGGCGCCCGCGTGCGCGACGTGTACCGGGGGACGAGCGCGATCCCGTGGCCCGCGGCCACCAGGTTCTCGATGACGGGCAGGTGGATCGTGCGGAACGCGACCGACGGCGGGGTGTCCCTGGCAGCGGCCATCGCGGTCAGCACGCGGTCGATCGGGTAGTCGCGCGGCACGCCGATCCACGTCTCGTCGACCACGTCGTCGATGCCGACACGGGCCCGGTCCGCGAGCCGGTGTCCCTCGGGCAGGGCGACGTCGAGCGGTTCCCGGAGCAGGGCGACGGTCTCGAGGGTCTGCCGGTGCGGCGGGGACGAGCCGTCCGGGCGGTGCCCCACCACCACGTCGTGGTCAGCGGTGAGCGGGGCGAAGCCGTCCTCGCTGACGTCGACGTCGGAGAGCACCAGGTCGATCGCGGGGTGCTCCCGCATCCGGTCGAGCAGACCCGGCAGCAGCAGCTCGGCGGCGGACGGGAAGATCGCCAGGTCGACGACGCCGGACGCGCCCCCGAGGTGCTCCTGCCACGCGGCGTCGACCGTGGCGACGGCGGTGGCCACCACGCCGGCCAGCCCCGCGAGCACCTGCCCGTGCTCGGTGAGCCGGACCCCGCGGCCGACGCGTTCGACGAGCGGGACGCCGACCTGGCGCTGGAGGGTCTGCAGCTGCTGCGACACCGCGCTCGGGGTCCGGTGGGTGGCCGCGGCGACGGCCGTGACGGACCCGCGCTCGTCGAGCTCGCGGAGGACGGGGAGCAGCGTGACGTCGAAGCCGACCATGCAGGGACCCTACAACGTCGGTGTCGAAGTGTTCGCTGGTGCTACTGTCCGGGCTGCGGGAGCATCGGAGGGTGCTGCTCCGTGACCGCCTCCTCGCCCTGACCGTCGCCGTGGTCTGGGGCCTGAACTTCCCGGCGACGGCCATCGCGCTCGAGCACTGGCCGCCGTTCCTGCTCGCCGCCGTGCGCTTCACGCTGCTGGCGGTCCCGACGCTGCTGTTCGTGCCGCGGCCGCCGATCCCGTTCCGGATGCTCGTGCTCGTCGGGGCGACGCTCGGGGTGCTGCAGTTCGCGTTCCTCTACCTCAGCATGGCGTCGGGGATGCCGTCCGGGCTGGCGTCGCTCGTGTTGCAGGCCTCGGCGCCGTTCACCGTCGTGCTCGCGGGGGTCTTCCTGCGCGAACGGCTGACCCGGCGGCAGGTCGTCGGCGTCACGATCGCGGTCCTGGCCCTCGCGGCGATCGCCGTGCACCGGTCGCAGACGGCCGCGCTGCTGCCCGTCGTGCTGGCGCTCTGCGGGGCGCTCGGATGGGCGATCGGGAACGTGGCGACGCGGAAGGCCGGCGCCCCGAACGGGCTGCACCTGACGCTGTGGTGGTCGGTGGTGCCGCCGATCCCGATGGCCGTGCTGTCGTTCGTCGTCGAGGGGCCGGCGCGGATGGGGCAGGCGCTCGGGACGGCCTTCACGCTCGAGGCGCTGCCGGCCGACCTCGGACTGCTCTACATCGTGCTCGTGGCGTCGCTCGTCGGGTACGGGCTCTGGACGCGGCTCATGTCGCGCTACCCGTCGAGCACCGTCGCGCCGTTCTCGATGCTCGTCCCCGTGGTCGGGGTGCTGGCGTCGTGGCTGGCGTTCGGCGAGGTGCCCGACCTGGTCGAGGTCGTGGCGGGCGTGGTCGTCGTCGGCGGGGTGCTGTGGGCGTCGAGGACGCCGCGGCTGGCGGTGCCGGCCTCGTCCCGTTCGTCCGGCTCATCGAGGGAGCAGGAATCG
>NZ_MJGV01000101.1:12846-25357 GCF_001865015.1 Curtobacterium sp. MMLR14_010 | reverse complement strand
CGATTCCTGCTCCCTCGATGGGCCCGCCCCCGCCGCGGTCAGCCCCGGTGCGCTCGACGGTCCGCGATGATGTCCGCGAGTGCCCCGTGGAGCAGCGGGTACCGGAACTCGTAGCCGGCCTGCACCAGGCGCGTCGGCACCACCCACCGGCTCTTCAGCACGAGTTCGGTCTCGGTGCGGATCGCGAACGACCCGAGCTCGAGCATCCACCGCCAGGTCGGCAGGCCGAAGCGCCGCCCGACGGCCTCGCGGATCGTGGCCATCACGGTGCGGTTGTCAGACGGGTTCGGGCTCGTGACGTTCACGGCGCCGTCGAGGTCGTCGTGGTCGCGGATGAACCGGATCGCCCCGAGGACGTCCGCGATGTGCACCCAGCTGAAGCGCTGCCGCCCGTGGGTGTGACGGTCGTGGTGGTACGTCCCCGCGGCCAGTCGCGCCCGGGTCGGGAACCAGGGGCCGTCGTACTGGGGGCCGCCGAGACCCGCCTGCGCGAGCCGGAGCAGTGGCACCAGGGCACCGCCGTCCCCGAGGACGATCGCCATCCGGAGCGCGACCCGTCGGGTGCCGGGCAGGTCCGCGGCGAACAGGGCGTCCTCCCACGCACGTGCGACCCCGACCGAGAAGCCCTCGCCGAGCTCGCCGGTGGCCTCGTCCTGCGGCCGGTCGTCGGCGTGCCGGTAGATCGTCGCGGTCGAGGCGTTGAGCCACAGCGGCGTCGGGTGCTCCGACGTACGGATGGCCTCGGCGAGCTCGAGCGTGGTGTCGACCCGCGAGCGGATGATCTCCGCGCGGTTGCTGCGGCCGTAGCGGCAGTTGACGCTCTTGCCCGCCATGTTCACGACGATCGCGGCCCCGTCCACGAGTTCGCGCACCCGGAGCGTGTTGCCCCAGACGGCGTCGCCGGTGCGGCCGATCGTGACGACCTCGTAGCCCTCGTCGCGGAAGGCGTCCTGCAGGTACGTCCCGACGAAGCCGCTCGCACCCGCGATCACCGCGCGGCCCTTCGTCGTCTGGGTGCTCTCGTCAGCCATCGTTCTCCCCGTCCTGTCCCGGCGCGATCGCGTACCGGAACGCCCCCTCGTACCGGTACAGCGTGCCGAGGATCGGCGCCGCGAGCACCAGGGACACGCGCTGGCGGTCGGCTTCGTCATCGAATCGTTCCGTGAGCGTGACCCGCGGGGACACGACGGCCCAGGGCGAGTCGGTCACGCCGACGATCCTGGCAGGTCGTCGGTCGTGCTCCCTACGATTGGGGCATGGGACACGACCACGGGCACGCGCACGCGCACGGCAGCGCGAACGAACGCGCCCTGCTCGTGGCGTTCTGCATCTCCGCGACGATCCTGCTGGCCGAGGTGGTGGGGGCCGTCGTCACCGGGTCCCTGGCGCTCCTCGTCGACGCGGGGCACATGGTCGTCGACACCGGCGGGATCGGGATCGGCCTCGTCGCCACCCGGCTCGCGCGGCGGTCCCCCACCTCGCAGCGCACGTGGGGCTTCCAGCGGGCCGAGGTCCTCGGGGCCACGGCGCAGGCGGCGATCCTGCTCGCGGTCGGCGTCTACGTGATCATCTCCGGGGTGCAGCGGTTGTTCGTCCCCGCGGAGATCCACTCGGGGCCCCTGCTGGTGTTCGGGGCGATCGGCCTGGTGGGCAACCTCGTCGCGTACGCGGTGCTCATGCGGGCCTCCGGACTGGACTTCACGTCCAGGGCCGCGCGGCTCGAGGTCCTCAACGACACGCTCGGCTCGGTCGCCGTGATCATCGCCGCGATCGTGCTCGGGGCCACCGGCTGGGACCGCGCCGACTCCGTTGCGGCCCTCGTGATCGGGGCGCTCATCCTGCCGCGGGCGATCCGGCTGCTGCGCGAGACCGCCAACGTGCTGCTCGAGGCCACGCCGCCGGGCCTCGACCTCGAGGACGTGCGCTTCCACATCCTCGAGCTCGAGCACGTGATCGCCGTGCACGACCTGCACGCCACGCTCGTCGCCACCGGGGTGCCGAACCTCACCGCGCACGTCGTGGTGGACGACCACTGCTTCACGACGTCGCACGCGCCGGAGATCCTCGACGAGCTGCAGCGCTGCGTGGCGGAGCACTTCGACGTGCCGGTCGCGCACTCGACGTTCCAGCTCGAGCCCGCGTCGCACCAGCGGCACGAGCACGAGGTGCACGCGTAGGGACGGCGGGGGCGCTGGCGGCTGTCGGCTGTCGGCTGTCGGCAGGGCATCGCCGGCACCGGGGCCCGACCTCGAACGACAACGTCGGTGTCGTACGACCTCGACCTTGTCGTTCCGAGTCGGGAGTCTGTCGTTCCGAGTCGGGAGGGGTAGCTGGGTGGCGCGGACGCCGAGACGGGCGTCAGCAGTCGTCGTCGCGCGTCGGGTAGGCGGTGATGACGCGGTCGGTCGTGGCGGAGACGATGACCTTCACGAAGGCGTCCGGCGACGGCGTCGTCCCGTCATCGAACCGGACGGGAGCGGCATAGCAGACCTTGCCGTCGCCCGCATCGACCGGGAAGCCCGATCGCGGAGCTGTCACGGCCGTCTTCACCGCCGTGAGCATGGCATCGTCCCAGTCGCGGTCGCCCGTCCCACCGAGGACGTCCTGCCAGTCGCCGGTGTGCCGCACGCGGATGTGCTCGTAGCCCTGGCTGCCGTTCCCGCACTGCAGGACGACCTGCCCCAGGGCGGCGGTGTCGTACCGGGCGACCTCGGCGCGGCTGCTCCGGTTGCACGCGGCCAGCACGTCGTCCCCGGGCAGGTCCTCCCCACGGCGGTCGATGACCACGGTGCCGTCGGCGGTCGCCACGGCCGCGGGAGCCGTCGTCGCGCTGAGCACCGGGTCGTCGCCGCTCCGCTGCGTGCCGAGGGCGAACCCTCCGGCGACGAGCCCGACCGCCACCACGACGGCCAGGCCGGCCACGACTGATCGGTTGCGCTGCGTCGGCATGCGGCCAGTATGCCGGAGGTGGGGCGAGCCTCCAGGCCGGGTGGTGACCCACCGGACTGGAGGCTCGGGTCGGCTCAGGCGCGCGCGGCCAGCCGGATACCGGCGACGACGGTGAGCGCGGAGACGAGCACCACGTACCCGATGAGGACGGGGAGCGTCGGGAGCACCAGGAGGGCGGCGCCGACCGCCACCACCGGGACGGTGAGTCCGGCGTAGGCGATGAGGAACACGGCAGCGAGGACTCCGCCGCGCTGTCCCGGGGCGGCCAGTGCACCGGCGCTGCCGATCGCAGCGCGGAAGATCAGACCGACGCCGGCACCCGCGACGACACCGCCGCCGATGAAGCCGGCGACCTGCAGGACCACGGCGGCACCGGCGAGGACCAGGAGGCCACCGACGAGCAGCACCATGCCGAGGCGGATCTGGGCCCGCTGCGAGAGCCGGGCGAAGACGAGCTGCGAGAGGGCACTCGCGGCGAAGACGCCGAACGTGGTTGCACCGGCGGCCAGTCGGTCGGTGACGTGGAAGGTGGTGCCGAGGAAGGTCGGCGCGACCGAGGTGAACAGGCCCTGCACCGCGAAGGCGGCGAACGCGGCGACGCCGGCGGCCCAGAACGCGGCGGACTTGCCCGCGGGTGCCTGGACGCGCTGGGGGCGGTACGGGACGCGGTCCTCGGGACGGTCGACCGTCTCGGGGGCGGCGAGCACGGCGATGAACGACACGACGAGCAGGACGACGAACACGGCGTAGGGCACCATCAGCGGGGCGCCGACGAACTCCGCCAGGGCACCACCGATCAGCGCGCCGAGCGACAGGCCACCGAGGTTCACGACGCCGGCGGCGATGCTCGCGCTCTTCGCGGACCGCGGGTCACCGGTCGCACGGACGCGGAGCTCTCCGAGGTGCGCGGTCGCCGTGGCGGTGAGCGTGCCGATGCCGAGGCCGGTCACGAAGCGGGCGACGATGAGCCCGCTGACGTCGTTCCAGACGAGGAACAGCACGGCGGCGACGA
This sequence comes from Curtobacterium sp. MMLR14_010, assembly GCF_001865015.1. Lineage (GTDB taxonomy): Bacteria > Actinomycetota > Actinomycetes > Actinomycetales > Microbacteriaceae > Curtobacterium. The sequence goes on along the minus strand of NZ_MJGV01000101.1, from coordinate 21,396 downwards.
GTTCGAGGGCGATCGAGACGAGGAGGAGCGGCTTGCGCCCGTGCACGTCGCTGAGGTGGCCGGCGAGCCAGAGGGACCCGACGACGCCGACGCCGTAGGCCGCGAACACGATGGTCGTCGTGAACGTCGGGAAGCCGTCGCGCGCCTGGTAGAGCACGTAGAGCGGTGCCGGGACGGTCGCGAAGGCCATCACCGCGAGGAAGGCGAAGGCGACGGCCCAGAAGCCGGCGCCGTGACGGCGGCGGGTGTGCGCGACGCGTCCGCGAGGAGCGGGCACCCGGTCGCCGGGTGTGGTGGGGGTGGATGCGGTGGGCGTCGCCGCGCTGTCCATGACGGTTGACATGGTGCCATCGTCGTCCCGCCGGGTCATCATGTCGAACGGATGTCCTTGATGTCTGCCATCGATCTGGTCGATGATGGGCGGATGGAGACCCGGCTGCTCGAACAGTTCGTCGCCGTCGCGGACGAGGGCACCGTGACCCGCGCCGCCGAACGGCTCTGGGCCGCACAGTCGACGGTGTCGGCGGGCATCGCGAGCCTCGAGCGGTCGTTCGGCGTCCGGCTGTTCGACCGCACCGGCCGGCAGCTCGTCCTGACCACGGCGGGCGAGGACCTGCTCCCCCACGCCAGGGCCGTCCTGCAGTCCCTCGACCGGATACGCGACCTGGCAACGGCGACGGACGCCGAGCTCCGCGGGCGGGTGCGGCTTGGGATCTTCACGAGCATGGACGTGGTCGACCTGATCGGGGTGCTCCGGACGTTCCGGGAGCGCCACCCGCTCGTGGCCGTCGAGCTCATGACGTCGCCGTCCGGCACGACCGGGCTCGTGCAGGACCTGACGTCCGGGCGGCTCGACCTGGCGTACTGCGGACTGCCCGTCGTGCCGGCGGGCATCACCGTGGAGCCCCTCCGCGAGATGCCGTTCCGGGCCTTCGTCGCGACCGACCACCCGCTCGCCGGACGCACCTCGGTGTCACTGGCAGAGCTGGCGGACGAGCCGTTCATCGACACGGCGCACGGCTTCGGCAACCGGGTGATCCTCGACCAGGCGCTCGAACGGCTGGGGATCCGACGGCGCATCGTCGCGGAGATGAACGACATGCCGGCGGTGGTGCGGTTCGCGACGGCGGGGCTCGGCGTGGGGGTCGTCCCGGAGACGGGCGTGTCGCACGACGGGGTCGCGATCGACCTGGAGGACGAGGTCGACCCGTTGCGCGTGGGGCTCGCCATGCGCACGACGCCGTCGCCGAACCGGGCGACGCAGGCGCTCGCGCAGGACATCGTCGCCGCGCGGCGCTGAGGCCGGGCGGCGGGCGCTGGGCCGGTGTGCGGCGGGCGGTCGGCGGTCGGTCGGCGGTCGGTCGGGCGGGCGGCGGGCGGCGCCGGGGTCGCGGTGGTTCGGGCCGACGCCGCACAACCGACGTGCGCTCGAACCACGGACGTGGCCGGTTCGAGCCGCCTCCGGTTGTGCGACGCCAGGCCGAACCGCGCGGGCGGTGGACGGGTCAGGCGTCGAGGAGGGGCGCGATCCGGTCGACGGACCGCTGGGCAGCGGCGGAGGAGGCCACGAACCCGATCACCACGATGCCGACACCGATCCCGACGACGATCCACCACATGGCGTGCGTGGCGACGGCGAACCCGGCTCCGACGCTGGCGACCGCGCTGGCGCCGGTGACCGTGCCGGCGAGGGCGACGCCGAGCGACACCCCGGTCTGCCGGCTCGTCGAGGCCACGGCAGCGGCGGACCCGGCTTGGGCGCGGGGCATGCCCGAGACGGCGGTGTTCGTGATCGGGGCGTTCACCATGCCGAACCCGAAGCCGAACAGCACGAAGGCGACGACGAGCACCCACATCGGTGTGCTGGCGTCGATCGTCGTGAGGACGGCTCCGGCACCGCCGATGCCGATCCCCGCGAGCACGAGGGGCACCCGGGTGCCGAACGACCCGACGAGCCGCCCGGACACCGGCGACATCACCATGGTGGCGAGCGCCGCTGGCAGGGTCCAGAGGCCGGACTCGAACGGGGACATGCCCCGGACCTCTTGCAGGTAGAGCGCGTTGAGGAACAGGAACGCCCCGTTCGCCCCGAAGGCCGCCACCGCGGTGAGCACGGCGGACGAGAACGGGATGCTGCCGAAGAACCGGACGTCGATGAGCGGCTCGGCGCGACGACGCTCGACGGCGATCAGCAGCGCCAAGGACCCGGCGGCCACCACGAAGAGCCCGAGCGCACCTGGCGAGGTCCAGCCGAGGCGTGGGCCCTCGATGAGTCCGCCCACGAGGGTGGCGAGCAGGACGATGACGAGCAGCTGCCCGACCGGGTCGAGTCGACGGGGCTTCGGGGAGCGGGACTCCGGGACGAACAGGAACGTCAGGACGACCGCGGCGATGCCGATCGGCACGTTGATCCAGAAGATCGCCCGCCACCCGACCGTGTCCGTGAGTGCTCCGCCGACGAGCGGACCGACGCCCATGGAGACCCCGACGACCGCGCCCCAGACGCCGACGGCCCGTGCGCGTTCCTTGGCGTCGTCGAACGTGGCCGTGATGATCGACATCGCGACCGGGTTCATCATCGAACCGCCGACGGCCTGCACCATGCGGAAGACGACGAGCCACCCCACGCTCGGCGCGAGCGAGCAGAGCAGCGACCCGATCGTGAACAGCGCGAGGCCGATCTGGAAGGTCCGGCGGCGTCCGATGCGGTCGGCGGTGGAGCCGGAGAGCATCAGGAGGCTGGCGAGCACGAGCGTGTAGGCGTCGATGGTCCACTGCAGACCGCTGATGCTGCTGTGGAGCTCGCGGCCGATGGACGGCAGTGCGACGTTCACCACGGTGGCGTCCATCGAGACGATGAACAGGCTCATGCAGCAGACCGCGAGGATCAGGTACCGGTGGCGGTACCGGTCCGGGAGCGCCGGGTCACCCAGCGCCGGGCGCCGGACGTCAGTGGAAGCCGTCGTCGTCTCCTTCACCCGGGGTCTTGTGACCACCGAGCATGTCGTTGTCGTCCTGGTCGCTCGTGGCGGCGAGCTGCAGCATCGCGAGGACCACCACGACCACGATGAACGCGACGCCGAGGAAGATCAGGGCGAGCATGACCTCCCGCGTCGAGAGCAACACGACGAGCCCGGTGAACACCGCGATGATCGCGGAGATCCCGAGGAGCTCGACCGGGCGCATGCGGTCACGACGGCTGGGGGTGGTCATGCGTGTGGTGCTCCGTCCGGGGACACTGCCGGAGCAGTCGTCCCCCACTTGTGCGAGAGGCCGGCGATCACGTGGAAGACCGCCGTGATGGCGAGGTAGGCGCCGAGGAGGCCGACGAGGACGATCGACGCGTCGAGCGTGCCGGTCACCTGTTCGACCCCGCCGAGCTGCTGGGAGTAGTCCGGCGGCGTCACGAGGAAGGCGACGGCCAGCAGCAGGGTGATGCCGCCGATGGTCGACCAGTCGCGGGAGAACGGCGACCGACCCCGGCTCCGGAGGCCCTGCGTCAGCTCGAGCGCCCCGGTCAGCACGGCGAACGCGACGACCACGGTGATGAACGCCGGCAGCCCGAACCCGTTGCACGCGATGCCGACGATGCCGGCGACCACGCTGACGGCGGCCTGCGCGAGGGCGGTGCGACGCGAGCGGGGGTCGTCCCGCAGCCGGGCCGCGCTGCCGATGCCGACCACGGCGCCGTCGACGAGGGCGAAGGCGCCGAAGAGCAGCAGGCCGTAGCCGGCGGCGTGGTTCGTCGAGAAGGTGATGACGAGCGCGACGATCGCGGCGGGGACGGCCCGGAGGACGGGGATCGGCCAGTACCGCGCGCGCTGGTGTGCGTCGGCGACGGAGTCGGACACGAGACCTCTTTCGGGCATGCGGATCGTGATCCGATCCTACCGCCGGGCAGGTGTGCCCCCGTCCCGAGGGCCCCGCCGGCGCTGAGGATCCGAGAACCTCAGCGCCGACGGAGTGCCTCGGGGGTCGACGCTGCGTCAGTCGCCCAGGGGCTCCAGCGGCTCCAGGACCCCGACGGACCCGGCAGCCCCGGGGACGGGCTCCTCGGGGACGCGACGTCGACGCCGCGCGAGCACCCAGCAGCCACCACCCACGGCGAGGAGCAGGACGCCGATGCCCGCGGCGAGCGCCGTGCCCTGCGCACCCGTGTACGCCAGGGCTCCTGGGCCGGCCGGGTTCCCGCGCCCGGCGGTGTCGCCGCCGTCACCCCGGTTGGTGACCGGACCGGTCGTCGGGTCCGCGGTCGGGCCGGTGGTGGGGCCGGCGGTCGGACTGGCGGTCGGCCGCGGGGACGGCCCACCCGTCGGTGTCGGTCCGGGCGTGGCACCGGCGTCGGGGTCGTCCGGACGGGGCACGACGATGGCGACCTCGTCCGAGGGGTCACCGCCGTCCGGGTCGGTCGGGGACGTGGCGGTGGCGATGTTGACCACGTCGGAGCCGTCGCCGCGGTACTCGGGGTCGAGGACGGCGCGGATGTGGAACGCGTGCTCCTGCTCGACGGCGAGGGACTCCCCCGACCGGCAGGTGACGTGCTGCCCCTCAGCGGTGCAGTCGTCGTCGGACCCGGCGAAGGACATCGCGGCGGGCAGGTCGTCGACCGCGCCGACCTCGTGCGCGAGGGCCGGTCCCCGGTTGCGTGCGGTGACGACGTACTCGACCTGGTCACCGGGCTCCACGTCCGTCGACGGGCTGACCCGCTTGTCCGTCTCCAGGTCGGCACGGACGGTGATCGGCGTGGTGGCGGTCGAGGTGTTGTCGGACTCGTCGACGTCGGCCAGGCCGGGTGCGACGTCGATGGTGGCGACGCTCGTCAGTTCGCCCTCGGCCGCGGGGTCGAGGGTGCCCTCGATCACCAGCCTGGCGGTTCCCCCGCGGACCAGGTCGAGCGCCGTGTCCACGTCCCCGGTGCCGCTGCCGTCGCCGCACGCCGAGCCGTCCGAGGCCGAGCAGGTCCACGTGACGTCGCTGAGCTGGTCGGGGACGTCCACCGTGAACGGACTCGGGTCGGAGTCGTTGCGGCCCGGGTTCGAGGCCGTGACGGCGTAGCGCACCCGCTCCCCCGCGACCGCCGGGGCCGTCTCGTGCTCCACGCGGAGGTCCGCCGGCTGTGCGACCCGCAGGGCGTCGATCTCGTGGACGCTCCGGTACGCGCCGGTCGCGCCGGTGAACCCGAGGCGGAGGGTGTCCGGCAGCGGGGCCTGGCCGTCGCCGCCGAGCTCGACCGAGTCGAGCACGGTCGTGGTGACCCCGCCGGTCGTCATGCGCACGGTGAGCTCGAGACCGTCGTCGCCCGGCTGCAGGGTGACGCGGACCGTCCTGGTGGAGCGGCCGTCGGTCTCGACCCCGCCGCGCACGACGGCGTTGTCCACGAACCGGTAGCCGTCCGTGCCGGTGCCGGAGCCACGGACGGTGACGGTGTTCGGTGATTTGCCGGGGCCGCTGCCGTTGATGGGCAGGGAGAAGTTGCCGTAGAGGTCGAGGGCCACCGCCGCGAACCCCCCGGGGAGCCCCGGCGTCTGGCAGGGTCCCGAGCCCTCGTTCTGCTCGGTGCGACAGGCGTACCCGAGCGCGGCCCCGGTCCCCCCGACCCCGGGAGCGACGGACCCGTCGGCGAGGTAGAGGAGCAGGCCGTCGGCACCGCGCTCGTACGGCGTGTACATGGCGTAGTCGAACTCGACGTCGAGCCCCAGGGTCGACGGGAAGGCGTCGTCCATGGCCCAGGCCCCGGCGACGCCGACGTCCGCCGGCGTCAGGCGGAGCCTGCCGTCGACGATGCGGGCGCTGCCGGTCAGCGTGCCCCCGTCGGCGGTGGTGAAGTCGTTGACGTAGGGGAAGGTGTGGTCCTCGGCATGCGCGGGTGCCGGGCAGAGGGGCGCGAGGACGAGGGCGAGCGCCGCCGCGACGGGCCCGAACCCGGACGCCCGACGCACCCCGCGCCCGGACACCCGGCGCGCGCCGCGCCCGAATGCCAGACGCACGCCAGAACGGCGCGGCCGGACCGGCGGAACGGGTGGTGCAGGAGGTGGTGGTGGTTTCGCTGGTGATGTCATGCCACCGATGCTCGCGATCGGGCGGCGACCAGACGGCGGGGCCGGGTCCATCTGTGGAACCCGGCCCCGAGCCTCCCGGCTGTGGAGGGATGAACCCCCGCAGCGATCAGCCGAGCGCTACCCCACCCACACCGTCGTCTCCCCCGGCAGCATCCCGTCCGTCAGCGGCCCGGACGCCAGCAGCACGTCCCCGTCCGGCAGCGCCACCGGCGACGTGCCGAAGTTCGTGTACGACCGCCATCCGTCGTGCCGGGCGAACCCGACGACGTGCTCCGGGGTGTCCAGCCACGTGAGGTGCTCGCCGCGCTGCAGCTGCCGACGCGTCGCGAAGGCCGCGCGGTACAGGGACAGCGTCGAGGTCGGGTCGTCCGCGAGTGCCTCGACGCTCGACGCGCCGAAGTCCTCCGGCTGGGGCAGCTGCGGCGGCACGTCGCCGAACCCGAACGACGGGCCGTCGACGGTCCACGGGATCGGCACGCGGCAGCCGTCGCGTCCCTTGACGGTGTGCCCGGAGCGGATCCACTTCGGGTCCTGCAGGAGCTCGCGCGGGATGGCGGCGGCCTCGTGCAGCCCGAGCTCCTCGCCCTGGTAGGTGTACGTCGAGCCGGGCAGTGCGAAGAGCAGCAGTGAGGCTGCCCGGGCGCGGTGCAGCCCGTGGTCGCGGTCGAGCGGGGGCGTGAAGCCGTCAGTCATCAGCCACGCGTCGGTGTCGGTGTCGTCGGGAAGCCCGTACCGAGTGGCGTGACGGACGACGTCGTGGTTCGAGAGGACCCAGGTGCTCGACGCGCCGGACTCCTCGGACATGGCGAGGTTGCGCTCGATGATCGTCCGGAAGGCGGTCGGGTCGAACGGGGCCTCGAGCAGGTCGAAGTTGAAGGCCTGCCCGAGCTCGGTCGGCCGGGCGTAGAGGACGCGACGCGGTGCGGGCGCCCAGGCCTCGGCGATCGCGGCGCGCGGCGGGTCGTACTCGTCGAGCACCCGCCGCCACCCCTCGAAGATCTCGTGCACCTCGTCGCGGTCGTAGAGCGGGTCGGAGCCGTCGAGGGGCAGCGCCTGCTCGTTCGAGGGGCGGTACGGCTCCAACAGGTCCTTGGCGAGCCCGTGGGCGACGTCGACACGGAAGCCGTCGACGCCCCGGTCGGACCAGAAGCGGAGGGTGTGCTCGAAGTCGGCGTGCACCTCGGGGTTCGTCCAGTCGAGGTCGGGCTGCTCGGGCGCGAACAGGTGCAGGTACCACTGGCCGTCGGGCACCCGGGTCCAGGCGCTGCCACCGAAGTTCGCCACCCAGTCGCTCGGCGGGAGCTCCCCGTCGACGCCGGCACCCTCGCGGAACACGTAGCGGGCCCGCTCGGGGGACCCCGGGCCGGCGGCGAGCGCGGCGCGGAACCACTCGTGCTCGTCCGAGGTGTGGTTCGGCACCACGTCCACGATCACGCGGATGTCGTGTGCATGGGCGGCGGCGATGAGCTCGTCGACGTCGTCGAGCGTGCCGAGCCGGGGGTCGACGTCGCGGTAGTCCGCCACGTCGTAGCCACCGTCGGCGAGGGGCGACGGGAAGAACGGGGAGAGCCAGATCGCGTCGACCCCGAGTTCGGCGAGGTACGGCACCCGGCTCGTGATCCCGGCTACGTCACCGAGCCCGTCACCGTTCGAGTCGGCGAAGCTCCGCGGGTACACCTGGTAGACGACGGCCTGACGCCACCACTGGGCGTCGGGCGTGGCAGGGGTGCTGGCTGGGGTCCTGGGTCCGGTCACCCCTGCACGCTACCGACGACGACACACCGTGTTCCGAGGGACGGGTACAGGACGTCACAGGAGCCGGTTGGTTGTCGGTGAAACAATCACGTCTGACAACGACGTCGCCGAACCCACCACGCTCGACAACGAAAGGGTCCCCCATGACGAACGTCCTCGTCCTCGTCGGCAGCCTCCGCGCCGGCTCCATCAACCGCAAGCTCGCCGAAGCCGCGATCCACCACGCGCCGGAGGGCATCACCCCCACCGTCTTCGACGGCATCGTCGACCTGCCCTTCTACAACGAGGACATCGACGGCGACACCCCGCCGGCCGCAGCGGTCGCGTTCCGTCAGGCGCTCGCCGAGACCGACGGCGTCCTGCTCGTCACGCCCGAGTACAACGGCACGATCCCGGCCGTGCTGAAGAACGCGCTCGACTGGGCCTCGCGGCCGTTCGGCGCCTCGCCCCTGTCCGGCAAGCCCGTCGCCGTCATCGGTTCCGCCTTCGGGCAGTACGGCGGCGTCTGGGCGCACGACGACGCCCGTAAGGTCGCCGGCATCGCGGGCGGCAAGGTCCTCGAGGACGTCAAGGTCGCCATCCCGCAGTCGGTCGTCCGCTTCGCGGAGACCCACCCGCGCGAGGACGACGAGGTCACGGAGATGGTCCGGGGCGCGCTGACCGCGCTCGCCGAGGCCGCGCAGGAGCCCGCTGCGGCCGCGTAGTCTGCCGCACCACACATCGGACGGGAGGCTCC
>NZ_MJGV01000101.1:0-12292 GCF_001865015.1 Curtobacterium sp. MMLR14_010 | reverse complement strand
GGAGCCTCCCGTCCGATGTGTCCGCTGTGAGCAACCGGCGGTCCACGCCGCGGTCGCTAGACGATCTAGCAACGAGACGGGTTACCCTGACGCCATGACCATGCAGGAGATCGCCGAAGCGTCGGGGTACTGGTTCCCCGACGACGACGCGACCCAGCGCGGCGTCGCCGTGCTGAACGCCCTGCGTCGGTACCGCGCCGCCGAGGCCGCGATGCGCCGGCGCACCCGTGACTCGATGGGCATGGGCGAGACCGACCTGCTCGCCGTGCGGTACCTGCTGCAGGCCCAGCGCGCCGGCCGCCAGGTCAGCCCGAAGGACCTCGCCGCGTACCTGAAGATCTCCTCGGCGTCGACGACGATCCTCATCGACCGCCTCGTGAAGAGCAACCACGTCCGTCGCGACAAGCACCCGACCGACCGACGCGCCCTCGTGATCACCCCGACCACCGAGAGCGACGACGAGGTCCGCGCCACGCTCGGCACCATGCACCGCCGCATGATGACCATCGCCGAGGGACTCTCGGTCGAGGACGCCCGCACGGTGGCGTTCTTCCTCGAGCACATGCGCGACGCCGTCGACCAGGTCGACCCCGCTCCGTCGCACTGACGGCGCCTGTCCTGCGCGCCTGCGGGGGACACTCCCTCACCGCGCACTGTGAACGGCGGCGCTCCCACCGCGTAGACCGGAGTGGTCAACCGAAGCGAAAGGAGCCACCACCATGCACGCATCGGACAAGATGGCCGAGAACCTCCAGGCGGTCCTCGTGGACCTCATCGACCTGCACCTCCAGGGCAAGCAGGCCCACTGGAACATCCTGGGCACGAACTTCCGCGACCTGCACCTGCAGCTCGACGAGATCGTCGACGCCGCCCGTGAGTTCGCCGATGACACCGCCGAGCGCATGCGCGCGCTGTACCTGGTGCCGGACGGCCGCTCGGCGACCGTCGCAGCGGGCAGCCACCTCGACGCGTTCCCCGCCGGTGAGATCACCACGCACGACGCGATCGACCAGGTCACGCTCCGCCTGTACCAGGCGACGGGCACCATGCGCGACGTGCACGACGAGGTCGACGAGGAAGACCCGACGACCGCCGACCTGCTCCACGGCTTCATCGAGCGCCTCGAGCAGCTCGCCTGGATGGTCAGCGCCGAGAACCGTGCGCCGCGCACCCCGCTGGCCGCCGCGGTGACTTCGCCGACCGCCGAGGCCTCCGCACACGCCTGACACCAGCACCACCAGCAGGTGACCGCGCGGCGCACTCGCGCCGCGCGGTCGTTCGTTGAACCAGGAAGGGACCGACCGTGGACCTCGGCATCCAGGGCAAGACCGCACTCGTGTTCGGCGGTGACTCCGGCATCGGCTGGAACACCGCCCGCATCCTCCTCGCAGAGGGTGCCACGGTGGTCGTGACCGACATCGACCAGGCACGACTCGACAACGCCGCCGACCAGCTCGAGGCGCCGCTCGGCCGACTGCACGCCTTCGCCGCCGACGTGCGGAGCGCCGAGAGCCTGGCCGCGCTGCACGGGAAGGTGCGGGACGCCGTCGGCGAGATCGACATCCTCGTGCAGTCCTCGGGCGTCACCGGCGCCCAGGGCATGTTCCACGAGATCGACGAGGCCGGCTGGGCCGAGACCCTCGACGTCGACCTGATGGGGCCCGTGCGGATCACCCGCGAGTTCATCGCCGACCTGCGGAACGGCGGCTGGGGTCGCATCGTCTACCTGGTCTCCGAGGACGCCTCGCAGCCGTACGACGACGAGCTGCCCTACTGCGCCGCCAAGGCCGGGGTGCTCTCGTTCGCGAAGGGCCTGTCCCGCAGCTACGCGAAGGAGGGCCTGCTCGTCAACACCGTCAGCCCCGCCTTCATCCACACCCCGATGACCGACACGATGATGAAGAAGCGTGCCGAGCAGATCGGCAGCACCTTCGACGAGGCCGTCGAGAGCTTCCTCGACGAGGAACGTCCGTACATGGAGCTCAAGCGCCGCGGCGAGCCGGAAGAGGTCGCGAACGTCGTCGCGTTCCTCTGCTCCGAGCTCGCCAGCTTCGTGAACGGCTCCAACTACCGGGTCGACTCCGGCTCGGTCGCCACGATCTGACGAGGACACGATGACTGACTACCGCTACCTGATCGTCGGCGGCGGCATGGTCGCCGACGCGGCCGCCCGCGGCATCCGCGAGCTCGACACCGACGGCACGATCGGGGTCCTCAGCGAGGACGTCGACCGCCCGTACGCGCGACCCGCCCTGTCGAAGAAGCTCTGGACCGACCCGGACTTCAGCTGGGACGAGAAGGTCGACCTGCACACCGAGGAGACCGGGGCGGAGTTCCTGCTCGGCACCCGGGTCGAGTCGATCGACCGCACAGCCAAGACCGTCACGACCGCCGACGGGGCGACCCACGGGTACGAGCAGCTGCTCATCGCCACGGGCGGCAAGCCCCGCGGCCTGCCCGGACTCGAGCCGTCCGACCGCGTGCTCGACTACCGCAGCGCGGCCGACTACCGACGCCTCCGCAGCCTGGCCGACGCCGGTGCGCACGTGGTCGTCGTCGGCGGCGGGTACATCGGCACCGAGATCGCCGCGGGCGTCGTGCAGAGCGGCGCCCGCGTCACCCTGGTCGACCCGGACGAGGTGGTCGGCGGCGCGATGTTCCCCGATGACCTGGCCAGGGCGTTCCAGCAGCGCTTCGTCGACCACGGCGTCGAGCTCCGGACCGGCCGCCGCGTGACCGAGGGCTCGCAGACCGCCGACGGCGTCACCCTGACGCTCGACGACGGCTCCGTGGTCGAGGCCGACGCGGTCGTCGTCGGCCTCGGGATCGAACCCGTGACCGGTCTCGCCGCGGACGCCGGTCTCACGGTGGACGACGGCATCGTCGTGTCCTCGACGCTCGTCACCGACGACCCCGCCGTGTTCGCCGCGGGGGACGTCGCCCGGTACCCCGACCGGATCCTCGGCACCCGCCGGGTCGAGCACGTCGACAACGCGCAGCAGCAGGGGCGCCAGGCGGGCCGCAACCTCGCCGACGCCGACGAGACGTACGACCACACGCCGATGTACTACTCGAACGTGTTCGACATGGGCTACGAGGCCGTCGGGACGGTCTCGACCGACCTGCGCACCGTCGAGGACTGGCAGGACCCGACCGTCACCGGCGTCGTCTACTACCTGGACGAGGACGACACCGTGCGCGGCGTGCTGCTCTGGAACGTGTCGGACAAGACCGACGACGCCAGGAAGGTGCTCGCCGAGGCGAACTCGCTCACGCCCGACATGCTGCCGGGCCGCATCACGGCCTGACCAGTCGGGCGCTCCGGCGCCCTGGACGCACCGCCCTGGAGGCCCGGTGCCGGTCAACGAGACCGGCACCGGGCCTCCAGGCGGTGACCGCGGTCAGCGGTCGTCGCGACGGTTCAGCTCCGGGGCGACAGCCTCGACGATCTCGTGACAGACGTCCGGGTCGACCGGTGCGTCGGCGTCGTCCGCCATCGCCAGTGCGTGCGCGGACTTGCCGGCCTCGAGGACCTCGTCGTCGCCCTTCGCCATGCCGAACAGCTCCTTGAAGCGCGCACGGACGACGAGCCAGGCGTCGCCCGGGCCGAGCCGGGCCAGGTCGGTCTTCGTCGAGTCGTCGCGGACCCGCTGCATCGACGACACCCCGCGGTCGGTCAGTTCGCCCTTGACGTGGGCGACGGCCAGCCGCGCGACGACGTCGGCCTGCGCGTGCATGACCGAGTGGGCTCCGCCGATGACCTCGCGGAGGACCGCGTGCGGGAAGACCCGCGCGAGCCGCCGGACCCAGTCGCGCGGGACCATCGCGTCGTGCTCCCCGCGGACGATGAGGACACGGGCCTGCACGTGCGGGGCGCGCTCCTCGATCGGGAACGCGATCATCTTCGGCAGCACCTTGCGGAACCAGTGCCAGCCGCAGAGCGCGTACGCGGTCACGGCGTGCCAGCGGACGGCGGAGGGCTCGTGGAGGGCCGAGCGGAGGAACCGGACGGCGGACTCGCTGATGGTCCGAGCCGTCGAGTCGACGACGGGGCTGATCAGGACCAGGTCGGTGATCTCGGGGTGGCGCGCGGCGACCTCGGTGACGACCTGCGTGCCCATCGAGTGGCCCACGAGCACCGGGTTGTCGAGGCCGAGCTCCTCGATCACGCGCTCGACGGCGTCGGCGTAGCGCTCGATCGACACGGTGCCGCGGAACTTGGGCACGCCCGCGAAGCCCGGCAGGTCGAGCGCGCGGACGGGCCCGAACTCCTCGAGGTTGGGCGCGAGGCGCTCGTAGTACGTCGACGCGATGCCCAGGCCCGCGACGAGCAGGAACGGACGCTTGCCGACGTCGCCGATCGAGCTGACGCGGACGTTCGTGCCGTCGACGGGGACGCGGTCGACCTTGACCACGACGTCGGCGCTCTCCGTGTGCTCCAGGGCGTCGGCGTGGCGCGGGCTGTCCTCGTTCACGGGTGCTCCTCGGGTCGCAGGCGGTCGTCCAGACTACCGCCGGCAGCGCTCCGAGCCGAGGAGTGCGGCTGTCAGCCCGCGAAGGCGTACGCCGGGATGCCGTGCACCCGCGTCGGCACCGCGAAGACGCCGCCGGAGTGCGGGTGCTCCTCGAGATGCTCCTCGGTCAGGTTCTCGCGCGCCGTCGCGACGAAGAGCGTCGACATGTCGTCACCGCCGAAGGCCACGGACGTGACGTTCGGCGCAGGGATCTCCACCGTCTCCAGGTGTGCCCCCGAGGCGTCGTACCGCTCGATGCGGCCCTCGCCGTAGCTCGCGCTCCAGAAGCAGTCCTCGTCGTCGCGGACGAGACCGTCGTGGGGAGCGCCCACGACGAAGGGCTCCAGTTCGCCGAGCTCCCCGTCGGGGCCGTACGTCGCGCGGTAGATCGTCGAGGTGCTGGTGTCCGTCACGTACATCAGGTCGCCGTCCGGGGACCACTCGAAGCCGTTCGTCGTGCCGAAGCCCCCGCGGAGCACCCGGGTCGTGCCGTTCGGCTCCACCGAGTACAACGCCCCGTCGGGCTCCCCCGTCGTCAGGTTCATGCTGCCGACCAGGAAGCGGCCGAACGGGTCGCACTTGCCCTCGTTGAAGCGGATGCCGGCGTGGGCGTGTTCGACCTGCGCGATGGTCTGCGGGTTGCCGCCCTCGGCGTCCGTGACGACGACCGTGTCCCCGAGGGCCGCGACGAACCCGCCCTGGGCCCTGGGCTGGAAGGACGCCAGCGGCGGGGTCAGCGGGACGGCGCTCAGCGGGGAGCCCGACGCGTCGGCGGTGTTCAGCGTCCCGAGGGTGATGTCGGTCCAGCGCAGGACGCGCTGGTCGGGGTCCCACACGATGCTCTCCGCGAGGACGGCGCCCGCGTCGGAGAACAGGTGGGCTGGACCGGTGGTGGCGCTCGTCGTCATGGTCCCGGTCTACCGCGGGCCACCACACACCGCGCTCAGCAGCTGTCCACAGTTCCGCCGTCGACGCCCACGGCCGGCGCGTGGACTGGGAGCGTCGAAGCACCCCGGGAACGTGATCGCCCCGGCGCGCCGACGCTCATCGAGCGCCTCGTCCGGGGCTTACTCCTCGAACGTGACACACCACCGGACGGAGCCGACAGTGCATGACGACCACCTCCCGCACGCCGAACTCCGTCGTCCGGCCTGCCTCGACGCACGGGTCGGCGCGGCAGTCCAACGGGTGAGTGCCGAGTGGTCGCGACACCCCGTCGAGTGATCGCCGAGGGGGCGCAGACCGTCGCGCGGCGGCCGTCGAGACGACAGCTGGTGGCCACTCGCCGGACGTGAGCGGGGTGTCGTGACCGATCGGCGGGTCGGGGGGATGGGAAGGGGACCGTCGGCGCCGGCGCGGGCACCCGCACCCGCCCGGGAAGCGTCAGATCTTCGCGTACTTCGCGCGGAGGAAGCTGTAGGCGCCGAAGGCCAGGAACCCGATGCCGATCACCACGAGCACGACGGACCCGCCGGGCATCGAGCGCAGGGCGTCGAACGCCCCGTCGAGCCCCGTCGCCTGGTCGGGGTCGCTCCGGAAGGCCGCGACGGCGACGAGCACGCCGACGATCGTCACCGCGATGCCCTTCGCGACGTAGCCGGCGACCGCCAGCACGGTGAGGGTCGGCTCGACCGAGCGCGGCGGCGTCACGAGCTGCTTCCGGTAGGAGCGACGGATGCCGATCACCACGAGGCCGATGCCGACCGCGACCGCGATGGCGGCGACCAGCAGCAGCAGGAACACGCCGCCCGGGGTGGCCAGGGTCTTCGCGGCAGCGCTCCGCGTGGAACCGCTCGAGCTCTTCCCCGCCCCGAGCGCGAACGAGCCGGCGGAGTAGGCGATCGCGCCGTAGACGACGGCCTTCGCCGCGTTCTTCGCACGAGCCAGCCATGCTCGGGCGCTGTCGGTGCGGCCGCCGACGACGGCCTCGATGACCAGGCGCAGGCAGAGGGCAGCGGTCCCCACGGCCACGACCCAGAGCAGGACGATCCCGCCCGGGACAGCGGCGATCTGGGCGAGCGCGCCGGACTGGTCGGTCTCGCCGGACTGCGACCCCTGCGAGCCGCTGCCGGCCGCCGCGTTCCCGATGCCGAGCAGGATCGCCAGGTACCCGATGAGCAGGTGCACGACGCCGCTGCCGACGAAGCCTCCCCGCGCGGTGAGCTCGAACCAGCGACTGTCCGCCACGCGGCGCGCCTGTCGTCCGGTCTCGCGGGCAGTGGCTTCAGCGGTGGTGTTCACAGGTGACCACACTGCCCGAGCCGGCTGCGGATGTCCGACACGACCCGCTGCCGGACGGGAGGCGCGGTGCGGGCCCGCCCCGCGCCTCCCGTCCGGCAGTCGATCCGTCCGCCGGTCAGTCCCCCTTCACGTTGACGACCTGGCGGAGCGTGTGCCGGATCGTGACGAGGTCACGGGCGTCCTCCATCACCTGGTCGATCGGCTTGTAGGCCGCCGGGATCTCGTCGAGGAACGCGTCGGTGTCGCGGTACTCGATGCCGACCATCGCGGCGCGGAGCTGCTCGTGGGTGAACGTCCGGCGCGCTGCCGACCGCGAGTACATCCGGCCGGCCCCGTGCGGCGAGGACTCCAGCGAGGGCTTGTTCCCCCGCCCCTCGACGACGTACGACGCGGTGCCCATCGACCCGGGGATCAGCCCGAGCTGCCCGGTCCGCGCCTGGATCGCACCCTTGCGGGACACCCACACGGACTTCCCCCAGTGCTCCTCGCGCTGCGTGAAGTTGTGGTGGCAGTTGATCCGCTCGCGCTCGTCGACGGGCTGCCCCATCACCTCGGACAGCTGCCGGACGACGCGGTCCATCATCTCCTCGCGGTTCAGCAGGGCGAAGTGCTGCGCCCACCGGAGCTCGGCGATGTAGCGGTCGAACTCGGGCGTGCCCTCGACCAGGTACGCCAGGTCGGGGTCCGCCAGCTCGATCCACCACCGCTGCATCGCTGCCTTGGCGACGGCGATGTGGCGCTGGGCGATCTTGTTCCCGACCCCGCGCGACCCGGAGTGCAGGAACAGCCAGACCCGGTCCTCCTCGTCGACGCTCACCTCGATGAAGTGGTTGCCGGACCCGAGGGTGCCGAGCTGGTTGCGCCAGCCCTTCAGGGTGCCTGCCGGGTCGAAGCCGGCGGCCTCGGCCATCGTCTCGAGCTCGGCGATCCGGGGTGCCGCGGTCGCCACGATCTTGCGGTTCGTGGCACCGGCGGACAGCGGGATCGCGCGCTCGATCTGCTCGCGGAGGGGCTGCAGGTCGGTCGGCAGCTCCGCGCGGGTGAACTGCGTGCGAACGGCGATCATGCCGCAGCCGATGTCGACGCCCACCGCTGCCGGCATCACGGCGCCGAGCGTGGGGATGACGGACCCGACGGTCGCGCCGAGGCCCAGGTGGGCGTCGGGCATCAGTGCCACGTGCGGGAACACGAACGGCATCCGCGCGGTGGTGCGGGCCTGCTGCTCCGTGTTCTCCTCGAGCAGCGATGCCCAGGACAGCAGCCGGCCGGTGATCTTCTGCATTGCTTCTTCTCGTCTCGTCGCTTCTTGGTGACGGTCCGAGGCGGAACTGTGCCGAGCCTCCCGTCCGGTGTGGACCGAACGTCCTGACGGACGCGACGTCCGTGACGGACGTGAGGAGGACGGCGAGCGACGCCCCGGGCCGGGTGGGCGCGGGGACGTCGTGTGACGGTCGTGCCTACGCGGGGTTCCCGGCGGACTGCTGCTCGCTGCGCTGTTCGAGCAGCACCGCGAGCGCATCGAGCTGGAGCTCGATCCGCTGTTCGGGATACTGCACGGCGCGCATGCGCGGTCCTTCCGGTGTCCTGCCGCTGGCAGGTCCTGCCCGGGGCGGGCAGGAGAGCGAGACTAGCGCGACACGCCCGGGATGCACAAGCCGGGTCCTGTGTCGTCCTGTCGGACTGGAGGCCCGGCTCGGCTCCGGTGGGCGGGGTACGCGGCCGGGGTGCTCACCCGCAGGGCCTCCGGGCAGCATGGACGCATGCCTGAACGCACGCGAGACACGCCCGACGCCTCCGACAACGAGGAGCGCACCGACGGGTACGTGCCCCTGCGCTCGTACGGCGCGATCGGGGACGGCCGGACCGTGGCGCTCATCGCCCGCGACGGTCGCATCGACTGGCTGCCGATCCCCTCGATGGACTCGCCGCCCGTCTTCGCCAGCATCGTCGACGCCGAGCACGGCGGCCACGTCGCGCTGCGCCCGGTCGCCGACGACGCCACCGTGTCCCGCGAGTACATCGCCGGCACGAACGTCCTGGTCACCACGTGGACCACGTCGTCCGGCAGCGTCACCGTGACGGACGCCATGGTCACCGGTGTCGCCGGTCGACTGCCGTGGGCCGAGGTCGCGCGCTGCGTGCAGGGCGTCGAGGGCACGGTCGAGATGGAGTGGGCGGTGGTGCCGGGCACGCTGCTGAACCAGGCGGAGCCGAAGCGCCTCGACACGGCGAACGGCGCGGTGATCGGCATCGACGGCGTCACCATCGCGATCGTCGAGCAGGGTTTCGACCCGGTGCACGACGACGGCCCCCGCTTCTCCGGGCGGTTCGACGCGACGGCGGGCTCGAAGCAGATCCTGACGATCGTCGGCACGCACGACGAGCCGATCTTCATGCCGCGACCGGAGAGCGCGCTCGCCGCGATGGACCGGACGATCGCGAACTGGGAAGCCTGGTCCGAGGAGTTCAGCTACGACGGGCCGTGGGCCGAGGCCGTGCAGCGGAGCGCCCTCGCGCTGAAGCTGCTCATCTTCTCGCCGACCGGGGCCATCGCCGCGGCGCCGACGACGAGCCTGCCCGAGGACCGCACCGGCGGGAAGAACTGGGACTACCGGTTCGCCTGGGTGCGCGACCTGTCGTACACGGTGCACGCCCTCACCCGCTTCGGCCTGCGCGAGGAGACCCACGCCGCGGTGTCGTGGATGATGCGCACGATCGCCGACCACGACGAGACGATGCCGATCTTCTACGCGCTCGACGGCTCGAAGACCGACGAGGTCGAGGAGCGCGACGTCCCCGGGTGGAACGGCATCGGGCCGGTCACCGTCGGCAACCGCGCGGGCGACCAGCTGCAGCTCGGCGTCTGGGGGGACGTCTTCGAGATCCTCCGCCAGTACGTCCGCGCCGGCAACGTCCTCGACCGCAAGACCGCCGCGGTGCTGCAGGACCTCGCCGACGACGCGTGCCACCGCTGGCCGGAAGCGGACTCGGGCATGTGGGAGCTCGAGGAGACGCAGCACTACGTGTCGAGCAAGATCGGCTGCTGGCAGGCGCTCGACGCGGCCATCGAGCTGCACGACGCCGGCATGATCGACGGCCCGAAGGAGAAGTGGCAGGAGAACCGCGAGCTCATCGAGCAGTGGGTCTCCGACAACGGGTGGAACGAGGAGCTCGGCGCCTACGTGATGTACCCGGGCACCGACACGCTCGACACCTCGATCCTGCTGCACGCGATGAGCGCCTTCGACCGAGGTCCGCGCATGGAGTCGACGATCCGCGCGATCGAGGAGCAGCTGCAGCACGGGCCGCTCGTCTACCGGTACTCGGGCATGGAGGTCGAGGAGTCGCCGTTCGTCGCGTGCTCGTTCTGGCTCGCCGCTGCGCTGGCCTGCGTCGGACGGGTCGACGACGCACGGAGCCTGATGGACGACATGGTCGCGCAGGCGAACGACGTCGGACTGTTCAGCGAGATGCTCAGCGCCGAGGACGGGGCCTTCATGGGCAACATCCCGCAGGGGCTGTCGCACCTGGCGCTCATCCAGGCGGCGCTGACGATCGAGGAGGTGTCGGGGTCCGGGTCCTGACCCGGCTCCGACTCGGGGTCCGGGACCTGACCCGGTTCCGGCTCCGGCTCCGGCTCCGGCTCCGGCTCAGCCGATGCTGATGGCGACGAGGCCCGCGACGCCGACCAGGTAGAGCAGGACGACGACGAACGAGTCGACGCCCATCCCCGCGATCCGGCGCTGCGGCCGGAACACCAGTCCGACCGCGTAGACGAGCGTCAGCAGTGCGGCCAGCGCGGTCAGGTAGACGTCGCTCGCGTTGGCCTGCGGCAGCACCGCCTTGCCCGACAGCAGGGTGGCGACGAGGAACAGCACCGGCAGGAAGGCGTTGCCGCCGAAGATGTCGGAGACCGCCAGGTTGTCGTCGCCCTGCTTCACGGCCTGGAGGCCCGTGGAGATCTCCGGCAGGCTCGTCGCCAGGGCCAGGACGGTCGCCCCGAACAGCACGCCGGACAGCCCGATCTGGCTGGACGCCGCGTCCCCGGCCTGCTCGAGCACGACACCGGCGACCAGGGTCGCGAGGGCGGAGACGCTGAAGACGACCACGGCCTTCCTGGTGCTCATCGGCTTCGTCGCGTCCGGCGTGCGGGTGCGGTGCCCGGTGGCGTGCGGGCTGGCGTCGGGCGCGTGCCCGCTCTCGTGCCACGGCAGCCCCTTGCTCGCACGCTGCACGAGGAACAGCCCGACGAGCCAGATCGCGGCGATGAGCACGACGTCCGGGGTCAGCCGGGCGACGACGAGGTCCGGCGGCAGCTGGCTGCCCGCGATCACGACGGCGAGGACCGCTACGACGACGACCGCCTCGAGCACCAGGGTCAGCGAGGCGGCGCGGTAGGTGATCGGCTTCACGCCCTTCCCGCGCTTGCCGAACGCGTCGAGGACGGCGATGACGACGGTCTGCAACGCGATGCCGCCGAGGATGTTGCCGGCCGCGACCTCGATCGACCCGGAGAGCCCGGCGCTGACCGTGATGGCGATCTCGGGCAGGTTCGTCGCGACGGCCAGCACGATGAGGCCGCCGAGCGCGCTGCCGAGGTGCAGGCGGGTGTCGAGCACGTCGGTCGTCTTCGAGAGCTGGATGCCGGCGACCCAGATCACGGCCGCTCCGGCCACGAAGACCACGACGAGCAGCCAGAGTGGCAGTGAGTCCATGCAGCAGACCGTGGACCACCGCGCCCGTGCGGGTTCTCGGAGGGGACCGCTCCGAGGCGGCGTGGTGGGTGTGCGGCCGCCCGGCCTGGGTGCGTCGTCGGGGGTGCGGGGCATCATGGTCTGACGATGAACGACGTCGACGCACGGATGGACCGGCTCAGGAGGGCCGCCCGCTACCGCTACCAGCAGCTCGTCGAGAGCGAGATCGAACGCGGATCGCTCGACCCGGACGAGGTGCGCGAGGAACGCCGGCTGCTCAAGGCCGCCGACGTGGCCGCCCATGCACGGGCCCAGATCGCCGAAGCGGAGCGGCGCGGGGTCTTCGAGGGCAACCCGTACCACGGCAAGCCGCTGCCCGGGATCGACGGCCAGCACGACCCCGACTGGTGGATCAAGTCGAAGATCGAGCGCGAGGACATCCGCGGCATCGCCCCGCCCGCTCTGGCCCTGCGGACCGAGGACGCCGAGCTCGACGAGCACCTGGACGCACTCTCAGTGGAGTCCGACGTCCGCGACGTCCTCGTGGACTTCAACGCCCGGGTGAAGGAGGCCCGCCGACAGCTCCTCGGAGGGCCACCCGTGGTGACGCCGATGCGGGACGTCGAGGCCGAGGTGCAGGCCTGGCGCGAGCGGCGGCAGGTCCGGATGGCGGCGGCCGCGCGGGCGGCGGAGCAGGCGCTGGCCGATGCCCGTCCGCGTCGGTGGTGGCGTCGCCGCGCTTGACGCTGCTGCAACGCAGAGAACGCCGCCCCCGTGATCGGGGCGGCGTTCTCGTGTGTGGTGCTGTGCGGGTTGAACCCTCGGGGGTGTTACTTGATCTGG
>NZ_MJGV01000100.1 GCF_001865015.1 Curtobacterium sp. MMLR14_010 | reverse complement strand
ATGTTCATTACGACCCGCAGACCGTCAGCTTCGGGGATATCCTGAAGGTGTTTTTCTCGGTGGCCCACGACCCAACCCAGCTTAACCGGCAGGGAAACGACCGTGGTACCCAGTACCGTTCCGCCGTTTTTTACGAGAATGACGAACAGAAACAGGTGGCGGAAGCCTACATTCGCCAACTGAACTCGGCGGGTGTTTATGATAATCCTCTGGTGACAACCCTGGAGCCGTTGGAGGCTTTTTATCCGGCGGAAGAC
>NZ_MJGV01000099.1 GCF_001865015.1 Curtobacterium sp. MMLR14_010 | reverse complement strand
ACCCACTGTCGTTGAAAAGCCAGGGGATGACTTGTGGATCGGAGTGAAAGGCTAATCAAGCCCGGAGATAGCTGGTTCTCCCCGAAAGCTATTTAGGTAGCGCCTCGGACGAATACCACAGGGGGTAGAGCACTGTTTCGGCTAGGGGGTCATCCCGACTTACCAACCCGATGCAAACTCCGAATACCTGTGAGTACTATCCGGGAGACACACGGTGGGTGCTAACGTCCATCGTGAAGAGGGAAACAACCCAGACCGCCAGCTAAGGTCCCCAAATACCAGTTAAGTGGGAAACGATGTGGGAACTG
>NZ_MJGV01000098.1 GCF_001865015.1 Curtobacterium sp. MMLR14_010 | reverse complement strand
GTGGAGCGTGCGCTTAAAAAGCGCAAGCATCGTCCCTATTTCATGGTGGATATCGCCGTTCCCAGGGATATCGAACCCGAGGTGGGTTCCCTGGCTGATGTCTATCTCTATACCGTTGACGACTTGCGGCAGGTTATCGAGGAGAACGTTCGTTCCCGAGAGGGCGCCGCGCGGGAAGCCGAGAACATGGTTGCTGATGGCGTACAGCAGTTCCTGAGCCAGCTACGGGCCCTGGATGCTGTCTCCACCCTCAAGCAGTTCCGTCAGCGGGCCGAAGCCCTGAG
>NZ_MJGV01000097.1 GCF_001865015.1 Curtobacterium sp. MMLR14_010 | reverse complement strand
CTATTGGAGTCGACCCCCGCACACGAATTTGTTGATCTGTTTGTTATCTGAACTGATTGGAGCGCCTGCTCTCCGGGCGTAGCGAGGGGTTGTCGAAAAACTTTACATTGAGAAAATGTGCGGGCTTCTAACTGACTGAAAATGAACCAGTTGAAGCCGTGGCACGTCTTATGCAGCAGTTACTCCCTATCGAAGACGATTCTGTCAGCTTATATGGAGTACTGATATGAACACACTACAAAC
>NZ_MJGV01000096.1 GCF_001865015.1 Curtobacterium sp. MMLR14_010 | reverse complement strand
TCCTCGCCATTGGCATAGAGCGCATTACAGGCAGGCAAGATGGTCAATTGCCATGGATTAAACGGACCGCTACCCGGTACACTCATACTGTCAACGCGCCTTTTCACCCACTTTCACTGAAGTAATGCTGCTTGATGTGTTCCCACATTAGACCTCTGTTTCTACGCCCTGTCGGGATCGTCTGGCTGATGATGCTGGCAACACCGGGATTGACCTGGGCGCAGCAGGTGGAGGTCAACGTGGAGGGGGACTATCCGCAGCTTCAGGATAATGCGGAAGCCTTCCTGGGTGAGGTTGAGGGCCGCAGTGCCGGAAGCCTCAGACGATACGCCAGCACCGCCGAAGCACAAGTGGAAGAGGCGCTCCGTGCGCTGGGCTACTAC
>NZ_MJGV01000095.1 GCF_001865015.1 Curtobacterium sp. MMLR14_010 | reverse complement strand
TTCGTGCGGGCACGGAACCACCCAGGCCACGCTGCGGCCGCCCAGATCACCGGTTTGGTAACGGGTCTGCTGGCCATGGGGCCTGCGATCGGCCTTTGGGGCGTCTTCGGAGCGCCCGTCGCTCTCGGCATCGGCGAGCTCGTCACGCTGACGGCCATCGCCGTCGCTCTCGTAGTCCTGCGCCGCCTGGGCACGGGCGAAGGAGGAACACATGTCTGACGACACAGGCCCGGCGGAGGAGGCAAGGGTAAGCGTCTTAGTATTCGCTCCTCGGTACCCCCCGGCCTATCGGGGC
>NZ_MJGV01000094.1 GCF_001865015.1 Curtobacterium sp. MMLR14_010 | reverse complement strand
CCTTGCACTCAGGGCTGGATGCCATTACCCAGGTCATCGAGCCGTATCTCTCATCACGCTCCAATCTGTTCACCGACATGTTGTGCAAAGAGGCAATCCCCAAAGGCCTGGCCGCGTTAAAACAACTGATGGATGGTGAGTCTGAAGAGGCGCGTGACGCCATGGCTCAAGTGAGTCTGTTTGGTGGGCTTGCACTTGCAAACTCGGGACTGGGTGTCGTTCATGGCATTGCCGGTCCGTTGGGAGGATTATCTGGTGCGCCCCATGGTGCCCTCTGTGGTGCCTTGTTGCCGGCAGGTATAGCCGCCAACCGCGATAGCGTGGTTGAGGCGGAGCATAAGGCTCGTATTGATCGGGT
>NZ_MJGV01000093.1 GCF_001865015.1 Curtobacterium sp. MMLR14_010 | reverse complement strand
CCACCTGTGGTGGTAGTTGCGAAGCCGGCCGTACCGAAACCGTTGTCAAAGCAAGCTGCGCAGCCGTACTGGGCAGTGCAGTGACACTGATCCAGTAGAGGACGTTGACCATGTATATCAAACCTTCTCGCAAACGTG
The DNA here is from genome assembly GCF_001865015.1 of Curtobacterium sp. MMLR14_010. Taxonomy (GTDB): domain Bacteria; phylum Actinomycetota; class Actinomycetes; order Actinomycetales; family Microbacteriaceae; genus Curtobacterium. The sequence continues at coordinate 84 of NZ_MJGV01000093.1, read as the reverse complement.
CACTGGCGACGGATCAACCTCTCCTGCACAGCGATCACTCAAGACCGAAAACCCGACGCGAGTTCATCGCGCAGGGCTTTATGA
>NZ_MJGV01000092.1 GCF_001865015.1 Curtobacterium sp. MMLR14_010 | reverse complement strand
TATTCAGACAGGATATCACTTGTCCCGCCCTACTCGATTTCACTGAATGTGCGTTGTCAACTACGGGGCTATCACCCTGTATCGCCGGACTTTCCAGACCGTTCGTCTAACGCATATAAAGCTTAAGGGCTAGTCCAATTTCGCTCGCCGCTACTTTCGGAATCTCGGTTGATTTCTTTTCCTTGGGGTACTTAGATGTTTCAGTTCCCCGAGTTCGCCCCGTACGGCTATGTATTCACCGTACGGTACCGGTCCGAAGACCGGTGGGTTTCCCCATTCAGAGA
>NZ_MJGV01000091.1 GCF_001865015.1 Curtobacterium sp. MMLR14_010 | reverse complement strand
GTTCGGGCATGACGATTTGCAACACCACGATCTGATCCCCCGGATGTTTGCCGGGCAACCCTTTACCTTTTAGCCGCAGTTTGCGACCACTGGAAGAACCCTTAGGCACTTTCAGGTTCACCTTCGAGCCCACGGTTGGAACCGTGACCGAGGCGCCAAGAGCCGCCTCCCAAGGTGCGATGGGAACCGTCACCAGTATATCCCGGCCTTCGACGGTAAAGTGAGGGTGCGGTGCATATTCCAC
>NZ_MJGV01000090.1:17886-87628 GCF_001865015.1 Curtobacterium sp. MMLR14_010 | reverse complement strand
CCACGCGCCGAGCCGCCAGCAGCATGCTCAGCCCTTCTCCGCTCCCACCAGTCCGCGCACGAAGTACTTCTGCAGGAACAGGTAGGCGACGACGATCGGGACCACCGCGATGAGCGCTGCCGCGGCGGCCGCGGGCAGGTTGCTCGACTGGATCGAGAAGAACGACGCGATCGCGGGGGCGATCGTCCGCGTCCCCGGTGTCGTCAGGATGTAGCCCGAGAGCGCGTACTCGTTCCAGACCCCGACGCCGGTGATGATCCCGACCGTGGCCGTGACGGGCTTCAGCATCGGGATGACCACGTAGAACAGGCTCTGGAACAGGTTCGCGCCGTCGATGCGAGCCGCTTCCTCGACCGAGACGGGCAGCGTCTGCATGAACGAGCTGTACAGGAAGATCGCCAGCGGCAGGCTCGACGTGACCATGACGAGGATCACGCCCCAGTACGTGTTCAGCGCGTGCATGCGGGACAACAGCGAGTAGAGCGGCACCAGGATGCTCAGCGCCGGCACCATCATCAGGCCGACGTTGACGCTGAGGACCGCCCGGTTCAGGCGGGAGTGGCGACGGGCCAGCGGGTAGGCGGCCAACGCCCCGAGCAGGCACACGAGCGCCGTCGAGACCCCGGCCACGAGCACGCTGTTGAGCATCGCGCGGATGATGCCGCCCTCGGTGATCGCCTGCAGGAAGTTGCTCCCGACGATGTTCGACGTCGGGAACGCCAGCTGCGGGGACAGGTCCGTCTTCGCCTTCAGGGCCGTGGTGAGGGCGACGTAGAACGGGATCAGCTGCAGGAGCACGACGACGAGGACGAAGGCCCGGACGAGTCCGTTCGACAGCCAGGCCGTCGAGCGAGGGTCCCGTGGCGCCGTCGGATGTGGCGGGGTGGACGGCCGACGACCGGTCTCGTGGCGGGTGGCGGTGGGCGCGGTCACGACTGCTCCAGACGTCGGCGGTTCAGGGCGGTGTTCGCGAGGACGGTGAGGATCGCGATGATGACGAACAGGGCGACCCCCATCGCCGACGAGTACCCGGCTGCCTGGTTGGCGAAGTACGTCGTGCCGATCAGCGTCGAGACGGAGCTCGTCGAGGTGCCGGGCCCACCGCCCGTGAGCACCTGGATGACGTCGAACAGCTTCAGGCCGCCGATGAGGTTGAGGATGATGCTCGTCGCGAAGGCCGGCTGCAGCAGCGGCAGGGTGACGGCCCAGAACCGCTGCCAGGCGTTCGCGCCGTCGAGCATCGCCGCCTCGGTGTACTCCGGCGAGATCGACTGCAGCCCGGCGAGGTAGATGATCATCGACGTCCCGACGAACTGGATCGAGTTCACGACGACGATGAGCGCGACGCCGCTCGCCGCACTGCTCAGCCAGGCGTGGCGCTCGCCGCCGAGTGCCACGACGACGTCGTTGAGCGCCCCGTTGTCGTACTGGAACAGCAGGTAGTAGAACGTGCCCATCACGATGGGGGAGACGAGCACGGGCAGGTAGATGATCGCCTTCGCGACGTTCCGGCCGCGGAGCTTGCTGTCCAGTGCGAGGGCCAGGCCCAGGCCGAGCACCTGCTGGATGAGCGTGCTGCCGATGCCGTAGACGAACGTGTTGACGAGCACGGAGCGGAACGTGTCGTCCGTGAACAGGCGGGTGTAGTTCGACCAGCCGACCCAGGCGAAGTCGGGGGTGTACCCGTCCCAGTTCGTGAACGAGAGCCGGACGCCGCTGAGGAGCGGGTAGATCGTGAAGACGGCGAACAGCGCGAGGGCCGGGACGTAGAGCAGGTTGACGCTCGCGCCCTGGAACCGGTTGGACGGCCGGAGCGGACGAGGCCCACCGGGAGCGGGCGTGCCCGACCGCGGGGGTCGGGTGGTGGTCGGTGCGGTCATGGTGCCTCCGAGGTCCGGGGCGGCCCGTTCGTGCGGGCCGCCCCGGACCGGCGTCAGTTGGTCTTCTTGTAGAGGGTCGAGAAGTCGCTGGCGACCTTGCTCGTGCTCGCCGCCGGGGACGACTGCCCGGCGATGACGCCGTCGGCCGTGGTCACGACGGTGTTCCACATCCCGTTCGGCAGGTAGACCCGGTCGAAGAACGGTTCCAGCGGCACCTTCTCCTCGGTCACCCACTTCCTGTAGCTCGGTGCGAGGGGACCGAGGTCCGCCGTGACGTTGGTCAGCCCGGGCAGGCTGCCAGTCGACTCCGCCAGCTTCCGGTCGTTCGCCGGCTTCGCGAGGAAGGCCAGGTACTGCTTGGCCGCGTCCAGGTGCTTGCCGTTCTTCGCCGCACCGAACGCCGTGTTCTCGCCGCCGATCAGGTACGAGTCACCGCCGTTCATCGCGGGGATCGGCACGAACTGCAGCTTCGCGTCCGGCGCGTACTGCTGCGCCTGCGCGACGAGCGCGTTGCTGCTCAGGGCGAAGGCGGCACGGTTCTCCGCGAGGGCCTTCGCCATGTCGTCGCCCGTGGCCGACGAGTAGTCCTTGTTGATCCAGCCCTCGGAGCGGAACCGGTCGAGGACGTCGAGCACCTTCTGGTACCCGGCCTCCGGGAACGAGCCCTTCGTGAACGACGCCAGCTGCGTCTCGCTGAAGGCACCAGGGGCGAGCCAGTCGACCGCGTTGCCTGCGGAGCCGTCCTTCGAGCCGGCGAGGGTGAGCGGCGTCGCGCCGCTGTCGGCCACCTTCGCCACGGCGGCCATGAAGCCGTCCCAGTCGCTGAGGGAGTCGGGGGAGACCCCGGCCTTCTCGAGCACCGTCTCGTTGACGATGAGCCCCGAGACCGCCGTGTCGACCGGCAGGGCGAAGAACTGCCCGTCGTCGTTCTTCATCGCCGGGTCGAGCGCCGTGTTGAAGTCCTTCGCCCACGGCTCGTCCTGCAGCGGTGCGAGGAAGGAGCTGTACCGGTCGCGGGACCACCCGTGCGTCGACCAGAGGTCCGGCGGGTTGTTCGCGGCGAGCCGGACCTTGATCTGCGACTCGTAGTCGTTGCCCCCGGTGCGCAGGTCGACCTTGACGTCGGGGTGCTGCTGCTCGAAGTCGTCGGTGACCGTCGTCAGCGCCTTGAGCAGTGGTGAGTCGGCGGACTGCGCCGTCTGGAACTCGAGGGTCGTCGTGCCCGAGGCGGAGCCGGCAGCGCTGCACGACGAGAGCGACGCTGCGACCGCGACGGCGGCCACCGACAGGGCGACGAGCCGGCGCACGGAGCGCCTGTGCGGGGACGGGTGGATGTGTGACGTCATTGTCGGACCTCCGTGGGGGAACGGACCGATCGGCCCGGTGTCGCCGGACATTACCCGAGTAAACACCGCCATGCAATGCCCAGGCAGGCATCGAAACGGCGACGTTGACCCGGGTAAACCAGTGTGCGATGCTCGAGGGGATGCCGTCCGCCCTCCGTGGTCGCGCAGAGCACCAGGAGTCACCCGTGACGACGAGGTCAACCCCTCCCCGCAAGCCGACCCGGCACGACGTCGCGCGCCGAGCCGGGGTGAGTGACGCCGTGGTGTCGTACACGTTGAACGGCAGGGCCCCGGTCGCCGCAGCCACGGCGAAGCGCGTCCGGGAAGCGATCGACGAACTCGGGTACCGGCCGAACCAGGCGGCACTGGCGCTGAAGTCCGGGTCCGCGCACACGCTCGTCCTGGTGGTGCCGGACGGCGTCGACCCGATCTTCGCCAACCCGTTCTTCAGCGAGTTCGCGAGCGCGATCGAGCAGGCAGCTCGGAGCCACGGCTACGCGCTCTACACGACGGCCTCGTCCTTCGAGCCGGAGATCGTCGTGGAGCGCTTCCACGAGTTCGCCGCGCGCCAGGTCGACGGCGTGCTGGTGCTGCCGGGAGCCGCCCCGCTCGACCGGGTGTCCCTCGACCGCGTCGGCATCCCGTGGCTCGAGCTCAACGTGTCGTCCCCCGAGTACGGCGTCGCGAGTCTCGGTCCCGACCTGCGACGTGGTGGTCAGACCGCGACCGCTCACCTGTTCGAGCACGGGCACCGTCGGGTCGCCTTCATCGGCGAGCCCGATGCCGCCGAGCCGCGTTGGGTCGGGTGGCTCGAGGCCTGCGCGGCGGCCGGCGTCGCGGCGGGACCGTTCTACGGAGCGCAGATCACGCGACCTGGCGGCTACGAGGCCGGCCGTCGGATGGCCGCTGACCCGGACCGCCCCGCAGCGGTGTTCGTCGCGACCGACCGCATGGCGACCGGTGTGCTCCGGGCGTTCCACGAGCAGGGAGTCCGCGTGCCGGAGGACATCGCGATCGTGTCCTTCGACGGGTCCTGGGAAGGCGAGTACTCCTGGCCGTCCCTGACGTCCTTCCGACAGCCGATCGAGGCCATGGCGGAGAGCGCTGTCGCCCGGCTCCTCGCCCGGTCCGATGCCCCCGAGGAGCCCCGTCACGAGTTCTTCGACGGCGCGCTCGTGCTCCGGCGGTCGTGCGGCTGCGACGCCCCCGTGGCCCCCCTGGACTGACCGGCGGGCGGTCGGCAGGTCCGCTGCCCGCCGCCGCCGGGTGCTCCGTGCGAGCGCATCGGGCGACATGGTTCGGCCGTCCGCGATCATGCGAGCGCATCGGGCGACACGGTGCGGCCGTCTGCGCCGCGCATCCGCCCGCAGCATGTCGCTTCTGCCGTCGCGCACGCCCGCCCCGCAGTCACCGCGGTCACCACGCGCCGGACGGGAGGCTCGGCGCGCGTCCGGCACCGAGCCTCCCGTCCGGCACGCCCGGCCACGCGCCGAGTCTCGGCCCGGCGGACAGAACGCGCCGCCCGCATGCCGCGGTATGTCCGCATGGCCGAGTCTCGCTGGCCGCCCCCTGGCCGCCGGCCCGCGGCCACCCGGCTGACGGCCGCCCAGCCGCCCCCTGGCCGCCGGCCAGCGGCCGCCAGCCGGTGTGGCCGCCGACCGGCCGCACCGCCGCTCACCGCGCAGCGGGCAGCGGCACCTCGCGCTCGTGGTCCCACGGCTCGGTCCAACCCGCGCGGTCGAACAGCGCGTCGAGGAGCGACGCCGTGAAGCCCCACACCACGTGCGTCCCGGCGTCGGTGTCCACGGTGAAGGCCGCCCCGCGCCACTCCTGGCCGTCGCGCCGGATCACGGTGACGCCGCGGTTGGCCGGGTCGAGCAGGTCGGCGACGGGCGCGCGGAAGACGGCTGCGGACTCACCCTCGTCCACGACCCGCACGGGGGACGGGTCCCGCCACCAGCCGAGCACCGGCGACACCAGGTGCCGCGAGAACGCGAGCGGGACGGCGGGCAGCGTGCCGAGCACGTCGACGCCGGACGGGTCCAGGCCGGTCTCCTCGCGGGCTTCGCGCAGGGCGGCGGCCACCGGGTCGCGGTCCCCGGGGTCGACGCGGCCGCCGGGGAAGGCGACCTCGCCGGGGTGTGCGCGCAGGGTCGTCGCACGGGAGAGCAGCAGGACGTCGAGGTCCCGCGACACGGCAGTGTCCACCCGGTCGCTCGGCACGCCGTCGAGCACCCCGAAGAGGATGAGCACCGCTGCCTCGCGAGGCGACGCGGCGGCAGGCAGCCCGGCGACGAGCGGGTCGGACCCCGCTGCCGCGACGACCGCGGCCAACTCCGCCCGGGCGTCCGTCTCGCGACCCGTCGCCGTCACGACTCCTGCGCCGCCTGTCGGGTCTGGCGGGGGAGCTCGCCGAACTCGGCGCGGTAGGCCGCGGCGAACCGGCCGAGGTGCGCGAACCCCGTGGCCCGTGCGACCTCGGCGATGCTCAGGTCCGGCTCCTCCTGCAACCGCTCGCGCGCCAGGAGCAGGCGGATCCCGCGCAGGTACGTCAGCGGGGCGATGCCGTGGTGCCGTTGGAACGTGTCCTGCAGCCCGCGCACGCTCAGGCCCGCGGCCGCGGCGACGTCGGCCACGGTGATCTGCTGCGTGGCGTTCTCGAGCAGGAACGACTCGGCGCGGGCGAACCGGGCGCTCGCGGCGGTCTGCGGCGGCTCGTGCTGTCCGACGGGCCAGTGCGGGATCGCCGACAGGAGCCCGGCCGCAGCGAACCGGGTGAGTTCCTGTTCGCGTTCGAGCGTGACCTCGTCCGGGCCGTTCAGCACCTCGGCTGCGACGGTCCGGACCATCAGCCACCAGGCGGCGAGGTTCGGCCCCTCCGGGACGTGGCGCGGCTGGAACACCAGCGGACCCGGTTCCCAGTCGCCGCGCTCGGCCGCGACGGCCTCGACCGTGGCCCGGTCGATGCGCATGACGTCCTTGTGGAACGACTCCCACCGGAACGGCTGCGAGTCGTGGCGGAGCAGCGTCGGCCGGCCGACGGTCATCGGTTCGCCGTCGAGGCTCCCGCGTCCGGACTTCAGCCAGATGAGCGTCACCGAGTCGTCCGGGGCGATCTCACCCGAGATCACGCCGACGCAGCTGCAGGAGCCGAGCGACAGCAGGTGGGTGCCGCGGGACCGGTCCTCGAACGAGAACGACGAGTCCCGGCCCTCGACGAGCAGGCCGTGGGTGACGTCGGCCTGCATCACGGCGCCCGCTGCGACCCGGCGGTCCCGGGTGCGGGTCTCGCTTCGCGTCCGACGCAGGAGTTCTGGCACGCGTCGATCCTCACCGGAACGGGCTCGTCCTGCAAGCGGACACGCGCTTCCGGAATCGGACATTCACGAGGTCAGAGTCGGATCGGCGACCCCGACGGCCCGCGGCTGCCCCCGACGGGTCAGGCGCGGTCGTGGAGCGTCACGTGGTACCCGTCGGGGTCCGCGAACGTGAAGGTCCGGCCGAAGGGGCCGTCGATCGGGTCGGCGACGATGGTCCGGCCATCCGCCACCAGGGCGTCGTGGATGTCCTGCACGTCGGTGGCGTGCAGCCAGAGCGCGGCGCCGATGCCCGGCTGGGCGACGGCGTCGAGGTCGGTGCCCGGCACGACGTCACGCAGCGCGAAGGCGATCGGCGTGGTCGTGAACACGACGGCGTGCGGGGGACCGGCCGGTGAGCGGACCAGGCCGAGGTACCGCTCGTAGAAGGCCTGGGAGGTGTCGAGGTCGCGGACCTGCAGGGAGATGAAGTCGGGGCCGGTGGCGGGCATGATGCTCCTTCAATGTGTGTCAGTCTTCTGACACGGAGCAATCTATGTCAGAATCCTGACATGAGTCAAGACGGCGACGGGATCGACCTCGACACCTCCCTCGGGTACCTGCTGAAGGAGGCAGCCAGTGCCCTGCGCGCGTCGATGGAGGCCGTGCTCCGCCCCCTCGGCATGACGATCACGCACTACTCGTGCCTGGAGCTGCTCGCGCAGCGCCCCGGCCTGTCGAACTCCGAACTCGCGCGCGGTGCGTTCGTGACCCGGCAGTCGATGAACGTGCTGCTGCAGGCCCTCGAGCGGGACGGCTCCGTCACGCGTGCCGCTGCAGCGCCCGTCGGCAAGGCCCTGCCCACGCGGCTCACGGACGCCGGCCGGACGCGCCTGGCCGCAGCGACCGCCGCGGTGCGCGGTGTCGAGGTCCGGATGCTCGACGGTCTGACGGCGGAGGACCGCGCCGAGGCGCTCCGGCTGCTCCGCAGCATGGTGCGCGCGCTGCGGACCGGTTCGGGTCCCCGGGACGCGCCCATGGAGACGTGACGCGACTGACGACGAACGGGAGGCACGGTGCCAGCTGGCACCGTGCCTCCCGTCTGCCCGTGGTGGGGCTGGAGCGTGGTCCGGACCGGCGGTCACCGCGGTCCGGGACCGGTCACTCGGTGGTGGTGACCCAGTCGATGAGCAGGTTGCCGGACTGGCCCCAGTTGCCCGTCTGGAACATGAAGCGGTGGGCCGTGGTGGGCACGTCGTGCGTGATCGTGTCCAGGACGCGGCCGTCGACGCTGTACGTCACGGACTGTCCGGGGACCCAGTCGACCTTGTAGGTGTGCCAGTCACGCCACGAGACGCCCGTGCCGAGCTGGACGCGGTTGGCCTCCTGGCCGCGGACCATCGAGTGGTGGAAGGCGGACGGGCTCTCGTCGAAGTTGCCCTCGGGGAAGTCGATCTCACCGTCCGACCACACGTTGGAGGTCGGCCAGAGCATGAAGGCCGCGCCGTTGCCGTCGCCACCCGTCGCCTTCGCGCGGACGGAGAACGAGCCGCCCACGTGGTCCCACGCGCCGGCGGAGGTGCCGAACGTGCCGGCGGTCCCGGCGCCACCGAGGCGGACGTCCATGACGCCGTCGTGCACCGAGACGGTCTGGCTCGGGGCGTAGATGCCCGAGGTGCCGTCCGGGTAGGGCTGCCAGGCCTGCCGGTACGCCGAGGCGACCAGGCCGGTGGCGGCGGAGTCGTTGAAGTCCTCGACGAAGGACGCGGCGGGGGCCGAGGAGCCGGTCTCGCCGGTCTCCGCGACCGGGGTGGGGTCGGGCGTCGGTGCGGTCACCGGCGGCTGCCAGCGGCCGTGTCCACCCCACCACCAACCGTTCCAGCTGGCTGCGGAGGCGGCGGTGGGGACGCCGAGGACGAGCGCGCCGGCCGTGAGGGTGGTCACGGCTGCGAGGAGTCCACGTTTGCGACGGTTCATCGGGGTCTTCCGTTCGGTGAGGGTCATGGGGGTTGTGCCGCGCTTGGGCGTGCACGTGCTTGGCGTGGAGATGTCGGGCTCCTTGACTGGGCTCGGCGCGGGTTCGGGTTGGCGGGACGCCCTTCGGTGCCGGGTGCTGCACTGGTTCGGTGACGCGTCCTCGGACATCATGCATCATCTGTGCCCCGTTCGGGGGGTGATGACGTGAACCGGCGTCTGAACAGCCGATGGCCCTGGCGGCGGTCAGTCGTCCTCGGTCAGCGTCCGGAGGAGGCGGAGGAGGGTGGCGCGGTCGTCCTCCTCCAGTCGGAGGAAGAGCCCGTCGAGCACGTCCACCGCCACCGCGTGCCCGCCCGCGAGGGCCGCGCGCCCCTCGTCGGTGAGGGTGTGCTCGATGCGTCGACCGCGGCCGGCCGTGCGGAGGACGAGGCCTCGGTCGACCAGACGGTTCGCGAGCGTGCCGAAGGCCTGGTCGCTCTGGAAGGTCGCGACGGCCAGGTCGTGCCCGGAGGCGGACGGCATGCGGTCGACGGCGCGCAGGGCGTCCCACTGCACGAGCGACACCCCGACGTCGCGCAGGGCTGCGTCCATCGTCCGGTGGTTGCGGTACTGCGCCCGCTTGACCAGCTGGCCGAGTGTCTCGAGGTCCGTCGTCACGGTGTTACTGTATCAATACCGGTACATAAACATGTTGAGACAGGACGACCACCATGACCATCTCCCTCCCCGACGACCTGCGGGTCGTCCAGGCCGGCGACTCCACCGCCCGCGTCGCGCTCGTGCTGCACGGTGGGGGCGGGCCGCGGACCGTCGCGCCGATCGTCGGTCACCTCGCGTCCGCCTTCCACGTGCTCGCGCCGACCCACCCGGGCTGGGACGGCACGTCCCGTCCTGCGGAGATCGACTCCGTCGCCGCCCTCGCAACGGCCTGGCTCGACCACCTGCTCGCCGACGACGTGCAGGACGCGGTGCTCGTCGGGTCCTCGATCGGTGGCTGGATCGCACTCGAGATGGCGGTGCAGGCCGCCGCTGACGACCGGTGGTCGGGCGTCGTCGGCGCCGTGGTCGACATCGACGGTGTCGGTGCGGTCGTCGACGGCGAGCCGATCGCGGACTTCTTCGCGCTCGACGCCCGCGGGCTCGCCGAGGTCGCCTGGCACGACCCCGAGCGCGGGTACACGGACCCCGCCGACGTCACCGACGAGCAGCGCGCGGTGCAGCGGTCGAACGGGGCCACGATGGCGGCCGTCGCCGGGCGGGGGATGAGCGACCCGACGCTGCTCGCCCGGCTCGGCGGTGTTCGTGTGCCGACCCTCGTGGTCGCCGGCGCGAGCGACCGCGTCGTCACCCCCACGTACGCACGCGCTGTGGCTGCTGCGGTCCCCGGCGCCGAGTTCGCCGAGGTGCCGGCTGCCGGGCACCTGCCGCACCTCGAGGCACCCGAGGCGACGTGGGCGGTCGTCGACCCGTTCCTGCGGCGGGTGTGACGGCAGATCAGTGTGTGTGCTGCTCGGGGGCGGCGCGGTCCGCGTGCTGCTCGGGGGCGTCCTCGGCAGCGCGGATGACGGCGAGCAGCAGGTCGTTGAGTCGCCCGCTCTCGGCCCGGTCGAGCCCCAGGGTCGTCAGGTCGTTGCTCGCGAGTGCGATCGCGAGTGCCGTCTCGAGGGCGTGTTCGCCCTCAACGGTGAGCTGCACCGGGTTCCGACGGCCCTTCGCACGGACGCTCGCGCGGTGGATCAGCCCCTGTTCCTCCATGCCGTCCAGGACCTGCGCCATGCTCTGGGGTCGGACGAAGACGGCCCGCGCGATCTCGGCGGAGGTCAGCGCGGAGCCGTGGGCCAGGCAGGAGAGCACGCCGAACTGCACCAGGCCGATGTCGTGGTCCGCGAGGCCGGCGGTGATCCGGGCGCCGATGATCCGTCCGACCTTCACGGCGTTCCATCCCAGCACCAGGTCGAGCCCGTCGTGGGTGTCCGCGTCCATCGATGCCCCTTCGTCCGTCCGATCGGAAACAAGCAGGAACCTGCTTCTTGGAGTAGCCTGCAGGAAGCTGCTTCCCGAGTCCTCCTCTGGAGCATGCCCGAACTCCGCCAGGACCACGAATCGACAGGACGATCGACATGACATCCACACAGCTCCCCGACAACCGCGGCCGATGGGGCGACACCGACGAGCTCGGCGCCCTCAACCTCGTGGACGACGCCGCTCGCGCCCGCGCAGCCTCCGCGGTCCAGGTCGGGCGGTGGGTCTCGCTCGCCCTGTCGACCGACCCCGCGTCGATGCTCGGCGGCCCGTTCGCTCCGCCGTCGCCCCCGTCCCCTCCGGTGCAGCAGGCACTCCTCCACACCGGCACACCACCGATGGGCATGGCGGAGGTGCTCACCGTGACGCCGCACCACCCGGCGCTGACCCACATCGACGCCCTCGTGCACATGCCGATCGACGGGGTCGTCTTCCCGACGGTCCCGCTCGGGGAGGCCGTGACGGGCGGGGTCGTGACGCACGGCTCGACCTCGGCCGTCGCCGCGGGCATCGTCACGCGCGGCGTCCTGCTCGACCTGGCCCCGGGTGGGCGGCTGCCGTCGGCGCACCCGATCACCGCGGACGACCTCTACGCGGCCGAGGCCCGGAGCGGCGTCCGGGTCGAGCCGGGGGACGCGCTCGTCGTCCGGACCGGATGGACCTTCGGGTGGAGTGCCGACGAGCAGGGCCCCGGCGTCACGGTCGACGCCGTCCGGTGGCTGCACGACCGCGACGTGGCGATCTGGGCAGGGGACGTCGGCGACAGCTTCCCGCCGCTCGACCAGGACGTGCCGATGCCCCTCCACATGGTCGGGCTCGCGCGGCTCGGCATGGCACTCATCGACGGCGTCACGGTCGAGGAGCTGGCGCAGGTCAGCGCCGAGCTCGGCTGTCCCGTGTTCATGCTCGTGGTCGCCCCGCCCCGGATCGGCGGCCTGACCGGGATCCCCGTGAACCCGGTCGCGGTCTTCTGAACGGTCTCGTGAGCGCTCGTCGCCGAGCGTGACGACCCGCCGGCCATCCGGGGCCGCAGGGGTGGATCGACAGGTCGTGGTCCGCCGCTCCGGGATGCGGTAGACAGACCCCGTGGACGCCCGAGGAGGACCCGTGATCGACCGTGGCGGCCTGGCCGAGTTCCTGCGACTCCGACGCGGGGCCCTGCAGCCGGACGACGTCGGACTGCCCCACGGCCAGCGGCGGCGGACCCGGGGCCTGCGGCGCGAGGAGGTGGCAGCGCTCTGCCACATGTCCACCGACTACTACGCCCGACTGGAACGGGGGACCGGCCCGCATCCCTCGGTGCAGATGGTCACCGCGATCGCCCAGGGCCTGCACCTGTCGCTCGACGAACGGGACCACTGCTTCCGGCTCGCCGGGCACACCCCGCCCGCGCGTGGGACCACGAGCGAGCACGTCGGCCCGGGTCTGCTGCGCGTGCTCGACCGTCTCACGGACACCCCGGCCGAGATCGTGACCGAACTCGGTGAGACGCTCCGCCAGTCGCCGCTCGGTCGGACGCTCCTCGGCGACGCGGCACGACGCACCGGGAACGCACGAAGCCTGGGCTACCGGTGGTTCACCGAACCCGAGGCGCAGGAGCCGTACTCGGAGTCCGAGCGACGCCAGCTCTCCCGCGTGTACGCAGCCGGGCTCCGCGAGCTCGTCTCCCTGCGCGGACCGGGCTCGCGCGCCGCAGGCATGGTCGACGCGCTCCGCGACCACGGGGGCTTCCGAGCGGTCTGGGACGCGCACGAGGTGGGCGTGCGACCGCCGGACGTCAAGCGCTTCCGGCACCCGTCGGTGGGCACCGTCGAGCTCTCCTGCCAGACGCTCCTGGACCCGGAGCAGTCGCACCGGCTGCTCGTCTACACGGCTGTCCCGGGCAGCGAGAGCCACGGGCGGCTCCGGCTGCTGGCGGTCCTCGGCGATCAGGAGCTGACCGAGGGGTGATCCCGGAGCCGTGGACCGACGGGTCCTGGATGCGCGGCGAGCAGGCGCGCAGCATGGTGCCACCACCGGCCCGGTGGTCCGACGTCGAAGGAACCCCATGCCGAGAACACCGATCCACCCCGTCCCTGACCTCGCCGGCACCCTCGCCGTCGTCACCGGTGCCAGTGACGGCATCGGGCACGTCATCGCCACGCGCCTGGCCCGCGCCGGCGCCGAGGTCCTGATGCCGGTCCGGTCAGCGGAGAAGGGGGCACGAGCCGCCGACCGCATCCGCAGCTCCGTCCCGGGCGCCAGCGTCCGGACGCTCCCGCTGGACCTGTCGTCGCTCGAGTCGGTCGCCGCGCTGTCGGACGCCCTGCGCGCCGAGGGTCGGCCGATCGGGCTCCTCGTGAACAACGCGGGGGTGATGCAGCCGCCGCGGCGTCAGGAGACCCGGGACGGCTTCGAGCTGCAGATGGGGACGAACCACCTGGGGCACTTCGCGCTCACCCTCGGGGTGCTCGACCTGCTGCGGGCCGGTCGTGCCCGCGTCACCCACCAGACGAGCGTCGCGGCGCGGAGCGGGTCCATCGACCTGGACGACCTCAACGCCCGTGACGCCTACGCCGTGATGCGTGCCTACCAGGCGTCGAAGATCGCGGTCGGGCTGTTCGCGCGGGAGCTCGACGCGCGCAGCACGGCCGCGGGCTGGGGGATCACGAGCAACCTCGCGCACCCCGGCATCTCGCCCACGAACCTCCTGGCAGCGCAGCCCGGTCTCGGTCGTGACCGCGTCTCGGCCGCACGTCGCCTCATCGGACTGCTCTCACGCCTCCGGGTCGTGGGGACGGTCGAGAGCGCGGCGCAGCCGGCGATCGTCGCGGCGACGTCCCCGGACGCCGCTGGCGACCAGTTCTGGGGTCCACGTCGCACGGCGGGCGGTCCGCCGACACTCCTGCCGATGTGGGCGCCGCTGGCGGACATGGACACCGCTCGGCGGCTGTGGGACGTGTCCGAGGAGCTGACGGGGGTCCGCGTCGGGCGCTGAGGCCGTCCGCGGTCAGCCGAGCTCCGCCGGGGACGCGTCAGGCGGCGCTCGCTGCCCGGTAGCTGCTCGGGTCGCAGGTGTGGATCGCGGAGTCGTCGAGCACCGTCCGCAGGGTGTAGTCGGCGCAGTCGGAGAACGTGCCGATGCTCATGCGCTTGCCCGAGCGGTGGAGCGTGCCCTTCGAGGGCCCGTCCGACCCGATGCCCGCGCGGTGCACCATCCACTCCAGGTCGTCGGCGTCGGTGCTCAGGTACCGCATGACCGCCTCGTTGTCCTCGTGTTGCCCGATGTACCCGCGAGCGATCGTGGCGCGGACCGCTCGGAGCGCCGGGGACAGGCGCTCGCCGGGAGGGGCGCTCAGTCCGCCTGCCTGGTACAGGAAGCGAGAGACGCCCTGGCGTCGCATCGCGGGGACGAGACGCCGGACGAACTCCGTGTTGACCTGCCGGTCGCGCTGTGCCACGACGTCGCCGAGCATCGCCACGACGGCGTCGGTCCCGTCGAGGAGTGCATCGAGGTCGAGCTCGCCCGTGACGGACCCGGGGACGACCTCGAGGTCGGGGTGTGTCCGGGTGAGCTTCGCGGGGGTCCTGGCGAGGGCTCGGACGCGATGGCCCTGCTCGAGGGCGAGTCGGAGGAAGTGCTGCCCGGTCTGTCCGGTGCCGCCGAACACCAGGAAGGTCTTCTGCTGGTCCATCGGTCGTCCTGTCGTCGGTCGTGCCTGACGGGCAGTCCCTGCCCGCAACTCAAAGTAGTCACTGTCTAGAAAGGAGTCAATGCCTACTTCCTCGTAGGCTGGGCGCATGACGACGCGGCCGTTCCACCACGGGAACCTGCGAGCCGTCCTGCTCGAACAGGCCGAGTCGATGCTCCGCACCACCGGTACCGACGGGCTGTCGCTCCGAGAGCTCGCCCGCCAGGCAGGCGTGAGCCACGGTGCACCGCGGAGCCACTTCATCGACCGGCAGGCACTCCTCGACGCACTCGCCGAGCGCGGCTTCGACCGGCTGACGCGCGCGGTGCGGTCCGCCCTCGACGGCGCTGCGTCGGCCCGGGTGGGCTTCGACCGGGTCGCCGAGGCCTACGTCGACTTCGCCATCGAGGACGCTGCGCTGATGGAGCTGATGTTCGCCGCCAAGACGAGTGCACGACCCGGAGCCGTGCAGGACGCCGCCGGCCGGTTGTTCGGCGCGCTCGACGACACGATGGGCCCGTCAGGACCGGACGCGGACGAGACCGGGCGTGACACGTTCAAGATGCTGTTCGGAGCGACGATGCAGGGGATCGCGGCGCTCGTCGCGTCCGGTCGCATCGCCCGTGCGCAGGGTGACGTCCTGGTGTCCGAGGCGATGGCGATGCTGCTCGACTCGGAGCTCGGCGGCCGGGTCGTCACGCGGCACTGAGGGCCACCCTGCCTGCGAGGATGACGGCATGGGACACCGCGACGGTCGACGACGCCCGGACGTGACGACGGTCGAGATCATCGGCGGACCTGAGGCAGTGCACGTCGACCTGCTGCCGTACGACGAGCGCTGGCCTGCGGTGTTCGTCGAGCACCGGGATCGGATCCGGCAGGCGCTCGGCGCGGGTGCTGGGTCCGTCGGGATCGATCACATCGGGTCCACGGCCGTGCCGGGGCTCGCGGCGAAACCGATCGTCGACGTCCTGGTGACGGTGGACGACATCACCGCCGAGGAGGACCACGTCGAGCCGCTGCTGGTGGCGGGGTACGTGCTGCGCGTCCGCGAGCCCGGCCACCGGCTGGTCCGGACGACGGAGCGCACCGTCCACGTGCACGTCTACGAGCACGGCGCCCGCGCGGTCGAGGACTACCTGCTCTTCCGCGACCGGCTCCGGTCCGACGCTGCCGACCGGGCCCTGTACGAGGACACCAAGCGGGAGCTGTTCCGCCGACAGTGGGACGACATGAACGACTACGCGGACGCCAAGACCGAGGTGATCGAGGCAATCACGACTCGAGCGCGCGCGGGCCGCTGACCCTAGAGGGCGTGCGCCCCGAGCAGCATCCCCGCGACCCACGTCGCCGCCAGCGCGAGCGCCCCGCCGACGACCACCCGGGTGGCAGCGCGCCCACGACGCGCGCCGCCGAGCACCGCTCCCGTGACACCGGTGGCCGCCAGGGCGAGCAGCACGGCGACGACGACCACGGCAATCCGACTCGACGCCGGCGCCAGGACGGTCGCCAGGAAGGGCAGCAGCCCGCCGACGACGAACGTCGCCGCGGACACCCAGGCGGCACGCCACGGGCTCACGACCTCGTCGGCGGCGGCGCGCTCCTCGGCGGTCGTCCACGCCGCCCGGACCTCGGGGCGTGCGAGCTCCTCGGCGACCGAGGCCGCGACCGACTCGGACACCCCGAGCGCCCGGTACGCGGCGGCGACGTCGTCGTGCTGCTGCGCCACCGCGGCGCGTCGGGCTGCCGCCTCGGTCTGGCCGGTCCGCTGCGCGTCACGGGCACCGCTGACCGAGACGTACTCGCCGAGGGCCATCGACACGGCGCCGCCGACCAGCGCTGCTCCGCCGGCGGCGAGCACGGGGCCGATCGCGACGCCGGCCCCCGCGACACCGACGACGACGGCGGCCACGGACACGATGCCGTCGTTCGCGCCGAGCAGGCCGGCACGGAGCCAGTTGAGCCGCGCGGCACTCGTCGACTCCGCCGGTGACAGGGCGGGCAGTGCGGGGACGGTCGTGGTTGCCATGCGGACGAGCAAACACCCGGACGGCGCGCCTGTCCAGCCAGGCAAGGCTGTCCTGACCTGGGGTTTCCAGGTGAGGACAGCCTCACCTACCCCCGGTCGTGCGCCCGCAGGAACGCCACCTGTCGCTCCCAGTGCCGGAAGCCGCCGCCCTCGTGCCCGTTGTACGCGTACACCTCGATCTCGCGGTCTGTGGAGCCGAGCGCGTTGTACGCCGCGAAGGTGGTGCGCGGCGGGACGATCTCGTCCATGAGCGCGACGGAGAAGAGCGCGGGTGCGGTGATCCCGGCCGCGAAGTTCACCCCGTCGAGGTAGGACGCCGTCGTCCACACGGTCTCGGCCGCGTCCCGGTGCACGGCCAGGTAGCGGACCAGCTCCTGGTACGGGTCGCTCACCGCGACGAGCGCTCCGTGCTCCCAGTCGCAGAGGAACGCGACGTCGGGCATCACGGCGACGAGCGGTCCGACGTGGGCCTCGACGAGCGCGGCTGCGGCGATCGCGATGCCGCCGCCCTGGCTGCCACCGGTCAGGGCGATGCGGTCCGGATCGACACCGGGGAGCGTGCGGACCGCATCCACCAGTCGGACGGCATCGGTGAAGACCCTCCGGTAGTAGTGGTCGTCGGGCCGTTCGATGCCGCTGGTCATCCAGCCGCCGATGTGCGGGCCGGCACCGTGTGGGTCCGGGGTGTCCCCGCCGCCCCACCCGCTGCCCTGGCCGCGGGTGTCCATCACGACGTGGACGTACCCGGCGAGGGCCCAGGCCACCCGCTCCCCGGGTCGACCGCGTCCGCCGTTGTAGCCGAGGTACTCGACCACGACGGGCAGGTCGCCCTCGGCATCCACCGGTCGGGTGACCCAGGCACGCACGGGGTCCCCCGCGAAGCCCGGGAAGGTCAGGTCCTCGACCACGAGCCCGGTGACGGGCGTGTCAGCGGGCACCAGGGTCGGGGTGATGTCTCCACCGGCAGCGCGGGCCTCGGCGACGGTGTCGGCCCAGAACCGGTCGAAGTCCTCCGGTCGGCGGATGGTGGGACGGTGGTCGCGGAGTTCGTCGAGGGGCAGGTCGGTCAACGGCATGGTGGTGTCCTCCGGGGACGATCGAGCCCCCGGTGCCGTCGAGACGGCACCGGGGGCACGGGGATCGGGTGGTGCAGGGCTCAGCGCACCGCGTCGCGGTAGCGCTCGAGCACCTCGGGTCGCGGGTCCGCGGGCACCGTCGTCGTGGCGATGTCCCACGCGGGCAGTGCGCCGGTCAGCGCCCACGCCGCCTGGCGTGCGGCACCGGCGGCGACGTACTCGCCGGGTTCCGGCAGCTCGACGTCGCGACCGAACACCTGCGCCGCGATGGTCCGGACGGCCTCGTTGCGCGCGGCCCCGCCGATGAGCAGGAGCCGCTCGACGGTGACGCCGGTCGCCTCGACGGCGGCCAGGCCGTCCGCGAGCGCGCAGAGCATGCCCTCGAACGCCGCCCGCGCCAGGTGCTCCCGGTCAGTGGTCGCCGGGGTCATCCCGAGCAGGGACGCGGTGGCGTCCGGACGGTTCGGCGTGCGCTCGCCGACGAAGTACGGCACCAGGACGAGGCCGTCGGCCCCGGCCGGCGCCGCCAGCGCCAGTCGACCCAGCTCACCGTGGTCGACGCCGAGCAGGCCGCCGATCACCTCGAGCACGCGGGCCGCGTTGAGCGTCGTGACGATCGGGAGGCGCGCCCCCGTCGCGTCCGCGAAGCCCGCCACGGTCCCGCTCGGGTCCGCCAGCTCGGTGTCGGTGACGCCGAAGACGGTCCCGCTGGTCCCGAGGGACACCGCGACGTCGCCCGGGCCGAGCCCGAGGCCGAGTGCCGCGCCGGCGTTGTCGCCGGTGCCGGCCCCGACTTTGAGGCCGGCGCGGGCGACGGCGCCGCCCGGCAGGGTCACGTCGGCGTCGAGCGTGCCCATGACGGCGTCGGGAGCGACGACGCGGGGCACGACGACGGCGTCCGTGGACCCGTCACCGGCGACGCGCATCGGCCGACCGAGCGCGAGCTCGAACAGCTCGGCGTCGTAGGCCTTGCGGGCCGGGTCCCAGTACGCCGTGCCGCTGGCGTCGGAGCCGTCGGTCGCGAGGGCGTCGAGGTCCGGTCCGTTCGGGCTCTCGTCCGCGGGGCCGAAGCCGCGCAGCCGCCACGACAACCAGTCGTGGGGGAGCGCGACCGCTGCCACGCGGGCTGCGTTCTCCGGCTCCGCGTCGCGGAGCCAGCGCAGCTTCGTGCCGGTGAACGAGGCCACCGGGACCAGTCCCGTGCGGGCGACCCAGGCCTCCCGGCCGAGTTCCTCGACCATCTGCGCGGCCGCGTCGGCGCTGCGGACGTCGTTCCAGAGGAGGGCGTCGCGGACGACGCGACCCTCGGAGTCGAGCGCGACCATGCCGTGCTGCTGGCCGGCGACCGCGACGGCGGCGACGTCGTCGAACCCGCCGGCGTCCGCGATCGCGGTGCCGAGGGCGTCCCACCAGTGGCGGGGGTCGACCGACGTGCCGTCCGGGTGGGACGCACGACCCTCACGGACCACGGCGCCGGTGACGGCATCGCGGATCGTGACCTTGCAGGACTGGGTCGACGAGTCGACCCCTGCCACCAGGTCAGCCACGAGCGCCCATCAGGTGCTCGAGTGCGAGCTGCTGGAGCCGGACGAAGCCGAAGCCCTTGCCACCGAAGTACGCGTCGGCGTCGAAGTCCTCGTACGCGGAACGGTCGGCGAGGAACGCGTCGTAGGTCTCGCCCTCGTTGAGCGTCGGCGTGCTCAGCTCGGGCACCTTGGAGGCCTCGAGCGCTGCCTGGACCTCGGGGTCGGCGCGGAAGGCCTGGGCGCGCTCCTTGAGCAGCAGGTACATGCGCATGTTCGCGGCGGCGGAGTCCCAGACACCGGAGAAGTCCTCGGTGCGGCTCGGCTTGTAGTCGAAGTGGCGCGGGCCGTCGTACGCGACGCCGCCCTCGGGAGAGCCGTGCTCGAGCAGGTCGACGAGTGAGAACGCGTTCTGCAGGTCGCCGTGACCGAAGACGAGGTCCTGGTCGTACTTGATGCCGCGCTGACCGTTGAGGTCGATGTGGAAGAGCTTGCCCGAGTAGAGGGCCTGGGCGATGCCGGCCGTGAAGTTCAGGCCCGCCATCTGCTCGTGGCCGACCTCGGGGTTCACACCGAAGAGCTCGGGGCGCTCGAGCGTGTCGATGAAGGCGATCGCGTGGCCGAGCGTCGGCAGCAGGATGTCGCCGCGGGGCTCGTTCGGCTTCGGCTCGATCGCGAAGCGGATGTCGTAGCCCTTGTCGGTGACGTACTGCGCGAGCAGGTCGACCGACTCCTTGTAGCGGGAGAGCGCGGCCTGCACGTCCTTGGCGCTGTCGTACTCGGCGCCCTCGCGGCCACCCCACATGACGAACGTCTTCGCGCCGAGCTCGGCGGCGAGGTCGACGTTGCGGAAGACCTTGCGGAGCGCGAACCGGCGGACCTGACGGTCGTTCGAGGTGAAGCCGCCGTCCTTGAAGACCGGGGCGGAGAACAGGTTGGTCGTGACCATCGGCACGATGATGCCGGTGGACTCGAGCGCGCCCTTGAGGCGGTCGATCTGCTTCTGTCGTTCGGCGTCGGTCGAACCGAACGCGAACAGGTCGTCGTCGTGGAAGGTGAGGCCGTAGGCCCCGAGCTCGTCGAGCTTCTCGACCCCCTCGACCACGTCGAGCGGGGGTCGTGTCGGACCGCCGAAGGGGTCCGAGCCGTTGTATCCGATGGTCCAGAGACCGAAGGAGAACTTGTCTTCGCGGGTGGGCGTCGTCGCCATGGTGTGTCACCGTTCGTCGTCGAACAAAATGTTGCCGCGCCCAACATAAGCGGTAGGGTGGATCGTGGCAAGCACGTGATCGCAAAGGAGCGAACGGATGACACGCAGACCCCTCCGGGTGGCGATGATCGGGCACGGCTTCATGGGAGCCGCGCACTCACAGGCGTGGCGGACGGCGCCCCGGTTCTTCCCCCTCGACGCCGAACCCGAGATGACCGTGGTCGTCGGACGTGATCCCGACCGGACCGAAGCAGCCCGGGCGCAGTACGGCTGGCAGCGCGCCTCGACCGACTGGCGTGCCGTCGTGGCCGACCCCGACATCGACGTGGTCGACATCGTGTCGCCCGGCTCTTCGCACGTCGAGGTCGCCATCGCCGCGCTGCGGGCCGGCAAGCACGTGCTCTGCGAGAAGCCCCTCGCCAACACCGTCGACGAGGCCGAGGCGATGGTCGACGCCGCCCGCGCTGCGCGCGAGGACGGCGTCCGCGCGATGGTCGGGTTCAGCTACCGCCGCGTTCCGGCGATCGCGTTCGCACGCCAGCTGGTGCAGGACGGGAGGATCGGGACGGTCCGCCAGGTCCGCGCGCTGTACCTGCAGGACTGGTTGACCGACGAGGAGGGCCCGATGACGTGGCGGCTGGACAAGGCACTCGCCGGCTCCGGGTCGCTCGGCGACATCGGTGCGCACGCGATCGACCTCGCCGAGCACGTCACGGGCGCACAGCTGTCGACCGTGTCCGGCACGCTCGAGACCTTCGTCCACGAACGCCCCCTGCTGGCCGACGGCGTGGGACTCTCCGGCACGGCCTCGACCGAACGCGGGCAGGTCACCGTCGACGACGCCGCGTTCTTCCTCGGACGCCTGACCGGCGGCAGCGCGGACGGTGCGATCGGCACGTTCGAGGCCACCCGCTACGCGACCGGACGCAAGAACGGACTGACCCTCGAGGTCTCCGGGTCCACCGGTGCGATCCAGTTCGACCTCGAGTCGATGAACGAGATCCGCCTGTACGAGTCGTCAGCCCCCGCGGGCGAGCAGGGCTTCCGACGCATCCTCGTCACCGAGCCCGAGCACCCGTACATGGCGGCCTGGTGGCCCACCGGGCACCTCATCGGGTACGAGCACACCTTCAGCCACCAGGTGAAGGACTTCGTCGACGCGATCACGGGCGGCACCGACCCGTCGCCGTCGTTCGAGGACGGTCTGCACGTGCAGCGCGTGCTCGACGCCGTCGAACGCAGCGCCGCCGACGGCAGCAGCTGGACGGCCGTCCCGTGACCGACGACACGACCGCGACCGACCCCACGACCACAGCCCACCAGGAGGGCACCATGGCACGCCACGCACTCGTCGTCCGCGGAGGATGGGACGGACACCAACCCGTCGAGACCACGGACGTCTTCATCCCCTTCCTCCGCGACAACGGCTTCGACGTCCGCGTCGAGGACTCCACCGCCGTGTACGCCGACGACGCCGTGATGGCCGAGGTCGACCTCGTCGTGCAGGTCAACACCATGACGACCATCGCGGACGACGAGTTCGCCGGCCTGCAGCGCGCGGTCCTCGCCGGCACCGGGCTCGCCGGCTGGCACGGCGGCATCGCGGACGCCTACCGCTCCAACGCGGACTACCTGCACATGATCGGCGGCCAGTTCGCCCACCACGCGGGCAAGCACCCCGACGAGCGCATCGGCGAGCAGTCCGACAACTACGTGCCGTACACCGTGCACATGACGGACCTCGGCCACGAGCACCCGATCACCCAGGGCATCGAGGACTTCGACCTGGTCACCGAGCAGTACTGGGTGCTCAGCGACGAGTACAACGACGTGCTCGCGACCACCACACAGGACGCCCGCCCGTGGGACGCCTGGAACCGGCCGGTCACCGCGCCGGCGATCTGGACCCGCCAGTGGGGGAAGGGCCGTGTCTTCGTCTCCGCCCCCGGACACCGGGTGGAGATCGTCGAGTCCGAGCCCGTCCGCACCATCATCGAGAGGGGACTCCTGTGGGCAGCACGATGAACGTCGGCATGGTCGGCGTCGGGAACATCAGCAAGCAGTACCTCGAGCACTTCCCGAGCCTGCCGAACCTCCGCCTGACCGCGGTCGCCGACCTCGACACCGAGCGTGCCGCGGCCGTCGCCGCCGAGCAGGGCGTCCTGGCGCTCGGCGTCGACGAGCTCCTCGCGCACGACGACGTCGACGTCGTCCTCAACCTGACGATCCCGGCCGCACACGCCGACGTCGCCGGGCGGGCGCTCGCCGCGGGCAAGCACGTCTACGGCGAGAAGCCCCTGGCGCTCTCGACGGCCGAGGCCACCCCGGTGCTCGAGCAGGCCCGCGCCGCCGGGCTCCGGGTCGGCAGCGCGCCCGACACCGTCCTCGGCACCGGGATCCAGACCGCCAGGGCCGCGCTCGACGACGGCCTGATCGGCACCCCGCTCGGCGCCGCGGTGTCGTGGAGTGCCCCCGGCCACGAGCTCTGGCACCCGGCGCCCGGCTTCTACTACCAGCCGGGCGGGGGTCCGCTCCTCGACATGGGCCCGTACTACCTGACGAGCCTCGTCACGTTCTTCGGCCCGGTCGTCCGTGTGAGCGGCAGCACGACCCGGTCCACCCGGGAGCGCACGATCGCCAACGGTCCTGGCGCGGGCACCGTGCTGCCGGTCGACGTCGACACCCACGTCGTCGCGATCCTCGAGCACGAGGGCGGCGTGGTCTCCACCGTGACGCTGTCGTTCGAGGTCTGGGCCACCCAGAGCCCGCTCTTCGAGGTGTACGGCACCGCCGGCACCCTCGAGGTGGCCGACCCGAACCGGTTCTCCGACCCGGTGCGCATCGCCACCGCGGACGACCGTGAATGGCGCGAACTGCCCGTGGGCGCCGGGTACCAGGACGCCGGCCGCGGGTACGGGCTGTCCGACCTGGCCCGGGCCGTCGAGACCGACCGCGAGCACCGGGCCTCCGGCGACCTCGCGTTCCACGTCCTCGACGTGATGGAGGCGATCACCACCGCCGGCCGCGACCACACCGTCGTGACCGTCGGGTCGCGTGTCGACCGACCGGCCCCGGTGGCCGCCGGAACCCGACCGGAGTCCTGGTGAGTGCCGTGGCGGACGCGGGGCGAGCCTCCCGTCCGGTCACGCTGTTCACCGGACAGTGGGCCGACCTGCCGTTCGAGGAGGTCGCGCGACTGGCCGGGGAGTGGGGCTACGACGGCCTGGAGATCGCCTGCTGGGGCGACCACCTCGACGTCCGGCGCGCCGCCACGGACCCGGCGTACGTCGCCGACCGGCAGCGCATCCTGCGGGAGAACGGCCTCGGCGTCTGGACGATCGCGAACCACCTGGTCGGACAGGCCGTGTGCGACGACCCGATCGACGCCAGGCACGAGGACATCCTGCCGCCGCACGTGTGGGGCGACGGTGACCCCGAGGGCGTCCGACAGCGCGCCGCCGAGGAGCTGCAGTGGACCGCCCGTGCCGCCGCCGCGCTCGGTGTCGACACCGTCACCGGGTTCTCCGGGTCCTCGATCTGGAAGACCGTCGCCGGGTTCCCGCCCGTGCCACCCGCGATGATCGACGCCGGGTACCAGGACTTCCACGACCGCTGGTCACCGGTCCTCGACGTGTTCGAGGAGGTCGGGGTGCGGTACGCGCTCGAGGTGCACCCGTCCGAGATCGCCTACGACTACTGGACGGCCAAGCGGACCCTGGAAGTCTTCGCCGACCGCCCCGCGTTCGGCTTCAACTTCGACCCGTCGCACTTCGTCTGGCAGGACCTCGACCCCGCCGCCTTCCTGCTCGACTTCGCCGACCGGGTGTACCACGTGCACTGCAAGGAGTCGGTGAAGCAGCTCGACGGTCGCAACGGACGCCTCGGCAGCCACCTGCCGTGGGGCGACCCGCGCCGGGGCTGGGACTTCGTGACCGCCGGACACGGGGACGTGCCCTGGGAACGGGTGTTCCGCGTGCTGAACCACATCGGGTACACCGGGCCGACCAGCGTCGAGTGGGAGGACGCGGGCATGGACCGGCTCGTCGGCGGTCCCGAGGCGCTGGCGTTCGTGCGGCGGCTCGGCACCATCGCACCGCCGGACGCCTCGTTCGACGCCGCGTTCTCCCGGTCGCGCTGAGGCTCCGCGTGCCGACCGACGTCCCCCGGCGGAACACCGCCCGCGTGCTCCGCATCGTCCACGAGGACGGCCCGCTCACCCGGGCCGACCTCACCCGCCTGACCGGCCTGAACCGCTCGACCACGCTGGCGCTGGTCGGGGAGCTCGTCGACCTCGGGTTGGTGGGGGAGGACCTGGACGGCGGTGCGGCCGCCGGGGCGGGCGGCGACGCGACGGCGGCCGGGGCCGGGGCCAGGACGGCAACCGGCGCTTCGCTGTCGGCCGGCACCACACCGGCACCCGCGCCCGGCACCGGCCGCGGTCGACCGAGCCCGACCGTCCGCGCCTCCGCTGACGTCGTCGCGGCCGCGGTCACCGTGGAGATCGACGCCGTCACCGTGGCGCTCGTCGGCCTCGACGGCTCCATCCGCGTGCGCGTCACCGAGCACACCGCCGAGCGACCCACCGCCCACGAGGCCGTCCGGCTCGTCGCCGCCCTGCTCGACGGCCTGCACGAGGAGCTCGTCGGCCTCCGCCTGGTCGGCATCGGCGTCGCGATCCCCGGCACGGTCCGCGTCGAGGACGGCCTGGTCCGGTACGCCCCGCACCTCGGCTGGCGCGACGAGCCCTTCGCGGAACCCCTCGCCGCCGCCACCGGGCACCCCGTCCGGGTCGCGAACGACGCCAACCTCGGTGCCCGGGCGGAGCACCTGTACGGCAGCGGCCGGGGCGTCCGCGACCTCATCTACCTCAACGGCGGCGCGAGCGGCATCGGTGGCGGCGTGATCAGCGCCGGCCGACCGCTCAACGGTGCCGACGGGTACGCGGGCGAGATGGGCCACACCTTCGTCGCCGCGAACGGCATCCGCTGCCACTGCGGCGCGATCGGGTGCCTGGAGACCGAGGCCTCCCGTGCGGCGCTCGTCGCCGTCACCGGGGTCCCCGCCGACGACCTGCAGGCGCTCGCGGCGGCGCTGGCCGAGGACGCGGCGCGGGCCGACACCGCGACGCCGGCCGACGCCGGAGCGCTCCCCGACGGGCCATCCGCGATCACGCGCGTCGTCGACCGGCAGGTGGCAGCGCTGGCCACCGGGCTCCGCAACGCCATCCACACCGTGAACCCCGCGGTCGTCGTCCTCGGTGGGTTCCTCGGCGTGCTGCTCGGGCACGTGGGGGACCGCATCGTCACCGCCGTGCGGGAGCAGTCGATGGCCGCCATGGCCGACCGCGTCCGCATCGTCCCCGCCGCCCTCGGCCGGGACGTCCTGCTCCGCGGAGCCGCCGAGATCGGCTTCCGCGACCTCCTCGACGACCCCACCCGGGTCGCCGACACCGACCCGACCGGCCACCCGGCCCGGGTCGCCGACACCGACCCGACCGGCCACCCGCCCCGGGTCGCCGACACCGACCCGACCGGCCACCCCACCCGGGCCGCCGACACCGACCCGACCGGCCACCCCACCCGGGTCGCCACCACGCACCAGAGAGCGAGCACCGCATGAGCACCACCGACACCCAGCGCGTCAGCGTCCTGCAGGGCCAGGACGCCCTCACCGTCGAGGACCGCCCCGTCCCCGCCGTCGACCCCGGCGACGTGCTCGTCCAGGTCGCGGCGGTCGGCGTCTGCGGCTCCGACGTGCACTACTTCCGCCACGGCCGCATCGGCGACTTCGTCGTGGAGGAGCCCCTCGTCCTCGGCCACGAGCTCTCCGGCACGATCACCGCCGTCGGCGAGGGCGTCGACGCCGCCCGCATCGGGGAGCGCGTCGCCGTCGAGCCGCAGCGCCCCTGCCACCGCTGCGCTCAGTGCCTGGCCGGCCGCTACAACCTCTGCCCGCACATGCGCTTCTACGCGACGCCGCCGGTCGACGGCGCCTTCGCCGAGTACGTCACCATCGAGGCCGAGTTCGCCCACCCGCTGCCCGACTCCGTGTCGTTCGAGGCCGGCGCCCTCCTGGAACCGCTCTCCGTCGCCATCGCCGCGGTCCGCAAAGCGCGGATCGTCCCCGGCTCCTCGGTCCTCATCGCCGGTGCCGGTCCGATCGGCATCATCTGCGCCCAGACCGCCAAGGCCTTCGGCGCCAGCCGCATCGTCGTCAGCGACCTCGTCGCCGAGCGGCGTGAGCGGGCACTGTCCTACGGTGCCACCGAGGTCGTCGACCCCACCGTCGTGTCGGTCGCGTCCGACATCGTCCCCGTCGACGCCTTCATCGACGCCAGCGGTGCACCCCGCGCGGTCTCCGACGGCATCAAGGCCGTCGGACCCGCCGGCGCCGCCGTCCTGGTCGGCCTCGGCAACTCCGAGATGAGCCTGCCCGTCGAGCACATCCAGAACCTCGAGGTCACGGTCACCGGCATCTTCCGCTACACCGGCACGTGGCCGGTCGCGATCGAGCTGGTCGCCTCCGGCCAGATCGACCTCGACTCGTTGGTCACCGGGCGCTTCGGCCTCGACGACGTGCGCGAGGCCCTCGAGAGCGACACCGACCCCGACTCCCTGAAGTCCGTGGTCTACCCCGGCGGCGTCCCCGCAGCCTGACGCGCCCACCCACGCCGTCGAGGGAGCAGCAATCGTCGGGTCGCCTGAACGCACCCGACGATTCCTGCTCCCTCGATCGGTGGCCGCACCACTCACCGGACGGGAGGCTCGGTGCCAGCCCGCCCCGAGCCTCCCGTCCGGCGCGCGCCCCGGACCGGGGCCACCCCCGCGCCACCGGGACGCGCTACGGTTCGCGCATGACCGTCGCTCCACCGCCGCAGCGCACCGATCGTCGCGCCCTCGTCTCCTGGGCGCTCTGGGACTGGGGATCGGCGGCGTTCAACGCCGTCGTCACGACCTTCGTGTTCAGCACCTACCTGGCGAGCCGCGCGTTCGTCGACCCGGCGCTCGTCGCGGCCGAGGACTCCTCCGCGGCCGCGAAGCAGGCCGTCCAGGACCAGCTCGCGCACAACGCCACCGTCGTCTCGACCGCGCTGACGATCGCCGGCATCGTCGTCGCCCTGGTCGCTCCCGCGGTCGGCCGGTTGGCGGACTCCTCCGGCCACCGTCGCCGCTCCGTGCTCGTCGCCACGATCGGCGTCGCCCTGTCGATCGGCGCGATGGTCTTCGTCGCCCCGAGCCAGCCGCTCCTGGTGCTCGGCGCCGCCCTCATCGGCATCGGGACGGTCGCGTACGAGATCGCGTGCGTCGGCTACAACGCCATGCTCAGCCAGGTCGCCCCGGGGCGCACGACCGGCCGCGTGTCGGCGATCGGCTGGGCCGCCGGGTACTTCGGCGGCATCGTGCTGCTCGTCGTGCTCCTGGTCCTCTGCATCCAGGACTTCGGCGCCGGCGACACGGCGGGCCTGCTCGACCTGCCCGCGACGGTCGCCTCTGGGCAGTGGGACGTCCGCGTGGCCATCGGCATCGCCGCCGTCTGGCTGGCCGTGAGCTCGATCCCGCTGTTCCTCGTCGTGCCCGAGGCCGAGCGCGACCCCGCCCGCGCCGGCACCCTGCTGTCCGCGTACCGGGACCTCGGGCGGGACGTCGCCCGGCTCTGGCGTGAGCGGCGCAACGTCCTGGCGTTCCTCGTGGCCAGCGCGGTGTTCCGCGACGGTGTCGGCGCGGTGTTCACCTTCGGCGGGATCATCGCCGCGCAGGTCTTCGGCTTCAGCGCGTCCCAGGTCATCCTGTTCGCCATCGCCGCGAACATCGTCGCCGGCATCGCCACCTTCGCGTCCGGCCGGCTGGACGACCGCTACGGCTCCCGCGCGCTCATCATGGTGTCGCTCGTCGGTCTGGCGGTGTGCGGGACGACGGTGCTCTTCGTCGGCAGTGCGCCCGCCGGGTTCTGGGTGCTCGGGCTCGCGCTGTGCGTGTTCGTCGGGCCGGTGCAGGCGTCCTCGCGCTCGTACCTGACGCGGCTCGCGACGCCCGGCCGCGAGGGTGAGCTCTTCGGCCTCTACGCCACCACCGGCCGCGCGGCGTCGTTCATCGCCCCCGCGATGTTCGGCCTCGCCGTGACCGTCGGGGGGTCCACCCGCTTCGGGATCATCGGCGTCGTGGTGGTCCTGGTCGCCGGCCTGGTGCTGATGGCCTTCGTCAAGCCCGAGCCCCGGGTCCCCGCCGCGGCCTGACCCGCGGGCGTGCACGCCGCGCGGAGCCCTTGCCCGACTCGGAACGACAAACTCGCTGTCGCACGACCTCGACGGTGTCGCGGCTCCCTCGGGCCCAGGCACTGCGCGACAAACTCGCTGTCGTACGACCTCGACGTTGTCGCACATGCGCACGCATCTGCCGACACGGCGGCGGTCGTTCGACGCGTGCGGTGTCGGAACATGCGCACGCGGTCGATGCGTCTCACCGCACCCTTCCCGACTCGGAACGACAAGACCGCTGTCGTACGACCTCGACGTTGTCGCGGCGACCCCGGGCCCAGACACTGCGCGACAAGACCGCTGTCGTACGACCTCGACGGTGTCGCTGCCGGGGAGCGGCAGGCCACCGGACGGGAGGCTCGGTGCCGGACGCGGGGCGAGCCTCCCGTCCGGTGGGTGGTGGCGTTGGTGCGCGCTGGCCGGGTGGGCCAGGATGGGGACATGACCGACCAGCGGATCGCCGTCGTCGTCCTCGCCGCCGGGCAGGGCACACGCATGAAGTCCTCCACGCCCAAGGTGCTGCACCGGCTCGCCGGGCTGCCGCTCGTCGCGCACGTCCTGCGCACGGCCGAGTCGCTCGCGCCGGAGCACGTCGTGGTCGTGGTGCGGCACGAGCGCGAGCGTGTCGCCGCCGAGGTGTCCGAGCGCATGCCGGACGCGATCGTGGTGGACCAGGACGACGTCCCGGGCACCGGACGCGCCGTGGAGGTCGCGGTCGCCGCGCTGCCCGCCGGGTTCGACGGGGCGGTCATCGTGCTCTCGGGTGACGTCCCGCTGCTGGACCGGCCGAGCCTGCGCGCGCTGGTCGACGCCCACGGCGTGGCCGGCAACGCCGTCACCTTCGTCAGCGCCATCGCGCCGGACCCGACCGGCCTCGGGCGGATCCTGCGCGATGCGGACGGCGCCTTCGCGGGGGTCGTCGAGCACAAGGACGCGACCGAGGACCAGCGCGCGATCACCGAGACGAACGCGGGCATCTACGCGTTCGACGTGACGCACCTGCGCGAGGTGCTGCCGTCGATCACGACCCAGAACGCCCAGGGCGAGATGTACATCACCGACGCCCCGGCCCTGATCCAGGCACGCGGTGGGCGCATCGACGTCGTGACGCTGCCGGACCCGTGGCTCGTCGCCGGCATCAACGACCGTGCCCAGCTCGCCGACGCGGCCCGGGTGCTCAACGACCGGATCGTCCGACGCCACCAGCTCGCCGGCGTCGCCATCCAGGACCCGACCTCGACGTGGATCGACCTCGACGTGACGATCGAGGCGGACGCCGAGATCCTCCCCGACACGCAGCTCATCGGTGCGACCGCCATCGCTGCCGGAGCCGTCGTGGGCCCGGGCACGACCCTCCGCGACACCGAGGTCGGTGTCGGGGCGACGGTCAACCGCGTCGACGCCACGCTCGCCGTGATCGGCGACGGCGCCTCGGTCGGGCCGTTCGCGTACCTGCGGCCGGGCACGGTCCTCGGCGACCAGGGCAAGATCGGCACCTTCGTCGAGACGAAGAACGCGCGGATCGGGCGGGGCAGCAAGGTCCCGCACCTGTCCTACATCGGTGACGCCGAGGTGGGCGAGGACTCGAACATCGGGGCCAACACGATCACTGCGAACTACGACGGCGTGCACAAGCACCGCACCGAGGTCGGGTCGAACGTCCGCACCGGCTCGCACAACGTGTTCGTCGCCCCGGTTAGGATTGGGGACGGGGCGTACACGGGTGCAGGGACGACAGTCCGCAAGGACGTCCCTGCCGGATCGCTCGCGATCAGCTACGCCCCTCAGCGCAACACCGACGACTGGGTCCAGGAACACCGACCCGGCACGCCGGCGGCCGAGGCGGCTCGGCGCGCGCGAGGCGCATGACACCTTGACGGCCACCCGCCGTCACACGAGGGCCCGGCAACGGGTCCGGACACGGCCCCGCGGGGCCAGGGAGTGAGTACGGCACTTGTCCGGAATCAAAACGACCGGCCAGAAACGACTCGTCCTCGTCTCGGGTCGAGCCCACCCTGAGCTCTCTGCACAGATCGCTGACGAGCTCGACGTCGAACTCGTCCCCACCGACGCCCGCACCTTCGCGAACGGCGAGCTCTACGTCCGCTTCGACGAGTCGGTCCGCGGGTGCGACGCCTTCGTCATCCAGTCGCACACGGCGCCCATCAACGAGTGGCTCATGGAGCAGCTCATCATCGTCGACGCGCTGAAGCGGGCCTCCGCCAAGCGCATCACGGTCGTCGCGCCGTTCTACCCGTACGCGCGGCAGGACAAGAAGGGCCGTGGGCGCGAGCCGATCTCGGCCCGACTCGTCGCCGACCTGTTCAAGGCCGCCGGCGCGCACCGCATCATGAGCGTCGACCTGCACGCCGCGCAGATCCAGGGCTTCTTCGACGGCCCCGTCGACCACCTCTTCGCGATGCCGGTCCTGCTCGAGCACTTCAAGGCGATCCTCGACCCGTCGATGCTGACGGTCGTCTCCCCGGACATGGGCCGCGTCCGCGTGGCCGACATCTGGTCGGAGAAGCTCGGCGCACCGCTCGCCATCATCCACAAGCGTCGCGACCCGCTCGTGCCGAACCAGGTCACCGTGCACGAGATCGTCGGTGACGTCTCCGGTCGCTGGTGCCTGCTCGTCGACGACCTCATCGACACCGGCCGCACCATCGCCAAGGCCGCAGAGGCCCTGAAGGCCGCCGGGGCGATCGGCGTCGTGGTCGCCGCGACGCACGCTGTGTTCTCCGACCCGGCCACCGAACTGCTGCAGAGCGAGTTCATCGACCGCGTCGTCGTGACCGACACCCTGCCGGTGCCAGTCGAGAAGCGTTGGGACCGTCTCGAGATCCTGCCGATCGCCCCGCTGCTGGCGCGCGCGATCCACGAGGTCTTCGACGACGGCTCGGTGACGTCGATGTTCGACGGTGCAGCCTGATCCACCCCGCCCGTGACGCCCTCGCCGCCCGACTCCGGGCGGCGGGGAGCGTCTTCGCCGAGGACGAGGCCGACCTGCTGCTGGCGGCCGGCGACGGCGACCCGGCACGGCTCCGCTCGGTCGTGCAGCGCCGCGTCGCCGGTGAGCCGCTCGAGTACGTCCTCGGGTGGGCCGCGTTCGACGGCCACCGCGTCCGGGTCACACCGGGTGTCTTCGTCCCGCGCACCCGCACCACGGTCGTGGTCGAGCAGGCCGCACGGCTGCTGCACCGCTACGACCGCGTGGTCGACCTGTGCTGCGGCGCCGGAGCGATCGCCGTCGCCCTGCTCGGACGCGTCGGCGCACTCGACCTCGTCGCGTCGGACATCGACCCCGACGCGGTCGACGTCGCCGCCGAGAACATCGGCGACCGCGGCATCGTCGTCGCCGGCGACCTCTTCGCACCGCTGCCGGTCCGGTTCCGCGGGGTGGTGGACGTCATCGCCGTGAACGCGCCGTACGTCCCGACCGACGCCATCGCCACCATGCCCGCCGAGGCCCGCGACCACGAGCACCGCGTGGCGCTCGACGGCGGCGGGGACGGCCTCGACCTGCACCGCCGGATCGCCGCCGGCGCGGGGGAGTGGCTCCGGCCGGGCGGCGCCGTGGTCATCGAGGTGTCGTCGGCCCAGGCGTCGGACTCCGTCGCGGTGTTCGCGGCTGCGGGGTTCGCGGCTCGGGTCGAGCACGACGACGAGGTCGACGGCACGTGCGTGGTGGCAGTCGCCGCGGCCGACGGTGCTGCCGCCGCCGCGGTTGCCGGCGCTGCTGGTCCGACCGGCCTCAGCGCGCCGTCAGCGTGATCGTGTCCCACCCGGTGGCGCCGTTCGGCGCCGGCGGACGTTGCACACTCGTCTGCACCTGACCATCGGCACCGACGGCCCGGATCCGCACGTCGTGCGTGCCGGCCGTCGCCGTCCACCGCAGGACCCACTGCCGCCACGTGTCCGAGGACACGGAGTCGGCGAGTTCGGCGTCCTGCCAGTCCGCCGACCCGACCTTCACCTGCACGGCCTTGACGCCGGTGTGCGGATGCCAGGCGACCCCCGCGATCGCCACCCGGTCGCCGACGGCCACGGTGGTGCCGTTCGCCGGGGTGTCGATCCGCGACTCGAGCTTGACCGGGCCACGAGCTGACCAGCCGCGTGGGGTCCAGTAGCCCTGGGCGTCGGCGAACCGCGTGACCTCGAGGTCGACCACCCACTTCGTGGCGGAGACGTAGCCGAACAGCCCGGGGACGACCATCCGGACGGGGAAGCCGTGCTCCGCGGGCAGCGGGTCGCCGTTCATGCCGACGGCCAGCAGCGCGTTCGTGTTCTCGTCCTGCAGGACGTCGAGCGGCGTGCCCGCGGTGAAGCCGTCCTCGCTCGTCGAGAGGACCATGTCGGCGTCCCCGGTCGGGCGGGCGCGGGCGAGGAGCGTCCGGATCGGGTGGCCGAGCCAGAGCGCGTTGCCGATGAGGTCGCCCCCGACCTCGTTCGACACACAGCTCAACGTCGCCATGTGCTCCTCGAGCGGCAGGGCGAGGAGGTCGTCCCAGCTCAGGGTGATCTCGTGCTCGACCGCGCCGTGGACCCGGAGCGACCAGTCCGCGGGGTCGATCGACGGCACCCGGAGCGCGGTGTCGATCCGGTAGAAGTCGGCGTTCGGGGTGACGTAGGGGGTGATGCCCTCGACGTCGAGCGAGGCACCTGCCGGGACCGCGGGCGCTGCGTTGACCGGTGCCGGCAGGCGGATGGCGCGCCGGGCCGCTGCGGCGCGCTGCATGCCGGCCGTGCCCAGTCGCGCGCCCGCGCCGGCCACGATCGAGACCACTCCGAGTGCCGCCGTCCAGACGAGGAACGACCGGCGCTCCGGCAGTGGTCCGTCGGTCCTGGTCGGGGTCGCCGCCGCGAACCGCCAGGTCCGCAGCCGCTCGACGAGCACGCGGACGACGATCACGGCCGCACCCACCCCGAGGACCGACGGGCCGCCGTCCCAGGTGCCCGAGCCGGACCGGGTGGTGACGGCGAGCAGCGACAGCGCCCCACCGATGGCGAACACGAGCGCGCCGAAGGGCGGTCGGCGGAGCTCCAGGATCCCGGCGCCGGCCGAGACTGCGAGCATGAGCACCGCCATCAGCACGAAGAGCGCCACCTTGTCGCCCGTGCCGAACAGCGCGACCATGAGGTCCTTCGCGCCGCCGGGCGCGAGGTCGATGACCGCGGACCCGACCGCGACGAGGGGGCTGCCGGCACCGCCGAGGACGAGGGCGCACAGTTCGGCGACGGCGAGGAAGGCGAGCGCGGCGACGACGCCGGCCGCGGCCGCG
This sequence comes from Curtobacterium sp. MMLR14_010, assembly GCF_001865015.1. GTDB lineage: Bacteria > Actinomycetota > Actinomycetes > Actinomycetales > Microbacteriaceae > Curtobacterium. The sequence continues at coordinate 54,062 of NZ_MJGV01000090.1, read as the reverse complement.
GCCAGGCGCGGACGCAGGGTCGTTCGACTGGTGGGCACCGGCCGATGCTACGGCCGCACGCTGAGTGCACCGCCTGTGGAGGCTCGTCCCACCTGAGCGGGTCGCCGGGTGTTCACGGGTGGTCGGTGGGGTTCTCCGGCGGACCGTGCGAGGATCGGGACGTGCTGAGGCGACCCGACCGTGTCCCGCGGGATGGTCGCGCCCGGCAGCGGATGTCGCCGCTCCGTCGCCTCGCCCTGATCCGATGGGTGATCGTCGGTGTGTGGGCAGCCCTCCTGGTCGCCAGGATCGTCGTGGTGTCGCGGACGCCGGACGCCGACCTCACCGTGTTCGGCATCGCCGAGGTGGTCGTCATCGCCCTCGGGGTCGGGGTCGTCCTGGCCGGGCTCCTCCGGATGCAGGGCCACCGCCGGCGCCGCGAGGACGAGTCGCTCGCCATGGCCATCCGACGGATCGACCCGACGGTGTGGCTGGTGCCGGCCGCTCCCACCGCCGAGCTCCGGCTGACGGTCGAGGAGACCCGACCCGAGGTCCCGCTCGGTGCCCGCGTGACGTGGGCGTTCGGCGCGACCGAGGCCTCGCTCTGGGAGCTCGACGAGCGTCGGGCCACCCGGTTGCTCGTGGTCCGGTGGAGCCGGGTCATGCACGTCGGACTCGAGGACGCGAGTGGTCCCGGTGGCCGTCTGGGCTGCGCGGTCGCGGTGCACTACGTCCGGCCCGACGAGACGACGGCCGTCGCGACGTTCTTCGTCCGGACGGCGCCCGGTTCGCGGCGGGTCCTCGGCCGCGGGCCGAAGCTCGACCGCCTCGTCGCGGAGTTGGCGCGGGAGCGCATCGTCGCGTGACGTGCGGGAGCTGCTGCTCAGGCGGCCGTCCGCGCCAGCGACACCTGCTCGTCCGACACCGCACGCAGGTCGCGGCTGCGGAACCACCGCAGCAGCCAGTCCGCGGGGGAGCCCGCGAGCTCCTTCGGCAGGCCGGACCGGCGCTCGAGGAACGTGCTGAAACCCGGGTCGGACCGGACATCGGCGTCCGAGGGGTTGCCGAACGCCATGGACCAGCCGTCGAACCGGCGGGCGTCGATGCGCTCCACCGACAGCGACTTGACGTCCTGGTGCCGGGGGTCGGCCTTGATCGCGGCGAAGCGGTCCTCGACGCTCCACTCCGGGCCTTCAAGCACCTGCATGAAGCGGCCGCCCTTGGCCACGAGGAGTCCGGAGACCCCGAGCGCACCGTTCTTCAGGCGGGCGTCCCGGAGGAGGCCGACGAGTTCCGCATCGGTGAGTTCGTCGGCGGCGACGGACATGTACACGAGGGACACGAGGGTGGTCATGGCTGCAGTCTGGAACGGGCGTCGGGGTCGGGTCAACGCGGACGTCCGCTGAACGAGTCGGATGGTCGGGCGACATCCGGAAGTCGCGGATCGGCAGGGCCGGAGGACGCACCGAGGGCCCCGCAACGGCGAGGCCCTCGGTGACGCGATCGGGGTCGGGTCAGTGGGTCGACGGCTCCTGCTCGACCTCGCGGCGGCCGTCCTCGGACCACAGCGTGTGGAAGGTGCCGTCCTTGTCGACGCGCTGGTACGTGTGCGCGCCGAAGAAGTCCCGCTGGCCCTGGATCAGGGACGCCGGCAGCCGGTCGGACGCGAGCGCGTCGAAGTACGACAGCGCGGACGAGAAGCCTGGCGCGGGGACGCCCGACGCGGCCGCGATGCCGACGATGCGACGCCAGGCGGCCTCGCCCTCGGCCACGGCGTCGGCGAAGTACGGGTCGACGAGCAGGGACTCGAGCTCCGGGTCCTTGTCGTAGGCCTCGACGATGCGGTTCAGGAACTGGGCGCGGATGATGCAACCGCCGCGCCAGATCTTCGCCATGTCACCGAGGTTGATGTCCCAGTCGTACTCCTTGGCGCCGGCGATGATGAGGTCGAAGCCCTGGGCGTACGCGACCACCTTCGACGCGTAGAGCGCCGCGCGGACGTCGTCGGCGAAGGTGTCGGGGACCTCGGCGATCGACGGCCGGTTCTTCACCGACTTCTGGACGGCGGCCCGCTGCGACGCCTTCGACGACACGGCCCTGGCGAAGACCGCCTCGCCGATGCCGGAGACCGGGATGCCGAGACCGACCGCGTTCTGCACGGTCCACACACCGGTGCCCTTGGAGCCGGCGGCGTCGCGGATGACGTCCACGAGCGGCTTGCCGGTGTCGGCGTCCTGCTGCTTGAGGACCTCGCCGGTGATCTCGATCAGGTAGGACTCGAGGTCGCCCTTGTTCCACTCGTCGAACACCTTGACGAGGTCCTCGACGGAGAGGCCCCCGACGCGGCGGAGGAGGTCGTAGGACTCCGCGATGAGCTGCATGTCGGCGTACTCGATGCCGTTGTGCACCATCTTCACGAAGTGGCCGGCGCCGTCGGTGCCGACGTGGGTCACACACGGCTCGCCCTCGGCCACCGCAGCGATGGACGTCAGGATCGGCCCCAGGGTCTCCCAGGCCTCGTCCGAGCCACCCGGCATGATCGACGGGCCGTGCAGGGCGCCCTCTTCGCCGCCGGAGATGCCGGTGCCGACGAAGTTCAGGCCCTGCTCGCGGAGCTCGTGCTCGCGCCGGATGGTGTCCTGGAAGTTCGCGTTGCCGCCGTCGACGATGATGTCGCCGGCTTCGAACCGCTCGGCGAGCTGCCCGATGACGGCGTCCGTGCCCTTGCCGGCCTGCACCATGATGATCGCGGTGCGCGGCTTCGACAGCGACGCCACGAAGCCGTCGATGTCCTCCGACGCGATGAACCCGGCGTCGCCGTGCTCCTGCATCAGTTCCTCGGTCCGGGCGTAGGTGCGGTTGTAGACCGCGACCGTGTTGCCCTCCCGAGAAGCGAGGTTGCGAGCGAGGTTCGACCCCATCACCGCGAGCCCCACCACACCGATGTTCGCCTGACCGTTGCTGTCTGCCACGAGGATCTCCTTCGTCGTCACGTTTCGCCCACGCTACGTCCGCCGCGCTGGGACTGCCCGACAGTTGCGGCAACCTGGGGAGAACAGCCGCTGAAGCCCATACGGTGGAGGCATGAGCGACCAGACGACCCGCCCGCCCGTCCTCGTCATGGGCGTCTCCGGCTCCGGCAAGTCCACGATCGGCGCGGCCCTCGCGACGGCGCTGGACGACCGTGGGCAAGCCGCCGAGTTCGTCGACGCCGACGACCTGCACCCGGCGTCCAACAAGGAGAAGATGCGGCAGGGCACGCCCCTGACGGACGAGGACCGCTGGCCGTGGCTCGACGCCTGCGCCGCCCGCATCGCCGAGGTCGAGGCCGCGGGGAAGCGCTGCGTGATGGCGAACTCCGCCCTCAAGCGCGTCTACCGTGACCGGCTGCGGGCGAGCGCGCCCGGGCTGTTCATCGCCTACCTCGACGGGTCGCGGGAGCTCATCGCGGACCGGCAGTCGCACCGGCACCACGAGTACATGCCGAACTCGCTGCTCGACTCGCAGTTCGGCACGCTCGAGCCTCCCGCGGAGGACGAGGCCGGCGCTGCCGTCCCGATCCAGGGAACCGTCGACGAGACGGTCGCACGCATCCTCGCCCTCCTGCCCTGACGAGGCCGACGCCGCCCTGGCGAGGCAGCCCCGTGCGAGCTCGACCACCCCGTGCGCCACGACGGCGCCGCACCGAGTGGTCAACCCAGCACCACGAGCGGAGCGCCCCCCGGCAGCCGCCCCCTACAACTTGAACGTCGCCCGCGGGATGTCGGACACGATCCGCTGCGCGGTGCGCACGGCGTCCTCCTCCGACACCTGGTGCGTGACGACGAGTGACGCCAGGTACGCCGCATCGGCCCGCCGCGCCATGTCGTGCCGCGCGGGGATGGAGCAGTACGCCCGGGTGTCGTCGATGAACCCGGACGTCTTCGTGAACGACGTCGAGTCGGTGACCGCCGACCGGTAGCGTCCGATCGCCGCGGGGGTGTCGATGAACCACCACGGCGCCCCGGCGTACACGGCCGGGTAGAACCCGGCGAGCGGGCCGATCTCCCGCGAGAACACGGTCTCGTCGACGGTGAACAGCACCAGGTGGAAGCCGGGTGCGGTGCCGAAGGCCTCGAGCAGCGGCCGCAGCGGCTCGGTGAACGCGCCGACCGCGGGCAGGTCGTGCCCGGTGTCCGGCCCGAACCGGTCGGCGGTCGGCGTGTGGTGGTTCCGGATGATCCCCGGGTGCAGCTGCATCACCAGGCCGTCGTCGACGCTCATCTCGGCCCACCGGAAGAGCATGTCGTGCCGGTAGGCCACGGCCTCCGCCGCGGTCACCCCGGCTGGCCCCTGCAGCGCGGCCGCGTGGATCCGCGCGCGCTCCGACGGCGACAGCGGGGTCGACCCGGCGTCGAGCACCCCGGTGTCCGTCGCGGTCGCACCGTGCTCGATGAAGTACTGCCGGCGTGCGCGGAGTGCCGCGAGCAGCCCGTCGTGGGTGCCCGTGTCGATGCCGGCGGCCTGGCCGACGGACGCGACCACGAGCCTCCAGTCCGGTCGGGACGGGTCGAAGACGGCGTCCGCACGGAAGGTGGGGACCACCCGGCCGCGGAAGCCGGGGTCGGCGGCCAGGCGAGCGTGCGCGGCGAGGTCGACGTCCGGGGCGTCCGTGGTGGCGAGGACCTCGATGCCGAAGGCGTCGAACAGGGCGCGCGGCCGCATCTGCGGCTGCTGCAGCAGGCCCGCGATGTGGTCGTACTGCGCGTCCGCGTTCGCGGCCGACGGCTGCTCCGTCAGCCCGAAGACGTCGTGCAGCTCCGTCTCGAACCAGTACCGGACGGGCGTGCCGAGGAAGTCGTCCCAGTGCTCCGCCAGGTTCCGCCAGATGGCACGGCCAGGAGGCACGGTGCCGGTTCCCGACAGATCGGCGCGACCCAGCGCCTCCAGTCCGACACCGTTCGCGTGCAGGAGCCGCAGGACGTAGTGGTCCGGCGTGATCAGCAGCGAGGCGGGGTCGGCGAACGGCTGGTCGTCCGCGATCAGGGCCGCGTCGACGTGCCCGTGCGGGGAGATGATCGGCGCGGAGGCGACGGCCTCGTACACGGTGCGGGCGATGGTCCTGGTGGCGGGGTCGGCGGGGAACAGCCGGTCCGGGTGCGGGGCCAGGGTGCGCGGGGCGGTGGTGGTCATCATCGACTCCTCGGGAAGGACGGCGTGGACGGCGTGGCGGGCGCTGGCCCGGTGGACTCGCGCACCGTCAGGTGGGTCGGCAGGGCGACGGCGCCGCTCATGTGCTCGCCGGGGAGCTCGTCGGCCGGGACGGCACCGAGCCGACCGAGGAGCATCCGGATCGCGACGCGGCCGGCCCGTTCGATCGGCGACGTCATCGTGGTGAGCGGTGGGTTGCAGAAGTCGGCGCCGAAGATGTCGTCGCAGCCGACGATGCTGATGTCCTCGGGCACGCGGACGCCGCGCTCCCGGAGGCGGCCGAGCATGCCGATCGCGATGAGGTCGTTGAAGGCGATGCACGCCGTCGCTCCCGTGTGCACGGCGGCGTCGGCCGCGGCGGCACCGGAGTCGACGAACGGGGCGTGCGGACCGATGCGGGCGACGCGGACGTCCAGGCGCTTCGCGACGCGCACCAGGGCGCGCCAGCGGCGTTCGTTCGACCACGAGCTGTCCGGCCCCGCGACGTACAGGACGTCACGGTGCCCGAGCGACACCAGGTGCTGCACGGCCTGCTCGACGCCGCCCGGGGTGTCGATGAGCACGGACGGCACCCCGGCCGGGCGGCGGTTGACCACCACGAGCGGGGTGCGCTCGGCGAACTTCGCGATCTGCGCGTCGGACAGGCGCGACGCGGTGAGCACGACGCCGTCGGCCTTCGTCGACACCGCGCTGAGGGCGGCCATCTCGGCGTCGGCGGACTCCTCGGTGTCGACGAGCAGCTGCGTCCACCCGGCCGCCGCGAGCTGGTGCTGCGTGCCCCGGATGACGTCGAAGTAGAACGGGTTCGTGATGTCGGAGACCAGGACCGCGACCGCCCGGGTCCTGCCGGACGTCAGGGCCCTGGCCTGCGAGTTCGCGACGTAGCCGAGGTCGCGGGCGGCCTGCTGGATGCGCTGCTGCGTGACGGGGTTCACACGGTCGGGGAGCGACAGGGCGCGGGACACCGTCGACGGTGCGACCCCCGTGGCGGTGGCGACGTCACGGATCGTGACGCGGCGGGATGCGTCGGTGTCGGTCACGTGCACCTCCTTGGTGTGCTGCTGCGTGTCCCGAACGCTAGGCCGGTCTGGCAACAAGTGGCAACCGGTTGCCGCATGTTGCCACCCGCGCGACAGTGGTCGTCAGCCGGCTCGCCCCGGTGACACCCCGAGCAGCGCCGCTCGGGGGAGGCTCGAGGAGGAACCCCCATGAAGACACGGACCCTGATCGGTTCCGTGGTCGTGGTCGCCCTCGCGACGCTGTCCCTCCAGGGATGCGCGATCGTCAACGGCAGCGGCGACGACCCCAACACGCTCCGCGTCATGATGGGCGCGGACACGACCTACCCCAAGGAACGCAAGCAGTGGCAGCAGGAGACCGCTGCCGAGTTCAAGCGCACCACCGGAGCCGACGTCCAGTGGGAGACGTACTCCTCTGCACAGGAGGAACTGACCGCCATCCAGACGAGCGTCATCTCCGGCCAGGGCCCGGACGTCTACGCGATCGGCACCACCTTCACCCCGACCGCGTACGCCACCGGCGCCTTCGTCCGGATGGGCACGGAGCAGTGGGATGCCATCGGCGGGAAGGACCAGTTCGACCCGGCGTCGTTCGGCATCTCCGGCCCGAGTGCGTCGAAGCAGATCGGGATCCCGTTCGCCAGCCGGCCGTTCGTGATGGCGGTGAACACTGACCTGCTCGCCCAGGCCGGCATCACCGAGATGCCGACCACGTGGGACCAGCTCACCGCGGACGCGAAGGCCACCACGACCGGTGACCGCCACGGTCTGGCGATCGCCTACGCCGACGGCTTCGACCCGTGGAAGTTCATCTGGGGGATGGCGCAGAACGCCGGCAACACGATCGTCGACGGCTCGAAGGCGGAGCTCGACGCGGACGCCGTGCAGCAGGCCTACCGGACGTACTTCGACTGGGTGACGAAGGACGGCGTCGTGGACGAGTCGGCGATCGGGTGGAACAACGCGCAGGCCCTCGCGCAGTTCACCGAGGGCAAGGCCGCGTTCTTCCCGATGACGACCACCACCGCCATCAACTCCTTCAAGGGCACCAAGGTCGACGGCAAGTACGCGTTCGCCCTGCTGCCGACCGTGCCACCGGGCGCCACGTCGCGCCCGGCTGGTGGCATCGAGGCCGCCAGCATCCTCTCCGGCGACAACTTCGTCGTCGCCGACTACGGCACCAAGCAGGACCTGTCGTTCACGTTCATCAAGCAGCTGAGCACCAAGAAGGCCCAGCTCGAGTACTACGACCTGTTCGGCAACCTGCCCACGAACGTGGACGCCGCCGCGCAGCTCGCGGCGGAGAACCCCCAGCTCAAGCCCATCATCGACGCCGGCCGCCTGTCCAAGCCCACCGCCTTCACCGGCGCGTGGTCGGACATCCAGCTCGCGCTCGTCGACGTCGTCGTGCAGTCGATCCCGTCGCTCAAGCGCGGCGAGGTCACCGACGACCAGCTCCGCAGGCGCCTGCAGGACGCGCAGCGGGACGCCCAGGCCACGCTCGACCGGCAGAAGAACGGAGGGCTGTGATGACCGACACGCAGCCACGCACCGACACGCAGTCACGCACCGAGTCCGCACCCGGGCGGACGGACGGGCACCGCCCGGTCCGCCCCCACGGCACGACCCCGCTGTACAAGCGGGAACGTCCCCTCTGGATGCTGCTCCCCGGTGGTCTCCTCATGCTCGCGATCATCGTGGTCCCGCTCCTCGTCGGGTTCTTCATCGCGATGCTCGACCTCGACCAGTACACGCTCCGGCAGTGGTTCAGCGCTCCGTTCGTCGGGTTCGCGAACTTCGCCGAGGCCTTCACGAACTCGCCGCTGCTGCACTCCATCTGGATCTCGGTGTCGCTCGCGGTGCTCGTCACCGCCGTCACCGTCCCGATCGGGGTCGCCGCCGCCATCTCGACGCAGAACCGGTTCCGCGGCCGCGGACTCGTCCGGTCGGTCTACCTGATCCCCTACGTGCTCCCGGCGTTCGTCGTCGGCACGTTCTTCCGCACGATGCTCCAGCCGCAGGGCGTGGTGAACTCGGTCCTGCACACCGACGTGCTCTGGCTGAACGGCTCGGCGTCCTACTGGGCCCTCGCCGGCGTGATGGTCTGGACGAGCTGGCCGTTCGTCTACCTGCTGTCCCTCGCCGGGCTGCAGGCGGTCGACCTCGAGGTGCACGAGGCCGCCTCGCTCGACGGCGCCACCTGGTGGATCAAGCTCCGCGACGTCGTGTTCCCGTACCTGCGCGGTCCGCTGAGCCTGGCGGTGATCATCTCGATCCTGCACAACATCAACAACTTCACGCTGCCGTTCGTCCTGTTCGGCATCCCGCTGCCCTCGAGCGTCGAGGTCATGCCCGTCCTGACGTACATCGCCAGCTTCCAGTCGTTCCGCTTCGGACTCTCCGCCGCGATGGCGATCTGCTCGCTCGTGATCGTCGCCATCCCGCTCTTCGTCTACCTGCGGGCCGTCCAGCTCGACACCGGTGACGACGCGGGTCCGAACCGGAAGCAGCGCCGTGCCGACCGCGCCGTGCTCGCCGCCCCGACCGCCGCCGACATCGAGGGAGCACGCGCATGAGCGGGTACAGCACCACCAGGACCCGTCCGACCGCCACGCTCACCGAGAGCATCACGGCTCCACGCGGTGGCCGCCGGCAGAAGCGTCCGTACGACACCGACGTCACCCGACTGCTGCCGCGCTGGCTGCTCGTCACCGTGATCGCCGTCATCGTCGCGTTCATCGCCGTCCCGGTGCTCTACATCGTCTTCGGCTCGGTCAACTCCGACGTCGCGGTCGCCCGCGGCGAGTACTTCCCGTCCGAGTTCACCCTCGCCAACTACGCCGAGATCTGGTCGACGGTCGCGCTCGGGCAGGGGCTCGTCAACAGCATCCTGACCGCCGGTGCGGTCGCCGTGTGCAGCGCCGCGCTCGCCGTGTCGACGGCCTACGTGCTCGTCCGCTTCCGGTTCCTCGGCCGGCTGACGTTCCTCCGCGGCCTGCTCGCGCTGCAGTCGATCCCCGGCACGCTCCTGCTGCTGCCGGTGTTCGTCGTCTTCGCCAACATCGCGAGCGCCACGGGCGTGCAGGTCATCGGCACCCGCTGGGGCCTGTTCGTCACCTACCTGACGTTCGCCCTGCCGTTCTCGACGTGGGTCATGGTGACGTACCTCCGCGGGCTGCCGAAGGAGCTCGAGGAGGCGGCCCGCATAGACGGCGCGTCCTCGACGAAGATCCTCACGAGGATCGTCCTGCCGCTGTCCTGGCCCGGGATCGTCGTGTCCGCGATCTTCGCCTTCCTGCTCGGCTGGAACGACGTCCTGTTCTCCACGATCATGACGACCCCGAACACCAGGACGGTCGCCGTGGTCCTGCAGGTGCTCGGCACGACCCAGGAGGGCGGCGCGGTGCCGATCTACGGCCAGATGATGGCCGCCTCCATCGTCTGCGCCCTGCCGGTCGTCGCCCTCTACCTGATCTTCCAGCGCTACCTCGTGGGTGGTCTCACCGCCGGCTCCGTGAAGTAGCGCGAGTTCTCCACAGACAGCCTGGAGGCCCGGCGCGGGTCCGCCCCGCCGGTCCAGGCTGCTCACCAGGTCACCAAGAAGGGAATGCCATGCCCCAGCTCAGTTGGGAACTCTCCGGGTTCGGCGACGAGATCGACGCCGACCCCGCGGTCCAGGTCGCGGTCCTGCAGGCGCTCGGCGCCAGCGCGATCGAGGTCCGCAGCGCCTGGGGGGTGAACGTCGTCGACCTCGACGACGACCAGCTCGTCGGGCTCCACCGGGTGTTCGAGGAGCGCGGGCAGACCGTGTCCGCCATCGCCTCGCCGATCGGCAAGGTGTCGGTCGACGAACCCGTCGAGCACGAGGTCACCCGGCTCGGTCGCGCCATCGCCGCCGCGCACGCCCTCGGCACGACGAACATCCGCATCTTCTCCTTCTACTTCGCAGGCCGCACCCCCGAGAGCGTCCGCGACGACGTCCTCGTGCGGATGCGCGCCCTCGCCGACCTGGCCGCGCGGGAAGGCGTCACGCTCCTGCACGAGAACGAGAAGGACATCTACGGCGACGTCCCCTCCCGGGTGCTCGACGTCGTCGAGAGCGTCGGGTCCTCGTCCCTCCGACTCGCGTGGGACAACGCCAACTACGTGCAGTGCGGGGTCCGGCCGTTCACCGACGGCTGGGAGCAGCTCGCGCCGTACGTCGACTACCTGCAGGTGAAGGACGCGGTCGCCGCCGACTCGTCCGTGGTCCCCGCGGGCCAGGGCGACGGCGAACTCCTGCTCACGCTCACCGCGCTGCGCGACGCCGGGTACTCCGGCTACGCCTCGCTCGAACCGCACCTGACCGACGTCAACGCCCTCGGCGGGTTCTCCGGCCCCGCGGCGTTCGGCCGCGCCGGCCGTGCCTTCCGCACCCTCACCGACCAGATCGGAGTGACCCTGCGATGACCGCAGACACCACCAGCACCACCGCACCGCTGCGCCTGGCCGTCGTCGGCGCCGGCGTCATCGGCCGCCACCACGCCCGCGTCGCCCTCGCGAACCCCGGACTCGACGTCGTCGCGCTCGTCGACGCCGTCCCGACCGCGGCCACCGGTGCCGCCGACGAGATCGAGGCCTCGGGGGCGCCGCGTCCCCTCACCACCGCCACCATCGAGGACGCCATCGCGCAGACCGACATCGACGTCGTCGCGATCTGCTCCCCGTCGGGCATGCACGTCCAGCTCGCCGAGGCGGCGCTCGCCGCCGGCAAGCACGTCGTGATCGAGAAGCCCCTCGACACCACGATGCCCCGCGCCCGGCAGATCGCCGCGCTCGCCGCGTCCGCCCGTGAACGCGGGCTGGTCGTCAGCGTCATCAGCCAGCACCGCTTCGACCCGGCATCCGTCGCGGTCGCCCGAGCGGCACACGGCGGCGGGTTCGGCCGGGTGACCTCGGGTGTCGCGAGCGTGGCGTGGTTCCGCTCGCAGGGGTACTACGACTCCGGCGACTGGCGCGGCACCTGGGACCTCGACGGCGGCGGCGCGGTGATGAACCAGGGCGTGCACACCGTCGACCTGCTCGTGTGGACGCTCGGGCGCCCGGTGGAGATCTCCGCGCAGATCGGGCTGCTCGCGCACGACCGGATCGAGGTCGAGGACACCGCCGTCGCCACCGTCCGCTTCGACACCGGGGCGCTCGGGGTCATCCACTGCACGACCGCCGCGTACCCGGGCCTCTCCGCCCGTTACGCCGTGTACGGCACGCAGGGGTCGGCCGTGGTCGACGACGACAAGCTCAGCTACTTCCACGTCGCCCCCGACGCCGCCGCCCTGGCCTCGGCAGCCGCGAGCGCGAACACCACCGCCGTGGCCGACCCGGTCGACCAGAAGTCCGACGTCGTCCCCGCCGAGCACGTCGTCGGCGGGCCACCCGAGCCCGAGCACTTCCTCGCCGGGCACGGCCGGCAGTACGACGACATCGTCGACGCCATCCGCACCGGTCGCGACCCGGGCGTCACCGTCGACGACGCCCTCGTGTCCCTCGCCACCGTCCGCGGCCTCTACGTCAGTGCGACGCTGGGGCAGCCCGTGCGGATCGACGACGTCATCGACGGCCGGTACGACGACGTCGTGCCCGTCGTGCACGCCTCGCCCGTCGCAGCAGCAGAAGGAGCAGCACGATGAAGTTCTCCGTGTTCACCGCGTCCACCCCCGACTGGACCCCGGCGCAGGCAGCGGAGACCCTCGCCGCGCAGGGCTGGGACGGCATCGAGTGGCGGATCGTCGACGACCGTCCCGCCGACGGCACCACGGTGCCCGCCGAGCGTGCCTTCTGGGCCGGCAACAACGCGACCTGGCAGTACACGGGCATCACCGACCAGGTCGGGGAGATCGCCAGGACCACCGACGGCGCCGGGCTCGAGTACTCCGGCATCGGCGGCTACCAGCAGGCCGCCGACCACGACGGCGTCGAGACCATGCTCCGCGTGACGAGCGAGCTCGGCGCGGGGCAGGTGCGGATCAGCATGCCCGTCTACCGGCAGGAGAAGACCCGCACCGGCGAGACCTACCCGCAGCTGTTCGACCGCACCCGCGCCGACCTCGAGTGGGCGGTGTCCCGTGCGGCGGACCTCGGCGTCAAGGCCCTGGTCGAGCTGCACCACATGACCATCACGCCGTCGGCCTCGGCGGCCCTGCGGCTCGTCGACGGCCTCGACCCGGAGCACGTCGGGATCATCCACGACCTCGGCAACCTCGTCATCGAGGGCCACGAGGACCACCTCGCCGCGTTCGAGCTCCTCGGCCCGTACCTGGCGCACGTGCACGTGAAGAACGCCCGCTGGGTCGACACCGGCGACACCCGGGCCGACGGCAGCAGCACCTGGCAGCACGAGTGGGCGCCGCTCCGCACCGGACAGGCGTCGGTGTCCGAGTACCTCGACGACCTCCGGGCGTTCGGCTACGACGGCTGGGTCACGATCGAGGACTTCTCCACCGACCTGCCCCTGGCAGAACGGACGGCCGACAACCTCGCGTACCTGCGGTCTCTCGTACCGGTGAGCGCGTGAGCCGTCGACCCGGCATCGTCCACCTCGGCATCGGTGCCTTCGCCCGCGCCCACCTCGCCTGGTACACCCAGCACGCGTCGGGGCAGGCGTGGGGGATCACGGCGTTCACCGGCCGCTCGCCCGCCGTGGCCGAGGCGCTCACCGCGCAGGACGGCCACTACACGCTCGTCACCCGCGCGGCGGACGGCGACACCGCCGAGGTGGTCGACGTCGTGGTCGCGGCACACCCCGGCAGCGACGACGCCGCGTGGACGGCGGCGCTCGCGTCGCCGGACACGACCGTCGTGACGCTGACCGTCACCGAGCAGGGGTACCGCAAGGGCTCCGACGTCCCGGCACGCCTCGTCAGGGGTCTCGACGCCCGTCGACGTGCCGACGCCGGGCCGCTGACGCTCATGAGCCTCGACAACCTCACCCACAACGGCGAGGTCCTGCGGCAGGCCGTACGCGACGCCGTGACCGACCCGGGCCTCCAGGCCTGGATCGACGCCACCGTGACGTTCCCGAGCTCGATGGTCGACCGGATCACCCCGGCGACGACCGAGGACGACGTCGCGGCGCTCGCCGCGCTGCCCGGAGCCCTCGACGGCGACCGGCTGCCCGTCGTCACGGAGCCCTTCACCGAGTGGGTCGTGGAGGACGCCTTCGCGGGGGAGCGCCCCGCATGGGAGACCGCGGGCGTCCGTGTCGTGGACGACGTCACCCCGTACGAGCAGCGGAAGCTGTGGCTCCTCAACGGGTCGCACTCCCTGCTCGCCTACCTCGGACTGCTCCTCGGCCACGAGACCGTCGAGCGGGCGATGGCCGACCCCGTGTGCCGCTCCGCAGTGGAGGACCTCTGGGACGAGGCCGCCCAGGAGCTCACGCTGCCCGCTGACCAGGTCGCCGACGCCCGCGCGGCCCTCGTCGAGCGCTTCGCCAACCCGCGCATCCGGCACACCCTCGCGCAGATCGCGTCCGGCGGCTCCCAGAAGCTGCCCGTGCGCGTGGTCGACGTCGTCCGGCACCGCCTCGACCGTGACCCGGCGGCCGGCATCGGTCCCGGAGCGGCGACCCTCCTCGCCGCGTGGTGGCTGCACGTGACCACGCAGCCGGACCTCGTGAACGACCCGGGCGCACCCGGAGCAGGCTCGGACGTGCACGACGTCCTGGCCGTCGTCGCGCCCGACCTCGACACCACCCCCGTGGTCGCGGCCGTCACCGCCGCGGCCGACCGCATCCGCACCGCCGCGGCAGCAGCCCGCCAGCCCTCCGACGAAGGAGTCAACGCATGACCGACGCCACCCACGCCGCCCCCGGCCAGAGCGCGACGACCACGACGAACCCCGCCGCCCCCGTGCCCGGCGCGACGGACGGCCGCAGCGGCGACGCCACCGCCGGGCGACCCGACACGTGGGCCAGTGCCGACCGCCGGCAGCTGATCGACCGGGCCGAGGTCATCGTGACCAGCCCGGACCGCAACTTCGTCACGCTGAAGATCACGACCGCCGACGGCGTGACCGGCCTCGGCGACGCCACGCTCAACGGGCGGGAACTCGCCGCCGCCGCGTACCTCTCCGAGCACGTCGTCCCGCTGCTGATCGGGCGCGACGCCAGCCGCATCGAGGACGCCTGGCAGTTCCTCTACCGCTCGTCGTACTGGCGCCGCGGCCCGGTGACGATGGCCGCGATCGCCGCCGTCGACATGGCGCTCTGGGACATCAAGGCCAAGGTCGCGGGCATGCCGCTGTACCAGCTGCTCGGCGGCGCCTCCCGCACCGGCCTGATGGCGTACGGACACGCCTCGGGCAAGGAGCTCCCCGAGCTGTTCGACTCCATCCGCGCGCACCAGGAGGAGGGCTACCGCTCCATCCGCGTGCAGACGGGCGTCCCCGGGCTCGAGTCGATCTACGGCATCGCGTCGAACCGGACGACCGAGGGCAATGCCGGCGTCCGCTACGACTTCGAGCCCGCGCAGCGCGGGGCCTTCCCGGCGATGGAGGACTGGGACACCCGGGCCTACCTCCGCCACCTGCCCACCGTGTTCGAGGCCGTCCGCAACGAGTTCGGCCCCGAGCTGCCGCTCCTGCACGACGGCCACCACCGGATGACCCCGCTGCAGGCCGCCAAGCTCGGCAAGTCCCTGGAGCCGTACGACCTGTTCTGGCTCGAGGACTGCACCCCCGCCGAGAACCAGGAGGCCCTGAAGCTCGTCCGGCAGCACACCACGACGCCGCTCGCGATCGGCGAGGTCTTCAACACGATCTGGGACTTCAAGGACATCATCCGCGACCAGCTCATCGACTACGTCCGCGGTGCCGTGACGCACATGGGCGGGATCACGCCGCTGAAGAAGACGATGGACTACGCCGCGCTCTACCAGGTCAAGTCCGGGTTCCACGGGCCGACCGACATCTCGCCGGTGGGGCTCGCGGCTCAGATGCACCTCGGGCTCGCGATCCACAACTTCGGCATCCAGGAGTACATGCAGCACGGCGACCGCACGAACCAGGTGTTCCGCCAGACGTTCACGTTCACCGACGGGTACCTGCACCCGGGCGACGAGCCCGGCCTCGGGGTGTCGCTCGACGTCGACGAGGCAGGCAAGTACCCCTACGAACAGGCCTACCTGCCGTTCAACCGCCTGGCCGACGGCACCGTCCACGACTGGTGAGGCGCCCCGGGTAGCCTCTGCGAGCGTGGACATCGACACGCTCGCAGGGGTCGCCCGCGAGCTCCTGCTCGTCGCGCCGGCGGACTTCGTCGCCGAGCGGACCGCCCGACAGCGGGCGATGCGCACGGACGACCGTGAGACCGCCGCGGCGATCGGGAAGCTCCGGAAGCCGGCTCCCGCTGCCTGGGTGGTCGACCTGCTGGCGAACGAGCAGGCCCTCGACGAGGCGGTCGACCTCGGTCCGTCGCTCCGCGAGGCCCAGGCGAACGCGGACCCGCAGGAGATCAGCGCCCTCCGTCGCCAGCGGACGAGCGTGGTGCGGGCCCTGGCGCAGGCCGGGGCGGACCTGGCATCGGACGCCGGCCACCCCGCCACGGCGGCCGTCCTCGACCAGGTCCGCGCGACGATCGAGGCCGCGATGGCCGACCCACACGCCGGGGCCGCCGTCCGCTCGGGACTCCTCGTGCAGCCCCTGGAGAGCGTCGGCTTCGAGGACGTCGACCTCGACGGTGCCCTCGCCGTGCCGGACGCGGTCCCCGATGCCTGGTCGGGCAGCGGTGCCCCACCCATCGACATCGAGGAGGGGAGACGCGCGCGGAAGCCGCGCCGAGCCTCCAGGCCGCCCGAACCGGACCAGTCCGGACCGGACCAGCCCGAGGAGCCGGACGAGCCACGGGCCGACCCCGCTGCCGAGCGTCGCGCCGCCCGCCAGGCCGAGACCGCCGCTCGGACGGAGTCGCGCGACGCCGACGCAGCGCTGGACGCCGCCGCGCGCGACCTCGAGACGGCCGAGGAGCGCCGCGCCGAACTCGCGCGCGAGCTCGAACGTGCCACCGCCGAGGTCGAGCGGCTCGAACGCTCCCGCGACGACGCCGAGACGGCCAGCGACCGCGCGCGCGACCTCCTCGCCGCCGCCCAGGAGCACCGCCGCTCCCTGGGCCGCTGACCACCCGTTCATCACCTCGGATGAAAACCCCGCCCACGGCTCGCTGACCGCCCGAGCGTCCCCATACGCTCGGCGACATGACCACCCTCCTCCGCCGGTTCCGACACCTCCTGGCACCCGCCACCGGCGTCGTCTACCTCGTGCTCTGGATCGTCGCGGAGGCCGGCCGCTCCGGACTCGCCGACCACGTCGTCGTCGTCTCGGCGTTCGCCGTCGCCATCGGCCTGGCGGCCTGGATGCCCTCGACGGCCCTCGGGCTCGTCGTCGCCGTGCCGCTGCTGCAGGCCGCCCGACTGCTCCACCGCCCGACGTCCACGACCTGGCCGGAGTACCTGGCCATCGTGATCGTCGTCGGCATCGTCGGTGCCGGACGTTCGGACCTGCTCCGGTGGCTCGCGGTCCCGGCGCTCGCCGTGTCGAGCGTCGGGGCGGCGTGGGCGATGGTGGTGCCGACGGTCGCCGACCCGGACGTCTGGGCGAACTGGGTCGCCTCCACGGCCGGGACCCGCACGAACCTCGTGCTCATCGCGCTGTCCCTGGCGGGAGCGAGCGGCATCGGCTGGGCCGTCGGGGTCGCGATCGGCGCGACGTGGCGCATCGGTCTGGCACGGGTCCGGGTCGTCGAGGCCGAGCGGGAGACCCAGGTGACGACCGTGGAGCTGCACGCCGAGCAGGAGCGTGCGCGGATCGCCCGCGATGTGCACGACTCGTTGGCGCACTCGCTCGCGGTCGTGGTCTCCCAGGCCCAGGGGGCCGCCGCGATCGCGGTGCGGGACGAGCACGCGGCGACCGCGCTCCGCGACATCGCCGAGGTGAGCCGGTCTGCCCTCGGGGACGTCCGCGCGCTCGTCGAGCGCATCCAGGGCGCGGGCGACGACGCCCGGCACGACCTGTCGGACGTTCCACCGCTCGTCGCGGACATGCGGGAGCTCGGCATGGACGCGGTCTTCGAGCAGCACGGCGTCCCGGCGGAGGTGCTCCCCGGCGTGGCCGCCGCGGTCCACCGGATCGTCCAGGAGAGCCTGACGAACGTCCTCAAGCACCAGGGCCGGACCGCGAGCGCCCGGGTGGTCCTCGACTGGCGCGGCCCCGGCCTCGGGATCGTGGTGACGTCACGGGGTGCTGCGCCCCTCGTCGTGCTCGACGGCGTCGGGACGGGCATCGTCGGCATGCAGGAACGCGCCCGACTGGCGGGTGGCTGGCTCCGCGCCGGCACCGGCGACGAGGAGCACGAGTTCGTCGTGACCGGGTGGGTCCCGGCGAGCAGACCGGCCACAGCGGCCGCGCGGACCGCGCCCGCCGGGCGCGAGGCCGCACCCGACGGACGCGAGGCTGCACCCGCCGGACGCGAGGCCGCACGATGACCGCGATCCGGGTCGGGGTCGTCGACGACCAGCGGCTGTTCGCCTCGGGCATGCGGATGCTCGTCGACGCCCAGGACGACATGACCTGCGTGGGGACGGCCGGGGACGGTGCTGCCGCCCTCGAGCTCTGCGACACCGAGCACCCGGACGTCCTGCTGCTCGACCTCCGGATGCCGGTGCTGAACGGCATCGAGACGCTCGGGCGACTGGGGGAGCGCGACGGCGACCGACCGCGCGTGATTGCCCTCACGACGATCCGCCGGGACGACGCGGTCCTCGCCGCCCTGCGGGCCGGAGCCGCCGCGTTCCTGACGAAGGACGCGCTGCCCGAGGTCGTGACGGCCACGATCCGGGACGTCCACGAGGGCCGCCCGGCACCCACCGAGGCCGAGGCGCTCGACCTGCTCCGCGCGCAGGGCACCCCGGTGGGGACGGACCGTCGCGACGAGGTGCTCGACGCCCTGACCGCCCGCGAGCGGGAGGTCTTCCTCCTCGTCGCGAAGGGCCTCACCAACGCCGAGATCGCCGCGTCGGTGTTCCTCAGCGAGGCCACCGTGAAGAGCCACGTCCGCTCGGTGCTCATGAAGCTCGGGCTCCGGAACCGCATCCAGGTCGTCATCACCGCACACGAACGCGGCCTCGTCCGCGCCTGACGCCCCAGCGCCAGCGCCACCGCCACAACCCAGGGGAACCATGCAGCTCACCACCCGCATCGCGAAGACCGGCGCCCTCGCCCTCGTCGTCATCGGCCTCGGCGCCGGGGTCGTCCACGGCCTGCCCGAACCCGTCGACGTCGCGGTCAGACCGTCGGTCGAGCAGGACCAGGACGCCTGGGCGATGCCGCTCGACGGCTGGGCCCAGCCCGGCGTCCGGAAGCAGGACTACACGGAGAACCTCGTCGTCCAGCCGTGCCTCCGCCGGGCCGGGATCGACTTCCCGGTGCCCTGGGCGACCGCCGCTGGCCTCGACGCCCTCTCCGACGCGGACGAGACGCCCGAGCGGGGCAACCCGGCGCCGGCGCTCTCGTGGACGCGGCCGCTCGACGCCGACCTCGCACGGACCCGTGGCTACCACGGGCCCTCGACCGCCGGGGCGAACGAGGACGGCATCCGGGTGTGGGGTCAGGACCCGGACCGGAACGCCGCGTTCGCGACCGCGTCGCAGACGGCGGTGGACCGGTGCTTCCAGGACGGCTACCGCACCCTCGGGCTGGCCGACGCGGACGGCACCGAGCAGTCCGCCTCGATGACCGCGAAGGCCCTGACCTCCGTCGCCGCGGCGGCCGCCCAGCAGGACGCCGCCGTCGTGACCGCGGCAGCTCAGTGGCGGACCTGCATGGCACCGTCGCGCGTCCAGGACCTGCCCGCGAGCCCGGCGGACATGCCCTCGGACACCATGCGGCGGCAGTTCGGCACGGACATCGGGTCGACGCCGGTGCAGGACGCCGAGGTCGCGATCGCCGGACGCGACGTCGCCTGCCAGGAGTCCTCCGGCTACCGGCAGGCCCTGTACGACGCCGAGTGGGACCGGCTCCTGCACGTCACCGCGACCGACGCCGCCGTGCTCCGCGCAGCGGAGCCGAAGCAGCTCGTCGTCGACCGGCGGCTCGACCGGACGATCCAGCGACTCGCGCCGGAGGCGCCCGCCGACGTCGACTGACCACCTGACGGACGGGAGGCTCGTGGCGGCGCCGCCACGAGCCTCCCGTCCGTTCCGTGCCCGGCAGCACGGCGATGGCCGACACGCCCGGGCCGGGACTGGTACGCTGGTGGTCGACTTCGGCGAGGGCCGCGTACGCGCGGCCGTGATCGACGCAGTGGGAGATCCGGCCAGACTCTGGGACCGTTCCTCACGCGTGCACGCGTTCGAGTTGCAACACCACAGACCCCACGATGCCGGCACTCCGGTGTCGTCCCCGAGACCAGGAGGCACCATGGCCGACTACACCAAGCTCGCAGCGGAAGTCCGCACCAAGTTCGGCAAGGGCGCTGCGCGCAAGCTCCGCGCTGCCGACAAGATCCCCGCGGTCATCTACGGGCACGGCACCGAGCCGCAGCACGTGAGCCTCCCGGGCCACGAGACCATGCTGCTCGTCCGTACCGCCAACGCGGTCGTGGACCTCGACATCGAGGGCGCTGCGCAGCTCGCCCTCGTCAAGGACGTCCAGCGTGACCCGGTGCGTCAGATCATCGAGCACATCGACCTCGTCGTCCTCCGCCGTGGCGAGAAGGTCACCGTCGACGTCCCCGTCGTCATCGAGGGCGAGTCCTTCGCCGGCACGATCCACGTGCAGGACCTCAACACCGTCTCGCTGCTCGTCCTCGCGACGGACATCCCCGAGCACGTGTCGGTCGACGTCGAGGGCCTCGAGGACGGCACGCAGATCCACGCGTCGCAGCTCGAGCTCCCCGAGGGCGCCGAGCTCGAGACCGACCCCGAGGCGCTCGTCGTCGCGATCGTCACCCCGCGTGGCACCGCTGACGACGAGGCAGCCGACGAGGCCTCCGCTGAGGCGGGCGCCGAGGCCGGTGCCGAGGGCGGCTCCGCCCCGGTCGACTCCGAGTAGGCAGCACCCGTAGAGACATCTGGTCGACGCTGATGGCAGATCGTTCGTTCGTCGTGGTCGGGCTCGGGAACCCCGGGCCCGACTACGCGGGCAACCGCCACAACGTCGGCCAGATGGTCCTCGACGAACTCGCTGCCCGGATGGGCGCGACGTTCAGGAAGCACAAGACCCCGAACCAGGTCGCCGAGGGGCGGCTGGTGCCGGGTGGCCCTCGCCTGGTGCTCGCGAAGCCGGGGTCGTTCATGAACACCTCCGGGGGACCGGTCTCCTCGGTCCTCGGGTTCTACAGCGTGACGCCGGCTGACCTCATCGTCATCCACGACGAGCTCGACCTGCCGTTCGACACCGTCCGCCTCAAGGGCTCCGGCGGTCACGGCGGGCACAACGGGCTCCGCGACGTCATCAAGGCGACGAACACGAACGAGTTCGCCCGCGTGCGGGTCGGCATCGGCCGTCCCCCCGGGCGCCAGGACCCCGCCGACCACGTCCTGCGCGACTTCTCGCCGACCGAGAAGAAGACGTTGCCGAACCTGCTGGCCGACGCAGCCGACGCGGTCGAGGCCATCGTCGACCTCGGGCTGGTCGCCGCGCAGCAGCGCGTCCACGCCCCGTCCTGACGAGCGGACACCACAGCACATTCGGACGCGGCGTCCTGTCGGGCAGCTCGCCGGTCCCGGCGTTCGCTGGTCGCGCACGCCGCGACCGCTGTCGGACCTGGCCGGTACCATGTCCTGAGTGACGATCTCGGGCATCATCCCTGCGCTCTCGCGCGCCTCCGCGTTCGATCGCGTCCTCCGCGCCGCTCCTCGTGACGCCGACTTCTCGGTCGTCGACGGCCTGCGTGTGCCGCTGCTCGGCGCCCTCATGGCCGAGCGCAAGGGCCCCCAGTGCGTCCTCGTGATCACGGCCACGGGTCGTGAAGCCGAGGCAGTGCGCGGCGCCGTGTCGAGCTACCTCCCCGACGCCGAGGTCCTCGAGTTCCCCGCGTGGGAGACCCTGCCGCACGAGCGTCTCAGCCCGAGCGCGCAGACGGTCGGCACGCGCATCGCCACCCTCCGCGCCCTGCAGCGCTGGCAGGACGCCGCCGCCGCGGGAGCCGACCGCCCGACGACCGTCGTCGTCGCGAGCGTCCGCGCCGCGCTGCAGCCGATTGCCGACAACCTGACCGAGCTCAGCCCCGTGGTGCTCCGCACGGCCTCGCGCGGCAACGACCTCGCCGCCATCGCCGGGCAGCTCGTCGACCTCGCCTACGCCCGCGTCGACCTCGTCACCCGCCGCGGCGAGTTCGCCGTGCGCGGTGGCATCCTCGACGTCTTCCCGCCCACGGCCGACCACCCCGTGCGCGTCGACTTCTTCGGCGACGAGATCGACGGCATCAAGGCCTTCTCCGTCGCCGACCAGCGCTCGACCGAGGACGACCTCGACAGCGTCGAGCTGACCGCCTCGCGCGAACTCCTGCTGAGCGACGACGTCCGGCAGCGGGCACGCGAGATGCTGCACGAGTTCCCGAGCCTGTCGCAGATGCTGGCCAAGGTCGCCGAGGGCATCCCGGTCGAGGGCATGGAGTCCCTCGCCCCGGCCCTCGTCCGCAAGCTCGTGCCGATGACCACCTACCTGCCCGAGAGCGCCACCATCGCGGTGTTCTCGCCCGAGCGGGTCAGTGGTCGTGCGCACAGCCTCGCCGAGACCAACCAGGAGTTCCTGCAGGCCGCGTGGAGCGCCGCGGTTGCCGGGGCCCAGGCGCCGATCGACCTCGATGCCGGCAACTTCCTCACCGTGCCGCTGCTGAAGCGCACGCGGGGACAGCGCACCTGGTGGACGATCTCCCCGTTCGACAGCGGGCAGGACGAGCCACTCTCCGACACGGACGCCGTCGCCGAGGCCGGCGAGTACGTCCGGGTCCGCGCCGACGCCGTCCCGAGCTTCGCGGGCAGCGCCGACGGTGCCGTCGCGCACGTCAAGGCCCTCACCGACGACGGCTGGGCGGTCGTCGTCACCGCGCAGGGGCAGGGCCTCGTCGAGCGCGCCGTGCAGGTGCTCGCCGACGCCGGTGTCGCCGCTCGGATCGGTCTCGTCACCGGGCCGCCGGAGCCCGGCGTCGCGGTCGTCACCGCCGCGGTCGTCGAGCAGGGGTTCTCCATCCCCGATCCCCGCATCACGGTGCTGTCCGAGGCCGAGTTCTACGGCCGCAGTGCCCAGCAGGGTGCCCGCACCGTCAAGAAGCTCGCGAGCCGCCGCAAGAACGTCGTCGACCCGCTGCAGCTCAGGCCGGGCGACGTCGTCGTGCACGCGACGCACGGCATCGGCAAGTTCGTCGAGCTCGTCTCCCGAGAGGTCTCCAGCGGCGGCCGCAACGCGGTGAAGACGCAGCGCGAGTACCTCGTCCTCGAGTACGCACCGTCGAAGCGGGGGTACCCGGGCGACAAGCTCTTCGTCCCAACCGACCAGCTCGACCAGCTGTCCCGCTACGTCGGCGGCGAGTCCCCGAGCCTGTCGAAGATGGGCGGCAGCGACTGGTCCGCGGCGAAGAGCAAGGCGCGCAAGGCCGTCCGCGACATCGCCGTCGACCTCGTGAAGCTCTACTCGGCGCGCATGGCGTCGAAGGGCCACGCGTTCGGCCCGGACACCCCGTGGCAGCGCGAGCTCGAAGAAGCGTTCCCGTTCGCCGAGACCGCCGACCAGCTCACCACCATCGACGAGATCAAGCGCGACATGGAGCGCCCGATCCCGATGGACCGCCTGCTCTCCGGCGACGTCGGCTACGGCAAGACCGAGGTCGCGATCCGTGCGGCGTTCAAGGCCGTGCAGGACGGCAAGCAGGTCGCGATGCTCGTCCCCACCACCCTGCTGGTCCGCCAGCACATGGAGACCTTCGCGGAGCGCTTCGCCGGGTTCCCCGTGCACCTCCGCGCGCTCAGCCGGTTCCAGACCGAGAAGGAGTCCAAGGAGACCATCGCGGGCCTCGCGGACGGCACCGTCGACATCGTCATCGGCACACACCGGATCCTCTCGCAGGGCATCCAGTTCAAGGACGTCGGCCTGGTCATCATCGACGAGGAACAGCGCTTCGGCGTCGAGCACAAGGACCAGCTCAAGAAGTTCAAGACCAACGTGGACGTCCTGGCGATGTCCGCGACGCCGATCCCGCGCTCGCTCGAGATGGCCGTGACGGGCATCCGCGAGATGTCGACCCTCGCCACCCCGCCCGAGGACCGCCACCCCATCCTGACGTTCGTCGGCCCGCAGTCCGACCTGCAGGTGGCCGCGGCGATCCGGCGCGAGATGCTCCGCGAGGGCCAGGTGTTCTACGTGCACAACCGCGTGAAGGACATCCAGTCGGTCGCCTCGCACCTCGCCGAGATCGTGCCGGACGCCCGCATCGCCGTCGCCCACGGGCAGATGTCGGAGCAGGCCCTCGAGCAGGTCATGGTCGACTTCTGGGAGCGTCGCTTCGACGTCCTGGTGTCCACCACGATCATCGAGACCGGCCTCGACATCGCGAACGCGAACACGCTCATCATCGACCGCGCCGACAAGTACGGCCTGTCGCAGCTCCACCAGCTCCGCGGCCGTGTCGGTCGTGGTCGCGAGCGTGGCTACGCGTACTTCCTCTACGACGCCGACAAGCCGCTCTCCGAGACCGCGCAGGACCGCCTCGAGACCATCGCCGCCAACAACGAGCTCGGCGCTGGCATGCAGGTCGCGATGAAGGACCTCGAGATCCGCGGCGCCGGCAACCTGCTCGGCGGCGAGCAGTCCGGCCACATCGCAGGTGTCGGCTTCGACCTCTACCTCCGCATGATCGGCGAGGCCGTCTCGCAGTTCCGCGGGGACGTCGCCGAGGGGCAGACCGAGCTCCGGCTCGAGATCCCCGTCGACGCCCACATCCCCGAGGACTACGTCGAGTCCGAGCGCCTGCGTCTCGAGGCCTACCAGAAGCTCTCGGCCGCCTCGGCTCCGACGGCGCAGACGGACGCGATCGACATGGTGCTCGACGAGCTCACCGACCGCTACGGCACGCCCCCGCAGCCCGTGCAGACGTTGGTCGAGGTCTCTCGGCTCCGCCGCATGGCGCAGCAGGTCGGCCTGTCCGACGTCGTGGTCATGGGCTCGAACCTGCGCGTCGCGGGCAAGGAGCTCGCCGACTCGTCGCAGGTCCGGCTCAAGCGGATGTTCCCCGGCGCGAAGTGGTTCCCGCAGCAGAACGCGTCGAGCATCCCGGTGCCGCGCCCGCACGACCTGGCCCTGCCCGACGACGCCCTGATCCAGTGGGTCGAGAGCATCCTCACCGCGGTCTACGGTGCAGCCGCCCCCGCGGAGGCCCCGGCGGCGTAGCCGCCTGCGGTCCGGCACCGCCGTCGGACTGGAGGCTCGGTGCCAGCCCGCCCCGAGCCTCCCGTCCGGTGGGTGGTGCTGTCCGCCGCGCCCCCGTTCCCGGAGCCCGCGCGCGTTCCTGCCCCGTTCCTGCCCGTAGCCCGCGTCCCGACTCCGAACGACATCACTGTCGTCGTACGACCTCGACTTTGTCGTCCCGAGTCGGGACCGACCACGCCCCGGATCGCCGCGCTACTCCGTCGCCTCGGCCTCGGAGAGCTCGCGGCGTGCGCGGTGGTGACGTGCCTTGAGGCTGACGACCACGGCCGAGGCCACCATCGCGATCCCGGACCCGACCAGGACGGCGAGGACGCCCTCGTCGACGATCTCGTCGTTGCTCGCGAAGGCGAGTTCGTTCATGAGCAGCGACACCGTGAACCCGATGCCCCCGAGCACGCCGACCGTGACGATCGACCAGAACGACAGCGACGGACGCCCTGGCCCGCGGAACAGCCGCGTCGCGACGGCGCCGAACAGCGTGATGCCGATCACCTTGCCGACGGGCAGCGCGAGCACGACGGCCCAGAACGTGGGGGAGAGCTCGCCGATGCCGACCGCGGGGATCATCACCGCGGCCGAGGCGAACGCGAACACCGGCAGCACGATCGCGTTGGACCACGGCTCCACCCGCTCGTGCAGGGTGTGCCCGGGGCGCCGCGGCAGGACGAGCCCGAGCGCGACCCCGGCGATCGTCGCGTGGACGCCCGAGTGGTAGACGAGCCACCACGTGACCAGGCCGAGGACGACCATGCCCGCGATGAGCCAGCCCTGTCCGGACCGACCCGGCCGCAGCATCCGTCCCAGCAGCCAGAACAGCACGAGGACGACAGCCGCGCCGCCGAGCGCCAGGAAGTCGGTGTCGTGGGCGAACACCACCGCGATGATGACGATCGCGATGAGGTCGTCGAGCACCGCCAGCGCGAGCAGGAACACCCGGATCGTGGACGGCAGCCCGCGGCCGAACATCGCGAGCACCCCGAGCGCGAACGCGATGTCCGTCGCCGTCGGGATCGGCCACCCGTGCGTGTACGCGGTGCCCGCGGTCACCGCGAGGTAGACGCCAGCGGGGACGAGCACCCCGCCGACCGCGGCGATGGCGGGCACGATCGCTGTCTTCGGGTTCGCGAGCTCCCCGGCTACGAGCTCGTGCTTCAGCTCGATCGCGACGAGCAGGAAGAACACGGCGAGCAGCCCGTCGCTGATCCAGTGGGCGACGGAGAGGTCGAGCCCGACGGCGCCCCACGGAGCGTGCACGTCGAGGAGGTGTTCGAGCCCGGGTCCGGCCGGGGTGTTCGCGAGCACGAGGCCGAGGACGGCGGCGGTCAGGAGGGCGACGGCACTGAAGCGAGGGGAACGGATGAGCGCGAGCAATGGGACTCCGTGAGGGTTCGGGAAACGGTCCGTCGACCAGACTTCCCGACACGCCACGGCCAGTGTACCGAAGGCCCCTGACGCCCGCTCCGGCCCACGGGACCGGGTCGTCGGGGCGTGCGAGCATGGCCGGATGACCGCCATGGAGGACCTCGTCGCCGTCGTCGACCGCCTGCTCGCGCCCGACGGTGGCTGCGTGTGGAACCGCGCGCAGACCCACGCCTCGCTCGCCCGGTACGCGGTCGAGGAGGCCTACGAACTCGTCGACGCGATCGAGGACGGCGACCCGGTGGACCTGCGCGAGGAACTCGGGGACGTGCTGTACCAGGTCGTGCTCCACGCCGGGATCGCCGAGCACGAGGGACTCTTCGGACTCGACGAGGTGGCCGCGACCGCCCGCGACAAGATGACCCGACGGCACCCGCACGTGTTCGGGGACGAGCGCGCCGACACCGTGGAGGACGTCGTCCGCGTGTGGCGGGCGGCGAAGGCCGCCGAGAAGGCCACGCGGACGAGCGCCTTCGACGGGGTGCCGCGGGCGATGCCGCCGTTGGAGCGGGCGGTGAAGCTGTTGGAACGACTGGAGGAACGTGGGGACGCCGACACGGTCGTCGCCGCCGTCGTGGGGTCGGCTGGGGCTGGGGCTGGTGCCGGTGCTGGCGCTGGCGCTGGGGCCGGTGCGGGGCGCGTCGTGGTTGCCGGTGCCGGTGCCGGTGCCGAGGCCGGTGCCGGTCGCGCGGAGGGGGCGGGCGCCGCTGTCGTCCCGGACGACGGTGACGCGGTGGCTCCGCGTGCGGACGTGACGTGGGGCGTCGGGATGCTCGCTTCGGTCGCCGAGGCGCGGCGTGCCGGAGTCGATCCGGTTGCGAGTCTGCGTGCGGCTGCGGCGATGCTCGAGGCCGAAGGGCGCGTGGCGGACGGGGCGTGACGTCTCGGACTGTGCGCATCGCGACGACTGCGACGAGGACAGCTGGAGCGAGAAGTGCGGGCGTCCTCCTAACCCGAAAAAGGAGGACGCCCGCGAGCGGGCGCTCGGCATCGCCAGGGAGCGACGCCGGCAGGGATGCCCGCTCGAACCGCGGGGCACATTGCAGCACAGTGCCCTCGCGACCGGTTCGGTGAGTGGATCAGGCACCCGCCGAACCGAGGTTCTGAATCTAGCATATGAGCAGTTCGATTGCTCCGCAAGTCGATCGCTCGATCTGACAGGATTGAGCCATGGCGACGACCGTGACGGCACCCCGAGGCATGCGCGACTTCCTCCCCGCGGACAAGGCGCGGCGCGAGCACGTCCTCGGCGTGATCCGCGGCGTGTACGCGCGACACGGCTTCGACGAGATCGAGACCCCCGTGGTCGAGGACTCCGCCCGCCTGCACTCCGGGCTCGGTGGCGACAACGAGAAGCTCGCGTTCGGGGTGCTCCGCCGTGGGCTCACGACCGAGGACCTGCACGCTGCCGAGGCCCCGCTCGACCTCGTCGACCTCGGACTGCGCTTCGACCTGACGGTGCCGCTCGCCCGGTTCTACGCCTCGCACCGCGCCGAGCTGCCGACGGTGTTCCGCGCGGTGCAGATCGCGCCGGTCTGGCGGGCGGAGCGTCCGCAGAAGGGGCGTTACCGGCAGTTCGTGCAGTGCGACATCGACGTCCTCGGCGAGCCCGGCCAGCTCGCCGAGATCGAGCTGATCCGTGCGACGACGGCAGCGCTCGACGAGCTCGGTGTCACCGGTACCTCGATCCGCATCAACGACCGCCGTGTGCTCACCGCGATGCTCGCGTCCTGGGGCATCACCGACCCCGGAGCCGCCGAGCGTGCGCTCATCACCATCGACAAGCTCGACAAGATCGGTGCGACGGGGGTCGCGACCGAGCTCAGCGACATGCTCGGGCAGGACCTGTTCGACACGGCCGAGCTGGCGTTGACCATCGAGGAGCTGGCCCGTGCCGACTGGGACACCGCCGCCGGCGCGGACTGGCTCGACGCCGAGGCCTTCGACGACCTGCTCCGCCTCCGTGCGGCGCTGCCGGGTGTCGACCTGCGCTTCGACCCGACGCTCGTGCGCGGCATGGGGTACTACACCGGCACGATCTTCGAGGTGGCGCACCCCGACTTCGGCTACAGCCTCGGTGGTGGCGGTCGGTACGACGGGATGATCGGGCGCTTCCTCGGCCAGGACGTCCCAGCCGTCGGCTTCTCGCTCGGGTTCGAGCGACTCGTCGACCTCGTCGACCTGCCCGAGTCCGCCACGAGCGACGCCGTCGTGCTGCTGTACGACAAGGACGTCGACCCCGTCCGCCTGGCCGCGCTCAAGGGCGAGGCACTCGGTTCCCACCAGCGCGTCCGGCTCGAACGACGCACCAAGAACACGAAGAACCAGCTCGCCGGCCTGGCCGCCCAGGGGTTCGGCGCCTTCGCCACCGTGAACGCCGACACCACGACGCTGCAGGGCGTGGAGTTCCGTCCACTGGCCTGACTTGTCCACAGTGGTCACCTGGAGCGGCGGAACCGTTCACCGGTCGTCGCTAGGATCGATCCGCAAGCACCACAACCGCAACGTTTAGGGAGTACCCCGTGGCCGTGATCGATGCCGTAGGAGCACGCGAAGTCCTCGATTCCCGAGGGAACCCGACCGTCGAGGTCGAGGTCCTCCTCGACGACGGCGTCGTGTCGCGCGCGCTCGTCCCGTCCGGTGCCTCCACCGGCGCCTTCGAAGCGTACGAACTGCGCGACGGCGACAAGGCCCGCTACGGCGGCAAGGGTGTCCTCAAGGCGGTGGAAGCCGTCCTCGACGAGATCGGCCCCGCGCTCGAGGGCTTCGACGCCACCGACCAGCGCCTCGTCGACGCCGCGCTCATCGAGCTCGACGGAACCGAGAACAAGTCGCGCATCGGCGCGAACGCGATCCTCGGCGCCTCGCTCGCCGTCGCCCGTGCCGCAGCCGACTCGGCCGATCTGCCGCTGTTCCGCTACCTCGGAGGCCCGAACGCGCACACGCTGCCCGTGCCGCTGATGAACGTCGTCAACGGTGGCGCGCACGCGGACACCAACGTCGACATCCAGGAGTTCTTCCTGGTGCCCTACGGCGCCGAGAGCTTCTCCGAGGCCCTCCGCTGGGGCGTCGAGACCTACCACGCGCTCAAGGGCGAGCTGAAGAAGCAGGGTCTCGCGACCGGCCTCGGCGACGAGGGCGGCTTCGCGCCGGAGCTCGCATCGAACCGCGCCGCGCTGGACTTCCTGCTCGCCGCCATCGAGAAGGCCGGCTTCACGCCGGGCAAGGACATCGCACTCGGCCTCGACGTCGCGTCGACCGAGTTCTTCGCCGACGGCAAGTACACGTTCGAGGGCAAGCAGCTCTCGAGCCAGGAGTTCACGCAGTACTTCGTGGACCTGGCCCGTGACTACCCGCTCGCCACGATCGAGGACCCCCTCGCCGAGGACGACTGGGAGGGCTGGACCCACCTGACGGCCGAGCTCGGCGACAAGCTGCAGATCGTCGGCGACGACCTCTACGTCACGAACCCGAAGCGTCTGCAGCGGGGCATCGACGAGAAGGCCGGCAACTCGATCCTGGTGAAGGTGAACCAGATCGGCACGCTGACCGAGACCCTCGACGCCGTGTCCCTCGCGCAGCGCCACGGCATGACCGCGATCCTCTCCCACCGCTCGGGCGAGACCGAGGACACCACCATCGCCGACATCGCGGTGGCGGTCGACGGCGGCCAGATCAAGACCGGTGCCCCGGCTCGTTCGGACCGCGTCGCGAAGTACAACCAGCTCCTCCGCATCGAGGAAGAGCTCGGCGACGCCGCGGTCTACGCCGGGCGTACCGCCTTCCCGCGGTCCGCATCGCTCTGGACGCGCTGAGCTGCTGACGCGCTGAACTGCTGACGCGCTGACGTTCCACCGAGACGCTGTCCTCCACTCCGGAGGGCGGCGTCTCGTCGTTCCGTGCGACAACTGCTCGCGCAGGGCTGTGCGGGGTGGGGCTGTGTAGGGCAGGAGCCGGGGCTGGGCTGGAGCCGGGCAGGGCGCGGCGAGACGCCGGTGTCTCGGTGAGACGCCCCGAGCTTCCCGAGACGCCGCCGATTCTGGCGGCGTTTCACGGGCTCGAGGGCGTCTCACACGAAACAGGGGTGTCTCGCGCCTGAGTACGCGTCCGCTCCGCATCGAGACGGGGGCGTCTCAGGAGGACAGGGGTGTCTCGTGTCCAGACGGGGACGTCCGGCCAACAGTCGGGAGGACTGGGCCGGCGACACTGGGGCGTCTCGCACGGACGGGGGTGTGTGGGGGAGTGCGGGGAGGACGGCATCGGCGAGACGGGCCCGTTTCGCACGGACACGGGCCCGTCTCGCGCGGACAGGGGTGTCTCGCACAGACGGGGGTGTCTCGACGAGGGGCCTGCCGCGTACGCGCACGTGCACGCCGCCCGACACTGAGAGGCTGCGGGACACGCGCGCGCCGATGTGCCGAGCCTCGGCGCCCGGGTTATCGTCGGACCGTGCCCAGCCAGAAGCCCCGCGTCCGTCGCGTCCCCGTCGCGATGCCCGAGGGCTCCACGGCCGAACAGCCCTGGTACCGGTCCATCCGCTTCTCCGGCTTCAGCCTGCTCATGCTCGGGATCATCGTGCTGTTCGTGGTCGTCCTCGCGCCCTCGCTCCGGACGCTCATCCAGCAGCAGGAGCAGATCGCGCAGCAGCAGCACGAGGTCGCTGCGCAGAAGTCCGACGTCGCGCAGAAGAAGAAGGACGTCGCGCGCTGGGACGACCCCGCCTACATCGAGGCGCAGGCTCGTGACCGTCTGCTCTACGTGTACCCGGGGGAGCAGAGCTTCCTCGTGATGGGGGAGGGCTCCGGTGCTCGCCGCGACGACGCCCCCACGACGGACTCCGGCACCCCGGTGAGCTCGAGCGTGCAGACGCCGAAGGTCGACTGGGTCCAGGCGATGCTGTCGTCCGTGCTCGAGTCCGGCCTGACGACGGACACGAAGCAGGACCTCGTCGCCCCCGACGTCTCCGGCACCGGCGACACGACGAGCGCGGGCTGACCCGGCCGCAGCGGCACGGCACGCACCACCGGGACGCACCACCGGTGCGGAGCACCCCGGAACTCCGGTAGCCTCTTGTCCCCGTGACGACCCCTCCGTTCGACCCGCCGACCGAGCACGACGTGCAGGTGGTCTCGGCCCAGCTCGGCCGCCCCGCCCGTGACGTCGTCGGCATCGCCGCTCGCTGCGTCTGCGGCAACCCCACGGTCGTCGCGACGAAGCCCCGGCTGTCGAACGGCACCCCGTTCCCGACGCTGTACTACCTGTGCCACCCGGCTGCCACCGCTGCCGTCAGCACCCTCGAGGCGACCGGCGTCATGCCAGAACTCGCCTCGTTGCTCGACGACCCCGAGACGGCGGCACAGTACCGCGCCGCCCACGAGGCCTACCTCGCCGACCGCGAGTCCATCGAGCACGTCGACGAGATCGACGGCATCAGCGCTGGCGGCATGCCCGTCCGCGTGAAGTGCCTGCACGCCCTCGTCGGTCACACACTCGCAGCCGGACCCGGCGTGAACCCCATCGGCGACCTGGCGCTCGAGCGTGCCTCCTGGTCGCCCGACCGGTGCGAATGCCGGGCGTATGATGAGGGAGCAGACGCCGGAGTCGGGGCGGGTGGCGGCGAAGTCTGACCAGACTCCCGGCCAACCCTCATCACTAGGAGATCATCCCCCGTGCCCAAGATCCTCGTCGTCGGCGGCGGTTACGCCGGTTTCTACACCGCCTGGAAGCTCGAGAAGCACCTTCGCCAGGGCGAAGCCGAAGTCGTCATGGTGGACCCGCTCCCGTACATGACGTACCAGCCGTTCCTGCCCGAGGTCGCCGCCGGTTCCATCGAGCCGCGCCACGCGATCGTCTCGCACCGTCGTCACCTCAAGAAGACCCGCGTCGTCACGGCGAAGGTCACGAAGGTGGACCACGCGACCCGCACCGCCACGATCACGCCGGAGCTCGGCGAGCCGTGGGAAGAGACCTACGACCAGATCGTCGTGACCGCCGGTGCCGTCTCGCGCACGTTCCCGATCGCGGGCGTCGCGGACGAGGCGATCGGCCTCAAGACCATCGAAGAGGCCGCCGCGATCCGCGACAAGGTCCTCACCAACTTCGCCAAGGCCGCGAACCTGCCGGCCGGCCCCGCGCGTCAGCGCCTGCTGACGGTCGTCGTCGTCGGCGGTGGCTTCGCGGGCATCGAGGTCTTCGCCGAGCTGCGCTCGTTCGTCACCGACCTGCTGAAGAGCTACCCGCAGATCGCCTTCGAGGACACCCACTTCCACCTGGTCGAGGCCATGGGGCGCATCATGCCCGAGGTCTCCCTCGAGACCTCGCACTGGGTGCTCGAGAACCTCGCCCAGCGCGGTGCGACCGTGCACCTCGAGACGCAGCTCGCGTCGGCCGTCGGCGGCGTCTGCCAGCTCAAGGCCAAGGACGAGTCGATCGAGACCATCCCGTCCGACCTCATCATCTGGACCGCCGGCGTCATGGCGAACCCGATGGTGAAGGGCACCGACTTCCCGCTCGAGCCCCGCGGCCGGATCACCGTCCAGCCCGACCTGCGCATCGTCGACGAGGGCACCATCATCCCCGACGCGTGGGCCTGCGGCGACGTCGCGGCCGTCCCCGACCTCACCGGTGGTGGCGTCGGCGGCATGTGCGTCCCGAACGCCCAGCACGCGGTCCGCCAGGCCAAGCAGCTCGCCAAGAACCTCGTCGCGGTGCTCCGCAACGAGGCCACGGTCGAGTACAAGCACGAGAACCTCGGTGCAGTCGCCGGGCTCGGCGTCGGCATCGGCGTGTTCCAGTCCGGCAAGTTCGCGATGAAGGGCTTCCTCGCCTGGGGCGCGCACCGCGGCTACCACGGTCTGGCCATGCCGTCGTGGGAGCGCAAGATCCGCGTCGTGAGCGACTGGGTTGGTGGGTTCTTCCTCGGCCGCGACATCGCGTCGCTCGACGACCGCGAGACCCCGCGTGCCGCGTTCGAGGCCTGGGCCTCCCGCCCGAAGCCCGCCACCGCCGACGAGCCCAAGGCCGTCGACGCCGCAGCACCGGCCGAGGGCACCCCTGCCGGTGCCGCCGGCCCGGCGTACGCCACGCCGGCCGAGGACGTCTCCAAGGACGCCGAGCCGATCAAGGCCGACTCGAAGTAGTCCCGAGCGCAGCGACGACAGGCGGTCACCTCTCGCGGTGGCCGCCTGTCGTCGTCGCTAGGCTGATGCGACTCGCCCCCGTGGCCCAACTGGCAGAGGCACGCGACTTAAAATCGCTGAGGTGAGGGTTCGAGTCCCTCCGGGGGTACCAACGTCGGTCCATGCGGACTGGAGGCTCCACTCGCGACGTGCGGGGAGCCTCCAGCCCGTTGGTGGTCGGGACCCGACCGTCTCCGGCAACGACGAAGCGGCGCCGCCCCAAGGGGCAGCGCCGCTTCGTCGTGCAGGTCGTTGGTCAGTTCGGGTCGTTGATCAGTACAGGCGGTAGCCGGTCACCATGGGGCAGGTGAAGGGATCGCGTGCTGCGAGGCCGACCCGGTTGAGGTAGGCGACGACGATCGCGTACGACTTGCCGAGGCTGGCCTCGGTGTACGGGATGTTGTGCTTGGCGCAGTGGGCCTTCACCATCGGCTTGGCCTTGCGCAGGTTCGGGCGCGCCATGTTCGGGAACAGGTGGTGCTCCGCCTGGTGGTTCAGGCCACCGAAGAGGTGGTCGGCCCAGACCCCGCCGGTGATGTTGCGCGAGGTGCGCACCTGGCGGGAGAGGAAGTCGATGCGGGCGCCCTCGGCGATGACCGGCATGCCCTTGTGGTTCGGCGCGAACGAGCCGCCCATCATGACGCCGAACACGGCGAGCTGCACGCCGAGGAAGGCGGCGGCGACGGGGAACGGCATGAGGGTGAAGATCGCCCAGAAGTACAGGCCGAAGCGGGCGACGAGCAGGATGCCCTCGATGATGCGGTCGCGACCGGAGCCCTTGATGTGCTGGCCGGTGACGAGTGCACGGACGCCGAGGAAGTGCAGGTTCGCGCCCTCCATCGTGAGGAGCGGGAAGAACGCCCAGCCCTGCACGCGGGTGAGTGCGCGGAGCAGGCCGCGGCGCTGGGCGGCGTCCTCCTCGATGAAGGAGACCGTGTCCTGCGCGATGTCCGGGTCCTTGCCGATGGTGTTCGGGTTGCCGTGGTGGCGGTTGTGCTTGTTCATCCACCACGTGTACGACAGGCCGACGATGAAGGTGCCGAGGATGCGGCCGGCGTTGTCGTTCCACTTGCGCGAGGCGAAGACCTGGCGGTGTGCGGCCTCGTGCGACAGGAACGCGAACTGCGTGAAGAGCGCCCCGAGCACGGCGGCCGGGATGAGCTGGAACCACGAGCCACCGAGCATCGCGACGGCGACGAAGCACGCTGCGACGAGGGCGACCAGCACGGCGAAGACGGTCCAGTAGAAGCCGACACGGCGTTCCAGGAGCCCGGCTGCGCGGACCTCTTCGAGGAGGTCCTTGTACGTGGACGTGCCGGAGGCGGCGCCCGGCGTGCGGGGAGTGGTGGGTCGGTACAGGGTCGATGAAGACATGGGCTGCTTCCATCAGGAACAGCCCTTCGGCCGTACTCTCGAGTTCCCGCGTGTGCGGTTGCTAGGAAACCTAGGGGTCGAACCTGGACAGCGACCGTCAAGGGCGAGGCGGTTCCGCGTGATGTGGTCATCCGGGTCGGGACCCCTCGTGGCGACGTCGGGAGGGCCGTCGGCGCAGGCCCCGGTCCTCGCTACCATGCAGGTGTGGTCGGACTGGGCAGCGCACTGGCGAACCTCCGTGGCGTCCTCCGGCAGCCCGAGGCGCACGTCGAGACGATCGACGGCGAGTCCGTCCCCGTCGGCATGCTCCTCGGCACCCTCGGGGCCCTGCTGCTCGACGCCGGCAGCTCCGTCACCGACGTCCGGTCCGCCCTCGAGAAGGCACGCGCGGCCGCAGGCATCGGCCCCGGACTCGCCGTCGGGGTGCTGCCCGCACTCGTGATCGTCAGCGAGACCGCGACGGGCTCGGCGACGATCGTCAACGCCGAGGGCATCGAGCTCTCGTTCCGGCAGGCGGCGCGGGCGAACCGGCTGGTCCTCGGGCTCGAGAGCGGGTCGATCGCCCTCGCCGAGATCCCGGCGCGTGTCCGGGCCATCCGCGCGAACACCCGTCCACCGGCACCGCTGCCGTGGATCGCCGGGAACGCCCTGACCGCCGCCGGGCTCGCCGTCGTCTTCCGCTGCCCGTGGTGGGCCGTCCTGGTCGTGCTCGGCGTGGGCGCGGTCGTCGGGGTCATCGGGCTGCTGCTCCGCCGGTTCCGCGAGGCCGTCGCCGTCGTGCCGTTCCTCGCCGCGTTCGTGTCGACCGCGGTCGTCGGGCTCGTCGCCGCCGGCACCGGCTTCGACCACGTCCCGCTCTTCGCCGTGTGTGCCCCCGTCGCCGTGTTCGTGCCGGGCGCGCTCATCACGAACGCGCTCCTCGAGCTCACCGCCGCCGACATCGTGACCGGGTCGGCGCGGCTGATGCAGGGGCTCATCATGCTCGGGTTCATGGCCGCCGGGATCGCCGCGGGCAGCGCCGTCACCGGCCTGCGGGTCGACCCGCGGTCCGCTGCGCTCGTGGGGCAGGTCGCCGGCGTCGGGACCGACCGAGCCGGGTGGGAGTCGGTGCCCGCCTACTGGTTGTCGTGGGTGGCCGTCGCGGTGCTCGCGGTCGGCATCGGCCTGGTGTTCGGCGCCGGGTGGAAGCTCACGGCCGCCTCGATCGTGGTCATGATCGGGGCGTACGCGCTCGTGTCCGGGCTGGCGCCGCTCGTGGGGAGCGTCGTCGCGACGGGTACCGCGGCGGCCGTGCTGTTCGTCGCCACCCGTGGACTGGAGCGGCTGGTGCCGGTGATCCCGGCGACGGTGTCGTTCCTGCCGGCGTTCCTGCTGCTCGTGCCGGGCACCGTCGGGCTGGTCGCCGTGGCCACCGCCGACCCGCAGTCCCTGGCGACGCCCCTCGCGACCTTCGTCAGCCTGTGCGTCGGCACGAAGATCGGTGGCCTGCTGCCGGGCCTGTTCGCCCGCACGGCCCCCACGCACTGACGGCGCGCACGCGCACGCGCCCCCCCCCCCCCCCCCC
>NZ_MJGV01000090.1:0-17176 GCF_001865015.1 Curtobacterium sp. MMLR14_010 | reverse complement strand
GCCATCGAGGGAGCAGGAATCGTCGAGTGGCCGCGACCGACTCGACGATTCCTGCTCCCTCGACGCCACGGAAGCGCGCGAGCACCCCTACGGCGCGATGAAGCGTCCCTCGGCCTGGTCCTCGAGCGCGGACGCCTTCGCCAGGTAGTGCACCTTCTTGCCCGTGGCGTTGTACGGCAGCTCGGTCACGAACCGGTAGCGCCGGGGCCGCTTGTACCGCGCGAGGCCCGGGTGCGAGCCGGTCCAGTCCTCGAGCGCCGAGGCCGCGGCGGTGTCGTCGTCCGGCAGGCCCCGCTCGTCGCGGACGACGTACGCCACGACGACCTCGCCCCAGCGGTCGTCGGGCACCCCGACCACGAGCGAGTCGGCGACACCGGGATGCTCCTGCAGCACGGCCTCGACCTGCACCGGGTGCACGTTCTCCCCGCCGGAGATGACCATGTCGTCCTTGCGCCCGACGATCGTCACGCGCTCGTGCTCGTCCCACGTCGCCAGGTCGCCCGGGTAGAACCAGCCGTTCTGGAACTTCTCGGCCTCGAGCCCCGGGTTCCGGTACGAGTAGCCGGACTTCACGGTGCGCACGGCGAACTCGCCGATCTCACTGCCGTCCTGCGGCACGGTGTCGCTCGGGTCCGCGAGCCGGTCCGCGTACACCCGCACCACGGCGACGTCGTCGTCCGTGGACGCCCGCCCGGTGGAACCGGCACCGTCGGGGAAGTCCTCGGGGCGCAGGAACGTGTTCCAGAACGTCTCGGTGGTGCCGTACCCGTTGAAGATCCGCGGCGAGAGCAGCTCCTGGTAGCGGAGCGCGGCGGCCCGGTCGAGCGGGGCGCCCATCGTCACGATGCCGTGCAGC
Source organism: Curtobacterium sp. MMLR14_010 (assembly GCF_001865015.1). Classification (GTDB taxonomy): domain Bacteria; phylum Actinomycetota; class Actinomycetes; order Actinomycetales; family Microbacteriaceae; genus Curtobacterium. Next base: position 16,320 of record NZ_MJGV01000090.1, on the reverse strand, counting down.
GAGGACAGGTCCCGCGGGCGGCGCTCCTGGGCGTTCGCGAGCTGCACGAGGTTCGGCGGCGCACCGATGAGGAAGGTCAGCTGCTCCGACTCGACGAGGTCGAGCACCCGGTCGGCGTCGAAGTGCCGGAGCGTGGTCAGCTCGGCGCCGACGTAGAACACCGGGTTCGGGCCGCCCGAGTACAGCCCGCCGCGGTGGAAGAGCGGCGACATGTTGAGCGTCTTGTCGAACGGGCTGAGCGGGAAGTGCATGATGACGTCGTGCGCGCTGAGCACCTCGACCAGGCTCGGCAGCGGCACGGGCTTCGACCGTCCGGTGGTCCCCGAGGTGTAGAGCCGGGTGGTCTCGTCGTAGGTGCTGCGCGGCTCGGTGTCGGCGAGCTCCTCCGCGGTGACGGGCTCGGCCGCGAGCAGCTCGGCGAACCCGTCGTGCGGTCCGCCGACCGTGACGACGTGGTCGGGCCGGTGCGAGGCGGTCTCCAGCGCGGCGACGAGGTCGTCGTTCCGCACGGCGTCGTGGACGAGCACGACGGGCGCCGAGTCGTCGACGATGAAGGCGACCTCGTCCGGGGCCAGACGGAAGTTGGTGGGGGAGAACACGGCGCCGATGCGGTGGCACGCCAGGTAGAGCATCGCGAACTCGGGGGAGTTGAACAGCTCGACCATGACGACCGACCCACGCACGGCACCGTGCCGGACGAGCCACCCGCCGATGCGGTCGACGGCGTCGCCGAGTTCCGCGTACGTCCACGACCGGTCCGTGTCCGGGTCGCGCAGGGCCGGTCGGGTGGCGAAGCGGTGCGTGTTCCGCTGGAAGCCGTTGGCGTAGGTGTAGCTGCCCTCGAACACCTCGCGGAAGCGGGTCGAGTCGTAGTCGGATCGGGTCTCGGTCATCGTCGCTCCCTGGCTCGTGCGGTGCGCCGGGCGCACCGCAGGCCAGCGTAATCCGCGGGTGCGACGTCGGCGCACGCGTCGCCCTGTCCGCCGCCGGCCCCGACGACCGCACGGGCCTGCCGGACCGGTGGCGAGCCTCCAGTCCGCTCCGGGGCCGGCCCGGACACCGCCTGGAGGCTCGGCTCGGCTCAGCCACCCAGGTCCGGTTCCAGCACGCGCACCCAGAGCCAGGTGGCCAGCGCGACGGCCACGCTCGCGCAGGCCACGACGGCCAGGGCGACGGGCGGGACGTGGGTGCCCGCGGAGCCGGAGTACACGGCGGCGCCGAGCGCGACGCCGGCACCGGCGACGGCCGCGTACCGCGCCCGGGAGCGTGCCCAGAGGGCGCTGCCCGCTGAGCCCGCGACGGGGAGGAGCGTGGCGACGAGGGCGCCGAGTCCGCCGACGCAGAGCGTGATGGCGAACTCCGAGACCAGCGCCGTCCAGAAGCCCGTGCCGGGCGTCAGGCTGTGGAGGAGCCAGCCGACCGCCGCGAGGACGAGCAGGCCGACCGACCGCCAGGTCGCACTGCGGGCACAGGCCGCGATGTCGGAGCGCATCGCGCCCGTGTCGGCGTCGGGACGACCCACCGGCACCAAAAGCACGCCGATCACGAGGGCGGGGGAGAGGTCGGCGGCACGCGTGACGGCGCAGGCGACGAGCGCGGCCAGGACGAGCCAGGGGGAGACGCGCCAGCCGATCGTGTGTCGCTCGGCGCCGGCCGCCCACCGGGTGGTGAGGACCACGGCCGCCGTGAGCCCCGCGGTGCCGAGCAGGACGGCGATGGCCAGGCGGACGTAGCGGGCCTCGAGCGAGACGCCGACCGCGAGCAGGGTGAGGACGCTGGCCAGCACCACGGCGATGCCGATCGACGCCCAGGCCGGCAGGGCGTCGTCGCCGCGGGCGCGCTCGGTGCGGGGTCGGTTGCGGCCGGTCAACGACGCGAGGCGCAGCGAGACCCGGCCACGGAGGGTCCTGGCGACGAGACGAGCGGGGCCGGCGACGAGGAGGAGGAACCCGGCGGCGACGGCAGCGGCGACGGCGAGGGTGCGCCACGAGGCCGACGACTGGATGGTCGGGACGGCACGGTCGAACGAGGTCGCGGTCGTCCAGTCGCCGGCGGGGCCGGACCAGTCGGTGCCTCGGCCGCTGCCGGGACCCGCGCCGCTGCCGGGGCCGGCTGCGTCGCCGCTGGTGCCACTGCCGCCGTCGGTGCCGGTGCCGGTGCCGGTGCCGCCGTCGTTCCTCGCGGCGCCGCTGCCCGTGCCGCCGTCGGGTCCGCTGCCGGTGCTCGCGCCGGAGCCCGGGCTGCCGGTCGACCCGCCGTCCGAGCCGCCGTTCGACGGGCCGTGCCCCGGCTGCCCAGCGGCACCGGGCGTCGCTCCGTCGGAGGCGCCGGCCGTGCCCGTCGGTGCGGACCCCGGGACGCCGGCGCTCGCGGCGGACAGCACCACCCGGACGGAGGCGGACGGCGACGAGTGGTTGCCGGCGTCGTCATGCTGCAGTGCGGAGACGAGGTGCCGACCGGCCGCGAACCGGGAGCCGGTCGTCGCGCACGACCACGAGCGGTCCGCGCCGACGGTCGTCCCGCACACCGGGACGCGGTCGACGTAGACGGTGAGCTGTGCGGCGGGCTCGCCGGTCCCGCGGACCACGAGCGGCTGCACGAGGATCCGCGCGTCGGTGACCGGCGACGTGATGCGCGGGGGCGCCGGCGGCGTGCGGTCGAACGTGACCGTCACCGGCTGCGACGTCGCGCTCCGGAGGTCGGAGAGGTAGCCGGCCGCGGTGCTCGCCGTCTGGGTCGCCGTCATCGAGACGGTGCCGCTCGGGCGGGGAGCGGCCCCGATCGCCCACGAGACCACCCAGCGGCCGTCGGAACCGACGGTCGCGGTGCGTTCGGACCGTGAGCCGGACACCGTCACCGTGACCGTCATGCCGGCGTCGCCGCTGCCGGAGACGGAGCCGGTGGTGGTCCCACGGCTCGTGATGACCGGCGGGACGACGACGTCCGCGGCCGGTGCGTCTGCCGTGCGCCGCGCGGAGTCCGTCGTGTCCTGCGCGGTGAACACCTGCTGCGCGCCGCTGTGGACGGTGCCCGAGCACGACCAGGCACCGCGGGGGTCGGTCGTGGCGGTGCAGACGGAGGCGCTGGCGACACGGGGGTCCATCACGCGGACGCCGTGGCCGGGGGCCGCCGTGCCGTGGAAGGCCCCGGTGGCGCTGGTGATGTCGCCGGGGTCGGCGATCGTCGGGTCGGTCGGCGGGGTGTCGGTCGCCGGGGGCGACGTCGGTGCGCCGGGACGAGCGGGTTCCGGGGACGGGGACGTGGTGGGGCGCTGGGCGGACAGGGCGTCCGGGGCCGGGGTGGCGTCCGCGTCGGTGGTGCCGGTGCCGGTACCGGTGCTCGTGCTGGTGGCTCCCGCGCCCGCGTCGGTGGTGCCGGTCGCAGCCATCGCCGGCGCGACACCGAGCACCAGGAGCGCGGCTGCGAGCACGGCCGCGGCGATCCCGGTCGCCACCGTCCGGGCACGTCGGGAGGGGCCGTCGCCCCCGACAGCCCTGGCGTCCACGTGGTCCCCGCGCGTGTTCATGTCCCCCCATCCCACGCGACGCGGGCCGATCGGTCAATCCACCTCGCGGGGGAACCGCGATTCCTGGCCGCGGTGCACCCCGTTCCACGGCCTCCGCCGAACGTCGGGTGTGCGGCACGCGGGAATCCTCCGTGAACCGCGGAGCGGACGAGGACCACACGAGTGCCGTCATTAGAATCGACGCTGGTCCGTCCGGCCCGGCAGGTGACGCCGGCCCGGCCGCGGACAACCCGACGCGACAAGGAGCACTCCCGCATGGACACCGGACTCATCACGACCCTGATCGTCGTCGGCGTCGTGGTCGTGCTCCTCGTGGTCGTCGGGATCTACCTCTGGGTCACGTACAACTCCCTGGTCACGCTCAAGGTGCGGGTGGACGAGGCCTGGAGCGACATCTCCGTGCAGCTGAAGCGCCGCGCCGACCTGATCCCCACGATCGTCAGCACGGTGAAGGGGTACGCGACGCACGAGAAGGCCGTGTTCGACGACGTCACGAAGGCCAGGGCCGAGACGCTCGGTGCCGGTGACGCCGACCAGGCCTCCGCGGCCGAGGGGCACATGCAGAAGGCCCTCAAGAGCGTGTTCGCCGTCGCCGAGGGGTACCCGCAGCTCCAGTCGAGCCAGAACTTCCTGCAGCTGCAGACCGAACTCGTCGACACCGAGGACAAGATCCAGTCGGCCCGTCGGTTCTACAACGGCGGCGTCCGCGAGCTGAACACGAAGATCAAGGTCTTCCCGAACTCCTCGTTCGCCAAGAGCCGCGGGTTCACCGAGGCCTCCTTCTTCGAGACGACCGAACCCGCGGCGATCGCCGAACCGCCGCGCGTCCAGTTCTGACCCGGCGGCACGGCCCCCTCGCATGTACAGCGCCATCGCGCGCAACAAGCGCAACACCGTCGTGATCGTCCTGGTGTTCCTGGTCATCATCGGGGCGCTCGGGTTCCTCGGCGGGTACCCCGCCGGCAACGTCTCGATCGGGTTCATCGTGCTGGTCGTCGCCCTCGGCTACGCGCTCCTGCAGTACTTCACCGCCGCTCGCCAGGCCACGGCGATCGCGGGCGGCATCGAGGTCGACCGGACCACGGCGCCCCGACTCTGGCGCACGGTGGAGAACCTCGCCATCACGACCGGCATGCCGATGCCGCGCGTCTACGTCATCCGTGACCCCGCCCCGAACGCCTTCGCCACCGGCCGCGACCCCGAGCACGCCGTCGTCGCGGCGACCACCGGGCTGCTCGAGCTCATGGACGACCAGGAGCTGCAGGGCGTCATGGCGCACGAGCTCGGCCATGTCCGGAACTACGACATCCGGGTGTCGACGATGGTGTTCGGGCTCGTCGTCGCCGTCGGGCTGATCGCCGACGTGCTCCTGCGCATCTCGGTCTTCAGCGGCCTGTCCGGCGGACGGAACCGGAACACCGACAACGGCGGCGGCGCGAACCCGGTCCTGCTCGTCGCCGGGCTCGCCGCGGTGGTCGTGGCGCCGATCGCGGCGATGGGCGTGCAGGCCGCGGTGTCCCGGCAGCGCGAGTACCTGGCGGACGCCACCGGCGCGCTCACCACCCGGCATCCGGAGGGGCTCGCCAGGGCGCTCGAGAAGCTCGGCGCCTACGGCCAGCCGATGCGCACGCAGAACTCCTCGATGGCGCACCTGTGGATCGCCGACCCGATGCGACCCGGTGTGATGGACCGTCTGTTCTCGACGCACCCGCCGCTGCCCGACCGCATCGCCCGACTGCGCGGGATCCAGGACCGGTTCTAGGGAGCGGGGTCGGGTCGCGGGGCAGGGTCGCGCCCCGCGGCGGACATCGCGCCCCGTCACGCGGGGGCGCGGAGTCCGGGACGGGGCGCGATCAGAGCGCCGGGAGGCTCGGGGCCGGGTCGGCGTCACCGTCCGGGGCGACCGGAGCCACGTCGGCATCGTCGGCGGATTCGTGCGGCACGAGCGGCACACCGAGCGCCGCCGCCACCCGGGCCGCCGCCGTGCCGCGGTCGGTGACCTCGACGCCGTCGAGCCCCTGCCACGCCGCCGCCTGGCGCAAGGTCACGGCGAGGCGTTCGGCGTCGATCTGCGCCGTGTCCTGGTCCCAGGCGGTGCGGACCCGCAGCACCCCGCGCTGCCGGTCGCTCTTGAGGTCGACCCGGCCCACGAGGGCGTCGTCCTGCAGCACCGGCAGCACGTAGTACCCGAACACCCGCTTCGGTGCGGGAGTGTAGATCTCGATCCGGTAGTGGAAGTCGTACATCCGCTCGGCCCGACGCCGGAACCACACGACGGGGTCGAACGGGCTCAGCACGGCGTCGGCCGTCATCGTGCGGGGGACCCGGGCGTCGGTGTGCAACCAGGCGCGTTCCCGCCAGCCCTCGACCTGCACGGGCAGGAGCACGCCGGCGTCCTGCAGGTCGGCGATCGCCGCAGCGGTGTCGTCCGAGCGCAGCCGGTAGTAGTCGGCGATGTCCGCGCGGGTGCCGACCCCGATCGCGCGGGTGGCCCGTGCGACGAGGTCACGGATCGCGTCCGGGCGCGCGGGGGCGTCGTCGAGGAACCCGGCGGGGAGCACCTGGTCGGGCAGGGCGTACACGCGCTCGAACCCGGAACGACCGGCACTGACGACGTCGCCCCACCGGAACATCTGCTCGAGCCCGGTCTTGACGTCGCTCCAGCCCCACCACGGGCCCCGACGGACGTTGGCCTCGTGCTCCACCGCGCTGGCCGGCATCGGGCCCTCGGCGGCGAGCAGGGCGCGGAGCTCCCGGCGGACGGTGGCGGTGCCCTCGACCCAGGCGGCGCGGGTGGGGCCGGCGTCGCGGACCCGCATCGCGTCCATCTTCCAGCGGAACAGCCGCAGGTCGTCGCGCGGGACGAAGGCGGCCTCGTGTGCCCAGTACTCGACGTACGGCCCCCGCTTCGTGAACGTCAGGCGGTCGAGCGCCGCGCGGTCGTAGGCGCCGAGGCGGGCGAACAGCGGCAGGTAGTGGCTGCGGTCGAAGACGTTCACGGAGTCGATCTGCAGCAGGCCGAGCCGGCCGATCGAGGCGGTCAGGGACCGGGTGGTCGCGGGGTCGGTCCTGGGGCGTCCGAAGCCCTGCGCGGCCAGGCTGACGCGGCGTGCCTCGGCGGCGGAGAGCGTGGAGCGGACCATGCGACCGACCCTACTGAGCACCGCCGACGGCACCTGCTGGAACCCACATGTCGCATCTGGAACCCGGCAGGCGGGCCGCGGATAGGATCGTCCGCATGGCCTGGGGCAAGAAGAACCGTGACGCACCCGTACCCGTACCCGTACCCGCACCCGCGGTCGTGACGCCGAGGACCCACCCCGACCCCGTGGTCGAGGACGCGGTCCCGACAGGCGTCCGCATCGCCGGCGCGTGGTCGTGGCGCGTGCTCGTCGTGGTCGGGGTGATCGCGCTCTTCATCTGGCTGATGACGATCTTCAGCGAGATCCTGATCCCGTTCCTCGTCGGCATCGTCATCTCGGCGCTCCTCGTCCCCATCTCGAACTGGCTGCAGCGGCACCACGTGCCGAAGTGGCTCGCGATCGTGATGAGCCTGCTCGGTGGCATCGCCGCGGTCGGCGCGCTGATCTGGCTCGTCGTCGACCAGGTGATCGCGTCGTACCCGTCGCTGCGTGACCGCACGGTGGACCAGTACGCGAACGTCAAGGACCTCGTGCTGAACTCCGGCCTTGGCATCACGCAGGGCGACGTCAACGGCTGGCTGGACGACGGCACGAAGTGGCTGCAGGACAACTCCGCGTCGATCCTGTCCGGCGTCGCGAGCGCCGGCTCCGGTGCCACCCACGCGTTCGAGGCCCTGTTCATCGTCCTGTTCACGACGATCTTCCTGCTCATCGACGGCAAGAACGTCTGGCGCTGGACCGTCCGGCTGTTCCCGCGCAAGGCCCGCGCGGCGGTCGACGGCGCCGGCGTCGCCGGGTGGATCACCCTGACGAGCTTCATCCGCGTGCAGATCTTCGTCGCCTTCGTCGACGCGGTCGGCATCGGCGGCGGCGCGTTCATCGTCGGGCTGTTCTTCGGCGGCATGCCGCTCGTCATCCCGATCGCCGCGTTCGTGTTCCTCGGGGCGTTCATCCCCGTCGTCGGCGCGATCGTCACCGGGTTCCTGGCGATCTTCGTCGCGCTCATCTTCAACGGGCCCGTCGCCGCGGTGCTCGTGCTCGCCGTCGTGCTCCTCGTGCAGCAGATCGAGGGCCACATCCTGCAGCCGCTCGTGATGGGCAACGCCGTCAAGGTGCACCCGCTGGCCGTCGTCCTCGGCGTCACCGCGTCGGCGGGCCTCGCCGGCATCGCCGGTGCGTTCTTCGCCGTCCCGCTCATCGCCACCCTGAACGCCATGGTGACGACGATCGCGAGCGGTCGCTGGCGTCGACTCGACTCCGACCACGTGCTCGAGGCCACCCCGAAGCGCGGCCAGCACGGGCAGCTCCAGCTGATGCGCCGTCGCCGGCACAAGGTCGGCGACGACGTCCCGGCGCCCGGCAGCGACAAGGCCCCCACGGCGGCTGAGGGAACGGCCAGCACGAACTAGCGTCACGGGTTCGGCATCGGGCTCCCGACCGACGATGATGGGACCGTGACCGACACCACTGCCCCGACGATCCCCACCCTCGACGACATCGAGAAGGCGCGCGAGACCATCGCGGGGGTCGCCCGGGTCACGCCGATGGAGACCTCGCAGTTCCTTGCAGAGGTCCTCGGTTCCCCGGTCCACCTGAAGTGCGAGAACCTGCAGCGCACCGGGGCGTACAAGCTCCGCGGTGCGTACAACCGGCTCTCCATGCTGACCGACGAGCAGCGGGCCGCGGGTGTCGTCGCCGCGAGCGCCGGCAACCACGCGCAGGGGGTCGCGCTGGCCGCCCGGGAGCTCGGCATCCCGGCGACGATCTTCACCCCGGTCGGGGTCGCCCTGCCGAAGCTGCAGGCCACGCGCCACTACGGCGCCGAGGTCGTGCTCCGCGGGCACTCGGTGGAAGAGGCCCTGTCCGCCGCGAAGGACTTCGCCGCCCACACCGGAGCCGTCTTCATCCCGCCGTTCGACCACCCCGCCGTGATCGCCGGGCAGGGGACCCTGGGCCTGGAGATCGTCGACCAGGTCCCCGACGTCGACACCGTCGTCGTTCCGATCGGCGGCGGCGGGGTCATCTCCGGCATCGCGATCGCCGTGAAGGGGCTCGCGGAGCGCCTCGGCCGTGAGATCCGGGTCATCGGGGTGCAGGCCGAGAACGCCGCCGCCTACCCGGACTCCCTCGACGCCGGCGAGCCCGTCACGATCACCACGACCCCGACGATCGCCGACGGCATCGCGGTCGCGCGCCCCGGTGACCTCAACTTCCCGATCATCCGCGACCTGGTCGACGAGATCGTCACGGTGTCCGACGACGACGTCGCCCGCGCGCTCCTGGTGCTGCTCGAGCGCGCCAAGCTCGTCGTCGAGGCCGCCGGGGCTGTCGGCGTCGCGGCGATCATGGCCGGCTCCGTCCGGGACACCGGCCGCACGGTGGTGCTGCTCAGCGGCGGCAACATCGACCCGCTCATGATGGAGCGCATCATCACGCGCGGCCTGGTCGCCGCCTCGCGCTACATCGGCATCCGGATCATGCTGCCGGACCGCCCAGGGCAGCTCGCCCGCGTGGCCCAGGTCATCTCCGACGCCGGCGCGAACGTGGTGGAGGTCCTGCACACCCGGCACGGCCAGGGCCTCGTCATCAGCGAGGTCGCGCTCGACCTGTCGATCGAGGCCCGCGGCCCCGACCACGCCGAAGAGGTCATCCAGCGGCTCCACGAGGCGGGCTTCCGCCCGGAACAGCTCCTGCAGACCCCCTGACCGTCGCCGTGATCCGGGGCCGGCCCCGGACATGACGGGAGGCCCGTGGCGATCCCGCCACGGGCCTCCCGTCCTGCACGTGTCCGGGCTGACAGCCCAGCTGCGCGCTACGGCTCGTAGCGCTCGACCTTCGTCACCTCGACGGCGATCTCCTTGCCGTTCGGTGCGGTGTACGTGGCGGAGTCGCCGGCGCGCAGGCCGACGATGGCCGCACCGACCGGGCTGACGGGGCTGTAGACGGTGAGGTCCGAGCCCTCGGCGACGATCTCGCGGCTGCCGACCAGGAACGTCGACGGGTCGCCGGCGATCGTGGCGGTGACGACGGTGCCCGGCTCGACAGTGCCGTCGAAGACGGCCTCGGTCACGGTGGCGGTCTTCAGGAGGTTCGTGAGGACGCGGATGCGGGCCTCGATCTTGCCCTGCTCGTCCTTGGCGGCGTGGTAGCCGCCGTTCTCCTTGAGGTCGCCCTCTTCGCGAGCGGCCTCGATGCGGCGCGCGATCTCGGCACGGCCCTCGCCGCTCAGCTCCTCGAGCTCGCCCTTGAGGCGGTCGTGTGCCTCTTGCGTGAGCCAGGTGGCCTGCGTGTCGTTGCTCATGTCGTCAGTCCCTTCGACCATGAAGAACGAGACCGACCGGAGCGGTCGGTCTCGTCAGGCGAATCAGGGCAGTCTAGGGAACCCAGCAGGTGTGGATCAAGCCGGTCACGCCGCGTGTCGTCGTGTTGACGTCGGTCGTGATCGTCCGCGAGCGCTCGGTCGTCGGGGGCAGCGTCACGGTCTTCCAGCCGACGATCGTGTACGACTTGTCGAGCACCTGGACCGTGCACTCCGCGGGCGTGCCGGGGTCGACCGACACCTGCGAGTGGACGACGGCCTTGTGCGCCGAGAGGATCTCGTAGCCGACGTCGTCGGAGTCGAGCCCGTGCGAGGTCTGCCCGGGGCCGGCCCAGATCACCCAGGCGCCGAACACGACGACGATGGCGGCGGCAGCGGCGATCGCGATCGTCCTGGTGCGCCGCGACCGGCCGGCGGTGCGGCCGTAGCGGTCGTCGAGTGCGGCTGTGGTGCTCGGGTTCAGCTGTTCGGACAGTTCGGGGCTCCCGGGGTGATTATCCTGATCCCAGGGTAGTTCACGCCTGCCGTGCGCCACCTCCGACCCCGACCCCACCCGTGAGGACCCACCCGTGCCACATCGTCTGATGGCCGTCCACGCCCATCCCGACGACGAGTCGAGCAAGGGGGCGGGCACGTCGGCGAGGTACGTGGCCGAGGGCAACGAGGTGCTCGTCGTCTCGTGCACCGGCGGCGAGGCCGGCGACGTCCTCAACGAGGACCTGCCCGAGCCCGCACTGAGCCGTGCGCACCGGGACATGGCCGGGTTCCGTCGTGGCGAGATGGCCGCGGCGCAGGCGGCGCTCGGCATCGAGCACGTCTGGCTCGGCTACCACGACTCCGGGCTGCCCGACGCCGAGAAGGGCGAGACCGTGCGCCCCGGCACGTTCGCCACCGTGCCGCTGGAGTCCTCGACCGAGGCCCTCGTCCGCGTGGTCCGTCGCTTCCGCCCGCACGTGCTCGTCACCTACGACGAGAACGGCGGCTACCCGCACCCGGACCACATCCGCACACACGAGGTCTCGATGGCCGCCTGGCGCGACGCCGCCGACCCGGCGAAGTACCCCGACGCGGGCGAGCCGTGGGCGGTCTCGAAGCTCTACTACGAGCGCACCATGAACCCGCGCCGCTTCACCGCGTTCTACGAGGCCATCAAGGAACGTGAGCCCGACAGCCCCCTCGTCGAGCAGCTCGGCGAGTGGGTGCAGCGGTTCGCGGACCGGCCGGACCTGGCCACGAGCCACGTCGACGTGCACGAGTACTTCGACGCCCGCGACGCCGCCCTGCGCGCCCACGCCAGCCAGGTGCCGCCGAACAGCCCCTTCTTCTACTGGCCGAACGACCTCCTCGCGACGGTCTGGCCGACCGAGGACTACCAGCTCGTCGAGGCCCGCGTGCCGACCGAGCTGCCCGAGTCCGATCTCTTCGCGGGGATCCCAGCCGAACAGGACGTCAACGCGTGACCAGCATCGCAGCACTGCTCGCTGCCACCCCGAGCCCCAGCCCGACCTCGGCGGTCCCGGACGTCGAGGTGACCCCGGGCGTCGCCGGCTTCATCGCGATCGCGGTCGTCGCCGTCGTGACGATCCTGCTGCTCGTCGACATGACGCGGCGCATCCGTCGCACCCGCTACCGCGCTGAGATCCGGGAGCGCTTCGAGGCCGAGGCACGCAACGGCGGCCCGCTCACGGACGAGCCGGCGCGACGCGCCGACGAGGACGGCCGAGCCGACGTCGGGGACGACACCGAGCGCGGCTAGCAGCCAGCCACAGGGCGGACAGGAGGTCCGGGGCGGCACCGCCACGAGCCTCCAGTCCGTCCGTGGTCACCGCCGGCGCCCGCCCTGCCGGACCGACGTCAGCGCACCGGGTGCAGCGCGACCAGGAGGATGCCCGCCCACTGTGCCGCGAAGGCCACGACGGTGAGGGCGTGGAAGACCTCGTGGAAGCCGAAGAACCGCGGCGAGGGGTTCGGCCGCTTGAAGCCGTAGACCACGGCGCCGACGACGTACGCGAGCCCGCCGGCCAGCACGAGCACGGTCATCGGGACGCTCGCGGCGAAGAGCTGCGGCAGGATCCCGAGCGCTGCGCAGCCGAGCGCCAGGTACAGCGGCACGTAGAGCCAGCGCGGCGCGCCGATCCAGAACACGCGGAACGCGATGCCGAGCAGGGCACCGCCCCACATCACCCACAGCACCACGACCATCAGCGTGTGGGGCAGGGCACACACGGCGACGGGCGTGTACGTCCCCGCGATGAGCAGGAAGATGTTCGTGTGGTCGATCCGCTTGAGCACGCGCTTGACGACCGGGCTCCAGGGGAAGCGGTGGTAGGTCGCGGAGACGCCGAACATGATGAGCGACGTGGCCGCGAACACCGCGGTGCCGGCCTTCGCCGCCGGGGTCGCCGCGAGGGTCACGAGGACGATCCCCATCGCGAGGGCGAACGGGAACGTGCCGAGGTGGATCCAGCCGCGCCAGGCCGGCCGTTCGTCGGCTGCGGTGGCGGCTTCCTCAGTGAAGGGGACGTGGGGGAGGGTGCCGGTGTCCCTGTCCTGGTGCATGCTCCGACGATATCGCCGCGGCACCGCGGCACCACGGCACCGGCTGGGAGTCGGCGCCGAGCACGGGTGCACTACGCTCGTCGCGTGACGGGCAGGCTGGGTTGGGCAGGACGCGGGATCCTCTACCGCGCCTACCAGAAGCGCATCCGCAGGCAGATCGACGGAGCGCCGACGCCGAAGCACGTCGCCATGATCGTCGACGGGAACCGCCGCTGGGCCAAGCAGCTCGGCCTCGAGACCGCCGCGCACGGCCACCGCGCCGGCGCCGCGAAGATCCCCGAGTTCCTGTCGTGGTGTGACGACCTCGACGTGCAGGTCGTCACGCTGTACCTGCTGTCAGCGGACAACCTCAAGGGCCGCGCGGGCGACGAGCTCGAGCAGCTCATCAGCATCATCGCCGACCTGGCCGACCGGCTGGCCGACCACAAGCAGTGGCGCGTGCAGCACGTCGGGTCGAACGACGGGCTGCCGGACGGACTCGTCACGACGCTCGCGAACGCCGCGGCCCGGAGCGCCGGGCACACCGGGCTGCACATCAACCTCGCGGTCGGCTACGGCGGCCGGCGGGAGATCGCCGACGCCATGCGCAGCATCGTCCAGGCGCACGGCGAGGGCGGCGGCACGCTCGACACCCTGGCCGAGGTCCTGACGCCCGAGCTCATCGGCGACCACCTCTACACGCAGGGCCAGCCGGACCCCGACCTGATGATCCGGACCTCCGGCGAGCAGCGGCTGTCGGACTTCATGCTGTGGCAGAGCGCGCACAGCGAGTTCTACTTCGTCGAGGCCTTCTACCCGGACCTGCGCGAGGTCGACTTCCTCCGTGCGGTCCGCGACTTCGGGCTCCGGTCACGGCGGTTCGGCGGCTGAGTCCGCCCGCTGCTGCGCCGGCTGGTGGTCGACGGTTCAACCGTCGAACCACTGCGTCGATCGGCTGAGACGGGGCCTGCATTCGCGACCGCCGAGTCGTCCCAGTAGTCTCTCAGGGTTCTGTTCCCGTGAAAGGTGCTCTCCGTGACCACGATCGACGAGTACGCCGCCGGCTTCGCCGAGGAGCCCGGCTACCTCGACCACGCCGCCTTTGGCCCGGTGCAGACCGCCGTGCTCGAGGAGCAGCGGGTCCTCGGCACCATCCAGGCGCACATGCGCTTCGGCGCGATGGAGACCCTCGACGAGCAGGACGCCCGCGTCCGGGCCGTCGCCGCCCGCCTGGTCGGCCGCCGCGAGGACCAGGTCGTGTCCCAGTCGGCGACGACCCCCGGCCTGCTGCACACCGCGTTCGGCATCACCGGCGGGGTCCTCGTCGCCGCGGACGAGTACCCGTCGATGCCCCTCGCGCTCGCGAGCGCCGCGTCGGCCACCGGCGGCCGCGTCCGTCCGGTCGTCATCGAGTCCGGTGCTGGCTGGGTGACGCCGTCGCTCGTCGCGTCCCGGCTGGCCGACGCGCAGGACGAGGTCACCGCCGTGGCCGTGTCCCTGGTGGACTGGCGCACCGGCTACCTCGCCGACCTCGCCGGCCTCCGCGAGGCGATCGGCGACCGCCTGCTCATCGTCGACGCGATCCAGGGCTTCGGCGTCGTGGACGCCCCCTACGAGCTCGCGGACGTCGTCGCCACCGGCGGCCAGAAGTGGCTGCACGCCGGGTGGGGCACGGGATTCGCAGCCTTCAGCGACCGGGCGCTCGAGCGACTCCGTCCCGCGCTCTCCGGCCCGCACGGCACGACGGGGTGGCCCCTCGAGGTGCCGTCCGTGCGTCCGGGTGCCGCCGGCTTCACCATGAGCCGCATCGACCCGGTGGCGCAGGCACGCATGGCCGTGTCGCTCGAGCGGCTCACCGCCGTCGGTGTCGCCGCCGTGCAGGAGCGCATCGCTGACCGGGTGGAGCGGGTCTTCGACATCGCCGACGAGTTCGGGCTCGAGGTCGAGTCCAGCCGTGACCCGGCCGAGCGCGCGGGCATCGTGGTGCTGCGCCCGGCCGAGGGTCGCGTCACCGCGCTGTCGGCCGCGCTGCACAACCACGGCGTCACCGTGAGTGCACGACTCGGCACCGTGCGGGTGTCGGTGTTCGCGTCGACCACCGACGAGACGCTCGACATGTTCCGGGACGCCTGCATCTCCTACGCCACGTCGTTCTGACGTCCGGATCGCGCTCACAGGAGCCGTTCACGCGACCGTAACCGTCGGATCCGCGTGTCGATCTCGACGCTGTCAGGGGGTCGACGTAGCGTCAGCGCCATCGGGCACCGAGCCCGATCGAAGCGGCCACAGTCGGTGCTTCGAGACCCGCTCCGTGGCCGCGTGAGGACAAGGACCGGGTCGTTCGCGGCCCGGGGATGGAGTGGTCGTGACCTCTCAGAACGTCTCCCGCGGAACCTCGTCAGCAGCGTCGACATCGGCTTCGGTCGACCGGTCGACCAGCACCGCCCAGCGCACCTACGTGCTGGACACCTCGGTGCTGCTGAGTGATCCGCGAGCCCTGTTCCGCTTCGACGAGCACGCCGTGGTGCTGCCCGTCGTGGTCGTCAGCGAGCTCGAGTCGAAGCGCAACGACCCGGAGATCGGCTACTTCGCCCGTCAGGCGCTCCGCATCCTCGACGAGCTCCGCGTCGAGCACGAGCGGCTCGACTTCCCGGTCGCGGTCGGTGACGGCGGCTCGCTCCGCGTCGAGCTGAACCACTCCAACCAGTCGGTGCTGCCGTCCGGGCTGCAGCTCGGCGACAACGACTCCCGCATCCTGGCCGTCGCGATGAACCTGGCGAACGACGGCCTCGACGTGGTCGTCGTGTCGAAGGACCTCCCGCTCCGCGTCAAGGCCGCCTCCGTCGGGCTGGCCGCACAGGAGTACCGCGCCGAGCTCGCCGTCGACTCCGGGTACACCGGCATCACGGACCTGCAGGTGTCGGGGAACGAGATGACCGACCTCTACGAGCGGGAGGAGATCGCCTCCGCCGCGCTCGAGGGCGTCCCGGTCAACACCGGCGTCGTCATCCACTCCGAGCGCGGGTCGGCCCTCGGCCGCGTGCACACGGCCGGGTCGGTCGCCCTGGTCCGCGGCGACCGCGAGGTCTTCGGCCTGCGCGGCCGCTCCGCCGAGCAGCGCCTGGCCATCGACGCCCTGCTCTACCCGGAGATCGGCATCGTCTCCCTCGGCGGCAGCGCCGGCACGGGCAAGTCCGCGCTGGCCCTGTGCGCCGGACTCGAGGCCGTGCTCGAACGGCAGCAGCACAAGAAGATCATGGTGTTCCGCCCGCTCTACGCCGTCGGAGGCCAGGAGCTCGGCTTCCTGCCCGGCGACGCCAACGAGAAGATGAACCCGTGGGCGCAGGCGGTCTACGACACCCTCGGCGCACTGGTCTCGGACAACGTGCTGGACGAGGTCGTCGAGCGCGGCATGCTCGAGGTGCTCCCGCTGACGCACATCCGTGGCCGCTCGCTGCACGACGCCTTCGTGATCGTCGACGAGGCCCAGTCCCTCGAGCGCAACGTGCTGCTGACCATGCTCTCCCGCATCGGGCAGAACTCGCGCGTGGTCCTGACCCACGACGTCGCCCAGCGCGACAACCTGCGGGTGGGTCGCCACGACGGGGTCGCGTCGGTGATCGAGCGGTTGAAGGGCCACCCGCTGTTCGCGCACGTCACGTTGACGCGGTCGGAGCGCTCCGCGATCGCGGCGCTCGTGACGGAGATGCTGGACTCGCCGGACCTGGTGTAGTCGCGGCGCCGCCACGACGCGCTGGTCGCGACGGTGACACGGCGACGGACGGGAGGCTCGG
>NZ_MJGV01000089.1 GCF_001865015.1 Curtobacterium sp. MMLR14_010 | reverse complement strand
TCAACGGGGTGGCGACAGTCCGGGCACATACGCCCCTGTTCCGTGGAGAACACCAGTCCCCCAGAACGATTCTTCATAACGTCCTCATGTTGTTTAAGAGCCCTGTTGAGACACTCACGCCCCGGGAGGGTATTTTTCGAACATGTCCGCGACAATCTCGTCGATCAGCTCCCGCCGCGACTCGGTTGCCTGGTTCTCATTCAGATAGCGCCGGCTTGCTGCGCGCCAGACGACACGATCAGTCTCCGTGTCTACCAGCTCCACCACCAGCTTGCCTTCCTGGATTTCACGCACTGGTGGAGCCGACGACAGCCCCCAGCCAAAGTTACCACTGCCGAAACCGAAACCGAGCCCAACACCGCTGCGCTCGAGACGCTCCTCCTCAACCACCTGCCAGGTGACAAGCAGATC
>NZ_MJGV01000088.1 GCF_001865015.1 Curtobacterium sp. MMLR14_010 | reverse complement strand
CCCCAGATCACGGACTACCTGACGCGGGTGGTGCAGCCCAAGCTGCAGGCGTTGTCCGGCGTGGGCAAGGCCGACCTGTTGGGTCGCCAGTTCGCCTTACGGGTCTGGCTGGACCCAGAGCGTCTGTCCGCTGTCGATATGACTCCTCAGGAAGTGGTGGATGTACTGCTGCGCAACAACTATCAGGCGGCGGTAGGCAACACCAAGGGCAAATACACCAAGATCAGCATGACCAGCGACACCGACGTCGGTGATCCGGAGCAGTTCAAGGATCTGGTGGTCAAGGAATCCGACGGCTCACTGATCC
>NZ_MJGV01000087.1 GCF_001865015.1 Curtobacterium sp. MMLR14_010 | reverse complement strand
GTTCTGGCGAGCGCGGTAAGCAAAGCTCAGGTCATAACGCTGGCCAATGGTGGTATCAATGGTCTGGTAGATGCCAAATGGGCCATCCATGTCCGGGTGGGCATTCAGCTCGGCAAACTGGCTGCCGTCATAAGCGTTCACGCTGTTGAAGCCACTCTCCCAGATTTCAATGTTGCTGCCGGTCCAGCCAGCGATCTGGTCAGATGTAAAAAACTGCCAGGTGCCCGTAGTCACGTTGGGGTTTTCGAAGCTGCCATTCTCGATCAGGTTAGCGTTTGCCGGAGCGGCGAATGCGAGGCCTGCGGCAAGGATGCCCAGTGTGGCGATACGGTTGATAATGCTCATGTGGCCTTTCCTTAATGGTCATCAGTGTTG
>NZ_MJGV01000086.1 GCF_001865015.1 Curtobacterium sp. MMLR14_010 | reverse complement strand
AACACCACCGGCTCCACGGAGGTGATCTTGACCAGCAGGGCGTCCGGAACGATGAACAGCACACCCAGTGCGGCAATGGTCAGGCCTTTGAGTCGGGTTGTCTGCAAGCCGCTACTCCGCTGCGTTGTCGTTGGCGGCGCAGGCTTTCTCAAGCCGGGTGATGCAGTCGCTGAAGGTACGGCTGATGCGTGTCTGATCTCGAATCATGGCCATTCTCGGCCAGGTAGCCTGTTCTCCAAGCCGGATGAACATTTCCAGGTCTTCCTTGTTGGGGTTGGACAATATC
>NZ_MJGV01000085.1 GCF_001865015.1 Curtobacterium sp. MMLR14_010 | reverse complement strand
GTTTATCCTCCATCGAACGTATAACGGATACAGAACTGCAATCCGCATCCTGTAACCTCTTTGAATAGGTCATTTTGCGGAATTACACAACGAGTTCATGAAAGTGGCATTAAACCTTTGTCACAGCCGTATTCATGAAACAATGGGGTCTCTATCCTTGTACCGTTTTCACAGATCGGACAACGAGCCTCAAACTGGCTGAAGACTCGAGAGGAATTATGCTGTATCGCTGGCTGACACATCTGTTTCGCGCTGGCCTGATGTTTAC
>NZ_MJGV01000084.1 GCF_001865015.1 Curtobacterium sp. MMLR14_010 | reverse complement strand
CCTGGCAGGCTTACAGGCGCCTGAGCCCCAGCGGCAAGGTACCCTGCCTCACGGATGAAAGCACAACCGTATGGGACTCGCTGGCCATCATTGAGTATCTGGCCGAGCGTCACGAGGGCGTCTGGCCCAAAAACGTAAAGGCCCGCGCCTGGGCTCGCTGTGCTGCTGCTGAAATGCATTCCGGATTCCAGTCGCTACGGGATATCTGCAGCATGAACGTGGGCCTGCGTATCCGCATGAACACGGTCAGTGAGGGCCTGCAAAAGGATATCGACCGTATCGACAGCCTGTGGACCGAGGGCTTGCAGCAGTTCGGTGGCCCGTTCCTCGCCGGTGACCGCTTTAGCGCTGTGGATGCCTTCTTTGCCCCTGTCGTCTATCGGGTTCGCACCTACGGGCTGGACCTGAGCGAAGGCGCCGCTGCCTACGTTGAGAGGGTTCTGGCGTTAGGCAGTATGCAGCAGTGGGAAGCCGAATCCCTCGCGGAACCGTGGCGAGAC
>NZ_MJGV01000083.1 GCF_001865015.1 Curtobacterium sp. MMLR14_010 | reverse complement strand
ACATGGGCTGGCGTGGGTCGCTGTGGTGCTGGTCGACCCATTGCCGCACACGGGTGCAGGTATCCAGGGCTTCGTCGATATCTCCGCGGTTGTACTGAATCCATGCAAGCAGGCCGCCGCTTGAGAGTACGGTACTGGGTTTGCGCTCCAGTTCCCCATAACGCACAGCGGAGGTCAGGGCGTCCTCGGCGGCTGCCAGGTCCCCCTTACCGTAATAGTCCAGTCCGACTCCGTAATAGGTCACGGATTTCAAGGGTATGCGTGTGTGGTCAATGTC
>NZ_MJGV01000082.1 GCF_001865015.1 Curtobacterium sp. MMLR14_010 | reverse complement strand
CCGAGGAATTGATCAATCGCGAACAATACCTTGAAGCAAGCCGCTTACTCGAAAAGGCAGCCGTGGATGCGCAACTGGCCGGCGCTCGCTCGGAAACCGCGAAAGCAAGACAAGCGGTTGATGAGGTCAATCGCAATATTGAGTCTCTTCGCAAGCGAATCGACGAACGCCAGTAAAGGCCTCATCGGAAACGGGAGATGGTTATGAATAAGCGCAACATGACTTTGGGT
>NZ_MJGV01000081.1 GCF_001865015.1 Curtobacterium sp. MMLR14_010 | reverse complement strand
TCAATTTCTTCTCCAGGCGCGCATAACTGCGCAACGTGGGCGGCACCAGAATGCGCCCCGCCGAGTCCAGCTCCAAAGGCGTGGCATGGCCCAGCAGCAGTCGCTGCAGCCTGCGGGCAGCTTTATTCATATTGGGAAGTGCTTCAATTTGTGGCCTTAATGCCTCCCACTGCGGTTCCGGATACATCAGCAAACAGCGCTCTTCATCGGCATTGGCCGTCAATACAATGCGACCACTGCAGGCATGCGCAAGCTCTTCGCGCACCCTGGCGGGGATCGCCAAGCGACCCTTCGCATCCATATTG
>NZ_MJGV01000080.1 GCF_001865015.1 Curtobacterium sp. MMLR14_010 | reverse complement strand
GTCTCTGGCCGCACGGAACCAGATTGACTCATTGCCAACCCTATCTATATTTCGGTTATTATCGTCTATCACTGCACAGAACGGATTCTGTGTTCGTAAAGCAAGGAGAGAGTTATAACTGAATCTGGTGTTTGAAGATTTGAAAGAAAGCGGCGTATCTGGTTGATTTGTTGTCGCCAAACAGTCAACCAACCAAGAGTACACCGCCATGGGAAAGAGTAACGTTGTCGGGATATCAGGTCGAGAGGAATCGGTTGATCCTTTGACCGAGTTGCTGCGTCGAGGCGCACGGGAGTTGATTCATCAGGCAGTCGAAGCTGAGTTGTCTGAGTTCATGGACACCGTTGGAGGGCGTAAGCTGGAGGATGGTCGAGCGGCCGTGGTTCGCAATGGGTATCAACCTGAGCGAGCCATTCAAACGGGGGTTGGCCCGATCACCGTCAAAGTACCGAAGGTGCGAGCAAAAGATGGTCACCCGGTGACCTTCCGGTCGGCCTTGGTTCCGCCGTATGTCCGCAAGACCCGCTCGCTGGAAGCGGCGTTGCCCTGGCTGTACCTCAAAGGGGTGTCGACTGGTGAGATGGAGAGTGCGCTGGAGATTCTGGTGGGCCCGGAGGCCAAGGGCTTGTCGGCCAGCACCGTCGCCCGACTGAAACGTCAGTGGGCCCAGGAGTATGACGCCTGGCGCCAATGTCGATTAGACCGGGACCGTTGGGTGTACCTGTGGGCGGACGGCATCTACAGCGGTTTGCGGGCCGAGGATGCCAAGCTGTGCGCCCTGGTCGTGATCGGTGTGAATGACCGCGGCGAGAAGCGCTTCTTGGCGATTGAGGACGGTGTCCGCGAGTCCACACAGAGCTGGCGTGAAGTGTTGCTGGATCTCAAGGCGCGAGGCTTGAATGCGCCCAGCCTGGCCA
>NZ_MJGV01000079.1:401290-406321 GCF_001865015.1 Curtobacterium sp. MMLR14_010 | reverse complement strand
TTGCGCATGGTGTTCGTTCCTCTTCTGTGAGTTGGTCGAGTCCTGGCCGGACGAGGCCGGGAAGTGCTCTGGGCGTTTGCCCTGTGCTGATGATTCGGTACCCCTCCCCGAACGGATTGGACGAGTTTCTGGAACCGTCCTGCGGCGGGGTCCGTACCGTGGGGTCATGGCCACCGAGCACCTCCTCACGACCGACCGGATCCGCGCGATCGACGCGTGGTGGCGCGCCGCGAACTACCTCACCGTCGGGCAGATCTACCTGCTGGACGACCCGTTGCTGGAGCACCCGATCACGCCGGACGACATCAAGCCGCGGCTCCTCGGGCACTGGGGCACGTCGCCGGCACTGAACCTCGTGTACGCGCACTGCAACGCGCTCATCACCTCGACGGACCGGGACATGCTCTACATCTGCGGCCCCGGGCACGGTGGCCCCGCGATGAACGCGAACGCGTGGCTCGAGGGCACCTGGCAGGAGCTCTATCCGGGCACCACGCTGCAGCAGTTCTTCAAGCAGTTCTCGTTCCCCGGCGGCTTCCCCTCGCACGCGGCCCCGGAGACGCCCGGGTCCATCAACGAGGGCGGTGAGCTCGGCTACTCCCTCGCCCACGCGTACGGCGCCGCGCTCGACAACCCCGACCTCGTCGTGACCTGCGTCGTCGGTGACGGCGAGGCCGAGACCGGGCCGCTGTCGGCGTCGTGGCAGGCCCACACGTTCCTCGACCCGGTGGCAGACGGCGCCGTCCTGCCGATCCTCAACCTCAACGGGTGGAAGATCGCGAACCCCACGGTGCTCGCGCGCATCCCCACCGAGGACCTCACCGCGTACTTCCGCGGGCTCGGCTACGACCCGATCATCGTCGACTCCTCCCGCGTCGGGGACGACCCCTTCGCCGTGCACGCCCTGTTCGACGGGGCCCTGCGCCGCGCGCTGGCGTCCATCGACGACATCCAAGCCGCTGCCCGGGCCCAGGCCGCCCGCGCCGCCGCCGGTGAGATGGCCGGCGCGACCGACCTCCGCCCACGGTGGCCGATGATCGTCCTGAAGACCCCGAAGGGCTGGACCGGCCCGAAGGAGGTCGACGGCGAGAAGGTCGAGGGCACCTTCCGCGCGCACCAGGTGCCGCTGCCCGCCGTCCGCGAGAACGACGAGCACCGTGCCCAGCTGCAGGCGTGGATGGAGTCCTACCGCCCCTCCGAGCTCTTCACCGAGGACGGCACCGGTACCGGGCTGCTCGAGGCGATCCGCCCGTCCGGCGACAAGCGGATGAGCGCGACGCCACACGCCAATGGCGGCCGGATCCGGACGGCGCTGCAGCGTCCCGACCTCGCGCCGTACGGCGTCCCCGCTGGCGAGGACGCCTCCTCCACCGGCACGCTCGGCCCCTGGCTGGCCGCGCTGATGGCCGCCAATCCCTCGACGTTCCGGCTGTTCGGCCCCGACGAGACCGTGTCGAACAAGCTCGACGCGGTGTTCGACGTCACGTCGCGGGTCTGGCGCGCGGCGAACTCCCCCGACGACGAGCACATCGCGCCGACCGGCCGCGTGACCGAGATCCTGTCCGAGCACCTGCTCGAGGGGATGCTCGAGGGCTACGTGCTGAGCGGCCGCCACGGCATCATCAACACGTACGAGGCCTTCGCGCACATCATCGACTCGATGGTCGGCCAGCACGCCAAGTGGTTGGAGTCCTCCACGGACATCGACTGGCGTGCCCCGGTGTCGAACCTCACGATCCTGCTCTCGTCCCACGTCTGGCGGCAGGACCACAACGGGTTCTCCCACCAGGACCCGGGCTTCCTCGACGTCGTCGCCTCGAAGCAGCAGGACCTCGTGCGGATCAAGCTCCCCGCCGACGCCAACACCCTGCTCGCGGTGACCGCACACGCGCTGGAGACGACGAACCGCATCGAGGTCATCGTCGCCGGCAAGCACCCAGAGCCGGTGTTCCTGTCGCTCGAGGACGCCGTCGCGCACGCGGACGCCGGCCTGGGCGTCTGGGACTGGGCCGGCACTGAGCAGACTGTCGGCCACGCGGACGTCGTCCTGGTCAGCGCCGGGGACGTCCCCACCGTCGAGACGATCGCGGCCGCCGACATCATCCGCACCCACGCGCTCGACGTCGGCGTACGTGTCGTGAACGTGGTGGACCTGCTCTCGCTCGGGGACAACCGCAAGCACGAGCACCCGATCTCCGACGAGCGCTACGACGAGCTGTTCCTCCCCGGGACACCCGCCGTGTTCGCGTTCCACGGGTACCCGTCGCTGGTCCACCAGCTCACCTACCGTCGCCACGGCCACGACGACCTGCACGTGCACGGCTTCCTCGAGCGCGGCACCACGACGTCGCCGTTCGACATGCTCATCCGCAACGAGATGGACCGCTTCGCGCTCGCGCACGACGCGCTGACGCGGGTGGCCGACGGGTCCGACCGGTTCGACGAGCTGCTCGGGAAGCTGTCCGAGGCACGCGACGCCGCCCGCGCCCACGCCTACGCGAAGGGCGAGGACCACCCCGCGGTCGGTGCGTGGCAGTTCGCGGGGTGGCCGCAGGACGAGCCCGCCGCCGGTGGGACCGGTGGCGACCCGGGCGAGGGCGAGTCGGAGAGCGCCGCGCCCGGCCAGTAGGCACGTGGCACGCTGGAGCCGTGACCGACCTCGTGATCCCGGCTCCGGCAGTGCCCTCCGTCCCGACGTCGACGGGTGGACGCTTCCCCGTCCGCCGCGTCTTCTGCGTCGGACGGAACTACGCGGCGCACGCGCGGGAGATGGGGCACGACCCCGATCGTGAGCCGCCGTTCTTCTTCACGAAACCCGCCGACGCGGTCGTCACTGATGACGGGGCGACCCCGTACCCGCCGATGACCGAGCGTCTCGAACACGAGGTCGAACTCGTCGTGGCGATCGGCGTCGGCGGCGCGGACGTCCCCGTGACCGACGCACTCGACCACGTGTGGGGCTACGGCGTCGGGCTCGACCTGACCCGACGCGACCTGCAGGCCGAGGCCAAGCGCCTCGGGCGACCGTGGGACATGGCGAAGGGGTTCGACGCCTCCGCACCGGTCGGCACGCTCGTCCCCGCCGCCGACGTCGACCCGACGCACGGCACGATCGAGCTCACCGTCGACGGCGAGCGCCGCCAGCACGGGGACCTCGCCGACCAGATCTGGTCCGTGGCCGAGGTCGTCGCGGAGCTGTCCCGGGCGGTGCGCCTCGAGCCGGGTGACCTCGTGATGACCGGCACGCCCGACGGAGTCGGCGTGGTCGTCCCCGGGTCGGTGCTCGTCGGGACGATCGAGGGCGTCGGGACCGTCAGGACCACCGTGCGACCCGCACCGCTGCAGGCGTGACGGTCCGCGCCGGACGCACACCGAGCCTCCCGTCCGCCCGGTGCGAGCTTGACCACCCCGTGCGCGGCCGTGGCAGCGCACGGGGTGCGGAACCTCGCACCAGCGGGGAGACTCCGCACGGTGCGAGGGTGCGGACAGACGAGGGAACCGCGCTCCGCGGACTGCGGACGGGAGGCTCGTGGCACCCAAG
This sequence comes from Curtobacterium sp. MMLR14_010, assembly GCF_001865015.1. Lineage (GTDB taxonomy): Bacteria > Actinomycetota > Actinomycetes > Actinomycetales > Microbacteriaceae > Curtobacterium. Next base: position 402,780 of record NZ_MJGV01000079.1, on the reverse strand, counting down.
CGCCGGCCGTCCCGTCCACCCCGCTCTGCGTGGTGCGAGCTTGACCACCCCGTGCTCGGCCATGGCAGCGCACGGGGTGCGGAACCTCGCACCAGCGGGGAGAACTCGCGCGGATCGTGACCAGATGACGCAGTCGGCGCTCTGCTGGGAGCCGATCCGGAGCGGCCGCGAGTAGCACGGAGCCAGACGGCGTCGTCGCAACGCGTCGTCGTGGTCCGCTGACAGGGAAGCGGACCGGGGACGCTCGACACCGCCGTCGTGCGTCTGCGGACACGGAGGTGCACCGTGCTGGAACACGACCTGCTCGCGACGTCCTGGACCTGGGACGGCGACGAACCCATCGACGAGCGCGTCCGCGCCGTCGGGGCCGCCGGTTTCTCCGGCATCTCGCTCGCCCTCGACGACCTCCACGAGGTCCGCGGGACCATCGGGCTGCACCGGCTCCGGCAGATGCTCGACGACGCCGGCATCGTCTGGGTGCAGCTCGGCACCCTCAGCACGTGGTGGACGTGCCCCAGCCGGACCACGGCGGTGGACGCCGACCGCGGTGTCCTGCTCGAGGCGGCGGCGACCCTCCGCGCCTGGCAGGTGGTGGCTCGCGCCGACGTGAGCCTGCCCGGGGTCTCCCCCGCGGCGATGCTCGACGACTGGGTGGTGCTCGCGGAGCAGACCCGGGGCGTCGGTGCGCAGCTCGTGCTCGAACCCGAACCGTGGTCGAACCTGCCGACGGTCGAACGGGCCTCGCGCTTCGTCGCGACCGCCGGGCACCCGAACGGCGGACTGCTGCTCGACGCGATGCACGCGCTGCGGGGCGGCTCGACCCTGGCGTCGATCCGCCACGGGCTGGCGCCGTCGACCCTCGCCGCGGTCGAGCTCAGCGACGGCCTGATGGACACCCCGAACGGCATGACGCTCGCCGACGAGTCCCGGCTCGGTCGGTACCTGCCCGGCGTCGGGGCGTGGGACATCCCCGGGTTCATCCGCACGGTCCGCGACCTCGGCTTCGACGAGCCGTGGGGTGTCGAGGTGCGGACGCCCGCGCACCGGGCGCTCCCCATCGCCGACGCGCTCCGGACCGCGGCCGCCGCGACACGGGCCGTGCTCGACGCCGCCGACGCGTACGGCACACCGCCGGCACCGGTCATGCCGACGTCGGCGGCCCCGACGTCCGCGGTCGACTACGAGCCCGCGCATCGCCCCCGGCGGGAGACCGGTTCAGGCGCTCCCGCGTAGCCTCGGCGCCATGAGCGAGACAGCACCCACCGGCAACGACGACCTGCTGCGGAAGTCGCAGGACACCATCGACGAGGCGAAGGCCGCTGCGGCGGACGTCGTCGACACCGAGGACGACGGCATGGTCGGCGACGACCTCCCCGCGACCGAGGGCGGCGCGGCTGCGGACGGTCCGGCCCCCGCCGCCTGAGCAACGCGGGGGCGCCGGGGCACGCGCGCGCCGCGGCACCGCGCGGGGCGCCGGGGGGGGGGGGGGG
>NZ_MJGV01000079.1:320160-400605 GCF_001865015.1 Curtobacterium sp. MMLR14_010 | reverse complement strand
GGGGGGGGGGGGGGGGGGGCACGCCCTCGCCCCGGCACCGTGCCCTCGCCCGGCACCGCGCGGGGTCAGCCCTGCCCCCGCGTCAGGTGATCTCGACGACCCGCACCGTGACGTCGTCCGCTCGGGCACCGGTCGCGTGCTCGATGCACACGCCGAGCTCGTCCCGGACGGATCGCAGCGTCGTGATCGCCGAGACGCCGGCGTCCACCGTCAGGACGACCCGCACGCGCAGTCCGGTGCTGCGGTCCTCGACGAGCACGGCACCACCGTCCCGCGGCAGCAGGTCCAGCACCGATCGGACGTCGCGGACCAGGACGGCGAGGCTCGGCCCGGGCAGCACCACCGACCGGACGCCGGGGACCGCGAGGACGACCTCGGTGGCCAGGCGCGACAGGGCCCTGGTGTCCGTGCTCATGTGGGCTCCCCGGGGATCAGCACGTCGGCGACGCGGACGGTGAGCGACGCGACGGCGAAGGGCGCGTGCTCGTGCAGTGCGGCGGCGACCAGCTCCCGGAGCGCATCGGCCCGCTCCCGCAGTGGGGCATCGGCGGCCAGGGCGACCACGACCTCGACGTGGATCGCCGCGCCGGGCGTCGTCACGTCACCCTCGAACCGGGTCCGCCGGACCAGCACACCCGGCAGGGCGTCCCCGAGGACCCGGACGAGCCCGCGGATCGCCCCCTCGGTCACCACGAGCCGGGACGTCGGGTCGTCGTCGGGCACGGGGATGTCCCGTCCGGCGTGCGCGGTCGTCCTGATGCTCGCCAGGACGCGCGCGATCCAGTCGTCGTCGGCAGCGCCGGCGGCACGGACGTCTGCGTCGAGCAGGTCGGCCGAGGCCACCCGCAGCTGTTCGAGTCGTCGGAGTGCGGCACTGGCGTCCGCGTCCGTCTCGATCTCGGGTCGCACGGGGTCACGGCCGGAGTCCAGGTAGTCAGCGAGCTCGTCGAGGGTGAAGGCGCCGTAGCGGTCCTCGACGTCGTCGTCGGTCATCGCCACCCCTCCATCTGCGTCACCACGGCACGGCGGGCCCGGGCGAGCAGCCCGCGCACGGCGGTCGTGGTCAGACCCGTCTGCTCCGCGACGTCCGCGTAGGACGCCCCGCCGATCTCCCGCAGGACCCACACTGCTCGCTGCGCGTCCGGGAGGTTCTGGACCACCCGCGCGAGGGCGTCGACCTGCATCCGCGTGACGACCACCTCGTCGACGGGTCGCTCGTCCGCGCGGTCCGGCACGGCCTCGAGGTCGAGGTGCGGGTGCCGCCGTCGGAGCCGGTCGAGCGCCTTGTTCGCCGCGATGCGGAACAGCCAGGATCGCACACGGTCGGGGTCGTCCACCCGGTCGATGCGCTGCCAGGCCTGGAGCGCCGCCTCCTGCACGGCGTCGTCGGCCTCGCCGTCGCCGTGCCCGAGGATCCGCGCGGCGTAGGCGCGCATGAGCGGGCCGTACCGGCGGATGAGCACACCGAAGGCCTGTGCGTCGCCGTCGGCGGACCGTTCGACGAGCGCGGCGTCCGACAGCGCGGAGAGCGGTTGGTCCTCGGTCAGGGGAAGTCCTCTGTGTGGATCTCGGTGATCGGCGTGACGAATGCCCGCTTCGCGACGTCTTCTTCTGTGGGCCTCCCGCCGGCGAACACGCCGTCGGGATCGAGCGCGCCGTGATCGGTCACCCTGACCGGCCGGTCACGGCGCTTCCGCGGCGGTCCGTGCGTCCCCTGATCCGGCGCACGGGCCGTCCTGCCCGGAGCCAGGACGACGACCCGGTGTCAGTCCTCGACCTGGTCGCCGAGGAAGTCCGCGTAGGTGGCCTCGTGCTCGGTGGTCGCCGGAGCCGGGTGTCCCGGTCCCTCGGGTGCGTCGTCCTCTGGCTGGTCGACGCGCTCCGCTGCGGAGAACGGTGGCAGGTAGTTGCTGGTCATCCCGCACCCCCTTTCGTCCCGCGAACGTAACAGTCGGTCTGCGGCATCCCGGCACGAGCAGGGGAATCGTCCCCCGCGCATCCTCCGATCGGGGGACGGAAGTTCGCCTCCAGCGGACCCCATGCGGATGCATGCGGAACCTGGACGCCGTCACTCCGGGACGACGTCCTCCGGGGCCTTGTCCGGCCGCCAGCCTCGCCACGTCGCGTGGCGGAGCCGCCCGTCGGCCGTCCACTCCGCGAACTCGACCTCCCCCACGCGCTCCGGCGCCACCCAGTGGGCGTCCCGCGCGTCCGGTCGTGGCACGTCCAGGAACGGCGAGTCCTCCTGCGCCAGGGGACCGAGCACGGCGGCGATCTCGTCCAGGTCGCGGTCGCGGAACCCCGTGCCGACCTTGCCGACGTACCGCAGGCCGTCCGGCTCCGGGACGCCGAGGAGCAGCGACCCGACGCCGCCCTCGCGGCGTCCGCTCCCGGGCTTCCACCCGGCCACGACGACCTCCTGCGTGGCGTGGTGCTTCAGCTTGAGCCACGCCTCGGAGCGTCGTCCCTCCGCGTACCGCGAGGACCGCTTCTTCGCGACGACGCCCTCGAGTCCGCGCTCGGTCGAGTCCGCCATGGCCCGCGCGAGGTCGCCGTCATGCGCCGGCGGGACCTCGATCGCACCGCCGGCGTCGACCACCGTCTCGAGCGCCTGCCGTCGGTGCTCGTACCCGAGGCGGGTCAGCTCGTGGCCGTCGGCCTCGAGCACGTCGAACAGCAGGAACCGGACCGGTGTCTGGGCACGTGCCGCCGCCACCTCGCGCTGCTTCGTGAGGCCCATCCGGTTCTGCAGGAGCTGGAAGCTCGGCCGGCCGTGGTCGTCGAGCGCCACGACCTCGCCGTCGAAGACACCGTCGACGCCGGCGCGCTCCCCGAGTTCCTGGAGCTCCGGGTACTGCGCCGTCAGGTCGTTCCCGTTCCGGCTGCGCAACGAGACCGCCCCGTCACGGACCGTCGCGAGGGCTCGGACGCCGTCCCACTTCATCTCGAAGGCCCACTCGGCCGGGTCGAGCGTCGGCTCGCCCTTGGCGAGCGTCGCCTGCATCGTGCGACGTTCCACCGGGTCGGTGTCGGCCTCGGCCGCTCGGGCGATGCGCGGACCGCCCTCGTCGTGCGTCGGGCTCCCGCCGGCGTGCGTCGTGCGTCCGGCGGCCGGTGCCGGACGGGAGGCTCGCCCCACATCCTCCGATCGGGTGCCGTCCACCGCGGGGTCGGGTTGGTCCTTCGTCCGGTGGATGAGCCAGTTCTTCTCATCGCCCTCCCGGCCCTTCCCCCGCCCGCGGGTGTGGAGGAGCGCGAGCCGGCGGTTCCCGTTCGTCCGGCCGTGCAGCGTCACGATGACCTCCTCGCCCTCGCGCCACTTCTCGAGGTCGTAGGTGCCGTCGTCCCAGAGCGTCACCGTGCCACCGCCGTACTCGTCGTGCGGGATCGTGCCCTCGAAGGAGCCGTACTCGAGCGGGTGGTCCTCGGTCATCACTGCGAGGTGGTTCTTCCCCGGGTCGGTCGGCTCCCCCTTCGGCAGCGCCCAGCTCACGAGCACGCCGTCGTGCTCCAGCCGGAAGTCGTAGTGGTCGCGGGTGGCGTGGTGCTCCTGGATGACGAAGGTCGGGGTGCCGTCCTTCCGGACCGTCGGCGCGTCCTGCGGGACCGGCTCCGGGGTCTTCGACGCGTCCCGCTTGGAACGGTAGGTCGTCAGGCGGTCGTTCGCCGCGCCTCCAGTCCGCGCTTCGCGTTCCGCGTCGTTGGCGGCCTGTGTGCGGTCGCTGTCCCAGTGGCCGGCGTCCGGCCGACCCACGGCGAGGGCGCCGGCGGCGACCGGGTGCAGGAGGTCGCCGTGGTCCTGCAGTCGCTCGAGCACCTCGTCCAGCGTCAGCTGGGCGAGCCCCGTCTCGGTCAGCTCCTTCCACGATCGCGGCGCGGCGACCGTCGGACGCTCCCGCCCGCGCAGGGAGTACGGCGCGATCGTGGTCTTGTTGCCGTTGTTCTGCGACCAGTCGACGAAGACCTTGCCCCGCCGCTCCGCACGGCTCATCGAGGACAGCACCAGGTCGGGCAGGTCCTGTTCGAGGGCCTTCGCCAGCTCGTGCGCGACCTCGGACACCTGGTCCGTCGAGGCGCGTCCGTCGAGGGCGGCGTAGAGGTGGATGCCCTTCGAGCCCGACGTCACCGGGTACGGGTCGAGGCCCATGCCGTGCAGGATCTCGCGTGCGGCGACGGCCACCTCGACGCACTCCGCGAGCCCGACGCCCTCGCCCGGGTCGAGGTCGAGCACCAGGCGGTCCGGGTCCTGCTTCCCGCCGCGTGGCCCGAAGCGCCACTGCGGCACGTGGAGCTCGAGGGCGGCCTGCTGCGCCATCCACACGAGCGTCGGCAGGTCGTCGACGATCGGGTACTCGTTGTCGTGGTCGGAGTGCTCGATCGTGTGGTGCCGGACCCACTCGGGCGCGGAGTCGGGCAGGTTCTTCTCGAAGAAGACCTTGCCGTCGACGCCGTTCGCCCAGCGCTTCCTGGTGACCGGGCGGTCCTTCACGTGCGGGATCATCCACGGCGCGACGTGCTCGTAGTACTCGACGACCCGGCCCTTCGTCGTGCCGGTCTCCGGGTAGAGCACCTTGTCGAGGTTCGTCAGCGCCAGGCGGCGGTCCCCGACGAGCACGGTCGACCTCCGCAATGCAGGACTCACAGCGCGACCCCGGTCGCTCCCGCCACGGTCAGCGTCGTGCCGGAGGTGTACGACGACTCCGGTCCGGCGAGGTACACGTACGCGCTGCCGAGCTCGACGGGCTGCGCCGGACGGCCGAACGGGGTGTCCTGCCCGTACGCGGCGATCTCGTCGCCCGGGTAGCTGATCGGCTGGAGCGGGGTCCACACGGGCCCGGGCACCACGGTGTTCGCGCGGATGCCCTTCGCCGCGAGCTGGCGGGCGAGGCCGTTCGTCCAGGTGATGATCGCGGCCTTCGTCGCCGCGTAGTCGATCATCCGGTCCTGCGGCTGGTACGCGGACACCGAGCTCGTCGTGACGATCGCGCTGCCCGGGGCCATGTGCGGGACGGCCTCGCGGACGAGCCAGAACATCGCGTAGACGTTGACCTTCATCGTGCGGTCGAAGGCCTCGGTCGACTGCTGGGTGACGTCCTCGTGCACCTGCTGGCTGCCGGCGACGAGCACGAGCGCGTCGAGACCGCCGAGCTCGCTGACGGCCGTCCGGACGAGCTCCTGGCAGAAGGCCTCGTCGGTGAGGTCCCCGGGGACCATGACGGCCTTGCGTCCGAGGTCGCCGATGAGGTCGCGGACCTCGGTCAGGTCGTCGATCTCCTCGGGCAGGGCGTTCAGCACGACGTCGGCGCCCTCCTTCGCCATCGCGATCGCGGCGGCGCGGCCGATGCCCGAGTCGGCCCCCGTCACGAGCACCCGGTAGCCGGGCATCCGGCCGGTGCCGACGTAGCTCGTCTCACCGTGGTCCGGCGGCGGGTCCATCTCGCTGGCCCGTCCCGACCCCTGCTGCGTCTGCGCGGGGAACGGCGGGCGGGCGTACTGCGTGCGCGGGTCGTCCTTGTCCAGCTGGCTCATGGGCCCATCGTGCTCGCTCGACGCTCGTCGTTCGTCGAGGGAGCAGGAAACGTCGGGTGCACGCGGCGGACTCGACGATTCCTGCTCCCTCGATGCTCGCCGACGTGGCGGGAGCAGGAGACACCGCCCGCGTCAGTGCCCCGACCGGCAGGCCCCCACGAGCCGCGCCCGCGCGGCGGGCCCCGGCTCCAGGTCGAAGCCGGCGTCGCTCAGGTGCTCGAAGCGTCCGTCCGGGCCGATCGTGCCGAAGACCGCGACCTCCCGGTCCAGCACGGTCCCGTCGGTGAACTCGGCGTGGTAGCGGTGCCGCTCGGCGTAGGTGTTGCCGTCCCGGACCTCGTCGACCGACCAGGCGCTCCCCCGGACGATCAGGGCGCGACCGGCAGTGACCATCGCCTCGAACTCACCCCGGTTGAGCAGCTTGCCGCCGGTCCGGTAGGTGTAGTCGGGGCTGTAGTACCGGTCGATCACGTCCTCCGGGTCGACGTCGGGGTCGGGCTCGAAGAACAGGTCGCGGAGCGCATCGGTGATCCGGACGGGGTCCATGGCGGTTCCTCCTGGGGAGTGGTGGGGCGGTCCGGGGGCCCGGGTACCGTCAGGTCGTTCACCCGTTTGTGTCCACCAGGACCCCGGGTGCAACAGGTCGCGTCGGATCGGTCGTCGCGCGTGCTCGCCGTCGCAGGTCGACGGTCGTCGTGTGGGCCGCGACGAACCCCATCCGCTCGTACACCTGGCGTGCGGGGTTGCCGACCTCGACCCGGAGGCAGGACGCCCGTCCGGCACGTCGCGCCCGTGCCACGAGCAGGTCGACCAGCACGTGCGCGTGCCCCTGCCCACGGTGGTCCGGGTGGGTGACGACGCAGGCGATCTCCTGCCACTCCGGCGTGGAGAACCGGGCGCCCGCCATCGCCACCAGCTGCCCGTCGGTCACGACCCCGACGTGGGCGAACCGCCCGACCGACCCGGGAGCGAACGTCCGGATGCCGCCGAGCGTGGCGAGTCCGACCATGGCCGGCACGTCGTCCACGCCCAGGTCGACCACCCCCGCGTGGTCGGCGGCAGCGGTCGACCGGGTGGTGGTGAACATGGACGTCAGCGCGGTCCGACGCTCCAGCGTCCACCCCGCCGGCTCGAAGTCGGCGTCCCGCTCCACGATGGCCGTGTCGGTGATCCGTCCGAGGTCCTGCCAGGCGCGCTCGGTGTCCTCGTCGAGCGCGGCGAACCGGCCCACCTCCGGGGTCGTCGCGTACGCCAGGCCGTGTCGGATCGCGACGTCGGACTGGTCGGTCCGCATCGCCTCGAGGACCAACGGACCACCGGTTCCTGCAGTGTGCATGCGAGCAGGCTCGCAGCGCCCCGTCCGGAGGGCATCGGTGCGATCACTGCTGTCAGGGACCGCTGGGTCCACCGGACGGGAGGCTCGGTGCCGGTCCGGCACCGAGCCTCCCGTCCGGCGGTGGTCACCACGCGCGCGCAGGTCAGCCGCGGTGCTGCGCGATGAGGTCGGCGGCGCGCTCTGCGACGGCCAGGACGGTGGCGTTCGGGTTGGCGGAGACCCGGCCGGGGATCACCGAGGCGTCGACCACGCGGAGCCCGGACACCCCGCGGACCCGGAGGTGCACGTCGAGCGGCGCGGACGGGGCGTCCCCCATCCGGCAGCTCCCGAACGGGTGGTAGTAGGTCCCCGTCGTCCGGCGGACGACCTGTTCCAGCTCCTCGTCGGTGCTGGCGTCACCCGGCAGCAGTTCCTTCCCGACGAACGGGGCGAGGTGGGGGCTCCGGACGAGGTCCCGGGTCGCCCGGATCGCGGTCACGAGCTCGGCCACGTCGCCGGGGTCACCGAGGATGTCCGGGTCCACGAGGGGCTGGCTGGCGGGGCCGCGGTCGCGCAGGCGCACCGTGCCGCGGCTGGACGGGTCGACGACGTTGAGGACGAAGCCCGCGCCCGGGAACGCCGGCGCTCCTGCCGGCTTGAAGCCGGTCGCCAACGAGAGGAGCTGGACGCGGGCGTGCGCAGCACCCGCGGGGTGCAGCAGCGCGCTCACCTCGGCGAACTGCCCGTGCGAGGTCGCCGCCTGCGCACCGGGTCCGAGCACGACGGGCTGCTTCGCGTGGTCCTGCAGGTCGCTCCCCACCCCCGGCGCGTCGACCACGACGTCGATCCCGACCTCGGCGAGGTGTGCCGCCGGTCCGATCCCGGACGCCATGAGGATGCGGGGCGAGCCGACCGCGCCGGCGGCGAGGACGACCTCGCGGGACGCCCCGACGAGCTCGACGCCGGACGGGGTCGCGACCTCCACGCCGACGCACCGTCCGTCGACGAGTGCGACGCGGGGCACCACCGTCGAGGCGCGGACGGTGAGGTTCGAGCGGGCGAGGACGCTCGGCGGCAGGTACGCGTCGGCGACCGTCTCGCGGCGCCCGTCGACGACCATCAGGTCGTGGACCCGGGCGTCCTGCCAGTGGTCGTCCTCGCCGAGGGCCGCCAGCAGTGCGGCCGCGAACGGCGTGGGTGCGTCCCCCGTCGGAGCGGCGTGGACGAACGGCGTGCCCGGCGTGTACCGGTCGCCCTGACCGCGCATCGCGGCGGCGTACGGGGCGAGGTCGTCCCACCCCCAGCCCGTCGCGCCGCCGGCCACCCACGCGTCGAGGTCCGACCGTGCGGCGGGCAGGAAGATCATGGCGTTGACGGCACTCGATCCCCCGAGCACCTTCCCCCGCGGGTAGGACAGCGCCCTGCCGCCCAGGCCCGGTTGCGGGACGGTGCTCGTCCCCCAGTCGATCCCGGGGACGAGCGGGTCACCCCATGCGGACGGGTCCCGCATCAGGGCCGGGCCGTCCGTCGCACCGGCCTCGATGAGCAGGACGGTCACCCGGGGGTCCTCGGAGAGGCGCGACGCCAGGACACTGCCGGCGCTGCCACCCCCGACGATGACGTAGTCGTGGACGTTGGTCATGATGCGGTCCGTCCGTTCGTGGCAGCGGGTCGAGCTCGTCGGTCGTGCGTCGTCGGCAGGGTGCGTGCGGTCGTGTCGTCGGCCTGCTCCGGTGCGCTCCCGGTCTGGTCGGGGTCCGCGCGGTGCAGCAGCACGAGCACGTAGAGCGCGTCGAACACGGCGCAGATCATCCCCAGCCCGAGGATGAACGCGGAGTCCTCCACCACGCCGGACAGCGCGGTGGCGGCGAGGGTCCCGACGAACTTGGACCAGGCGATGACGAGTGACTGGCCGCGGCGCGCGGGACGTGCTGCCCAGAGCCCCAGGAACGCGATCGACATGACCACGTTCATCAGGAACGCCGAGTACCGGGTCGCCGCGTGCGGGCCGAACTCGTGGATGAAGAGGAGCTGCACCGCGAACGCGGTCGCGAGCAGCAGCACGATCCAGCTGGTGAACCGCGCCCGCGGCAGGAGGCGGGGCTGCTCCGCCCGACCGAAGCGGAGGAAGGTGACGATGATCACGGCGTCGAACACCGCCCAGACGACGTCGATGCCGGTCTGCACGGTGAACGGCTGGCGGAGGCCCTGCACCGCGTAGACGCACTCCCACGAGAAGTTGAGCGCGAGCGGGACGGCCGGCATGCAGGACGTGCGGTGCCGGAACCCGAGGACGATGCACGCGATGCACGTGACGGTCCAGGCGGCGCCGCTGAGCAGGGCGAGGGCGGTGGGCACGGCGTTCTCCGATGGTGTCGGTGGTGGGGTGCGGCGCAGGGGCGCTGCCGTCCCACCATCGGTCGACGCCCGTCGGGGGTCATCCGCGGAACCACCGACTCGCCGCCGGGACACCGCGGCGGACGCGACGGCAGGGCCCCGGGACGGTGTGTCCCGGGGCCCTGTCGTGGTCGGTCAGCGGGCCGCGCCCGCTGCGGTCAGCGGACCTGCACCCCGTACAGCGAGTAGCCGTACGGCGACGAGCGGTGGACGCCCTGCACACGGAGCCACCGCCAGTCCCCGCTGAGGGCGACGTCGTCCGTGCCGCCGTCACCGTCGGTCACCGTGGTGATCGTCGTCCAGGGGCCGTCGACCGTCTCGCGGCCCTGCACCCGGTAGGCGGTCCCGTAGGCGCCCTCCCAGTGCAGCGTCGCGGTGTGCACCGCGTGCACCGCCCCGAGGTCGAGGTCGATCCACTGGTCGTCAGAGTGCCCGCTGGCCCAGCGCGTGGTGTCGTCGCCGTCCGTGACGTTCGACGCCGGGACCGAGCGCGACTCGTCCGAGGAGGACGTCGCGACCACGCCGTGCGCCAGGTCGGGGGTCGGCTCGCCCTGCTGCGAGAACACCCGGAGCGCCCACAGCGAGTAGCCGTGGACCGTGTGCCGGTGGCCGCCGAGCATCCGGACGTACCGCCCGTGCACGTCCGTCAGGTCGTGCCGCTCGGTCCCGCCCGACCCGGCCCGTTCGTCGGCCACGGTCCGCCAGGCGTCGGTCGCGGTGTCCCGCACCTGCAGCTCGTAGGAGTCGGCGTACGCGTCCTCCCAGTCGATCTCCACGGCCTCGAGCGGCAGCACCGCACCGAGGTCGACGGCGATCCACTCGCCGTCCGCCGCTGCGCTCGACCACCGGCTGTGGCCGTCGCCGTCGACCGCGGCACCCGCGGCCAGGTCACCGCGCTGGGCGGACGACGCGGTCGCCGGCTTGCCGAGGGCGACGTCCCGGGAGGCCCGTCCCGGTTCGGGCTCGCTGGCTGCGGTCCCGAGCGTGGTCACGGTCGCCGTGGCCGACACCGCGCCGACCTCCGCCGACACGGTCGAGGTCACGCCGGCGTCGCCGGCCGCGGTGACGGTGCCGTCCTGGGCGACCGATCCGCCGCCGGTGACCGACCAGGACGCCGCGCCGGTCGACCCGGCGGGTGCCACGGGGCCGCCGGCACCGGAGGCGTCGAACGCGTAGGCGGTCAGGTCTGCGGTGGCGCCCGGCAGGACTGCCGTGCTCCGCGGACCGACGAGGACCGCCGTCGGCGTGATGGCCGACTCCGCCGGTGTCCCGGTGACGTGGAACCCGAGGATCGAGTAGCCGTAGTCGCTCAGGCGTGCGGTGCCGTGCATCCGGACGTAGCGACCGGTGGCCGAGACGTCGAGGTGGTCGGCGGCGGCGGTCGTCTTCGTGACGTGCCGGACGGTGCGCCAGGGTCCGTCGGCGTCGTCGGCGACCTGGAGGTCGTACTGCGAGGCAGCGGCGGCCTCCCAGACGATCGAGACCCCCGAGACGTCCGTCTGTCGGCCGAGGTCGACGGTGAAGTCGACCGGGTCGACACCGTGCTTGCTCTCCCAGCGGGAGTTCTGGCTGTCGTCCCCGTCCACGGCCTTCGCCGCGGAGTTCGGCGCGAGCGTGGAGCTGGCGACGACGGCAGCACCCCGGGCGAGGTCCGCCGACGGCACCACGGAGGACGCCACCGCGGAACCCTCGGTCGTGCCGCTGGTGGCGACCACGTGGCCGGCGGCCGGAGCGGTCGTCGTGACGACCCCGTCCGTGGTGACCGAACCGGGGCCGGTGTACGACCAGGTCACCGCGCCGGGCAGCGTCACGGCGTCTCCGTACTGGTCACGCCCTGCCGCCCGGAACTGCTGCGGCTTGCCGACGACGAGCTGCTGGAACCCGGGCGTCACCGCGATCGTGGCCAGGACCGGTGCCGGTGCGACGCGGAACCGCGCGCTGGCGGCGACACCGTGCACGGTCGCCGTGACGGTCACGGCGTCCGACCTGGTGGTGGCCCGGTAGTGCCCGTCGGCCGAGACCGTGCCGGCGGTCGCCGACCAGGTGACGTCGTCCAGCGGGATCGTGGCTCCGTACTGGTCGTACCCGGTCGCCGTGAAGGCCGTGGTGGTCCCCGGGACGACCGTCTTCGGGTCGCCGTCGGCCGCGACCTCCACGCGCTCGAGGTGCGCGTCGAGGTGCGAGGTGATCTGCGTGTGTGCCGGGACCGACACGTGCCCGATCACGGTGGTGCCGTCGAAGACGTCGTACGTGTGCTGGACGGCGTCGACGTTGTCGAGGACGTACGAGTACTCCCCGTCGTCGTCCTCGAACACCTGGCTGAGCGGGTCGCTGGTGTGCCGGGTGGTCACCTCGGTGCCGACGGTCCGGTTCGACATGCCCTGGTAGTAGACCATCCCGGCCATCGACCTGCCGGTCACCGCCGGGTCCTTCGCCGTCCACAGGGCGTCGTGGATGTCCTGGTAGGTCGCGGGGTCGTACTGCGCGAGGTAGCCGAGCACGACCTGCCCGAGGGCGTCGCCCATGTCGCTGATGACGGCCGCGGCGTGCGCGGTGTCCGTGCCCGGCGTGTAGTGCGTCAGGTCGACGGAGTAGAGCCGCTTCAGCGTGTCCGCGTCCGGCGTGTACCCGGTCCAGAGGAAGGGCGTGAGCGGGGACGGGACGGACCACTTGTCCGGCTTCTCGTCGACGTCCTTCGCGGTCAGTTCCGCGGGGACGAGCGAGGCCGGGAGCGTCGTCGGGGTCCAGTACTGCGCCGGGAAGACGACCTTGCCCTTCTCCACGGAGACGTAGTCCCGGAACGGGTTGTCCTTCGACGTGCTCGCGAGGTACCCGGGGTGGTTCCGCTCGACGGCGCGCAGGGCGTCCTGCAGCTCGCCGATGGCCGCGGTGCGGTCCTTCGCGATCGACTCGTCCCCGTACGTCCCGATGCCGTACCACTTCTTGGTGAACATCTGGATGCGGTCGCGGTTCGCGTCGGCGATGCCCGCGCCGATCGCCTTCGGGCGCTCCGACATCATCCGCTGCATGATCGACTGCGAGAACCGCTCGTCCCACCCGAAGTAGTCGAACCACGGCGCGGTGGGCATCCACTGGATGCCGTAGATCCATGCCGGGTCCGCCGAGAAGTACGTCGCGTAGGCGTTGCCCTGGTCCTGCAGGATGCCGACCTGGGCGTGCTGGTACTCCTTCGGGAACGCCGGATCGGGGTCGACGACCGCCAGCTTCGACTCCGGGTTGCCCCGGACGTTCTGGTAGTACGCCCGGACCGCAGCGCGCTCGGTGACGTACTCCATCGCGCCGGTGGCCTGCATGCGCTCGTCCCCGAGCACCGTGCCGAGGAGGAACAGCCCGGCTTCGGACTGGATCGCCTCGGACGACGACTCCTGGTTGTTGCCCTCGGGGCCCGAGACGCCGCCGGCGTTCGAGTGGCCCTCCCACACGCCGTAGGTGCGCAGGTAGGGGAACGCTCCGTCGGACCGGTCGGAGTTCGCGTACTCCTGCGTGACGAGGCGGGCCATGCCCTCGTACCGCTTGATCCACGTCGGGTCGACCGCTCCGAGGAGGGCCGTGGCGGTGGCGAAGTAGCCGTAGTGGAAGTGGTTGTCGTTGAACTGTGCGGAGCCGTACGAGTCGGCGAAGCCGATCAGGGCCTTCCACGTCGGGTACCTGGCGAAGAAGTCCTCCTTCTCGCCCTTCGTGTACGTGTACCAGTCGCTGAGTGCCCCCTCGAGGGTGGTCTGCAGCTGCTCCTGGTCCTCGGTGTCACCGAGCTGCTTCGCGACCGTCATGTACTCGGCGAGCTGCAGCACGACCTTGCCGTCCCAGTAGGTGTCGCCACCGGTCCACTTCACCCCCGCGTAGTCCGCGAGGTACTCGTGCATCTTCGTCTTGAACTCGCCGACGTCCGTGCCCTCCGGGGTCGCCCCGATCGGCGTGATGCCGGAGAAGTCGTAGTCGAGGTCCCAGCCGTCGTGCCCGATCGTCGTCTTCATCGTGCCGCGCGGGGTCGGGTAGGTGGCCCCGGTGAACGCGAGGTTGTTCGTCGAGTCGGCGTACTGGTGCTGGATCCACCCCTGGACGGTGTCGTGGTCGGTGCCCTGCAGCAGGTCCGTCGAGACGGACCACTGCTGCCGGACCTTGCCGGCCTTCGCGTCGTACTCGTAGTCCATGCGGGTGTCGCGCGGCACGGCGAAGGCGTGCTCGTGCAGCTGGTCGAGCGTCAGGCCGTGTGCCGGCACCGCGCTGAGGACGAGGTACGCGGTGCCGGCGGAGGCCGTGACCACGTTCCCCGACCGGGTGAAGGTGGTCGACGGCGGTGCGTGCACGCCGAAGACGTGTCCGTCCTGGTCCACTTGGAACCGGTCACCCGTGAACGGGAAGGTCACGGCCTTGCCGTGCCCGTCGGTGATCGACGCGCCGGCGCTGAGGGTGACTCGCGGCGTCTCGCCGTGGAACTCGAACCAGTCGTAGGGCATGCCCTGGGCGCTGGTGACGTCCATGTACCGGTCGCCCGGACCGTTCTGGTGCATCCGCCAGCTGACGTTCCAGTCGCCCCAGCGGAGCGCGTCCGACGACCTCGCGTCGAACGTCGTGGAGTAGCGGCCGGCCACCTCGTCCGGGTGGTCGGTGAGCATGAACTGGTCGGCCATGACGTGGCCCCAGCCCTCGTAGGTCGAGTCGACGACGCGGATCTGCGCGGCCTGTCCCGACCACGCCGACACGTCCCACTGCACCCAGTCGAGGGTCTCGTTCTCCTTGCCGCTCGTGGTCTGGACGACCTTGCCGTCGACGACGAGCTGCACGTCCTCCTTGCCGGGGAGCCTCCCGGCCGCGACGAGGAACGTGAGCGACGACCGGTCGATCGTGAACGTCGGCGAGGTCGCGGTGCCGGTCGCGTCGTCGCCGTTCTTCGGGCTCCAGGACGTCAGGTAGCCCGTGCCGAGCCACCCGTCCGCGGCGCTCTGTCCCTTGCCGACGCCGGACGACGTCGAGAACGCGGTGCCCGTCGTGGTCCAGTCGCTCGGGATCCCGTGCTCGAAGTCGGCGAGGACGTGGTCGGAGGCGTCCGGTGCGGCGTCGACGGCGGCGCTCACCTTGATGCCGTCCTCGACCTGCATCTTGCTGCCGTCCGACGTCCAGTCGTTCGGGTAGCTGACCGTGGTGCCGCTCGCCGCGTTCGAGCTCACCAGCGGGTTCGCCCACAGGTTGCCCGAGAACGGCCGGTTGATGAGGTCCGTCCACCACTGGTTGGTCGGGACGGGCTTCCCCGCCTGGGACGGGTCGATGTGGAGGTCCTGGCCGAGCGTCTTCTGCACGGCGTCGTAGTCGGTGATCTCGCTCGGCGGGGTGGGGGCGTAGGAGCCGTCCCCGACCCGGACGCCGTCGGCTTGGAGGACCGGGGTCCTGCCCGGGCCCGTGGGCGGCGGCTGGCTCGGGTCCGCCCCGCCACCGTCGGTGGCGGTCGTCCCTGCCGTCGTCACGCCCGTGGTGCTGCCGGCCGCGACGGCCACGCCACCCCCGGTGAGTGACGCGAACGCGATCGCGCCCGCCGTCACGAGGGCGGCTGCCGCGATGGGCCTCCGCCGGTCTGTTCCTGGTCCTCGCACGAGTCATCTCCTCCGGGCCCTCATCCCTGCGATCGGGCCCGCTCCTGACGCTAGCCAGCGCCCGGACCCCGCGGAGGCCGTCGGCGTCCCCCGTTCGGATGCCACCGCGCGGACCGCAGCGGAGCTTGCGTGGTCCTGCGGATGCCCGGCCACGAGACGGGGGCGCAGACGACGCGACCAGGCCGGGAGGAGCCTCCCGGCCTGGTCGTCGCAGCCTTGTGTCCGCAGCCTGCTCGCGGGTCGTCAGGCCCGCTGGGCCGGGAGGAGGATCGCAGCGGCCGCCTGCTCGGTCAGCCACGTGCGCGCCCGGTCGGTGCTCCACCCGCGGTCGAGGAGCGCCTTCCAGCGTCGGAAGCCGAGGTAGAACCAGAGCACGTCGGCGGCGTCGGCGGCGTCGAGACCCGGGCGCAGCTCGCCGAGCGCGCAGATCTGCCGGGCGGCACCCGCGATGACCTCGGCGAACCGGGCCTCCGCTGCCTGCAGTGCTTCGAGGATGGCCGGGTCCGTGCCGGCGATGCTGTAGACCTCGCTGAGGAGCCAGCCGTGGTCGAGGAAGAGCTTGGCGGCCACCTGCTCCAGGCGCTGGAAGACCTCGTCGGCGGTCCGTGGCTCGGCCGCGGCGTGGTCGGCGCCCCCGACGAACGCCGAGTCGGCCGCGTCCTCGATCAGGGCGACGAGCAGCTGCGGCTTGCCGCCGACGCTCGCGTAGACCGTGTTCACCGCGACGTCCGCGCGGGCGGCGATGCCCGCGATGGTGGCCCTGACGTAGCCGTGCTCGCCGAAGGCGGCGAGCGCCGCTTCGAGGACGAAACGGCGCGTCTCCGCTGCTGCCGATGCCCGACGCTGGGACCGGTACGGTCGTGTCTCCACGGGGTGACCTTACTGCAGCCGTCGGGTGTCGGTGGGACGGGCGGGTGTCGTCGGACGGGTGCTGCCGCCTCCGCTGCCGGCGGTCACGCCGACACCGCCAGGTCGATGTCGTGCAGGTTGAGCGCGAGCTGCGTCCGCGTCCTGACGCCGATCTTGCGGTAGACCGACGCCAGGTGCGTCTCGACCGTCCGGACGCTGAGGAAGAGCTCGGCGGCGATCTCGCGGTTGGTCTGACCGCCCGCGGCGGCCCGGGCGACCCGGAGCTCGGCCGGGGTCAGCGGCGTCCGGGTGCTCGCGCTCTGCAGCCGCGAGCGCACGGCGTCCATCCGGGAGAGCACGCGCGGGTCACCCAGGCGGGTCGCCGGCTCGACGAGCGTCTCGAGCACGTGCCGTGCGCGGGCGGCCTGTCCTGACCACTCGAGGAGCTGGACCTGTTCGAGCTGCGCGCGGAGCAGTTCCGGTCGGAACCCGCCACGGCGCAGTGCCACGAGGCCCTCGCCGGAGAGGCGCAGCGCGCCCTCACCGTCACCGGACCGTCCCGCGAGCAGTGCCCGGAGCCGGAGCGCCTGCCCACGGGCGTGTACCCGTCCTGGTCGCTGGCCGAGCGCGGCGAGGTCGTCCGTGATGGTCCGCGCCCGCTCCAGGTCCCCGACGGACACCAGTGCCCGGACCAGCTCGACGTCGATCCAGAGGCGCTTGCCCGGCTCGTCGATGTGCCGGGACCGCGCCACCGAGTAGGCGGTCTCGAGGTCCTCGAGCGCGTCGTCCCACCGCTCCGAGTAGGCGTGGTCCAGGCCGGCGATCCCGGCGCGGAGGAGCGATCCGCGGCTCTCGGCCGCCGGGCTCATGCGTGCGTCGAGCAGGGCGTCGACCGCACCACGGTCGTCCAGCGAGAGTGCGAGCAGTCCCCGCGCCCGGTACAGGCTCGGCGGGAGCAACGACAGGGCACCGGCCTCCTGCTCGGCCTCCGGGAGGAGACCCCGTGCCACCTCGAGCCGACCGGCGAGCGTCTCGACGATCGCGGCGTGGGCGAGCCCCTGGACGATGGCGTAGCCCTCACCTGCCGACTTCGCCGCGCGGACGAACATCGTCAGGTTGGACCGCGACCGGGCGAGGTCGTCGGCCTGGTACGGCCAGAGCGCCTCCATGGCGTCGGCGGTCTCCTCGAGCGCCGGGGACCCGGTGGTCCGCTCGACGGCCCGGACCCCCGCGATGAGCGTGTCGTCGATGCCCTCGCCGCGGTCGAGTCGGAGGTAGGCGGCCCAGTACAGGGCGGTGCTGCGCGTCCGCGGTGCCTCGTCCGTCGCCAGGACCTCGACGAGTGCCAGGAGCCGATCGACCACGTCGTCGTCGTGGGCGTGGGCGGAGATGAGGCGCCAGGTCTCGAGGATGACCCAGCGGGTCCCCTGCGTCACGGCGATGCGCTGCAGGGACTCGAGCCGTCGGACGACCGCCACCTGCCCGTCGGTCTTGTCGAGCGCCTGCACCAGGACGGCGACGACCCGGTCGAAGACCGGCACCGAGAGCGACTCGACGTCGAGCTCCGCCACGATCTCGATCGCCAGCGCGGAGTCCCCGATCGCGAAGGCCAGCTCCGCGGCGTCCGCCACCCGGCGGGGGCGGTGCTGGGAGTCGTGAGCGGTCCGCACGAGGGCCTTCCGTGCCAGGCGCAGCGCCGTCTCGGTCGCGCCGGCACGCCGTGCCCGGCCGGAGGCGGTGATCAGGTCACGCGCGAGTCGCTCGTTCGTGCCCGGCTCGGTGCCGGCATCGCGGTGTTCGAGCTGCCGCGGGGCCGGGAGCGGGAGCTCCGCGACGGCAGCGTGCACGGCCCGCTCCTCCGCCGCCGGCAGCGTCTGGAGCGCCGCGGCGGCGAGCAGCGGGTGGCTGGCGGTGACGACGCCCTCGTCACAGCGGAAGACGCGTCGGTCCACCCCGTCGGCGACGGCGGCCGTCGCGCCCGGCCGGATGGTCTCGAGGTCGTCGACCGCGGCCGACCCGAGGACGGCGACGGTCCGCAGGGTCTCCCGGACCGGAGCGGGGAGCGCTGCCACCCGGTGCGACACGGCCTCGACGACCGAGCCCGTCGCCCAGCGGCGGAGGTCCCCGTCGGTCCTGGCCGCGGCGAGCTCGATGGCCCAGAGCGGGTTGCCCCCGCTCACCTCGGCGACCTCGGCCAGCACCGACGGCGGGAGTGCTCCCAGTCCGGCGTCGGCGACGACCTGGCGCACGGAGGCCGGCTCGAGAGCGACCATCGGGGCGACGTCGGTCGGGGCGAACAGCGGTCGGACGGCGAGGTCCTCGGGGCTGCCGTCAGCGCGTCGGGCAGCGACGACCGACACGGTCGACCCGATGCCCTGACGGAGCACCGCGCGCTCGACGGCACGACGGCTCTCCGGGTCGAGCCACTGCCACTCGTCGACGACGATGGCCGCGCCGGACTTCGTGGCCCCGGCGAGCACCTGGGTGACACCGGCCTGCAGCATCGCCAGTTCGACCCGGCGACCGGGGGCGCGGCCGAGCATCGCGAGCACGGACTCCCGCTGCTCGGATGGCAGCTGGCGGAAGGCCTCGGCCGGGAGCGTCGCGAACAGGTCGCGCAGTCCGGCGAAGGGCTGCCGCTCCCCCTCGGTGGCACGGGTGAACAGGACGGTGCGGTCGTCGCCGAGTGCACGGAGGAGCGCGTCGATGAGGAAGGTCTTGCCGATCCCCGGTTCGCCGACCAGCATCAGCCGCCCGCCGGGGGTGGACGCCGCCGTCACCGCGCGGTCGAGGAGTCTCTGCCGTTCGGGCGCGATGCCCAGCTGGTCGTCGTGCGCTCGGTGCTGCATCGTGCTGCCCTCTCCCCGTTCACAGGAGACCCTGTGATTCGATGGATCACGTTACGGCAGTCGAGTGCCACTCCGTATTGGAGGACGTACAGGGTGCGGAGCGGGTGTGGGACCTGCGTGGGACCACTGAGGCGGGCGGGGGTCGGGTGTGCGAGACGAGGGGCGCACGGGGCGTGGCGCGACCGCGCAGCTGCCCTTCGGCCGGCGGTCAGCTCGCGTGGTGGATGACGAGCGCCACGCTGAGCAGCACCCCGAAGGCGAGCGACGTCGTCGACGACAGCTGGAGCGACTTCACGAGCGCGAGCGGCTGGACCGCCCTGGTCCCGATCCGGACCGCCGGCACGGCCAGCACGAGCGAGGCGAGGGTGATCAGCGCGAGCGGCGCGTCGAGGACCGGCACCACGAGCAGCACGTACGGCGCGAGCATGAACACGGCGAAGAGCACCCGGGCCGCTCCCCGACCGACGACGACCGCCAGGGTCCGCTTGCCGGCCGCCCGGTCCGGTTCGATGTCGCGGATGTTGTTCACCATCAGGACCCCGCACGCGAAGAGCCCGATGGCCGCAGCGCTCACCCAGCCGGTCAGCGTGGTGTGCCCGATCTGGACGAACTGCGTCCCGACCACCGCGGCGATGCCGAAGAACAGGAAGACGGCGACCTCGCCGAGCGCCCGGTACCCGTAGGGCCGCGCGCCACCGGTGTAGAACCACGCGGCGACGATCGCGACGGCCCCGACCGCGAGCATCCACCAGAGCTGGGTGACCAGCACGATCGTCAGGCCCGCGACGGCCGCGACCGCGAAGAACGCCAGCCCGACCACGAGGACCGCACGCGGGGTCGCCTGGCCGGCGCCGGTCAGGCGTGGCGGGCCGACCCGGTACGCGTCCGTGCCGCGGACGCCGTCGGAGTAGTCGTTCGTGTAGTTCACGCCGATCTGGAGGCACAGCGCCACGACCAGGCAGAGGACCGCGACGAGCAGGTGGTGGTCCCGTCCGAGGTACCCGCCGACGCCGTCCCGGTCACCGGCGACGGCGACACCCGTTCCGACGATCACCGACACGGCGCTGAGCGGCAGGGTGCGCGGTCGGGCACCCTGCACCCAGACGCGGAACGAGGGGCGGGCGGGAGCGGAGGCGGCCGGTGCCGTCGGCGCGGTCACAGGACACCGCGGGAGGTCGGAGCGTTCGGGATCAGCATCGTCCGAGGCTGACGCGCTCGGCACCCCCGCGCCTCCGTGCAGCCACTGAGACTCCGCGCCGAGCGCCGAGGTGGCCCCTCGGCGCACCCGGCCGCGCGCTCCCACGCGCACGCGGGCATCATGTGGTGATGAGGTCGATCTGGAAGGGCTCCATCGCGTTCGGGCTCGTCAACGTGCCGATCAAGGTCTACGCCGCCACCGAGACCCACGACGTCTCCATGCACCAGGTCCACGACGAGGACAAGGCCCGCATCCGGTACAAGCGGGTGTGCGAGCTCGGGCACGAGGTCGAGTACGCCGACATCGAGCGCGCCTACGACGACGGCGAGAAGACCGTCGTCCTCACCGCCGACGACTTCAAGAAGCTGCCCCAGGAGCAGTCGCACGAGATCGAGGTCCTCGAGTTCGTGCCCGTCGAGCAGGTCGACCCGATGATGTTCGAGAAGACCTACTACCTCGAACCCGACTCCCGGTCCCCGAAGGCGTACGTCCTGCTCCGGCGCACCCTCGAGGAGACGGACCGTCTCGCCGTCGTGCAGTTCACGCTCCGCCAGAAGACCCGCCTCGGCGTGCTCCGCGTCCACGACGACGTGCTGCTCCTGCAGGGCCTGCTGTGGGGCGACGAGGTCCGGTCCGCCGACTTCAAGGCGCTCGACACGTCGGTCAAGGTGAGCGCGAACGAGCTGAAGATGTCGTCGTCCCTCGTCGAGAGCATGTCGACGGACTTCGACCCCGACCGCTACACCGACGAGTACCAGGCCGAACTCCAGCAGCTCATCGACGCCAAGCTCGAGTCCGGCGACGACGTCGACACCGCCGAGACCTTCGGCGAGCCGGCTGCATCCGACGACGACGAGGGCGGTGACGTCATCGACCTGATGGCGGCGCTGCGCGCGTCCGTGGACAAGAAGCGGACGGGAGGCTCGGGGTCGCGTTCATCAGGCAGCTCGCGGTCGTCTGCATCCGGCTCCGGCGCCGCTTCGGACACGGAGACGAAGAAGGCGCCCGCGAAGAAGGCCCCGGCGAAGAAGCCTGCTGCGAAGAAGACTCCGGCTGCGAAGGCCCCCGCCAAGAAGCCAGCGGCGAAGAAGCAGGCCAGTTAGGCGGCCTCTCCGCACGGTCGCGAGTGCCTACGGGGTGACGGTCCGGTGGATGAAGTCGGCCATCCCCGGCACCGTGAAGGCGAGGAAGCCGCGATCCGGGGCGAAGACGTGCCCGTTCTTGATGAGTTCGTTGCGGGACACGGAGAGGTCGCTCGTCCGTCGTTTCCCGGTCCGGGCGACCAGGTCCTGGATGGCCGACGGCCCGTCGCCGTCCTCAGCCATCGCCAGGAGCAGTTCGCGTTGCTTCGGCGTCGCGCGGTCCCAGCGTGACTGGTAGAGGCCCTGGTCGACTTCGTCGCGCGCACGGAGCACTCCTGCTTCCGCGTCCTCGAGCCCGATCCGCCCCGCTTCCGCCCGGACGTCCCAGACGTGCTTGCCGCACGCTTGCGCGAAGTACGGGTACCCGGCGATGGCCTCGACTGCGCGGTCGAGTGCTGGTGCGGCCCACACCACCCCAGATCGATCGGTCGGGCGGGTGAGGGCGACCCTGGTCTCGGCGTCGTCCAGGAGGTCGAGCCGTCGGTAGTCGTAGAGGCGCTCGGCGTAGCTCGTGGCATCAGCGAGGACCGCAGGCAGTGACGGGAGGCCGGTCCCCACCATCATCACCGGGACCGGGGAGGGCTCCTGACCGAGGGCGTGCAGTGCGAGGTTCAGGGCGTTGAGATCTGCCTTCGGGGCATCCTGGAGCTCGTCGACCATCAGGAGCAGCGCCTGGTCGAGTTCACGGAACGCGGTACCGACCTCGCGCAGCAGGTCTTCGAGGTCACGCTCGAGTGCCCCACTGTCGGCATAGCCCGGCTCGGGCCCGACCTCGAACCCGAATCCGTAGGTACCGCTCGGGTCCACAGACACCTGGAACGACCGGAAGACCCTGAGCGCCCGCGCGAAGCGCTCCCTGGCGTGCTCACCCACCGAGAGCGTCGACCGGAGCGCTCCGTGGAGTTCTCGGGCGATCGCCTGGCCGAGGCTCCGGCCGGCGCTCGCCTCGATCTTCACGACTGCCCACCGACGGGTCTCACGCGCCTGGCGGCCGATCTCGTTCAAGAGCACCGTCTTGCCCACCCCGCGGAGACCGGAGATGACGATCGGTCGTTCGCCCTCTGACGTCGCGAGGACCTGGCGCAGCGAACGGTCGACGGTGTCCAGCAGCGCGTCGCGTCCGGCGAGCTCGGGCGGGACCCGACCAGCTCCGGGGCGGAACGGGTTGATGCCAGAGGAGTTGTCCACCATCCATCAGACTTTATCACCCCGTATAAGCTCCAGCCTTATACGGCCTGATGAATCCTGATCGAGTCGATGCGCCGATCCGCGCTCACCCGGCGTCATCGCGGCGGGTGCGGCGCAGCGAGAGCGGCAGCGCCGTCCAGAGCAGCGCGGTGCCCACGAAGACTGCTGCGCCCGCGACGACCCCGCCCGCATCCCCGACCACCAGGTCGAACACGAAGAGCACCGTGCCGGCGAAGAGCAGGGCGCTCGCGATGAGCGCCGTGAGCAGGATCACGTTCCCGGCTCGGACCAGGTCGTGCTTCTGCCGCTGGCGGAACACGAGCCGGTGCGTCGCGACCGCGGACAGTGCGACCACGGTGACCACGACGGCGAGCACGACGAGCACCAGGTAGATCGTCTGCTGCCCGTCGGTCAGGGTCGCGAAGCGCTGCTGGAACGGCAGGGTGAGGAGGAAGCCCGCCAGGATCTGGGTGCCGGTCTGGATGATCCGGAGCTCCTGCTGGATGTCGACCCAGTTGCGGTCCCAGCGCTCCGTGGGAGTCTCGTGCCGCCCGCGCTCGGTGTCCGCGGACGCGTGGTTCGTCGTGTCCATGCGCCGAACCTACCCACGGCGGCACGGGTGCTGCACGGGACGTCGATCGGTCGCCTCACCCGGCTGGTGCGGTCGCGGCCACCCGGGCGGCGAGCGCTGCGAACACGTCGTCATGGGCCCGCCGGAGCTCGGTCCACCCGGCCGTCACGTCGATCTGCTCCGCCTCCGGGACGGGTTCGGCGTAGCCGTGCTGCGCTCGCGGGACCGCGTCACTCGGCAACCGGAGCTCCTGCGTGAAGGCGCCCGCGTCCGCGGCGAAGGTCAGGGTGTGCGCCGCGACGTTGCTGCCCCAGTCCGAGGACGGCCACGACATGAAGGCGACGTGGCGGGGCGGTGCGTCGACGGTGACCTCGGTGGCGGAGACGTAGCAGCCGTGGTGGTCCTCCCCGGGCGAGAGGATCGTGTACGTGCCGTTGTCGCGGTAGACCAGCAGCGCCTCGGCGAACGGCTTCGGGCCGTACATCGCGGTGTAGCGCAGGGCGTGCACGAACACGGGCAGCCCGAGCGGGACGGCGATCGTGTGGCTGGTGGTCGGGTCGCTTGCCGGCATCGGGATCCTCTCGGGGTGGTTCACCAGACGATCGTCTGACATCCACTTGGGACCCGCGTCGACTCGCCACGAGGATCCGTTCAGGGGTGGCGATCGGACCCGATCCGGAGGTGACCCGTTCATCCAGTGAGCGCACCCTGGCGGCGTCGCCACGGGCCTCCTGTCCGTGCCATGCCTGAAAGCAGGCCGATCGCTGTCTTGAAGCCTTGACAGCTTCCGCGAATCCCGAATACGGTCCGGGATTGTTCCGTCAGAACCACGCCGAGACCGGTTCTGCCTCCTCGCCACAGGGACGTGGTGGGGGTGACGGTCGACGCGTACGACGTTGTCAGAGAGGACAACTCGATGCATGTGGAGAACAGGCGATCCCCGCGGATCGCCGTCAGGGCCGCACTCGCGGTCTGCGTCACGGGGGCGCTCGTCGTCACCGGGGCCGGGTTCGCGAACGCCGCGACCACCAACCCCAACCAGGGTCCACTCGAGAAGGCGAACGCCGCGCTGAGTCAGCGCGCCGCAAGCCAGGGGATGGTCCTGCTCGAGAACAACGACGACGCGCTGCCGATGGCGAAGGACGGCGCTGTCGCCGTCTACGGCGTCGGCGCCTACGCCACCGTCAAGGGCGGCACCGGTTCGGGCAACGTCAACAACCGCTACACGATCTCGGTCCGGCAGGGTCTGCAGAACGCCGGCTACCAGATCACCACGGCCCCCGCGTACTCCGACGCCGTGAAGAACGCCTTCGACACCAAGTACGGCACCGCCAACGCCGGCGGCTTCGGCCCCTCCATCGACTACTCCTCGGTGGAACAGCGGCTCACCCGGACGACCGTGCAGCCCACCGCACCGACCGACACCGCCGTCTACGTCGTCGCGCGGAACTCCGGTGAGGGCAGCGACCGCTCCCCCGGCGCCGGCGACTACCAGCTGACCGACACCGAGAAGGACGACCTGCAGATCATCGGGCAGACGTACCGGAAGGTCGTCGTCGTCCTCAACGTCGGCGGGATCGTCGACACGGCGTTCTTCGACGACATCAACAAGTCGGCGAACGACCCGGACGGTGGCAAGCCGCTCGACTCGATCCTGCTCATGAGCCAGGCGGGCCAGGAGTCCGGCACGGCACTCACCGAGGTGCTCAACGGCACCGTCACGCCGTCCGGCAAGCTCACCGACACCTGGGCCTCGAAGTACTCGTACTACCCGGCGGCAGCGACCTTCGCGAACAACGACGGCAACAGCGCCGAGGAGCAGTACAGCGAGGGCATCTACGTCGGCTACCGCTGGTTCGACTCGATGTACCGCTCGCTCGACCCACAGGACCCGGCGAGCGTCGTCGAGTACCCGTTCGGCTACGGGCTCTCGTACACGCAGTTCCAGGTGGAGCCGCTCGGCGTCACCGCGGACATGTCGACCGTCTCGGTCAAGGCCCGCGTCACGAACGTCGGGACCGAGGCCTCCGGCAAGGACGTCGTCCAGACGTACTTCTCCGCGCCGCAGACCGGTCTCGACAAGCCGTACCAGCAGCTCGCCGGCTCCGCGAAGACGGACAGCCTGGCCCCCGGAGCGTCGCAGACCGTGACGATCCGGTACAACACCACCGACATGGCGTCCTACGACGAGACGAAGGCCGCGAACACCATGGAGGCCGGTGACTACGTCATCCGCGTCGGTGACTCGTCGCGGAACACCAGCGTGGCCGCGAAGCTCCGGCTCGGTGCCACCACCACGACGGAACAGCTCGCCAACGAGCTCGACGACCAGCGACCGGCCACCGAGCGCACCAGCGACCCGGCCGACTTCTGGTCGTACCCGGAGGAGGAGCAGCAGCTCGCCGACGCCCCCGTCATCCCGCTCGACACGACCGGCTTCACGGCTCCTGACCACGCGTCGAAGCTGGAGCAGGACGTCCCCGTCGCAGCCGACTCGCCCTACGCGGCGATCGACGGCGACACCATCGCCTCGGTGACCGCGTACGTGGACGCCGCGACCACCGACTGGGAGGGCACGGGCAAGCCCTACGCCCCGAAGACCGGTGAGACGACGGAGCCCGTGGCCGTCGTGCCGAACTCGACGCTGTTCGACGTGAAGACCGGCCGGATCACGATGCAGCAGTTCGTCGCGAGCCTCAGCGCCACGCAGCTCGCGAACATCGTCGAGGGTGCCAGCGCCGCCGGCACCACCGCGACCGCGATCGGCGCCGCCGGCTACACGACGGCGAAGTACGAGGACCGCGGACTGCCGGGCATGACGCTCGCCGACGGCCCCGCCGGACTCCGCATCACGCAGAAGACGTCGACCACCCCGGCGACCTACCAGTTCGGCACCGCGTGGCCGATCGGCACCCTGCTCGCGCAGACCTGGGACCCGGACCTCGTCCAGGAGGTCGGTGTCGCCGTCGGTCAGGAGATGTCCGAGTACGGCGTCGCGCTCTGGCTCGCACCGGGCATGAACATCCACCGCGACCCGCTCAACGGGCGCAACTTCGAGTACTACTCCGAGGACCCGCTGCTCACCGGCCTGACCGCGGCCGCCATGACGAAGGGCGTGCAGAGCATCCCCGGCGCCGGCGTCACGATCAAGCACTTCTACGGCAACAACCAGGAGACCGCACGGACCACCTCGAACGACGTCGTCAGCGAGCGGGCGAGCCGCGAGATCTACCTGCGCGGGTTCGAGATCGCCGTGAAGAGCGCCCAGCCGATGGCCGTGATGACCTCGTACAACAAGGTCAACGGCACGTACGCGTCGGGGAGCTACGACCTCAACACGGACGTCCTCCGCGGTGAGTGGGGCTTCGCCGGCACCGTGATGACCGACTGGGGTGCAGGACCGCGCACCGGGGCGACCGGTGTGATGTACGCCGGCAACGACCTCATCGAGCCCGGCGGCAACCCGAACGAGGTCCTCAACGCCCTCAAGCAGGTCGCTCCGACCATCGACGTGTCCGGCCTGCCCGCGTACACGAGGACCGTCACGCCCACCCGGACGTCGACCGCCTGGCAGTTCGGCGGGCTGACGCCCGCCGCGACCGGCACCCAGTCGATCTCGACCACGGTGGACGCGACGACCGACCTGACGAAGACGCCCCTCTCCGGGACGACGACACGTGACGCCATCAACAACGAGACGTACGCGGCCAACGCTCCGTACGCCTCCGTCCAGGCCGCCTACGCCGACGTCACCGCGCTGCTCGCCGGCACCACGCTGACTGCCGCGCAGAAGGCCGGGATCTCCGTCACCGGCGTGCAGCACCAGGACCCGGCGGACGCCACCTCGCCGGTCGTGGCGTACACGGTCACCGTCACCGGGAACTACCCGGCGACCGGCTACAACCTGCGCCTGGGCGACCTGCAGCGCAGCGCGAGCCGGATCCTCGCCACCGCGTCGCAGACCGCTGGCTTCCAGCAGCTCGCCGAGGCGAAGGGCGTCTCCGGGATCTCGGTGAAGCCCTACACCGCGCAGTTCTCCGACCTCGTCGACTACCAGTCGGTGACGAAGGGCGCGGTCCTGACCGAGCAGACCGGTGACGGACCGTCCGTCGCGGTCGGCGTCTCGCCGAAGCCGAACGCCGCGGGGTGGTCCACCGGGCCGGTGACGGTCCGCGTCACGTCCACGGACGACGACGCACGCCTGTACCTGTCGGTCGACCAGGGCGAACTGCTCCCGGCCTCCGACCCGGTGACGATCTCGGACGAGGGCGAACACCAGCTCCGTGCCCTGGCCGTCGGCACGGACGGATCGATCTCGAAGCTGCTCGAGACCACCGTCCGCATCGACCGCACCGCTCCCACCGTCACGGCGGGGACGGCGACGAAGGGCCAGCTGACCCTGACCGCCGAGGACGCGCTCTCCGGCGTCGCGACCGTCCAGTACTCGCTGGACGGCACGACCTGGAAGACGTACTCGGGTCGGGTCACCGTGTCCGACACCCCGAAGGTCGTCCGCTACCGGGCCACCGACGTGGCGGGCAACACGAGTGCCGCCGGCAGGGTCACGGTCACCTCGACCGCCGCCAAGCCGGTCGTGACGAAGCAGCCCGTGACGAAGGTGACGGTCAAGGCCGGCACCAAGGTCACGCTGTCCGCCGCGGCCTCCGGCAGCCCCACGCCGACGGTGCAGTGGCAACGGAGCACGAACGGCGGTCGCTCGTGGGTGACCCAGGTCGGTGCGACGAAGGCGAGCTACACCTTCACCGCCACGACGGCGATGAACGGCCGGCAGTACCGGGCCGTCTTCACCAACGACTCGGGTCGCGTGACCACCTCGGCGACGAAGGTGGCGGTCACGGCGGTGAGGTGACCGCCGACCGACACACGTCCGGATGACCTGCGGGGCATCGGCCACCACCCGGTGGTCGGTGCCCCGCCCCGTGTCCGGGGCCGTGTCCGGGACGGCGGCGTCACGAGCGTGAAACACGGGTCAGGGACACTGGTCGGATGACTCCACAAGAGCCTGGGAGCCTGCAGTCGTCACCCGAGACCGCCGGCCCACCCGTCACCGTGTCCATCACCCGCCTGGTCGAACCCGAGCGCATCCCCGAGGTCACCCGCTGGGTGCAGTCCGGCGTGAACCTGGCGAACCGCTACCCGGGCTTCCTCGGGTCCGGATGGGTCCGCTCCCGCGCGCAGTCCCGCGAGTGGCACATGCTCTACCGCTTCGCCGACCACGACTCCCTGTCGACGTGGGAGAACTCCGACGACCGGCTGCGCTGGCTCGACCTGGGCCGTGACCTCGTGGTGGAGTCCCGCGTCGAGAAGCGCACCGGCATCGAGGGCTGGTTCGACGTCCCCGAGGACGCTCCGTCGTCGAGCGCTCCCCCACGCTGGAAGCAGGCGGTGAGCATCTGGCTCGGGTTCTTCCCGGTCAACCTCGTGTTCACGATCGTGGTCGGGCTGCTCGTGCCGTCGTTCGCCGGGCTCGCCGCGTTCCCCCGCGTCCTCATCACCACGGTCGTGCTCACGCCGATCATGACGTTCTGGGTGCTGCCGTTCGTGACGAAGCTCATCCGGCCGTGGCTGCTCGCACCGCCGAGGCCACGGAGTGCCCGCAGCCGCTAGGGCGCGCCGAGCACCGACAGCTGGTCGAGCCGCTCGAGGATGACGCCCTCGCGGAGCGCCCACGGGCAGATCTCCAACGCCGGCAGGTCGAAGATGTCCAGGCACGCCTCGGCGACGAGCGCGCCCGGCACGACCTGGTGCGCCCGGCTCGGGGAGACCCCGGGCAGCGCCGCGAGCTCGGCGACGGACATCTGCAGCAGCGACGGCAGCTTCGCCCGGAGGACGTCACCGTCGAGCGAGCGTGCGACGAGCGGCCCGGCGGCCGACGGCGCCGCACCGCAGATGCGGGCGATGGACCGGAACGTCTTCGAGGTCGCAACTGCCCGGTCCGGAACCCCCGATCGGAGGAGTTTGCCGGCGTCCCGGGCGATCTCGACCCGGATGTCGTGCCGGAGACGGCGGACGTCGTCCTCCGTCGGCGTCCCGGCGGCGAAGAACGACCGTGCCAGCCGGGCGGCGCCGATCGGCATCGACCACGCGACGTCCGGTGCCTCGTCCGCACCGCCGGCGATCTCGAGCGACCCGCCACCGATGTCGAACACGGCGAGACGTCCGGCGGACCAGCCGAACCAGCGGCGCACGGCCAGGAAGGTCAGCCGGGCCTCGTCCGACCCGGACAGCACGGCGAGCTCGACGCCGGTGCGGTCCTGCACGTGGGCCAGGACGGCGTCGGAGTTCACCGCGTCACGCACGGCCGAGGTCGCGAAGCCGAGCATGTCCTCGCACCCGCGGTCCTCGGCCACCCGGACCGACTCGGCGACGAACCCGGTGAGGGCGTCGATCCCGGCCTGCGTCACCGCACCCCGCTCGTCGAGGTGCTCGGCGAGCCGGAGCGCCTGCTTGAAGGAGGACGCCGGCAGCGGCGCTGCGCCGCCGTGGGCGTCGACCACCAGCAGGTGACCGGTGTTGGACCCGATGTCGAGGACTCCCACGCGCATGCGGCAACGCTAGCGGCCGCAGCGGGGTCGCCTGGACCGCCGGGACGGGCTGGAGGCTCGCCCTACGCCCGCAGGAACGCCTCGAGCTGGGGCGTGGTCGGGTAGGACGCCTGTGCCCCTGCCCCGGTCGCGGCGTAGGCCCCGACGCCGGCGGCGAACCGCGCGGCCTCGAGGAGCGTGTCGCCCGCAGCGAGCCGGAGCGCCACGGCACCCATGAACGCGTCACCGCAGCCGGTGGTGTCGACGGCCTCGACGGGCACCGCGGGGACCTCGACGGGCGCGGCGTCGCCGTCGTGGACGACCGAGCCGTCGCCACCGCGGGTCACGATCGACCGGGCGACGCCGTGGTCGCCGAGTGCAGCGGCCTCGTGCTCGTTCACCAGGAGCACGTCGGTCAGGTCGAGCAGTTCGCGCGGCACGTCACCGAACGGGGACAGGTTCGTCAGCACCGTGACGCCGGCCTCGTGCGCGGCGCGGGCGGCGGCGAGCACCACGTCGATGGACACCTCGAGGCACAGGCCGAGCACCGCGGCGTCGCGGAAGGCCTCGGCGGGCAGGTCGTCCGGGGTCAGCGTGGCGTTCGCGCCGCCGGAGATCACGATGGTGTTCTCGCCGCTGGCGTCGACGGTGATGACGGCGGTGCCGGTGGCCGTTCCCTCGCGGACGGCGACGTGCGTCGTGTCGGCACCGGCCGCCGCGACGGAGTCGCGGAGAAGTGCGCCGTTCCCGTCGTCGCCGACCGCACCGATCATGCGGACCGCGCCCCCGAGCCTCCCGGCTGCGACGGCCTGGTTGGCGGACTTGCCCCCGGGCAGGATCGCGAGGTCGGATCCGTGCAGGGTCTCGCCTGGCTTCGGGAAGCGGTCCGTCCGGACGACCAGGTCCGCGTTCAACGACCCGATGATCACGATGGTCTCGGTCATCGGACGCTCTCCTTCTGTTGGACGATGGCGGTGGTCTCGGCATCCTCCGGTCGGGGGATGAGGAACGAGATCGCCAGGGCGGCGGTCGTGATGACGGCTCCGAGCAGCATCCCACCGGAGTAGCCGGACGTCCCCGAGGACCCGCCGACCCCGAGCGCGATCTGCAGCGCCGGCAGCACGGCGAAGCTGACGCCCGCGCCGAGGTTGAACGCGCCCGCGTTGAGTCCCGGCAGGAACCCGGGGTTCGACGCCGGGGAGAGCACGATGCCCAGGCCGTTCAGGATGATGTTCGCGATGCCGGCGTACGTGATGCCGATGAGCACGGTGGTCGCGACGAGGACCGGCAGCGAGTGCACGCCGACGAGCGCCATCAGGACGGTGGCGACGATGCTGCCGACGAGCCCGACGCGCAGCACGGCGCGGTAGCCGAGCGTCGGGGCGAGCCGACCGGCGAACGGCCCGACGATCCACCCGACCAGCGCGTACGGCGTGAGGAAGACGAGGGAGGCGAGGTCGGCCTCCATCCCGAAGCCGGCGTCGCCGTTCTGGGCGAGCGACGTGACCAGGCCGTTCACGACCGCGAAGACGCCGGTCATCGTCAGGAAGGTCGTGGCGAGGAGCGCCCACGTGCCCCGGCGCTTGAGGAAGCGCGTCTCGACGAGCGGCTCGCGGACGCGGGACTCGACCGCCCAGAACACGGCGAAGGCCAAGAGCGCGACGACGATCCCGCCGACCACGAGGAGCGGGTTCGCGGCGCCGAGCTTGCCGGCCTCGTTGAACGCCGTCAGCAGGGCTCCGACCGAGATGACGAGGGGGACGACGCCGACCCAGTCCATGCGGGTGCCGGCGGACGGGCGCGACTCGACGCCCCAGACGGTGACGAGGGCCAGCGCGACGACCGTGACGACCGCGATCACCCAGAAGATCCCGCGGAAGCCGAAGTTCGTCGCGATCCAGCCGCCGGCCAGGGCGTCGATCCCCGCGATGCCGCCGTTCACCGCGGTGAGCAGACCGAGGGCAGCGCCGTAGCGCTTCGGGTCGGTGATCTCGTTGCGCAGGACGAGCAGGCAGATGGGCACGACCGGACCGGTGACGCCCTGGATGATGCGGCCGGCGAAGAGCATCGGGACGTTCACCGCGACGGCGGCGACGATGCTGCCGACGAGCATCACGGCGAGCATGCCGACGAGCACGCGCTTCCGGCCGACGATGTCCGACAGGCGGGGCAGGAACAGGGAGAACAGCGCGGCGAGCGTGAAGTACAGGGTCTGCGAGAGGCCGATCGTCGCGTCGTCGGTGCGGAGTTCGCGCGCCATGGTGACC
Source organism: Curtobacterium sp. MMLR14_010 (assembly GCF_001865015.1). GTDB lineage: Bacteria > Actinomycetota > Actinomycetes > Actinomycetales > Microbacteriaceae > Curtobacterium. Next base: position 369,146 of record NZ_MJGV01000079.1, on the reverse strand, counting down.
AGCGCGGGGCTGAGCATGCTGGCGTTGAGCTGGAAGGCGATGCAGGCGGCGAGGAGTGCGGCGGTGAGCGCGCCGATGGACTTCTTCGACGTGTTCGACTTCGTCGTCGAGGGGGTGCTCATGGTGGGTCAGATCTCCGTGGTGGTGATGGTCGGCTGGTTCGTGCTCGGCTGCGTGGTCAGGCCGGCCTCGACGGCGTCGGCGGCGGCACGGGGCGTCCAGCCGGTGTCGGGCGTCTCGCCGATGCGCTCGAGGGCGTCGACGACGAGGTCCCAGAACCGGCCGTGGTCGAGCTCCAGCGCGGCACTCGTGCGGCAGTCCTCCGGTGCGGGCGCACGGAAGTCGGCGACGGTCATGCCGAGGGTCAGCGTGCCCTGGGTCTCGACGCGGATCGGGACCTTCACGGCGCGGACGATCGTCGGGTCGATCACGTAGGCGACCGCGCAGGGGTCGTGGACCGGCGGGGCGTCGAAGCCCTGCGCGTCCTTGTAGGTCTGGCCGAAGAAGTCGAGGAGCTCCCCGACGAAGGCGGCGGGCCCGGTGCCGACAGCGGCGATCCTGGCGGCGACCTCGGGGGTGGCGAGGGCCTGGTGCGTCAGGTCGAGCCCGACCATGACGACGTCCCAGCCGGCGTCGAAGACGATCGACGCGGCCTCGGGGTCGATCACGATGTTGAACTCGGCGACCGGGCTCCAGTTGCCCACGTGCACGCCGCCGCCCATCAGGACGACCTGCTTCACGCGCTCGACGATGCGGGGCTCCTTGCGGGCCGCGAGTGCGATGTTCGTCAGGCCACCGGTCGGCACGAGGGTGACGGTGCCGGGCTCGTGCGCCATCACGGTGTCGATGATCAGGTCGACCGCGTGGCGCTCGTCGAGCTGGAACGACGGCTCGGGCAGGACCGGTCCGTCGAGGCCGCTCTCGCCGTGGATGGCCGGGGCGACCTCGATCGGGCGGAGGATCGGACGCGCGGCCCCCGCGGCGAACGGCACGCCCGTGATCCCGGCGATGCGGGCGACGGCCAGGGCGTTCCGCGTCACCTTCGGGAGCGTCTGGTTGCCGACGACGGTGGTGACGGCGAGGAGCTCGATGTCCGGGTTGCCGTGGGCGAGCAGCATCGCGACGGCGTCGTCGTGGCCGGGGTCGCAGTCGAGGATGATCTTCTCGGGCTGGCGGCGGGCGTCGGTCACGGTGGTGCTCCACTTCGTCGGGGATCCGGGCGCGTGCCCGGGTGGTGGTCGGCGATCGACGCTCCGGTCCCGAGGCGTCAAGCGTTTGACATCACAGCGCATCAAGCGCTTGACGTCAAGTCGGGCGCGCTCACGGGCCGGCATCCGTCGCGCCGCTGGGTAGCATCGACGCCGTGCCCCCGTCCCCGCCAAGTCGCCCCGCGTCGTCGGGACGCGTGACCGCGGCGATGGTGGCCGAACGCGCCGGCACGAGCATCGCGACGGTCTCCCTCGTGGTGAACGGCAAGGACCGCGGCCGCGTGTCCGTGCCGATCGCCAGCCGGGTCCGCGACGCCGTCACCGAGCTCGGGTACGTGGTCGACCACGCCGCGAGCTCCCTCGCGCGGGGCAGCGGCGACCTCGTGGTGCTCATCGCGCCCGACCTGTCGAACCCGTTCTTCGCCGAGGTCATCCGCGGCGTCCGGGACACCGTCGGCGACCGCTTCCAGCTCGTGCTGTCGGTCACAGAGCGTGGCGAACAGCCCGTCGACGCGGACGTCCGCCGGTTCGAACGACTGCGGCCCGCGGGGATCCTGGTCGATGCCCCGGCCGACGGCGAGTCCATGTCCGCCGGCGTCCCCGTGGTGCTGCTCGACGCTCCTGGTGGCCCGGGCGCCGTCAACTACGACCTGTCCTCCGGCGTCGAGGCCCTCGTCACCCACCTCGCCGCCGCCGGACACCGCCGTGTCGGGTACCTCGACGGGACCTCGCGCGCGACGACCTTCGCCGTGCGCCGCTCCCTGTTCGACGAGGCCTGCGCCGTAGCCGGCATCACCGTGTCGCCCGTCGTGGCGCGCGCGGACCTGACGATCGACGCCGCCGCGACCGCCGTGGGAACCGTCGTCGACACCTGGCTCGACGACGGCGTCACCGCTGTCGTCGGTGCGGCCGACACTCTGGCGTACGGGGTGCTCCGCGTGGCCGCCGAACGGGGCATCGCCGTGCCCGGCACCCTCGCGGTCGCCGGGTTCGACGACCTGCCGTCGTCGTCCGTCACCGCGCCGGCCCTGACGAGCGTCGCACTGCCCGGAGCCGAACTCGGTCGGGCAGCGGCGCTCCGGTTCCTCGCGACGCTCGACGGCACCGAGGCGCCCGACCCGGCCCTCCCCACACGGCTGGTCCCCCGCGCGAGCACCGGCGCCTGACGCGATCCGTCGCGCGGATGGTGCAGCAGCGCCGACCCGCGCGACACCACCGCTGTCGTACGACCTCGACGATGTCGCGCGTCCGCAGAGCACCGCCGCGCGTCGACCCCCGCGACAACACCGTTGTCGTACGACCTCGAGGTTGTCGTTCCAAGTCGGGTAGGTGGGCAGGTGGGCAGGTGGGGCAGGTGGGGCAGGTGGGCAGGTCGGCAGGTCGGCAGGCGGGGACACACAGCAGGCAGCGCGGGTCCGCGACGCGCACCGACGACGGACGGGAGGCCCGGTGCCAGCTGGCACCGGGCCTCCCGTCAGAGCGTGGTCGCGACTACTTCGTCGTGCCGGGTCGTCGAGACCGGCTCCGGGTCGGCGGACACCGACGCGGGCGCCGCTCCCGCGCCTGCGCCGGCCCGGCGCGACCGCTCGAGCTCGTCGGCCTCGGTGCCGCCGACGGCCTCGCCACGGGCGACCATGCCGGCCACGTCCGCGAGCTGCATCTGCGGGATGAACAGCGCGAGCACGAACGCCACGGCGATGAAGGGCAGCAGGTACCAGAACACCGGCGACAGGGAGTCGGCGTACGCGTTCACGATGCCGTCCTGCACGGCCTGGGGCAGCTTCGCGAGCTGCGTCGGGTCGATGCTCGCGCTCGCGGAGGCCGCGTCCGACGCGCTGCCACCGGCGCCACGGAAGACGTCGGTCAGCGAGTCGGTCAGGCGTGAGGTGAAGAGTGCGCCGAACACGGCGACGCCGAGGGAGGCCCCGACCTCGCGGAAGTAGTTGTTCGTCGAGGTGGCGGTCCCGACTTGCTCCGGCGGGACGGCGTTCTGCGCCACGAGGACCACGACCTGCATGATGAGGCCGAGCCCGGCGCCGAACACGAAGAGGTAGACGCAGATCAGCCAGATCGGGGTGCTCGCGGCGAGGGTCGTCATGCCGAGCATCGCGATGCCGACCACGATCGTGCCGATGACCGGGAACGCGCGGTACCGGCCGGTCTTCGTGATGAGCGTGCCCGAGACGATCGACGTGCCGATCAGGCCGACCATCATCGGCAGCATCAGCAGGCCGGAGACCGCAGCCGAGGTGCCGGACGCCATCTGCAGGAAGGTCGGGACGAAGCCGATCGCGGCGAACATGCCGAGGCCGAGCACGAAGCCGATCGCCGTCGCGGTGACGAAGGTGCGGTTGCGGAAGAACGAGAGCGGGATGATCGGGTCCTGCGCCCGCGACTCGACGTACACGAACGACGCTGCGGCGACGAGGAAGCCCGCGCCCCACGCCCAGGTCTCGGGTGCACCCCAGCCGTGCTGGCGGTTGCCGCCGAACTCGGTGAAGAAGACCAGGCAGGCCGTGGTGGCCGACAGCAGCGCGACCCCGAGGACGTCGATCCGCTTGGTGGCCTTCTTGCTCGGCAGCGTCAGGGCGAACCACGCGACGGCGAACGCCGCGATGCCGACGGGGATGTTGATCCAGAACGCCCAGTGCCAGGTCATGTGGTCGACGAAGAACCCGCCGAGCAGGGGACCGCCGACGGCGGAGAGCCCGAAGATCGCGCCGAGCGGGCCGAGGTACTTGCCGCGCTGCGAGGCGGGGACGATGTCCGCGATGATCGCCTGCGACAGGATCATGAGACCGCCACCGCCGAGGCCCTGGAGCGCGCGGAACACCACGAACTGCCAGAAGTCGGTCGACATCGCGCACCCGAGGGACGCCAGCGTGAACAGGGCGATCGCCACGAGGAACAGGTTGCGCCGGCCGATGAGGTCACCGAACTTGCCGTAGATCGGCATCACGATGGTCGACGCGAGCAGGTACCCGGTCGTGATCCAGGCCTGGTGCGCCACACCACCGAGGTCACCCACGATCGTCGGCATCGCGGTGGACACGATGGTCTGGTCGAGGCTCGACAGCAGCATGCCCGCGATGAGCGCGGAGAAGATGATCCAGATCCGCCGCTGTGTCAGCAGGAGCGGACCGTCGCCGCCCCCGGTGCCGGGACGGGTGCGCTTCGTGCGCGAGGCGGTGGTGCTCATGGGGTGTTCTCCTGGTCGACGGACACGGTCGGTCCGGTGGTGATGGCCGCTCGCATGAGGCGGAGGTTGGCGGTGAGCAACGCGTCGAAGGTCGGGCCGGTCGACTCGTCGAAGTCGTCGTCGAAGTAGTGCTCGGCGGTGACCCGGAGCAGGCCGGCGGCGGACTCGGTGACGAGCCGGGCGCGGGGGTCGTCCGGCACGGTCCAGCCGAAGCGCTCCCGCACGGCGGCGGTGACCTTCGCGAGCTGGACGTCCGTGGCCGACATGAACCGTGCCACCAGGGCCGGCTCGCGGTCGAAGACCTTGCGCACCAGGACCTCGTCCGCGCGGTTCAGACCGACGATCCGCACCTGCTCGATCGCCAGCGCGACGATCGAGGAGAGCGGGTCGAGCGACATCGGAACGGCCTGCCCCCTGGCGTACGCCGTCAGCGTCTCGACGTCGGCGTTCAGCTCGATGCCGAGGACGACGTCCTCTTTCGAGGCGAAGTGGTTGAAGAACGTCCGACGGGACACCCCGACCGACTCGCACAGCTGCTCGATCGTGAACCCCGTGAGCCCGTGCTCGACGGTCGCCCGACGGGCCTCGACGACCATGCGTCGACGAAGCACGCGGGTGCGCTCAGCGGTGTTCACCACGCAAGAATTGCACTCAGGAGCAGAAAGTGCAATTCAGGATCGGAGCGGCCTACAGCGCCTTGTCGAAGCAGAACGACCACGGCATCGTCGCGAGGTACGGCTCGTAGACGGGGATCGCTCGCCAGCCGGTCTTCTCGTACAACGCGACGGCGTCGGGCTGCCGGTCGCCCGTCTGCAGGATCAACCGCTCGGCCCCCTGCTCGCGGCCGATCTGCTCGCACTCGTCGAGCAGCTTCGTCGCCGCGCCCTTGCCACGCGCCGAGGACAGCACGATCAGGCGCTTCAGCTCGACCTCGTCACGGAGCCGGCGGATCGCGATGTGGCCGACGGCTTCACCGGACTCGTCGATCGCGAGCACCGAACAGATCACCGACGACGGGTCCACCGACAGGGCACGGTCCCGCTCGGCCGTGACGGCGGGGTCCTCGTCCGCGTTGGCCGAGCCGTACCGCTCGTGCATCTCCTCGTCCATGCGGGCACGGAGGGTGACGGCGCGGGGGTCGTCCCAGAGGACGCGTTCGATCGTGATCACGATCGACCATCTTTCCACGCGGGTCCGACACCGGTCGCCGCCACCCGACGACGAGCCACGGACGACCGAAGCACCACCCGACCCCGCCCGGCGCTCACCGCCCGAGCGCGCCGATCGGCCCGTCGTCGATGTCGGCCAGCACCGCAGCCGCGTCGTCGTACACGGCAGCAGCCCCGGCGTTCCGCAGCTCGTCGCCGCCGACGCCACCCGTCATCACGGAGATGCAGACCACTCCGACCTTCACCGAGGTCTCCACGTCCCACATCGCGTCGCCGATCATCACGGCGTTCCCCGGCTCGACGCCCGCACGGTCGAGCGCGACCTGCACGATGTCGGGAGCGGGCTTGGCCTCCTCGACGTCCTCGCCGCTCGTCACGACGCTGATCCACTGCTCGGCGTCGAGCAGTTCGCGCAGCCGGACGAGCTCGTTCTCGGGGGCACTCGTCGCGAGCACGACCGCGTGGCCGCGGGACGCCACGGCCTCGAGCAGCTCACGCGCACCCGGCAGCAGCCGCAGGCGCGGCATGTGCTCGGCGAAGTAGGCGGCCTGGTACTGCTTCGCGGTGTCGCGGTCCTCGTCGGACATGTCCGGCACGAGCTCGTCGAGCAGGCGGGAGGCGTCCATCCCGATCAGCCGGTGGATGCGCCAGGCGTCGACCGACTGCCCGGTCACCCGGAAGGCACGCCACCAGGCATCGACGTGCGCGTAGTTGGAGTCGACGAGCGTGCCGTCGATGTCGAACAGGACTGCGGTCGAGGGAGCATCGGTCATCCCTCCAGCGAACTCCCGGCGACGTCACCGACAACCCAGTGAGCCGCATGACGCGACGCTCGACCACACGACGGACGGGAGGCACGGTGCCAGCTGGCACCGTGCCTCCCGTCGATCTGCGGCTGGGTCTCAGGCCCCGCGCACGTCCTGTGCGGACGACTGCGCGTTGTCCTTGACGTCGGACGCGGCGCCCTGCGCCTCGTCCTTCACCGTCTGGGCCGCGTCCTGCGCGGTGCCCTTCAGGTCCTGCGCGTGCTCCTTGGCGGAGCCGCCGAGCTGCGAGCCGACGTCCTTCGCGGTCTCCTTGACCTGGTCGACGAGGGGCGCTGCGCGGTCCTTGAGTTCACCGGCCAGCTCCTCCTCCTTCGCCGAGGTCGGGATGAGCGACGACGCGAGCCACCCGGCACCGAAGGCGATGAGCCCCACGGCGAGCGGGTTGCCCTTGGCCTTCTCGACACCGCGCTGGGCGGCGTCCTTGGCCTGGTCGGTCGCACCGGAGGCGGAGCCCGAGGCGCTGGAGCGAGCCGAGTCGGCTGCGCCCATGACGGAGTCGCGGACGCCCTGGAAGCGGCTCTTGACCTTCTCGGTCTGACGGTGTGCGATCGATGACGGGCTCACCTTGTCGGCGAGGGCGTCCACGTCGGACCCGAGGGTCCCCCGTGTCTGCTCGATCTCTGCGCGGATCTCGTCTGGCGTGCTCATGCGTTCCTCCCGGAGTTGGGCTTCAGTGCGTCGGGGATCTCCTTGGCCGTCTCCACGGTCTGGGGAGCGCCCTTGATCTGCTTCATCTGCTTGCGTCCCTGCAGCGCGAGGATGCCAGCGACGATCGCGTAGACGACCGCGATCACGACTGCCGACCACGCGTTCCCGATGAGGTAGCCGAGACCCCACCAGGCGGCGATCGACAGGAACAACAGGGCGAACAGCGCGGTCAGGCCGGCGCCGCCGAACATGCCGGCACCCTTGCCCGCCTTCTTCGCGGACTCGGTGAGCTCGGCCTTGGCCAGCGCCACCTCTTGCCGGAAGAGGCTGGAGATGTCGCGGGAGACGTCGGTGAGGAGCTCGCCGAGCGGTGTGGTCGCGGCGCGCTCCTCGGGCGTCGGTTCGCCGAGCCCGGGGGCGCCGGGGACGGAGGAACTCATACGCCGGTCCCCGTCCCGGTGGTGCCGGTGCCGGTGGTGCCAGGCGTGTGGGTCGTGCCGGTGCCCGTCGTGCCGGTGCCCGTGGCGTCGGCTTCCTTCTCGTGCTTGACCTCGGTCGTGATCGCCTTGGTCAGGCGCCCGGCGAGGATGCCCGCGCCGGCGGCCAGCGCGATGAACGCACCGGGACGCTTGGCGGCGAAGGACTTGACCTCGTCGAGGAGGGAGCCCGGGTCGCGGTTCTCGAGGAACCCGGCGGCCGAGGTCGCCCGGCCCGACAGGTCGCGGACGACGCGCGAGGCGACACCCTGCTCCTCGTCGTTCTCCGCCATGCGGCCGAGCTGCTCGCCGAGGCTCTTCAGCCCGCTGGCGGCACGCTGCTGCTGCTCGCCGGCCTGCTGCTTGAGGTTCTCGGACGCCTGGCCGTAGAGCTGCTTGGCGTGGTCGGTCGCCTCGGAGGCCACGTTGGCGGCCTGCTCCTTGGCGGTGCCGGCGACGTTCGCGGCCTTCTCCTTGGCGTCACCGGCGACGTCCTGCGCTGCGCCCTTGGCCGCGTCGGCCTTGGCCTTCGCGTCGGCCTTCGCGTCGGAGCCACCGGAGGACGAGCCGGCACCGGGGGCACCAGCGCCGCCGAGACCGGCGGCCGACGGGGTCGCGGGGAGCTGCTCGCTCGCGGGGACCGCCGCGGAGGGCGAGTCGTCGCCCAGTCCGAGGAGGTCGGCGTCGCGGCCGTCCTCGAGCGGGGTGGTGTCCGCCCAGGCGGGCACGGTCACACCGGGGTGGATCTCGTGCCCGTCGGCAGCAGCCGTGCGGTCGTGGATCGGGGTCCCGGAGTCGTTCCCGGGTGGGTTCGTGGTCATGATGAGCCTTCCGGTCGTCCGCCGCGGGCACTGCACCAGCGGCGTGCGTCACAAGGTGGTCGCCGGGTGCTGCTCACGGGCACAGGAACGCCACGGAACCGCGTCGAGCGGATGACCGGCCCGTTCTCGTGCGAGGTTGACCACCCCGTGCCGGGCCACGCGCCCGCACGGTGTGCGCGACCTCGCACCGGCCGGGACAGCACGCACCGTGCGAAGCCGGCGTCGGCCCATCGGCCCGTGCTCAGGACGCGGGACGGGACCGCACGTGGGCGCGCTCGCCCTGCGGCCCGTACAGGCACAGCACCTCGGTGACCTGGTCCGTGACGTTGCCGATCCAGTGCGGGGTGTGCGTGTCGAACTCGGCGACCTCGCCCGGCCCGAGGTCGAGGTCGTGCTCCCCGAGCAGCAGTCGCAGCCGCCCGGACAGCACGTAGAGCCACTCGTAGCCCTCGTGCGTCCGGAGCGAGGGCTCCCCGCCCGGCGAGTTCGGTGGGAACAGCTGCTTGAACGAGCGCACGCCCCCGGTCCGCCGGGTCAGCGGCACCACCACCCGGTCGCCGTGCTGCTCGGGCTTCAGGTGCACCCGCGGGTCCCCGGTCTGCGGCGCTCCGACGAGGTCGTCGAGGGGCACCTGGTACGCCTGCGCGAGCGGCAGCAGGAGCTCCAGCGTCGGCTTCCGCTGCCCGGACTCCAGCCGCGAGAGCGTGCTGACCGAGATGCCCGTCCGCTCCGCCAGCGCCGCGAGCGTGACGTCCTGTCGCTGCCGCAGCGTGCGCAGGCGCGGGCCGACCCCGTCGACGACCTGCGCCGTCGTCCGGGGCGTGCTCCGAGCCTCCTGGTCGTGTCCCATGGCGACCATGTTGCCAGAGCAGCAACGAACCTTGCCAGTGCGGCGACGCGGGCCGCACCATGGGCGCATGCCAAGCACCCACGACGTCATCGTCATCGGCGGCGGAGCCGCCGGCCTCGCCGCAGCACTCATCCTCGGCCGGTCCCGCCGGTCCGTCCTGGTCGTCGACGCGGGCGCGCCCCGGAACGCGCGCGCCGAGGGCGTCCACAACTACCTCGGGCAGGAGGGCACGGCACCCTCCGACCTGCTCCACACCGGTCGCGACGAGGTCGCCCGGTACGGCGTCACCGTCACGGCCGGGAGGCTCGTGGCCGCGACCGCCGGACCTGTCGCGGACGGCGACCCGGTCGGCTTCACCGCCACCCTCGACTCGGGCGAGCAGGTGTCGGCCCGGCGCATGGTCGTCGCCTCCGGCGCCGTGGACGTCCTGCCGGACGTGCCCGGGCTCGCGGAGCAGTGGGGCCGAGGCGTGGTGCACTGCCCGTTCTGCCACGGGTGGGAGATCCGCGACCGGCGGATCGGCGTGCTCGTCGGGACCCCGTTCGGCGCCCACCACGCGCTGATGTTCCGGGCACTGAGCGACGACGTCACGGCGTTCGTCGTCGACCCCGCCTTCGCTGACGACACCGCCCGAGCGGGTTTCGCGGCCCGTGGGATCAGGGTGGTCGATGCTCGCGTGGCCCGGGTGCTCGAAGCCGATGGTCGGTTGTCGGGCGTCGAGCTCGACGACGGCTCCGTGGTGGAGCTCGACGCCCTGGCGACGGCGAGCACGGCAGAGGCGCGGGTCGACGGGCTCGAGGGCCTTGGGCTCGTCGCCGTCGACCAGTTCATGGGCGACCACCGCATCGCCAGCGCCGTCACGGTCGGGCCGACGGGGGCGACCGACGTCCCCGGGGTGTGGGCCGCCGGCAACGTCGCGTCGCCGATGGCCACCGTCATCGCGTCCGCGGCAGCCGGCACGATGGCGGGTGCTGCCGTGCACGGGGACCTCGTGCAGGCGGACCTGGCTGCGGCGCTGGCGCTGGTCGACGCCGCGCGGTAGTCCCGCCGTGGTGCGGCGCGGTGCGGCCGGCCGTGGTGCGGCTGGCCCCGGTGCGGCGCGGTGCGGCTGGCCCCGGTGCGAGGTTGGCCACCCCGTGCGGGCTTGTCGGGCCGCACGGGGTGTGCAACCTCGCACGGGCCGGAGCGGCTCGCACCGTGCGGCGCCGGGAGCTGGCGCACGGGCCGGAGCAGCTCGCACGGTGCGAGCTCAGGCCACGCGGTACCCCGCCTGCGCGGCCAGCAGCGGCGCGAGCACGTACAGCTGGTCGGCGCCGATCGTCGCACCGCGGAAGCCCTCGAGCCGCTCGACCCGGTCGAGGTCGGCGCCGCGCAGGTCCACGTGTTCGACGCGGGTGTTCGAGCCCTCGGCAGCGCGGATGCGGGTGCCCTCGAAGGACACGCGCAGCAGTCGGGCGTCGGCGATGTCGAGCTCGTCGATGACGCAGTCGCGGAACACGACGTCGGTGACCGTGGCGCCGCGGAGGTTCACGAACCCGAGCTTCATGCCGACGAACTCGACGCCGTTCAGCCCCGAGTCGTAGAGCTCGGCAGACCCGATCCGGCCGCCGGCGACGCGGACCTCGCGCCAGGAGCTGCTCGACGCCCGGAGCACCGGGGCGTCGAGGGCCTCGATGACGGTGTCGCGCACGCGGAGCCCGCGCAGGTCGGCGTCGTCGGCGTGCAGGACGTCGACGACGCACTCCTCGAGCTCCAGGTCCGGCAGCCGCTCCCCCGCCAGGTCGAGCGACGCGATACGCCGGCCGTCGATGCGGTCGCCGGTGAGCACGTCGCCCGGGGCGGGCGCCCAGTCGGTGAGGTCGGAGGGGGCGGTCAGCGTGATGCGCGGAGCGTCGGTGCCGGAGGACTTCGCGGAGGATCGGGCCATACGCCCAGTCTGCCGCCCACGACCGACGACACCCGCGGCGGCGGGCACCACCCGGCTACCCCGGCGCGCCCGCTACCCGGCTACCCGCTGAGGGGACCCGACCCGGGGACGTTCGTCTCGGTCGCGAACCCGGCCACCAGGTCACGGAGGGCATCCGTGGCGGTGTGGCGAGCCTCCCACCCGAGTTCCGTGCGCGCACGCTCAGTCGACATGACCGGCACCGACGCCGCGATGTCGATCCAGCCGGCATCCGTCGGCTGGAGCCGCAGGCGCCAGGTCAGGGTGACGATCCCGCGGAGCAGGCCGAGCGGGATGCGGACGGCACCGCGCATCCGCAGGACCCGCGCAATGCGGGGCGGCGTGAGCACCGGCTCGGCGGCGATGTTGAACGCGCCGCCCGCTCGACGGTCGATCGTGCGCCAGTAGGCGTCGGCGACGTCGTCCGCATGCACGGCCTGGAACACGAACGGGTACGGCAGGGGCAGCACGGCCCACTGGATCCACCGGACGGCCCGCATCGGGACCAGGTGGCCGAGGAACAGGCCGCGGATCTCGGCGGCGGCTGCTCGCTGGAAGATCAGCCCGGGGCGCAGACGGGTGAGGACGACCTCGGGGTGCGCGGCCGCGAACGCGTCCATCGCCCGCTCGTTCTCCGCCTTGTGGATGGCGTACGTGGCGGTCGGGATGCCGTCGGTCGGGAAGGACTCGTCGACGCGGTGGCGCTTGCCCTCGACGTCGACGCCGCGGTAGGCACCGACCGACGAGGCGACGACGACCTGCGGCACCTCGGCGCGAGCGACCGCCTCGAGCACGTTCGCCGTGCCCACGACGTTCGTCCGGTACTGCGTGGGGATGTCGTGGGTCGGCTGCAGGGCCCACGCCAGGTTCACCACGGCGTCCGCGCCCCGGAACACGGCGACCAGCTGGTCGACCGCGTCCGGAGCCCCGACGTCGACGGCGTGCCAGACGGCGTCGCCGTACGGCGCGGTGTGCAGGTCGGGCAGGCGTCGGGCGACCCCGACGACCTGGACGTCCGACTCCGCCGACAGGCGACGGAGCACGGCGGTCCCGACGTTGCCCGTCGCGCCGACGACGACGACGCGGGTCACGCCGCGGCCATGGCGGGGTCGAGGACGACCTTCACGCAGTTGTCCTGCTTCTTCTGGAAGACCTCGTACATGTGCGGCGCGTCCTCGAGGGACACCCGGTGCGACGTCAGGTCGAGCGTGCCGAGCGGGTCCGACGGGTCGGAGACGAGCGGCATGATGTCGTCGATCCAGCGCTTCACGTTGCACTGGCCCTCGCGGATGGTGATCTGCTTGTCGAACAGCGTCATCATCGGCATCGGGTCGGCCATGCCGCCGTAGACGCCGCTCAGCGAGACGGTGCCGCCGCGACGGACCAGGTCGATCGCAGTGTGCACGGCATCGAGCCGGTCGACTCCGGCGGTCTCGATGGCCTTTTGTGCGAGCTTGTCGGGCAGCAGGCCGGCGGCGCGCTGGGCGAACCCGGCGACGGGGTTGCCGTGCGCCTCCATGCCGACCCCGTCCACGACGGCGTCCGGGCCGCGGCCCTCGGTCAGGTCGACGAGCTCGGAGACCAGGTCCTTCGACATGTCGAACGTCTCGATGCCGTACTTCGCCGCGAGGTCACGACGGACCTGCTCCGGCTCGACGGCGAGCACGCGGTAGCCCAGGTGCTTGCCGATGCGGGCGGCGAACTGCCCGACCGGGCCGAGGCCGAGCACCGCGAGCGTGCCGCCCTCGGGCACGTCGGCGTACTGCACGGCCTGCCAGGCGGTCGGCAGGATGTCGCTCATGAAGAGCCAGCGGTCGTCGGGGGTGCCGTCGTCCGGGATCACGATGGGGCCGTAGTCGGCGTGCGGCACGCGGAGGTACTCGGCCTGGCCACCGGGGACCTGGCCGTACATCTTCGTGTACCCGAAGAGCGCGGCACCGCTGCCGTACTCCGTGACCTGGGTGGTCTCGCACTGCGACTGCAGCCCGCGCTTGCACATGTAGCAGTGCCCGCAGGAGATGTTGAAGGGGACGACGACGCGGTCGCCGACCTTGAGGTTCGTGACGGCGGAGCCGACCTCCTCGACGATGCCCATCGGCTCGTGGCCGAGGACGTCGCCCTTGTCGATGTACGGGCCGAGCACGCGGTACAGGTGCAGGTCGGAGCCGCAGATCGCCGTGGAGGTGATCCGCACGATGGCGTCGGTCGGCTCCTGGATGGTGGGGTCGGGAACGGTCTCGACGGACACCTTCTCGGTGCCCTGCCAGGTCAGTGCGCGCATGAGCGCTCCTCTCGTCGCGGGGTCGAGCCGGCCGGGTGGGTCGGCTCACGTCCCCCTCCTGGGTACCCGCCCGACCCGTGGTGCCCTCCCAGCCCCAGAGCAGACTGGAGGCTCGTGGCGGCGCCGCCACGAGCCTCCAGTCAGACCACCGGGTCGGCGAGCGTGGCGGCCAGGACCGCCTTCCATGTCGCGGCGTCCCCGGGGCCGGCGCTGCCGGCCAGCATGATGAGCGCCTTCCACAGGGACCACCCGCGGCCGCGCGCCCACGTGTCGGCGTCGAGCCGGACGGCGTCGCGGAACACCCGGCGGCCCGTGTGGTCGAGGAACGTCCACGCCAGCACCAGGTCGCACGCCGGGTCGCCGACACCGCACGTGCCGAAGTCGAGGAGTGCCGAGAGCCGCCCGCCATCGTCGACCAGCAGGTTCGTCGCCGCGACGTCGCCGTGGAACCAGACGCCCGGGCCCGGCCAGCTCGACGCGCACGCCGCCTCCCAGACCCGACGGCACGCCTGCTGGTCGACCGTGTCGCCGAGGACCGTGAGGGTGCGCTCGACCTCGTGCCCGTACACGGAGGGGTGGGCACCGCGGTCGAACGAGTGCGGGCCCGGTGCGGGGCCGTCCCCCGGCGGGACCGACCGGAGCTGCCGGAGTGCGCCTCCGACCTCCGCCGCGAGCTCGGACCGGTCGACGTCGGCGCTCGTGGCGACGGTCCCGGCGAGCCACCGCCGGACGGACCACGGGAACGGGTAGCCGCTGCCCGGACGACCGAGCGCGACCGGTTCCGGCACCGCGACGTCGAGCAGCGGCGCGAGGTACGGCAGGACCCGCTGCTCCTTCTCGACCGCGGGGACGTAGGCGGCGGCGCTCGGCAGCCGGACGCTCAGGTCGTCGCCGAGCCGGTACGTGCGGTTGTCCCAGCCCTGCACGTCGACCTCGCGGACAGGCAGCCCCGACCACGCGGGGAACTGCTCCGCGACGAGGCGCTCGACGAGGGCGGCGTCGATCAGCGGCCGGTCGGGCACGTCGGGTACGTCGGGTACGTCTGGCACGTCGGTGTGCTGCATGACGTCATCCTCCTCGTCGACACCGGCTGCGCCTAGGCTCCGAGCATGTCGACCCCCGATGAGCTCCTCACCGCGAACCTGCACGACGTCTTCGGCAACCGGGACGCCACCGCCCGTCGAGCCGCGATCGAGCGCACCTACGCGCCCGACGTCGTCTTCACCGACCCGGAGGGCTCCGTCACCGGCTGGGACGCGCTCGAGGCCAAGGCCGCAGGGCTCCTCGACCCGACGCCCGGCGCGTTCCAGTTCGCGGAGGAGGGCCGCCGCTACGTCTCCGCCACCCACGGCGCGCTGTCCTGGGGGTTCGGTCCCGTCGGCGACCCGGTCGCACGCGGCATCGACGTCATCGAGGTCCGCGACGGCGTGATCACAACGCTGACGACGATCCTCGCCGAGGGTCAGGCGGCGTAGCAGGTTCGTCGCCGAGGGCCAGCAGGCGCCGGAACGGCGCTCAGCTCGCGCGGCCCTCGCGCAGCCGGTCACGGACGGCCGGCGGCAGGTGTTCGGTCGCCGTGTCCAGAGCGCCTCGGGTCAGGAAGCGACCCTGCTGCTCGAGGAACGCCACGAGCGCCGGCTCCGACGCCCGCTTGCCGACCTCGCGGAGCACCCAGCCGAGGGCGCTCTGCACGGTGTCGCCGCGTTCGCGGACCACCCGCCCGGCGATCGCGAGCGGCACCTCGGCATCGCCCTGCTTGACGAACGCCAGGGTCGCCACGACCGCGATCCGTCGCACCCAGGCCACGTCGGACTTCACGAGCGCGAACAGCGGCCCCGTCGAGCCGCCGACCATCGGCGCACCGACGAGCTCCTCGGCGGCGATGTCGACCAGGTCAGCGTTGTCCAGCCGTTCCGCCCGTGCCGCCGCGAGGTACTCGTCCGTCAGCTCCGGGTCCGGCCGCTCCCGCATCGCCTGCACGAGCAGCACCACCGCGAGCAGCCGCCCGCCAGGGTCTTCGCTCCACAGCAGCGCCGAGCGTTCGCCCTCGTCGAGGTCCGCGAAGCGTCGGGCCACGCGGCGCGCAGCGGCGACGTCCCCCTCGGTGCGCGCGAAGGCGACCAGGACGTCCTCGGCGGTGGGGCGGGAGGTCATCGTGTCGAGCTTACGGTCGGCGCCGAGACGCCGTCTTCACCTCAGGCGACGTAGCGGGCGACGGCGCCGCGGATTGCCTCCGCGTGCTCGTAGATGCCGTCCAGGGACTCGATCGCGTGCTTTGTCTCGACCTTGTCGTCGTCGAAGAGCCCGAGGTACTTCTGCTTCTTGCCGTTGAACCACAGGCGCGCGATGGGCTTGCGGTTGTTGTCGTCGAGCAGGACGGCGAAGTACGACTTCTGGTCGCGGTGGGCGATGCGCTCGGGCTTCACCTCGCTGCAGGCGATCGCCTTCACGATCTGGTAGCCCTCGAGCTCCTCGAGCGTGGTCTCGATCTCGGTGTCACGGGCAAGGTCGTCCTCGGCCGCGGCTTCACTCGTGATCGGCTCAGCGATGGGAGCGGTCTGGATCGGAGCGGAGTAGGAAGCACCCAGCGCGGTCTTCAAGCGGTCGTTGACCTGTTCGTTGAGGTACTGCTTGGACGCCTTGGCCACCAGGGTCGTGAACTGCGTCTTCACTTCCTGCGTGAAGCGCCCCTCGTAGACGCGAGCGGTGAAGAGCTTGACGAACGCCTCGTCGGGCTCGCGGAACTGCGTCGCGATCTCCCGCTTGATGGCGCCGACGTACTTCAGTTCCTCAGCGGCGCTGATGATGGAGTCGAGGTCGAAGACGTCCTTCGTCAGCTTCCGGAGCTCCGGCAGCAGCGTCTCGTCGATGTCGCTCAGGTCCAGTACGAGGAACGGGCGGTCGTCCATCTTGTTCGGGGCGTCGAGGTCCGTGTAGAAGTTGTAGACCTCTCCGTTGGTCAGGACCGCGATCCGCGCGTTCGTGACGGAGAAGTACCGGAACAGCTGCGACGCGTGCTCGATCTTGAGCGGCTCCGTCGACTTCTTGCACTCGATGAGGATCTGCACTTCACCGTCGCGCATGATGGCGTAGTCGACCTTCTCGCCGCGCTTCACCCCGACGTCGGCGGTGAACTCGGGTACGACTTCGAGCGGGTTGAAGACGTCGTAGCCCAGGATCGTCGAGATGAAGGGCATGACGAACGCGTTCTTCGTCGCCTCTTCGGTCTGGATCGCCTCGCGCTGGTTCTGCACCTTGACAGCGAGTGCTGCCAGTCGTTCCTCGAAGTCCACGGTTCTTCTCCCCTGATCACTGCGACCGTAGTTGACAGACAATCACGAGATGAGACCACGCCTGTCCCCAATCCGCGGGACAACAACGGAGACGACCGGTGACGTATCAGTTGCTCACGTCGTGATCGCTCAGGAGGCTCGACGTCGGAACCCGGGGTGCCCCGTAGTGGCTAACCGGTGCGGGGCCCTTCCTCTCGAGGAAGGGCCCCTGTACTTTCCCGAGATTTCGCGAGGCAATGGCTGCGCGGTGACATGTCAGTTGACCGGTTCCGCTTGATGCGCTACTGTCGAACCACCCCCCGGGGTGCCCTGGTGGCTAACCGGCGCGAAGCCCCTCTCCTCGGAGAGGGGCTTCTGTACGTCTCCACTTCGCCGGGCACGAGAACCCACCGGCGCCGTCAGCCAGACGCCGCGGGAACTGGCTGGCGACGACCACTCCAGGTCGGAGGTGACGGACGTGCTCCGGTCGGAGGTCGAGCAGGCTCCGAGCCGCCGGAGCGCTCGTCGGGACGATCAACCCGATCTCCGCACCAGCCCGCTCCCGGACCAGCCGCAGCGCGTCCACGAAGTCCGAGTCATTCGACAGCAGGAAGTACACGTCGGCGATGCCGTCCATGGCATCACAGACCATGTGCGCCGCGAGGCTCACGTCCGTCCCCTTCTCCTCGATCTTGCGCACGCGGACTCGTCGAGGCTCGCCCGCCTCGTCGAACTCGAGCGGTGACACGGCCATCCAGCGCTTGTCCGCGCGGAACGTGCCGAAGTGCAACGACACCGTCTGCAAGGTGCCGAGTGCCCGGAGGTAGGCCTCCTGGTTCTGCGGGGCTCGCGGGTCCTTCCCCTCGACGTGGCGCACCCGCGCCGTGAAGTACCGGATCTGCCGCACGTCGAACGTCGGGAGCAGTCGTCGGCAGAGCTGTTCGAGGTCGAGCCACTTGCGGTCGTCACGGCCCTGCAACGCCCGACGGAACAGGTTGAACCCGTCGACGTACACGACCGCGGTCGGACGCGGCCGTGACGGCGGGAGGCAGGGCATCCCGCCATGCTCGGACCCCGGCAAGCCGATGAGCCGACCGACTGCCGAGCTGTGGAGAGCGCCGACCGTCCACAGTGCGATGCCGTGCACGCGGGTGCGACGACCGGCCGTGGTTGTATGCAAGGAGCCCCGCCCCCGAGCACCAGGAAGCAGCGTCATGAGCCACAACCCCGCGTTCGTCGCACCGAGCGCCGACACGACCCGGCCGGACCTGCTGGGCACGTTCGGCATGGCCGCCTCGACGCACTGGATCGCGACCGCCACCGCGCAGTCCGTCCTCGAGCGCGGCGGCAACGCCTTCGACGCGGCCGTTGCCGGCGCCTTCGTCCTGCACGTCGTCGAACCGCACCTGAACGGCCCCGGCGGCGACATGACGGCGATCTTCGCCACCGCTGACGACCCCACGCCGACCGTGCTGATGGGCCAGGGTCCGGCCCCCGCCCGCGCCACGCCCGAGCACTTCCGCGCTGAGGGCCTCGACCTGGTCCCGGGTGCCGGCGCCCTCGCCGCTGCCGTCCCCGGCGCGGTCGACGCCTGGCTCCTGCTGCTCCGCGACCACGGCACGTGGGAGCTCGCCGACGTCCTCGCGCCCGCCGTCGGCTACGCCCGCGACGGCCACCCGGTCGCGCCGCGCGTGGCCGCCACGATCGCGACCGTCCAGAGCCTGTTCCGCGACCACTGGCCGTCCTCCGCGGACCGCTGGATGCCAGGAGGCTCGGCACCGGCACCCGGGGACATCATCCGCAACGAGACCTGGGCTGTCGTGCTCGACCGACTGGTCGACGCCGGCGCAGCTCTGGATGCCGCAGACAGCGACGGTCGCGTCGCCCGCATCGACGCGGCTCGCGACGCCTGGGCGAACGGCTTCGTCGCCGAGGCGGTCGACCGCTTCGTCCGGACCCCGCACCGCCACGCCTCGGGCACCGACCACGCCGGGGTCATCCGCGCCGACGACCTCGCCGCGTTCCGGGCCTCGTACGAACCAGCGACGACGGCCGAGTTCCGCGGCTGCACGATCGCGAAGACCGGGCCGTGGGGGCAGGGGCCGGCCCTGCTGCAGACGCTGCGGCTGCTCGACCCGCTCGACGACGCCCTGCTCGACCCGTCGACCGTCGCCGGTGCGCACACCGTCGTCGAGGCCCAGAAGCTCGCGCTCGCTGACCGCGAGGTCCACTACGGCGATGGCGACGTCCCGATGGACGAGCTGCTCTCCGACGCCTACTCGGACCGCCGCCGGTCCCTGATCGGTGAGCGCGCATCGCACGAGCTCCGCCCGGGGTCGGTGACGACGCCGGCCGGCGCGCTCCCGCCGCTCCGTGAGACCTACACGCCCAGTGGCGAGCCGGTGGCCGGCGTCGGCGAGCCCACCGTGCCCGGTGCCCGCGGCGACGCGGTCGCGGTCCCCGTGGAGGACGACCCTGTCCACGAGGACCGGGGCGAACCGATCGTGATGGAGACCGGCGAGACGCGCGGTGACACCAGCCACATCGACGTCGTCGACCGCTGGGGCAACATCGTCAGCGCGACACCGTCCGGCGGGTGGCTGCAGTCGTCGCCGACGATCCCGGAGCTCGGGTTCTGCCTCGGCACCCGCCTGCAGATGACCTGGCTCGAGGAGGGCACCGCGACGACGCTGCGGCCCGGTGCCCGACCGCGGACGACGCTCACGCCGACCCTGGTGCTCCGCGACGGCACACCGGTGATGGCGATGGGCTCGCCCGGCGGGGACCAGCAGGACCAGTGGCAGCTGCTGTTCCTGCTCCGCACCATCGTCGGCGGGTACTCCCCGCAGCAGGCGATCGACGCCCCGGCGCTGCACACGACGTCGTTCCCGGGGTCGTTCTGGCCACGCACCTGGACGCCGGGCGGCCTGGTCGTCGAGGACCGTCTCGGCGACGACGTCATCGCCGGGCTCGAAGCCCTCGGCCACGTCGTCACCCGCGCCGGCGACTGGTCGCTCGGCCGGCTGTCGTGCGTCACGCGTGACCCGGCCACCGGCCTGCTGGGCGCCGCCGCCAACTCACGAGGAGCCCAGGGCCACGCGACCGGACGCTGACCCGACACCTGGCGACGGGTCAGCGCGACCGGTGCGTCAGCGGAAGTGCAGCACCGTCAGCGGGTCCTGCAGCGCACCGTTGACCCGGGTCTCGACGTGCACGTGCGGCCCGGTCGACTGCCCCGTGTTGCCCGACTTGGCGATCTCCTTGCCGACGGAGACCATCTGCCCCTTCGTCACCTCGATCTCGCTGAGGTGGGCGGTGAGCACGGTGGTGAGCCCGTAGGTCACGACGACGTAGTTGCCGTAGCTGGCGTTGTCCCGGACGACGGTGGTGACGGTACCGCGACCGGACGAGTAGACCGGCGTGCCCGTGCCGACGCCGGCATCGGTGCCCTGGTGGTAGCGCGGGGTGTGTCCCGGACCACGGTCGTCGCCGTAGCGGCCGGTGATCCGCGTGCTCTTCACGGGCCAGCGCAGGCCGGTGACGGCACGGGTCGACCAGACACGGGTGTCGGCGCTGCCGTAGAGCACGACGTTCGAGTCGAGCTGCACGAGGAGCTGCGCACGGCCCTTGCCGCTGGTGTTCGAGGCCCAGAGGGCTCGGCGGCCGTCCGCGGAGTAGACGACGAAGTTGCCGTCGGGCTGCAGCGCCGCGTAGGCGCCCGGGTTGCCGAACGTCTGCGACGACCAGGTGGCCTTGCCGCTGACGTACTGCACCAGGTTGCCGTCGGTCTGCATCGTGAAGGAGCGTGCGGCAGCAGCGTTCGACCGGAGCACCGTGCCGGGGGCGATCGCCGCGCCGGAGGAGATCCGGTCCTGGAACGTGGTGACGCGCCAGAGCAGGCCGTTGGACGTCGTGCGCATCCGGAGCTCACCGTCGGCCCGGACGCCGAAGTCCTTCGCGGCGCCGGCCTTGCCCCACTGCTTGATGATCGTGTTGCCGCGGTGCAGGACGAGCGCGCCGTCCTTGCCGACCGTGGCGACGGCGCCGGGCGAGGTCGCGGTGTTCGATGCCCACAGGACGACGTTGCCGATCCCGTACTCGACGAGGTTGCCGTCGCCCTGCATCACGAGCCGGAACTGGCCGTTCGCCGAGGTGACGGCGTCGTTCACCTGGATGGTGGTGCCGGCCTTCACGGTGCTCTTGTACGTCGTGGCACTGGCCGGAGCGGCGATCCCGACGATGCCCGCCATCACGACGGCCGTGGCCACCGTGATCGCCGCGAGCCTGGTCCTGGCGCCGGTCCTGGTCGTGGTGGTGCTGCTGCGCATGTCTCCCCTGTCGACGACCCACCGGGTGCGAGTCGAGCGCGACCCGCCCTGAGAGCCGCCGAACGATGGTCGCAAGGGCACGGCGAGAGGTACAGCCCCCAGGGCGGGGGCTGTCCCTCGTGCACGACACGTGCTGTCGTGCGCGCCGACGGGACGAGCGCGACGGCTCAGAGCGTGGGCACGACCACCGCTCGGCCGGACAGCTCCCCGGCCTCGAGCTTCCGGTAGGCCTCGAGCGCGTCGTCGAGGGAGTACCGCTCGACGTCCGGCGCGATCTGCCCCGCGCGGTACATCGCGACGACGTCGTGCAGGTCCTCGATCGTGCCCCAGTACGTGTTCGTGATGGTCGACTCGTACGGCGTCGAGAAGAAGTTCCACTCGGTGGTGCCGCCGGCGATCCCGACGACGGTGAACCGACCACCGACGGCCATGGACGCCTGGGCGAGCTTGACGGTCGGGGTCGCACCGACGAAGTCGAACGCCGCGTCGACGCCCTTCCCGCCGGTGATCTCGCGGATCCGGGCCGCCTGGTCCGGGCCGCCGGGAACGGTGACCGCGCCGCGCTCCGCTGCGCGGGCCATGGCGTCCTCCTTCATGTCCGTCGCGATGACGGTCGCGCCTGTCAGCGCCGTGAGGATCTGGACGGCGATCTGCCCGAGGCCGCCGAGTCCGACGACGAGCGCGTACTTCCCGCCGCCCGCCAGGTTCGGCAGCGAGTTCTTGATCGCGTGGTACGGCGTCAGGGCCGCGTCGCTCAGGGGTGCAGCGGCGATCGGGTCGGCGTCACCGAGCGGCACGAGGTTGCGCGCCGGCACGGTCACGTACTCCGCCATGCCGCCGTCCCGGCCGAGGCCGATGCCCATGTACGGGTTCGTCGCGGCGTTCTCGCAGTAGGTGTCCTGCCCCTTCGAGCAGTACCGGCAGTGCCCGCAGCCGACCGGGCCGTAGACCAGGTAGGCGTCGCCGACGTCGAACCCGGTCACGCCCTCGCCGAGGGACTCGACCCAGCCGGAGTTCTCGTGCCCGAGGGTGAACGCGGGGACCTGTGCGCCGGGCTGCCCCTCCTGGAACTCGCGGTACACGGCGACGTCGGAGTGGCAGGCGCCGGCCCCGGCGACCTTGAGGAGCACCTCCCCCGGGCCGGGCGTGGGCTTCGGGACGTCCGTGAGGGACGGGAAGGTCTGGTACTGCTCGAACACGACGGCACGCATGATCCCACGCTACACCTGTTGGATATCGCCACCACGGCCGTGGACCGGCCGCCGAGGGCGCGTGCCCGAGTCTGCGTCTTCCCCGGGAAGGGGTTGCGAGAACGAGCGTTCTCCGCTTGACTCGGCTCTGGCGGGTCCGCTCGGTCCCTCCCCCACGACGAAAGGATCGGCATGCCCACGCGCACCGCTCGCACCGCCTGGAACGGCGGACTGAACGACGGCTCCGGCCAGGTCGAACTCTCCAGCTCCAAGGTCGGCACCTACGACGTCTCCTTCCCGAAGCGCGCCGCCGAGGACGCCGACGGCACCACCAGCCCCGAGGAGCTCATCGCCGCAGCGCACTCCGCCTGCTACGCGATGCAGTTCTCGGCCATCCTCGGCGAGGTCGGCGGCACCGTCGAGGCCCTCGACGTCAAGGCCGACGTCTCGCTCGGCCCGGACAGCGCCGGCGGCTTCAAGCTCACCGGCATCGTCCTCACCGTCAACGGCGAGATCTCCGGCGTCGACGAGGCCACCTTCCAGAAGGCCGCGCAGGACGCCAAGGCGACCTGCCCCGTCAGCAAGGCGCTCACCGGTGTCGAGATCACGCTGAACGCGACGCTCGAGCAGTAGTCCGCACCATCCACGGACTGGAGGCTCGGTGCCAGCTGGCACCGGGCCTCCCGTCCGTCATGTGGCCGCCCCCGGCGGCTACGCTCGTGGCCATGAGCGGACCGCGGCAGACCGGAACGCACGTCGCGCTGTGGCTCGGTCTGCTCGCCGCGGTCATCGGGACCGTCGTGGCCGTCACGCACCGTCGGATCCCGACCGGGTGGTTCGCCTATGCCCCGCTGTCCGACTACGCCTTCGTCGCCGGCACGACCAACTGGCCGGTCGTGATCGGGGCGGCCGTCGCTGTGTCCGGCGCGGTCGTCGCCGCCTTCGCGGCCGGGCGGCTCAGCGTCCGCCGCCGACGCTGACACAGCCGGACTCCGCGGCGCGTCCAGCGGACGTGCGGACTCGCGTCCGTCGGCCAGGCACAATGGCGTGATGCCCGACCCGCTCCACCCTGCTCCCCGGACGGGCCGCCCTCCGCGCCCTCCGCACCGCCCCCGTGCCAGGAGCGTCGCGCAGCACGACCTGCGGGACATCCGCGCCCGGCTGCGTGGCTCGATCTACGAGCACGTCGAACCGGACCGTCAGGCGGCCGCGCAGTACACGGCCGTGCAGATCGTCGACTTCTGCCTCGACGTCGCCGAGGTGATGCTGGCGTCCGGAGCCGACACCAGGAGCGTCGAGATCGCGCTGGTCGCCGTCGCGACGAAGTGGAACCTCGCACCGCTGGAGCTCGACTTCACCGGCAGCTCGGTGACGATCCAGTACGCGCCGTCCGACGGCCCCGTGCTGGTCAAGATGCGCACCGTGCGGTCGGACGGGTCGGACCTGAACCGGCTGGCGTGGGCGAACCAGATCGTCGACGACGTCATCCACGACGAGCGGGACATGACCTCGGCCGTGAGCGCGCTCGTCGCCGTGCTGCGGATGCCCTCCCGGTGGCCGACGTGGATCGCTGACGTCGGGCTGTCGATCCTCGGGACGTCGATCGCGATGCAGGCCGGTGGTGGCTGGCGTGCCGGCGTCGGGGCGTTCGTGCTGATGCTCGGCATCATCGTCTCCGGACGGTGGCTGACCGGCCGGGGCTACCCGCAGTTCTTCGTGTCCGGGGCGCAGGGCGCGGTCGCGTCGGTGATCGGCACGCTCGCGATCGGTGCCGGGGTCCTGCAGCCGACGGGCGCTGCGACGATGGTCGCGGCCCTCGTGGTGCTCCTGCTGCCCCACGTGTCGCTCGTGACGTGGGCGCAGGACGCGATCTCCGGCTTCCGGGCGATGGCCGTCGCCCGTGCGTTCTACATCGGGCTCGTCATCGCCGCGATCGTCGTGGGGGTGCCGGCGGGCATCGCGATGACGAAGTGGCTGCACCTCGAGGTGGACCCGTCGGGCATCGTGACGCAGACCCTGCCGCTCTGGGCGTCGCTGTCGCTGACCGTCGTGTCGGCCGCGGCGAACTGCTTCGTGCAGCAGGCGAGCGCGCGGGTGATCCCCGTCGCCGTCGTCTTCTCGGTGACCGCGGCCGCGGCGCTGTGGGGGCTCCGCCAGCTCGGGCTGCCGCTGCTCGGGGCGACCTTCGTGGCCGCGGTGCTGCTCGGCGTGCTGTCGACGTACGCCGCCGTGCGGATGCGGACGGCGGTCTCCGCGATCTCGGTGCCGGCGTTCTGCGGGGCGCTCCTGCCCGGTGTGGCCGTGTCGAACGCCCTGCTGAACTTCATGTCCGGCACGTCGAGTGCCGCACTGGACTTCGTCGCGGCCGTCTCCGTCGCACTCGGCATCGGCGCCGGTCTGGTGCTCGGGTCGCTCTTCGCGACACCGGGCGCACGACGGGCACTCCGGCGGTCGCGGCGGGTCCACGTGCAGTCGGTGCACAGCGACACCACGGCGATCCGGGTGCTGCGCGACACGGGGTACGACCCCGGGAACGGGACGGTCCCCCGAGGGTCACGCACGCCCTGACAGCGGGCGGCGGGACCGGCGGGGGACCGGCCGTGGGGTGACGCTCGGCGTCAGTCGGTCTCAGAGACGGCCTTCGACACTGCGGTCGGGCCGTCGTACTCCTGGTCCGGGATCTGCTTGAGGGCGTCGAGGACGTTGTCGTCCGCACCCTCCTTCTCGGCCGTCGTGACGATGTCGTCCTTCGACGCCGGGTAGTCGATACCGCTCAGGAACTTCTGGACCTGGATCGGGTTCGGTGCTGCCATGACGGCTCCTTCCGTTGGAGGTCCCGTCGTACCCGGCGCACCCTCGTCACGCTGCCAGCAGCGCGTCCTCCGGCCAGTGACGCGTGCCGCGGCCAGAGGCGTCGGGGTCAGATGTCCCAGCCGTCGTCGGCCCAGGTGGACAGCCGCCGGGCGGCCTGGGGCTCGTAGCGCTCCATCCACCCGCGCTCCAGCCGGGCCACGGAGCGGTCGAACGCCGGCACCAGGTCGAGGTCCGCGCGCAGCAGGGCCTGCAGCTGCAGCCCCTCGTACAGCGCGATGAGCTGTTCCGCTCCACGGCGCGGGTCCATCGTGTGCGGCGCGCGGCCGACGGCGATGTCGTGCTCGAGCCCGCGCTTGATCTGCAGGAAGAAGAGCTGGTAGCGGGATCGGAGGTACGTCGACATCGGGTGCGCGGGGTTGCCGGCGACCGAGAGCAGCGCGACGAGCAGGCGCATGAGCGCGGGGTCCTCGGCGTTCGAGGCGACGATGGCACGGAGGAGCTCGACGGTCGTGCCGTTGCCGACGTCCTGGGTGACGTCGTCCATCCGCGTGCCGTTCCAGCGGTCGAGCGCGGCGAGCACCAGGCCGTCCCACGACGGGAAGTGCTGGCGCAGCTCGTACACGCTGATCGCGAGCCGGTCGGCCACGTCCTCGGGGCGGGCCTCGTGGAAGGGCACGTCCCGCAACAGGTCGACGGTGGCACCCACGATCGTGATGCGCAGGTGCAGGGTCGCGGCCGCGGCGGCAGCTGCCGCGGTGTCCGCGCTGGTGTCTTCGAGCATCGTGCCCTCCGTCGATCCGGGACGCCGAGCCGACGTCGTCGTGGCGCGTGTCCGATCCGCGGACGTCCTGTCCGCATGGCCGTCCCAGGACGGGCGGCTGGGCAAGTCAACCGCGTTCCGGGGCCGAGCAGCATCCCCGGTCCGGGGGTCGTGCGGAAGGGGGACAGCACCGCGTGCCCCGCCGCGGTCCTGGCGGGTTCCCGGCCGGTTGTGTGAGCATGCCGCCATGACCCCGAACGACCCCATCGCCCAGGGACTGGCCACCATGGCGTCCGCCGGCTTCGAGTTCGGCGGCGACACCGACCAGGTCGCGCACGACGTCCGCACCATGTGGGAACAGCTCGGCCGGCCGCACGGCGCATTCGACGCCGCCGCGCACGCGATCGCCGTGCTGCCGCAGCGGCCGGAGGTCCCCGTCGCCGACCAGGCACGCCGCCGCGAGCTCGAGCGGGCATTCGGGATCAACCCCGTCGAGATCGAGCTGGCCGCCGCGATGTCGGCCCGCGAACTGCTCGAGGCGATGGCGAGGAGCTGCGGCGTCTCGGGCTGAGACCGGCACCCACCTGACGCCCGCGCTTGCGGAACGGTACGAAGGTTAGGCTAACCTTACTGCGTGGTCGATCTCCGAGCTGATGCCGTCACCGTGGCCTACCAGGGTGACGCTGTCGTGCACGGCGCGTCCCTGGAGCTCGTCGCCGGCCGCGTGACCGCGCTCGTCGGGCCGAACGGGTCGGGCAAGTCCACGCTGCTGCGGACGATCGCGCGACTGCAGTCGGCGCGGAGTGGCGCGGTGACGCTGCACGACGGGGCACCGCCGGCCGACGGGACCGCTGACGCGGACGCGGCGGTCGACTGCCTCGCCCTCTCGCCGAAGGCCTTCGCGCAGCGCGTCGCACTCCTCACCCAGGGCCGGCCGACCCCCGGCGGCCTGCGCATCCGCGACGTCGTCGCGTTCGGCCGTCACCCGTACCGCTCGCGCTTCGGCGGGTCCGACCCCGACGGGGCGGCGGTCGTCGAGCACGCCCTCGACGTCACCGGCCTGCGCGACCTCACCGACCGGCACGTCGACCAGCTCTCCGGTGGACAGCTGCAGCGTGTCTGGCTGGCGAGCTGCCTCGCACAGGAGACCGACGTGCTCCTGCTCGACGAGCCGACCACCTACCTCGACCTCCGCTACCAGGTGGAGCTCCTCGACCTGATCCGCGACCTCGCCGACGAGCGGCACATCGCCGTCGGCGTGGTCCTGCACGACCTCGACCAGGCCGCAGCCGTCGCCGACCGCGTCGTCCTGCTCGAGGCCGGGGTCGTCGTCGCGGAGGGCACCCCGGCCGAGGTCTTCACCTCGGACGGACTCTCCGCCGTGTACGGCATCCGGATCGACGTCGACCACGACCCCTCCACCGGACGCCTGCGCACCCGCGCCGTCGGCCGACACCACACCCGCACCGAAAGGCTCCACAGCAGCTCATGAAGCGCCTCCTCACCGCCACCGCCGTCGCCGTCTCCGTCGCGATCGGCCTGACCGCCTGCGGCGCGACCCAGTCGGCGACCGACGCGACCTCCTCGGCGTCGAAGATCACCGTCACCGACGCCACGGGCACGAAGGTGATCCTCGACGGCGCCGCGGAGAAGGTCGTCGGGACCGAGTGGAACGTCGTCGAGGACCTCGAGACCCTCGGTGTCGCACCGGCCGGGGTGGCCGACGTCAAGGGCTACTCGGCGTGGGACTCCGCCGTGCCGCTCACGGGCGACCCGAAGGACATCGGCACGCGCGGTGAGCCGAGCACGGACACCATCGCCTCGATCGCGCCCGACCTCATCGTGGCGACGACCTCGCTCAAGTCCTCCGTCATCACGCAGCTGCGGAAGATCGCGCCGACCCTCGTGGTGGAGTCCGCCGAAGGGAAGGACCAGCTCGCGAACATGAAGAAGACGCTCGACCTCATCGCGACGGCGACCGGCACCACCGCGAAGGCGACGACGGTCTGGAAGGGCTTCGAGTCGAAGCTCGCGGACGCGAAGCAGCAGCTCGCCGACGCGGGCAAGGACGGCACGCGCGTGGCCTTCGCCGACGCGTACGTGCTCTCGAACCAGGTGACGATCCGTCCGTACACGAAGACCTCCGCGATCGGTGCCGTGAACACCGCACTCGGCCTCGAGAACGCGTGGACCATCACGGGCGACGCGGCGTACGGCCTCGGGTCGACCGACGTCGAGGGCCTCACCGCGCTGCCCGACGACACCACGTTCCTCTACATCGGCAACGACGTGGACGGCGACGACGTCTTCGCGAAGACCCTGGCGTCGAACGACGTGTGGAAGTCGCTGCCCTTCGTCGAGCAGGGTGCCGTCCACCGCCTCGACGACGGCATCTGGATGTTCGGCGGCCCCGGGTCGATGGAGGCCTACGTCGAGGCCGCCGTCGCCGCGATCACGAAGTAGCGGGTGATCGACACCCCGGCGCCGGTCCGCGCCGTCCCGGCCGCCGGTCGCTCGGGACGTGCGCGGACCCGGCGCGTCTCCCTCGGCGTCGCGCTGCTGCTCGGTGGGCTCGTCGTCGTCGCGATCCTCGCGGCGATCGACGTCACGCAGGGCACGGCCGACGTCGGACCCGGTGCGCTGTGGAAGGCCGTCACGGGGAACGCCGACCGAACGGACGCCTCGGTCGTGGTGGCGTCCCGCCTGCCGCGGATGGTCGCCGGGCTCCTGGTCGGCGTGGCCCTCGGGGTGGCCGGCGCCGCGATGCAGGCCGTCACGCGGAACGTGCTCGCGTCCCCGGACACGCTGGCCGTCAACGCGGGCGCCTACCTCGCGCTCGGGCTCGGGTCCGTCTCCGGCATCGGGTTCGGCGTCCTGGCGCAGTCGGGCCTCGCGTTCCTCGGTGGGCTCGGTGCCGCGGCGGTCGTGCTCGCGCTCTCGGGTCTCGGCAGCGGGACCGTCCGACTGGTGCTCGCCGGGTCGGCCCTCGCGCTCGGACTCGGTGCGGTGACGAACGCCCTGGTCCTGCTGTTCCCCCAGGAGACCCAGGGGATGTACGCGTGGAGCCAGGGCGGCATCGCGCAGAACGGCTTCGGCGGGCTCGTGCCGATGCTGCCGTTCCTGGCCGTCGGCGTCGCCGGCTTCGTGTTCGTGTCCCGCCGGGTCGACGCCCTGGCGCTCGGCGACGACACCGCCCGCGGGCTCGGCGTCCCCGTGCACGGCACCCGGGTCGTCGCGATCGTGCTCGCCGTGGTGCTGTCGGCAGCGGCCGTCACCGTCGCCGGCCCGATCGGCTTCGTCGGCCTCTCCGCCCCCGCGCTCGTCCGCCCCCTCGCCCGGCGCTTCCCGACGCTGCACCGGTCGTGGGCGGCGTTCCCGGTCGCCGGGCTCGTCGGCGCCGGCATCGTGCTCGCGTCCGACGTCCTGCTCCGCGCGGTGGTGCACGGCGACGCGGCGACCGCGGTGCCGACCGGCGTCGTGACGAGCGTCGTCGGCGCGGTGTTCCTCGTCGTGATGGCCCTCCGCACGCGGGACTCCGGCCAGTCCGGGCAGCTCGAGGGCGCCAGCGTCCCCGGTCGGTGGACCGTGCCCGTCGTCATCGGCTCGCTCGTCGTGGTCCTGGTCGGGGTCGTCATCGCGTCGGTGCTGCTCGGCGACGCGAAGCTGCTCCTCGGCGACGTCACGAACTGGCTCACCGGGCGGGCCAACCAGGCCATCGCCTTCATCCTCGACACCCGGGTCCCCCGGGTGTCCGCCGCGCTGCTGGCCGGAGCCGCCCTCGCGCTCGCCGGCACGGTCGTGCAGGCCGTCACACGGAACCCCCTGGCCGACCCCGGCGTGCTGGGGGTGTCCAGCGGCGCGGGACTCGGCGCGGTCGTCGTCGTGACCGCGGTGCCCGTCGTCGGGACGTGGACCACGGCGGGCGGGGCCTTCCTCGGCGCCGCCGTCGCCGCCGCCGTCGTGTTCGGGCTCGCTGCCCGCGGTGGGTTCCGCCAGGACCGGCTGGTGCTCGTCGGCATCGGCGTCTCGTCCGGGCTCACCGCGATGATCAGCCTGGTGATCGTCCTGACCGACCCGTTCAACGCGACGAAGGCGCTGACGTGGCTGTCCGGCTCGACCTACGGCCGCACGTGGGCGGACTGCCTGCCGGTCGCCGTCGTCCTCGTGGTGTCGCTCGCCGTCGTCGTCGCCCGGCGCCGGGAGCTCGACCTCGTCTCCCTCGACGAGGACACCCCGCGCCTCCTCGGCGTCCGGCTGTCCCGCACCCGGTTCGGCTTCCTCGCGGTGTCGGTGCTGCTCACCGCGACGGCGATCGCCGCGGTCGGGACGATCGGCTTCGTGGGGCTCGTCGCACCGCACGCGGCCAGGGCACTGGTGGGCCGGAAGCACGCCGCCGTGGTGCCCGTGGCCGTGCTGCTCGGCGCGGTGCTCGTGTGCGTCGGCGACGTCGTCGGGCGGACCGTCATCGCACCGGCACAGCTCGGCGCGGGGATCCTCACCGCCGTCATCGGCACGCCGTACTTCATCTGGCTGCTCGTCCGCACGCCGCGCTGAGCGCCGCACGCCCCGCCCGCGCGCCCGCGTCCGCCCGGAACGAGGAATGGTGCGAGGTTCCCCACACCGTGCGGGCACAGGACCCAGCACGGCTAGTGGAACCTCGCACCATCAGCGCAACTCAGCGCAATTCGGGCGCGGCCGGCACACAGCCGACCGGCACGCAGCAGCCGCTACGGCGTCGGCATGCCGCCGTCGACGTGGAGCGTCTCCCCGACGACGTACGACGACTCGCCGCTCGCCAGGAACACGTACGCCGGCGCGAGCTCGGCCGGCTGGCCCCAGCGGCCCAGGTAGGTCTGCTCACCGGCGGACGGCAGCGCCTCCGGCGGCTGACCACCGGCCGGCTGCAGCGGCGTCCAGATCGGGCCCGGTGCGACGGCGTTGACGCGGATGCCCTTCGGCGCGAGCTGCGCGGCGAGGCCCTTCGCGAGGTTGTTCACGGTGGCCTTGGTGGCCGCGTAGTGCACCAGGTGCGGCGACGGCGCGTAGGCCTGGATCGAGGTCGTGTTGATGATCGTCGAGCCCGGCTTCAGGTGCGGGACGGCGGCCTTCGTGATGCGGAACGTCGCGTAGACGTTCGTCTTGAAGGTCTCGTCGAACTCGTCGTCGGAGATCTTCGTGATGTCGTCGACGTTCTGCTGCTTGCCGGCGTTGTTCACCAGGACGTCGAGCCCACCGAGCTCCTGCACGGCGGTCGCGACGAGCTGCTCGCAGAACTCGAGCGACGTGATGTCACCCGGGATCGCGACGGCCTTGCGGCCGGCGGCCTCGATGAGCGAGACGATGCGGTCGGCATCTTCCTGCTCCTCGGGGAGGTAGTTGATGGCCACGTCGGCACCCTCGCGGGCGTACGCGATCGCGACGGCGGCACCGATGCCGGAGTCACCGCCGGTGATGAGCGCCTTGCGGCCCTCGAGTCGGCCCGAGCCGCGGTAGGTGTCCTCACCGTGGTCGGCCGGGACGTTCTCCGCCATCTCGGCGTCCGTGCCGGCACCCTTGAGGTACTGCTCGTCGGGCGTCTTGTCGGCGTAGAGCTTCGTCGGGTCCTGCATCGTGTACTGGTCGATCTGCTGGTCCGTCATGTCCCTCACGGTACGCAGCGCGGTCACCGCACCGCCCAGGAGGCTGTCCCCCGGTTGCGCACACCGGCCACGGCCCGGCAGGCGGCCACCGTCAAGACCGGTCGCCCGACACCGCACCGTCGCCGCCGGCACCGTCGCTGCCGACGCCGGCACCGTCGGGTACTCCCCCGTCGCTGCCGCGACTCGTCGCCAGTGCCGCCAGGAGGCGGACCTTCTCGGCGCTCTCGCTGTCCGTGTCCGGGTAGTACACGACGAACAGCAGACCGTCGACGGGGAACTTCTCGCGGTGCATCCGCACGGTCCCCACCGAGGGGTGGTGCACGACGGTCGAGTTCCCCGTGAGCCGGCGGACGTCCTGCCGGGCCCAGAGGGACCGGAACCGCGCGCTGGCCATCGAGAGCTCCCCGACGATCTCGACCGCCCGGGCATCGGTGACGTCGTCGCCGACCGTGTGCCGGAAGGACGCGACCGCGTCGGCCGTCGCGGTCTCCCAGTCGTCGTGGAACTCGCGCTCCTCCGCGTCGAGGAGCAGCGACCGCAAGCGGTTCTCCCCCGGGGTCAGGCGCGGCGAGAAGGCCGTCGCGACCGCGTTCACGGCCAGGACGTCGAAGTACCGCCCCTCGACGAACGCCGGCACCTCGAGCGTGGCGAGGAGCTGGTACAGGCGGGCCGGCACGCGTTCGACCGCGCGACGACGCCGTGGCCTCGTGCGGGTCGCTCCGAGACCGAGGAGGAACTCGGTCTCCACGTCGTCGAGCTGGAGCACCCGCGCCAGGGACTCCAGCACCTGCGCCGACGGGTTGCCGTCTCGCCCGCGTTCGAGGCGCAGGTAGTAGTCGAGGCTGATCCCGGCGAGCAGTGCGACCTCCTCGCGCCGGAGTCCGGTGACCCGCCGGTTCCCGCCGGGAGCGAGTCCGACCTGCTCCGGCGTGACGAGGCCCCGCCGTGCGAGCAGGTACTCGCCGAGCCGGTTCGCCGTGGGTTCGTCCATGCCGCTCACGCTACTGAGCACTCCGGATGCCAGGGGTGCCCTGTCACTCCCCTGGACCACGGGGGACCTCCCGCGGTCCTGACGGCGCGCGCACCATCGAGTCGTCCCACCCATCACAGGACCACCCACCACGAAGAACCAGAGAAGAGCACTGCCATGGACATCCACGACCGCACCGTCCTCATCGTCGGCGGCACGTCCGGCATCGGCCGCGGCCTCGCCCGTCGTCTCGCGGACGCCGGCTCCACCGTCGTCGTCGGCGGCCGCGACACCGGTCGGGTCGACGACCTCGAGACCGTCTCCGTCGACGTCACTGACCCGGGTTCGGTCCTCCGTGCTCGCGACGAGGTGCTGACGGCGCACCCCGACCTCGACCTCGTCGTGACGATGTCCGGCGTGATGCTGCTCGAGGACCTCCGCGACCCGGCGCACTTCGCGTCCTCGGCGACCACGATCGACGTCAACCTGCTCGGCACCATCCGCGTGCTCGACGCCTTCACGCCGCACCTCGTCGCGCAGGGCCACGGCGACTTCCTGACGGTGACCTCCGGCATCGCGTTCATGCCGTTCCCGCTCATGGCGACCTACGGTGCGTCGAAGGCCGCGGTCCACGCGTACAGCGAGGCCCTCCGCGCTCAGCTCGCGGGCACCGGCGTCGGCGTCACCGAACTCGTGCCGCCCGCGGTCGCCACCGCCGGCCAGGAGCAGGTGAACCCGAACGCCCTGCCGCTCGACGCATACCTCGACGAGGCCGTCGGCCTGCTCACGCAGACACCGACGCCGCACGAGGTCGTCGTCGAGCGCGCACAGGCGCTGCGGTGGGCCGAGCGCGACGGCACGTACGCCGCGCTGCTCGAGCAGCGGTCGCAGTCACTCGCCACCCTGCCCGGGCGCTGAGCCGCCGGGCACGGGTCCCGGACGGGAGGCTCGGGGCACGCCCGCCACGCCGCCTACGACGCGTGCGCCGCCAGGAACGCGTCGGTCTCGGCGCGCGTGGGCGCCGTCGCGGGGCCGGGTCGCGAGACCGCGATCGCCGCGGCGGCGTTCGCCCGCCGGACCGCGTCGAGGAGCGCCGCACCGCGGGAGAGCGCCGCGACGAGCACACCGCCGTGCGCGTCCCCGGCGCCGTTCGTGTCGACGGCCGTCACCGGGAACCCCGGCACCAGGACGGGCCCGTCGGGCAGCGAGCGGTCGGCCACCCAGCACCCGGCCCCGCCGTCACGCACCAGCACCGTGCCGGACGCACCCGCGGCCATGGTGGTGACCGCCTGACGGAGGTCGGCCGACCCCGGGGACAGCAGCCGAGCCTCCCGGGCGTTCGTGGACAGCACGTCCGCGCGCGCCATGACGGGGCCGAGCACCGCCGGGTCGAGCGTGTCGACGAGCGGCGACGGGTCGAACACGACCCGGACGCCCTCGGGGACGGACCCGAGCCAGTCGGCGATCGCCCGCCCGTTCACGGGGTGTGCCAGGCCGTAGCCGGAGACGAACAGCGTGTCGTCGTCGCGGAGCGTGACGCGGGCGAGCTCCTCGGCACCGAGCCGTCCTTCGGCGCCGACGCTCGTGACGAAGGTGCGCTCGGTGGAGGCGTCCACGAGCGCGACGCAGTACCCGCTGTCGACGTCGTCGAGGCCGGGCTGCAGGACCTCGACGTCAGCGTCCACGAGTGCCCGGCGGACGACGTCACCGAACGGGCCCGTGCCGTACTGGCCGGCGAAGACGACCTCGAGCCCGTCCCGGCGTGCGGCGACCATGGTGTTCAGCCCACCGCCGGCCGTGATGTCCGACGACGACGCGATGACGTCGCCACCCGGCTCGGGCAGGGTGCCGATCCGCATCACGATGTCGACGATCACGTTGCCGACCGAGATGAGCCGGGGCATCAGGCGCGCTCGCGGACGGGCATCGGCGCGGACTCGTCCACGGGCTCGTGCAGGACGCCCTTCGGCCCGCCGGTGAGTGCGTAGATCGCCGCGGCGACGATGAACGTGACGATCCAGCCGAGGCCGTTCGCACCGATCCACGTCGAGGAGAACGCCCCGACGAAGACCGGGTCGGCGTCGCCGACCTGCACGTTGGTGAACAGGAAGCCGACGACGATCGCGACGGCCCAGGCGACCACCGCACGCCAGGCGATGCCACCGGAGTACCAGTAGCGACCACCGGCGCGGAGGTCGAGCAGGGCCTCGGGGTCGTACCAGGTGCGCCGCACGATGTCGGCGATGAAGACCCCGAGCCAGGCGGTGATCGGGACGGCGAGCACCGAGATGAACGTGATGAACGGCGCGTAGAAGCCGTCGGCCACGAGCATGAAGTACATCGCGCCGAGCGTGGTCACGACGACGTCGACGGCGACCGCCCACACCCGGGGCACCTTGATGCCGAGGGTCAGCGTGGTGAGGCTCGCCGAGTACACGGACAGGTGGTTCGACAGCAGCAGACCACCGAACGCGGCGATCAGGTACGGCACGGCCATCCAGCCGGGCAGCAGGTCGCGGATCGCTGCCACCGGGTCGCCGGCCTGGGCGAGCGTCGGGTCACCGGCGGACACGAGCGCACCGAGCCCGACGAGCAGCACGAGCGGGATGCCGGCGCCGGCGGCGCTCGCGGCGACGAGCTTCGACGCGCGGACGCTGCGCTTGGAGTACCGGGCGATGTCCGCACCGGCGGTGGCCCAGCCGATCCCGGTGCCGGCGGCGATCGTGCCGATGCCGATCGCCATCGCGGCGAACGGCCCGGCGGGGGCGCTGCCGACGACCTGCCAGTCGACGCGGAGCACCAGGAACACGGCGACGAACAGGTTCAGCGCGCCGAACACCCACGTCGCCCACTTCTGCACGGCGACGATGAACGCGTGGCCGAGGCCGGAGATGAGCACGGTCGCGACGACGAACACCAGGATGGCGACGATCGTCAGGACCGGGTTGTGCTTGGCGTCGCCGTCCGTCCCGGCTGCGTCCTTCCACCCGATGATCGTGAAGAGCGACAGCAGGACGAACGCGGCCGTCGTCGTGTTCACCGTCTCCCAGCCCAGGCGGGACAACAGCGACACGAACGTCGGGCCGATGTTGCCGCGCACGCCGAAGACCGCGCGGCTCAGGGTCAGGCCGGGTGCACCGCCGCGACGACCCGCGACCGAGATCACGCCGACGACGGCGAACGACCCGGCAGCGCCGATCACGGCGACGAGCAGCGCCTGCCAGATGTTCAGGTGCTGGAAGGCCACCAGGGTCGCCCCGAGCGGCAGCCCGAGGATCGAGATGTTCGCGGCGAACCAGACCCAGAACAGCGCGCCGGCGTTCCCGGTGCGCTCGGCGGCGGGGACGGGCTCGATCCCGCGTTGTTCGATGCTGGTGAGCGTGCCGCTGGAGTGGGGAGCGGTGTCGGACATCATTCCTCTTACGTCGTCGGAAGGGCTTGCGGGGGGGGAGACCCGGTCGATGGCGCTGGGGGGACGCCACCGACCGGGGGCTTTGGGGGGGGGTGTGGGCTGTGTGCCTTGGGGGGCTCTGGGGCTACGCGGTGGGGCGCAGCGCGAGGAGCGGCGTCACGACGTCGGCGAACCGCAGGTCGTTGACACGCTCGACCTGCTCGGCGGCGCCGGCCGGCCACGCGGAGGGTCCGTGCACGGCGCCGAGCACCGCACCGGCCATCGCCGCGATCGTGTCCGTGTCGCCGCCGAGGCTCGCCGCGGTGCAGAGCGTCTCCCACGGGTCGAGGTCGAGCGACACCAGCGCGAGCGCTGCCACGACGGACTCCTGGCTCGCGACGCTCGTGCCGATGACGCCGTCGACGGTGGCGATCCGCTCGTCGGCCGGGATCGTCGGCAGGAAGCCGCGCGCCCAGCTCGTCTTCGCCGCGATCGAGGCGCCGGCGACCCAGTGGCCACGGCGCTCCCCGATCCGCGCGGCGGCGACCGCGACGTCGAGGGCCTCGGCCCGGGTGGCGCCGTCGATCCCGGCGCTCACCGCGGCGGCGACCGCAGCGGCACCGGCGATGCCGAGCCCGGTGTCGTGCGTGACCCGGCAGGCGTCCTGCACGGCGTCGACCAGCGCGTCGAGGTCGTCGGCCCGCGTGGTGATCCCGACGGGGGTGATGCGCATGGCTGCCCCGTTCGTGGTCCCGGTGGAGCCGGCCTCGGCCACGGGGACGCCGTCGAGGATGCGCTGCACGGCCGTCTTCGTGCTGGGGCCGAGCAGGTCGAGGGACCCCTTCGCTGCCATCGCCCGCTCCCAGGCGATCAGGGCCTCGGCGAACCGGGTCGGGTCGAGCCGCCCGTCGCCCTCGACGAGCAGCCGGGCGACGAGGACCGCCTGCTCGGTGTCGTCGGTGACGCTCGCGGCGGGCATGCCGTACGCGATCCGCTGGTGGGGCCCGGCGTCGACGAAGCCGGCGATGCGCCCGTGGTCGGCGCGGATCTCGGCGAGGGACATCGACTGCGTGGGCATGCCGAGCGCGTCGCCGATCGCGAGGCCCTGGAAGGCGGCGAGCGCGTGGTCGTGGGGGGTCATCGGGTGGTGTCCTGTCGTGGGGTCGGGGCGGCGGACGGCTGGCCGAACCGCATGTGGATCCGGAACCGGTCGGGGTCGAGCAGGCTGTCGACCGTCTCCACGAAAGCGCCCCCGGCGGTCCGTGACACCCGTCGGCTGTGCAGGAAGGGCGTGCCGGCTGCGCGGCCCAGGACGAGCGCCTCGGACTCGTCGAGCGGGCGGACGTCGATCCACTGCTCGGCCCGGGCGGGGACGAGGCCGGCAGCCGCGATGGTGGCGCTCAGGGATCCGTCGACCAGGCCGTCCTCGACGGATCGGTCCAGTCGGCCGATGCGCGGGACCAGGCTCCGCTCGTAGGAGACGGCCGGACCGTCGACGACCGACCGCACGCGGTCGACCGCGACCAGCTCGGGGTCGGCCCCGACGACACCGGCGAGCTCGGCGTCCACGACGCGCTCGATCCGGAGCGTCACGGCCCGGACCTCGGCGCCGCTGCCGGCGATCGACCGTGCCCACCCGGCGCGCGGGTCGAGGGCCGCGCCGTCGAAGGTCACGACCGACCCGATGCCGCCGTGGGTGGCGATGTACTCGTCGTCCGCCAGGTCGGCCAGTGCCGCGCGGACGGTGCCCCGGCTGACCGAGAACCGTTCGGCCAGCTCGTGCTCCCCCGGCAGTCGTTCGCCGGGACCGTACCGGCCCGTGCCGATCGCCTCACGCAGGGCGTCGGCGACGAGGCGTCGCTTCGATGAGACGGGCATGGACACGACAGTACATGTACAAGACCTGTCCAGTCCAGGAACAGCCGGATCACGAGCGGTCGGGAGGCTCGTCCCACCGCCGCCACGAACATCACGGTCCGGTGACGGCCCGGCCCCGATTCGGTAACACCCGTCGCGCAGCCGGGTCGCTGGTCGTACCGTCGACGGGTGACCCTCCGGACCCTGCTCGTGCTCGGCACCGCCGCGCTCGCCGTCGTGGCGGGCGTGACGTCGACCGACCTCGTGCGCGTGTCCGCCCCGGACGACCGCGCCGCCGCCGGGCTCTCGCGCTCGTCGAGCGCCACCTGGGTCCCCTCCGGCACGCTCAAGCGGGTGGACGCCATCGAGCTCGACGCCGAGTCGATCACGCTCCGCGACGGCCGGCGGACCGTCGCCGTCGTCTCCATGCGGGACGCCCGCACCACGGTCCGGGTGCTCACGCGACTGCTCGGCACACCGTCCCGCACGCAGACCGCCGAGGGCGACGGCGGTCGCTGCTTCCCCGCCAGCACGACCTCCACGTGGGGTGGTGCCGTCCGCGTCGCCGCACTGGCCACGCCGTCGGCGCTCGGCAACTCGGTGGAGGTCCGGGTCCTCCGCGACGACGTCCGCACCCGCACCGGTGCCGTCGTCGAACTCCAGGGCCCGCACGGCGTCCAGGTCGGCGACGACGTCGAGCACCGCATCGAACACGCCGACTCCGACGACCGCGAGTCACTCGGCTCCGACGACGCCGAGGCGTGGCAGGTCCTGCTCGAGGAGGGCTGGCCCTCCGACCGTCGCGGTGCCGGCACGAACGGCGTCTCAGCGCTCACCGACGACACCACGGTCACGGTCATCGGGTCCCCGATGCCCGTGCACGCGACGCGGGGCTGCTGAGCCCGCCGCACCGCAGCGCGGCCAGAGCGTCACATGCGCAGGGTCGCGATCACCGGGAAGTGGTCGCTCGCGAACCAGGTCTCCGGTCCGTCGTGGTCGATGCGCACCCGGTCGACGCCGGCGACGTCCTTCGTGAGGACCCAGTCGATGCGCTCCCCGGAGTCCACCGGCGGCTCCCAGTTGTTGTAGGTCGCGGTGCGGTCGTCGGGGTCCCCCGCCACGGTCCACGCGTCCGAGTACCCGGCGTCGGCGAACACGCGTGACGCGCTCCCGGTCCCCGCGGGCTCGTTGCAGTCACCCGCGACGACGACGGGCCCGCCGATCCCGGCCAGGCGCTCGACGATGAGGGCGGCACCGCGGCCCCGGACCTCGTCGCCGTGCTCGTTCGGCTCGTGGTCGAGGTGCGTCGTCAGGAGCGTGAACGTCGGCCCCTCGACGTCGAGGAAGCGCACGTGGTTGGCGATGCGCGGGTAGACGCTGCCCCAGGTGTTCGACGCCGGCTCGTCCGGGGTGTCGGAGAGCCAGAAGGACCCGTCCACGTCGGGGCGGAACCGGCTCGTGCGGAAGAACACGGCCGCGTGTTCGCCCGCCGTGCCGCCCTCACGGCCCTGGCCGATGGCGGTGTACCCGGGCAGTCCCTGCCGCAGGTCGTCCATCTGGTGGTCGAAGGCCTCCTGCACGCAGAGGAGGTCGGGGTCGTTCCGACGGACGATGTCCAGCAGGACGGGGACCCGGGCCGGCCAGTTGCGCGCCGGGTCGGGGTTCTTCACGTTGTAGGTCATCAGGGTGATCGGACGGGCTGCGTTGTCCACCCGTCGACCGTACCCGTCAGTTGATGCAGACGCCGTCCTTGCCGTAGCTCTGCACGTCGGTCGACGAGGGAGCGGGCTCGGAGGACTGCGATTCAGCGGGTGCCGGCTCGGGTGCCGAGCTCTCCGAGGGTGCCGGAGCCGGTGCCTCGGCCACGGGCTTGACCGTCTTGCCGTCCGTGCCGAGCACGAGCTCGACGCCGGTGGCCGTGGTGGACCGCACGGCGACCGCCCCGGGCACCACCGCGGCGACGGCCTTGGCCTGCCCCTCCATGCCGGCCGGGTACCG
The DNA here is from genome assembly GCF_001865015.1 of Curtobacterium sp. MMLR14_010. Classification (GTDB taxonomy): domain Bacteria; phylum Actinomycetota; class Actinomycetes; order Actinomycetales; family Microbacteriaceae; genus Curtobacterium. The sequence continues at coordinate 329,503 of NZ_MJGV01000079.1, read as the reverse complement.
CACCAGGGTCGTCTTCGTGGTGTCCGACGAACCCGGCGCACCGACCTGGAAGCCGCGGGCGGTCAGCACGCCCCCGGCGTTCGTCGCCGCGCCGGTGATCCCGCTGCCGTTCAGCACGGTGACCGTCGTGGACGCGGGCTGCGCTGCGGCCGCCTTGGTGTAGGACTCCGGCTCACCGACGAGGCTCTGCACGAACGCGGGGAGCCCGACGGTGTCGACCTCGACGATGGAGAGCGCGACGCCGTTCGGGTAGATGGTCGGGGTGCCGAGCGTCGGGATCGTGGCGGACTGGATGTTGGCCGGACGCAGGTTCCGCAGCTTCGACGCGAGCGAGATGAGGTCGGTGTCGGTCTGGATGGACCCACCGACGGCACCGAGGATGTTCCCCATCTTCACCGGGTTCAGCAGGGTGCCGGCGGAGAGGACCTTGCGGGCCTCCTGTGACAGGAAGTACTGCTGGCGGACGCTGCGGTCGAGGTCGCCGTTCGGCAGGCCCTTGCGCTGGCGCACGAAGGACAGCGCCTGCTTGGCGTCGAGCGTCGACACCCCGGCGGGCAGGTCGACGCCGGAGTCCTTGTCCTTCGCCGCCTGGTTGAGGCAGACCTGCACCGGGCCGAGCTCCTTGACCACCTGGTAGAAGCCGAGCAGCGAGACCCGGACGTAGTGGTCGATCGTCAGCCCGCTGAGGTCCTGGATCGTCTGGATGAGCAGCTTCGCCCCACCGGTGTCGCCGCCGCCGTTCAACGTGCCGTAGTGGAACGCGCTGTTGAGCTTGCCCTTGCCGACACCCGGGATGTCGACGTACGAGTCGCGCGGGAACGACATCATCGTCGCCTGCGTGCCGTCGGCGTTGATGTGCAGCACGATCATCGTGTCGGTGTTGGTCGCGCCGCCGTCGGACTCCGTGCTGAGCTCGGCCATCTGCTCGGGCGTCGCGTTGTCGGGCCGGTGGTCGTCACCGACGAGCAGGATGTTCTGCGCCTTCCCGTCGACGTCGTTCTTCTTCGACGTCCCGCCGACGATCGCGTCGATGCGCGTCACCCCGCCCGACAGCCGTCCGTAGGCGTACGCGGCGTACCCGCCGCTGAGCAGCAGCGCCATGGTCAGCACGCCGGCGACGGCGGGGAAGACCACGCCGACGCCGCGCTTCTGGCGGCCGTGTCGGGGCGGCACGGCGCCGCGTCGGCGGCGGGCGGTCGTCGCTTCGGGCTCGATGCTCACTGCAGCACGATAACCGCACCGCGCTCTCGGGACATGGAACAGCCCTGGGAAACGGACAGGAGGCTCGTGGCGATGCCGCCACGAGCCTCCTGTCCTGGGCTGGTCAGGGCCGCCCCGGTACCGGAGCCGTCAGGATCGTCGGCGGCGAGCCACCAGGAGCGCGCCGGCACCGAGCAGGACGAGCGCCCCAGCGCCGAACAGCAGCGGGAGCACCTCCGCGCCCGTGAACGCGAGGACGCGGTCGGTCGCGCTGGTGCGGGCAGCCGAGCGGTCGTCGGCGGAACCGGCCCCGGCACCGGCACCGCGGTCACCCACCCCGCTGCTGCCACTGCTGCCACTGCCGTTGGTGCCGCTGCCGGTCTCGATGGCGCCGCTGTCGCCACTGTCGCCACTGTCGCCGCTGTCGCCACTGTCGCCACTGTCGCCACTGTCGCCACCGTCACCGCCGTCGCCGGGCGAACCCGTGTCGCCGGAGTCGTCGTCGCGACCGGTGTCCTCGACGAGCCCCGCGTCGACGGTGAGGTCGGAGGACACGCCCGCGAGCACGTCGTCGGCGTCCCGCTCAGCAACGAGCGTCACCGGGGACGTCACGCCGTTCGACGCGATGTCCGAGTCGATCGTGCGATCGTCACCGACGTGCTGCTCGGTGGCGGCGGTCCCCGGTGGCAGCGCGACGTGGACGCGGTACGAGCCCGGTCGCAGTCCGTCGAACCGGTAGTGACCGTCGGCGTCGGTGCTGGTCGAGCGCTCCACCGCGGTTCCGGTGTCGTCCGTGCCGGTGAGCGTGACGGCCACGTCGGTGACCCCGGGCTCGTCAGCGTCCTGCAGTCCGTCGGCGTTCGTGTCCGCCCAGACGAGATCGCCGACGGCGCCGGACACCACGGTGATGGTCGCACGGTTCGACTGCACCGCGAGTTCCAGGTTCGATGCCCGGAGTCCGAAACGGTTCGTGTACCGGTCCCCGTCCTCGGCACCCGTCGTGGTCAGAGCGACCTCGTGTCGCAGCGTCTCGCCGACGGCGACACCGGTGGTCCGGAGGATCCGCAGGCCGGTGACGTCGTCGAACGAACGGGGGCAGGCGCCGGTGCCGAAGTCAGCCGCCGCACACCACGTGGTCGAACCGCCGGGACGGTTCGACTCGTGACCGGCATCGACGTCGATGTCCTGGGGACGTGACGCCGTGTAGGTCGCGAGCTCCCCCGGGGAGGTCGTCACACCGGTGGCGAGTCGGGCCGTCCCGGTGAACCGGGAGCCGCCCCCGTCGCCGTCGTACGGCAGGACGTCGATCAGGTCGACACCCTCGATCGGCGACGCGTTGGTGTTCGTGTACGTGAGGGTCCACCGGAGGAGGTCACCGTTGACGACGACCGGCTCGCGCGCGGTCTTCGAGACACCGACGCCGCCGCTCGCGACGACCCGGACCGATCGGAACGCCTGGCGGAAGCGCTCGGCGGACACGTCGTCCGGCGCACTGACCGTCACGGAGTTCTGGATGCTCCCGGGCGCAGCGGTCGGGTCGACGACGACCGTGTACCGGATGGGTTCGATCACGACGCCCGGTACCACGCCCGGCAGGACCCACGTCAGTCGCTGCCGGCGCTGTCCGTCCTGGTCGGTGACCCACTCCCGGTCAGCGGGCTCGACGGACGCGGAACCGGCCTCGTACTCCGTGGACACGGGCAGGGTGTCCACCACGGAGACGTCCTGCGCCCGCCCGGTGCCGTTCGCGTTCGACAGTGTCGGGTAGACCGCGAAGTCGAGGCTGTTCCCGGACACGACGAAGGAGGTGTCGTCGGGGGTGGTGTCCTCGTCCGTGCCCGGGTCGACGATCTTCTTCGTGACGCGGGCCATCGACTCCGTGACGATGACACTGTCGGCGTACGGCCCCGCGCCGGTCCCGGGGTCGGTCCGGTCGTGGACCCAGGTGCCGTCGCCGGTGCTGCCGTAGAAGACCTGCCCGAAGTCCCGCACGCGGGTGTCGTTGGGTGCGGCGTCGACGTCGAGGTACACGAACAGGTTGCCCGTCCGGCCGCCGTCGACCGAACCGACGGCTCGGACCTTGCCGACCGCGTGCGCGCCGCCGGGGACGTCGTCGGGGTCGGAGTACCACGGCCCGTCGCCGTCGCCGCAGGTGGCGTCGCGCCCGACGACCGGGTCCGTGAACCCGAACGCGGCGTACTCGACCCGCGCTCCTGCGATTCCGGACGAGTAGGCCGCGGTCCGACGGGCGTTCCGGTCCGACACGTGCTGGTACCGGTTGTCGATGACGTCACAGAGGACCGCGTCCCGGTACGCGCCGGTGCCAAGGTTGGTCGTGCTCACATGGGCACGGAGGAGCTGCCCAGCAGTGACGTACGGATCGCCGTTCTTGGCAGAACCGGCCTTCGTCGCGTCGGTGTCCTGGTCCGTGATCTGCCCGAGGGACTTGTAGCCGGTCCCCGGGAGGAAGTTCGAGAGGTTCCGCTCGGCCACGTTGTTCGCCATCGGTTCGGCGGCGTTCGCGCGGCCACTGATCGACTGGGTCTGCAGGGCACCGAACCTGTTCACCGCGACGAACGTCGCGTTCGCTGCCGGCTCCGGGACCCAGAGGGTGATGTAGCCGGAGATCACGTACGGCTTGGTGCCCCCGGGGATCGAACCGCCCTCGAGCGTGCGGTCCGGGAGGGTGGACGGGGTGATCGCGGTGTCGACGCCCGAGGCGACCACCCGGACTGGCGAGCCCGGGCCGCCGTCCTGCGTGCAGGTGATCGAGCCCGAGTCGAGGACGGCCTGCGAGCCGCCGCCGCTGCCACCGGGCATCAGTCCGATGATGCCGCGCGCGTTTTGGCCGCACGCCGGGACCCCGCCGAGGTCGAGGAGCTGTGCCTGGGACCGGTCACCTCCCGCCATCCCCGACACGTCGTCCTCGAACGAGAACGTCCCGGTGCTCCGCTCGAACCCGAGCATCCCCTGCCCCTGGACGACCGGGTTCCAGCTCACGGCGATCGGGTACCGGATCGCGATGCCCTCGGTCACGCCGTCCGGGCCGGTCACCCCGGCGGTGAGCTGCGACGTCACGACGTTCTTGGTCAGGTCGTACCTGGGGGCGGCGGACACCGTGGTGACCGGGGAGGACATGGTCGGACCGGGCTCCGTGGAGCCGTCGGCGGTGACGGTCCCGGTGATCCCGAGCAGCGTTCCGTTCGCGAGGTCACCATCGACCCGCAGGACGACGGGGGTCGCCCGCGCCTGGCCCTCGGCGAGCACTCCGACGTTGCAGGTGAGGACGTCGCCCTCGATCCCGGAGCCCGGTCCGACGCACTGCCCGGGGAGCCCAGCCCAGGTCGTGCCCTGGGGCTTCGTGACACGGAAGGTCTCGTTGGTCGAGCTGCCGTCGTTCGAGCTGACCTCGACCTGGTAGGTGACGGAGTCGAAGGTGCGGACGACGCCGTTGTGCGGCCCGGAATCGGCCCCGGGACCATCAGCGGGGGTGAAGCTCCCGGCGCCGTCGCTGCCCACCGCGATCGAGAGTCCGATCGTGGCGGCCGCGGCCGGGGACGCGACCGCCGGAGCCATCAGCGCTCCGACGGCGATCGCGAGCCCGAGAGCGAGGAAGGGTGAGCGCGTGGTGACCATACCTGGACACTAGTACATCAGTGCACCGTATGTCAGTATGTCTGGACGAGGGGCCGGGTCAGCCGCGCGTCGGGAGCAGGTGGGCGGCCTCCATCGCGAGCTCCGCCGCGATCGGGTCCTTCGCGCTCACCGCCTCCTTGAGCTTCGCCAGCTCGGGCAGGACGACCGCGGCCGGCACGAGTTCGGCGAGCTCGGGGACCCGCAGCTTGAACGCGAGCCCGTCCGTCGTGGACCGGCAGAGCTGCGCGAGCGACGGGTTGCCGCAGGCGTCGGCCCACATGGCGTAGATGTCCGTGCCGTTCTGTGCGACCGCGCCGATCTCGTCCTTGCCGATCCGTGCGACGACGTCGTCGAGCATCGCGACGATCTTCTTCCGCTCGGCGTCGGTGAAGCGCGGCACCGCCAGGCGGACCACGCCCCCGTAGATGACGCCGAGCGTGCGGTAGGCGTCGAGCAGTTCCACCGAGGTGGGTGCTGCGACCCGCGTGTAGCGGTTCGGCGCCATCTCGATCAGGCCGGCGCGGGCGAGTTCGGCGAGGGCTTCGCGGATCGGGGTGCGGGAGACGCCGAGCCAGGCGATCAGGTCGTCGTCGTTGAGCCGCTCCCCCGGCTCGAGCGTGCCGTCCATGATCGCGTCACGGATCTTGTCCTGCACGGTGTCTCGGAGGAGCTTGCGCTCGGCTGCTGGCTGCGTCGAGGGAACTGGCATGGTCTCAGCGTGTCACATGTCACCCGGTCGGCGCGAGAGGCGGGACGGCCACCAGGCGTGCCGGCCGAGGTCGTGGACGATCGCCGGCACGAGCAGTGACCGGACCACGACGGTGTCGAGCAGGACGCCGAACGCGACCACGAACGCGATCTGCACGAGGAACAGGATCGGGATCACCCCGAGGGCGGCGAACGTCGCGGCGAGGACGACCCCGGCCGAGGTGATGACACCGCCGGTGACGCCGAGCCCCCGCAGGACGCCCTCACGGGGCCCGGAGCGCAGGGACTCCTCCCGGACCCTGGTCATGAGGAAGATGTTGTAGTCCACCCCGAGCGCCACCAGGAACACGAACGAGTACAGCGGCACGGCCGGGTCGGCCCCCGGGAAGTGGAGGACGTGGTCGAACACGAACGCTCCGACCCCGAGTGCCGCGGCGAAGGACACGATCACGCTGCCGATGAGCACGAGCGGAGCCACCACGCTCCGGAGCAGCAGCATCAGGATGAGCAGGATCACGACCAGGACGACGGGGATGATCAGCGTGCGGTCGCGGATGCCGGTGTCGTTCGTGTCGATCGCCGTCGCCGTCACACCCCCGACGAGCGCTCCCGGGTCCGCGCGTTCGACGGCGGTGCGGAGGTCGCGGACGGTCTGTTCGGCGGCTGGGGAGTCCGCCGCGTCGGTCAGCGTCGCCTGCAGGAGCACCTGCCCGTCGGACACCGTCGGCTGCACGTCGGCCCCCGGTGCCGCGCCACCCCGGGGCCCTGCACCCAGGGGGACCGTGCCCGTCGGCGAGTCCTTCGCGACGGCGACCACGTCGTCGACCCCGCGGACGCCGTCGGCTGCCGCGACGAGCTCGTCGAGCCGGTCCGCGTCACCGAGGACCTGCGCTGGACTGCCGGAACCGGCAGGGAAGTGGTCCGCGAGCACGGCCTGACCGTCACGCGCCTGGGACTGCCCGATCACCAGGTCGCTCTGCGGGACCCCGTCCGCCCGGAGGCCGGACAGGCCGGCCCCCATCGCCAGCAGCCCGACGGTGCAGACGATCCACACGACCCGCGAGCGCCGCGCGACGAGGCGACCGACCCGCGCCCAGAGCCCGCGGGCATCCGGCCCGGTGACGACGGGGTGTCCGCTGCCGTGGACCGGTGGGAGCGGCCAGAACGCGGCCCGGCGGAACGCGAGCAGGAGCGCCGGCAGCAGCGTCAGCGCCGCGAGCACGCTGAAGGCGACGCCGATCGCGGCGACCGGCCCGAGCGCCTTGTTCGAGTTCAGGTCGGAGAGCAGCAGGCAGAGCACGCCGACGATCACCGTGCCACCGGACGCGAGGACGGGCTCGAGGCTGCCTCGGAGCGCGGCCCTCGTCGCGTCCCACCCGGTGCGGTGGTCTCGGAGGGCCTCCCGGTACCGGGACGTGTAGAGGAGGGCGTAGTCCGTCGCCGCGCCGATGACGAGGATCGACAGGATGCCCTGTACCTGCCCGTTCACCGTGACGACGCCGGCCTTCGCGAGCGCCCACACGACGAGGATCGACGCAGTCAGGGCGAACGTCGCCGTCCCGAGCACCAGGAAGGGCAGGAGCGGCGAGCGGTAGACGACGACCAGGATGACGAACACCGCGGCCAGGGCGACACCGAGCAGGATGCCGTCGATGCCGGCGAAGGCCTCGGTGAGGTCGGCGGCGAACCCGGCCGGACCGGTGACGTACCCGCGCACACCGTCGGGCAACGCGTCGTCCACGTCCGTCCGGATCGCCGCGACCGCGGTCCCGGTGTCGGCTGCGCTCGTCAGCGTGGCGACGATCTCGACGGCGTCCCCGTCCGCGCTCGGGATCGGCGGACTGACCGCGTCGACGTCGGAGCGGTCGGCGAGCCGGTCGACCAGGGTCGCCGCGGCAGCGGAGTCGGCGTCCCGCAGCCCACCGTCGCGCTCGAGCACGATGACCGCCGGGGCACCGGTCTCGTCGCGGAAGGCCGCGGCCCGGTCCTGCACCGTCGTCGCGTCCGCCGATGCCGGCAGGAACGAGGTCTGGTCATTCGTGGAGACCTCGGACACCCGCCCGAAGAAGGGACCGCCGATCGCGGCCACGACGAGCCAGACGACGATCACGACGGCGGGGACCACGATGCGGAGGAGGCGGGACACGTCGGCGAGCGTACACCGATCGTCAGCATGCTGACTACTTGCCGTCCGTCGGGTCGCCAGAGAGCCGACCGTAGACTTCCCCCATGGACGACGCCCCCGCCGAGTGGCCCCTCGGGCGACTGCTCGCAGCGGCAGCGCGGTCGGTCGAACGGGACTGGGACGAGCGACTCCGGGCGATCGGCCTGCAGCACGCGGCGCTGATCGCGATCGACATCCTGATCCGGACCGGTCCGACCGGCGCCGACACCCTCGCCCGGGCTGCGCGGGTCCAGCCCCAGACGATGTCGCGCACCCTCGAGCGACTCGAGCGTGACGGGATGGTCGAGCGTACCGAGCACCCGGACGACCGGCGTCGGCGGGTCATCACCGTGACGGACCACGGCCGGGTGATGTGGGACACCGCCAGGCACATCGAACGCGAGGTGCTGCCAGACGACCCCGCACTCCGCGCAGCCCTGGGCCGGATCCTCCACAGATCCTGACCAGATCACTGTTGAAATACCACATCCAGTACCCTGGACCGCGTCGGCACTCACGTCGGCCCGACCCCAGGAGCCCGCATGTCCGGCCGCCGTTCTGCACGACCCCGCGGTTCTGCACGACCTCGCCGTCGCCGTCCGTTCCTCGTCGCCCTCGTCGCCACGTTCGGCTCGCTCCTCGGGATCGCCGGGGTGGTCGCCGTCGTCGCGAGCGTGTTCATCGGCGGCCTCGCCAGGAGCTACGACCGGGACACCGACACCATCGCCGACGCCTTCCCCTCCGGCGAGCGTCCCGCTGCCACTGCCGCGGCGGAGGACATCTTGCTCATCGGCTCCGACTCCCGCGCCGCCGCCGGAGCCGACGGTGGTCACGGCCAGGGCGGCCGTTCGGACACGCTGATGCTCGCCCACGTGCCGGCGGACCGGAAGGCCGTCTACCTGATGTCGATCATGCGGGACTCGTGGGTCGACGTCCCCGGCCACGGCTCCGCGAAGATCAACGCCGCGTACGCCTGGGGCGGGATCCCCCTCACGGTGCAGACCGTCGAGCAGCTCCTCGACGTCCGGATCGACCACGTGGCCGAGATCGACTTCGCCGGCTTCACGGGGATGACCGACGCACTCGGAGGCGTCACCGTCGACGCCCCGCAGGCCTTCACGATCAACGGGCCAGCCCGTCACCAGATCGTCGCCGGCCAGAACCACCTCGACGGTGAACAGGCACTGGCGTTCGTGCGAGAACGACATGCCTTCGCCGACGCCGACCACACCCGCGTCCGCAACCAGCAGGCGTTCATGCGCGGGATCGTCGACGGGCTCCTGTCCGAGGGCACCCTGACGAACCCGGGACGGATCAAGGACTTCGTCACCGCGACCAGCAAGTACCTCGCCGTCGATCCCGGCCTGACGTTCCGCTCCGTGGTCGACCTCGGCTGGTCCCTCCGGGACGTCCGCGCCGACGACCTGCACACGTTCACGATGCCGACCGCCGGCGGGGGCACGTCCCCGGACGGCCAGTCCTACGTCGCGGTCAACACCGGCGCGGTCCAGTCGCTGAGCGCGTCCCTGCGGTCCGACGACCTCGGCCGGTGGCTCGCGGAAACCCCGCACAGCTGAGCGCGCCGACGAACGCCCGACCGGCCGACTGAGCAGACACGACGAACGCCCCACGACT
>NZ_MJGV01000079.1:226445-319577 GCF_001865015.1 Curtobacterium sp. MMLR14_010 | reverse complement strand
AGTCGTGGGGCGTTCGTCGTGGTCGGTCGACCGAGATCAGGCCGGGAGCTGCAGCGTCTGCCCCGCGTAGATCAGGTTCGCGTTGTCGATCGTCGTCGTGTTGGCGGCCCAGAGCTGCATCCAGCCGCCGTCGACACCGAGCTTCGTCGCGATGGTGTCGAGCGTGTCGCCCGACGCCACCGTGTACGTCTTGCCGCTCGTCTTCACCGCAGCGGGCTTCGACGGACCGGCGGGAGCCGCTGCCGGGGCCGGTGCGGTCGCCTTCGGCGCTACCTGCGCGGCCGGAGCCGGAGCAGCTGCGGCGGGTGCTGCCGGAGCCGCGGGCGCTGCCGGCGCGGCAGCAGCCGGTGCCGGCGCGGGCGCGGCCTGCTGCGGGATGGCGGCCGGCGCAGCACCAGCGGTGCCGCTCAGCCCGAGCTTCGCGGAGCAGGCGGGCCATGCACCCCAGCCCTGCGACGCGAGGACGTGCTCCGCGACGGCGATCTGGGTCTCGCGGCTGGCGCTCGCGGGGCTGCCGACGCCACCGTTGGCGGCCCAGGTGCCCTGCGTGAACTGCAGGCCGCCGGAGTAGCCGTTGCCGGTGTTGATGGCCCAGTTGCCACCGGACTCGCACTGGGCGAGGGCGTCCCACGTGGCGCCGTCGGCGGCGTTCGCGGGTGCCGAGAGCCCGACGCCCGCCGCAGCGATTCCGGCGAAGGCGAGTCCACCGAGGACGGCGCGGGTACGGGTTTGCTTCTTCATCTGTTGCTCCACCGGGGCCGCTCGTCGGATCACGACGCCCACTGCCCACCCCGACCGATCGCGGTCTGTTGAGGTGTCACCGGGGGCAGTGGAACGCGCCGGTGTCACGGTCGGCAACCATAGGAAACTCCGTGTCGTTATCAAACCGAGACCAAGCGTTCCACCCCAGGATGATGCGGACCCCGCTCTTTTCCTGTAGGCGTCGATCCCCATGTGCGCGCCGATCGGGCGGGCCAGGGTACGCGATCATGCGAATTCGCTGGCAATGCCGTCCACTGGCCCCCAGGCGCACTGGAGGCGCGGGACGGCGCCGCCACGAGCCTCCAGGCCGCACTGGGGTCGCGACCAGGGCGCGGTCAGCAGCCGGTCAGACGCGCGTCAGGAGGGTCACGGCCTCGAGGTGGCCGGTCTGCGGGAACATGTCGAGGACGCGCGCGCGGCGCAGCCGCAGCGACGGCATCCGCGCCAGGTCCTTCGCCAGGGTCACCGGGTTGCAGCTGGAGTAGACGACGTGCTGGACGTCGGAGGCCTCGAGCCAGTCGGCGAGCGCCGGGCCGATGCCCCGCCGCGGCGGGTTGACGACCACGAGCTCCGGGGTCTGCTCGGGACGGGACCGCAGGGCGTGCTCGGTCGCGTCGTCGGCCGCGAACCGGAGGTCGACGAGGCCGGCCTCGCGCGCGGACTGCTTGGCGGAGCGGATGGCCTCGGCGCTCGTCTCGATCCCCGTGACGGCACGACCGAGGCGTGCGGCATGCAGGGCGAACCCGCCGACGCCGCAGTAGAGGTCCCACATCGAGGTCGGGTCCACCTCGTCGATCCACGCCGACGCCTGGGCGTACAGGGCGGCGGCGACGGTCGTGTTCGTCTGGAAGAAGCTCTGCGGGCGCAGGTGCATGGTCACGGCGCCGAGGCGCATCGGCAGGGTCTCCTGCTCGGTGAGGACGACCTCGCGCTCGCCCTCGGTGACGGCCTTGTGCTCGGGCAGCAGGTTCGCGGTCACGACGACGGCGGTCGGCAGCGCCAGGAGCAGGTCGCCGAGCCGAGAGCGCAGGCGGGCGAGCTGACCCTCGGAGCGGAGCACGAAGCGCACCATGAGCTCGCCGTCGGGGGACTCCGTCACGAGCACGTACTTCAGCTCGCCGCGGCGGGCCACCACGTCGTACGGGATGAGCCCGGCGGACGTGACGAAGTCGGCGAGCACGGGGAGCGCCCGCTGGATCCCCGGCGTGCAGATGCCGCAGTGCCGGATGTCGACCCCGCGCTGCCGGTGGTCGAGGATGCCGATCGTGGGGTGCTCGGCCGATCCGCCCACGACCATCTTCGCCCGGTTGCGGTAGGCGGACTCGGGGCTCGTGATCGCGGGCGACCACGCGACGGCACCGGGTCCGCCCGCCTCCTCGACCGCGTCGTGCAGGAGCTCGCGTGTGCGGAGTTCCTTGTCGAGGACCTGGTCGGCGTACGGCTGCCCCATGAGCGTGCACGAGTGGCACACCCCGCGGTCGAAGTAGTCGCACTGCATGGCCGAGTCAGGATACGTCAGCGCGCGGCGGCGTCCCGCGCTGTCGTGGCGATGCGGTACACCGAGGTCGTCGCGGTCAGGAAGAGGGTCGTGCCGTCGTCGCCGCCGAAGCAGAGGTTCGAGACCGTTTCCGGCACCGGGACGTCGCCGACGCGGGAGCCGTCCGGGGCGAACACGACCACACCCCGGCCGGAGGAGGACCACACGTTGCCGTCGACGTCCACGCGGATGCCGTCGGGCACGCCTTCCCCGGGCTCGAGCGTCGCGAACACCCGGCCGTTCTTCACCCGGGCGCCGTCGACGTCGTAGGCGCGGATGACCGGGCGCTTCCCGTCCGAGCTCGCGAGGTACAGCACGCGCTCCGACGGGTCGAACGCCAGGCCGTTGGGTTCGTCGGCGTCGAGCACCACCGGGCGCAGGTCCGATCCGTCGGGCGCGCAGCGGAACACCCAGTGGTCGCCGTACTCGCGCTCCCCGAGGTGGCCCTCCCGCGGCTGCGTGATGCCGTAGGCGGGGTCGGTGAACCAGACCGTGCCGTCGGTGGTGACGACGACGTCGTTCGGGGAGTTCAGCCGGAGGCCGTCCCACCCGTCGACGATCGTCGTGACGACCCCGTCCCGGTCGCGCTCGACCCGGCGGTTGCCGTGCGAGCACTGCACGACGCTGCCGTCGAGGTCGAGCGTGCGGCCGTTCGTGAACTCGACGCCCTCGGCGTACGCATCGACCGCACCGGTGTCGGCGTGCCACTGCAGGATGCGGTCACCCGGGATGTCGGACCAGCGGAGCGTCCTGGTCCCCGGGATCCAGCACGGCCCCTCCGCCCAGGTGCTGCCGGTCGCGATGCGCTCGAGCGCGGTCGGGTCGGGGACGAGGTCGGTGATCGACGCCATGGTCAGTCGGTCGTGTCCTGCAGGGCGTCGAGTGCCGCGACGTCCTCGGGCGCCAGGACGAAGTCGACGTCGGCGTTCTCGGCGATGCGCGACGGCGTGGTCGACTTCGGCAGCGGGAGCACGTCCTTCTCGAGCAGGTAGCGGATCGCGACCTGGGCGACGGTCTTGTCGTACTTCGCGGCGATGTCGGCGATGGCCGTGTTCGACAGCAGGCCACCGGTGGCGAGCGGCGAGTAGCCCTCGACGAGGACGTCCTGCTCCGCGCAGAACGCCGTGGTGTCGTCCTGGGTGTTGCCGATGAACCAGCGGATCTGGTTGGCGTGCGGCACGACGTCCGTCTGGCCGAGCAGGTGCTCGAGGTCCGGGACGGCGAAGTTCGAGACGCCGATGGACTTCGTCTTGCCGGCGTCGTAGAGCTCCTCGAAGACCTTCCACACCTCGACGTTGCCCGCGCGGTGGTCGCTGCCCATGTCGCTCCAGGGCCACGGCGCGTGGATCAGGTACAGGTCGACGACGCCGAGGTCGAGGTTGCCCGCCGACTCCGCGAAGGCCTCGCGCGCGCCGGACGCGGTCTTGATCTCCGCCGGCAGCTTCGTGGTGATGAAGACCTCGTCGCGCGGGACGCCGCTGTCGCGGACGGCCTCGCCGACGCTGGCCTCGTTGCCGTAGGCGAGCGCGGTGTCGATGTGGCGGTACCCGGCGTCGAGTGCGGCGCGGGTGGCGTCGTAGGCCTCTGACCCCGAGGGGATCTGCCAGGTGCCGAAGCCGATCTGGGGGATGTGGAGTCCGTTGGACAGGGCGAAGGTGTCGGTGAGAGCTGGCATGCCCCGGACAGTACGCCCGCGTCAGTCGGACAGGCCCACGGAGAGGACCCGGTCGTCGCCAGCACCGGCGGAGCCCCGGCCGTCGGTGTTGTTCGTGACGAACCAGAGCGTGTCGTCGGGGCCCTCGAGCACCGTGCGGATGCGGCCGTAGTCATCCGCGAACCACTCGCGCGAGGTCGACGGATCGGACACGGGCACCGAGCGGAGCACCCGGCCCTGCAGGTTGGCGATGAAGACGGTGTCGTCGACGACCGCGAGGCCGCTCGGGCTCGCCTCGTCCGTCGTCCACTGCTGCACCGGGTCGACGAAGCCCTGGTCGGTGCCGCCCGTCCCCTCGACCTCGGGCCAGCCGTAGTCGCTGCCCGGCTCGATGACGTTGAGCTCGTCGAAGGCGTTCTCCCCGAACTCCGACGCGAACATCGTGCCGTCGTCCGCCCAGCCGAGCCCCTGCACGTTGCGGTGTCCGAGGGACCACACCGGGGAGCCGTCGAACGGGTTGTCGTCCGGCACGTCACCGGTCGGGGTCACGCGCAGGATCTTGCCCGCGAGCGCGTCCCGGTCCTGGGCCTCGGACCGGTCGCCGGCGTCACCGACGGTCACGTAGAGCATGTCGTCGGGCCCGAAGGCGATCCGGCCGCCGTTGTGGAAGCTGTTCGCGGGCAGGTCGTCGATGACGGTCGTCGGGTCGCCCAGTCCGTACGAGCCGGCGTCGCCGGTGAGCGGGTAGCGCTCGACGCGGTTGCCGTCCTCGCCGGTCGAGTAGACGTAGAGCTCGTCGTCGTCGCGCACCGCGAGGCCGAGCAGTCCGCCCTCGCCGCCGTGCCGGACGCCGTCGATCGTGCCGACGGTGCGCGGGGTGCCGTCCTCGGCGAGTTCGAGCACGTCCCCCGAGTCCCGGAGGCTCACGAGCGGGGTGTCGTCGACCAGCACGACGGACCACGGTGCCTCGAGGTCGGTCGCGACGTCGGTCACGGCTCCCGTGGGGACCACCTCACCGCTCGCCAGGTCGTCCGGGGCCGGCGGAGCCGTCGCACTGCCCCGCGACGAGCGGTCGTCCTCCGCGTCGGGCCCGGCGGAACAGCCGGCAAGGGTCAGGACGAGGAGGGCGAGCGATGCGAGGGGTACGGCGGTCCGGGTGCGCATGTCGCGGACGGTACGCGGGCCGGCAGGGCACGGACGGGAGGCTCGGCACCTGTCCGGCAGACACCCGGCCGCCCGTCAGGTGGCCGGTCCCGTCTCGCGCAGGACCCGCGGGTGCAATCGTCCGTGCGGGTCAGGCGCGCGCGGTCACGTGCGGTCGACGATGGTGCGCATCGCCGCAGCTGCCGCGGGGGCGTCCCCGCGCACGACCGCTTCTACGAGCCGGACGTGCAGGTCGACGTCGACCGGGTCGGGCTCGAGGTGCGCGCGCTCGTCCAGCGCCCGCTCGACCACGCGCGCCAGCCGCTCGAACACCGCGTTGCCCGACAGGGCCAGCAGGCTCCGGTGCAGCTCGCGGTCGGACCGGACGAAGGCGGCGGGGTCCGCACCCGCGGTGGTGAGCCGGTCGGCGGTGGCGACCAGGGCCTCCAGGGCGTCGGGTGGGTGCGAGGCGGACGCGACCCGGTCCGCGGCGGCCGCGGCGGCTTCGGGCTCGACCGCTCGACGCAGGGCTCGGAGTTCGGCGAGCGCGGTGTCCCGGTCCGGGCCGGCGAGGCGCCAGCCGACCACGCGCGGGTCGATGAGGTCCCACTGTTCGCGGGGCAGGACGCGGAGGCCGACCCGGCGTCCGGCGCTGAGGAGGCCGAGGCCGACGAGGACGCGGGTGGCCTCGCGCACGATGCTGCGGCTCGCCCCGGTGCGTCGGACGAAGCCGTCGATGCTGTCGGCGTGGCCCGTCGCCAGCGTGCCGTCCACGATCGCCTGCCCGAGCCCGTCGAGCACGCGGTCGAAGATCACCGCTGTGCGACCGGGCTGATCACGAGCTCGTCGACGCGGACGTGCGCCGGGGCGTCGAGGACGAAGCCGATGGTGCGACCGATGTCCTCGGGCGTGAGCATCACGGCGCGGGCGGCGGCGTCCGGCACCTGGGGGCGCTGGTCGAGGAAGTCCGTGGCGACGTCCCCGGGGCAGAGGTGGGTGGCGCGGACGCCGTGCGGCGCCTCCTGCTGGTTCAGGCTGCGGACGACGGACCCGAGCGCGGTCTTCGAGGCCGAGTAGGCGACGCCGGCCCCCGGTTGGAAGGACCACCCGGCGTACGAGGACACGACGACCACGACGCCGCCCGTCGGACTCGTGCGGAGGGCCGGCAGGGCGGCGTCGACCACCGAGAGCACCGCGGTGAGGTTCGTGTCGAGGACCGCGCGGACGTCGGCCATCGACTGGTCGTCCCAGCGACGGGCCGGGGTGTTCAGCCCCGCGGCGAGGACGAGGCCGTCGAGACGGCCGTGCCGCTCGGCGATCGTGGCGGCGGCGGTCGTGACGGCGTCCGGGTCGCTCGCGTCGAGCGGCAGGACGTCGGCGGTGCCGCCCGCTGCCCGGACCTCGGCGGCGACCTGCTCCAGCCGGTCGGTGCGGCGGCCGCTGAGGACGACGGTCCAGCCGCTCGCCACGGCGGTGCGGGCCGCTGCTGCGCCCATGCCGCTCCCGCCGCCGGTGACCCAGAGGACGCGTCCGGTGGTCGTGGTCGTGCTCGTGCTGTCCGTGCTCGCGCCCGCGGTCGTCATCGTGCAATGGTATGCCTATTGGCGCCGACGATGGCCGTCGGCCGAGAAGGAGCTCCCCATGCACCTCGACCTCCGCGACCGCGTGGTCGTCATCACCGGGGCGGCGCGCGGCATCGGACGGACGCTCGCCGACCGCTTCGCCGCCGAGGACGCCCGCGTCGTCGCCCTCGACCTGGCGTTCGACCCGGACTTCCCGCTCGAACACGTCGTGTGCAACGTCGCCGACCCCGCGTCCGTGCAGCAGGCGATCGCGTCGGTCGTGGAGCCCCACGGGACGATCGACGTGCTCGTGAACAACGCGGGCGTGAACGTCGACGGGCTCGTCGCCGACCTGCAATGGGACGCCTGGCGGCGCTGCATGGACGTCAACCTCGGCGGGACGTTCCTGATGAGCCAGGCCGTGGCCCCGGTGATGCAGGCGGCTGGACGCGGGCGGATCATCAACGCGGCGTCGTTCGCGGCCATCGTGCCGAGCGTCGGGAGCGCCGCCTACGCCGCGTCGAAGTCGGCGGTGGTGGCCTTCACCCGGGTGCTCGCGTCGGAGCTCGGGCCGTGGGGCATCACCGTGAACGCGTACGCGCCGGGCATGGTGCCGACGGCGATGAACGGCTTCGCGACGATGCCGACCGAGGCGCAGGACCGGCTCCTCGACACGCTGTCGCTGCGGCGGTGGGAGACGGCGGACGACGTGGCCGACCTGCTCGTGTTCCTGGCGAGCGACGCGTCGTCGTACATCACGGGGACACTGCTCGACGTGTCGGGCGGGAAGCTCGCGACACAGATCCCGGCGCGGGCGTACGGGCGGTAGGCGGCGCGGGCAGAGTGGTGCTCGCAGTCTGATCCACGGCGTGCGCTTCCTGTCCGGCCGCACAGGTTCTGTGCATCCGGCTCTCGGTAGCCTGTGAGCCACCCAGAGCCGGACTGTCACGCCCGACCCCGAGGAGGCGCCCCATGGTCACCGTCCTCGTCGCGTTCGCCGTCGTCGCCCTGCTGGTGCCGGCCCTCACGCCGCTCCTCGGTCGCCGCGTCTTCTACCTCGCCGCCCTCGCACCCGCCGCAGCCGCGGTGCTCACCGTCACGCAGACGGACCGAGCCCTGCACGGCGGGGTCACCGAGCGCTTCACCTGGGTGCCGGAGCTCGACCTCGCACTGGCCCTGCGCGTCGACGCCCTGTCGTGGGTGCTCGCGCTCGTCGTCTCCGTGGTCGGCGCCCTCGTGCTCGTCTACTGCGCGTCGTACTTCGGCCCGGAAGAGCCGGGGCTCGGACGGTTCGCCGGCGTCCTGACCGCGTTCGCCGGGTCGATGTACGGCCTGGTCATCGCCGACGACGTCATCGTGCTGTTCATCCTGTGGGAAGCCACGACCGTCTTCTCGTACCTGCTCATCGGCCACGACTCGGTCAAGCGGGCGAGCCGGGCCGCTGCGATGCAGGCCCTCGTCGTCACCACGGCCGGCGGCCTGGCGATGCTCGCGGGCCTGGTCGTCCTGTCGGTGCGCACCGGCACCACGCAGCTCTCCGCCATCGTCGAGCAGGCGCCGTCGGGGCCCGTCGTCACGGTCGCCGTCGTGCTCGTGCTGCTCGGTGCGCTGACGAAGTCCGCGATCGTCCCGTTCCACTTCTGGCTGCCGGCCGCGATGGCCGCGCCGACACCGGTCAGCGCCTACCTGCACGCCGCCGCGATGGTGAAGGCGGGGATCTACCTCGTCGCGCGCCTCGCCCCGGCGTTCGCGATGCTCGGGGGCTGGCGGGAGACCATCACGGTCCTCGGCGTGCTCGGCATGCTCGTCGGTGGGTACCGGGCGCTCCGACAGACCGACCTCAAGCTCCTGCTTGCCTACGGCACCGTCGCGCAGCTCGGGTTCCTCGTGCTCGCCGCCGGCTGGGGCACGCCCGCGATCGCCCTCGGTGGGGTCGCGCTGCTCGTCGCGCACGCAACGTTCAAGTCCACGCTGTTCCTGGTCGTGGGGACCGTCGACCACGTCACGGGCACCCGTGAGCTCACCAAGCTGAGCGGGGTCGGCCGGAGGATGCCGTGGCTGGCGACGGTCGCGGTGCTCGCCCTCGTGTCGATGGCCGGAATCCCCCCGACGATCGGCTTCGTCGCGAAGGAGGCCGTGCTCACCGGGTTCGTCGAGGCCCTGCACGGTCCCGGTGCGGCCTGGGCCTGGGTGGCGCTGATCGGTGTCACGATCGGCTCCGTCCTCACCGTCGCGTACTCGCTCCGCTTCCTCTGGGGCACCTTCGGCCGCAAGCCCGGGGTCGAGCAGACCGAACCGCACGCGCTGCACGGACTCGGCGTCGTGCCGTCGGTCCTCGGCCTCGCCGGGCTCGCGCTCGGGCTGCTCACGCCGGTCGTCGCCCACGGGATCGAACCGGCAGCGGAAGCCGCGTCACGGTCCGGGGAGCCCGTGCCGCACCTGGCGCTCTGGCACGGCCTGGAGCCCGCGCTCGGCATCTCCGCCCTGACGCTCCTCGGCGGCGTCGCCCTGTTCCTCGCCCGCACCCGCGTCGAGGCCCTGCAGCACCGCCTGGCCGGGTCCCCGAGCGCCGCGGGCACGTACCGTCGGATGATGCGGGGGCTCGACCACGGTGCGACCGGTCTGACCGCCTTCGTGCAGCGCGGTTCGCTCCCCTACTACCTGACGGTCATCCTCTCGGTGTTCGTCGCCGGCGCCCTCGCCAACCTGGTGCTCGGCGGCCCGTGGGAGTTCCACGTGCGGTTCGCCGACTCGTGGGGCCAGGTCCCCGTCGTCATCGTGATGTCGATCGCCGCCATCTCCGTGCTCTCCGCGAAGACCCGGTTCGCCGCGGCGGTCCTGGTCGGGGTGACCGGGTACGGCATGTCCGTGCTGTTCGTCCTGCACGGCGCCGTCGACCTGGCGCTGACCCAGCTCGTCGTCGAGACGGTCACGCTCATCGCCTTCGTGCTCGTCCTCCGCCGGCTCCCCCCGCGCATCGCCACCGCGAACCCCTCGCGCTTCCGGGTGCTCCGGGCCCTGTTCGCCGGGCTGGCCGGCCTGACGCTGGGGATCGTCGTCATCGTCGCCGCTTCGGCCCGCACGGCGACGCCGATCTGGCCGGACCTGCCCGCGTTGACGAGTTCGTTCGGCCACGGCCTGAACGTCGTGAACGTCGCCCTCGTCGACCTGCGCGGCTGGGACACCCTCGGCGAGCTGACGGTCGTCGTCGCCGCGGCCACCGGCGTCGCGAGCCTGATCTTCGTGAACTCGCGCGAGGACACCCTGCCCCGCCTGCGCGACCTGCCCGAGTCCGCGGACGAGCGCCGCGACGGGGAGCCCCGCGCCTGGCTGCCGACGAGCGCCGCGCTGCCGACCGGCCGGAGCGCCCTGCTCGACGTCGTCGTCCGTCTGCTGTTCCACGGCCTGATCGTGCTGTCCGTGTACCTGCTGTTCGCCGGGCACAACGCCGCGGGCGGTGGGTTCGCGGGCGGCCTCGTCGCGGGCATCGCGCTCGCGGCCCGCTACCTCGCCGGTGGCCCGGCCGAACTCGGTGCCGCCGCCCCCGTGCGGGCCGGCCGCCTCCTGGGGCTCGGGGTCGCGACGGCCGCGATCACGGCGATCGTCCCGCTCTTCTTCGGCAAGGAAGCCTTGTACTCGGAGTTCTTCGAGGCCACGGTCCCGGTGCTCGGGCACGTCGAGTTCGTCACGGCGACGTTCTTCGACATCGGCGTCTACCTGGTGGTCGTCGGCCTGGTGCTCGACGTGCTGCGCAGCCTCGGCGCCGAGGTCGACCGGCAACGCCTCGAGGACTCCCGCACGTCCACCCGCGACACGATCGAAGCCGACCGCGACCCCGAGGAGGTCTCCGCATGACCATCACACTCGTGCTCGTCATCGCGATGGCCGTGCTCTTCGCCTGCGGTGTCTACCTGCTCCTCGAGCGTTCGCTCACGCGGATGCTGCTCGGGTTCCTGCTGCTCGGGAACGCGCTCAACCTGCTGCTGCTCGTGATGTCCGGCGCCGCGGGCGACCCGCCGATCGGGAAGTCCGCCGAGGGCATCACCGACCCGCTCCCCCAGGCCTTCGCCCTCACCGCGATCGTGATCACCTTCGCCGTCAGCGCCTTCCTGCTCGCGCTGATCCACCGCTCGTGGACGCTGTCCCGCGCGGACGAGGTCGAGGTCGACGAGGCCGACGTCGCCATCCGCCGGGCACGGGGCGAGACGACCGACGAGGACGACACCGAGATCGACACGGACACGGACACCGGCTCGACGCCCGACGACGGCCATGAACGTCACCACGAAGCACCCGCCGACGAGCGCGAGGGATCCCGATGACCTTCCTCGTCCCGCTCCTCGTCCTCGTCCCGCTGCTCGGCGCGGCGGTCGCCCTCGGGCTCCTCCGGCACCAGCGGATCCAGCGCGCGATCACGGTCGCCGTGCTCGTCGTCGCCCTGGCCGTCGCCGCCACGCTCATGGTGCTCGTCGATCAGCACGGCACCATCGTGGTGCAGGTCGGCGGGTGGGATGCCCCGTACGGCATCTCGCTCGTCGTCGACCGCCTGAGCGCCCTGCTGCTGACAGTGTCCGCGAGCGTGCTGCTCGTCGTCCTGTTGTTCTCGATCGGGCAGGGCCTGGCCGCGGACGACAGCGAGGCCCCGGTCACGATCTTCTACCCGACCTACCTGGTGCTCGCCGCCGGCGTGCTCGACTCGTTCATCGCGGGCGACCTCTTCAACCTCTACGTCGCGTTCGAGATGCTCTTGGTGGCCAGCTACGTGCTGATCACCCTCGGCGGCAGCGAACAGCGCGTGCGGGCCGGCACGACGTACATCGTGACGAGCCTCATCGCGTCGGCGATCTTCCTCTCCGCCATCGGGCTGGTCTACGGCGCCACGGGTACGGTCAACATCGCCCAGATCAGCGAGCGCGTCGCGGGGCTGCCCGACCACGTGCAGCTGCTCCTGCACACGATGCTGCTCATCGGGTTCGGCATCAAGGCCGCCGTGTTCCCGCTGGCGTTCTGGCTGCCCGACTCGTACCCGACCGCCCCGGCCCCGGTCACCGCGGTGTTCGCCGGCCTGCTGACCAAGGTCGGCATCTACGCGATCATCCGGCTCGAGACGATCATCTTCCCGAGCCCCGACCTGAACGGGGTGCTGCTCGTCGTGGCCACCCTGACGATGGTGGTCGGGGTGCTCGGCGCGGTGTCGCAGACGGACGTCAAACGGCTGCTGTCCTTCACGCTCATCAGCCACATCGGGTTCATGGTGATGGGCGTCGGCCTGGGCTCCGTCGCGGGGACGGCTGCCGCGGTGTTCTACACGGTGCACCACATCGTCGTGCAGACCACCCTGTTCCTGGTCTCCGGCCTGATGGAGCGCATCGGCGGGACGACGTCCACGCGGTCGCTCGGCGGCCTGCTCAAGGCCGCGCCCCTGCTGGCCGCGCTCTACCTGGTCCCCGCGTTCAACCTCGGCGGCATCCCCCCGTTCTCCGGCTTCATCGGCAAGCTCGGTCTGTTCCGTGCCGCCGCCGTCGACGGCAGTCCCCTGGCGTACGTGACGATCGGCGCCGGGGTCGTCACCTCGCTCCTGACGCTCTACGCACTCATGCGCGTCTGGGACGCCGCCTTCTGGCGGCCGAAGCCCGCCGCGGAGCCGGCGGCCCCGCACGCCGCCGTCGCCGAGGCGCACGAGACACTCCGCGCGCCGGAACCGGCGCCGGTCACGATTTCCGAGACCGACGGCTCCGTCCTGGCCGGGCCCACCCGAGCCGGTACCGACGCGTCGCGAAGCGACGTGGCGGCCGAGCGAGTGGGGAGAGGCTCGGTGACCGTCACCGACGCTGCCAGCGCTGGGCGAGCCTCCCGTCCGTCCCCTGCACACGGCGAGAAGGTGCGCCTGCCCCGCATGATGGTCGCCGTGACCACCGTCGCGGTGCTCGGCTCGGTCGCCCTGACCGTCGTCGCCGGACCCCTCTACGGCTACGCGACCCGCGCCGCCCAGTCGCTCGAGTCCCCGGTGCAGTACGTGCAGGCCGTCCTCGGGGAGCGCCCATGAGGGACGACACCCGCCGCATCGCCAATGCCCGCCGCATCGTCGTCGCATGGCGCTACGACGTGCCGCTCGCCGCCGGACTGACCGTCCTGTGGGCACTGCTCTGGGGATCGTGGAGCCCGCTGACGCTGCTCTGCGGCATCGTCGTGGCGTTGCTCGTGACGCAGCTGCTGCCCCTGCCGCCGGTGCCGCTGTCCACGCGGTTCTCCCCGCTGCGGTTCCTGTGGTTCCTGGTGGTCTGGTCGGGGCTGGTGTTCCGGGCGTCGTTCCGCGTCGCCTGGGTGGCCGTCCGACCACGCGGTGTCCGCCGGAGCTCGATCGTGCTCGTGCAGCTGCACACCACGTCGGAGATGACCTTCACGCTGGCGACGCTCGCCGTGTCGCTCGTGCCCGGGTCCTACGTCGCCGACGTCGACCTGAAGCGCCGCCGACTGCTGCTCCACGTGCTCGACACCGAACGGGTCGAGCAGGTCGAGGCTGCGAAGCGCGAGGCCCTCGGGATCGACGCCCTGGTCATCCGGGCGGTCGGCTCGAAGCAGGACGTGTCCGAGCTGTCCGACCCGCCACCGGAGGTGACCCGATGAGCGCAGCAGTCGTCGTCATGGGGATCGGCATCGCACTGGTCCTCGCCCTGCTCGGGGCGACCCTCGCGATGGCGGTCTTCCGGATCGTGCGCGGTCCGACGATCCTCGACCGGATGATCGGCTCGGACATGGTGCTCACCACCGTCCTCGTCGTGATCGCCGCGGCGATGGTCGTCCGGCAGGACCTCGCCGGCATCCCGGTGCTCGTGGTCATCGCGGCGACGAGCGTGTTCGCCACGATCGCCGTCGCCCGCGCCGTGACCCCCTCGTCCGACCCCTCCGACGAGGGCACCGACGCCACCACCCCCGAACGACGACAGGAGGGATCGTGATCGAGGTCATCGAGTCCTTCGTCGACGGTGCCGGCGTCCGCGCGTGGATCGCCCTCGGGCTGCTGCTCGTCGGGTCCCTGCTGTCGCTCGGCGCCGGCGTGGGGATCGTCCGCTTCCCCGACCCGCTCGTCCGGCTGCACGCGATGTCGAAGCCGCAGGTGCTCGGGCTGGCCTTCGCCCTCGCCGCCATCGTGGTGGCGGTGTGGACGTGGACGGCGTTCTTCGTGGTGCTGCCGATCATGGTGTTCCAGCTGTTCCTGGTGCCGGTGTCGACGCACATGATCGCCCGCGCGGGGCTGCGCTCGAACGAGTACCGCCACGAGGACCTACTGGTCGACGACACGGAGTCCTAGGCAGGTTTACATGTCTTATCCGACTTTATGACATCGAGATAAAGTGGGGAAAGGCCCTTAACATCATCTCGTGGACAGCATCAGGAACCCCTACACGCCCAACGCCGGGGCAACGCCGGAGATCGTGGCCGGGCGTGCTGAGTACGTGCGGGCCTTCGGTGTCCTGCTGGAGCGCCTGAGACGCGGACGTACCGAGCAGTCGATGATCCTCACCGGTCTGCGTGGCGTCGGCAAGACCGTGCTGCTCAACGAGTTCGCGGAGCAAGCACGAGCGGCGAAGTGGGAAGTCGTCGAAGTGGAGGCGAGCAAGCACGAGGACGCGCACTTCCGCCAGCTCTTCGCATCACTCCTGCGGTCGGCGCTCCTGCAGATCTCCCCGCGCAAGCGGTGGAACGACCGTGCGCGGCGGGCGGCAGAGGTGCTGACGTCGTTCGCGCTCTCCGTCAATCCCGAAGGCACATGGACGATGACCTGGGATGTCGCGCCCGCCGAGGGTCTGGCGGACCACGGCGACCTGGCGATGGACCTGACCGACGTCCTCGTCGCGGTCGGTGAAGCCGCGCAGGACAGCGGTCGGGGCATCGCGATCCTCGTCGACGAGGTGCAGTTCCTCCAGTCTCGACAACTGGAAGCACTGATCCAGGCCCTGCACAAGACCGTGCAGCGCCGCCTGCCCGTGACGTTCGTCGGTGCTGGGCTCCCGCAGATCGCCGAGTTGGCAGGGGACGCGAAGTCCTACGCGGAGCGCCTCTTCCGTTTCCCGATGGTGGACTCCCTCGCAGAAGCCGACGCGCGCGATGCGCTGACCACACCTGCGGAGCGGGAGGGGGCGCGCTTCACCGAGGATGCGGTGACGCTCGCCCTCGAGATCACCAAGGGGTACCCCTACTTCATCCAGGAGCTCGGCTACCAGGTGTGGGAGATCGCCGAAGGTCCCACCATCACGGCCGAGGACATCGACACTGCCCGCGATGGGTACCTCGCCAAGCTCGACGGTTCGTTCTTCCGCGTGCGACTCAACCGCTCGACACCCTTGCAGACCGCCTACCTCCGGGCGATGGCGGAGCTCGGACCGGATCCCGCGAAGGCCTCGGACGTCGCACGCGTCCTGCGGCGGGAATCAACGCAGTTGGGCCCGACACGCGCAGAACTCATCGACATGGGCTTGCTCTACACGCCAGACCACGGCTATGCGGCCTTCACCGTGCCGGACTTCGACGAGTTCATGAAGCGCGCCGTGCCACAGCTCGTGATCCCGGAGGTCCGCCGCCGGGGGAACCAGACGGCGTAGGAGGTTGGATCGCGCGAGGTGCTCGAAACGCGCGTGGGAGGTCGTTCCTTCCAGCCACCCACGCGCGATCCCGCTTCCCACAGCGGTCGTCAGGGGAACGTTCAGTCGCGGCGGGACAGCACGAGGTTGACCACCGCGGCGAGCACGACGATCCCGGCCGAGATCGCGGGGAACAGCATCGCCGCCTGCGTGCCCGAGGACTCGGCCACCTCGCCCACGACCGCGGAGGTGAGCGACTGCCCGACGATGACCGCGGACCCGAGGATCGTCATCGTCGTCGCGGACCGGCCGACCGGGGAGCGGTCCGAGCCGAGGCTGTACTGCGCGACGAGCGTCGGGCCGATGCCGATGCCCATGACCGCGAGGATGATCCCGACGGCGAGGACGGAGTCCGCCGAGGCGAAGGCGATCGCCCCGCCGAGCAGCACGACGCCGAAGACCAGCCAGCGCCAGCCGATCCCGAACGCCCGTGGGAACGCCGCCGAACCGAGGGCCAGGCCCGCCGACCCGATGCCCATGAGCCCGTAGAGCAGTCCTGCCTGCGAGGACTCCCCGTGGGTCTCCATGAACGCCGTCAGCGAGGTGAGCGTCGAGCCGAAGAAGAACCCGATCCCGAGGATGCCGACGACGACCACGACGAGGCGCGGGCGGAGCAGCTGGCGGGCGGGTGCCTGCGTGACCTCGGCCTGCTCTCCCACGGCCAGGCGGCCGGTCGGGTGCAGGGCGAAGGCCGTGACGAAGACGAACGTGAGCACCGATGCCCCGGCGACCGCGACCCACGGGGCGATCGCGCTCGCGAGCAGTCCCACCAGGAACGGCCCGATGATGAACACCGTCTCGTCGGCGGCGGACTCGTACGCCATCGTGCCGCTGAGGACCTTCTCCTGCCGGCCCGCCGCCATGCGCTGCCGGATGATCGCGACCAGCCGGGTGCGGGACATCGGGGCGACCTGGGGTGCACTGGCACCGACGAAGAACGACAGCGCCAGGACGGCGAGGTCCGGGGCGGTGCTCTGCACGACGAGCACGAAGACCCCGAGCAGCACGGCGTTCGCCAGGCCGACGGGGACCAGGACCGTCCGCTGCCCGAACCGGTCGGCTGCTGCACCGACCATCGGACCGACGATCGCCGAGCCGATGCCGACGAACGCGGAGTTGATGCCCCCGAGTGCGACCGAGTCACGCGAGGCGACGACGAGCGTCAGCACGCCGACCACCATCATCGCGAATGGGAGCCTGGCGATGAACGCGATCGGGAAGTAGGAGCGCCCGGCGTGGGCGATCAGGGAAGCGTCTGCGGAGCGCGCCTGGAGCATGTCGTGGTGTGCCTTCTCGGCCCGCCGTGGAGCTGCGGACCCATCGGGTGCCGCCGCTGTCCGCCGAGGTGCGGCGGCCGGTAGATACACACTTGCGGTCCCGAGGGTACCAGCGGGGTCGTCAGCCCCGGCGGGTCAGCCCCGACGCCCGGCTCGGCGCGCGAACGCGTCCAGCGCCTGCAGGACGTCGTCGCTGCGCCAGACCTTGGCCCGCAGCTTGTGCTCCGACTTCCCCACGAGCACCCCGGCCGCCGCGAGCGTGTCGAGCGCGCGGTAGACGTTGACCGACGGCCCGAGCTGTGCCGAGAGCGATGCCCCGGTGAGGACGGGCTGCCGCGCGACCACCTCGAGAACGCGCCACACGGCGGAGTCCGCGCGCGCCGTCACGGTCGCACGCCACCCGGCTTGGACCGCGTGGATGTCGTCCACCAACTCGTGCGCGTTGTTCACTGCGCGGAAGGCCGCTTCTGCGGTGGCGACCACGATCGGCTCGACCTCGCCCGTGCGGTAGGCGTCGAGCGCCGCGTGGTACCCGGCGGTGTCCGTGAGCAGGCCGGCAGACACCGGGATGGTGACGTTCCTGGTCAGCCCGGTCCCCCGGAACATCGCCTGCATCATCGCGCGACCCGCACGGCCGTTGCCGTCGGTGAAGGGGTGGATCGTCTCGAACTGTGCGTGGGCGACGGCGATCTGCACGAGTCGTGGCAGGTCGGTCCGCCGCGAGAACGCCATGACGTCGTCGACCAGGGCCGGGACACGCTCGGACGCGGGCGCGACGAAGTCGGCTCCGGCCGGGCTGTCGGCGCTCCGACCGATCCAGACGGGCTCGGTCCGCCAGACGCCAGCGTCATGATGGGCGTGGCCGTCGAGCAGCGCCGCGTGCATCGCGAGCACGGACGTGGGCGTGAGGTCGTCGGCCAGCTCGAGGGCGCTCTGCATCGCCCGGGTGTTCGCGACGATCTGCGCGGCGTTCTGCCGCGAGTCATCACCGAGTTCTGCTGTGTAGATCGCCCGTGCACTCGCAGTGAGATTCTCGATCTGCGAGGACGCGGCCGCCTCGGAGCGGAGCAGGAGCGCGGCGAACGGCGCGATCTCACCGCCGAGCTGCGCATCGAAGCGGACCAGCGCTTCGACTGCGTCGTCCACGAGCGCGGCGACGGACGAGCTGACGCGCGGGTCGAGATCGGCGATGCGCGGCGGCACGGCCGCACGGTACGGATGCCCGAGGGCGGTGCGGCGGCTCGCCGCGACGCCGAACCCCGCGTACTTCGACTCGAACCAGAGTTCTTCGGACGAGATCGCGGGCCAGCTCACGGTGATCCGATCTGTCAGCGCGGTGGGACGTCAGTGACACTTACGGTGCCAAGTGTAGCTGGGGCCGCTTCCGGGTGACAGATCTCCGCAACGGCGGGTCTCACCGGGTCTCGCCCGTCGCCCAGAAGTAGGTGAGGGGAGCGCCGTTCACCAGGTGGTCGCCGATCACCCGCTGCTGGAACACGACCGGGTTGTGCGACGACAGGGTCCTGGCGTTCCGCCAGTGCCGGTCGAGGGCGCGGTCGCGGTCGGTCGCACTGGCGCCACCGACCTCGAACAGGGTCGTCGTGGCGCGGAGGGCGACCTCGACCACGGCCGACTGCAGGGCGATCGTGCGGAGCTCCGCGGCGTCGATCCGCGCATCGGCATCCGGGGCATCGGCGAGGACCGCGGCGTGGGCCTCGTCGATCGCGGCGCCCGCGTGCGCCACGATCGCCTCGGCCGCGAGGGCGTCGGCCGCGATGCGTCCGACGACGGACTGCACGAGCGGGTCGGTCGCCGCGGTCGGTCCGATCCCGTGCTGGTAGTGCCGGGTCCTGGTGCGCACGAAGTCCGCGGCGTCCCGGGACGCTGCGGCCGCGACGCCGGCGAGGGACGCCAGCAGCACGGCCTGCAGGAACGCCGGCAGCACCGTCCGGCGTTCGGCACGCTCGGGTCGCAGTTGCCAGAGCTCGACCGGGACCCCGTCGAGCCGGGTGGTCCCGCTGCCGGTCAGGCGCTGACCGAACCCGTTCCAGTCGTCGTGGACCTCGACCCCGGGGGCGTCGACCCGCACGGTGACGCCGACGGTGTGGCCGTCCGGGGTCAGCGCGGTGACGGTGGTCCAGTCTGCGAAGAGCGTCCCCGTGCTGTAGTGCTTCTCGCCGTGCAGGCGCCAGCCGTCGCCGTCCGGGACGAGGTGCGTGGTGAGCGACCCCACCGCGGCACCCGAACGCTCGTGGCTGGCGTTGCCGACGACCTCGCCCGTGGCCACGCGGGTCAGCCAGTCGTCGCGCCGCACGACCCCGGGGTCGAGCAGCAGCTCCTCGACGAACGAGAAGTGCGCGCGGAGGAGCTGTGGGAGGTTCGAGTCCGCTTCGGCGAGCCGGACCAGGAGCGCGAACAGCGCACCGGGCGTCGCACCGGATCCGCCGTGGGACTCGGGCACGGTGACCGCCGTGAAGCCGGCGTCGGCGAGCCATCGGACCTGTTCGTGCGGCAGCGTCCTGGTCCGTTCGCGGTGGACGGCGCCCTCCGCGATGCGGTCGAAGAGCGGTGCGAAGCGCTCCTGGAGCGAGGTGGTGGTGGGCAGTGCGGTGGTGGTCATCGTTCCTCCTGCTGGGCGGTCTGACGGTGGACACGGACTCCGGGGACGGCGTCGAGCAACCCCCGCGTGTACGGGTCCTGCGGGTCGCGGAACACCTGGTCGGCTGGCCCTTCCTCGACGACACGGCCGTCGCGCAGCACGAGCACCCGGTCGCTGACGTGGTGGATGACACCGAGGTCGTGGGAGATGAACAGGGCGGCGGTGCCGTACGCGCGTCGGATCTCGGCGAGCAGGTCGAGCACCTGCGCCTGCACCGAGACGTCGAGCGCACTGACCGCCTCGTCGAGCACGAGCACGTCGGGGTCCGTCGCGAGCGCTCGTGCGATCGCCACGCGCTGCCGTTGCCCGCCGGACAGCGTGGACGGGTGTCGTCCGGCGACGCCCTCGTCGAGCCCGACCCCGGCGAGCAGGGCGTGCACACGGTCCCGGTCGGCCGACCGAGTCTCGCCCCCGCGGACGTCCTGCGGGTCTCCGGCCGCGCGAGATGTCCGCCCGAGCGAGACTCGGCCACGCGCAGCGGGCCCGGCGCCCGCGCGAGCCGCGCGAGCACCGGCGAGCGCCGACGCGACGAGTTCCCCCACCGTGCGCCGGGGGTCGAACGACGAGAGCGGGTCCTGCGACACGGTGGCGATCCGGGGACGGTCGGGCCGCCGTGCGCGCTCCGGCAGGTCGGACCACGGCCGGCCCTCGAACAGCACCTGCCCGGACGACGGCGCCGTCAGGGCGAGGGCGATCGCCGCCGTCGTGGACTTGCCGGACCCGGACTCCCCCACGATCCCGAGGGTCTCCCCGGCCCGCAGCTCGAACGACACGTCGTCCACGACGGTGCGGACGACCCGGTCGGGCCCTCGGTAGCGCTTGCTGACGTGCGACACCGCGAGGACGACGGACCCCGGGGACGGCACGGGTCGCGATGCCGGGCGCGGTGCGAGCGGCGCGGGCGGCGCCTCCGACAGCCGGGCGCCGGGGGCGTGCGCGGACGGGATCGCCGCGAGCAGCCGCTTCGTGTACGCGTGCTGCGGGTCGCCGAGGACGGCTGCGACGGGGCCCTGCTCGACGACGACGCCGTGCTGCATCACCACGACCTCGTCGGCGAGCTGTTCGACGACGCCGAGGTCGTGGCTGATGAGCACGAGCCCCGTGCCGCCGGCCCGGAGCTCGTCGAGCAGCGCCAGGATCTGCGCCTGCACGGTGGTGTCGAGCGCGGTGGTCGGCTCGTCGGCGATGAGCGCCGCCGGGTCCAGGGCGATGGCGGCGGCGATGAGCGCGCGCTGCCGGAGCCCGCCGGACAACTCGGAGGGCAGCTGGCGTGCGCGGAGCTCGGGGGACGGGACCCCGACGCGGGACAGCAGCGCGATCACCTGCCGTTCCCGCTCCGCCCGCGGCCCGACCCCGTGGGCGCGGAGCGCGTCGGCGACGGACGCCCCGACGCGGCGGAGCGGGTCCAGGGAGACGAGGGCGTCCTGCAGGACGTACCCGACCTCCTTGCCTCGGACCCGCCGCCACGCGCTGTCGGACAGGTCGCGGAGATCGCGTCCGC
Source organism: Curtobacterium sp. MMLR14_010 (assembly GCF_001865015.1). GTDB lineage: Bacteria > Actinomycetota > Actinomycetes > Actinomycetales > Microbacteriaceae > Curtobacterium. The sequence goes on along the minus strand of NZ_MJGV01000079.1, from coordinate 298,840 downwards.
CGAGCGACAGCCTGGAGGCCGTGGTCACCGACGCGGGCCCGTTCAGTCCGAGCAGCGAGCGCGCGGTGACGCTCTTGCCCGAACCGGACTCGCCGACGATCGCCACGCAGCGGCCCGGGTCCAGCGTGAACGAGACGTCCTGCACGACGGTGCGGTCGCCGAAGGCGACGGACAGGTGCTGCACGTCGACGACCGGGCCGGCGGGACCGACCGGATCGCGGCCCTGGACGGTGGACGTGTCGGCGGCGAGGGGGGTGACGGAGCTCATCGGGGGCCTCCCGGCTGGGTGGTGGTCTGGACGGAGCGACCGACGGCCGTCAGGGACAGGGCGAGCAGCACGATGACCACGCCGGGCCAGAAGTCGAGCCACCAGGCCTGCTGCAGGTAGTTGCGGCCGGCGTTGAGCATCGCGCCCCACTCCGGCGCTGGCGGCTGGACGCCCATGCCGAGGAAGCCGAGCGCGGAGGCCCAGACGATCGCCTGGCCGATGCCGAGCGTGACGAGCACGGTCAGCGGCCGGAACGCGTTCGGCAGGAGCGTGTGGACCAGGACGTGCCCGGCGGAGTGTCCGAGGGCGCGCTCGGCCTGCACGTACGGTGCGTCACGGACCGCGAGCATCTGGCCGCGCACCATCCGGGCGTACCCGGGGACGGTCGCGATGCCCACGGCGAGGATCTGCGTGCCGGCGCTGTTGCCGAAGACGGCGATGAGGATGAGCGCCAGGAGGATGCCGGGGAAGGCGTAGAGGACCTCGATGACGCGGGTCACGACGGCGTCGACGGCCCGGCCGCCGAGGCCGCCGAGGACACCGAGCAGGACGGCTCCGGCCAGTCCGAGGGCGGTCGCGCCGACGCCGATGAGCACCGACTGCCCGGCACCGTGGACGACACGCGAGTACACGTCGCGCCCCGACTGGTCGGTGCCGAAGACGTGCTGCGCGCTCGGGGTGTCGAAGCTCTTCCCGAGGTCGATCGCGAGCGGGTCCTGGGTCGCCAGCAGGGACGGCCAGAGGGCCGCCACCACGACGAGCGCGATGAACGTCGCGGCCGCCCAGAACGACCCACGGCGGAACGGGTGGGAGGCTCTCCGTACTCGGCGTGGGCCGGCTGCGGTGGGGACCGGGGCCGGGCCCAGGGCGGTCGGCTCGGTGGGTGCGATGGTCGCGGTGGTCATGCTGCGGCTCCGGTCGTCCGGCGCAGCCGTGGGTCGACCACGACGTACGCGATGTCGGTGAGGATGTTCGCGACGACGTAGACGAGTGCCACGACGAAGGTGATGCCGATGACGAGCGGCAGGTCCTGCGCGCTCACGGCGGTGACGAGCACCTGGCCGATGCCCTGACGGGCGAAGACGACCTCGGCGATGACGGCGCCGGAGACGAGCGACCCGAGGCCCCAGCCGGAGAGCGTGACGCCGGGGAGCGCCGCGTGCCGGAGGACGTACTTCGCACGGATCGCCGCCTCGGACAGGCCACGGCTGCGGGCGGAGAGGACGAAGGGCTGCTGCTGCTTGTCCTCGAACTCGTCGCGGGTGACCTGCCCGAGGAACCCGGCGAGCGGGATCGCGAGGGTCAGGGCCGGCAGGACGATGCCGAGCGGACCCGAGCCGATCACCGGGAACCAGTGCAGCTGCACGGCGAACACCAGGAGCAGCACGAGGCCGAGCCAGAACTGCGGCAGGCCGGCGGCGACGGTCTCGAGCACGGAGCCGATCCGACCGCGGAGCCCGGGGCGGCCCGCGGAGAGGAGCGTCGACGTGATCGAGAGCAGCCACGCCAGCACGAGTGCCGTCACCGTGAGGGCGAGGGTCGGTCCGATCTGGCCGGCGACCACGCTCGTGACGGACTGCTTCAGCGTGTACGACTCCCCGAAGTCGAGGCGGACCAGCCCCGCGAGGAAGTCGCCGTACTGCGCAAGGAGTGGCCGGTCGAAGCCGTACTGCGCGGTGACCGCGGCCACGGCCTCCTTCGTGGGGTGCGACGCGGCGCCGCCGAGGATGGCGACCGCCGGGTCGCCGGGGACCGCGTGCTCGAGGAAGAACACGATGGTGCCGACGGCGAGGAGCAGGACCACCGCCTCGACGATGCGTCGGGTGACTCGGACCAGCATCAGTTGCCTCCGTCGATCAGGTACGCGTCGCTGAGGACGGGTTCGCCCTCGCTGGGTTCGATCCACACGCCCCTGACACGGTCGGCGATGCCGAGCCGGGTCTGGATCGGGTAGAGCGGCAGGTTCCACGCCTTCGCGGTGATGCGCGCCTGGGCTCGGCGGTAGAGGTCGGCCTGCTGCGCGGGGTCCGTCGTCGCCGTGCCCGCGACGAGCAGCCGGTCGAGCTCGTCGTCGTACGCGTAGGCCGAGTTCTGCCCGTTGTCGACGTCGTACGTCGCCTTCGAGTACTTGATGTACATCACGTGCGGCGTCGGGCTGTTCCAGTAGTTCCCGAGCAGGTCGTACGCCGTCGGGTCGCCCCACACCGCGTTCATCGACGAGGAGTCGAGCGCCCGCAGGACGACCTTGATGCCGACGCGCTTCTCCATCGCCTGGACGTCCTGCAGGATCGTCAGGTCGGCGGGCGGGGTCTCGGCCGAGTCGGCGTTGTAGGGCAGCCGCACGGTCAGCGTGGTGCCGTCCTTCGTGCGGTACCCGTCCGCGTCGCGTCCGGTCCACCCGGCGGCGTCGAGCAGCGCAGCGGCCCCGCGCGGGTCGTACGGGAAGGGCTCGTGGTACGCCCGGTCGTAGTGCGGGGTGCCGGAGCTGATGGTGTTGCCCTCGTACGGGAACACCCCGTTGTAGGCGCTCTCCACCGCTTCCTTCGCATCCGAGGCGTGCACGAAGGCCTGCCGGACGCGCACGTCGCTGAACACGGGGCTCCTGGTGTTCATGTCGAGGCTGAACGGCGACCCGGAGTGCACGAAGGTCTGCAGGCTGATCGACGGGTCCGCCTTCGCCAGGCCCTCGCTCTCGGGCGGCACGTTGAAGACCACGTCCGCCTCGCCGGAGCTGAGCGCGCCGTACCGGGTCGTGTTGTCCTTCAGGAACTTCCACGTGATGCCGTCGAGGTACGCCGGTCCCTGGTGCTCCGCATCCTCCGGTGGGCTGGAGTACGACGCGTTCCGGACGAGTTCGACGTCCCGCTCGTGGTTCCAGCGCTGCACGACGAACGGGCCCGTCCCCACGGGCGACTCGCAGTTCGCCGCGAGCCCCCGCGCCATGGCCTTCGGCGACTCCATCCCGAAGAACGCCTGCGACAGCGCGGCGAGCAGCGGGGAGTACGGCCGCTTCAGGTCGATGCGCACGACGTGGTCGCTGATGACGGTGGCCTTGTCGAAGTACCCGGTCAGGTAGAGCAGGTCGGTGCTCGACTGCGTCGCCGGGTCGAGGATCTGCGTGAAGTTGTCCACCACCGCCTGCGCGTCGAACGGGGTGCCGTCCGTGAACTCCACGCCCCGCTTCAGCGTGAAGTCGTACTGCGTGCCGTCGTCCGAGATCCGCCAGCTCGTCGCGAGCCAGGGCAGGACGCTGCCGTCCCGCTGCAGGGACACGAGCGAGTCGAGGTACTGCCTGGCGATGTACGTCTGCGGCATGTCCCCGGAGTTGTGCGGGTCGAGGCACGTCGGCTCACGGTCCGTCGCGTAGACCAGGGTGCCGCCGCGCACCGGGCCGGTGTCCCGGGTCGCGGAGACGGCGCCGGCCGAGCAGCCGGCCAGGAGCACGGTGGCAGCGGCAGCAGCAGCGAGCGCGGCGACCACGCGACGACGCACGGCGCGTCCTGGCTGTGCGGCCGGCGCGTCGGGCTGGACGGTGTCGGATCGGGTCATGTCGAGGACCGTAGGCAGTGCCGCGGGCGCACCGCGAGCCTCCCGACATGCACCGCAACCCGCCGTCACCGGACGTCGTGGAACCGGCCCTGACACGTCATCGGACGTCACGTCGGACGGACTGCGACCGGTCCGCGTCACGGTTCGTCACCGGCGTCCCGGTCGCCCGCGGACGCCCATATCGTGGCGCGCATGGAGCAGCGCACGATGGGCCGGTCGGGTGCGCCCGTCAGCGCGCTGACCCTCGGGACCCGCGCAGTCGCCGGGGTCGCGGCGCGGGACGTCGAGGGCGCGGCGCAGCTGGTCGTCGACGGACTCGACCGCGGCATCACCGCCGTCGACGTCTCGGACGCGCACGGTGCGGGACTCGCGGAGGTCGCGGTCGGCCGTGCACTCGCCGGACGTCGCGACGACGTCTTCCTGTCCGTCCGCTTCGGCGACCCCACCGACGGCGACCCCGCCCCCCGGGGCGCCGGTCGACGGTGGATGTTCCAGGCCGTCGAGCGGAGCCTCACCCGGCTCGGCACCGACGTCATCGACCTGTACCAGCCCGCCAGGCCCGACCCGGCGACCGCACTCGACGAGACGCTCGACGCGCTCGCAGACCTGGTCGCGCAGGGCAAGATCCGGGCGTTCGGGATCCCCGCGTTCCCCGCCGAGGAACTCGTCGAGGCCCAGTGGCTCCGGTCCGGGGCGAAGCGCGCCACCGCCACCCACGCGCCGTACTCGATGCTGACGCGGACAGCCGAGCGGACCGTGTTCCCGGTCGCACGGCGGTTCGGTCTCGGGGTCCTGGCCGGGGCACCGCTCGCGGGCGGGTGGCTCGCCGGCGCCTACCGGATCGGCACCGTGCAGCCGCGGTCACCGCACAGCGTCGCGCGGCCGACGGAGTACGACATCGGAGCGCCCGGCAACCGGCGGAAGCTCGAAGCCGTCGACCGGCTCGGGCTGCTCGCCGACGAGGCCGGACTCACCCTGCTCGAACTCGCCGTCGGGTTCGCGCTGACCCACCCGGACGTGGCGTCGGTGGTCGTCGGCCCGCGGACGGTGTCGCACGTGGACGCCTACGCGCAGGCGGCCGAGGTCGTGCTCGACGACGACCTGCTCGACGCGGTGGACGCCGTGGTGCCACCCGGGACCCACCTGCTGGAACGGGACACCGGCGTGCCGCTGGCAGCGCTGTCCCGCGAGCGCTTGCGCGGTCGCGAAGTCGCGCGCAGCGAGTCGAATCGCGCGTAGGGGGCCGTTCGTTCCGACCTGCAACGCGCGATCCGCCTTGCCATCGCGCGTGACAGGGGTGGGAACGTGCGCCGGGACCGACGGGAGGCTCGGTGCCAGCTGACAGCGAGCCTCCCGTCCGTCACGTGGGTGCGTCAGGAGACGGCGCCGGAACGCGCCCCCGCCCACAGGTCGACGTCCGTGATGCCGACGGAGTGCTCGTCGATGGTGCGGAGCTCCTCGTCGGTGAACGACAGGTTCGTCAGGGCGGCGACGTTGTCCTCGAGCTGGGACACCCTCGACGCCCCGATGACGAGCGAGGTGACGCGCTCGTCGCGGAGGGCCCAGGCGAGGGCGAGCTGCGCCAGGGACTGCCCGCGCGACTCGGCGAGCGCGTTCAGCGCGTTGAGGTGCTCGACGACCTCCGGCGTGATCGAGGACGGGTCGAGCGACTTGCCGGCGGCGGCGCGGGAGTCGTCCGGCACCCCGTTGAGGTACTTGCCGGTGAGCAGCCCCTGGGCGAGGGCGGTGAAGCCGATCACGCCGAAGCCGAGCTCGCTGGCGGCGTCGAGGAGCCCCTCGGTCTCGATCCAGCGGTTCAGCATCGAGTACGAGGGCTGGTGGATCAGGAGCGGGGTGCCGAGGTCACGGAGGATCTCGACGGCCTCGCGGCTGCGCGCCGCGTCGTAGGAGGAGATGCCGACGTAGAGCGCCTTGCCCTGCTGGACGGCGGTGTGCAGCGCGCCCATGGTCTCCTCGAGCGGTGTCGAGGCGTCGAGGCGGTGGGAGTAGAAGACGTCGACGTAGTCCAGGCCCATGCGGGTCAGGGACTGGTCGAGCGATGCGAGGACGTACTTGCGCGATCCACCGCCCTGACCGTACGGGCCGGGCCACATGTCCCAGCCGGCCTTCGTGGAGACGACCATCTCGTCGCGGTACGGGCGGAAGTCCTCGCGCATGAGCCGCCCGAAGTTGACCTCGGCGGCGCCGTAGGGCGGGCCGTAGTTGTTCGCGAGGTCGTGGTGCGTGATGCCGAGGTCGAACGCGCGACGGCTGATCGCCCGCTGGTCCTCGAAGGGCATGTCGTCGCCGAAGTTGTGCCAGTAGCCGAGGGAGAGCAGCGGCAGGTCGAGGCCGGAGCTGCCCGTCCTGCGGTACGTCATCGAGTCGTAGCGGTCGTCACTGGCGATGTAGGTCATGCTCCGAGCCTGGCACGAGGCACCGGGGTGGTCACCGATGCTCCGGGACGGGGGGGGGGCGGGTGGTCACCGACGCTCCGGGACGGGGCGCCGTCGAGCCGGTAGCGTTCTGGGATGACCGCGCTCCGATCGGCCACCCCGTGATCGCTGCCGCCGCGGGACTCGTCCCCGCGCTGGTGTTCCTGCTGCTGTACGTCCTGTGCCGGCGGCACGACCGGCGGATGCTGCGGAACGGGGTGTTCCTCACCGCGGCGATCCTGTTCGGCGCGGCTGCGGCCGTCTCGATCCTGACCGCCGTCGTGCCCGGGTTCGGGTTCGTCGTCGGGCTCGTGGTGCTGCTCGTCCCGCTCGCCGTCATCGCCCTCGGGGTCGCGCTCGTCGTGAACGGCGTGCAGATGCTCCGGCGCGAGGGCCGCAGCCTGGGGAACCTGCTGTCACTGGTCGCCGGCGTGCTCGTGTTCGTGCTGCCGACCGTCGCCGTCGTCGTGTTCACCGTGGCGACGAGCGGCGAGCAGAACGCCGTCGGTTCCCTGGCCGTGTCGGCCGTGGTCCTGCTCGTCTTCCTGTGCGTCTACGTCGCACTCGCGTTCGTCGCCTTCGCCGTGTACTCGGTCGTCTACGGCCGGATGCGGTTCCGCGAGGCGCCGGACGCCATCGTGGTGCTCGGCTCCGGGCTGATCCGTGGCCAGGTCCCCCCGCTGCTGCGGAGCCGGCTCGACCGGGGACTCGCCCTGTACCGCAACGAGGTCGCTGCCGGCCGCCGTCCGGTGCTGATCCCCTCGGGTGGGCAGGGCTCCGACGAGCCACGGGCCGAGGGCACGGCGATGGCGGAGTACCTGCTCGCGAACGGCGCGGCTGCCGAGGACGTCCTGCCCGAGACCGCGTCGACGACCACCCGCGAGAACCTCCGCTTCTCCCGCGCGGTGCAGACCGAGGCCGGACGGGAGGGCCACGTCGTCGTCGTGACGAACAACTACCACGTGCTCCGGGCCGCGGTGCTGACCCGGCAGCTCGACCTGCCGGCGCAGGTGATCGGGTCGCCGACGGCGCCGTACTACGTCCCGAGTGCGTTCCTGCGGGAGTTCATCGCGGTGATCGTCGAGCACAAGTGGCTCAACCTGGTGGCGTTCCTGCCGTTCGTGGCGTTCACCGGGTTCCTGCTGTGGGAGACGTTCCAGCAGCGGTGACGCTGCCGCTTCCTCCGGGCCGGGTCGGTCGGAGTGCACTGTCGAACCTGCTCATCAGCGCGATGGCGTCGGCCACGCGGCTCGGGTCGTCCGCCTCGACGGCGCCCAGCGCCGCACGGAGCTTTCCGGCCCAGTGCGCGCGCAGCACCCGGATGTTGACCGCCGCCTGCTCGGTGGCGAACAACTGCACGAGCCGGGCGTCGCGAGGGTCGGCACGACGGTCCACCATGCCCTTCGCGACGAGCGACCGGAGCGCGGCACTGAGGTTGCTCCGCTGCAGGGTCGTCGCCTCGGCCGTGGCGCTCGGTGACGTCCCCGGGTGCAGGTCGACCCAGCGCAGGACGAGCACCTCGGTGCCGGTGAGCGGCACGACGTCGAGGACCGAGCTGCCGTTCGGGTCGATCTCGCGGGAGACCCGGAGCACGAGGTCCGCGAGGTCGGCGAGCGCCTCGTCGGTCACCGCGGAGTCCATGCCTGCACTGTAGCGCCGATCAGCAATGGTTATGCATTAATAACTCAGGGAGTTATGCTTTCATCATCATGACCACGGACACCGGCACCATCCACGCGGACATCGCGACACCCACGACCCGGCAGCAGGGCATCACCACCGCCCTGCTGCTCGTGCTCGGCCTGCTCAGCGCCGTGGCCCCCTTCGCCACGGACCTGTACCTGCCGGCCTTCCCCGAGATGACGACCGAACTGCAGACCTCGGCGACGACCGTGCAGCTCACCCTCACCGCGTTCCTGGTCGGCGTGACCGTCGGGCAGCTCGTCTTCGGGCCACTGTCCGACCGCTTCGGCCGGGTCCCCCCGCTCGTCGCCGGGGCCGCACTCTGCGTCCTCGCGAGCGCTGCGGCCGTCTTCGCGCCGAGCATCGGGGTGCTCGTCGCGGCCCGGCTGCTGCAGGGGCTCGGTGGCGCCGCCGGCATGGTGATCAGCCGCGCGGTCATCTCCGACCTGGCGACCGGCAAGCCCGCGGCCCGGGCGTTCTCGCTCATGATGATCGTCGGTGGCGTCGACCCGGTCGTCGCTCCGCTGCTCGGCGGACTGCTCACCGGCCCGATCGGCTGGCGCGGGCTGCTCACGATCGTGCTCGGGCTGTCGGTGGTCATGCTCGTCGCGGTGCTGGCCGTGATCCGCGAGACCCACCTGCGCTCGCGCCGTGACGAGCTCCGCGCCGAACGCCAGGCGACGGGATCGCCGTTGCGGGCCCTGCGTTCGCAGACGTTCCTCGGCTACACGGCGGTGTTCGGCTTCGCGTTCGCGGTGATGATGGCGTACATCTCGGCGTCGCCGTTCCTGTACCAGGAGATGATCGGCTTCGGCACGGTCGAGTACGGGATCGCGTTCGGCATCAACGCCCTGGCCCTGATGGGCGTGAGCATCCTGTCCGCCAAGCTCACCGAGAAGCACTCGGTGCGCGGCGTGCTGTCGCTCGGCATCGTGCTCGTGCTCGCGTCGACGGTGGCCTTCGCCGTGCTCGTCGCCACCAGTGCCCCCGTGATCGCCCTGGCCGTGCCGCTCTTCACCGCCGTCGGCAGCCTCGGCCTGGTGCTCGGCAACGCGACGGCGCTGGCGCTCGGAGCCGTGCCGTCCGCTGCGGGCAGTGCGTCGGCGGTGCTCGGTGCGCTGCAGTTCGGCCTCGCGGCGCTGGTGTCCCCGCTGGTGAGCATCGGCGGATCCGCGACGGCCGCACCCCTGGCCGTCGTGATGCTCGCGGCGGCGGTCGTCGCGGTGATCGCGCTGCTGGCAGCCCGCGGTCGGACCGTGCGCGCGGCCTGAGCTCCCCGCACGACACCGGCGTTCGTCGGTCGCACCGCGAACACCCGCGGCGCGGACGACGAACGCCGGTGTTCTGCGCAGGCAGACCCGCCCCGGACGCCGCCCGGGCGACTCAGCGCGCGACGGGCTTCGCGGGCCGCAGCACCGGCAGCCGCGGCATCAGCCAGTCGACCCAGACCAGCCGGGCGGCCGGGGCCACGGCGAGTGCCCACGCCACCGAGGCCAACGCGTCGGTCGGGTAGTGCACCGCGTCGATCGTCACCGAGAACCACACGACGACGACTGCCACCGTGCCCACGACGACGGCCACACCGTGCCACCGGGTGTCCCGCAGCACCCAGCACAGCGCGATGGTGAACGCCACCATGAACACGGTGTGCCCGCTCGGGTAGCCCGGGTCCGGCTGCACGGGGAACGGGTGCGGCAGCACGCTGACGTCGGGCCGGGCGCGGTGCACGAGCTCCTTGACGATCGCCGACGGCACCCAGGTGATCGCGACCACCCCGGCGAACGCCGCCGCCGGCCGGACGTTCCGCTGCACCGCCCAGATCACCCCGGTGACGACGACGGTGACGATGATCGCCGGCACGGGACTGATCGCGTGGTAGACGCCGTCGGTGAACGCCCGGAGCGCGCCGGTGTGCAGCTGGTTCAACGCGGTCGCGAGGCCGATGTCGACGGTGCCGAGCAAGAACCCCACCAGGGTCAGCACCAGGACGGCCCCGATGCCGATCGCGAGCGTCGACAGCGGGTACGCGGACCGGACGAGGATGCCGTTCGCGTCGGGCTCTCGTCGGCGTGGGCGGAGCGGCGGCGCGTCGTCGATCATCCGACCATCGTCCCAGTCAGGCACCCGATCCGGCGGCACGGTCCGATCAGAGAACACACAGGACGACCGCACCGACTAGACCGGGAGGAGTCCACCACGAGAGGAACCGCATGCCAACCGTCGCCGAGACCATCGTCGCCACGCTCCGCGAGAACGACGTCCACCGCGTCTACGGTCTGCCCGGGGACTCCCTCAACGGCTTCACCGACGCGATCCGCAAGGACGGCACGATCAGCTGGGAGCACGTCCGTCACGAGGAGGCGGCCGCGTTCGCCGCCGCAGCCGAAGCCGACCTCACCGGGGACCTCGCGGTCTGCGCGGGCAGCTGCGGGCCGGGCAACCTGCACCTCATCAACGGCCTCTACGACGCGAACCGCTCCCGCGTGCCCGTCCTCGCGATCGCCGCGCACATCCCGACAGCGGAGATCGGCACCGGGTACTTCCAGGAGACCCACCCGCAGGAGCTCTTCCGCGAGTGCTCCGTCTACGTCGAGTACGTCGCGGACCCGGTCCAGATGCCCCGCCTGCTCGAGATCGCGATCCGCGAGGCGGTCGAGAAGCGTGGCGTGGCCGTGCTCGTCATCCCGGGCGACGTCCTGCTCGCGGACGCGAAGGACGACCGCGCGGTCCGCATCGACCGCGCCGAACCGCGGATCATCCCCTCGGACGCCGAGCTCCAGCGCACGGCCGACCTGCTGAACGGCGCCGACAAGATCACGATCCTGGCGGGTGCCGGGGTCGCGGGCGCCCACGACGAGGTCGTCGCCCTCGCGGAGCGCCTGCAGGCACCGATCGTGCACGCCATGCGCGGCAAAGAGCACATCGAGTGGGACAACCCCTACGACGTGGGGATGACCGGCCTGCTCGGGTTCGCGTCGGGCTACCGCGCGATGGAGGACGCCGACGTCGTCCTCATGCTCGGCACGGACTTCCCCTACCCCCAGTTCTTCCCCGCGAAGGCGAAGCACGTGCAGGTCGACATCCGCGGCGAACAGCTCGGCAAGCGGCACCCGGTGGACATCGGACTGGTCGGCACCGTGAAGGACACCGCGCTCGGCCTGATGCCGCTGCTGACCGCGTCGAAGCCGGCGCACCACCTGCAGGACGCCCGCAAGCACTACCGGAAGACCCGGGAGAAGCTGGACGACCTGGCCGTGCCCGCGGGGAAGCACAAGCCCCTGCACCCGCAGTACGTCGCCAGGGTCCTCGACCAGCTCGCCGCCGACGACGCCGTGTTCATCCCGGACGTCGGCTCCCCCGTGGTGTGGGCGTCGCGCTACCTGACGATGAACGGCAAGCGTCGGCTGATCGGCTCGTTCTGGCACGGCTCGATGGCGAACGCGATGCCGCAGGCGATCGGCGCGCAGACCGCGTTCCCCGACCGGCAGGTCATCGCCATGGCGGGCGACGGCGGTCTGACGATGCTCCTCGGCGAGCTCGTCACGATCGTGCAGAACAAGCTGCCGGTGAAGATCGTCGTGTTCGACAACTCGTCGCTCAACTTCGTCGAGCTCGAGATGAAGGCCGCTGGCTTCGTCAACTTCGGCACCGAGCTGACGAACCCGGACTTCGCCGCGGTGGCCGAGGCGATCGGGCTGAAGGGCTTCCGAGTGGACGAATCCGACCAGTTGGAGGATGCGCTCGCCGCCGCACTCGCCCATGACGGGCCGGCTCTGGTCTCCGTCAAGGCGAACCGGCAGGAGCTGTCGATGCCGCCGGCGGTCACGCTGGAGCAGGCGAAGGGCTTCACGCTCTACGCGATCCGCACCGTCCTGAGCGGACGCGGCGACGAGCTGCTCGACCTGGCGTCGACCAACTTCCGGCAGTTCATCTGACGCGGGGCGGGCTGGGGACCCAGCCAGAGGCGGACGGGAGGCTCGGCGCACGCTGGTGACGAGCCTCCAGTCCGGTGGTGGTGCGGTCCGTCAGCGACGGCGGCGCGGCCGCCGGAACGCGGCTCGGACTGCGGCCACCAGGCACAGGACCCCCGTCACCTCGAGGGCGGCCGCGCCGATCATGGTGCCCAACCAGTTCGCGTCGACGGCGCCCACCATCAGGAAGACCGAGCTGACGACCGCGGAACCCGCCAGACCACGCGGCGTGAGACTCCCCCGCCAGAGCGTCCTCGCCACGGACCGGGGCGCCTTCGTCGGCCCCTGACTCGCGGCCGGGCGAGCCGGACGGTCAGGCGACACGGGTGCGGGCGAAGAGCGTGAACTCGTTGCCCTCGGGGTCCATCAGCTCGACGCTGCGGATGCCGAGGGACTCCAGACCGGGGCGGGCGAACTCCGTGCCGAGGTCGATGAGCCGGTGGAGCTGGTGGTCGAAGTCCTCGGACACGAGCTGCAGCCGCAGCCGGTTGCGGAAGATCTTCGGTTCGTCGGTCTTCTCGAACACGAGCTGGACCGACTGCGCGCTGGGCACGAGGGACGCGGAGGCATCCGTCGACCCGGGGTTGACGGGCACGCCGAAGACGCCGGCCCAGAAGGTCGCCATCGCGAGGGGCTGCTCGGCTTCGATGAGCACGCTCATCGTCGTCACGGTGTTCATGCCTGTTCCGCCTCCACTCGCCCGGACAGCCCGTCCGGACACCCCCGAGACTCCTGCGTGGGCGCGTCCAGGGGCATCCGCGGAACCACGGAAGGACCCAGCGGAGGGAGCGGGCCCACCGGCACGGGTCAGGCGGCTCGGTCAGCCGACCCGTGTCAGGCGCCGGCGCCACCGTCGACGGGGATCATCGCGCCGGTCACCATCGCGGCACGGTCGCTCAGGAGCCACGCGGCGACCTCGGCGACCTCTTCGGGTTCCGCCATCCGTCCGAGCGGGATCGACGCGTTGACCTGCTCGATGATGCCCGGGGTCGCCGCCTCCCAGGCGTCGATCATCTCCGTGGCGGTGCCACCCGGAGTGATCCCGTTCACCCGGATGCGGTCGGACGCCCACGTCACGGCCGCGGTCTCGGTGATGCTGTTGAGCGCCCGCTTCATGGCGCCGTACGCGGGGAGTGCCGGGTTCGCGCGTCGACTGCCGATGCTCGAGGTGTTCACGATGGCACCGGCACCCGTCCGGCGCATCAGGGCAGCCTCCGCGGTCATGGCGACCCAGTGGCCCCGGAAGTTCACGGCGAACTGCGCGTCGATGTCCTCGTCGCTCGTGGTGTCGAGCGGCCCGGGGTGCTGGATCGTCGCGCCGTTGTTGAACGCACCGTCGAGCCGTCCGTGGAGTTCGTCGACCCGTCTGACGGCAGCGCGGATGCTCTCCGGGTCAGCGAGGTCGAGCGGGACGGCGTCAGCGACCCCGCCGGCCGCGCGGACCTGGTGCACGACGGTCTCGAGCGCGGCGGCGCTCCGAGCGGCGAGCACGACGGCCGCACCTTCCCGGGCGAAGAGCCGGGCCGCTGCGGATCCGATGCCGCGGCTGGCGCCGGTGATGAAGACGACCTTCCCGGTGAGCAGGCCGATCGGGGCGGTCGTGGACGTGTCGGGGACGGACTGGATGCTGTTCTCGGTCATGGCGTCAGCGTCCCGCGCCGTCGATCGGCGGAGCCAGGTACGACCGGTACCACGACACCAGCGGCGCACGGGGCGCAGACTCCTGGCATGGACAAGCAGGAGTTGGCCGCGTTCCTCCGTTCGCGGCGGGAGCGGTTGCAGCCCTCGGACGTCGGTCTGGTGACGGGCTCGCGACGGCGGACGCCCGGCCTGCGGCGCGAAGAGGTGGCCGTCCTGGCCCACATCTCGACCGAGTACTACGTGCGACTCGAACAGGGCCGGGCGCCACGGCCGTCCGCCGAGGTCCTCGCCGGCATCGCCGGGTCGCTCCGCCTCTCAGCCGTCGAGTCGGCACACCTGCACACGCTGGCGGGGACGGCACCACTCCACCACGGGCGGGTGCGCCGCGACGTCCGACCGAGCATCGTCGCCCTCGTCGAGCGCCTGCCACAGACGGCAGCGATCGTGCTGTCCGCCACGTTCGAGGTCCTCGCGTGGAACGCCCTCGCGGTCGCGCTCATGGAGGACTTCGGCGAGCAGGAGCCGTCCGAGCGGAACCTCGCCCGGAAGGCGTTCCCGCCCGGGTCGCACCCCGACGTCGAGGCCCCGCCCTACGGCATCTCCGACGGCGCCGAGTTCCGTCAGCACGTCGTCCGGCAGCTCCGTTCCGTGCGGGCGGAGTACCCGGAGGACCCGTCCGTGGTCGGGCTCGTCGAGGAGCTCCGTGCGGACAACGCCGAGTTCGCGCGCCTGTGGGACCGTCACGACGTCCCGACGACGACCGTGCTGTCCAAGACGTTCGACCACCCCGTGGTCGGCCCGGTCACGGTCGACTGCGACAGTCTCGCCCTGGTCGACCGGGGCCAGTGGCTCGTGCTGTACACGGCGCCGACGGGGTCCCCGGACGCGGACGCTCTCGCGCTCCTCGGTGTACTGGGGGTCGAGGGCGTCCGCGCGGGATGATCGGCCACGAGGCGGGGGCGCCGTCGGGAACGGGGCCCAGGCGGGGTCGTCAGCTGGGCAGCGTCCAGCGGACGTCGCGGGTGCCGGGCGCCAGGCTCGAGAAGGCCACCGCGGCGGGCACGACGCCGTCGGTGGCAGCGGCGGTGAGGCACCCGTGCTGCACGAGCCCGAGCTCGCCGAAGGCGGTCTCGGTGCGCGACTGCCGGCACTGGACGAACCGCGCGGGGACGCTCAACGTCGACAGTTGGTCCCGGTCGGCCTCGTCCGCCGGTGCGGCGCTGACGAGATGGTTCGGTGACCACGTCCCGTCGCCGGAGACGACCACGTAGTCGTAGTCGATCCACCAGGCGATCGCCTCGTCGGTCGTCAGGCTGCCGCCGCCGAGGTCCTGGATGTCCTTGAAGACGCCCGGCTCCCCCTTCTTGACGCCCGTGACGCGCAGCGCGAAGACCGTGTCCCCGTTCGTGGAGTTGTGCTGCGTCACGATGCCCCACTCGCCGGCGTCGACGGTGGTGCCGTCGGCCACGGGCTCCGGAGACGGGAAGGACTTGGTCGCAGTGGGCGACGGCCGGAGACCGCTCGGGTCCTCCACCGATCCGCCCGAGTCCGATCCCGAGGAGCACCCGGCGAGCGCCGTCATGGTCAGGACGCCGGCCACGACAGCGGTGACGGCATGGACGGTCTTCCCCCGGTGGATCCCCATGCCACCACCGTAGGGCGGACATGACAGATCCGGTCGGCGGGACACGTGGTCCGCCGACCGGATCCGTCATCTCCCGATCGCGCGATCGTCGTCGGCCGCGCGCGGGTGGTCGATCAGAAGGCGGGGGTCCCGCCGGCGATCGTGATCGTCGAGCCCGACTGGTAGCTCGACTCCGGGCTGACCAGGTGCACGTACGCGGCACCGAGCTCCGCCGGCTGGCCGGGGCGGCCGAACGGCGAGTCGCCACCGAACTGCGACACCTTCTCGGCGTCGTCCGAGCCCGGCTGCAGCGGGGTCCACACGGGGCCGGGCGCGATCGAGTTCACGCGGATGCCCTTCGGCGCGAGCTGCTGGGCGACGGCCTCGGTGAAGAGCTTGATCGCACCCTTCGACACGGCGTAGTCGATCTTGTCCGGCGTCGGCGACGAGGCCTGGATCGACCCGGTCGTGACGATCGTCGAACCCGGCTCGAGGTGCGGCACGGCGGCCTTCGTCAGCCAGAACAGGGAGTAGATGTTCGTCTTGAAGGTCGAGTCGAACATCTCGGTGTCGAGCGTGAGGATGTCCTCGTTGCTCTCCATCCGCCCGGCCACCATCACGAGGGTGTCGAGGCCGCCGAGCTCGTCGACCGCCTTCTGGACGAGGTCCTTGCAGTACTGCTCGTCCGAGATGTCGCCCGGCACGAGCACCGCACGACGTCCTTCGCCCTCGAGCAGGTCGCGGACCTGTTCGGCGTCCTCCTGCTCGTCGGGGAGGTACGACAGCACGAGGTCGGCGCCTTCACGCGACATCGCGATCGCGGCGGCACGGCCGATGCCCGAGTCGGCGCCGGTGACGATGCCACGGAAGCCGGTCAGGCGCTCGCGCCCGACGTAGCTCTCCTCGCCGTGGTCGGGCTTCGGGTCCATCTTCCAGGCGGCACCCGGGAGCGACTGCTCCTGCTTCGGGAACGGCGGGGCGGGGTAGAGGCTGTTCGGGTCGCGCTTGTCGTACTGGCTCATGGATCCAGCTTCCTCAGCGCGCCGGGGCGCCCGTTCAGCCAGGCGGTCGCGACCGGGAGGCGACCGGACGGCGGACTGGAGGCTCGGTGCGGGCTGGCACCTGGGCCCACGCCGGCCGGTTCCGGACCGACGCGCCAGCGGCGGGTCGGCCGTGACCGGTGGGGAGCCTCCAGTCCGTCAGGTGGTTCAGATGCCGGCCGTGGACCGGATCCAGGAGGCGGACTGCGTGAGCAGTGCGTAGTTCGACCCGGCCGACGTGTTCGCGCCGGGGTCGGCGCTGTCGCCGGTCGAGCAGACGGCGACGACCTTGCCGCCGACCAGCAGCGGCCCGCCGGAGTCCCCGTGGTTGGAGGCACCGCTCACGCCCGTGACGTGCTGCGCTCGGCCGCCGAAGGCGTCGGTGCTGGCTCCGGTGAGGGAGACGCTCGCCTGGTACAGGCCGTCGGACTGGACCGCGTTCGCCCGCAGGCCGTAGCCCTGGATCGTGCCCGTGCCGGTCGACTTCGCCGTCGCTGCCAGGTCGAGCGGCGCGTACGAGGACAGGGCGTGCGCGCTCCGCAGGTGCACGAGGGCGATGTCCCCGGTCGGGGCCGCGCTGACCCGGTCGACCGCGACGGGCGTCCCCCGGTTGACCGTGGAGTTGGAGTGGTAGACGTTCATCGCGCCGATGCCGTCGATGCAGTGGCGGGCGGTGAGCACCCAGGAACCGGAGACCTGTTCGCCGGTGCAGGTGCTGACGTAGCCGGAGGGGATGGAGCCCCCGGAAGCTTCGAGCTGGACGGCCCAGGCGGTGGACGGGGCCTTCTCCCCGCCGACGACGTGGGGGCTGGCGGTCAGGGCCGAGGCGGGGGCGGCGGCGAACACGCCACCGGTGACGACGACGACCGCGGCGAACGCGGCTGCGATGGACTTCTTCATGACGACTCCTCTGTCGGACGAAGCAGGGTCGTTGCAGTGTGCAACTGGTTGCATCCTGACCCTGGTCGGCGGAGGGCACCAGTCCGCACTTCGACGGACGGGGCTCGTCCGCGGTCGGCGGCTCGGCCCCCGCGAGTCAGAACGGCCCGCCTTCGAGGAGCGCCCCTGCTCCATCAAGCGCGGCGGCGTTCGCGGCGTACCAGTCGCGGAGGTCGTGGTCGTCGAGGCGATCGAGGAGGACGGTGATGTGACCCCAGGGCAGTTGTCCAACAGGCTGTTGGACAACTTCCTGCTCGGACCACTCCCGGGCAAAGCGGCGCATGGAGAACAGGTTCGCGCGCGAGAACCCCTTCATGTCCGGGAACTCTGCCCGCAGATCCGCGGCGAGGCGTCCGATGACGTTGCTCCCCCACCCGTCGCCGCCCTGGCGCTGCAGGATCGTCGAGCCGATGCGGCGGCGATCAACGAGTCGGAAGGGCCGGGTCTCAGCGGAGTGGGCTGTCGTCGTCGTCCTCGTCGAGGGCGTCGAGGGCCTCCGCGGGCACGATCACGGGGAAACCGGGCTCGCCCTGGCCGGCGACGAACGCGAAGTCGACCATGTCCTCGGTCTCGATCCCGCTCTCGTCCTCGTCGTCGGTGCCGCGCGTGCCGAGCAGCTTCCGCGTCAGCGCCGAGCGTGCGGTCAGCAGGGACTCGAGCGCGTCGAGCAGGTCCGCGTCCGAGGGCTCACCACCGCGCATCGCCGCACCCAGGACGCTCCGCCGCATGAGCTCCTTCGCGAAGGAGCCCGTCGTGCCCTCAGCGCCTTCGGCTGCCTGGGCGAGGGCCTCGTCGGAGAACGGCAGCGCGCCCGCGTAGCGACGGAAGAGCCGCGTCCGCTCGGGCAGGCCAGGGAGCGGGACCTCCACGGCGAGGTCCACTCGTCCGGGCCGGTCGGCGAGCGCCCGTTCGAGCACGGACACCCGGTTCGTCGTCATCACGAAGGCCACGTCGGCGTCTCCGTCCAGGCCGTCGAGCGCGTCGAGCACCTCGAACAGCAGCGGCTGGGGCGTCATGTCGCGCTCCATGGCGACGAGGTCGATGTCCTCCAGCACGACGATGGACGGCTGGAAGGTACGGGCGACCTCGGCAGCTGCACCGATCGCCGCGATGCTCGAACCGGTGAGGAGCACCGCGGTGACGCCCTCGGTCCGGTGCAGCAGGTGCCGGATCGTCAGGGTCTTGCCGGTGCCGGGCGGGCCGTAGAGCAGGACCCCGCGCTTCAGGTGCTGCCCGGCGGCCAGGAGCGCCTCGCGCTGTTCACCGATCCCGACCACGTGCGCGACGACCTCGTCGAGCACCCCGTCAGCCAGCACCACGTCGTCCGCGGTCGTCTCGGGCCGCCGGAGGAAGGTCGCACCGGCGTCGGCGCCGTACTGCGACTGGACGAACGAGAGCACCTGGCCGCGCAGCACGCTTCGCTCGATCATCAGCGCGCGGACCCTGGCGAGGAAGGTCGTCGCGAGGTCCTGGTCGACGGCGAGCACCTCGAGCATGGCGGTCGACCGGCCGTACTCGGGCTTCGCGCCGCGCTGCAGGACGACGACCGGTGCTCCCTCGAAGGTGATGAGGCGCAGCCCGAAGGAGACCACGCGCCGTGTCGTGTCCGGGCCGGTGGCACGGGCGGCGTAGCTCACGGGGCCGAGCGACCACCGCGTGTGGGCGTGCGCGACGAACTCGCTGATCGAGCTGTGGAAGCGGCCGTCGTCCCCGGCGATGCCGACGAGCCCGTCCGGGTCGGGCCCGGTCAGTTCGTCGAGCGCGATGTCGGCGTCGACCAACCGGTGGTCGGCCAGCTCCTCGGTCACCACGGGGATCGTCTGCGGATCGACGCCGAGGTGCTCGCGGAGCCGCTCGCCGATCGGGGTCAGCGTGGCTCGCTGCTCCGTCGCCGCGAGTTCGTTCGCGTGGTCGAGGAAGCGTGCGAAGGCACGCATGAGGTCCCGGTCTGCATCGTCGAGCACGAGTGCATCCTGGCAGGACCCGCTGCCCCTGACCAGGGCCGGTCGGCTAGTGCTCGGCGCCGCCGACGAGGACCGCGTCGGCCGCGGGGTCGAGGCTCTCGCGGACGGCGACCTCGAGCGCGGTGACGATGTCGGCCAGCGGCAGCGTCGGGACGTCGCTGGTGGCCGACTCCGGCGTCGCGGGGACGTGCACGAACCCGGCGCGGAAGGACTCGTTCGCCGCGATCGACATGAGCTCGTAGAAGGCGTGGTTGCAGGTGAAGGTGCCCGCCGTGTTCGAGACGGACGCGCTGACACCGGCCTCGGTCGCGGCGCGGACGATGCGCTTGATCGGCAGGGTCGTCAGGAAGCCGTCCGGCCCGCGCTGGTCGATGGGTTCGTCGATCGGCTGGGCACCAGAGTTGTCCGGGATGCGGGCGTCGTCGACGTTGACCGCGACGCGCTCGGGCGTGACGGCGTCGCGACCTTCGGCGACGCCGGTCGCGATGACGAGGTCGGGGCGGTGCTCGGTGATCGCCGCGACGAGTGCCGCGCGGACCTCGGCGAAGACGACGGGCAGCTGCTCCACGACGACGGTGCCGGGGCCGTCCCACGCCTCGGCGACCGCCTGGACGGCGTCCCACGACGGGTTCCGCTCGGCACCACCGAAGGGCTCGAACGCGGTCAGGAGGACGACAGGTGCTGCATTGGTGGCCACGTCCTCGATGCTACGTCGCTGACATCGCCCGCGCCCGGTCAGTAGCGTCGACCTCGTGGCAGCGGGCTGGATCGCGTTCGAAGACGCACCGAAGCACCGCTTG
Source organism: Curtobacterium sp. MMLR14_010 (assembly GCF_001865015.1). Lineage (GTDB taxonomy): Bacteria > Actinomycetota > Actinomycetes > Actinomycetales > Microbacteriaceae > Curtobacterium. Next base: position 278,926 of record NZ_MJGV01000079.1, on the reverse strand, counting down.
ACCCGTGCCCGGGTGCAGCGGTTCATCGTGATCGTCCTCGTCCTCGGGCCGCTCTCGGTGTTCTTCTCCCGGGGTGGTGACTCTCCGTTCCAGGAGCTCGGCTGGGTCGCGCTCCCGATCTGGTTCGGCGGCTGGTCGCTCGTCGCCCTCGTGGCCTGGCTCACCACGCGGCGGGTCACGTCCCCGTTCGCCGTGGACCTGGCTCGGGAGCGCATCCGGATCCGCGGTCGCTCCCACCGGTTCGCCGACGTCGACACGGCGCAGCTGGACCCGCCCAACAACAACGAGCGCGACGGACTGTCGCTCCAGCTCGCCGTCCATGGGAACCGCAAGGTCTCGGTCCTGATCCGGGAGGGGCGAGAGCCAGCGGTGCTCGGCGAACGCCGTGACCTGCTGCTCGCGGTCATCGCGGGCTCGTCGATCACACGGCCGAGCAGCGAGTACGACCCGACGGGGAAGTTCGCCCGCTTCAACTTCCCCGGCACGCTGGACAAGGAGGGCGCCGCTGCTGTCGTCCGATCCCCGCCGCAGGTCGACGAACCAGGCCCCTGATGGGATGATGCATCGTCAGTTCGACACACCAGCGGACCCCACCAGTCCGACCCACGACGAGGGACAGATGACACCGATGGAGGGTCAGGAGGCGCCACACGCGCTCCTCGGCGGGCGGTACCGGCTCCGGACGGTCATCGGCCGCGGTGGGATGTCGGTCGTGTACGACGCCCTCGACGAGAGCCTCGACCGGCCCGTCGCCGTGAAGGTCTTCCACCCGGGCCTGGTCGACATCGCGCGACAGGAGGCCGAGCAGGGCGTCCTGGCGTCGCTCGACCACCACAACCTGGTCAGCCTGCTCGACGCCGGCGTCGTCGAGGACGAGCACGGCACTCCGCAGCGGTTCATCGTGATGGCGCTCGTGCACGGGCAGGACCTCGAGGAGCGCCTGGGGCTCGGGCCGCTGGCCTCGCGGCACATCGCCGAGGTCGGCTACGACATGGCCGAGGCTCTCCACTACATCCACGACCGCGGCGTCGTGCACCGTGACATCAAGCCGTCGAACATCCTGCTCGTCGACTACGGCAACCGGGCCGACCGTGCCCGGGCTCGGCTGACGGACTTCGGCATCGCGCTGGCCGACGGCGTCGAACGGCTCACCGCCGACGGCGTGACGACGGGGACGGCCGCCTACCTCAGCCCGGAGCAGGCCCGCGGCGGTGACGTCGGCCCGGCGAGCGACGTCTACTCGCTCGGACTGGTGCTGCTGCAGTGCTTCACCCGCCGGCGGGAGTTCCCCGGGTCGCTCGTCGAGTCCGCGGTCGCTCGGCTGTCGCGCGACCCCGTCGTGCCGGACCCGCTGCCGACGCACTGGCAGCGCGCCCTGACCGCGATGACGGCCAGGGACCCGGCACAGCGGCCGACCGGGGAGGCCCTGGTCGGCCTGCTCCGCGACGTGGTCATCGCGGACACCACGGCCGAGGACCGTGTGGTCGACACGGACGCGCCCGGCACCGCGGCCCCCGCGACGGAGACGGACACGACGCGCAGTGCCGGACCGAGCACCGGCACCGGCACACGAACCGCCACCGGCCAACGCCCCGCCACGGGGTCGCACCCGGCGACGCTCGACCTGCTGCCCGAAGAGGCCCTGCAGCGGACCACGGCCATGGCCGCACGCCTGTTCGACGCCCCGATCGCCCTGGTCGAGGTGCTCGACGAGGACCGGGAGTGGTCGCAGTCGTACCTGGCCGAGGGCATCGACGAGGCCGCCCGCCACATCAGCTTCCGGAACGGCTTCGCCCCGGTCCCCGTCCCCGTGGTGATCCCCGACGGCTCCACGCACCCGGAGATGCGGAACAGCCCGCTCGTCACCGGGCCACTCGGCATCCGGTTCTACGTCAGCGTGCCGCTGGTCCGCCACGACGGCACCGCGATCGGCACCCTCGCCGTGCTCGACACCCGTCCGCGCACGGCGACGGAGGACGACCTGGCGAACCTCCGCGACCTGGCGGCGCTGGCGGTCTCGCAGCTCGAACTGCGCCAGGAGTCGCTCCGCTCGACGAGCGACTCGCTCCCCCTGCCGCCGCGGGCCGGCTGACCCGCGCGCGAGACTCGTCTCCGCGGACACAACTCGCGCCACCGGACGCGCGTTCTGTCCGCGGAGGCGAGACTCGCCCCGGCGTGGGGCCCGCCCGCCCGCGGCCAGCGGCCGGCCCGCCCGCCCGCCGGCGGCCAGCCGCCCGCCTACGCCAACTCGGCCGACAGCACCCGCGCCCGCACCTGCGCCGCCGCCCCGAGGGCGACCGCGTCCGACCCGAGCGTCGACGGCTCGACGCGGATCACCGCGCCGCTGACGGGCGGCTCGGCAGCGATGGCCGCCGCGATGGCCGGGGACAGCAGGTCCCAGGCCCGGGCGACCCCGCCGCCGATGACGACCGTCGTCACGTCGAGGATCCCCGCCGTGAGCAGGATGCCGCGGGCGATCCCCCACCCGGCGGTCTCGAAGACGGCGACCGCGTCGGGGTCACCCGTCCGCGCGGCGTCGGCGATCGTGTGCACCGGCAGGCGTCGTCCGGTCGCGGCCTCGTACCGTGCGGCCATGCCCCGAGCCGCCGCGATCGTCTCGAGATGTCCGTGCTGTCCGCAGGTGCAGAGTCCGTCGCCGAAGCCCGGCACGTGGCCGATCTCCCCGGCGGCTCCCCGTGGCCCGGCGAAGAGCGAGCCGCCGAGCACGAGGGCACCGCCGACCCCGGTCCCGAGGGTCATCCCGAGCACGTCGCGCTCCCCCACGACGGCCCCGGCAGCGACCTCGCCGAGCAGGAACGCGTTGACGTCGTTGTCGAGCGTGGCGGGGACACCGAACCGCTCGGACACGTGCGCGGTCACGCCGTGGCCGGCCCAGCCGGTGAACGAGTTGCCCGTCACGAGGACGGTGCCGGTGGTCGCGTCGACCACGCCGGCCGCGCCCACCCCGACACCCGCCAAGGAGGCTCGGTGCGTCTCGAGCAGGTCCGTCACCACCCCGAGTGCCGCGTCCACGATCGCTGCTCCCCCCGCGTGGGCGGGCGTCGGCAGGTCGCGTCGGTCGATCACCTCGAGCTCGGAGGTCGCCAGGACCACCTTGGTGTTCGTCCCGCCGACGTCGATGCCGGCGAGCACCCGGGTCACGAGGACACCGCCGCGAGGGTGGCGAGCCGCTCGGTCCGACGCTGCCGTTGCAGCACGGGGTCCGGCACGGGCACGGCCGCCAGCAGCCGCCTGGTGTAGTCGGTCGTCGGGTGCAGCAGCGTCGTGCCGGTGGTGCCCTGCTCCTCGACGGCACCGCGGCGCATCACGACGACCCGCTCGGCGAAGTGCTGCACGACGGCGAGGTCGTGCGAGACGAACAGGCACGCGAAGCCGAACTCGGCCTGCAGCTCGGTGAGGACGTCGAGCACGGCCTCCTGCACGCTGACGTCGAGCGCCGAGGTGGGTTCGTCGGCGACGAGCAGCCGGGGCTCGAGCACCAGGGCCCGCGCCAGGCTGACGCGCTGCCGCTGCCCACCGGAGAGCTCGCGCGGCGCACGGGACGCCAGCGCCCGGGGCAGCCGGACGGCGTCGAGCACCTCGTCCACGCGCCGACGACGGTCCGCGGAGGACGTCCCCCGACGGTGCACGGCGAGCGGTTCGGCGATGCACTCGGCCACGGACATCCGGGCGTCGAGCGATGCGACGGGGTCCTGCAGCACGACGCCGATCCCGGACCGCAGCGAGCGTCGGTCGCGCCGGGGGATCCGGCGGAGGTCCTGCCCGAACAGGCGGACCTCCCCGCCGCTCGGCTTGATCAGCCCGAGGGCGACGCGCGCCGCGGTGGACTTGCCCGAGCCAGACTCACCGACCAGGCCGACGGTCTCGCCGGCGTGGACGGCGATGTCGATCCCGCTCAACGCGTGGACCGCCCGCGCCCCGCGCCCGAACATCACCGAGACGTCCCGCAGGTCGACCACCGGGGCCGAGTCGGGCCTCCCGTCCGGGTCGGACGCGACCACGGGTTCGACGGGGGCCGCTGCACGGTCGCGCGCGGCCACGGACTCGGCGGTGTCGAACCGCGGCACCGCGGCGAGCAGGCGCTTCGTGTACTCGTGTTGGGGACGGAGCAGGACGTCCTCGACGCTGCCGGTCTCGACGATCTCGCCCTGGAGCATCACGGCGACCCGGTCGGCGAAGTCCGCGACGACGCCCATGTTGTGGGTGACGAGCAGCACGCCGGTGCCGCTGTCCACCGCGAGCGCCCGGAGCAGTTCGAGGATCTCGGCCTGCACGGTGACGTCGAGCGCCGTCGTGGGCTCGTCGGCGATGAGCAGCGCCGGACTGTTCGCGATCGCCATGGCGATGACGACACGCTGGCGCTGCCCGCCGGAGAGCTGGAACGGGAACGCCTTCGCGCGCTCGGCCGGGTCGGGGATGCCGACGCGGTCGAGCAGGTCGACGGCGGCTGCTGCCGCCTCGGACGCGGAGACGGAGCGGTGGTTCCTGATGACCTCGGCGATCTGCGCGCCGACCCGGGTGAGGGGGTCGAGCGCGGTCGCGGGCTCCTGGAACACCATCGAGACGGTCTGCCCACGGAGCCCGCGCATGGCGGGTCCGGTGGCGCCGACGACCTCGTGTCCGGCGACGACCGCGCTGCCGTGGGCCGTGGCGTTGCCGGAGAGCAGGCCCATCGCGGCGAGCGCCACCGTGGACTTGCCCGAGCCGGACTCGCCGACGAGCGCGAGCGTCTCGCCGGGGGCGACGGTCAGCGAGACGCCGCGGACGGCGTCGACCGTGCCGGACTCGGTGCTGAAGGAGACCCCGAGGTCGGTCATCCGGAGGATCTGGTCGGCGGTCATCCGCGGCCCCTCACGTCGAAGGCGTCCCGCAGTCCGTCGCCCACGGCGTTGAACGCGCAGACGATGAGGATCACGGCGAGACCCGGTGGCACGATCAACCACCAGCGTCCCGAGTAGGCGGCGGTGAGGCCCGCCGAGAGCATGCCGCCCCAGTCCGTCGCCGGCGGCTGGACGCCCAGGCCGAGGTACGAGACGTAGGCGACGAGGAGGATCGCGTCGGCGACCTGGAACGTCGCGGCGACCACGATCGTGGAGACCGAGTTCGGCAGCAGGTGCTTGCCGATGGCGCGGGCGTGGGAACCGCCGATCGCGCGCAGGGTGAGCACGTAGTCGCGGTTCTTCAGCGTCAGGGTCTCGGCGCGGATCAGGCGGGACGGCACCAGCCACGACACCAGGCCGAGGATGAGGATGAGCCCGGCGACCCCCGGCGTCGTGATCGCGGAGATGACGAGCAGGATGAACAGCGCGGGGATCGCGATGCCGGCGTCGACCACGCGCATCATCACGGCGTCGACCCAGCCGCCCACGTACCCGGCGATCGAGCCCCACAGCGTGCCGACGACGGTCGCCAGGACCCCGGCGGCGATGCCGACCAGGAGCGAGACCTTGCCGCCGTACATCAGGCGGCCGAGGACGTCGTGCCCGACGGCGTCGGTGCCGAGCCAGTGCGAGCCGCTCGGGCGCTCGTTGGCCTGCTCGAGGATGGTGTGCGTCTGGTCGGTCGGGTAGAGGAAGGGGCCGACGAAGCAGAACAGCACGATGACGACGATCACGGCGAGGCCGATGACCGCGAGGGTGTTGTGCGAGAACCGGCGGGCGGCCAGGCGGAACCCGGTCGCGGCGACCGGCTCGATGAGCGGGGCACCAGGGGCTGACGGGGCGAGTTGGGTCATGCGCGGTCCGCCTTCACACGAGGATCGATGAGCGACTGCGCGACGTCGGCCACCAGGGTGCCGACGACCGTCGCGATCGAGATGACGAGGACGCAGCCGAGCAGCGTCGGGTAGTCCGAGGACTGCGCGGCGTTCCAGAACAGCAGTCCCATGCCGGGGTAGTTGAACAGCTGCTCGGTGACGAGCGCGCCGCCGAACAGCACGGGCAGGTAGTAGCCGAGCATCGCGACGACGGGCGTCAGCGAGTTCCGGAACACGTGCCGCCGCAGGATCGTGGCGGTGGAGGCCCCGCCGGCACGGGCGGTGCGGACGTAGTCCTCCTGCAGGTTCTCCAGCGTCGAGGCCCGCATGTACCGGCTGAACACGGCGATCATCGCGAGCGCGCCGGTCAGCACGGGGAGCACCAGGCCGGCCGGGTCCTGGAAGACCTCGGCGAGGGTGGTGCCGCTCGGTGCCTGCGACGGCAGCCACGGCAGCTGCTGGCTGAACACGACGATGAGGACGAGGCCGAGGAAGAACGCCGGCGTCGAGTAGAAGACGAACGCGAGCGCCGTGACCGTGTAGTCCACCGCACCGTTGCGGCGGGCCGCCTGCCACATCCCGATCGGGATCGCGACGACGAGCCCGAGGACCGCGGACAGGCCGGTCAGCACGAGGGTCTTCGGGAGCCGCTCCTGGATGAGCTGCGAGACCGGCTCGTTGAGCGTGTACGACGTGCCGAGGTCGCCGGTGAGCAGCCGCCCGAGGAACCGGACGTACTGCACGGGCAGCGGCTGGTCGAGGCCCTGCGCCTGGTTGAACGCCGCGATCTGCACCGGCGTCGCGGAGACGCCGAGGACGCCGCGGGCGGGACCGCCCGGCAGGGCGTGCAGCAGGCAGAACACGACGATCGTGACGATGAGGATCACCACGAGTGCTTGGAGCACCCGCCGGGTGAGGTAGAGGACTGTGGTCATGCGGCTTCCGTTGGTCGGTTTCTTGCCTGGTGCCAGCCGGGAGGCGCGGTGCGGGTCGGACCCGCACCGCGCCTCCAGGCCGTGGTCGCGTCAGCGACCTACTTGCTCCACGTCCACTGGGACGGGTGGAAGTTGGCCAGCGAGTCCTGCTCGAATCCGGTCAGACCGTTCTTGACGACCGAGATCTGGTAGTCCGGGCTCGGCAGCCAGATGACGGGCAGGTCCTTGGCGACCGCCTCGCTGTAGTCCTGCACCGCGGCCGAGTCGGTCGAGGTCGTGGTCGCGCTGACCAGGTCGTCGACGGACGTGTTCGAGTAGCTGCCGAAGTTGGCCGAGCCGCCGGTGGAGAACAGCGCCTCACCGGTCGGGTACGCCGGGAAGTACCAGCTGCCAGCGGTGCCGAAGAAGGACAGGTCCCACTTGCAGCTGTCCTCGTCGCTGGTGCACGTCGGGGTCTGCGACAGGACGCTCGACACCGGCGCGGTCTTGATGGTGAAGCCGATGCCGGTCTTGGCGAGCGAGGACTGGATCGCGCTCATCATGTTGTCGGTCACGGACGAGCCGGACTGCGACAGCACCTGCATGGTGAACTTCGTGCCCTCGGCGACGCCCTCGCCGCACTGGCTGTCGCCGCTGCCCGGGTCGGTGCAGACCATCGTGCCGTTCTTCTTCGTCCAGCCGTGGCTGGTCAGGAGCGCCGCGGCCTTCTTCGTGCTGAACGGGTACGGGTTGTCCTTCTGCGTCTCGGAGACGTAGTCGGAGGCCTGCGCCTGCGGGACGGGCCCGTAGGTCGGGGTGGCGGTGCCGTTGAAGACGACCTTCGACAGGCTGGTCTGGTCGACCGACATCTGCACGGCCTGGCGGGCGTAGAGCTGCTTGAAGACGGCGCCCATGGTCGGGTTGTTGAAGTTGTACGGCATGTACGTGATCGCCCAGCCGGTCCACGGCTTCACGTCGTAGCCCTTGCCCGTGAACGCGTCCTTCTGGTCCATGTCCGTGGCCTGGATGTAGCCGTAGTCGACCTCGCCGGAGCGCACCGCGTTCGTCTCGGCGTCCGCCGTCGTGAACGGCAGCAGGTTGACGGTCTTGATCTGGGCCTTCTGGCCACCGTCGTACTTCGCGTTGGCGACGAGCTGGACCTTGCCGGCGGTGGTGAACGACTTGACGCCGTACGGGCCGGAGATGGTCTTCCACAGCGGGTCGGAGTCGTAGTCCGCGATCTTGCCGGCGGCGGTGTTGATGTACTTCCAGACCTGCTTGGCGCCGGCGGGGGTCTCGTCCGCGTCGGTCACGTCGGCGTCGGCACCGGTCTTGTCCCAGGCGTGCTGCGGCAGCGGGACGACCAGGCTGAGCTGGTTGGCCAGCATCCAGTCGGAGTTGTAGGCCTTGTCGAACGTGATCGTGAAGTGGGTGTCGTCGTCGGCCTTGAATGCCGTCCAGTTGTCCGGGACCTTGCCCTCGGAGTAGGAGCCCCACTGTGCCTTGTTGGCCTTGATGAGGTTGTACCAGAACTCGACGTCGCGACTCGTGATCGGCTTGCCGTCCGACCACGTGCGGTCGCCCAGGGTCACCGTGACGCTCTTGCCGTCGCTGGCGAAGTCGGCGGCGGTGGCGATCGAGCCCTTCTTGTTCCAGGCGATCTTGCCGGTGGAGCCGTCGTACGCCACCAGGGGCTCGTACAGGGACTGCGCGATGGAGCCGTTGTTCGTGTTGAGGTGCGCTGCGGTGCCGATCGGCAGGATCCAGTTCGGCGTGAAGTTCGCCGGCAGCGCGTAGTTGATCTCGTCGGACTTCGCGTTCGTGGTGGCGGAACCGCCTCCGGAACACCCGGCGAGCAGTGCGCTCACCGCGAGCGCGGCTCCGGTGAGGAGGGCCCAGCGACGGGGCTTGGTCATGCGGACTCCTAGTGCGAGTGGTTCTGGTGGTCGGGGTTGCCACAGTCAATGGCAAAAGCCGTTGGAAAAACAAACGTTCTCGTGTAAATACTTCGTTTCTGCGGATCGGGCGAAAGGGCTCCCGGCTCCGTGGGGCGGTTAGGCTCCCGGAACGACGGCGGTTTCCGTGCCGTCATCGGCCGCAGTGCTGGTCTTCGTGCCGGATTGGAGAAAGTCGTGCCGGACCTCAGTTCTCGAGTGCTCGAGCTCGTCGCGTCCGGGCAGGCGTCGAGCCGCACCGAGATCGCGCAGCTCCTCGGTGCCGCGCCGTCGACCGTCTCGCACGTCGTCGCTCAGCTGCTCGACCACGGGATCCTCGCCGAGGAGGGCACCGACGTCTCCACCGGCGGTCGCCCCCGGAAGGTGCTCCGGATCGGCGGGGTGGACGAGTACGCCGTCGCTGCAGACGTCGGTGGCGGCCATGCGCGGGTCGGCATCGTCCTGCCTGGAGGCTCGCTCGAGTCCGTCACGAACGTCCCGTTCGCGCTCTCCGACGGCCCGACCGTCGGTCTGGCCCGACTGGCGGAGCTACTGGACTCGCTGATCGGGACCCGTGGCGCGGAGGGCCTGCGCGGCGTCGGGCTGAGCCTGCCCGGCCCGGTGGACGTCGAGGCCGGGGTGGTCGACCTGCCGAGCCGGATGCCCGGGTGGAACGGCTTCCCCGTGGCGGCGTGGCTGGAGGAGCACTTCGGGGTCCCCGCGGCCGTCGACAACGACGCGAACTGCATGGCGGCGGGCGAGCAGACCGTGCAGCCGTCGTCGCGGCGGCAGGCCATCACGATCAAGGCCGGGTCGGCGATCGGCGCCGGGATCGTCATCGACGGCCGGCTGTACCGCGGTTCGACCGGGGCCGCCGGCGACATCACGCACGTGCGGATCGACGCGGCCGGGGACACCCCGTGCTCGTGCGGCAACACCGGGTGCCTGGAGACCGTGGCGTCGGGGGCCGCCCTCGTGCGGATCCTCAGCGCGGCCGGTGTCCCGGTGTCCTCGACCGCCGACGTCGTGCGGCTCGCGTCGGACGCCGACCCCGAGGCCACCAGGGCCGTGCGCCTGGCCGGTCGGTACCTCGGCGAGGTCCTGGCCGCCAACGTGAACTTCTTCAACCCGGACGCCGTCTACCTCGGCGGCATCCTCTCCACGCTCGACCCGTTCGTCGCCGCGGTGCGGAGCCAGCTCTACGAGAGCTGCCACCCGCTCGTGACGCAGCACCTCGTCATCGAGCGCGCCTCGCTCGGTGCGGACGCGGGTCTCGTCGGCGCCGGGCAGTTCGCCCTGCAGCGGGGTCTCGCGGCCTCGTTGCAGGAGCTGTCCACGCCGATCCCCCAGTCGACCACCAGGAACAGGAGTGTCCGTGTCTGACACCGTGCCCAGTAGTTCTCCCGTTGGCTCCCCGGCCGGTTCGCCGGTCGCGTCTCCGGCCGGTTCGCCGGTCCGGCGTCCGGTCATCGCCATCGCCGGGCTGGCCATCGAGACGTCGACGTTCACGCCGACCAGGACCCAGGCCGAGGCCTTCCACCCGGACCGCGGGGACGAGGTCGTGGCCCGCTACGACTTCCTCGCCGGGCTGTCCGACGCCACCGACTTCCGCGGCGCGCTGATCGGGCACGCGCTGCCCGGCGGCATGGTGACGCGGGAGGCGTACGAGTCGCTCGCGTCCGAGATCGTGACGCGACTGACCGCGCTGGTGTCGTCGACGACCGTGGACGGCCTCTGGTTCGACATCCACGGTGCGATGGTCGTCGAGGGCCTGGACGACGCCGAGTCCGACCTGCTCGGACGCATCCGCGCGGTGATCGGCCCCGACGTCATCGTGTCAGCCTCGATGGACCTGCACGGCAACGTCACCGCCGAGCTCGCGCACCAGGTCGACCTGGTCACCTGCTACCGGATGGCCCCGCACGAGGACGCCATGGAGACGAAGGAGCGCGCCGTCCGGAACCTGGTCGACGTGCTCGCCACCCGCCCGGTCGGGTCGCAGCGTCCGGTCAAGGCCTGGGTGCCGATCCCGGTGCTGCTGCCCGGCGAGCAGACCTCGACGCGCATCGAACCCGCCGCATCGCTCTACGCCCAGGTGCCGGAGGTCGAGGCAGTGGACGGCGTGCTCGACGCTGCGATCTGGGTCGGGTACGCGTGGGCCGACCAGCCGCGCGACCGTGCCGTCACCGTCGTCACCGGATGGGACCGTGACGCCGTGGCCGCCGGGGCCGAGCGACTGGCACGCGCGTTCTGGGACGTCCGCGAGGACTTCGTCTTCGTGGCCCCGACGGGTTCGTTCGCCGAGTGCCTCGACGCCGCGGTCGCCCCCGGCGCCGCCCGGCCGTACTTCGTCTCGGACTCGGGCGACAACCCGACCGCCGGCGGGTCCGGTGACATGACGTGGGGGCTGACGGAGGTGCTCGCACGGCCGGAGTTCCGGTCGGCGGACGGCCCGACCGTCATCTACGCGAGTGTCCCCGGCCCAGACGCCGTCGCCACGGCGGTCGCCGCGGGCGTCGGTGCGACCGTCACCGTGACCGCGGGTGCGGCGGTCGACGACGTCCACGCCGGACCGATCACCATGACCGGCCGCGTGCACGCGATCAAACACGGGGACCGCGACGCTGAGACCGAGGTCGTGCTGCAGGTCGGCAGCGTGTTCGCCATCCTCACGACGTACCGGAAGCCGTACCACCACGAGCACGACTTCACGGACCTCGACCTCGCCCCGCGCCAGGCGGACGTCGTCATCGTGAAGATCGGGTACCTCGAGCCGGAGCTGTTCGACATGGCGGCCGACTGGATGCTCGCGCTGACGCCAGGTGGGGTCGACCAGGACCTCGAGCGCCTGGGGCACCACCGGATCGCGCGCCCGATGTTCCCGTACGATCGGGTGTTCCCGTCGGCGCCCGACCTCGGTGCCCGGATCATCCCGCCCTCGAACGAACCGCTCGGAGCCATCGCGTGACCTCTGCCACTCCCGACTCCCCGGTCTCCCTCGAGATCGCCGTCACCTCGCCCGCGGGGGCGGTCGTCGCCCGCGACGGCGGCGCCGACCGGGTCGAGCTCTGCGTCGGGCTCGAACTCGGTGGGCTGACCCCGTCGCAGGGGCTCGTCGAGGCCGCGGTCGCGACGGGCATCCCCGTGCACGCCCTGGTCCGGTGCCGCCCGGGTGGCTTCGTCTACGACGCCGACGAGGTCGAGCTGATGGACCGCGAGCTCGAGGCCGTCGTGCGCTCGGGCGTGGCCGGCGTCGTCGTCGGTGCGCTCGGCGCGGACGGGTCGCTCGACCTCGACGTCCTGCGACGCTTCGTCGGCACCGCCCGCGCACTACGGAACGACGTCGAGGTCACCCTGCACCGGGCGATCGACCACGCGGCGGACCCCGTCGCCGCCGTCGCGCTGCTCGCCGACCTCGGGTTCACCCGGGTCCTGACCTCGGGCGCCGCCCCCACCGCCCTCACCGGCGCGGCGACGATCGCCCGCATGGTGTCGGCTGCCGGGCCCGTGCAGGTCATGGCCGGCGCCGGGGTCATCCCCGCGGACGTACCGGCCCTGGTCGCCACCGGTGCCGCCGCCGTGCACCTCTCCGCGAAGCGCCCGGCCGCTGACAGCGCTCACGCGGGCGTGCCGATGGGCGGGGCCGACGACGGTTCCGCGCACTTCGTGACCGACAGCGACGTGGTCCGGGCAGCGCGGGCTGCGCTCAGCACCACCACCTGAGTGAACCAATAGGGTTCTCCTCATGCAGGTAGCTCCCTCCCGTCCCGCCGTCGACGACGTCCGCTGCGCCGCGCGCGCCGCCTGAGACCGGGAACCGCACATGTCCGTTGGACTGCTCGCCGTCGTCGACGACATCCTCTCCGCCGCGCTCAAGGCGAGCGCGAAGACCGCCGGGGTCGTCATCGACGACGCCGCCGTCACCCCGCAGTACGTGCAGGGACTCGCGCCCGCTCGGGAGCTCCCCGTCGTCGGGCGCATCGCCCTCGGCAGCCTGTTCAACAAGTTCGTCATCATCATCCCGGTGGCGCTGCTGCTGTCGTCGTTCGCGCCGTGGGTGCTGCCGTGGCTGCTCGTCATCGGTGGCACCTACCTCTGCTTCGAGGGCGCCGAGAAGGTCGCGGAGTGGTTCGGCCACCACCACGTCTCCGCCGGGGACGACTCCCGCGACGAACGCAAGCTCGTGTTCGGCGCGATCCGGACCGACCTGATCCTCAGCACCGAGATCATGCTCATCGCCCTCGCCAGCCTCGACCCCGACATGGGCTTCTGGCTGACCCTCGGCGCGCTGGCGCTCATCGCCCTCGGCATGACCGCGCTCGTCTACGGCGCGGTGGCACTCCTGGTGAAGATCGACGACGTCGGGCTGCGGCTCATGGAGCACCCCTCCCAGGGGCTGCGGCGGTTCGGTGACGGCATCGTGCGCTCGATGCCCGCCGTGTTCCGCACGATCGGCATCGTCGGGACCGTCGCGATGCTCTGGGTCGGTGGGCACCTCGTGATCGCGAACCTCGCCGAGACGTTCTGGCACGGGCCGTACGACCTGCTGCACGTCATCACCCACGCGGTGGAGCCCGCCGGGCCCGTCGTCGAGTGGTTCGCGGACACCGCGTCCTCGGCCGTGTTCGGTCTCGCGCTCGGTGCCATCGTCGTGCTCGTCGTCACCGGCATCCGCCGCCTGCGTCCCGCGCCGACCACCGCGCACTGACGCAGCCGCTCCCCGCCCGCCCTCGAGACGCCGGCGTCTCACTCCTCCGGGTCCGCCCCTCCGCGCGAGACACCGGCGTCTCGGAGAACCCGTACGCGCACCACGTCGAAACACCGGCGTCTCAGCGACAAGGTTCATCGAGACACCGGCGTCTCACCGAAACACCTCCGAGTACCCGAGACGCCGCCGAAAACCACGGCGTCTCGCCGACATCGAGGCGTCTCACACTGACACCGGCGTCTCGCTGAACCCGCGCCCGCACCACGTCGAGGCACCGGCGTCTCGGCGACAAGGTTCATCGAGACACCGGCGTCTCACCGAGACACCTCCGAGCACCCGAGACGCCGCCGAAAACCACGGCGTCTCGCCGACATCGAGGCGTCCCACACTGACACCGGCGTCTCGCCCCCACACGCCGGCGTTTCACCCCCACACACCGGCGCCTCGCGCACCGGCGGCCCCCACACGCCGGCGTCTCGCGCACCGGCGGCCCCCACACGCCGGCGTCTCGACGACGACCCGCGTCTCACTCGCACGCCGGCGATCGGTCATCTGCTCCGGCGACGCTGGACGTGCACGACGATCAGCGCCGCCCAGGCGAAGCCGGCCAGCATCGCGAACGACAGGAACGTACCGAGGGCGATGAAGACGACCCGCTGCGGCCCTTCGCCGACCGAGGCCGAGGGCACCTGCTGCATGAGCGAGACCAGCCACAGCGGCAGTGCGACAGCGCAGAGCGACAGCGCGATGGCCACGACCAGCAGCACGATGACCCACCACGGCCTCTGCCGGCGCTGATGCTCTGTGGTCATCCTCCGACCGAACCAGAACGACCTGGACACCAGATCGGTTGACAGTTAGAGATCGAACACTTAGAGTTCTGATCATGCAGGCACCGCACTTCGACACACCCCTCCAGCTCATGCGCTGGATCGGGTGGGCCCAGCGCAAGGGCGCCGAGGAGTGGGTGCGGGAGCGCGAGCTCTCGCACGAGCAGAGCTTCGTGCTCGGCTACCTGCAGCAGAACCCGGGCGCCATCCAGCGCGACATCGCCGAGATGACCCGGACCAGTGCGGCCAGCGTGTCGAGCCTCCTGCAGGGGCTCGAGAAACGGGGCCTCATCGAACGACGAGCCGACGCCGGCAACGCCCGGACGAAGCTCGTGTACGCCACACCCACCGGCATCGACCTGATCGCCGGGTTCGAGGACGCGATGCTCGCCCTCGACGACCGCCTGCTCGCCCCGCTCAGTCCGGACGAGCGCGCCACGCTCCGCGACCTCCTGCTCAAGGTGACCGCCGAGCTGCCGGAACCCTCCCGGTAACTGCAGCCGAGCCTCCCGGCCGTCCGCCGGAGGCGCCAGCCTGCCCACGCGACGGCCCCGCCGGAACCGTCCATCGCACCACGCGACGGCCCTGCCGGACCTGACCGCGCCACCACGCGACGACCCCTGCCGTCGCGCCATCAGCCATGCCGTGCCGGCCCTCGTCGGCGCGCGCTCAGCCCTGCCCGGAAGGGGACAGCCATGAGCACCACCGGAACCAGCACCAGCACCAGCCCCACCACCACCACCGCAGCGGAGAAGAACCGCTGGTACCTCTCCGCTGCCCCGATCGCCAGAGCCCTCGTGCACCTGTGTGTGCCGATGGCCGCGGCGATGGTCGTCAGCGCCCTGTACAACGTCATCAACGCGGGCTTCATCGGCGCGCAGCACGACACCTCGCTGCTGGCGGCGATCACCTTCGGCACGCCGCTGCTCGGGCTGGTGATGGCGGTCGGCGGCGTGTTCGGCGTCGGCGGCAGCTCGCTCATGTCGCGGTTGCTCGGCGCCTCCGAGCACGACCCCGCGAAGGCCGGCGAGATCAAGCACGTCGCGTCCTTCGCCGTCTGGGGGTCGGTCGTGACGGGCATCGTGCTCGGCGGCCTCGGGCTGCTGTTCCTCCGGCCCCTGGTCGGCCTGCTCGGGGCGGATGCGGCGGCGGTGCCCGCGACCAGCGCCTACGTCAGCGTGATGCTCGCCTTCGTGCCGGTGCTCGCCGCGTCGTTCTGTCTCGAGCAGATGATCCGGGCCGAGGGGGCAGCGCGGCAGGCGATGGTCGGGCTCATCCTGTCGACCGTCGGGAACCTGGTGTTCGACGTGCTGTTCATCCTGGTGCTGCACTGGGGCGTCGCCGGGGCCGCGCTCGCGGTGGGGCTGGCGAACCTCGTGAGCATCGTCTACTGGGTGCGCTGGCTCGAGACCCACAGCGAGAACGTCAGCCTGTCGCTCCGCTGGTTCACGCTCCGTCGCTCGGTCCTGCAGCCGGTGTTCGGCATCGGCGTCAGCGAGCTGCTGCAGGCCGGGTTCCTCATCGTCACGACCCTCGTGCTCAACAACCTGGCTGCCCAGTACGGCGACGACCCGCTGGCTGCGATGGGCGTCGCCGTCCGGATCGCCCAGGTGCCGGAGTTCCTGGTGATGGGTGTCACGATCGGGGTCCTGCCGCTGCTGGCCTACGCGTACGGCAAGGGCGACCGGGAACGCCTGCGCTCGGCGCTGCGGGCATCGGCACTGACGGTCGGGGCGATCGTGCTGCTGTTCTCCGGCACCGTCTTCGTCTTCCGGGAGCAGGTCTTCACCGTCTTCTCCTCGGACCACTCGGTGTTGGCCATCGGCCTGACGATCCTGGTCGCGCAGCTCGTCGCCACGGTGGTGAACGGGTTCACGGGGCTGTTCACGTCGCTGTTCCAGGCGGCGGGGCTCGCGACGCCGGCGATCGCGATGTCGCTGGCGCAGGGCGTGCTGTTCATCCCGATCGTCCTGCTCGGCAACCTCTGGTTCGGGCTCGCCGGCATCATCTGGGCGCTGACGATCACCGAGGTCCTGGTCTTCCTGGCCGGCGTCGTCATCTGGCTGGCGGCCCGGGGCCGCATCGACCGCGGACTCGACGCGGGCAGCGCGGAGCGCGCCGAGGCGGTGCTGGAACAGGCGGCGGCCTGACGGGCGGGGCCCGTCCGCATCGAGGGAGCAGAAGACGTCGGGTGCGCGCGAACCACTCGACGTCTTCTGCTCCCTCGTTGACGGCGAGCGAACCGGGCCGGACGGGAGGCGCGGTGCCAGCTGGCGCAGACCCCCCCGTTCTGGGTGCGGGCGCGTCAACAGGCGCCCGGACGTGAGGCTCTGTCGTGGATAAGGTTCGTGGTGTCGTTCCCGACCGACACCCGCAGATCGGAGCTCTCCATGTCCTGGCGTCCACGTCTCGTCGCACTCACCACGACGGCGCTGCTGCTCGGAGCGCTGGCCGTACCCACGCCAGCCGCTGCCGCCTCGATCACGCCGGGACATGCTGCTCCGCCGGCGTCTGGCACGAACGCCATCGGAGCCGGGATCGATGGTGCGAACCAGAACGCTCAGCTCGGTGAGACACTCCCGGCGACGATCGCTCCGAGCTGGCGCAACGCCCCCGCACACTGCCCGTCGTCCGGCACCGTCGCTACGAAGTCCATCGGTGTGACGAGGACGTCGACCGTCGTCTTCGAGGCTCAGTTCAGCTGCACCAGCGTCTCGGCCTACAGCACGGCCACCGGCACTCTGCTGTGGCGGAAACAGTACGGCGCGGCGAAGTCCGCGACGGTCGCCGGCGGCAAGGTCTTCGTGGTCCACACGGCGGTGAACGCCAAGACCGGCGCGGAGACCGGCAGGCTCGACGCGCTGTCGGAGCAGACCGGCAAGAAGCTCTGGAGCACGTTCCGTGGTGGTTCGGTCGACTGGGTCGTCAGCGCGGGCTCGGGCTTGGTCGCCAACGAACACTCGGTGCTGTCCGCTGCCACGGGCAGGAGCAAGTTCGACATCCCCTTCCCGTCAGAGCACGGCTGGACGCTGATCGGCGGCGGCCGAGTGTTCTTCGCGAACAGCGCGGGCGTGCAGGCGTTCGACACGTCGGGGCGTGAACTCTGGAACCTCGTCTACCCGAAGGGCGTCCAGGCGGGTTCCCCCGACTACAACCTCAACCGGGTACGTCCGTCCTTGCACGACGGGCTGCTCTACCTGCCAGGGGCCGAGACCATCGTCGTCGGTGCCAAGAGCGGTCGCCTGGTGCGGATGATCCCCAGGTCTGAGTACTCGATGGCCTTCGACGGCAAGATCGGCTTCGTCACGAGCATCGGCAGCACCGGGACACCCGCGACGCCCTCGACTGTCAGTGCCGTCGGGCTCAAGACCGGCAGGGTGATCTGGACCCACCGCCTGCCCATGGACTCGATCTTCCCCACCTCTCCCCTCGCCGCCCCGGTCGTCTCGAACGGCATCGTCTGGCTGAGCTCCGCGAGCGGCTCGTCGGACCCGGCATCGATCGTCGCCCTCGACGAGGTGACCGGCGCGCAGCGCAGCGAGACGATCGACCCCTGCACGGACGGAGGACACGAAGGCAACCTGGCAGTGGCACAGCACCGGCTGTTCGTCGCGACCAACTGTGGCGTCCAGACCTACGTGCCCACGGACGCGGTGCCGACACGGGTCACACCCGGGGAACTCCTCCAGGACCCAGGCTTCGAGCACGGTACGGACGCGTGGGGGACGATCGGCGCCGGTACGATCGCGCGGACCCCATCACCCGTCCATGGTGGGTCCAGTGCCGTCACGATCACGCCGGACTCGACCGCGCCAGGGGCGGTGGGGGCCTCGAGGACCATCACCACCAACAGCATCCGGATCGGCGGCTACCGGGCCTCGTGTTGGGTGAAGCCGAGCACCAGTGGCATGTCCGCCGCGCTCCGGTCGGCTGAGTGGAGCGCGGACGCGCCGCCGGCCGCGCTGCCGACGGGGTGGGACGTCGAGGAACTCGCCGTTGGTGTCTGGACCCGCCTGTCGACGCAGCACACGTTGTGGGAGAACGGGAAGACCGTCGCGATGCAGGTGTACTCGGCCAACGCTTCCGAGACAGGCGGCTCGCTGACCGTTGACGACTGCTCGATCACCGGCGGCCCCACGCACTGAGCGCCGCGACGGCGGCGCGCGGTGACGGGCTGGCGGACCACCGGACGGGAGGCTCGGTGCCAGCTGGCACCTGGGCCCACGCCGGCCGGTCCCGGACCGACGCGCCAGCGGCGGGTCGGCCGTGACCGGTGGGGAGCCTCCCGTCTGTTCACCCGCGCGTTCACGGCAGGTGGCAGGCTGGTCGGCGGGCATCGCCGCCCGCAGCCCAACCAGCCGCGAGCGGAGCCCGATGCCTGAACCCGACCTCATGGTCGTCACCGACCTCGACGGCACCCTGCTGGACCACCACGACTACACGTTCGACGCGGCGCTGCCGATGCTCGACCGGCTCCGTCGAGCGAACGTCCCCGTGGTGTTCTGCAGCAGCAAGACCGCGGTCGAGATCGCGGCGCTGCAGGCGCGCACGGGCCTGACCGGGCAGCCGTTCGTCGCCGAGAACGGCGCCGTCGTCGTCGGGACGGACGACCGTGTCCTGGTCGGCCCGACGGACGGCGACCTGGATCGGCTCCGCACCGTGCTCGAGCGGGTCCGACGGGCGCTCGACCTGCACTTCGCGACGTTCTCCGGCGTGTCCGACGCGGAGGTCGTGGCCTGGACGGGCCTCGACCTCGACGGGGCGAGCGCTGCCCGGCGCCGAGCCGCCTCCGAGGTCGTGCGGTGGCACGCGGCGGACGACGACCGCGCAGCGGCGTTCCGGTCGGCCCTGACCGACGCCGGCTTCGACCTGGTCCGCGGCGGCCGGTTCTGGCACGTGCTGCCAGCCGGAGCTGACAAGGGCGCCGCCGTCCGGACCCTCGTCGCCGACCACGAGCGCCGGACCGGCTCCGCGCCACGGACCATCGGCCTCGGCGACGGGCCGAACGACACCGCGATGCTCGACGCCGTCGACCTGGCCGTCGTCGTCCGCGGCGTCGGACCGGCACCGGGACCGCTCGCCGACGACCGCACCGAGCGGGTCCACCGCACGACCACCCCGGCCCCACAGGGGTGGGCCGAGGGCCTGAACCACTTCCTGAGGAGCGACCGATGAGCGACTTCCACCAGAACGGCGTCATCACGACGTTCCACGACCTCACCCGGCGCAGCACCGCGAGCATCGAGGACGAGCTCCGGGGCCTCGCCGGGAAGCGTCCGATGAGCCTGATCCTGCCGGCGCTGTACTCGGAGCTCGAGCGGCCGGCACTCGAGCGCATCGTCAACGAGTTGGCCGAAGCGGACTGGCTCAGCGAGATCGTCATCGGGCTCGACCGGGCCGACCGCGCACAGTTCGAGCACGCCCGGGAGTTCTTCTCGCGCCTGCCGCAGCGGCACCGGATCCTCTGGAACGACGGGCCGCGCCTCCGTGCCCTCGACGCCGAGCTCGACCGCGCCGGGCTGGCTCCGGGTGAGCCGGGCAAGGGCCGCAACGTCTGGTACTGCACCGGGTACGCGCTGGCGTCGGAGCGAGCCGAGTGCATCGCCCTCCACGACAGCGACATCACCACGTACGAGCGGGGCATGCTCGCGCGGCTGCTGTACCCGCTCGCGAACCCGGCGTTCGACTACGAGTTCTCGAAGGGCTACTACGCCCGCGTCGCCGACGGCCGCATCAACGGACGCGTCGGACGGCTGCTCGTCGGGCCGCTGCTCCGGTCGCTCCGCCAGGTGTACGGAGAGTCCGAGTACCTGGAGTACCTCGCGAGCTTCCGCTACCCGCTCTCCGGCGAGTTCGCGATGCGTGCCCACGTGCTCAACGGGTTGAAGATCCCCGGCGGCTGGGGGCTCGAGATCGGGATGCTGTCCGAGGTGTACCGCGACTACGCGACGCGCCAGGTGTGCCAGGTCGAGATCGCCGACGACTACGACCACAAGCACCAGCCGCTCGCCGAGGCCGACGGCAGCGGTGGGCTCGCGCGGATGGGCAACGACATCGTGCAGTCGCTGTTCCGGAAGCTCGCCACGATGGGGGTCCCGCTGACGTCGGACTCCTTCCGGGTGCTCAAGGCGACGTACTACCGGAACGCGCTCGACATCGTCGAGGTCTACCGGCACGAGGCCGTGATGAACGGGCTGTCGTTCGACCAGCACGCTGAAGAGGCAGCGGTCGAGCTCTTCACCCAGGCCGTCCTCGACGCCGGCAGCGCGTTCACCGCGAGGCCCAACGACAAGCCGTTCATCCCCAGCTGGAGCCGGGTGCGGTCGGCGGTGCCGGACGTCCTCGAGCGCCTGAGTGCGGCCGTCGAGGCCGACCAGGTGGACTGAGGTCTCGACGGCTCAGCGCACCCAGACGTTCGTCGCGAGCTCGTGCAGGGCGTCGGTACCCCGGTCCGTGAAGCCGTCGGAGACGAGCGCCGTCATGTGGTCGTCCTCGTCGAGCATGCTCGTGACCACGGCCGCACGCTCGACGGGTCCGCCGCTGGAGACGGAGTAGTTCTCGACGCTGTCCGCGTCGGGGTTGGCTGCGATCAGGCACGCCCCGCCGTCCCGCATCGCGGCGATCCAGTACGTCGTGCCGTCGTGCTCCACCGCACGCCGTTGACTGTTCGGCACCATGTCGTCCGGGGGGTCGACCGCGTAGCCGGGCAGGGCGTCCGTCGCCGCGAACGCCCGGTGCAGGATCGCGAACCGGTCCGCTGCGTCGGGCGTCGCCGCCCGCGTGGATCCAGCGGCAGCGACAGCGGCAGCGGACCGGGTCGGCGTCGGTCCAGACGTGACGCCACCCCCGGTGCAGCCCGTCAGTGCCGCCGCCGCCAGTACCACTGTCGTCACGGCCACCGTCGTCACGGCGATCGTCCTGACCGTGACTGCAGCGCGCAGTGTCCCCATGTCGCTCCCCCGTTCGGTGCCCGAAACGTAGCAGTCGGGCGGGATCGAACGGAAGAGCGCACCGACGGCGTCAGCGCTGCAGTGCCTCCGTGAGCTTGACCCGTCCGCCCGTCCGGAGCAGCGCGTTCGAGTACACCCGGGCGCCGATCACCACGACGAGCGCGGCCGAGACGATGACGACGAGCAGCGACACGATCGGCTCCCACCACTCGGCGGTCCCGAGGAAGATGCGCATCGGCATGCCGATCGGGGCGCTGAACGGCACGTAGGACATGATCCCGAGCACCGTCGGGTTGTCCGCCGCGAAGATGATCAGGAAGTACGGGATCATCACGAGCATCATCACCGGGGTCGTCACGCTCCCGACGTCCTCCTGGCGGGACACCAGCGCTGCCGACGCCGCGAACAGCGCCGCGATGAGCACGAACCCGATCGCGAAGAACAGCACGAACCAGAGCATGCTCGGCCCGAGCAGCGTGAACAGGTTGTCCTGCCCGGTCACAGCGAGGGTCACGGCGGCGGCGATGGCGACCGCGACGATCTGCCCGAGGGCCATCACGCTGTTGCCCAGCACCTTCCCCGCCAGCAGGGCGCGGGCGGGGATCGCCGCCATCAGGATCTCGACGACCCTCGTCGACTTCTCCTCCACCACGCTCTGGGCGATGGACTGCCCGAACGTGACCGCGGCGGCGAAGAACACGACGCCGAACGCGATCCCGACGAGCGACACGAGCCCGGGCGGCAGGGCATCCGGGTCGAGGAGCTCGACGCGCGGCGAGACGGCGAGCGCCTGCACGACGTCCGTCGGCGCCTGGTCGAGTCCGACCACGCCGAAGCCGAGCGGACCGGACTCGGGGACGATCGCGGCGTCGACGTCACCACTGCGCACGAGCCGCTCGGCGGCGGCGCGGTCGTCGACGCGCGTCACGTCGAGGCCGCCGGTGGAGGGCAGCGAGACGCCGTTGACGACCGCGACCGGGGTGGTGTCGCCGGCGCTGGCCTTGCCGACGATGCCACCGACGACGATCGAGGCGACCACCATCACGAGCAGGATCGCTGCCGACACGACGAAGGCCTTGCTGCGGAGCCGGGCCTGGATCTCGCGGGCGGAGACGAGCCGCACCGCCTGGCTGAAGCTGTTCACTTGACGACCTCCCGGAAGACCTCGCTGAGGCGGGGCACGCGGCGGCCGAACGACCCCACCGTCCCCGTGGTGACCGCGCGCTGGAGCACGCGTTGGGCGACGGCGTCGTCGGCCTCGAACACGGCGTACCCGCCGTCGAACTCCCGCACGTGCACGCCGGGCTCCTCGCGGATCCACGCGGCGTCGCCGTCGACCAGGAGCTCCCACGCGGCCGGGCCGGCGCTGCGACGGAGTTCCTCCTGCGGGCCGGCTGCTCGGATGCGACCGTCGGCGATGACCACGACGTCGTCGCAGAGCCGCTCGACGACGTCGAGCTGGTGGCTGGAGAACAGCACCGGGACGCCAGCGGCTGCGGTCTCGCGGAGCACCCCGAGCACGGTCTCGACGGCCATCGGGTCGAGGCCGGAGAACGGTTCGTCGAGCACGAGCACCTCGGGCCGATGGGCGAGCGCCGCGGCGACCTGCACGCGCTGTTGGTTGCCGAGCGACAGCTTCTCGACCGGGTCGTCCGCGTGCCCTCCGAGCTCCAGACGGGCGAGCAGCTCCGTGGTACGAGCGGCTGCAGCCCGACGCTCGACACCGTGCAGCCGCGCCAGGTAGGTGACCTGCTCGGCCACGGGCATCTTCGGGTAGAGCCCGCGTTCCTCGGGCATGTACCCGAAGCGCCGACGGTCGCTCGGTCCGACGGGCTGACCGTCGATCGACACCGTCCCGCTGTCGGCGGCGAGCACGCCGAGCATGATCCGCATGGTGGTCGTCTTGCCGGCACCGTTGCCGCCGACGAACCCGGTGAGCCGTCCTCGGCCGACCGTGAACGTCACGTCGTCGAGCACGCGGCGGTCACCGAAGTGCTTCGTGACACCGTCGACACTGAGCATCGCGTCTTCCCCTCTCGGCGGTGGGGTCCACCACCGCACCTCCGACGCTACGGAGCGCTGGGGGTCGTCGCCTCCCACCCGGGGCGGGTCCTGGCCCTCCCCCTCGGGGATGAGACCGGATCGTCCGGGATGAGACCGGGTCCGGGATGCGACCGGCCGTCGAGGATGCGACAGGGACCTCGGGGATGAGACCGGGCGTCACCCGCGCGAGCGGACCACCCCGTGCTCGTACGCCCACACCACGGCCTGCACCCGGTCGCGGAGCTGGAGCTTCTGCAACACGTTCGACACGTGCGTCTTGACCGTCGCGTCGCCGACGAAGAGCAGCCCGGCGATCTCCGCGTTGCTCAGGCCACGGCCGAGCAGCTGGAGCACCTCGGTCTCGCGCTCGGTCAGCCCCGGCACCACGCACGGCTCGGCGACGTGCGACGCAGGCGGCGCAGCCACCCCGGTGGCGCCCCCAGCGCTCGGCCCCGTGGTCGCCCGGCTGATGACCCGTCGGGTGACGTCCGGCGCGAGCAACGCGTCCCCCGCGGCGACGGTCAGCACGGCGTCGACGAGCTGCTCCGGCGTGGCGTTCTTCAGCAGGAACCCGCTCGCCCCGGCGTCGAGGGCCTGGAACAGCGTGTCGTCGTTGTCGAACGTCGTCAGGATGAGGACAGCCGGCGGGTCGTCGAGCGCGGCGATCCGGCGAGCGGCCTCGAGCCCGTCGACACCCGGCATCTGCACGTCGAGGCACACGACGTCCGGCCGGTGTTGCTCCACCGCGCGGACGGCAGCGGCCCCGTCCGCGGCTTCCCCGACGACCGAGATGCCCGGTTCGGACTCGAGGATGACCCGGAACCCGGCCCGCACCAGGTCCTGGTCGTCTGCGAGGACCACACGGACGTTCACGATGTCGGCAGCCATGCGCGCACCAGGTACCCTCCCCGGGCGCGCGGCCCGATCTCCACGGTCCCGCCGACGGCGGCCACCCGTTCGCGCATCCCGACGTGGCCGAGTCCGCTGCCCCGGCTGCGGTCGTCCTCGGCACCGGCGGACGGTCTGGAGGCTCGCCCCCCGTTCCCGGTGTCCGTCACCTCGACCTCGACCGCGTCCGGCAGGTACCGGAGGCGGAGGTCCGCGCTTGCGTCCGGTCCCGCGTGCTTGAGCACGTTCGTCACGGCTTCCTGCGCGATGCGGAAGGCCACCGTGGCGACGGTCGGCGGGACCGGACGTTCGTCGCCCACGACGGAGTACCGCGACGGGTGCCCGGCGGTCGTCGCGGCGTCCACGAGCTCGGCGAGGCGGCTGATGCCCTCGGTGCTCGGAGCGTCGTCGAGGGGCGCTCGCGTGCCGTCGCCGTCGCGCAGCGTGCCAAGCATCCGCCGGAGTTCCTCCACCGCGGTGCGGGCGTTCTCCTCGACCACGCCGAGCGACGCCGCGGCCTGGGCAGGGTCGCGCTCGAGCACCCGCCGAGCAGCACCCGCCTGCACACCCATGAGCGACACGTGGTGCGCGACGACGTCGTGCAGCTCCCGAGCGATCCGGACCCGTTCGAGCGTGACGGCCTGCGCCGCGGTGCGCTCCCGCTCGACCGCGAGCTCGACGGTCCGCAGGTCGAGGGCGTGCTTGGCGACCGCGGACGCCCAGGCCCGGTTGCCGGAGTACCAGGCCGCGGCGAAGTACACGAGGTTGATGATGATCGTCAGGAGCGAGCTCGCGACGTACGACGGGATCAGGGTGTCGCTGTCCCCGGACACCGCCGAGGGGACGGACCAGCGGAACACGATCGCCAGGAACACCCACGCGAACATGCCCGCGATGACCGTCCACCGCACCGCCTCGGCACGCACCCGGTCGGAGCACCACGCGCCCACCGTGTACAGCCCGATGAACAGCGTGAAGTTGATGAACAGGCCCTCGGGCACCCGGAGGAGCTGCGTCGCGGCGAACGCCAGCGCGACGAGCACCGCCACGGTCATCGGGTACCGGCGCCGGAACGCGATCGGCCCCGCGTTCGCGACGACCATGAGCGCGCACACCCACCACGCTGCCGGGTCGTCGAACATCCCCGACGAGCCGTACAGCACGGTCGAGATCGCGATGCCCACTGCCAGTACGAGGGCGAGCACCACGTCCTGCCGGTGTTCGCGAGGCCCGACGGGCAGGCGGGACCAGTCCTCGCTCGTCGCCCCCGCGCTCGTCATGCCCACAACGGTAGCGGCTGCCCGTCCCGGCCCGCAGGCCCGTGGCACGCACTGCCGCGAGACGCCGGTGTCTCGCGTGTTTGCCTCTGCCACACGCCGGCGTCTCGCGTGCGTGAGCGTGCCCACACTCCGGCGTCTCGGTGAGACACCGCCGACCTCCCGAGACGCCGCCGAAATCCGCGTCGTCTCGAGCAGCCCGAGGCGTCTCGCGCAAACGGCCCCGTCTCACGCAGACGCCCCCTGTCTCGCGGACGCGACCGACCGCAGACGGGAGGCGCGGTGCCCGCTGGCACCGCGCCTCCCGTGCGTCACCCGCTCAGCTGGCGGGCGGTGCGTACAGCTGCAGGTCGTTGCCTTCGCTGTCCTTGAAGGGGACGATCTTGCCCCACGGGTGCTCGCTGATCTCGCCCTGGATGTCGGCGCCCTTCTCGCGGAGCGAGGCGACCTCGTCCTCGATGCTGCCGTCGGGCTGGAAGGACACGACCGCGCCGCCGTCCTTCGAGGGGCCGGCCGCCTCGCGCGCGTTCAGGCCGATGCGCAGGCCGTTGGCGTCGATCTCGCTCCAGTCCTCGGACTGGTCGGTCACGGTGAGCCCGAGGGTGTCGCGGTAGAACGCGACAGCGCGCTCCATGTCGGTGACCGGGACCCAGACTGCTGCAACTCCAGTTGCCATGGTGCTTCCTCTCGTCGGTGGTACGTCCGGAACGGTAGGCAGCGGTGGTGCGCACCGACTCAGGAATGCACCTGGAGCGCTGCGGGCGTCCGTCCTCGCCCCGCCGGAGGCCGCGCGACGTCCGGCAGGAGAACAGCAGGTGACCTCGCCGACACATGGGAATGGACGAGACCCTCTCGGCTTTGCACCGGCCATGACATCGTCAGCAGAGCGCCGCGGGTGGCTCAGCGTGGTCTCCGTCGCACTCGGGTCCTTCGTCCTCGTGCTCTCCGAGTTCCTGCCCATCGGGCTCCTGCCCGCCATCGCCACCGACCTGGACGTGCCGATCGGCACGGCCGGCCTCATGGTGGTCGCCACCGGCCTGGTCGGGGCCGTCGCGGCCCCGGTGGTCACCGTGGCCACGTCGCAGCTCGACCGTCGTGTCGTCCTCGTGGCCCTGACCGTCCTGCTCGTGGTCGCCGACGGCCTGGCGGCCATCGCACCGACGTTCGGGCTGCTCCTGGTGGCCCGCATGCTCCTCGGGGTCGGGATCGGCGGCTTCTGGGCGATCGGCGCCGGCATCGCCGGGAGGCTCGTCAAGCCCTCCGCGACGATCCGCGCCACGTCCTTCATCACCGCCGGCGTCTCGGTCGCCACCGTCGTGAGCCTGCCGCTCGGCGCCTTCGTGTCGTCGCTCGGCAGCTGGCGCCTCGGGTTCGTCATCGGCGGGGTGCTCGGCCTCGTCGCCCTCGTGCTGCAGCTGGCGATGCTGCCGAGCATCCCGGCCGTGCAGCGGGTGCGCTTCGGCACGCTCGGCGCACTGCTCCGGGTCCCCCGTGCGCGTGTCGGGCTCATCGCCGCCGCGTTCGTCTTCGCAGCGCAGTTCGCCGCCTACACGTACGTCGCGCCGTTCCTCCAGCAGCTCGTCGGGGTCGGCCCGGACACGGTGACGCTCGCGCTGCTCGTGTTCGGCGTCGCCGGGATCGTGGGCAACTTCGCCGCGGGCTACACGCTCAACCGCAGCGTGCTCGGCACGATCGGGGCGTCGAAGTTCGTCCTCGCCGCTGCCGTCGTCGCGCTCCCGCTCCTGGCGCACTCGGTCGCGGGCGTCTTCGCCCTGCTGGTCGTGTGGGGCCTGGTCTGGGGTGCACTCCCGCTGGGGATGCAGACGTGGATGTCGACGGCCTCGCCCGGCGGCTCCGAGACCGGGCTCGCCCTGTTCGTCACGACGATCCAGCTCGCCATCGCGGCGGGGTCGGTCCTCGGCGGCCTGGCCGTCAGCACCGTGGGCATCGCCGGGGACTTCTGGCTGTCGGCTGCCATCGCAGTGGTCGGGGCGGTCGTGCTGGTCGGGCTGGGCCTGCGGCGGTCGAGCGCCGTGCCGCAGGTCGCCGCTGCCGAGGTCGTGGACCCGACGCCAACGGCATCGACGCCGGTCGCCTAGACCGCGGGTGCCGCGAGCGCCCGGTGCCGCGCGGTCACGAGCGCGACCGCCACACGTGCTGCCCGCTCAGCGGCGTCGTCGAGGTGCGTCCGGAACTGCTCGCCCGTCGGCGCACAGAGGTCGCTGATTCCCCGCACCGACACGAACGGGACGTCGTGGACGTGGGCGAACTGGGCGATCGCCGCGGACTCCATGTCGACCGCCCCGACGTCCGGGAACGTCTCCCGCAACGCCCGTGCCCGCTGGTCTGCCACGAACACCTCGCTCGAGCCGATGACGTGTGGTCGGACGTGGAACGGCACCGCGGCCTCGAGGGCGTGGTCGACCAGGTGGGTGTCGGCGGCGTAGCGCTCCGGCATCCCGGGCACCTGCCCGAGGCGGTAGCCGAAGACCGTGGCGTCCGCGTTGAGGTTCACGTAGTGCCGGCCGACGACGACGTCCCCGAGCTCGACGTCGGTCGCGAGCCCGCCGGCGGACCCGATGCTGATCACGGGCACCGCTGCCCCGAACAGGTGGAAGCAGCGAGCGGCGGCGATCGTCGCGTTCGTGAAGCCGATCCCGCTCCGCACCAGGGCGACGAGCGCCCCGTCGACGGTGACGAACCGGGGTGCACCACCGACGGGTTCGACCGGAGGGTCCGTCGCGAAGGCGGCGAAGGCCGCCGCCTCCTCGGCCATGGCGGCGATCACCACCGCCGACGGAGCGCTCGAGCCCGCTGATCCCGCCGCGTCGTTCTGCCTGGTGCTCACTGCTCGATCCTCACACGGATGACGGTGGGTGGATGGCGGACGGGAGGCTCGGTGCCAGCTGGCACCGAGCCTCCCGTCCGTCTGGTGCGCTGTTCAGAGCGCGAGGAGCAGGACCACCAGGGTCGCGACTGCCAGCACGAGCAGCACCGCTGCGGGCTGCAGGTTCTTCTCGTGGGCCCGCACGTGCACGACGACCGCGCCGGCGAAGTACACGACCGCACCGATCGCGGCGGCGATGCCGATCCCAGGGACCCACAGGCCGATGACCAGGCCGATCGTGGCGAGGACCTCGAGCACGCCGAGGACGCGCATCTGCGGCACGGACACGTGGACCACGCGCATGTTCTCGATCATCTGCTTCGTGCCCAGGAGCTTCATCACCCCGGACCCCAGCATGGCGACGGCGAGCAGGAGGGAGAGGACGACGGCGGCGATCTGCATGCGGACTCCAGGGTCGAGACGAACGAGGCCTGCTCATTCTCCCTGGGTGGCGGCTCCGGCGGCAGTGGCAGGCTGCGGACACGTCGTCCATGGCGGACGGCCGGGGAGGAGAACTCGATGTCCGGAGTGACGCACGTGGTCCTGGTCCAGTGGAACGCCGACGGGGACCGGTCCGCCGAGGCCGACTCGCTCGCGCGGGAGCACCTGACGAAGATCGAGGGGGTGCTCTCCGTGCAGTCAGGCGCGAGCGTGAGCACCGAGGGGAAAGAGGGCGACTTCGACTGGATGCTCGTGGTCGAGTTCCGCGACCGGGAGTCCCTCGCCGCCTACCTGCCGCACCCGTCTCACGAGCCCGTCGGCCAGTTCATCGGTGCCGGCAGTCAGCACGTGGTCGTGTTCGACATCGACCAGAGCTGACCGACAGCGAAGGGCTCAGCTCGCGAGCTCGAGGTCCCAGACGGGGGCGACGTACTCGCGGGCCCAGCCTTCGCGCAGACGGGTGACGGCGCGGTCGTAGGCCTCGAGCAGGTCCATCTCCGGCCGGACCATCGACTGCAGCTGCAGCCCCTCGTACGTGGCGAGGAGCTGCTCCGAACCACGGGCGGGCTCCATCGTGCGGGGCTCGCGGCCGAGCTGGACGTCGCGCTCGAGGGCACGCTGCACGAAGGCGTGGAACCGACGCCACCGCATGTGCAGCATCGGCGCGAGGGGGTGGTCAGGTGCGGCGGCGATGTTCAGCGTCGACGTCAGGAAGCGCATCAGCGACGGGTCGGCGATGTTCGACGTCACGATGGCGCGCAGGAACTGGATCGTGCCGTGCTGTTCGGCGATCGGCATGAGCGGGCCCGTGCGGTGCTCGTTCCACTGGTCGATCGTGGCGAGCAGCAGTCCGTCCCAGCTCGGGAACACGGCCTCGACGGTCTCGACGGTGGTCTCGGCCTCGTGAGCGACGCTCGCGACGGTGACCTCGTGCAGCGGCCGGGTGCGCAGCGACTGCATCATCCCGGAGACGATGCGCGACCGCATCGACTCCGTGTCTCCGACGGGCGCGTCAAGTTGGTGCGTGTTCATACACCGATCCCACCAACCGGGCCGTGGAGCAGCCAGCCCCAGAAAGAGGGGAACGCGCTTTCCGGCCCGCCGGGGACGGGGCACCGGCCGTTGGTAGCGTGCCCCCATGACGACGCTGCCTGCCGACCGACCGTCCTCCGAAGCCGAGGTCCGCGCCGCACTTCTGGCCCTGGACTCCTCGACGAAGCACCCGTTCAGGGTCGTCGTCGAGGACGGTGCCGTCGTCGCCGGGTGGGCAGGAGAGACGGGCCTCGAGCGGTTCACCTACCGGTACGTCGTGCGGCTGCTGCCCGAGACGGCCGAGTACACGCGACTGACGACGACGACGACCAGGACCCCCGGCAGCTCGTCCGGCTCGTACACGTTCAACTCCCTGTGGATCTCGAAGCCGGTGAACGAGGTGCTCCGAGCCCACGGGTGGCGGCGACGGCGGACGGCCGTCGGGAAGTTCCTCCGCCGGCTGGTCGGGCTCGCGGACTGAGCGCGCCCTGCCCGGCCGGTCAGCTGATCGCCGCGAGGAGGACCGTCGGGTCGCCCTCCATCCAGCGGCAGTCCATCGTGAACCGTGCCACGCGCGGCCCCTCCGGCGTCACGCGGACGTGGAAGGTCCAGGTGTTGCCCATCAGGGCGTGCCGGGTCGCGGTCGCGTCGGGGCCTTCACCGGGGAGGTGGTGCTGTGCCAGGGCGTAGGCCTCGACGAGGTAGCCGTCGCTGAGGCCGCGGGCGGTGACGTTGCTGACCGCGTGCATCGTGTCGAGCGGGCCGACGGCGCCGATCATGGCCGGGATGACCGTCTCGCGGCCCTGCAGCACGGGGAACTCGAGGCCGATCTTCGTCGTCGCCGGCGTCATGTCGACGACGACGTCCTCGGTGAGGAGCCCGTCGAGCACGGAGGCGTCGGCGGTGTCGAGCGCGCGGGCCCAGAGGAGCGGCAGGCGCCCGAGCTCCCACTCGGTCTCGAACGGCAGGGGGGTGGTGGTCTCGGTGGTGCTCATGGTGGTGGCCCTTCGGGTTGCGTGGTGGTGTGGTGCTGGCCCCACGGCGTGGGACCGGGTCGGATGATCCAGGGGATGGCGGGTCAGGCGGCTGACGGGTCAGGCCGCTGACGGGTCAAGCGGCGATGAGCGGCTGCTGCACCCGGAAGAGGTTCGCCGGGTCGGCCGCGGCCTTCACCTGCTGCAGGCGGATCCAGTCGGGCGCGGTGAACGAGCGCTCCGGGTGCCCGTCGTCCGGCGCGAAGTTGAGGTAGCGCGTCCCGGTGCTCCACGGCCGCATGGCCTCGACGAGCGCCCGTGCCTGCGCGATGCCGCCCGCGTTGTCGTCGGGCATCCCGATCGTCACGGCCCAGAGGACGTAGGCGGCGGACTCGGCGACGATCGCACCGGCGCCCGAGCGGGTGACGTCGAACGCGCCGCCGAGGTGCCGCAGCTCGACGATGTGCAGGCCGGTGCCGCTCGTCGGTCCGACGAGGTCGAGGAACGCCTGCTGCGCCGACGACCCGATCTCCGCGAGCATCGACGTCTCCTCGGAGAACGGCGCCGGGTCCGTGGGGTCGTTGTGGATCCGTTCGAAGTCCTCCGAGCGGGTCTCCTCGACGGTGTCGACGAGGACCGGAGCGGCGGACCGCAACGGCGCGAGCAGGGTCGCTGCGGTCGCCGCGTCGCCGAGGTACGCCACGCGGAGGTGCACGACGAAGCGGCCGGCGAGGAGCTCCGGCACCCCGGGCACCGGAGGCAGTCGCAGGAACGCCAGGGACAGGGTGAGGTCGTCGGGGGCCGTCGCCGTCGCGCTGGCGAAGGCCGACAGGACCGCTGCCGCGTGCTGCCCGTCGAAGAACAGGCCACCACCGACGAAGCGCTCGACCGGGAACAGCTCGATCTCCATCGACGTCACGATGCCGAGGTTGCTCCGCCCGCCACGGAGGGCCCAGAACAGGTCGGTGTGCTCGTCGGCGCTCGCGCGGAGCAGCTCGCCGGAGGCCGTGACGACGTCGAGTGCGACCACGTGGTCGGAGCCCCACCCGTACTTCCGGCCGAGCACCGGGCTGAGACCGCCGCCGAGCGTGAAGCCCACGGCGCCCACCTGGCCGGAGGAGCCGTGCACGGGGCTGAGGTGCTGCTCGACGGTGCGCGGCACCACGTCGCTCCACCGTGCGCCGGCGCCGACGACGGCCCGACGGGTGGTGGCGTCGACGTGCACGTCGTCCATCGCGGCGGTCGTGACCAGGAGTCCGCCGACGAGCGGTCGCATGGCGTGGTGGCCGGTCGCGACGACGGCGACGGGCAGGCCGTGGGCCGCGGCGAAGGTGACGGCCTCGACGACGTCGCTCGCGCTGTGTGCGGTGACGACGACGTCCGGGTGGCGCTGTCCGGCCAGGTTGTACCCGGCGCAGGCGGCGTCGTAGCCGGGGTCCTCGACGGTGAAGGCGTCACCGTCGAGCGTGGTGACGAGTTCGGCGACGTCCTGGCGGAACGCGGCGCGGGCGCCGTGTTCGGCGGTGACGCCGGATGTGGTGTGGGACAAGGCGGTCCTCCGTCGGTCTGGTGCCCCTGGTGGGGCCGATGAGGACGAGCACACCAGCCCCGTGTCGACATCCCGTGGACGACCGGTCGACGGCTCGTCGACACGGCCTGTCGGGCCGCGATCCCGTCGGCCTGACCGGGTCAGGAGCCCGCCGGCGCCACCGGCTGCACGAGCTGGTTGACCCAGGTCCGCTCGTCGGCCAGCCGAGGGTGCTGGAAGGTCACGTAGGCCCGACGGTCGGCGACGACGTCGACGTCCGCGACGAAGCGCCGCAACCGTCCCCACGCACGCTCGGTCGGGTCCCCGAGGACCAGGAGCGTCGCCGCCTCGTGGCCGGGGCGCTCGACCACACGGAGGGTGTCGGTCGGGACGACGGGTTCGTGCACCACGACGCCGACCTCGATGCCGACGCCCGTGTCGTCCACCGCCACGACGGACATCGATGCGCTCCCGGTCGCGGTGACGCCCTGCGCCGCGAGGTCCTCGACGAGGTCGCGGAGCAGTGCGTCCGCCCGGCGCCGTGTCGACGCGAGCCGGAACCCCCGGCTCCTGCCGGACGTCACGGCGAGGGTCGCGGACCGGATGGGCACCAGTTCGGGCGCCCTCGCCTGCTCGAGCATCTCCTGCATGGCACGAGCGTCGCGGGGGCCGTCCGGAGCCACATCCGTGGGACCACGCACGTGGTCACCGGACAGGAGGCTCGGACCGGCCCCGCCCCGCGGCTGCGGCCCGGCACACCCCGCGTCACGCAGCGTCGCGTCGCTCCGTGCCGCTCAGCGCCAGAGGAACAGCAGCACGACGAGCCCCGACATCGTCAGCACCATGGCGCTGCAGAGCACTGCGACCACGACGTCGTCCTGCGGCACCTCGTCCCCGTCGACCTCGCCGGTCCGACGGTCCCCGTTCACGAGAACCGCGCGACGAGTCCCGGCACGACGGCGTGCGGCTGGATCGCGACCAGGCGGTAGGAGGCGCCCTGGTCGAAGGTCAGCACGACGGTGTGCGGGCCGAACAGGTACGGCGCCGCGGTGAGCCGGGGCCGGTTGGCGGTGAACTCGTAGACGACGTCCGTCCTCACGATCCCAGACCCCGTCGTCTCGTAGATCGACACCTCGTCGGGTGAGGTCGCCGTCGCGCCGTCGCAGGTGCTGTCGACGAGCCACTGCGTCGTGCCGATGCCGCGCAGGTCGCTCGCGCTGACCACCACGGAGCTGACGTCGTCGCCGCAGATCTGCAGGCCGGGGTGGGCAGCCGCTCGGACGGCCGCGGTCAGCCCCGGCACGGTGTCCGTCCACGGCAGCGGGTCCTGCACACCGGGCCGGGGCGGTTGCCCTGGCGGGAAGACCGCCGGCGACGCCGACGGCGCGGCCGACGAGGGTGCGGCCGACGTCGGCGCAGGGCTCGACGACGACGTGGAGGTCGACGACGCGGTGCTCGACGACGCCGCGCTCGACGGCCCCGCGCTGTCGGGACCCGTCTCGGGCTCGGTCTCGACCGGCGACTGCGCGCAGCCCGCGAGCAGGCCGGACACGACCAGCACCGCCGCGACGACGGCCCCCGCCGTGGTCCTCGTCCGTTCCATGGGGTCCTCCTCCTGGGGCACGACTGGGTGTCCGCTCCCGATGTCGGGACGCTACGGAGCCACGGTGTCGACGGCGTGACGGCCGTACCGGCAGGATGGCATCGACGGCACCGACGCCCGCGGCCCCGCGCGGCTCACGCTGTCACCGGACTGTCACACGCCTGCCGCCGTCGAGCCACGCCGGCGCTCCAGACTCATGGACATCCGGACCAGGAGGACCCCATGCCGAGAACCGCCCGACTCCCCCGCCGTACTGGGCTGACCGCGACCGCCGCTGTCGTCGCCACCGCGATCGCGACCTGCTTGGCTGCCTCGCTGAGCATGAGCGCGCTCGGCGCCCCGCTCCGGGACGGCACCCCCGTCTCGACGACCGCGACGGCCACCAGCGCGTACTTCGCCGGCTGTGGGCGCGAGGCCGTCTCCTCACCGCTGACGATCCCGATCTGGTGCGCGTCGGCCGACCAGGTGCTGCAGGACCTCACGTGGTCCTCGTGGGGCGGCCAGACGTCACGCGGCGTCGGGAGCTTCGTCGACAACCCCTGCGACTGCGCGAGCGGTGAACTGCACCGGTACGCGGTCGCGGTCGCCTTCCACGACCGCGTCGACGTCGCCGGCACCACGCGGTACGAACGCCTCCGGATCACCTTCGCGAACGGTCGCCCCGCGTGGGCCAGCCGTCCGACGATGACGTTCCGCTGGAGCGACCAGGGGTTCGTCACCGACCAGGTGCTCTCGTGACGGACCCGGGCGACGGTGGCGCGATGGTGCTCCTCGCCGAGGACGACGACGACGTCCGCGAGACCACACGCCTGCTGCTGCTCCGACGGGGGTTCCGCGTCCAGGAGGCCCGCGACGGCGTCGTCGCGCTGGACCTCGCCCGCGCGGCCCTCCCCGACATCGCCCTCGTGGACGTCGCCATGCCGCGGATGGACGGGATCGCCCTCGCACGGGAACTCGCCGAGCTGGCCGTCCCCGTGGTGTTCCTCACCGCAAGGGACCTGCCGACCGACATCGCCGGCGGGCTCCACGCCGGCGCGGACGACTACGTCACGAAGCCGTTCGACCCCGACGTCCTCGCGGCCCGGCTCACCGCGGTCCTCCGTCGGACCGGAGCGCGGCCGGCACGGACGGAACGACTCGGCGCCCTGGTGGTCGAGCACGACGCCAAGCGGGTGCTGCGCGGCGCGACCCCGATCACGCTCAGCGCGACGGAGTTCCGCGTCCTGCAGGCACTCCTCGCGAACCGCGGCGCCGTGCTGTCCCGCGAGCAGGTGGTCGCGATCGTGTGGGGCTCGACGTGGCAGGACCCGCGGATCGTCGACACCAACGTGCAGCGCCTCCGCCGGAAGCTCGGGGTCGACGTCGTCGAGACCGTCCGCGGTTTCGGCTACCGTGTCGCGGCGGCCACCCCGTGACGACCTGGAGCTCGACGCCGGGGACGACGGCCCCGCGCCCCGTCATCACCACGCACGTGCCGTGGCACCGCTCGCTCCGGGTCAGGACCGCCGCTGCCATGGCCCTGCTCGCCCTCACCCTCGTGCTCGCCGCGGGGGCGGTCTTCGCGCACACGTCCATCACGGGGGCCCGCGACCAGCTCCGGGCGCAGGCCGCCGCCCAGCTCCGCGAGATCGCCGCGACGGACGCCTTCGGTGGCGCCCTGCCGTCCCGCGCAACCCGCGACCCCGCCGCCCTGCCGGCAGAGCTCCGTGCAGCACTCGACCCACGAGCCGTCGTGACGTACGACGACGGCTCCTCGATGTGGGCCGCACGGGGCGAGGGCACCGACCTGCTCGCGACCCGGGTGTCCGGCGCACCGGTGCAGCAGCAGTGGGCCGACCTGGTCCGCACCTTCGCGGTGAGCGGTGCCGGTGCCGCACTGATCGCCGCGCTGGTGTCCTGGTTCGTCGCCGGACGGCTCACCCGACGGCTCCGCGTCACGGCCAGCACCGTGAACGACGCCATCGCGGGTCGGCAGGCGGACCGTCCCACCGCCGAGGACGACGAGGTGGGCGTGCTGTCCCGCGGCATCGCGGACACCGCCGCGGCGCTCGCCGTCCGGCTGGAGCGGGAACGGGCCGTCAGCGCCGACGTCGCCCACGACCTGAAGACCCCGCTCACCGCGCTCAGCAGTGCCGCGGCGCTCCTCGGGGACGACGAGGACGCCGACCGCATCCGTCGACTCGTCCGCCGGCTCCGTGACCTCGTCGACGACCTCCTGCGGCTCGCCCGCGCACAGCACGACGCCCCGGCCGTCGACGTCCGGCCACGGTCCCTCGCGCGGTCCGTCGAACGGGTGCTCGCCGACTCCCCGTCGAGCCACGTCCCGGTCCGGGTGCTCGCGGACGCCACCGTCGGGCTCGACCCCGACCGGCTGGCACGGGCCCTGACGAACCTCGTCGTCAACGCCGAGCGCCACGGCGACGGCGACGTCGAGGTGGTCGTCGACGGCACCGAGGTCCGCGTCACCGACCGCGGGCCGGGGTTCCCCGAGGCACTGCTCGCGGAGGGACCGCGTCGGTTCGGGGCACTCGGCACCGCCGGCGGCACCGGGATCGGCCTCGCGATCGCCCTGCACCACGCCGATGCCACGGGTGCCCGGCTCGTCCTCCGCAACACCGACCGGGGCGCGAGCGCGAGCCTGGTCTTCGACGCAGCCGACTGAGCCCGCCGACGGCGATCCGACAACCCTGTCACCGGACTGACACATGGCTGCCGCAGCCGAGCCACGTCCGCGTCGCACGCTGGGTCCATGACCACAGCACGCGTACGGACCATCCTGCCGATCGTCGGGGTCACCGCCCTGGCGGTCCTGTTGACCGCCTGCTCCGGCGGCGGCACCGGAACGGCAGCCCCCGCCGCCCCGGCACAGCCGACCGTCACGGCCTCGGCGTCCGCCGGCGCCACCACCGCGCCGACCCGGACCCCAGCCGCCCCGTCGTCACCCCCGGCCCCGTCGTCAGCCGCCGCGATGACGCCCACCACCGCAGGCAGCACCGCGGCTCCCGCACCCGCGGGCACCACGTCCGGCGGGTCCGCGACGGGCACCCGGTGCGCCACCTCCCAGCTCACCGGGTCGGTCGCCGACGGCGGCGGCGGGAGCGCGGGCGCCACGCGGGTCGCGATCATCCTGCACAACACCGGCGCAGCGTCCTGCACGCTGCAGGGCTGGCCCGGCATCTCCTTCGTCGGCGGCGGCACCGGCACGCAGATCGGCAACGCCGCGACACTCGACCGGTCCACCCCGCACCAGACCCTGACCCTCCGACCGGCTGGCGAGGTCCAGGCGGTCGTGACCGTCGAGGACGCGGGCAACTGGGACTCCGCGACGTGCCACCCGCGCGTGACCGACGGCTTCCGCGTGATCCCGCCGGGGTCGCGCCAGTCGCTCTTCGTGCCCGCCACCGGCGCGCTCTTCGAGTCCTGCGCTTCGACGAGCGTCCACCAGCTCACCACCAGCGCGCTCGCGTCGTTCTGACGCGACCACCCACCGGACGGGAGGCTCGTCCTGCGACCGCAGCCGAGCCTCCCGTCCGGCACACCGACCGGTGCCACCGCCGGCACCGGGGGTGCGCGACGGCCGCCGCCGCCCTAGGGTTGCTGCTGCACCACGCTGTCGGGGGATCTGGGGGGACCATGGCTGGGGAACTGCGAGTCGATGCGGGCGGGCTCTCGTCGTTGGTCGGCGCCCTGCACGTGCAGGGCGGGAGCGCCGCGCAGCAGGCGGCCGCCGCCGACGCTGCCCTGAGCGCGGCCGTCGGCGCTGCGACCTCGCCGCAGCTGAGCGGTGCGCTCGGTCGGCTCGCCGGCCGCTTCCGCGGGCGGAGCGACGACGTCGGCGTCCGCATGACGAGCCTGGCCGCGTCGCTCACCACGGCGCACGACGCGATCACCGCGACCGACGGCACCCTCGCTGCCGACGCCAGCGGCATGGGCCGGTGAGCGTCCTCGCCGGCGCGCTGACCGCCGCCGACGTCACCGACGTCACCGACGACGCGGCCGCGCTCCGTTCCGCCGCCCAGCGGTTCGCGACCGCCACCGACGGCGTCATGTCCGCCGCGACCGCCGCGTCGCGGTCCTGGTCCGGGCTCCCCGCCGTGTTCACCTCGGACGCCCTGCAGCCGGCGCTGACGCCGCTGATGGACCCGGCGGTGGCCAAGGCCAGGCACCTGCAGAGCGCCGGGGACGCGTTCCTGCGGACCATGTCCCGCGCCGCGAGCCGGATCGAGGAACTCGGGCAGGGCCACGACGCCCTCGTCCGGCAGATCGACGCCTTCCACGCCTCGGCCCCCGGGCAGGTCGCTGCCGAGGCCGCGAAGGCCGCCTCGACCGGCGACCTCCTCGGCGCGGTCGGGGCCGTCGTCAGCAACTGGCAGCAGGTCCCCGCGCTCGTCACCGAGGAGCTCGGGCTCCGCGTCCGCGTGCAGGCGCACAACGACCAGGTGACCTCGACCCTCGACGCCGTCGCTGCCGAGCTCGACGGGATCACGCCGTCGACGGTCGACGCCCACGCCGTCAGCACCACGGCGTCGGCGGCCAGCACCCAGGTCGGTGGCGGCGACGACAACTGGTTCGAGGACGCCTGGCACACGGTCAAGACCGTCACCGAGCTCGGCGTGACGATCGCCGGCGTGCAGGCCACCGCCGGGCTCCCGTACCTGCAGGACGCCGCAGCCACCGCCGGCAACGTCTTCGCCTCCCTCGGGAACGCGATGGTGAACCACCCCGACGAGGTGCTCGAGCTCCTCGGCGGCCTCGCGACCATGGCGCTCGGGACCGCGATGGAGGGCGGCGGTGTCGCCCTCGACCTGACCGTCGTCGGCGCACCTGCGGGCGTCGCGCTGAACGTCTCCGGCGCCGGCGTCATCGCGGCCGGCGCAGCCCTCGCCGGGACCGGCGCCGTCGGGCTCGGCGTGCACGCGATGACCGACGACCGGACGACCCCGTACCGGACGGACAACGCCGAGCGCGCCAGGACCGCCAAGGAGCCGAACGAGCAGCACCCGGGGCGCAGCAACGACGGGACGTACCGGTCGGAGAACAACGACTCGGCACGGGTCGACGCCGCGCAGAAGGAAGCCGAGGGCCTCAAGCAGGTCGAGAAGCAGCTCGGGACCACGGTCGACACCACGAAGGTCAAGGCCAGCGTCGACGGCGTGCCGAACGGCCGCATCTACGACGGGCTCGTCGAGAAGCCGGACGGCACGTACATCGGCGTCGAGATCAAGAGCGGCACGGCGGTCCGCACCCCGGAACAGCGGGCGTTCGACGCGGCCGTCAGCCCGGAGAACCCGGCGTCGGCGACGCTCAACGGGAAGCCGATCAGGATCACCGAGTTCATCGAGCGGAAAGTACCCTGACACCGATGTTCATCATGACCACCAACGCCGAGTCGAGCATGCCGCTCATCGACAGCATCCGACCGTTCCGCGACCAGATCCGCTTCAACCTCGGCCAGCTCGACAACGACGAGGACTGGTCGTACCAGCTCTGGTTCGTCCCGGACAGCGCCGGGTGGCCGGACGCGCCGGGCTACGACGACGAGGACTGGAACAGCCGGTACCTGCAGGCCGGCGGGAGCGCCGACCGGATGAGCGTGGAGCTGCAGCGCGTGGAGGACGGCGAGCTGCGCCACTACGTCATCGGACGGCCGCACGACCTCGATGAACCGCTCGACGAGGCCGTGAACGTCGCGGGCACCGACCACGCCGTGCACCCCGCCGAGGTCTTCGACGCCGACGAGGCCACTGACCTCTTCTTCCACTACATCGGCGACAGCGGCACGGTGCCCGACGGGTACGTCCTGCGACTCCTCGACCTGTCCTAGCGGTCGGGACGCTCACCTCGTGTTCGTCCACACGGTCAACAGCGCCAGCACCTCGAAGCTGTCGAACGAATTCCGCTCCCACCGCGACCAGATCCGGCGCATGCTCGGCCTCCTCGACGGCACGAGTGCGGGCCGCTTCGCCTACCAGCTCTGGTTCGTCCCGGACGAGGCCGGCTGGCCCGACGCTCCCGGGTACGCGAACGAGGACTGGAACAGCCGCTACCTCCAGGCCGGCGGCAGCGCCGACCGCATGAGCGTGGAGCTGCAGCGCGTCGAGGACGGTCAGCTGCGCCACTACGTCGTCGGGCGCTTGTACGACCTCAGCGAGCCGCTCACGGAGGCCGTGAACGTCGCCGGCACCGACCACGCCGTCCACCCGGCCGAGGTCTTCGACGCCGACGAAGCGACCGACCTCTTCTTCCACTACGTCGGCGACAGCGGCACCGTGCCCGACGGGTACGTCCTCCGACTCCTCGACCTGTCGTAGGACGTCATCCTCAAGGGCGACAGGGGTCATCCGCACAGCCGTCGCTCAGGATCCCGCCGGGACGCACGATGAGGACCATGAGCACACCAGCGCTCCACGCCACCGTCCGGTTCTCCGTCCTCGGTTCGGTCGCCGCCGTCGCCGACGGCGTCGACCTCGACGTCGGGTCCCCCCAGCAGCGCGCCGTCCTCGCGATGCTCCTGCTCGCCGACGGGCACCCCGTCGACGTCGACACGGCCGTGGACCGCATCTGGGGCGGCACCCCGCCCCG
This sequence comes from Curtobacterium sp. MMLR14_010, assembly GCF_001865015.1. Taxonomy (GTDB): domain Bacteria; phylum Actinomycetota; class Actinomycetes; order Actinomycetales; family Microbacteriaceae; genus Curtobacterium. Next base: position 238,559 of record NZ_MJGV01000079.1, on the reverse strand, counting down.
CAGTGCCGCCGGGGTCCTCCGCACCTACGTGTACCGGCTCCGCCGGGTCCTCGCGCCGTTCGCCGACGCGACCGGCCTGGGCATCAGCACCGACGGCGGCGCCTACCGGATGGTCCGCGGATCCGCCGGCCTCGACCTCGCCGACGTCGAGGCCGAGCGCCACCGCGCCCGTGACCTCGACCGTGTCGGCGACGTCGTCGGTGCCACCGACCAGCTCGCCGCGGCGGCCGACCGCTGGACCGGCACCGCGCTCAGCGGCCTGCCCGGCGCCTGGGCCGACGCCGAACGCTCCCGACTCGGCGAGCTCCGGAACGAGGTCGCCCTCGGACTCGCGACGCTCCGGGTCCGCCTCGACCGACACGAGGACGCCCTCCCCGAACTCCGCCGCGTCGCCGACGAGCGCCCGCTCGACGAGCGCGTCACCGCGTTGCTGCTCGAGGCGCTCCTCGCCCTCGGCCTCCGCAACGAGGCGCTCAGCACCTACGACCGCTTCCGCCACCGGCTCGCCGACCAGCTCGGGGTGTCGCCGGGGACGGCGCTCCGCCACATCCACCAGCGGCTGCTGCAGGACGACGAGACGGCACCACCCACCGGACGGGAGGCTCGCCCCGCGTCCGCCCCCGAGCCTCCCGTCCGTGCCGTCCCGGCATCCACCGGGCCCGCGGTGCCCGCACAGCTGCCGCCGGACCTGGCCGAGTTCGTCGGCCGGTCCGACGAGCTCGCCCGCCTCGACCGGCTCGTCGCGCTCGGCGCGACGGAGGGCGTGGTCGGGGTCACCGGACTCGGCGGCATGGGCAAGACCGCGCTCGCCGTCCACGCCGCGCACCGCGTGCGCAGCGCGTTCCCCGACGGCCAGTTCTTCGTCGACCTCCGCGCTGCGGGCGGGCACCCACCGACCGCGTCCGACGCCCTGCTGGCCCTGCTCCAGGCCGCCGGTGTCCCGCGGGCCGCGATCCCGGACGGGCTCGACGAACGCTCCGCTGCCTGGCGGTCCGCGGTCGCCGACCGGCGCGTGCTGCTCGTCCTCGACGACGCGGCGAGCGCCGCTCAGGTCCGTCCGCTGATCCCGTCGGGGACCGGCTCGCTCACCATCGTGACCGCGGTCCGGCGGTTCCTCGACCTCGCGGGCACACGATGGACCACGCTGCTCCCGCTCTCCCCCGAGGAGTCCGTCGACCTGATGGGGCGGCTCGTCGGGCACGCGCGCCTCGCTGCCGAGCCGGGCCCCACCGCCCGGCTCGCGAGTGCCTGCTCGCACCAGCCGCTCGCCGTGCGGGTCGCGGCGGCACGCCTGGCAGCCCGGCCGTCCTGGAGCGTCGCGCAGATCGAGCAGCAGCTCTACGACGACCTCGACCAGCCGGTCGTGATGCACGCCGACTGCCGGATCGTCGACGCCCCGTTCCGTCGGGCGTCCGCGAGTCTGCTCGACGACCAGCGTGACGCGTTCCACCGGCTCTCGCACCTGCCCGAGGGGCCCTTCACCGTCGAGACCGCGGCGCGGGAGCTGGGCCGCGACCAGGCCTCGACGCGGGCGGTGCTCGAGGACCTGCTCGACGCCCACGTGCTCGTCGACGTGGCCTGCGGGCAGTACGGCTTCTTCGCACTCGTGCGGGCGTTCGCGCGGCGGCAGCCGGTGCGGGAGCGGGTGGCGTGAGCCGCGTCAGCCCATCTCGCGGACGCTCGACCGGAGCACACCGAGGAGGTCGGCACCGATCGCGCGCGCTGACTGCTGCTGGTCCTGGCGTGCCTCGGCGAGCGCTGCGATCGCGATCGTGAGGGCGTGTCCGGTCAGCAGATCGGCCAGGAGTTCGTCCTGACGGGTGACGGTCCTGGTCCCGATCGCCGCCCGGAGCGCGGTCGTCTCGTGCTGCCAGTACGTCCACAGCCGAGCGGACGCACTCGGGACGGTGTCGACGCAGTCGCGGAGGCGTCGGAGGAACGGCCGGCCGGCGTCCGCACTCCCGAGGAAGTCCAGCGCCGCGTCGGAGACGGCGTGTCCGAGCGGCTGGTCGCGGTCCCGTGCGAGGAACGCCGTCGCGAGCGCGCGGGGCTGCAGCCTCGGGTGGTCGAGCAGCAGGCTGTCCTTCGTCGCGTGGTACCGGTGCAGGGTCGAGACGCTGACCTTCGCCGTCGCCGCGATCTCCTCGAGGCTCGTCGCGTCGTACCCGTGCGTCTCGAAGAGGTCCATCGCGGTGTCGGCGATGTCGAGGGCCGTGCGGCCGCGTTGCCTCACCCGCAGTCCCCTCGCGTCCTGGATCGGGTCCCAGAGCATCGCAGTCCTTCCGTCGACGGCCCATGAGCCTGGCTGAGGCAACCACGGACGCCCGTGGTGGGCCAGCAGTGGGACCACTGAGTTCCTCGGTCTGGTGGGTCTGCTCGGCCTGCTGTGTCTGCTCGGTCTGCGCCTCCTCGGTCGGCTCGGTTCTCCGTCTGGGGGATGACATCCGGCGCACCGGGTTGCACCGGCCGCGAGGCCGGACATTCCCCAGATGAGCCCTCGACGAGGGCTCCGCACCACACCACCACCGCAGAACGGACACACCATGACCTCCTCGGACAAGCAGGCCCGCACCCGCACCGTCGTCTGGGCATCACTCGGAGCGGCCGCGCTGCTCGGCGCCGCGGCGTTCGGCGCGGTGACCGTCCTGCCCGCGTTCGGCCACGGCGGGCACGCCGACGCCGGCTCCGGCTCTGGCTCTGGCTCTGGCTCCGCCGCAGCCGCGCAGCCGGCGATCGCGGCCGCCGACCTGGCGTCGTGGACGAACCAGGCCCACAGCATCGGCACCACCTCGTCGCTGGCCACGGCCGCGCAGCAGCACTGCACCGACGCCCTCGGCACGGACGTCGGCTCCGGCACCGACAGCCACCTCGACGCCCGCGGCGAGGTCGCGTCCCTGGTCTACCGACACGGCACCGACGCGTACTACTGCCTCAGCACCGCGGACCACCTCGGGATGTGGGACCTCATCGACGACTCCGTGCCCGCGGGCAACACCGTGCCGGCCGACGGCATCCTCGTCGACACCGCCGGCAGCCACGGCGGCACCGGCTCGCTCGTCGGGTACGCCGTCGGGTTCGCCGGCCCCGACGTCACCGCCGTCTCGATCACGCCCGTCGGTGGTGCCGCCACGACCGCGACCCTCGAGGACGGCACCTGGACCGCCTGGTGGCCGACCGACGCCGCAGACGACTCCGACGCCACCGTCACGATCACGACACGCGACGGCGCCACGCACTCCGTCGTCGAGTCAGACGCGTTCATCCGCTGACCCACTCCGCCTGACCGATACACGACCGAGAGGGGCCCCTCGTGGCGCCAGACTTCACCTCGCTCTACCGCGAGCACTACCCGGCGGTCCTGCGCTTCGTCGCGCGCAGGGCCTCCTCGGTCGACGTCGACGACATCGTCGCCGAGACGTTCGTCACCGCCTGGCGAAAGCAGGACGAGATGGCGGTCGCACCGCTGCCCTGGCTGTACCGCACGGCCAGGAACACGATGCTCAACGCGATGCGCTCGGAAGGGCGCCGTGTCGCCCTGCACGTCCGGGTCGCCGGTGACGCGGCCACGGACGTCGGACGCGACCCGGCCGCGATGATCAGCGAGCGGGGACGACTCGTCGACGCCTGGCGACAGCTCGACCCGCTGGACCGCGAGGTCCTGGCGCTCCAGGTCTGGGAGGACATGACCGCGGCCGAGTCCGCAGCCGTGCTCGGGATCTCCCGTGCCGCCTGCTCGATGCGCTCCTCCCGCGCCCGACGTCGCCTCGGGTCGCTGCTCGCCGCGGCCGATGCCGCCACCCCCACCTTCGACCTCTCCTCCTCCTCCTCCTCCTCCTCGAACGGAGCCCACCATGTCTGACGTCCTCGAGGTCCTCCGCCGACACGACCCGGAACCGACCCGCCCGCTCACCGAGGCTGAGATCGTCCGCGCCGACGCGCTGCTGCGGGCCGTCACGGCCACGGCACCCGACGCGCCGGCAGCCGCACGCCCGGTGGCGCACGCCGCCAGGGCCCCCCGCCGCCGCGCCCGGCAGTGGATCGTCGTCGGAGCCGTCACGGCCACCGCGGTCGTCGGCGCCTTCTCCGTGGTCGGCGTCGCCCCGCTGCACGGGCTCCTCCACATCGTCGACGGGTCGAGCCGATCGGTCTCGCTCACGACGGCCCAGATCGGCAGCTGGACCCCGCGAGCAGCGGCGCCGCCCTCGTCGACCGACGTCCACGCCCTCGCGGTGCAGTGCGCGCAGGGCGTGGGTGACACGGCGACGCGGGTCGCTGCCGCCGACGTCGTCGCCCACAACGTCGAGCAGCGCGGTGCCGTCACGAGCCTGGTCGCGAGCGCCAACACCGACGGCCGCCGCGCCTGGTGCCTGGCCGGTCCGGACGGCATCGCGACCGCCGAGCTCATCGACGACGCGTCGGGGCCGCTCCCCGCGGTCGCAGCCGGGGTCGTCAACCTGCAGACCTTCGGCGGACACGGTGACGGCGCCGACGCCACGCTCGAGGGCTACGGACAGGCCGGTACCGACGTGACCTCGCTCACGATCACCGTGCCCGGGCACGCCCCGGCGACGACCGGTGTCGAGGACGGCATCTGGTCCCTGTGGTGGCCCGCACCGCACCGCTCGTCCGCGCCGGACCTGGACGACATCACGATGTCCTGGACGACGAAGGACGGCGCGCACCACTCCGGCACCGCCGACGACCTGCGGTGGAACGCCGGGGAGTGACAGCGGGCGGTCTGGGCTGACCGTCCCCGGTCGGCCCGCCGCGACCCGGTCGCCCGGAAACGAGAAGAGCCCCCGGCACGAAGCCGGGGGCTCTTCCTCTCGAGGCGATCAAGCGAGTCGTGGCGAGACGACCCACGAGATGGCCCCGTGGCGGTACCGGTGGGATTTGAACCCACGGTGGAGTTGCCCCCACACATGTTTTCGAGACATGATCCTTCGGCCGCTCGGACACGGTACCGGGAAAGAGTTTACACGATCCGGGAGGCCCCCGGCGACACCGCAGGTCGGCCTGCCCTCCACAAGCGGCTGATTCCCGGGCCGCTCCACACACCCAGCGTCCGCTCTGATCCGACGAGTCCCGCGGGCGTAGCGTCCTCGTCATGAAGACGCGCACCCTCATCGCACTGATCTCCTCCGTCGGCGGCGGCCTCGTGGTCGCCGGTGGCGCGGCCGTCGGCGCACGTGCCGGGGTCAAGGGACAGAAGGCGGCCTCGCAACGCGTGGTCGAGATGCTCCCCATCCACGCGGACTGGTGGCGCGAACGGCTCCACCACGAGGGCCAGGTCACCTACCTGGCGATCGGCGACTCCGCAGCGCAGGGCGTCGGCGCGACGGTCCCCTCCCGTGGGTACGTCGGCCTGCTTGCCCGACGCATCCGACACCGTTCGCGCATGACGGTGCGGGTCGTGAACCTCAGCGTGTCCGGGGCCACGACGTGGGGCGCGAAGCGGGACCAACTCCCCAAGCTGCAGCACTTCACGCCCGACGTCTGCACGGTGTCGATCGGCGCGAACGACATCGCCGACTTCCACCCCGACAAGTTCGAACGCAACATCCGAGCGATCTACGGCGCAGTCCCCTCGCACGCGGTCGTGGCCGAGCTGCCGTGCATGTTCTCCCCCGACCGTGAGCGCAAGGTCGCCGTCGCGAACGAGATCATCCACCGCGTCGCCGACGAGCTCGGGTTGACCGTCGCGCCGCTGCACGGCATCACCAAGCGCGTGGGGATCCGTCGCACGTTCTTCAACACCTACGGGGACCTGTTCCACCCGAACGACCGTGGGTACGAAGTCTGGGCCAGCGCCTTCGAGCCGGCGATCGACGCCCGTGTGGACACCGTCGCCGCGATCCGGCACTACCTCTCCGCCCGAGAGGCCGAGGACCTCGGGCGCGAAGCCGGCGCCGTCGCGAACGCCCGCGCGGAGCAGGACACCGACGGGGCCGACGAACTCGACCTCGCCCACCACGCCGGTCCCGTCGAACGACTCCGGCAGCGCATGACCGGGTCCGTGCCCACGCAGCAGGAGCCCGACGAACCGACCGACAGCTCCAACGGACCGACCGACCCCGACGCCCCGTCCGGGCCGTCGGGTGATGTCGGCGGCCGGGCCTAACCTCGTCGCATGGCCCGCCCCCAGTCCACGTTCCGCTGCTCCGAGTGCGGGTGGACCACGATCAAGTGGGTCGGTCGCTGCGGCGAGTGCCAGTCCTGGGGCACGGTGGAGGACACCTCCGCCACCACGGCCAGCGCCCGCGGCACGACCGCCGTCGCCGTCGCCGGCACCCGCATCGCGCAGCCCATCACCCAGGCCCGCGTCGGAGCGGTCCCCCGCTGGCAGACCGGCGTCGGCGAGTTCGACCGCGTGCTCGGCGGCGGGATCGTCCCCGGTGCGGCCGTCCTGCTGAGCGGTGAGCCCGGCGTCGGCAAGTCGACGCTCCTGCTCGAGGTCGCCTCACGTGCGGCAGCGATGGGCAAGCGCGTCCTCTACGTCAGCGCCGAGGAATCGGTTGACCAGGTCCGGCTCCGTGCCGAGCGCACCGGGGCGATGCACGACGACCTCTACCTGGCGAGCGAGGTCGACCTCGGCGTCATCCTCGGGCAGATCGACCAGGTGCAGCCCGACCTGCTCATCGCCGACTCCGTGCAGACGATCTCGTCGGCCTCCATCGACGGCATCGCTGGTGGCACCTCGCAGGTCCGGGAAGTCGCCTCGACCCTCATCCGTGAAGCCAAGCAGCGCAACCTGCCGGTCCTCATCGTCGGCCACGTCACCAAGGACGGCAGCATCGCCGGCCCACGTCTGCTCGAGCACCTCGTCGACGTCGTCTGCCACTTCGAGGGCGACCGGCAGACCGCCCTCCGCTTCGTCCGGGCCCTGAAGAACCGCTTCGGCCCCACGGATGAGGTCGGCTGCTTCGACATGGCCGGCGACGGCATCCACGAGGTCCCCGACCCCAGCGGCCTGTTCATGTCCCGCAACGGCGCCCCGGTGTCGGGCACGTGCATCACCGTCGCGATGGAAGGCCGTCGTGCGCTCCCCGTCGAGATCCAGGCCCTCGTCGTTCCGAGCTCGGCACCGCAGCCCCGCCGGGTCGTGAACGGGGTCGACTCGTCACGCGTGGCGATGCTGCTCGCGGTCCTCGAACGCCGAGCGGGGATCAAGCTCTCCGACGCCGACGTGTACGTCTCCACCGTCGGCGGCATCAAGATCACCGAGCCGGGCGCCGACCTGGCCATCGTGCTCGCGCTCGCCAGCGCTGCGCGGGACCGCCCCTACCCGCACACGCTCGCGGCCATCGGCGAGATCAGCCTCGCCGGCGAGATCCGGCAGGCCACCGGGGCCAAGCAGCGCGCGAGTGAAGCCCGGCGCCTCGGCTTCACGACCGTCCTCGGCGCAGACGCCGAACACCTGCGCGAAGCACTCCGCGTCGCGTTCTCGATGACGAAGTCCGTGCGCGAACGCGAGCTCGACGCCGCCTTCTGAGCCACGGGGCACGACGGACCGACCACCCACACTGGTGACGAGCCCCGTCAGCCGTGCCGAGCCTCCAGGCCGTCGGCAGCATCACCGGGCGGCAGGCGGTCGTCCGCGATGTCGAGTCGCGCCACCGCCGAGGCGAAGCCGCGGTGGTCCCGCGTCGCCCACACGCCGATGACGGCGGCCACGGCGAGCAGGAACGCCAGGAACCCCGAGAACGGCAGCGAACTCGCCGACAGCGCCGCCCACCCGCCGGAACCGAGCGCCCAGCGCACCACCCGCTGTCCGACGCCCGGCGAGCGCAGCGGACGGACCCGGATGACGTGCTCCCCCAGGGTCCGTCCGGAGACGAGGACGACCACGAGCTGCACGGCGGGTGCCACGAAGGCGCCGACGGCGAGCGGGGTCGTCGCCACCGGCGACCGGTCCTCGACTCCGAGGACCGCGAGGACGAGTGCGGTCCCCACGCTCAGCAGGCCCGTGGTGAAGGTGATCGCGAGGACGTCAGCGAGGATCCCGAAGAACCGCCGCCTCGCGGTGACCGGTCGCGGGGCGTCCGCGTCCGAGACGCGGTGTGACCCGACGAACAGCGTCAGGAGCGGTGCGGCGAAGGTGCCGAGCGCCGCGCCGGCGGTGTTCGCCAGCAGGTCGTCGGCGTCGAACAGGCGGTACGAGCACGGGTAGAGGAACCAGTCACCGGTCAGCTGCGTGAGCTCGATGACCAGCGAGACGACGAAGCCAGCGGCCGCTCCGACGAGGAGTCCGCTGACCACCCGGCGCCGCAGGACCGCGTGCCGCACGAGCGCCCCGAGGGGGATGAAGAGCAGGACGTTGAAGGCCACCTGCACCGCAGCAGGGTTCGTGAGCAGGGAGCGCGGTCCCGAGATGCCGCCCTCGCGCTCGATGTCCCCGAGGAACGCGAAGGCCTGCAGCTGCGGTGCACTCGACACCCGACAGGCAGCGGCGGCGCTCTCGGGCAGCGGCAGGAGCGTGTAGGTCACGAGCGCGAGGGCGTACACGAGCGTGACGAAGGCCAGCAGGCTCCGGCGGAAGCCGAGGCGGCCGTGCCGTCGGTACTCGTACGCTGCGAACGGGACCAGCGCCGCGACGGCCAGCACCGCCCCGACGACGAACGCGACGATCCCCGGCCGGATGGACTCCATGCAGCGACGCTAGCGATGCTGCGTCCTCGGTGTCCGCCTGTGTGATCAGGCGAACGCGACCGTCATGCGCGCAATGCGGCCAGCAGGTCGGCCGGGTCCGACTGCATCGTGTTCGGGCCGGCGATGTCGAAGAAGACGCCCTCGAGCGAGTCGAGGTGTGCCGCCAGGAACTCCTCCAGACGCTCGGCGTCGTAGACCATGACCTGCCGGACCTTCTCGTCCGGGACCATCGCGGTGTACGCGTCAGCGGACGAGAACAGCAGCAGGATGCGCTTCTCGGACCCTTCACGCCCGAAGACACGCACCTGCATGTCCTTCTTGCCGGTGACGAGCCGGGGGACGATCACGATGTCGTTCCGCAGCGCGAATGCGACCGCGGCGACGTCCTGCTGTGCGAGGGCTTCCTCGAGCTGTTCGCTCCGGAAGCGCTGTTCCTTGTCTGCCATCAGGACCAAGTTCACCAGATTTTGTTCGATCACGGCGACTTCGTCTGGTCCTGGCGCTCCAGACGCGCTAGGTTGGTGGAACCGCTTCGGCGGCGCCCAACGTCTGGACGAGGTGCAATGCCCCTCAACCGGACTCACGGGTCACTGGCCTCCGGGTCTGACCCCGAACCCGTCCCGCCGGCACCTGCCCGCGTGGCGCATCACCCTCGTCGACATACGACGAGGCTCCGTCTGCGTGTCATACCGCGATGGAAAGCAAGAACAGTTAAGGAAACGCCATCATGGCAACTGGAACCGTCAAGTGGTTTAACAACGAAAAGGGCTTCGGGTTCATCGCCCCGGACGACCAGAGCGCCGACGTCTTCGCGCACTTCTCGGCGATCTCGGGCAGCGGTTACCGCGGCCTCGAGGAGAACCAGAAGGTGGAGTTCGAGATCACCGAGGGCCGCAAGGGCCCGCAGGCGGAGAACATCACCGTCATCGGCTGAACCCCTGAGGAACGCTGACCGTCATCCGGTCGGCTGACCTCGAACACGACCGCGGTCGGACTCGATCGATACTTCGTCATGACGAAGTTCGATCGACCGGCCGCGATTGTGTTTTCATGCACAAAACGCTTGCAGCAGTCGCCGCCCTCGCCGCGGTCACCCTCACCCTGACGGGCTGCTCGCAGCTCCGCCAGCAGACTGGCGATGCCTGGGCCGTCACCTACGAAGTCAGCGTCGACGCCCCTGACGCCGGCACCCTGCACGACGTCCGCTACCTCGGTGCCGAGCAGCGCGGCGATGCAGCGACCACACACACGATCCCCACCGCCTCCACCCGCCCCGGTGCTGCCGACGGTGGTGCGGCCACCTGGACCCACGAGTCCATCGTCCTGGCGAAGGACCCGGCGTCTGTGCGGGCGACGCCCCCGGCGGGTCAGAGCGCCAGCTGCAGGATCCTGCTCGACGGCACCAAGGTCATCGCCGAGGAGCACGGCGCTGCGGGCAAGACCGTGCGGTGTCGAGTCGAGACTCCTGCATTCAAGTAGCCCGCGTCCCGCGCACCGGCGTCAGTTCAGGATGAACTGCGCCGACTCCTTGGCCTTCACGTCCCCCACCGCGACCTCCAGGTGGTAGCTGGCCCCACCGCCGGTCACGGCCGGGCGTGCGGCGTCACAGGTGTCCTTCGACGACCGGGTGCGGTCCCATGCGATGGCCGGCGTGGTCAGGGTCTGCCCGGCCTTGATCGTGACGTCCTGGTTCGTCCCGCCGGTCTGGCAGTCCTTCGACGACCAGTACTGTTCCTGGCCCGAGCTGATCGTCAGGACCTGCTGCGCCGAGCCGAGGTCCATGCTGCAGGCGTTCGACCCGGTGTTCTCGATCGACATCGCGATCTTCGGGTCCTCGGTCGGGCCGTAGGTGCTCTTGTCGAGGACGGGCTCCAGCGTGATCTGGTCGTCGGCACACGCGGCTCCGTCAGCGGCGGCGCTGGCCGACGGTGACGGGGTCCCCGCAGAACCAGACCCGGACGCACCAGAACCGGAGGCTCCGGACCCAGAACCGGCGTCCGACGACGCGCCCGCGCCCGCGGACGGCGAACCAGACGCCGACTGATCGGCCACCGGAGTCCCGGTCCCCCGCCCCACGACGATGAGCACGACGACGACCACGATGACCACGATCGCCGCGATGACGAGCAGACGACGGCGCCAGTAGACGACGGGCTTCTCGGGGCCGACGGGGTGGCGGAGCGACGACATGCGCACAGGCTAGACAACCGCGCGCACGCCTTGGCGGAACCCCGCCGAGCACCGGGCGAACCCGTCAGAGGATCTTCAGCATGCGGGTGTTGCCGAGCGTGTTCGGCTTCACCCGGGCCAGGTCGAGGAACTCCGCGACGCCCTCGTCCGACGACCGCACGAGCTCGGCGTAGACGTCCGGGTCGACGACCTGCTCCCCGATCTCGAGGTAGCCGTGCTTGGCGAAGAACTCGACCTCGAACGTCAGGCAGAAGATCCGCGCGACACCGAGTTCCCGCGCATCGTGCTCGAGCGCCTCGAGCATCCGGTGCCCCACGCGCTTGTGGATCCAGTCCTCGTCGAGGGCGAGCGTGCGCACCTCGGCGATGTCGTCCCAGAACACGGCGAGCGCACCGCACCCGATCGGCGTGCCGTCAGGGCCCTCGGCGATCCGGAACTGCTGGATCGAGCCGTACAGGGCGACGTTCTCCTTGCCGAGCAGGATGCGCCGGTCGACGTACGGGGAGATGAGCCGCTGGATGTGCGGCACGTCCGACGCGAGGGCAGGCCGCACCAGGATGCCGTGGTCGTCCCGTTCGTCGAACGCGTGCTTCCCGTGGTGAGTCATCCGCACCACCCTACGGCGGGCTGGCGGACCAGGCGGACAGCAACGAGGCCAGGCCACCGAGCCGTCGGGCGCGCCCGGGGGACATCGACGAGGCCCGCGTCCAGGGCATCGGCCTACGTTCGGCAGGGCAAGACGACGAGACAAGAAGCTCAAGGAGTTCCAATGCCCCAGATCATCGAGACCGTCGACGTCAACGTCCCCGTTCGCGCCGCCTACGACCAGTGGACTCGCTTCGAGGAGTTCCCCACGTTCCTCGACGAGGTCGAGAAGATCGTCCAGGTCGACGACACCACCACCGACTGGACCGTCAAGGTCGCGGGCCAGGAGCGTCAGTTCCGCGCGATCATCACCGAGCAGCACCCGGACGAGCGCGTCGCCTGGACCGTGAAGGACGGCGAGACCGACCACGCCGGCGTCGTCACGTTCCACAAGCTCGCTGACGCCGAGACCCGTGTCACCGTACAGATCGACTGGCAGCCCTCCGGCTTCCTCGAGAAGCTCGGCTCCGCGGTCGGCGTCGGTGGTCACGCCGTCAAGAAGGACCTGCAGAACTACAAGGAGCGCGTTGAGGCGGCCCCCACGGCCGACGGCTGGCGCGGCGACGTCCAGGCCTAGGACGTCACCACAGCGATGACGGGAGGCGCGGTGCCAGCTGGCACCGCGCCTCC
>NZ_MJGV01000079.1:134063-225983 GCF_001865015.1 Curtobacterium sp. MMLR14_010 | reverse complement strand
TGGCACCGCGCCTCCCGTCATGTGCGCTGGGAACGGATCGACGTCGTCGGCGTACCGTCCGCCGCATGGACAAGGACACCAACCCGGAACACCGCGAGGACAACGGGTCCCTCGCCGATCTCAACGACGAATCGATCGGGCACGCCTTCGACCAGACCAACGGTCTGGCTGACGGACTGACCGGTGATTCCGACGGCACGGCCGACAGCGACGTCGCGAGCGACGCTGAACGCGACGACCAGATCTGACCCACCCGCACGACGACGACAGACGGGAGGCCCGGTGCCAGCTGGCACCGGGCCTCCCGTCTGTCTGGTGTGACTCCTAGGACTCGATCTCGCCCTGCGGGGCCGCGTCGGTGCCGGCCTCAACGGCCGCCGCACCGGCGAGGACCTCTTCGCGACCCGGCTGACGCCCGGTCTCGAACTCGAACTTGCCCTCGCGGAAGTCGACCTTCACGTGGTCACCGGCCGTGAGCTCACCCTGCAGGATGTGCTCGGACAGCTGGTCCTCGACCTCGTGCTGCATCGCGCGGCGCAGGGGGCGAGCACCGAGGGCGGGGTCGAACCCGACCTTGATGAGCTGCTCCTTGGCCGGGACCGTCAGCTCGACGGTCATGTCGCGGTCCAGCATGCGGTCGGACAGGCGCTTCACGAACAGGTCCACGATCTGCAGCAGCTCGGGCTGCGACAGCTGCGGGAACACGATCGTGTCGTCGACGCGGTTCAGGAACTCGGGCTTGAAGTGCTTCTTCAGCTCTTCGTTCACCTTCGCGCGCATCCGGTCGTAGCCGACGCCCGAGTCACCCTCGACCTGGAAGCCCACCGGGCCACCGGCGATGCCCTGCGAACCGAGGTTCGTGGTCATGATGATGACGGTGTTCTTGAAGTCGACCACGCGGCCCTGACCATCGGTCAGTCGACCCTCTTCGAGGACCTGCAGCAGCGAGTTGAAGATGTCCGGGTGGGCCTTCTCGATCTCGTCGAACAGGACCACGGAGAACGGCTTGCGGCGCACCTTCTCGGTGAGCTGGCCGCCCTCCTCGAACCCGACGAACCCGGGAGGGGCACCGAACAGGCGCGAGACGGTGTGCTTCTCGCCGAACTCCGACATGTCGAGGGAGATCAGTGCGCCCTCGTCGTCGAACAGGAACTCCGCGAGCGCCTTGGCGAGCTCGGTCTTGCCGACGCCCGTGGGGCCGGCGAAGATGAACGAACCCGATGGGCGGTTCGGGTCCTTGAGGCCGGCGCGGGTGCGGCGGATCGTCTTGGACAGGGCCGAGATGGCCTCTTCCTGACCGATGACGCGCTGGTGCAGGGCCTTCTCCATGAAGACGAGACGCGAGGTCTCCTCCTCCGTGAGCTTGAACACCGGGATGCCCGTGGCCTGCGCCAGGACCTCGGCGATGATGCCCTCGTCGACGGTGCCGGACGCGGCGACGTCACCGGCACGCCACTGCTTCTCGAGGCGGAGACGCTCGCCGAGGAGCTTCTTCTCCTCGTCACGCAGCGACGCGGCCTTCTCGAAGTCCTGCTCCTCGATGGCGGCTTCCTTCGACCCGCGGACCGTCGAGATCTTCTCGTCGAACTCGCGGAGCTCCGGCGGCGCCGACAGGATCGACAGACGCAGGCGGGCGCCGGCCTCGTCGATCAGGTCGATGGCCTTGTCGGGCAGGAAGCGGTCCTGCACGTAGCGGTCCGCCAGGTTCGCCGCGGAGACGATCGCCCCGTCGGTGATGGACACCTTGTGGAACGCCTCGTACTTGTCGCGGAGGCCCTTGAGGATGTTGATGGTGTGGGGCAGCGACGGCTCGTTGACCTGCACCGACTGGAAGCGACGCTCGAGTGCTGCGTCCTTCTCGAAGTGCTTGCGGTACTCGTCGAGCGTGGTGGCACCGATGGTCTGGAGCTCACCACGAGCAAGGAGGGGCTTGAGGATCGACGCGGCGTCGATCGCGCCCTCGGCAGCACCGGCACCGACCAGCGTGTGGATCTCGTCGATGAAGACGATGATGTCGCCGCGGGTGCGGATCTCCTTCGTGACCTTCTTCAGGCGCTCCTCGAAGTCACCGCGGTAGCGGGACCCGGCGATGAGCGATCCGAGGTCGAGCGAGTAGAGCTGCTTGTCCTTGAGCGTCTCGGGCACGTCGCCCTTGACGATCGCCTGGGCGAGGCCCTCGACGACGGCGGTCTTGCCGACACCGGGCTCGCCGATCAGGACGGGGTTGTTCTTGGAGCGGCGGGAGAGGATCTGCATGACCCGCTCCATCTCCTTCTCGCGCCCGATGACCGGGTCGAGCTTGCCGTCACGCGCGGCCTGGGTGAGGTTCCGACCGAACTGGTCGAGGACCTGCGAACCCTGCTGCGCGTTCTGCTGCTGCTCGCCGCCGACGGCGACCGCTTCCTTGCCCTGGTAGCCGGACAGGAGCTGGATGACCTGCTGGCGCACCCGGTTCAGGTCGGCGCCGAGCTTCACGAGGACCTGGGCTGCGACACCCTCGCCCTCGCGGATCAGGCCGAGCAGGATGTGCTCCGTGCCGATGTAGTTGTGGCCGAGCTGCAGCGCCTCGCGCAGGGACAGCTCGAGCACCTTCTTGGCGCGCGGCGTGAACGGGATGTGCCCGGTCGGCTGCTGCTGGCCCTGGCCGATGATGTCCTGGACCTGCTCACGGACGGCATCGAGCGAGATGCCGAGCGACTCCAGCGCCTTGGCAGCGACGCCCTCGCCCTCGTGGATCAGGCCGAGGAGGATGTGCTCGGTCCCGATGTAGTTGTGGTTGAGCATCTTCGCTTCTTCTTGAGCGAGGACGACAACACGACGGGCCCGGTCGGTGAATCTCTCGAACATGTGCTCTCCCTTGGCCCCTGCGATCGGAGCCGACAGCTGTGCCGGTCTCGTGTGAGTCCGGCCAAGTACTTCGAGAGTAACCAGCGCTCCGCCCCGGGGCTGCCCCTGTTCGCCGTGGGCGTGACCTGGGTTCGGTGGGTGCGTTCAGCGGTGACGAGCGGACCGCCGGGAGGCTCGGTGCGCGTCCGGCGGAGAGGCTGCGGTCCGCCGGTGGTGACGTCAGGAGCGGCGGGCCGCCCGTCGGATCGCGCGGCGGAAGCGACGGGGCTCGACGCCGAGGCGCTCCAACACGTCGTTGGCGGCTCCCATCAACGGGTCGTCGATGCCGTCGAGCACGGCGAGGACCACGTGGTGCGGTCGAACTCGCTCGTCGGGGCCCGCGATCTGCGCCGCTCGAGCCAGCACCCGGGCTCCGGCCGGCGTGCACACGATGCGGTCCGCTTCCGACGGGTACGGGACGGACCCCGCGCCGACGAAGACCCGGATGGACTCCCGAACCCGCGCCGGCGTGACACCGTGGGCATCGAGCACCGCAGCGAGCCGCGGCATGCCGCTACACAGGACGACCGCCGCGACGAGGAGGTGCTCTGCGTCGACGAAGCCGAAGCCCGAGTCCTGCGACTCGTGCTCGGCGAGGAGCACGATCTCGCGACCGTGACGGAGGGTGGGCACGGCAACGGAGAGGGCGGCAGTCTGCATCCATACAGAATATCGTGTTTCGTGTGTGTATGGAAGCCGTTCCTCAGGAGTCCCCTGCCGGGCGCAGGTCCGCCCGGTAGCATCCGGCCATGGAGCAGCCCGTCGTCGGCCTCGTCGTCCACCCGACCAAGAACGTGCAGGAGTCCGTCACGACCCTGCGGCGCTGGAACTCCTCCGGGCTCGGTCGTCTGGTTGCCCGGCGCATCGACGCCGCCCGCATCGGCGACACGATCGAGGTGGTCGAGGACGACGACTTCACCGCAACCGTGGACCTCGTCGTCGCACTGGGCGGCGACGGCACCATGCTCGGCGCCATGCGACTCGTGGCGAAGCGCCCGGTACCCGTGCTCGGCGTGAACTACGGCAACGTGGGCTTCCTGGTGGAGATCGAGCCGCCGGAGCTCGAAGCGGCGCTCGAACGACTGTCGGCGGGCGAGTACCAGCTCGAACCGCACCACGCTCTCGAAGCGCGACTGGCCTGGAGCGGGGCACGCACGGACTACCTGGCGTTCAACGACCTGACGATCGTGCGGCGCCCGGGTTCCGGGCAGGTCTCGGCCGACCTCAGCGTGGGCGGCCTCGGCTACGGGTACTACCGGGCGGACGCCATCGTCGCGGCGACGCCTGCCGGGTCGACCGCCTACAACTACGCGGCGGGCGGGCCGGTGCTCTCCCCCGCGCTCTCCGGCTCCGTCGTGACCCCGGTGGCCCCGATGGCCGGGATCGACCGCGCCGTCGTCCTCGCGGCGCGGGAGCGCTACCGCTTCGACATCGCCGAGGGCACCAGGAGCGCCGCGCTCGAGGTCGACGGGCTCGTCGTGGGCGAGGTGGCCACCGGCGCCCAGATCGACATGCGCCTGCGGAAGGACGCCGGCAGCGTGGTGCGGCTCGACGCCGAGCGACACGGGCGGACCGGCCGGGTGAAGCTCAGCCTGCTCGACCTCCCGGTACGCCCGGACCAGCTCGTGGAGCTCATCCCCAGCGACCTACGCCAGAAGCTCCGGCGCGAGGTCGAGGAGTGACCCCACCCGGACGCAACGACGCCCCCGACCGGAGTCGAGGGCGTCGGGAGCACTGCTGAGACCTACTCGGTCAGGTACAGCTGCATGTCCTGCGAGACCGCCTTGGCGAACAGGCGGAGCTTCGCGCGGGACTCGACGCGGCTGACGGCCTGACGGGTCGTGTGCACGATCTTCGAGATCTCGTCGAGCGTCATCGGCTTGTCGTCGTCGAGGCCGTAGCGCATGCGGATCACGTTGGCCTCGTCGCTCGGGAGCTCCGCGACGATCGAGCGGATGTCGCGGTGCAGGAGCGTCGTCTCGGTGAGCTCGTTCGGGGACGCGGCGTCCTCGTCTTCGATGAAGTCGCCCAGCTCGCTGTCGTCCGAGTCACCGACGACGGTGTGGATCGAGACCGGCTCGTGCGAGCGGCCCTTGAGGTCGACGAGTTCCTCGACGCTCATGCTCAGCTCGGCGGCGACCTCGTCGGGCATCGGCGCACGGCCGAGGTCGACGGTGAGGTCACGCTCGGTGCGGGAGATCTTGTTGATCAGCTCGACGGTGTGCACCGGGATGCGGATCGTGCGGGCCTTGTCGGCCAGGCCGCGGGAGATGGCCTGACGGATCCACCAGGTGGCGTACGTGGAGAACTTGTAGCCCTGCGTGAAGTCGAACTTCTCGACTGCACGGACCAGCCCGAGGTTGCCCTCCTGGATGACGTCCATGAACGGCAGGCCGCGCTGGGAGTAGCGCTTGGCGATGCTGACGACGAGGCGCAGGTTCGAGGTGATCATCCGCTCCTTGGCACGCTCACCGTCACGGACGAGCCACTTGAGCTCACGCTGCAGCGCCTTCGGCAGGCCCTGCTCGGTCGCGAGCTTCTCGCCGGCGAACAGGCCGACCTCGATGCGACGGGCGATGTCGGCTTCTTCCTCGGCGGTGAGGAGTGCGAGACGCCCGATGTGGCGCAGGTAGTCACCGACCTGGTCGACGGATGCACCACGGACGCCGGCGAGCTGCTCGTCTGCCTCGACCTCGGCTGCTGCGGCGTCGAGCGTCGTGCTCTCGACCTTGGCGGAGTCGGTCTTGGCGGTTGCCTTCTTGGTGCGGCGTGAGGTGGTGCTCGGCGTTGCCGTTGCGATCGTCATGTGACTCTCCCTGCATTCGACGGTGTTGGCCCTCGTCGGGTGAGACCGAGTAAAGCGGTCCCGAGGTGTACCCCACAAACCCGTTGGATCGATTCCCAGGGATCTCCGTGCTTCACCATCGCCACCCCATGGGGAGGGGTACACGATGCTGACGGCATTTCTCGTCGACTTCCGCGGAAGTCCGCGGTTCGTGCCGTCTTTCCGCCGATGTCAGCATGTGTCCGGCGGGTTTCGGCGGGTGTACCCCGGGGCACAGCGCTTCGCGGACATCAAAAAGGGGTACGTCGGTCCGGATCAGTGCGATCCGGCCTCCGTACCCCGAAGAGCAGGTGCGTGGGGGTCACCAGGACGGTTCGAGCCACCCGGATCGACGCTTCGAGACCTCGAGGTCGGCGTCACGGTCGTACTCGTCGTACTCGCTCTCGATGTCACCGACGAGGCTGCGAGAACGGAACATCTGCATGAGGGACATGCGGAGATCGTCACACCGGCCGGCAACAGCGGTGTGAACGCCGGACGACCGGGACGTGTCGGACTACTCCGAGGGCGTCGACGTGGGTGCGGAGGTGCCGTGGACCCGCTCGAAGCGGGCGCGCTCCTCGGCCTCGACCTTGGCGTACGCGGACCGCTCGTTGCGGTCCGCTCGCATGATCGCGCGCATGACGAACCAGAACACGAGGCCGACCACGACGGTCGGCGTCAGCGCGAAGATGATCCCGGTCACGACTCCATGCGGCACGCGGTCATCGTACCGCGCCATCTCGGGAGGCTCGGTGTGCGTCCGACGCGCACCGAGCCTCCTGTCCGGCTCACTTGACCAGCGGGAACAGGATCGTCTCGCGGATGCCGAGGCCGGTGATCGCCATGAGCAGGCGGTCGACGCCCATGCCCATGCCGCCGGACGGCGGCATGGCGTGCTCGAGCGCCCGCAGGAACTCCTCGTCGACGCGCATGGCCTCGGGGTCGCCGCCCGCGGCGAGCTTGGCCTGCTCGACGAAGCGCTCGCGCTGCACGACGGGGTCGACGAGCTCCGAGTAGGCCGTCGCGAGCTCGAACCCGCGGATGTACAGGTCCCACTTCTCGACGATGCCCGGGCGGGTGCGGTGCTCGCGGGTCAGCGGTGAGGTGTCGACCGGGAAGTTCATCACGAACGTCGGGCGGTCGAGTGAGTCGATGACGAAGTGCTCCCAGAGCTCCTCGACGTACTTGCCGTGGGTGGCGTGCGCGACCTCGACACCCTCGGCGGCCGCGAGCTCCTGCAGCTCGGCGAGCGGGGTCTCCGGCGTGATCTCACGACCGGCTGCCTCGGACAGGGAGCCGTACATGTCGATGCGGGGCCACTCACCACCGAGGTCGTACGCGGTGCCGTCGGGCAGCGTGACCTCGAGGGGCCCACCGGTCACCGCTCGCGTGGCGTTCTGCACGAGCTCTTGGGTCAGGTCGGCCATCTGCTCGTAGTTGCCGTACGCCTGGTAGGCCTCGACCATCGCGAACTCCGGCGAGTGCGACGAGTCGGCGCCCTCGTTCCGGAAGTTGCGGTTGATCTCGAAGACGCGGTCGATCCCGCCGACGACGGCCCGCTTCAGGAAGAGCTCCGGCGCGATGCGCAGGTAGAGCTCCGTGTCGAAGGCGTTCGAGTGCGTGACGAAGGGCCGGGCGGAGGCACCACCGTGCTGGGTCTGCAGCATCGGGGTCTCGACCTCGAGGTACTCGTGGCCGGTGAACGTCTGGCGGAGCGACGCCATCACGGCGGCACGGGCACGGACGGTCGCGCGGGCCTGGTCGCGGACGATGAGGTCGAGGTACCGCTGGCGGACCCGGGTCTCCTCGTTGAGTTCGTTGTGCAGGTTCGGCAGCGGCAGGATCGCCTTCGCCGCGATCGCCCACTCGTCGACCATGATGCTCAGCTCGCCACGACGCGACGAGATCACGCGACCGTGCACGAACACGTGGTCGCCGAGGTCGACGTACTCCTTCCACCGCGCCAGGGAGTCCTCGCCCACCTCGGCGAGGGACACCATCGCCTGGATGCGCTGGCCGTCGCCCGACTGCAGGGACGCGAAGCAGAGCTTGCCGGTGTTCCGGGAGAACACGATGCGCCCGGCGATCCCGACGACGTCCTGGGTCTCCTCGCCGGTCTCCAGGTGCTCGTGCTGCGCCCGGACCGCGGGGATCGTCGCGGTGATCGGGAGCTCGGCGGGGTAGGCCTCGATCCCGGCCTCGAGCAGCCGCGCGCGCTTGTCGAGCCGGACCTGACGCTGCTCGTTCGTCTCCTGTTCGGCCAGGGCGGCGGCGTCGGCGATCGCGGTGTCGGTGGTGGCGGTCTCGTCGGTCATGGGGTGCGGCTCCGGAGGTCGTGGGGGATCGCGTCGATGCTACCGGCCAGCGCCCCGCCGCCCGTCACCGCGAGCGAGCGCAACCGTGGACGCACGGTGCATAGGCACCAGCATGGGAATCGAATTCAGTCACGTCCGCGCCACCGCTCTGACCGCGATCGCGCTTTGCCTCGGAGCCCATGCGGGAGCTCCTGCCGACTACACCGTGGTCGAGTGCCAGCTCAACGACCCGGGCGGTGACTTCATCAGCGGCGTCGACGACATGACACGGCACCACGAGGAACTCCGCGGGATGTGCCGACGCGCTCGCGGTCCAGGCGTGACCCGAGGTCAACCCACCCCGCGCCGGAGGGCCGGGATCATCGAGTTCCGCCTGAAGCGCCCTCGAGCGGTCATGGAACGTCGGTTCAGCCCCGGGCGAGCGACGGACCGTGACCGCTCGGCGGAGGTGAGCGGGGAGTTGCGACCACTCGCGCAGACGGGTATGGACCGGACGGGCCGGAGCGACGTCGGGAGACCGTCACCCGCGGGACGCGGCCCCTCCCGTGCGGAAGGCCCCGGCGGGCGCGCGGCCCTGGGACCGCAGCACGAGCAGGGTCACCGAGGAGCCGAGGTACGCCGCCGCGACGAGGAGCATCACGACGGTGCCGGCCGCGTCGAAGCCACCCGACACACTCGAACGCGCGAGCACCCCGTCGGCGACGAAGTACGCCGCCAGCAGGAACCCGGCGAACGGCCTCGCGGTCATCCGCCACCACGCACGCGGCGGCGCGACGGGTTCGTCGTCCCCGCGGAACACCCGCACGCCGACCACGACCATCGCGACGAGGCCGACGGCGGCCAGGAACGGGACGGCGACGTCGGGCACGCCGAGCGCGAAGAGCAGCAGCGCGAGCAGGACCTCGACGACGGTGGCACCCACGACGTACCCGACCTTGGCCTGGGCGGTGGTGATGCGGAACGGACCGTTCGTCACAGCGCCGACTGCCCGTCCGCCGCCGTCAGCGCGTTGTCGACCGCAGACCGCACGAGCGCTCCGAGGACCCGACCGGGGCGCTCCACCCCGATCGAGGACAGCGTGCCGGCGGACTGGTCCACGATGGCGGTCGAGAAGCTCACGGCGGCGCGCACGGCATCAGCGTACGCGGGCCGGTCCTGCTCGGCGACGACGAAGGGCTCTGCCCCCATCTCGACCACGAGCGCCTGGGCGATGGGGAGCACGGGTCCGGGGGCGGTCACGGCGCAGTAGGCGTCCCGCAGCCGGGACAGGTCGACGCTCGTCCCGGTGAACGCCATCGCGGGGTGGATGGCGAGCGGGATCGCGCCGGCGGCCATCGCGGGCGCCAGGATGCCCACACCGTGGTCCGGGCTCGTGTGCACGACTAGCTGCCCCGGCTGCCAGATGCCCGCGTCGGCCAGTCCCTGCACGAGCTCCGCGAGCTGGTCGTCCGGCACCGCGAGCAGCACGAGCTCGCTGCGCTCCACCAGCTCCGGCGTCGTGAGGACGGGGACGCCGGGCAGCAGGGCCTCGGCGCGGTCGACGCTCGACATCGAGACGGCGGTGATGCCGACGACCGCGTGCTCCGCGTTCGCCAGCGCCGCTCCGAGCACCGGACCGACCCGTCCTGCGCCGACGACGCCGACTCCCAGCCGTCCCGCCCTCACCGGGCGGCTCCCGTCCCGGGGACGTCCTGCCAGCCGGGAGGCACGGTGCGCCCTGGGCGGGCCGCCTGCGGGACCGCAGGGTGCGCGTCGGGGGTGGGGCGAGCCTCCTGGCCGTCGGCTGCTGCGGGTCCGCGGGACCGCCAGCGGTGGGAGGTGTCGGTGGCCGCTGCCTCGACGGCGCGTTCGGCCGTGCCGGACCACAGGAGTTGGGCGTCCTTGGCGTCGAGCGCACCGACGCGCGCGGCGACCGGACCCGAGACGGTGTGGACGTGGACCGAGGCCAGGCGGAGCGCACGCTCCAACGGACCCTGCTCGACGCGGACGCTCTGGACGCGGGGCAGCGGGACGACGACGAGCGAGCGCCAGACGGCGCCGAGGCGGAGCAGCACGGCGCCCTCGACGAAGCGGTACCCGTTGCGGCGCGCGGACAGGGGGCGGAGCCAGCGGCCCCGACGCGGCGAGTGCACGAAGCCGCCGGCGTCCCCGGTCGTGGTGAGGCTGTCGTCGACGACGCTGACGGCTTCGGCGGAACCTTCGCGGAGGCGGTCCTTCGAGGCCTCCGGTCCGACGACCGCGGACCCGACGAGTGCCGGCAGGATGATCTCGAGCACCTGCCGGACGTCGGCCGCGGTCCCCACGGGGAGGACGATCGACGACACCTGCTGGTTGCTCGACGCTCCGTTGCCGGCGTTGGTCGCGCGGTTGATGCGGACGTCCCACCAGCCGAACGGGCGCCAGAGCAACGGCTGCGCGACGCTCACGGCGTGGATGCGGCCGGGCGGCAGGGTCTCGTTCGTGGTCGAGACCAGGCCGAAGCCGATCCGGATGCCGTCGCGGGTGTCGGCGATCGTGTACTGCAGCGACTTCGAGAACTTGCGCACGTAGTAGCCGCCGCTGCCGATGACGGCGGGGAACAGCGTGACGAGCAGGAAGTACTCCCCCGTCAGCGCGATGCTGACGATGATCGCGGCGACCAGCGCCAGGATCACCACGGTCGTGCCCGAGAGCAGCATCGAAGCGATCAGGCGCCCTGGCTTGACCTTCACGATGCGGGTGGCGTGTACGGCGTCGGCGTCGAGCTCGGGTGACAGGAACTCGTAGACGCGGTCCGACACGACGCCGTCCGAGGAGTACCGGCGACCGGTGGCGGTCTCCTCGGGCTCGTCACGTGCGCCGGACGCCAGCGACAGGATGCGCTGCCGGAGGTCGTCCGAGGCCTTCGCCCCGAGGTACGCGAGCTGCACGTTGGCGTCGTTGCCGGCCTGCGCGATCTCGAGCTTCGCCGTGCCGAACAGGCGCGGGATCAGCGGACGGGTGATGTTGATGCCCTGGATCCGGTCGAGTCGGGCCTTGCGGTGGTTGCGGAAGAGGACGCCGGAGCGCACCTCGACGATCTCGCCGGTGACGCGGAACTCGTGCATGCGCCAGGACAGGTAGAACAGGCCGATCAGCACGACCAGGAACACCGCGATCCCGAGCAGCACCCAGCCGAACGCGCCGTGCTCCCAGACGTAGCGGACGGGGTCGCCCTGCTCGCGGGACCCGCTGCCCGGGATGAAGGTCTCGACGAGGGTGTCGCGGAGGTTGTTCACGACGATGCCGAGCACGACGACGAGGAAGATCCCGCCGCGCAGCAGCGGCGTCAGCGGGTGCAGCCGGTGCCACTCCCCGTCGGTCAGGGGCGCTGCCGCGGCCGCGTTCCCCCGGCGGTTCGGGGCGGGCGGTGCGGGCGGCGGTGGCCCGGGTCGGAAGGTCACGTCGGTCCCTACAGCCCGGCGCGACGGGACTCGGCGAGCTCGACGAGTCGGTCGCGGAGTTCGTCGGCACGTTCGGCGGGGATGCCCGGGATCCGGACGTTCGTCGACGCCGCGGCGGTCACGAACTTCAGCTCGCTCATGCCGAGCGCCCGGTCGAGCGGACCGCGGTTCACGTCGACGAGCTGCAGGCGGCCGTACGGCACCGCGGTGAAGCGCTGCCACATGAGGCCCTTGCGGAGCACGAAGTCGTCGTCACGGAGGGCGTACCCGATCGCACGGACCCGGCGCGGCGTGAGGACGGCCGTGACCAGCGTGATGATCCCGATCGCGACGCCGATGAGGGTCCAGACGAGGCCGGCCGTCTCACCCGGGCCACCGCTCGCGACGCCGATGAGCACGCAGCCCACGGTGACGACGACACCGGCCAGCACGGTCGTGATGAGCTCGGTCCAGACGAGCTTGGAGGACACCCGGGTCCAGTCCACACCGGTCAGGCCGAGGCCGGGCTCGTCGAGTCGTTCGCGCGGCATCGCGGCCTCCTGTGGTGTGGCGTGGGTCGGCCGTCGCGCGGTGGTCGTGCGGCCGTCGGTCAGTGCACCGCCGTGCCGCCGCGCGGGTCGTCGTGGTCGTCATCGTCCAGGGGGACGATGCACATGCGTTCGGCGACGAGCGCGCACACGGTGAGCACGATCCCGCCTCCGACCGCCACGGCGTTCGGCAGGGTCGAGCCTAGCGAAGGCAGGACCGCGCGGGTCAGGAGGTACACGATCAGTCCGAGCGCCAGCGCGCCGAACAGGGCGCCGCAGATGCTCGAGGCCTTCGCCAGCACCACCACGCGGGTCGCGTAGTGCGGGTCCACGCGGCGCACGGCACGCCCCCGGACCTGTCGACGGATCGGGAGCGCCATGAACACGAGGGCGATGCCGATGAACGCGAGCGTCAGGCCGAGCGGGGCGGAGAGGATGAGCGTCGGGGCCTGGCGGGAGGCGAGTGCGGCGTCGAGGGCGAACCCGGCCACGGCCGCGACCACCGCGACGCTGATGAGGGTGGAGGCGCGGGTCGGCTTCACGAGGCGGCTCCGGGTGGCGTCGCGTGGGCGGTCGCGTCGGTCGGCGCGGCCGCGTCGGCGGTGGCGTCGGTCGGACGGGAGGCTCGGGTCGGCTCGTCGAAGAGGCGCGGCTCGTCGACGCGCTCGGTGTCGTCGCCGACCGCGGCGAGCAGGTCGGCCACCGGTCCGGCGCCGGGCAGCACGGCCGCGGGGTCGGCGTCGTGCCACGGCGCGAGGACGAACGCCCGCTCGCGGGCCCGGGGGTGCGGCACGGTCAGGGTCGCGGTGTCGACGAGCACGTCCGTGCCGTCGTCGTCCTGCAGCGCGACGACGTCGAGGTCGAGCGTGCGGTCACCCCAGCGGACCTCGCGGGTACGGCCGTGGGCGTCCTCGATGGCGTGCAGCGCGTCGAGGAGCTCCTGCGGCCCCAGGTCGGTGTCCACGACGACGACGGCGTTGCGGTACCGGGGCTTCGCCGTGTCCGGGCCGTCGAGGGTCACGGCGACCGACTCGACCTCGTGGCTGGACGCCACCGGTCGGACGCCGGGGACCGCGGCGACGGCGGCGGCCGCGGCGCGGAGCGTGCTGCCCCGGTCGCCGAGGTTGGCGCCGAGAGCGATGACGGCACGACTCACGCGCGGGCTCCGTAGCCGGCCGCGCCGTAGTTGACGGCGGCGTCGTGCTCGGGGGTCTGCTCGACGGTCCGCTCGACGGTCCGCTCGACGGTCCGCTCGCGGCGGATCGTGATCGACACGTCGGTGAACGGCACGGTGATCGGTGCCTGCGGCTTGTGGACGGTGACCTCGGTGGCCAGGGCGGCGCGGTGGGTGAGCACGGCGGCGGCGATCCGCTCGGCGAGGGTCTCGATGAGGTCGACCGGGTCGCGCTCGATCTCGGCGACGACCTGCTCGGCGAGGACCCCGTAGTGCACCGTGCGGTCGAGGTCGTCGGTGCCGGCGGCGGCTCGGGCGTCGACCTCGACCGCGACGTCGACGACGAACTCCTGGCCGTCGGCGCGCTCGTGGTCGAAGACGCCGTGGTTGCCACGGGCACGGACTCCGACGAGGCGGATGGTGTCGTTCACGATCGAGCTGCCCTCCAGGCTTCCCACACGTCCAGGACGGCGCGGGTCGGTGCGGGGTCGTGCACGCGCACGCCCCAGGCGCCTCGTTCGGCGGCCAACAGGCTGATGGCCGCCGTGGCGAGGTCACGGTCCTTCGGTGGAGCACCCTCGGCGCTGCCGATGCCGTCGAGGAACCGCTTCCGCGAGGCGGCGACGAGCACGGGCAACCCGATCGAGGCGAAGCGCTCGTACCCGGCGAGGATCTCCCAGTTCTGCACGCCCTGCTTGGCGAAGCCGAGACCCGGGTCGATGACGACCTGCTCCTGGCGCACGCCGAGCACGATGAGCTCGGCGACGCGCATCTCGACCTCGCGCCGGACCTCGTCCACCGCGTGCTCGTAGACGGCGTCGCGGTACATCCGGTCGCTGTGCCCGCGCCAGTGCATGACCACGAACCCGGTGCCCGTCGCGGCGACCACGCGGGCCATGTCCTGGTCGGCGAGCCCGCCGGAGACGTCGTTCACGATCACGGCGCCGAGCTCGACCGCACGTTCGGCGGTGCTGGCGTTCATCGTGTCGATGCTGACCGGCACGCCCTCGGCGACGAGCTGCTGGACGACGGGCAGCACCCGCTCCTGCTCGACGTCCACGGGGACGCGTTCGGCGCCTGGCCGGGTGGACTCCCCGCCGACGTCGACGATGTCGGCACCGGTCGCGACGAGTTCACGAGCGTGCGCCAGGGCACTGTCGTACGCCTGGTGCAGCCCGCCGTCGGAGAACGAGTCCGGCGTGACGTTGAGGATCCCCATCACGCGGGTCCGTCCTCCGACGGACGTGGCACCACCTCGGCGGCGATCCCGTCTCGTCGGCAGGTCCGTCATGCCGGCTACGCGGGTGCGATGCCCGGGTTGCCGAACGGACGGGCCCGACGGTTCTTCGACGCCTCGGTCTCCTGCTCGGCGGCGGTGTTCGCGGCCTTGCCGGGGACGGCGATGGCGGGCAGGTCGCTCACCGGTCGCTTCTCGCTCGAGAGCCACTGCGGGCGCTCGGGGAGCTTGCGGACGTCCTTGAACAGCTCCACGAGCTCCGGTGCGTCCAGCGTCTCCTTCTCGAGGAGCTCACCGGCCAGGCGGTCGAGCAGGTCACGGTTGTCGTTGAGCACCTGGTAGGCCTCGTCGTGTGCGGCCTCGAGCAGCGCGCGGGTCTCGGCGTCGACGGTCTCGGCGATGTTCTCCGAGTAGTCGCGCCCGGTCCCACCGCTCATGTCGCGGCCGACGAACGGCTCGGTCGACCCGGCGCCGAGCTTGACGGACCCGACGGCACGGCTCATGCCGTACTCGGTGACCATCTTGCGAGCGGTGCCGGTGGCCTTCTCGATGTCGTTCGACGCACCCGTGGTCGGGTCGTGGAAGACGATCTCCTCGGCTACGCGGCCACCCATGGCGTAGGTGAGCTGGTCGAGCAGTTCGTTGCGCGTGACGGAGTACTTGTCCTCGAGCGGGAGCACCATCGTGTAGCCGAGGGCACGGCCGCGCGGCAGGATCGTGATCTTCGTGACCGGGTCTGTGTGCCGCATCGCCGCTGCCGCGAGTGCGTGGCCGCCCTCGTGGTAGGCGGTGATCAGGCGTTCCTGGTCGGACATGATGCGCGTGCGGCGCTGCGGGCCGGCCATCACGCGGTCGACGGCCTCGTCCAGGGCACGGTTGTCGATGAGCTGCGCGTTCGACCGGGCGGTCAGCAGCGCGGCCTCGTTCAGCACGTTGGCCAGGTCGGCACCGGTGAAGCCCGGCGTCTTGCGGGCGAGGAGCTCCAGGTCGACCCCGGCAGCGAGCGGCTTGCCCTTCGAGTGGACCTCGAGGATCTGCTTGCGGCCCTGCAGGCCCGGTGCGTCGACGCCGATCTGGCGGTCGAAGCGGCCCGGACGCAGGAGCGCAGGGTCGAGGACGTCGGGACGGTTGGTCGCGGCGATGAGGATGACGTTCGTCTTGCCGTCGAAGCCGTCCATCTCGACGAGGAGCTGGTTGAGCGTCTGCTCGCGCTCGTCGTTGCCGCCGCCGATGCCGGCGCCACGGTGACGACCCACGGCGTCGATCTCGTCGATGAAGACGATGGCCGGGGAGTTCTGCTTGGCCTGGTCGAAGAGGTCACGGACACGGCTCGCACCGACACCGACGAACATCTCGACGAAGTCCGACCCGGAGATCGAGTAGAACGGCACGCCCGCTTCGCCGGCGACGGCGCGTGCGAGCAGGGTCTTGCCGGTTCCGGGAGGGCCGTACAGCAGCACGCCCTTCGGGATCTTGGCGCCGACGGCCTGGAACTTGGCGGGCTCCTTGAGGAACTCCTTGATCTCGTGGAGCTCCTCGATGGCCTCGTCCGCACCGGCGACGTCGGAGAAGGAGACCTGCGGGTTCTCCTTGTTGTTCATCTTCGCCTTGGACTTGCCGAACTGCATGACCTTCGACCCGCCGCCCTGCGAGTTGGCGATGAGGAACCAGAACAGCGCACCGATGAGCAGGAACGGCAGGAGCGTCAGGATGAGCGTGACGAACCAGTTCGACTGCTGGACGGTGTCGTTGTAGCCCTTCGGCAGGTCGGCCTGCGCGATGGCGTCGACGACCTCCGGCCCGCGCGGCTCGGAGTAGTAGAACTGCTCCGTCGCGCCGCCGTCCTTGAGGATGAGGTCGACGCGCTGGTCGGTCGAGTTCACGACGGCGGAGGACACCTTGCCGTCAGCGAGCTGCTCGAGCCCCTTCTGCGTGTCGATCTGGGAGGTACCGGTCGACGACAGGAGCTGCCACCCGACGATGATCCCCACGAGCGCGAGCAGTACCCAGACGTACGGTCCGCGGAAGATGCGCTTGAAGTCCATGTGATCCGGGCAGAGTGCCCGACACCTTTCTCTGCCGAAGTTGCGTGCAGGTCAGCATACGGCTGCGACTCTGTGGCGAGAGTGGGTGTCCTCTGCGGGCGAACTGGACGGTTCGCCAGGGGGGCTGGACGGTGCGTCAGCGGGACTGGACGTCCGTCAGGAGTAGACGTGCGGGGCGAGGACCCCGATGCCGCGCAGGTTGCGGTAGCGCTCGTCGTAGTCCAGGCCGAAGCCGACGACGAAGGCGTCCGGGATGTCGAAGCCGACGTAGCGGACGTCGACCTCGACCTTCGCTGCCTCTGGCTTGCGCAGCAGTGCGACGATCTCGACGCTCGCGGCCCCGCGGGACTCGAGGTTCTGCTTGAGCCAGGACAGCGTCAGCCCGGAGTCGATGATGTCCTCGACGATGATGACGTCGCGGCCGTGCAGGTCGGTGTCGAGGTCCTTGAGGATCCGCACGACGCCGGACGACTTCGTGCCGGAGCCGTAGGACGACACCGCCATCCAGTCCATCTTCGCCTGCAGGGTCAGGTGCCGCGAGAAGTCCGCCATCACCATGACCGCGCCCTTCAGGACGCCGACGAGCAGCGGGTCCCGGTCGGCGTAGTCGCGGTCGACCGCCGCGGCCAGCTCGGCGATCTTGTCGTCGATCTGCTCGGGGGTGAAGAGCACTTCGGAGAGGTCGTCCTGCACGTCGGAGAGTTCCACGCGCCAAGCCTAACGGCCCGCGGACTCAGTGCCCGGCGCTGAACGACAGGCGGTCGCCGTCGCGGGAGGCACGGACACCCGGCAGGTCGATCGGCCCCTGCCCGCTCCAGTCGGTGACGAGTCGGCAGACCTCGAGCGTCTGGACGCGGGACAGCGTCACGCCGAACTCGCTCTCGACGGCCAGGCGCACCAGCCGCTGCCGGAGCGCCGGGGGGTTCGCCGCGAGCTCCCGCACCGACAGCGAGATGCCGGCCTCGGAGTGCTCGGCGAGGTCCTCGGCCATCTCCTCGGCGAAGTGGTCGAGCGCGGCCGAGTCCTCGCGCAGCTGGTCGGCCGTGCGCGCCAGGGCCTCGGCGACGTCGGCTCCGAGCTCCCGTTCGAGCGCGGGCAGCACCGTCGTGCGGACCCGCACCCGTGTGTACGCCGGGTCGTCGTTCTGCGGGTCGTGCCACGGGGCCAGCCCGGCGGCGGCGCACGCCTGCCGGGTCGTGGGCCGCCGGACGGCCAGCAGCGGCCGCCCGTAGGTCGGCCCGTCCGTCCGACGCGCCAGCGGCGGCATGCCGGACAGGCTGTCCGGCCCGCTGCCACGCAGCAGTCCGAGCAGCACCGTCTCGGCCTGGTCGTCGAGGGTGTGCCCGAACAGCACCAGCGGCGACCCGGTGGCGGACGCGACCTGCGCGATCGACGCGTGGCGAGCCTCCCGGGCGGCGCCCTCCGGACCACCGTCGGAGCCGACGGCGACCCTGCGGACCTCGACCGGTGCCAGTCCTAGCTCGGTGGCCTGCCTGGAGGCTCGGCTCGCCACCGCCTCGGATCCCGCCTGGAGCGCGTGGTCGACGATGACCGCGCCGGCGCGGAGGTCCTGCTTCGGGGCCTCGAACGCGGTGGCCGCGGCGAGGGCGACGGAGTCCGGTCCGCCGCTCAGGGCGACGAGCACCAGGTCCCCGTCACGGAGGATGCCCTCGGTTCGCGCCCTGGCGAGGAGGTCGCGCACGGCTCGGCGTGTGCCGGCGACTGCGGGATCCAACCGGGGACGCGGAGAGTTCACCCGGTAACGTTAGCCGCGCTTTCCCGTGCAACCGACAGACCAGGAGCAACCAATGGCCGCGTACGACGTCGTCGTCGAGATCCCCAAGGGCAGCCGCAACAAGTACGAGGTGGACCACGAGACCGGTCGCGTCTACCTCGACCGCGTGCTGTTCACGTCGTTCGTCTACCCGACGGACTACGGCTTCTTCGAGCAGACCCTGGCGGACGACGGTGACCCCGTGGACGCCCTGCTGCTGCTCGAGTACCCGACCTTCCCGGGCGTCGGTGTGAAGGTCCGCCCCGTCGGCGTCTTCAAGATGAGCGACGAGGCCGGCATCGACGCCAAGGTCCTCGTGGTCCCCGCGAAGGACCCGCGCTGGGCGCACATCCAGGACATCTCGGACGTCGACGAGCAGACGAAGGCCGAGATCGCGCACTTCTTCGAGCGCTACAAGGACCTCGAGCCGAACAAGTGGGTCAAGGCCGAGGGCTGGGGCGACGCCGCCGAGGCCGAGGCCATCGTCACGGCCGGCCAGGCCGCGTACGTGCCCGCTGGTCACTGACGCCCGTCTGCTGACGCGCGAACGGCCCGGTCCCCTCGTGGGGCCGGGCCGTTCTGCGTGTGCGTGTGCGCTCGCGTCGCCGCTCGGGTGCTTCTGCGGCAGGCGTCGTGCATGGCGCCCCCGAGTCGTCATCGCGCCCGGGTGCGACGGGGCGCGGTGTTCGCGGCGGGGCGCGACGTGCTGCCTACAGGGAGCCGCTCGGGCGGGCGACGTAGGGCAGCAGGTCGTTCGGCAGCCAGATGGCCCGCTCGACGACGCCGACGCCGGGGCGCGCGGCCTCGACCATCATGCCGCCGCCGGTGTAGATCGAGTCGTGGTAACCGCCCGACGCGGTTCCAGTGTGCGAGTAGAAGAGGATGTCGCCCGGCTGGCGCTGCGAGATCGGCACGAGACGGCCGATGCTGCCGAAGTAGTTGTACTGCCAGACCACGTTGTGGCCACCGGTGGCGATGCCCTGCGAGTTGTAGGCCATCATCACGAGGCCGGAGCAGTCCCAGGAGTTCGGTCCGGCGCCGTTGATGAGGTAGGGCTTGCCGAGCTGCGCGCGGGCGAACGCGATGGCGCCCGCGGCCTTGGACGGGGAGCTCGGGGCGGGAGCCGGTGCGGGCGCTGGGGCGGGCTTGGGAGCGGGGGCGGGAGCTGGGGCAGGTGCCGGGGCGGGCTTCGGCGCCGGGGCGGGCTTGGGGGCGGGCGCTGGCTTGGGAGCGGGCGCAGGAGCCGGGGCGGCGCCCGAGCCGCTCGGCGTGGTGTCGCCGGACGTGCCGCCGCCCGACTCGGAGCCGCCGCTGGCCGTGGTGCCGCCGCCGGACTTCGTGCCGCCGCCGGCCGTGGCGCCGGTCGTGCTCTTCGTGCCGGACGACGTCGTCGTGGTGGCCCCGTTGCCGGTCGTCGTGGTCCGTGCGGCGAGCTGCGCTTCGGCCCGCTCGGCGCGCTGTGCGGTGTAGTAGGCGCTCTCGGCGTCGGCCGTGGTGCCCTTGAGGAACGCGAGCTGCTCGAGCACCTTGCCCTGCTGCGCCTGGCTCTTCTCGAGTCGCCCGCTCGCGGCGGCTGCGGCGGCGTTCGCGGCGTCGAGCGTGGACTTCGTGGTCTCGGTGGCTTCAGCGAGCGCCCTGGTCGCCTTCGACTTCTGCGCGGCGAGGGCACTGACGGTCTTCTGGTCCGCCTCAGCGCGGGCGAGGGCCGTCGCGGACCGCTCGGACAGGTGGGACATCGTCCCGACCTGGTAGAGCAGGTCCTTCGCGTCGCCGTCGTCGAGGAGCAAGCTCGTTGAGAGGTCTCCGCCGCCGGAGCGGGAGAGCTCGACCACGAGGGCCGCGACCTCTGCCGAGGAGTCCTCGGCCTTCGCCGTCGCCCGCTTCGACTGCGCGCTGAGGTCATCGAGCGTCGACTGTGCCTCCTGCTGCTTCGACGCAGCGAGCGAGTACGTCTGACCGGCCTGCTGCACCACGACGCCGGCGGCGTCTGCGGCGTCCTGCAGCGACCCCAGCCGGGATGCGAGCTCGTCGACCGTCTGCTGCGTGTCGGCCTGGTCGGCCTTCGCTGCCTGCACGTCCGCCCACGACGGGGCCTTCGGTGCCGCCTCGGCCGGTCCGACGATCGACACCGACAGCCCGATGCCGATCAGGGTGGCGGTGGCGATGCCGCAGGCGAGGGAACGCGCAGGCTTCTTCATGTGGTGTCAGGGCCTCTCGGGCGCGCACACGGTCATACCGAGATCCCCCGCGCAGCCATGAAGGGGACCGGGTCGATGGCAGCGCCGTTGACGCGGGTCTCGAAGTGGAGGTGGCAGCCGGTCGACCACCCGGTCGAACCGACCTGGGCGATCTGCTGGCCGGCCTCGACGTGCTGGCCGCTCGCGACCATGATGCCGCCGTCGACGACGTGCCCGTAGGCGGTGGAGATCCCGCCGCCGTTGTCGA
Organism: Curtobacterium sp. MMLR14_010; assembly: GCF_001865015.1. Taxonomy (GTDB): domain Bacteria; phylum Actinomycetota; class Actinomycetes; order Actinomycetales; family Microbacteriaceae; genus Curtobacterium. The sequence goes on along the minus strand of NZ_MJGV01000079.1, from coordinate 205,331 downwards.
GGATGACCTCGTTGCCGTAGCCGCCGCCGTTGCCCGCGAACACCACGGTGCCGGACGCCGCGGCGTAGATCGGGGAGTAGCAGGCCGGCGCCAGGTCGACACCGGCGTGCAGGGCGTGCGCGTGCGTGTACGGGTCGACCCGGTAGCCGTAGGGGCTCGTCTGGTACCCGGCGGAGGGACGGACCCACCCGGACGAGTTCGCGGTGCCGCCGGCGACCACGACGGGCGTGCCGGCGGACTGTGCTGCGGACGCTGCTGCGGCTGCCGCGGCCGCAGCCGCCTCGGCACGCTTCTTCGCGAGGGCCGCCTGTCGGGCCTTCTCGACCTGGACGCCCTTCTTGTACTTGGCCTCGACGTTGGTCGCGGTGCTGGTCAGCAGGGTGAGCTGCGACTCGAGGCGCTCCTGGTTGGCGTTCTGGGCGTCGACGGCACGCTGTGCGGACTCGGCGGCGGACTGCGCTGCCACCATCTTCTGCTGCGCGGCGTCGGCCAGCTCACCGAGGGCCTTCTTGGCGACCTCGGACTTGTCGGCGAGGGCCTGAGCGGTGCCCCGGTCCTGCGACGCCTGGGAGTAGATGCCGTCCGCCTGCTCGCTGAGCTTCGACATCGCGCCGAGTTCGTAGAGCAGGTCGCCGGACTTCGTGGGGTGCGTGAGGATGTCGGTCGTCACGTCGCTCGAGCTCGCGCGCCCGAGCTGCGCGGCCAGCTGACCGGCCTGCTCCTCGGACTGGGCCGCGGTCTTCTCGGCGTCGTCGGCCTGGCCCTGGAGCTTCTGCTGCTTGAGCGTGGCCTCGTCGAAGGCCGTCTGCGCCGTCTGGTACGCCGCACCGGCAGCCGCGGCGGACTTCTGCTTCGCCGACGCCTCGGACTCCAGCCCGGCGATGAGACCGCGGATCTCGGTCACCTTGTCCTGCTGCGCGGAGGCCGAGGCCTTGGCGGACTGCACGTCGTCCCAGCTCGGGTACGACGCGGCAGAGGCGGCCCCGACGGGTCCGACCACGGCGAGGGTCCCTGCGGTGAGCACGACAGCGACCGCGGCGGCGACGAGGCGGCGGCGGAAGCGGCGGGACTGCGGGAATGAGGTCGACATGTATCTCGATTTCGTAACAGCGCGGCAAGGCTCACGCACGTAACACTGTTAACAGACGCAACAGTAACAACAGGTGCCGACCCGATGCAGCCCCTCGGAGGAGGGGTACGGGCCGACGACGATGGTCGCACTCGATCATCGACAGCGCAGAATCGGAGCCAGTGCTCCACGGTGAGTGAAGTCCGACGGAGGCAGCCCGACAGCGCGACACGCCGGGCGGACCCGCTCGGACGGGTCCGATTTGGCAACAGGGCGAGGCATCCGTATGCTTGTCCATCGGTAGCGCGATGCACTGCTTGCGGCCCTATCGTTTAGTGGCCTAGGACACCGCCCTTTCACGGCGGCAGCACGGGTTCGAATCCCGTTGGGGTCACTCTCCGGAGTGAGCAAGTAACGTAGTGCGAAGCAACACCGAGCAAGACTGTACGATCAAGTAATTCCATATGGCCCTGTAGCGCAGCTGGTTAGCGTGCCGCCCTGTCACGGCGGAGGTCGCGGGTTCAAGTCCCGTCAGGGTCGCCACGGCTGGGTAGCTCAGTTGGTAGAGCGTTCGACTGAAAATCGAAAGGTCCGCGGATCGACGCCGCGTCCAGCCACATGGTGAAGAGCCTCTCGCGAAAGCGAGGGGCTCTTCTTCGTTCCGGGTTTCGTGCGTGCGTGCGTCAACGGTCGGCGTTGATCGCACCCGCACAACCGAAGTCGGCTCGCACCGCGGAAGTCCGTGGTGCGAGCCGATCCGGGTGGTGCGACGCCGATCGGCACCGGATGCCGATCGAGCCGCCGAGCCTCAGGCCTCGCGGGTCTTCGGGCTGCTGTCGTTCGTCTTCGCCGGGTCGCTCTCCACGACACCACCGAGTGCGTCGTCGATGCGGGACATCAGCTCGGCCGGGATCGTCACGCCAGCGGCGCCGGCGTTGTCGTGCACCTGCTCCGGTCGCGACGCACCGATGATCGCCGAGGCGACGTTCTCGTTCTGCAGCACCCACGCAACGGCGAGCTGTGCCATCGACAGGTCCAGCTCCTTCGCGACGGGCTCGAGCTCCTGCACGGACGACAGGACCTCGTCACGCATGAAGCGCTTGATCATGTCCGCGCCGCCCTTGTCGTCGGTCGCACGGGACCCCTCGGGCAGCGGCTGCCCCGGCTTGTACTTGCCGGTGAGCACGCCCTGGGCGATGGGCGACCAGACGATCTGCGAGATGCCGAGTTCCTTCGAGGTCGGGACGACCTCGGCCTCGATGACCCGGTACAGCGCGGAGTACTGCGGCTGGTTCGAGATGAGCTGGAAGCCGAGCTCCTTCGCGAGCGCAGCACCGGCGCGGAGCTGGTCGGCGGTCCACTCGGAGACGCCGACGTAGAGGACCTTGCCCTGGCGGACGATGTCGGCGAACGCCTGCATGGTCTCTTCGAGCGGGGTCTCGTGGTCGTAGCGGTGCGCCTGGTACAGGTCGACGTAGTCGGTCTGCAGGCGGCCGAGCGAGCCGTCGATCGACTCGAGGATGTGCTTGCGCGACAGCCCGGTGTCGTTGTGCTGCTTCGGGCCGGTGGGGCCGAAGACCTTCGTCGCGATCTCGAGCGACTGGCGACGCTCCCCCTTGAGGGCTTCGCCGAGGACGGTCTCGGCGCCGGTGTTCGCGTAGACGTCGGCGGTGTCGAACGTCGAGATGCCGACGTCGAGCGCGGCACGGACGCAGGCGATCGCCGCGTCGTTCTCGACCTGGGACGCGTGGGTCAGCCAGTTGCCGTAGGTGATCTCGGAGACCTTGAGGCCCGAGTTGCCGAGGTAGCGGTACTCCATGTGCAGTTTTCCTCCCGTGCCGCGGCGTCGCGGCGTCCGCCCCGACGGTAGTCCACAGCTCGGGACCACCGACCCAGCCGGAACCGAGACCCGTGATACATGTGTATCGGAGCGGAACACGGAGAAGTGGGAAAGACGAAACCCCGGCGATGTGGCTGGGCCAGTGATCGTTCCGGGGTCTTCGGGATCAGTCTACGAGGAGGACGGATGGGAAGCAACAGGGGCACACCGAGCACTGATGCGGTCCGCTCGCTCTTGACTCCGAGCCGCCTGCGGTCGTACGTCGACGCGACTCCCGACCTGCGCCGCGCGCTGACGCTGTACGAGTGGAACATGCGGGCGTCGGCCGGCGTGATGGAACTCGTCGGCGTCGTGGAGGTCGTCACGCGGAACGCGCTCGATCGCGAGCTGATCGCCTGGGTCCGGAAGCGACATCCCAACAGCACCTGGTTCGACCAAGTGAGCCTGGACGCCCAGGGCAGGAACGACCTGGTGAAGGCGAGGGGTCGCGCGACTCGGAACGGACGACGTCCCGAGGTACACGGTCGTGTCGTGGCGGAACTGACGTTCGGGTTCTGGCGGTACCTCGTGGAGTCGCGCTACCTGACGACCCTCTGGATCCCAGTTCTCCACGCCGCGTTCCCCCACGGTCCCCACGACCTCCTGACTCGTCAGCGCGAGGTCCGGGCACGCCTGCAGCAGCTGCACTTCGTTCGCAACCGCGCTGCGCACCACGAGCCGATCCACACCCGCGACCTCGATCGGGACCACGACTACGCGGTCGAACTCCTCGGATGGATCCACCCAGCAGCCGCGGCATGGGCCCAGGACGTGACGAGCCTCCGGGCAGTGCTGGGCGCCCGGCCCAGCGCGTGAGGTGCAGGATCGGGAACAGTGCAGTGCGCACCACCACCACGACGAAGGAGTCATCAATGACCGGAGCGAGCGTCCTGTTCATCGGCGGGAGCGGCGTCATCAGCGCCGCATGCGTCACGGAGGCCACCCAGCAGGGGTACGACGTCACGGTCCTGAACCGTGGGACCACCGGAGGCAGGCCGATCCCGGACAGCGTGACGCGCCTCCAGGCCGACGTGTCGGACCGCACCGCCCTGGCGGAGGTGCTGGGCGACCGCCACTTCGACACGGTGGTGAACTGGATCGCCTTCACGCCCGACCAGGTGCAGGCGGACGTGGAGTTCTTCGCGGGCCGGACCCGGCAGTACGTGTTCATCAGCTCGGCCTCGGCGTACCAGACGCCGGCGACGCACCTGCCGATCACGGAGTCGACGCCGCTGAAGAACCCGTTCTGGCAGTACTCGCGCGACAAGATCGCGTGCGAGGAGCTGCTCATGGAGGCGTACCGGGAGCAGGACTTCCCGGTCACGATCGTCCGGCCGTCGCACACCTACGACGAGACGAAGCTCCCGCTGACCGGCGGGTGGACGGCCATCGCGCGCATGCGTGCCGGCAAGCCGGTCATCATCACGGGTGACGGCACCTCGCTCTGGACGCTGACCCACAGCCGCGACTTCGCGGTGGGCTTCACCGGGCTGCTCGACCGAGCGGAAGCGATCGGCGAGGCCTTCACGATCACGAGCGACGAGGCACCGACCTGGAACGCGATCGCGGCTGAGCTCGCCGCCGCGGCCGGGGTCGACGACCTGAAGACCGTGCACGTGCCGGCGGAGGCCATCGCGGCCGTCGACGAGGACTGGGGCGCGGCGCTGCTCGGCGACAAGGCCAACAGCTCGGTGTTCGACAACAGCAAGATCCGGTCGCTGGTGCCGTGGTACCGGCCCCGGACGACCTACCGGCAGGGTGCTCGCGAGGTGCTCGCCTGGTACGAGGCACACCCCGAGGAGCAGGTCGTGGACGAGGAACTCGACGCGCTGATGGACCAGCTCGCGGAGCGCTGGGCGGTCTGACGCGGCTGCCTGGCGCGGTTGCGCCAGGTACATCGAGGGAGCAGAAATCGTCGGGACGTTCGGGTCGACTCGACGGTTCCTGCTCCCTCGATGGGCGCCGGGACCCGCGCCGGCCGGGAGGATCGGCGCGTGCCCGGTGGGTCAGCTGCGGTCGCGCAGGACCGCGGCCAGGGCCCCGATCGCCGTGGCGACCTCGTCGTCGGTGACGACGAGCGGCGGGGCGAAGCGGATCGTCGACCCGTGGGTGTCCTTCACGAGGACCCCGCGGGCGGCCATGGCCTTCGCGATCTCCTTGCCGGTGCCGATGGCGGGGTCGATGTCGATGCCCGCCCAGAGTCCGGCGACGCGGTGCGACACCACGCCGTGCCCGACGAGTTCGTCGAGCAGGGCACGCAGGACCGGCTCGCCCGCGAGGGCCCGCTGCTGGAACGTCCCCTCGTCGAGCATCGCGACGACCTCGGCACCGACGGCCGCGGCGAGCGGGTTGCCGCCGAACGTGGAGCCGTGCTCACCCGGACGCAGGACGCCGAGCACCTCGCGCGACCCGACGACCGCGGACACCGGGACGATGCCGCCACCGAGGGCCTTGCCGAGCGTGACGAGGTCGGGCCGGACGCCGACGCGGGACACCGCGAGGGTGTGACCGGTGCGACCGAGGCCGGACTGGATCTCGTCGGCGATGAACAGCGCGCCGAACTCGTCGCAGACCTCGCGGACCGCCGGCAGGTAGTCGGCGGGCGGGATGACCACGCCGCCCTCGCCCTGGATCGGCTCGAGCAGCACGGCGACGACGGACTCGTCCATCGCCGCTCGGAGCGCAGCGGCATCGCCGTACGGCACGGTGCGGAACCCCGGCGTGTACGGGCCGAAGTCGTTGCGCGCGTCGGGGTCGTCGGAGAACGAGATGATCGTCGTCGTGCGGCCGTGGAAGTTCCCGCCGGCGACGATGATCGTGGCCTGCCCCTCCGGCACGCCCTTCGCCCGGTAGCCCCAGGCCCGCGACACCTTGATCGCGGACTCGACGGCCTCGGCACCGGTGTTCATCGGCAGGACCATGTCCGTGCCGGTGAGGGCGGCGAGCGACTCGGCGAACGGGCCGAGGCGGTCGTTGACGAACGCGCGGCTCGTCAGGGTCACCCGGTCGAGCTGCGCCCTGGCAGCGTCGAGCAGCCGCGGGTTGCCGTGGCCGAAGTTCACCGCCGAGTACGCGGCGAGTCCGTCCAGGTAGCGCTTGCCGTCGACGTCCGTCACCCAGGCGCCGTCACCGGAGGCGATGACGACGGGCAGCGGGCTGTAGTTGTGGGCGAGCGCACGGTCCTCGACGGCGAGCGCCGCGGCCGTGTTCATGCCGGTCACGGAGGTGCCTGCGGCCGTCCCGCTGCCCGGCGTGGTGTCCGGTGCGGTGTCCATCAGGACCGCGCGACGGAGTTGCCGGTGCCGACCGGGTGCAGGTCGAGCGTGCAGCACTTCACGCCGCCGCCACCGAGGAGGAGCTCGGACAGGTCGACGCCGATCGGGTTGTAGCCCTTCGCGCGCAGCTGCTCGGCGAACGTGGTCGCACGGGCCGCGATCACGATGTTGTAGCCGTCGGAGTAGGAGTTCAGGCCGAGGATGGCGGCGTCCTCCTCGGTGGCGATGATCGCGTCCGGGAACCGCTCACGGAGGATCGCCAGCGAGGGCTCGTCGAACGCGGACTCGAGGTACGCGATGTTCGAGGTGCCGTCGGCGGTGGGCTCCGGGTCGAGCACGGCGATGGCGGTGTCGAGGTGGTAGAAGCTCGGGTTGATCAGCTTCAGGGTGATGACGTCACGGCCGTAGACACGCGCGATCTCCTCGTGCGAGGTGCTGTCCGAGCGGAAGCCGGTGCCGGCGAGGATGACGTCCCCGACCAGCAGGAAGTCGCCCTCGCCCTCGTTCGTCTCGACGGGCTCGGTGACCTGCAGGCCGGCGGAGCGGAACCAGTCCATGTACGCCGGGCCCTCGGGCTGACGCTGGGGGTACTGGAACTTCGCGCCGTAGGCCACACCGTCGAGCACGAACCCGCCGTTCGCCGCGTAGACCATGTCCGGCAGACCGTCGACGGGGTCGATCAGGTGGATCTCGAAGCCGAGCCCCTGGTAGACGTCGTACAGCTCCTGCCACTGGGCGACGGCCTTGGCGGTGTCCGTCGGGTCCTCGGGGTGCATCCACGGGTTGATCCGGTAGCTGACCGTGTAGAAGTCGGGCTTGCACATGAGGATGGTGCGCTTCGTCGCGGTGCGAGCCGGAGCGGACACGGTGCTGGTTTCGGGGTTCGACACTGGAGTCCTCCTGGGACTTCGGGCCCGAGCCTGCCAGGAACCACCACTGGACCTACCTCGGCGAGATGCAGGCTCACTCACCGGTACCGCGGCGGACCAGGTCGACGCCGAGCATCAGTCTAGGGAGTGCGCTGCGTCCGTCACAGCACCAGATCACGCACGTTTCGTGCGTGCACCCCGACGTGCTCGCAACGACTGCGCGTACGATGACTGCCGATGGACTCGCTCGACCACCGCATCCTGGACCAGCTCCGGGACAACGCCCGTGCCGGCTACGGCGACATCGGGTCGGTCGTCGGGCTCTCGGCCTCGGCCGTCAAGCGCCGCGTGGACCGGCTCGTCGCCGACGGGGTCATCCGCGGGTTCACGATCAAGGTCGACCCCGCGGTCGAGGACCGTGGCACCGAGGCCTGGGTCGAGCTGTACTGCCGCGGCACGGTCTCCCCCGACGAACTCCGCATGCTGCTCGACTCCGTGCCGGAGGTCGTCGACGCCGGCACCGTCACCGGCAGTGCCGACGCCGTGGTGCACATGCGGTCGAAGGACCTGCCGGCGCTTGAGGAAGCGCTCGATCGCGTCCGGCTGGCACCGCAGGTGGACCACACGCGCTCCGCCATCGTGCTGTCCCGCCTGGTCTCGCGCGAGTCCGCGTAGCCCCGACGTCCTCAGAGGTCAGCTGGCCGACCGTACGAACGCCGCAGGCCGCAGCCACGTCGCCGTGCGCCAAACCCACTCGACCGGGCCGTACACGAACCGGGCGAGCCAGAGACGGCTGCCGATCGACTGCAGCACGATGACGACGAGCCCCAGTACGACGACGGGCCAGACCTCGGTCGACATCGAGAAGTCCAGGAGCCGAGCGCCGACCGCGAAGACGATCGCCGCGACGACGTAGTTCGTCAGCGCCATCCGGCCCAGCGGCTCGAAGAACCAGGCGAGTGCGCGTCGGAGCGGCGTCTGCCACAGCAGCGCCAGTCCGGTCGTGTACGCCACCGCCATCACGACACCGGCGACCCCGCCGAGCGTCGAGAACCGCGGGTCACCGCCACCGGCCGCGACCTGCCACCACACCAGCGGGACGCTCATCAGGGCCGAGGCGCCGAAGACCACGGCGGCCGCCGGGCCCGCTGCACCGAGGGCCTTGGGGACGCCGTACGCGGCCAGTCCGGCTCCGAGCAGCATCAGCCCCGGTGTCGCGAGCAGCCCACCGCCGGTGAGGGCGTAGGCCCCGACGGTCAGCACGAGCCCGGCACCGAGCGTCGCCCAGCGCGGTGCCAGCATGACGACCGCCAGGACCAGCAGCCCGGCCACGCCGTACTCGTAGAGCACGTTCCCCGGGTACACGAGCATCAGCACCACGCCGATGAGCACGAGTCCGACGAGCCGCCGCAGCATCACGAGCCACGGCCGCGGGGACCGTGCACGCGCACCGGAGAGCACGAAGAACAGGCTGACCCCGAAGAGCGTGTTGAAGATCGGCACGAAGCGGGTCTGCGTCGTGGCGTACAGCAGGTCGCGCACCGGGTCAGGGGGCAGCGCGGTCTCGTGCGCCCGGACCCATCCCGACCCGACACCGGTGATGTCGATGGCATTGACGAAGAGGATGCCGAAGAGCGCGAACCCACGGAGGACGTCGACGAAGACGAGACGGTCGGGTGCAGTCATGGTCCAATTGTCCCACAACTGGAACATCACACATCAGCTCTCTGCCGTGCGGTGGACAGATGGTCGCGTACCGTCGACGTCATGCGGCGGCAGGACACAGCCAGGAGGCTCGGCGCGGCTCCGGCAGGCCGGGGTCCGGCCCGGCGGCTGGTCAAGGCAGCGGCGCTCGCCTACGTCGCGAACTGTGCCTGGGGCACCGCCGTGGCCGTCCGCGTGATCCGGACGAAGCGCCTGCGGGTCGTGCACCACGGGCTGTTCGTCGTGACCGCTGCCCTGACGGGCGTGGCCGCGACGACACCGCTGTGGACACGGTCACGCGCGGCCCTGTTCCTGCTGCCGGCACTCGTCCCGCTGGCCGTTGCTCCACGGACGGACCCCCGCTCCGGAGCACACTGGCAAGTCGCGGTCGCCGCCGCTCCGTCCTACCTGGGGGCGGTGCTCGCGGGCGGACGCTGACGCCAGGGAGGACAGCAGTGGAGCTCATCGAGGCCATCCGACGCCGACGCACGACGAACGGTGCGTTCCTGCCGGATCCCGTGTCCGAGGAGCACCAGCGGCTCCTGGTCGAGTTGGCCGGCCGGGCTCCGTCGCAGCTGAACAGCCAGCCGTGGCGCTTCGTGCTGGTCGAGGAACGGTCGACGATCGACCAGGTCGCGGCGATCAGCGGGCGGGCGATGACCCGCACGATGTCGGAGGGCACGTTCTTCGAGCGGTACCGGCCCTACTTCCGGTTCAGCCAGGCGGAGATGGACGAGCGCCGTGACGGCATGCTCTTCGACAAGCTCCCGAAGCCGTTGCGCCCGTTCACCGGCCAGGTGTTCACCAAGCGCGGGCAGTTCCTGCTGAACACGCTCCGGGTGCCGCAGACCCTCGGCGAGGAGAACCGGAAGCTCGTGGCCGGGTCGCCGCTGCTGCTCGGCGTGATGCTCGACCGTGCCGAGTACCGGAAGGAAGCGAGGAACGCGTTCTACTCGGTGTTCAGCATGGGTGCGGCGATGGAGAACATCTGGCTCGCGACGACCGAACTCGGCCTCGGCATCCAGTTCGTCTCGTTCCCGATGGAGATCGAGGAGTCGTGGACCGAGGTCGAACAGCTGCTCGAGGTCCCGCCGGAGCTCGAGCTGATGGCCGTGTACCGGATCGGGTACCTGCCGCCCGAACGTCGGCGTCCAGCGATCGACTGGGTGTCGAACGAACGGAAGCGTCCGTCGCAGTACGTGTTCCGAGGGACCTGTGCGACGCCGCAGACCGGGTGGGACGATGCTCCCGTGACCCGCCATCGTGACGACCCGAGCACCCCGTGACCGACAGCCGACCCGTGGGAGCCGTGCCGAGCCTCCAGTCCGTCGCCCCCGGCCTGACGGGCCGTCCCTGGATCTCGCAGGACTGGCTCGACGTCGTCTTCGTGCACTGGCGCGTCGACGTGTCCGCCGTCGCTCCCCTGCTGCCCGCCGGGACGCGGCCCGACACGATGAGCGTCGACGGGGTGGACGACGGCGTGACCACCTGGGTGGGCCTCATCGGGTTCCGGTTCGAGGACACCCGGTTCCCGCTGCTCGGGCCGCTGGGCCGGACCGGGTCGATCGGCGACTTCGTCGAGGTCAACGTGCGCGTCTACACGCTGGACGAACACGGGCAGCACGGGGTGGTGTTCCTGTCGCTCGACGCGGGGAAGCTCCTGCCGACGATCGGCGCCCGCGTGGCCACCGGCCTGCCGTACTGGTGGGCGAACGCCGAGTACCGCTCCGGCGACGGCCGTGTCGGGTATGCGATGCGGCGGCACGGGTCACACCTGCGCTCCCTCGTCGAGGTCGACGTGGGCGAGGCGATCGCGGAGCCGAGCACGCTCGAGACCTTCCTGACGGCACGGTGGGGCATGCACGTGCGACGGGCCGGCGCGACGCGCTACTGGCCGAACGAGCACGAGCCGTGGGCGCTGCACCGAGGGTCGATCGCGACGCTCCGGGACGACCTGATCGGCGCCGCCGGACTGCCGCTCGCGCTGACGTCGCTGGCGCCGGACTCGGTGCTGTACTCCCCCGGTGTCACGACGCGGTTCGGTGCCGGGCGCTGAGCACGCCGAGCGCGCTCGCTCAGTCTGGCGGCGCGGTACGGGCGACACGGAACTGGAGCACGGCGACGACCGCGGCCACGACCGCGACGAGGGTGCCCGGGCCGATCCAGACGGCCTCGCGCGACTCCGGGACGTCCGGCAGGACCACGCCGAGCACCGCAAGGGTCGCTCCGCCCACGGCGAGCGCCGTCGCGCAGACGGCGGCGACGAGCCGGTCGAACCGCGGGACCGAGCGCGCGAGCAGGAAGACCTGCCAGGCCATGAAGAGGCCGCCAGAACCCAGACCGATGAAGTGGCCCCGTGCCAGGCTGCCGAGCGCCAGGATCGTCGCGGTGCCGAACCCGAGGACCACCCCCACCACGTGGAACCGCCAGGAGGCCGCACGCGACTGCTCCCGGTAGGCCGTCCGTCCGGCGACGGCCAGCATGACCGCGCCGGCCGTCACGGCGAAGCCCGACACGGATCCGACGACGACCGAGACCGGGTCGCCGAGTCGCACGGGGACGACGACGAGCACCACGGCGAGGACCGCGGCGAACGCCGGCAGGGGCCAGACCTCCCGCCGCCGAGTCGGCGTCCGCAGGACCCAGGAGGGCGGGGCTTCCTCGATGACGTCGTCCTCGTGGGTGTCCATGCCGCTCAGTCTGCCCGCCGGGCAGCGCGCCCGGGGGACATCGCTGAGTGACGGCGCCGGGGCGTGCGTACAACTGGAGGCATGACACGTGTGGCAGTGGTGACCGGTGGTTCGGCAGGACTCGGACGAGCGACGGTGCGGGAGCTCGCCGCCAAGGGGTGGGACGTGGCCGTGATCGCCCGCGGCCAGGAGGGCGTGGACGCCGCGGCCGCCGAGGTCGTGGCCGCCGGGCAGCGCGGTCTCGCACTCTCCGTGGACGTCGCCGACCGCGAGGCCGTCGAGCGCGCCGCTGACCGCATCGAGGCCGAGCTCGGCCCGATCGACCTCTGGGTGAACGGGGTCATGGTGGGCGTCTTCGGCCGCTTCCTCGACACCGCGCCCGAGGACTTCGAGCGGGCCCTGGACGTGACGTACCTCGGCTTCGTGAACGGCACCCGCGCCGCACTCACGCGCATGGTGCCGCGCGACCACGGCCACGTGATCCAGGTCGGTTCGGCGCTCGGCTTCCGGGGCATCCCGCTGCAGGCCGCGTACTGCGGGGCCAAGCACGCGATCGTCGGGTTCACCGAGTCCGTCGTCTCCGAGCTCATCGAGCAGGGCAGCAAGGTGCAGGTGTCCCGCGTCGACATGCCGGCGCTCAACACGATCCAGTTCAACTGGGTCAAGTCGCAGCTGCCGCACCACCCGCAGCCCGTCGCGCCGATCTACCAGCCCGAGGTCGGTGCCCGCGCCATCGCCGCGACCGCCGAGCGGCCCCGCCGCCGCACCTGGGTCGGCGAGTCCACCGTCTACACGATCCTCGGCAACCGGATCAGCGGGCGCTTCGCCGACTGGTACGCCGCGAAGACCCTGGTCTCCGGGCAGCAGATCGCCTCGAAGGACGGCCAGTCGCTGCCGTCGAACCTCTACGACCCCGTCGAGGGCGACCACGGCGCACACGGTGTGTTCGACGAGAACGCGCACGCCTGGTCGCCGCAGACCTGGTGGGTGGAGAACCGTCGTCTCGGCAACGGGATCATCGGCGCAGCGCTCGGCATCGCCGGTGCGGTCGCCGTCGCAGCGGGACGCCGACGATGAGCCGCCAGCGCGCGGTCCGCGCCGCACTCGTGCAGCGTCAGACCGTCGCCGAGGGCGTCCGCGCCGGGCTCGGGGTCGAACACCTCGCCAGCGCCCGACGTGGGGTCGACGCCACGAGCGGGACGGCCGCGTTCCACCGTGTCCTCGGGGTGCGCCACCTGGTGCAGGCCGCGCTGCTCCTCCGGGCCGGTTCCGGCAACGCACACACCCTCGGTGCCGCGATCGATGCCGGACACGCGGTCACGATGCTGCCGTTGATGCTGCTCGGCGGCCGGTGGGGTCGGATCGGCAGGCGCCAGTTCTGGCTGGCGACGGGCCTGGCCGTGGCTGAGATCGCCCTCGTGGGGACCGGCCGGAAGCGCTGACCCAGACCCGGTCGAGGCGGGGTCGGACCCCGGTCGAGACCCGGTCGAGGCCGGGTCGAGCAAGGGCGCCCCGGCCCCGGGCGCAGGGACGCTCCAGAGGGACCGGAGCGTCGATGCTTCGTGCGAACCTGCGGCAGTCAGGGGAACCGCCGATCGGGTGTGGCTCGCTGGGGACGACACTAGCCGGTCCACCGAAAGGGGGACAGAGGAGCTGTCTCCCCCAGTTCGAGGCACAGACCGGACAGACCCACGAGCACGCACGGGAACCGCGCGTAGCGTCCCGATCATGAGTGACAACGAGCAGACCGAACCCGTCATGGACGGCGCCACGGACGCGACCAACCACGAGAAGCTGTCCGGCCTGATCGAGCAGGTGAACCACGACCACGGGTCCGAGGGTGCCGCGTCGATGGCCGACCACCTGCGCGACCGCATGGACGAGACCGGCGTCGAGGCCGAGGACGAGGGCGACACCGAGGACTGACCCGTTCTCGTTCGGATGTCTGACCGATCCGGTCGGCGGGACTCGCGTTCCGCCGACCGGATCCGTCATCTCCGCCGAGCGGGATCAGCGTCCCGTCCCGCTGCACAGGACCAGGACCAGGACCAGGACCAGGACCAGCCTGGAGGCCCTGGTCGCGTCCGCAACGAACGCGGACCTGGCAGGTCAGATGCGCAGGGCGGCGAACCGGGGGTCGATCGACCCGAAGCGGTGCGTGGTGATCGACACCGACTGCTCGCGGAGGTACGGCAGCATCTCGATCAGGCCGGCCTCGACGACCGGTGCGTCGAAGATCGCGACGTCGATGCTGGCGCCGAGCGCCTCCTCGAGCGCCAGTGCGTCCCCGCCGATCAGCCGGATGCGCGCCCCCGGGCCGCCGAACGCGGTGTGCTTCGGCTGCTCGCGCGACTGCGCCAGCACCATGTCGATGGCGTCCTCCGGCTCTTCGGTCGGGTTCGACCAGTTGTCGCGGAACACCGCGCCCGACTCCGCACGGGCGAGGAACTCCTCGTCCGACTCGACGAGGTGGTCGACGACGTCGAGCGGCGGCCGGTTGGCGGCGAAGAGCTGCGTGAGGGGACCAGGCAGCGGGCGGGCCGTGCTCAGGAGGACGTGTGCACGAGCGGCGGTCGCGGCGACGAGCGCCCGGACGAAGTCCCCGCTGGAGGCCGACTCCGCCTGGCGCAGGATCACGGACTGGGGCCGGTAGCGGAGGACGTTCCGCTCGACGCCGAGCCCGGCGGTGTCCCGCGCGGTTCCGAACCGGGCCTTGCGCGCCCGCACGTCACTGAGTGCGCCTGCCCGGACCTGGTCGAACTCCTCGAACCGCAGCCCGCTGCGGGCGGCCTCGATCACGGCGGCGACCCGCGCCGGCAACCCGTGCAGCTGGATGCTCTGGTGCACCGTCCGGGGCACCGGCTCCCAGCGCCCGAGCGAGGCGACGTACGACGGCCCGCCGGGCTTCGTGCCGGGGCCGACCGCGGACCGCTTCCAGCCACCGGGCGGCTGGCGTCGGACGACCGATCCCGTGGTGGCGCGGTTGACGACGAGGTCGCCGGCCCGGACACGGTGCAGCCAGTCGGAGACCTCGTCGACGTCGAGGGAGTGGAGCCCGGCGCTGAGGCCGAAGTCCGTGCCGTTCTGGATCGCGATCGCGTCCCCGAGCGTCTCGGCGCGCATGATGCCGAGCACCGGCACGCCGTACTCGGTCTGGTGGAAGTCGCTGCCCGGTCGGACACCGTCGCGGATGCCCGGGGACCAGAGCCGACCGGAGTCGTCGAGCGCCTCTGGCTGCACGAGCCAGGTCTCCCCCGGGCCGAGCTCGGTGAGCCCGCGCAGTGCGGCACCGGCCGGTTCGTGGACGAGCGGGCCCATCTGCGCCGCGGGGTCGTCCGGCCAGGCCACCCGGAGGGAGCGCGTGGCGTCGACGAGCTGACGGCGGAAGCGCTCGCTCTCGCCGACGGAACCTACCAGTACCACGAGGGACGCCGCCGTCCGCTGCTGCCCGGCCCGCCCGAACGCGGAGCGGACGACGTCCTGCACGGCGAGGTCGAAGTCCGCCGAGGGGGTGACCACGATCGCGTTCTTGCCGGTCGTGTCCGCGGTGAGCGGGAGTCCGGCGCGCCACCACGTGAAGGACCTCGCCGTCTCGGTGGAGCCCGTGAGCAGGATGCGGTCGACGGCCCGGTGCGCGATGAGCTGGCGCCCGAGGACGTCCTCGTCGAGGTCCATGAGCTGCAGGAGCGAGTGCGGCACCCCGGCGTCCCACAGCACGTCGGCCAGGACGGCCCCGGTCCGCTTGGCCTCGGGCGCCGGCTTCAGCAGCACGCCGCTGCCCGCGGCGAGCGCGGCGAGCACCCCGCCGGCGGTGGCCGCGATCGGGGAGTCCCACGAGGGCGCGACGACGGTCAGGCGCGGGGGCACGAAGGCCGCGTCGGTGACCTCCAGCAGTCCGCGGGCCTGCTCGGCGGCGATGTGCGCGTGGTCGACCGCCTGGCTGACCTCGGCGTCGGCCTCGGTGAGGGTGGCAGCGGTCTCCGCGACGGCGGCCTCGACCAGATCGGCGCGACGGGTCTCGAGCTCGTGGGCGATCAGGTCGAGGAGTTCGGCGCGGTCGACCGGGTCCTGCCGCCCCCAGTTGACGCCGGCCTGCGCGGTGCTGCGGATGATCCGCTCGAGCTTGGTGCGGTCGAGCACCCGGGAGCCGCGGATGGTCTGCGCCCCGGCCTTCGACGCCGGCACGCGACGCAACACGTCGGCGGCCCAGGCCCGGTTGGCAGGGACCGTCGGGTCGGTGTCCGAGGTGGTCGTCGACACGGCCGGGACGGGCTCGCCCAGGGCACGACGGCGGTCCTGCGTGCGGTGCGTCGCCGCCACGGGGGCGTCGAGCGCGGCGACGGCGCTGAGCCAGCGCTGGTGCTCCCGCTCGAAGGCGGCCTGGTCGTGGTCGATCTCGAAGGCACTGGCGGCGGAGCCCTGCGGGTCGGCGTTCTGCTGCAGCCGTCGGGCGAGGTAGCCGATCGCCGAGCGGAACTCGTCGGGGTGGACGACCGGGGTGGACAGCACGATCCGCCCGACGTCGGCACGGACGGCGTCGGCGTGCGTCGCGGTCATGCCGAGCTGCATCTCGACCTCCACCGCGTCGGTCACCCCGCGCCGTTCGGCGAGCACCCACGCGGTCGCGACGGCGAAGAGGTCCTGCGTGGCGACCCCGACGTGCACGGCGTCGGTGCGCTCCGGGGTGAGCGCGGTGTCGAGCAGCCGCAGGGCCGCGGTGGTGGTCTCGGTCGACGTGCCCCAGGTCGCGAGCGGCCGGTCGTGCAGCAGTGCGTCGACGCGCTCGGTCGCCAGCGAGGCGCCCTCGGTCAGCCGGACGGTGATCGGCGCTCCGCCGCGGGCCCGGCGGGCGACGGCCCACTCGGTCAGGGACTCCAGCACACCGGCGGTGTCGGGCAGGGCGGCCTGCAGCATGACGCCGGCGGGCAGCCCGAGGAACTCGTCACGGTCGAGCAGCTGGCGGAAGGCGGCGACGGTCACGTCGAGGTCGTGGTGGTCCTCGGTGTCGAGCGTCACGAACGTGGTCGGACGGCCCTCGGTGCCCGGGGTCGACGCCGCGAGCCGGAACAGCGGCTCGAGCCGGTCGGCGATGCGCTCCACGGTCTGGTCGAACGCCCAGAGGGACATCTGCGGCACGACGGTGCTCGCCGAGACGGTCACGCGGTCGACGTCGTCGCGCCGGACGAGGTCCATGGTGCGCTGCAGCTGTCGGTCACTCCCCGCGACCCCGAGCACCGTCTCCCCGAGGAGGTGGACGTCGAGCACGGTCGCGCCGCCAGCGACCTTCGCGAGGGCCGGTCCGAGCTTGGCCGGCGTCGCGTCGACGACGAGGTGCCCGGCCATCCGGCGCAGGATCCGGCGGGCGGTGGGGACGACGGCCCACGGCGCCATCGTCGCGAAGCCGCCGCCGAGCGTCACGGCACCGCGGAGGTACCACGCGAGCTCGTCGGGGACGTCCTGGCTGATCTCCTCGAGCTGCCGAGCGGCGACCCGCGGGTCCTCTGGTCGGACGACCCGGTCGACGAACCCGAGCGTGAAGTCGAGGCCCTGCTCGTCGCGCAGGACCGCCGCCAGCCGCGCCGCACCCGGGTCGGGCTTCACGTCGGCGGACGCGGCGACCCACCGCCGCACGAGGGCGACGACGTCGTCGGTGCAGTCCTGGAGTCGAGCGGTCGCCATGGATCGATCGTATGGGGACCCACCGGCATGACCTCGGAGCGCGCCGGACGACGGCGAAGAGTCAGCTGAGCGTCATCCCGACGGATGATCCGGTGGGGCGACCCGGACGGCCTGCCCACGGCTGGCCGTCTGGGTGGATACGCTGACGACATGTCGAAGCAGGGCGACGGGGTCCATGACTGGGCCACGTGGGACGCGTACCACGACGTCTGGCGACGACTGGACCGGGCCCTCGACCACGCCGTCCAGCAGGGCGCCGGCATCTCCACGCCCGAGTTCGAGATCCTCATCGGCCTGCACCGCCAGGTCGACCACCGCCTGCGTGTCCGCGACGTGGCGGCGGGCATCGGCTGGGAGAAGTCGCGCGTCAGCCACCAGGTCACCCGCATGGTCTCCCGCGGACTCGTCGAGCGCACGGACTGCCCGACCGACGGACGGGGCAGCTGGGTCGTGATGACCCCGGACGGGCGCCGAGCGGTGCTCGCCGGCATCCGCGCGCACACCGCGGCACTCGAGCAGCTGTTCTGGAGGCCCGTGGCCGACGACGCGGACACGCTCCGGTCCGTCAGCGCCCGCCTCCAGAGCGCGCTGGGCCCGGCCGACCTGGTCGACTGAGCAGCAGGGCACGCGGCCCGGACACCGCCGTCAGTGGTGGCGGTGGTCCTGGATCGTGATGCGCGGTCCGAACGCCGGTTTCCGGAAGCCGCTGCCGCCGATCAGCCGGACGACCCGGTGCCGGTGCCCGCGCCACGGTTCGAGCAGCTCGAGCATGCCGTCGTCGTCCACGGGGCCGCCCGTCAGCGCCCACCCGACGAGCGCCGGCACGTGGAAGTCCCCGACGCTCGGGGAGTCCGGGTCGCCGTGGGAGCGCTGCGTGGTCTCGGCGGCCGTCCACACCCCGATGCCCGGGATCGACTGCAGCCGCGCGGCCACGACGGCGCCACCGCGGCCGAGGGACAGGGTGCGCTCGAGGGACGCCGCGACCTTGACCGCCCGCATGACCGTGGCGCTCCGCCCGGGTTCGATGCCGGCGCGGTGCCACTCCCAGCTCGGGATGCGCGCCCACTCCGCAGCGGACGGCGGCACGACCATGCCGACGGGTGCCGGTCCGGGAGCCGCCGTGCCGTGACGCCGCAGCAGGTACCGCCACGCACCCCAGGCCTGACGCGAAGTGACCTTCTGCTCCATGATCGCCGGCACGAGCATCGCGACGACGGTGTTCGTGCGGCACAGCCGGAGCCCGGGCTGCCGGTGCCGGGCGTCGGCGACGAACCGGTGCGCGGTGACGTCGAGGTCGGACCAGTCGTCCCCGCGGCCGAGCAGGTCCGGGGCGTGCTCGACGGCCCACGTGGCGCCGTCGCCCCACGCCGAGATCGCGACCGCGTCCCCGGTCCGCCGGAGCAGCACGGACGCGGGACCCGCCGGCGTCCGGAGCGCGAGCCACACGTCGGAGCCGACCACGCGGAAGGCCGGGTCGCCGGAGCCGCGCTGCAGGGGCCGGAGGGTCGCTGCCAGGTCGAGCGGGCCTCCTGGCCGGTAGACCGTGTCGAGACGCGCGCCGCCCGTGGGACGCGATTCGAGACGGACCTGCTGCATGACAGGGATGGTAAGCGAAACCACTGTCGGCCAAGATGGGACCCGTCCCACCCACCCGACATCGGAGCCCTCCCATGCGCATCGGCATCCTCACCTCCGGCGGCGACTGCCCCGGTCTCAACGCCGTCATCCGGGCTGCGGTCCTCAAGGGCATCGCGATCCACGGGTACGAGTTCGTGGGCTTCCGGGACGGCTGGCGCGGCGTCGTCGAGGGCGACATCGTCCCGCTCGGCCGCAAGGACATCCAGGGCATCGCGAAGCAGGGCGGGACGATCCTCGGGACCAGCCGTACGAACCCCTTCGAGGGCCCGAACGGCGGCGTCGAGAACATCGAGCGCGTGCTCACCCGACACGGCATCGACGCCATCATCGCGATCGGCGGCGAGGGCACCCTGGCCGCCGCCAAGCGCCTGACGGACGCCGGACTGAAGATCGTCGGCGTGCCGAAGACCGTCGACAACGACCTCGGCGCGACGGACTACACGTTCGGCTTCGACACCGCGGTGGAGATCGCGACCGAGGCCATGGACCGCCTCCGCACGACGGGTGAGTCCCACTCGCGCTGCATGGTCGCCGAGGTGATGGGCCGGCACGTCGGCTGGATCGCGCTGCAGTCGGGCATGGCCGCCGGCGCGCACGCGATCCTGATCCCCGAGCAGAAGACGTCGCTCGACCAGATCGCCTCGTGGGTCCGCTCGGCCTACGACCGCGGACGCGCCCCGCTCGTCGTCGTCGCCGAGGGCTTCGTCCCCGACCACGAGGACAACGCCCACTCGGAGCGCGGCCTCGACGCCTTCGGCCGACCGCGGCTCGGCGGGATCGGCGAGCGACTCGCCCCGCTCATCGAGGAGATGACCGGCATCGAGACCCGTGCGACCACGCTGGGACACATCCAGCGCGGTGGCACGCCGACCGCGTACGACCGCGTGCTCTCGACGCGGCTCGGACTCGCCGCCGTGGACTCCGTCGTCGAGCAGCGCTGGGGCCGCATGGTCGCGCTGCGCGGGACCGAGATCGTGCACGTGTCGTTCGAGGACGCGCTCGGCGAGCTGAAGACCGTGCCGCAGTCGCGCTTCGACGAGGCCGCCATCCTGTTCGGCTGACGCCTGGGGCGGGTCCCGTCCGTCACTGTGCCTGGTGCACCCGGCCGGGAGGCTCGGGGTAGCGTCCGGCGCATGAGCCGCGCCGTCCTCGTCTCCCGTTCCACCGCCCCGACCATCACCGAGGTCGACGTCCCAGACCCCGGCGAGGGCGAGGCCCTGGTGGACGTGACGTACTCGAGCGTCAACTACAAGGACGGGCTCGCGCTCGCGGGTGACCCCGGCGTCGCGCGGATCGACCCGCTCGTGCCCGGCGTGGACGTGGTCGGCACGGTCGCCGGCGTGGGGCCGGGCGTGCACGACGTCGCGATCGGTGACCGGGTCACGCTGAACGGTGCCGGCGCCGGTGAGCACCGGCACGGCGGCTGGACCACGCGGGCGGTCGTCCCCGCGGCGTCGCTGGTGGTGCTCCCCGACGCCGTGTCCGACGACTTCGCCGCCGCGATCGGCACGGCCGGCTTCACGGCTGCGCTGAGCGTGCTGGCGCTCGCACGCTTCGTCAGCCCCGCCGACGGTCCCGTCGTCGTCACGGGGGCGTCCGGCGGTGTGGGCTCGGTCGCGATCCCGCTGCTCGCAGCCCGGGGGTACGCGGTGACCGCCTCCACCGGGCGACTGTCCAACCGGGCGTCGCTGCAGGCGCTCGGTGCGACGGACGTCGTCGACCGCGCCACGCTCAGCGAACCGGGCAGGCCCATGCAGAAGGCCGTGTGGGCCGGCGCCGTGGACAGTGTGGGCGGGGCGACCCTGGCGAACCTGCTCGCGTCGACCCGGTGGGGTGGGGCCGTGACGGCGTGCGGGCTGGCGCAGGACGTGCAGCTGCCCACCACCGTGCTGCCCTTCATCCTCCGCGGGGTCTCCCTGCTCGGCATCAACTCCGTCGACGCCCCCGCCGCCTTGCGTCGTGCGGCGTGGGACCTGCTCGCCGCTGACCTCGACCCGCGGCTGCTCTCCCGAGTCACCCGCACGGTCGGGCTCGAGGACGCGATCGCGCTCGGACCGGACGTCATCGCGGGCGCCGTCCACGGGCGGACCATCGTCGACGTCACCCGGTGACCCCTGGAACATCACGATTCACAAACGTTTGCAGAATGACTCGTTAGGATGTGGGATACAAGACCGTCCGTCACGTGAGGAGTCCGGAATGCCGGTACCCAAGTCGACCGTCGAGAACTCCCCGCGCAAGCTGCTGCGCGACGTGGTGCTCGAGAAGATGCTCGCTGCGATCCAGGACGGCACGCTCCAGGCCGGTGAGCGGCTCAACGACGACGAGCTCGTCCGCTGGCTCGGCGTCAGCCGCACGCCGATCCGCGAGGCGATCGCCAAGCTCGTCGACTACGGCCTCGTCGACATGGAGGCGAACCGCTACACCCGCATCGCGACGCCCTCGGCGAAGCAGTTCGACGACGCACTCCAGGTGATGCTCGGGTTCGCCGAACTCGGCGCCCGCTGGGGTGTCCCGAAGCTCGACGCCGCCGGCGAGAAGGCAGCGCTCGGGATCATCGAGGACCTCCGCTCCCACGCCGAGTCCGAGGACCGCGCGGTCAACCGTGACCTCACCGCCCTGCTGGTCCTGCTCGTGCGCGCGACCGACAACGCCCTGCTCGAGACCTTCACGGGCTCCCTCGTGCCGCGCGTGCAGTTCCTCGCGCTGACCGCCGAGGAGTTCATCTTCTGGGACGTCAAGCAGGCGCTCGACCCGCTCCGCGCCGCCGTGACCGGGCGCGACGGCGAAGCGGCCGCCGCCGTGATCCGCGCACTCGCCCGGACGCTCGACGACCACCTGCAGACGCTCCGCGCCGCACGGGCCTGACACCCGCGGCAGGGTCCGGGGTCGGTCTCCGGATGCGCGACGATGGGGTGGTGAACTCTGTCCTCCTGCACGCCGAGGGCGTCCGCGTGACGCGCTCGGGCCGTGACCTGTTGCACGACGTCGACCTGACCGTCCGGCGCGGGGAGCACTGGGCGCTCCTCGGGCCGAACGGTGCCGGCAAGTCGACCCTGCTCGCCGTGCTCGGCGCCACCGGGCACCCCTCCGCCGGCACGGTGGAGATCCTCGGGAACCGCTTGGGTCGGGTCGACGTCCGGGCGCTCCGCGAGCGCATCGGCCACGTCGACCCGCGCCACCGCATGCTCTCGCCGCTGACCGTCCGCGAGACCGTGCTCACCGGGCTGACGGGCACGACCGACCTGATGACGCGGTGGTCCCCCACGGACGACGAGGTCGAGCGTGCCGAGCAGCACATCGCCGACGTGGGGCTCTCGCCACGGAGCGACGCCCGCTGGCCCGTGCTCTCGCAGGGGGAACGCGGCCGTGCGCTCATCGCCCGGGCGCTGATGGCGGAGCCCGAGCTGCTGCTGCTGGACGAGCCCGCGACCGGGCTCGACGTCGCCGCCCGCGAGCACCTGCTCGACACCGTCGACGCACTGCGTCAGCGGCACCCCGAGCTCGGGAGCGTGATGGTCACGCACCACCTCGAGGACCTGCCGACCTCGACCTCGCACGCGCTCCTGCTGCGGGACGGTGCCGCGGTCGCGCAGGGTCCCGCGGAGGACGTCATCACCTCGGCGGCGGTGTCCCACGCGTTCGACTTCCCGCTCGTCATCGTGCGGGACGAGGGGCGCTGGCACGCACGCCGCGCTGCGGAGCCGGGGCGAGCCTCCAGGTCGTCGCGCGGGGCGTGAGACGCCCGTCTCGGCCTACGGCCGGCCCCTCGGGGTGTCGCCGAGACGCCGGTGTCTCGACGAGGACAGGACCGTCACACGTGAGACGCCGGTGTTTCGGTGAGGATCCGACCGCCCGAGTGGTGCGAGACGCCGGTGTCTCGACGAGACGCCTCACCTTCGCCGAGACGCCGCCAATTTCCGCGGCGTCTGGAGACTTCGGCGGCGTCTCACCCAGACACCGGCGTCTCGACACACTCCACACTCGCCAGACACCCCCGTCTCGCGCCAGACACCGGCGTCTCGGGACGCCGGCGCCGCCCGCGCGTCAGACCGTCGCGGCCGCCGCAGCCTTCGCCGCAGCCGGCAGCGCGTCGAGCACCCGCCCGACGGCACGCTCGTCGTGGGCCGCGGTGACGAACCACGCCTCGAACACACTCGGCGGCAGGGTCACCCCGGCGTCGAGCATGGCGTGGAAGAACGGTGCGTACCGCCAGACGTCCTGCGCCCGGACGTCGTCGTAGTTGCGCGGCGCCTGCTCGGAGAACGCGAACGAGAACAGGTTGCCGGCACGCTGCACGCTGTGGGCGACGCCCTCGGCGGAGAGTGCTTCGCTCGTCGCGGCCGCGATGGTCGCTGCGGTGCGGTCGAGGTGCGCGTAGACCTCCGGCGTCGCCGCACGGAGCGTGGCGATGCCCGCGGCGACCGCGAGCGGGTTCCCGGACAGGGTGCCGGCCTGGTAGACGGGGCCGAGCGGGGCGAGGAAGTCCATGACCTCGCGACGACCACCGAGTGCGGCGAGGGGCATGCCGCCGCCGATGACCTTGCCGAACGTGATGAGGTCGGGCTTCCACCCGGCGCCGTCGGGGACGACCTTCGAGGCCTCGAGGCCCCACCAGCCGGCCGCACCGACGCGGAAGCCGGTCAGCACCTCGTCGACGATGAGCAGCGCGCCCTGCGCCTGCGTGATCCGGGCCAGCTCGCGGTTGAAGCCGCGATCGGGCGCCAGGACGCCCATGTTGGCGGCAGCGCTCTCGACGATGACGGCGGCGATGCGCTCGGAGTGGGTGTCGAACGCGGCGCGCACGGCGTCGAGGTCGTTGTACGGCAGCACGAGCGTCTGCGCGGCCGTCTCGGCGGTGATGCCCGCACTGCCCGGCATCGCCAGGGTCGCGACGCCGGAACCGGCCTCGGCCAGCAGCGAGTCGGAGTGGCCGTGGTAGTGCCCGGCGAACTTCACCAGGAGGTCACGGCCGGTGTAGCCGCGGGCGAGACGGATCGCCGTCATCGTGGCCTCGGTGCCGGTGGACACCATGCGGAGCTTCTCGATGGGCCCGTCGCCGTCGACCGAGACCCGCTGCTTCACGAGTTCGGCGAGCTCGGTCTCCCCCGGCGTCGACGCGCCGAACGACAGCCCGCGCGCGGCGGCCTGCTGCACGGCCTCGACGGTGCCCGGGTGGGCGTGCCCGAGGATCGCCGGGCCCCACGAGGCGACGAGGTCGACGTACTCGCGACCCTCGGCGTCGGTGACGTACGCGCCCTTCGCGGCGACGAGGAAGCGGGGCGTGCCGCCGACCGAGCCGTACGCGCGGACGGGCGAGTTCACGCCGCCGGGGATGCTGTTCTTCGCACGGCTGAAGAGCTGGCCGTTCGTGGTCGGTGCCGTGGTCATTCTGGGGCCTTCCCGGTCGAGGCGATGCCGGCGACGTCCGCGGTGCTGCCCGAGGTGCGGAGGCCCGCTTCCTCGTTGAGCTTCCGCGCGATGTCCACGGCGAAGTAGGTCAGGATCGCGTCCGCGCCGGCGCGCTTGATGCCGACGAGCGACTCCATCGCGGCGGCGTCACGGTCGATCCAGCCGTTCTGGGCGGCCGCGGTGATCATCGCGTACTCGCCGGAGATCTGGTACGCCCACACCGGCACGGGCGAGGTCGCCGCGGTCTCGGCGAGGACGTCGAGGTAGCTCATCGCGGGCTTCACCATGACGATGTCGGCGCCCTCGTCGACGTCGAGGGCGACCTCGCGCAGGCCCTGTCGACCGTTGGCGGCGTCGATCTGGTACGTCCGCCGGTCCCCCACGAGCGAGGACGACACGGCCTCACGGAAGGGGCCGTAGAACGCCGAGGCGTACTTCGCGGCGTACGCCAGCAGCGCGGTGCCCGAGTGCCCGGCGGTGTCGAGGGCGTCCCGCGCGGCGGCGATCTGGCCGTCCATCATCCCGCTCAGGCAGACGAGCTCGGCGCCCGCCTCGGCCTGGGCGACCGCCATGTCGCGGTAGCGCAGCAGCGTGGCGTCGTTGTCGACCGAGGCGTCAGCCGCCAGCACGCCACAGTGTCCGTGGTCGGTGAACTCGTCGAGGCACAGGTCGGACTGCACCACGAGGGCGTCCCCGACCTCTTCACGCGCCACCCGGATCGCCACGTTGAGGATGCCGTCCGGGTCGGTCGCGCCGGAGCCGTCGGCGTCCTTCGTGACAGGTACGCCGAACAGGTTGACCCCGCCGACGCCCTGCTCCGCCGCACCCACGAGCGCCCGACGGAACGAGTCGAGCGAGTGCTGCTGCACGCCCGGCATGCTCGAGATGTCGACGGCGTCGGTGGCGCCTTCGCGGATGAACATCGGCAGCACGAGCTCGGCCGGGTGCAGCCGGGTCTCGGCGACGAGCCGTCGCATGGCGGGGGTGGCACGCAGTCGTCGGGGGCGGACCTGCGGGAAGCGTCCAGTCACGGGTGACCTTCCTGGTGGGGGGCGGGTTGGTGCAGGGCCTCGACGACGGCGTCGAGGAGGGCTTCGGCGGACCTGGTCGGTGCGACCACGTGGACCGTCAGACCGGCTGCCCGGGCGTCGGTGGCGGTGCCGGGACCGATGCAGGCCACGAGGGTCCTGGGGTCGAGCGGGGTCATCCGGCGGGCGATCTCGCGGGCGACACTGCCGCTCGTCACGAGCACCGCGTCGGGCGTCGGGTCGAGGGCGACCGGCTCGTCGCCGGTCCCCACGGTACGGTACGCCTCCACGTCGTCGACGGCGATGCCGCGGGAGCGCAGCCCGTCGACGAGGGTCGGTGCGGCGATCTCGGAGCGGGGGAACAGGACGGTGCCGTCGGTGTCCGGCAGGGCAGCGACGAGGGCCGCCGCCGAGGCGTCCTGCGGCACGAGGGCGACGGGCCACCCGGCAGCACGGGCGGCACGCGCGGTCGGCTCACCGACCGCCGCCACCGACAGACCGGACGGGAGGCTCGGCACGCGTCCGGCGAGCACCGTGACGGCCGTCGCACTGGTCACCACGAGCCAGGTGTACCCGGCCACGTCGGGCTGGTCACCGACGCTGGAGGGCGAGTGGGGCCTCCCGTCCGGGTGGGAGGCGACCAGACGACCGACCGCACGGTCGAGCTCGGCTGCGTCAACCGGCGGCTCGGTCGCGATGAGCGGCACGACCACGGGGTCGAGCCCGCGCTCGCGTGCGGCTGCCGCGACCCGGTCACCCCACGCGCCACCGCGCGGGACGAGGACCACCGGGGGTGGGTCCTGGTCCGTGGCGGCGACGGCGGGGGTCGTGGTGGTCGTCCTACTCTGCCGGGGTCGCGAGACCCGGGCCTGCGGTGTACGGGCCGTCGGTGGTGTCCTCGGCGACCGTGTCGGCCAGGTCGGCGAGCTCGCCCGCGCCGTTCTCGAGCAGCTCGGTCGCGACGCGACCACCGACCTCGAGGGCCTCGTCGAGGCGGTCCTGCGGGGAGCCGTCGAGGACCGCGGCGTGGGACGCGGTGCGGTACTCGGTGCCGTCGGGACGGTAGACCGTGGCGGAGACGAGCAGCATCTCGGTGTCGACGATGGCCGTGGCACCGATCGGGGCCGAGCAGCCGGCCTCGAGCTTGGCGAGGACCTCCCGCTCCGCCGCCACCGTGAGGCGGGTCGGGGCGTGGTCGATCTTGCGCAGCGCGGCGAGCAGGTTGCGGTCGGACTCGTCAGCGCGGGTCTCGATCGCCAGCGCGCCCTGCCCCGGCGCGCTCGGCCAGAAGCCGAGGTCGAGCAGTTCGGTGGCCTCGCCGAGGCGGTCGATGCGGCTGAGTCCGGCGGCGGCGAGCACCACGGCGTCGAGGTCGTCGTCCACCCGACCGAGCCGGGTGTCGATGTTGCCGCGGATGTCCACGACGTCGATGTCCGGGCGCTTCGCACGGAGCTGCGCGGCGCGACGCGGTGACCCCGTACCGACCTTGGCGTGCTCGGGCAGGGTGTCGATCGTCGCGGCGTTCCTGGCGACCAGGACGTCGCGGGCGTCCGCGCGCTTGGGCACGGCGGCGATGGTCAGCCCCGGGTACGGCGCGGTGGGCAGGTCCTTGAGGGAGTGGACGAGGACGTCGACCTCTCCCGCGACGAGGGCCTCCCGCAGGGCACTGGCGAACACGCCGGTGCCGCCGAGGCTCGCGAGGGAGGCGCGGTTCGTGTCGCCCTCGCTCGTGACGGTGACGAGCTCGACGGGGCGCCCCGACACCGCCGCCAGGCGGTCGGCCACGTCCTGGGACTGGGCGACCGCCAGGCGACTGGCGCGGGTGCCGAGGCGGATCGGCGTCGGGGTGTCCTCGGTCACGGCGCCAGACCCGCGGCAGCCGGCTTGAACCCGGCCCGCTCGTTCTCGCAGCAGCCGGGACGGCAGACGTCGTACCAGGGGCCGATGTCCGTGACGTGCGGACGCTCGGACGTCGGCACGCCGTTGACGCGCTCGAGGACCAGGTCGATCAGGCCCGCGACGTAGGCCGGGTCGATGCCGGGCGTCTGCGTGCGGAGCGACCAGTAGCCGAGCTCACCGGCGGTCTCGGTGGCTTCCTCGTCGAGGTCCCACATGACCTCCATGTGGTCGCTGACGAAGCCGAGCGGCACGATGAGCACGGCGCGGGTGGGGCCGCCCTTGAGCTCCTCGTTCATGTAGTCGTTGATGTCGGGCTCGAGCCACGGCTGCGTCGGGGGGCCCGACCGCGACTGGTAGACGAGCTTCCACGTGGGCTTCGTCGTGCCCTGCAGGTGCGCGTGCTCCGGCTGCTCGGTGAGCTCGGCCCAGGCCTGGTCGAGGACGACCTGTGCGACGGCCTCGTGCTGGGCGGCGTACGCACCGCCGTCGCCGAAGCCCCGGAAGTCCGGGCCCGACTTGGCTGCGTCGGTCGACGGGATCGAGTGGGTGGAGAACAGGATGCGCAGCTCGGTGGCGATGTCGAGACCGTCGTTCTCGGCGATCGCGCGGGCGAGGCCGTCACGGACGCCGTCGACGAAGGGCTGCACGAAGCCGGGGTGGTCGAAGAACTGCCGGACCTTGTCGATCTGGATCGTGTCGATCAGGCCGGTCTCGTCGAGCACGCGCGCGTAGTCCTCGCGGTACTGGCGGCAGCTGGAGAACGACGAGTAGGCGCTCGTGGCGATCGCGATGAGCTTGCCGTAGCCCTTGTCGGCCGCCTCCTTGAAGGCGTCGGCGAGGTAGGGGTCCCAGTTGCGGTTGCCCCAGAGCACGGGCATGTCGATGCCACGACGCTCGAGCTCGGCTTCGAGCGCGGCCTTGAGCGCGCGGTTCTGCGCGTTGATCGGGCTGACGCCGCCGAAGTGCCGGTAGTGGTGGGCGACCTCTTCGAGTCGCTCGTCCGGGATGCCGCGGCCACGGGTGACGTTGCGGAGGAACGGGATGACGTCGTCCTGGCCCTCGGGACCGCCGAAGCCGGCGAGCAGGATGGCGTCGTACGTCGTCGGGACCTCGACGTGCTCGGGGCCGGACGCGGCAGCTGCCGTGGCGGCGAGGACGGGGCGACCGTTCGAGATCTGGCTGGTGTCGGTCATGACAGCACCTCCGGGAGTTCGGCGGTCGTCACGCGACGACCCGTGTAGAAGGGGACTTCTTCGCGCACGTGCATGCGGGCTTCGGTGTAGCGGAGGTCGCGCATCAGGTCGACGAGGTCGACGAGGTCGGGGCTCTCGAGCGGCAGGATCCACTCGTAGTCGCCGAGCGCGAAGGACGCGATGGTGTTCGTCAGGACGCGGCGGTACTTGGCGCCCTGGATGCCGTGGTCGCGGAGCATCTTCGAGCGTTCCTCTTCCGGCAGGAGGTACCACTCGTAGGACCGGACGAACGGGTACACCGTGATCCAGGCCTCGGGGTCCTTGCCGCGGAGGAACGCGGGGGTGTGCCGCTTGTTGAACTCGGCCTCGCGGTGCATGGCCATCGCGTGCCAGACGGGTTCGGCGTCCTGGAAGAGCGCGGTCCGACGGACGTCGCGCAGCACCGCCTGGATCGCCTGGGCGTCGTCACCGTGCAGCCAGATCATCACGTCGGCGTCGGCGCGGAAGCCGGAGACGTCGTAGAAGCCGCGGATCGTGACGCCGTGCTCGGCGCCGCGGGCGACTACTGCGTCCAGTTCGGCGACGCCGTCGTCACCGACGCGGGTGACCTGCCCGACGGGGCGGCGGAACACGGCCCAGAGGGCGTAGGCCGTCAGCAGGTTCGGGTCGATGCCCGAGTCCGGCGCGGTCTCGTGCGCCGAGCTGCTGTGAGGGGAGGTGCTGTCGTTCGGGTTGGTGCTGTCGTGCGCGGGCACGGTGGAACTCATGAGGTCCATTGTCCTATCGGTTGCAAGGAATGGTCGTCGCCGGTCCCCACACCGGCGAGCACCCCGTGACCGCGGGCGACCCCTGTCGGATCTACCGCCGTCGGAGTACCAGCACGACGATACCCCCGACCACCGTCACGCCCGCTGCGACCCCGGCCAGGTACTCGGGGCGCTTCTCGACGACGCCGCGCTTCACCTTCGACGCGGCGATGCCGAGCTGCTTCGGCAGGTTGAGCTTGTCCTCGATCGCGTCGAGGGTGTCGAAGAGCTGGGCGCGGGTCGATGCGACGCGGTCGGCGATGTCGTCGTGCTGGTCGGTCACTGGGACTCCTCGGTGTGGTGCGGGAACGGTCGACACGTCGGGCGTCAGAACCGGCCGCTGACGTCCGGCTTGCGGGACGCGTGCTGGACCTCGGGCGTGGGCTTCTTGCCCAGGCCCTTGACCGCGTTGATGTCGTTCTTGACGCTGTCGATCGTGCGCTTCGGCGTGATCGGCAGCCCCTTCTTGAACCGCTTCCAGCCCACGAACCCGAGGATCGCGGCGACCACGAGCATCACGAACGCGAGCACGAGCGCGGCGAGCCACGCCGGCATGACGGTCGCGAGGCCCATGACGGCCGCCGTCAGCAGCACGCCGATGGCGTACAGCACGATGACGAGCGCACCGATGAGGAGCCCGGCGGCGAGGGCGAAGACCTTCGCCTTCCCCATCAGCTCGGCCTTCAGCAGCGCGATCTCGCCCTTGACGAGGTTCTTGACGAGCTGGGGGACGTCCCCGACGAGACCGAAGAGCGATCGCGACTTCCGGTCACGCGTGTCGGTCATGAGGTCGGTGCGTCCTTCTTCTGGCCGACCTTGCGGACGACCTTCTTGGTCTGCTCACCGATGAAGTCGGCGACGTCCGGCGTCTTGTCGGCGACGAACTCCTCGACGCCGTGCACGCTCTTCTGGACGTTGTCGTTGTTCCAGATCTTGCCGCTGACGGTCTTGATCTGTTCGTAGCGCGCCCGACCGGCTCGCGATCCCAGGACGTACCCGAGTGCTGCGCCGGCGACGAACAGGAGCCTGCCTCGCATGGTTCCTCCGAAAGTCAGTGTGCGTTTCATGCGCCGAGCAGGATGTCCCGGCGTTCCACCAACAGTAGCCCTCGGCGGGTCGGCGGTCCGCTCAGGATCCGAGGAGCTCGCGGACGGCTGCCCTGGTCGTGGTGACGATGCCGGAGAGCCCGCGTCCGCTCGAGGCCTCGCCGATGCCGACGACCCCCTCGGCCAGTCCGGCGGCCTGCGTGTCCGGGCCGTGCCAGCGCACGGAGGCGGCGCCCAGGACGCGTGCCGCGTCCACCGGCAGGCCCAGCAGGGCGCTCGCGTCCGTCGTGGCCCGGACGCCCGTCTCGCTGGCGGGGTCGACCGGGAGGCTCGTGGCCACGTCCGCCGCGTCGGCCGCCGGGGTCGCGTAGCTGAGCCGCAGGACGTGGTGCCCGCCGGCGGCGTCGGCCAGCCACGGCCACTTCACCGTCGCGTGCGTGAGGGCCTTCGCCCGGACCCCGGTGGCCGCCGGGTGCACGAGCATGCCCGTTCCGCGGGGCGCCGCGTCGAGGTCCGGTTGGTCGACGACGAGTGTGACCAGCTCGATGCCCGTGCGGGTCGCCGCCGTCGTCCG
Organism: Curtobacterium sp. MMLR14_010; assembly: GCF_001865015.1. GTDB lineage: Bacteria > Actinomycetota > Actinomycetes > Actinomycetales > Microbacteriaceae > Curtobacterium. The sequence continues at coordinate 174,570 of NZ_MJGV01000079.1, read as the reverse complement.
TGTCGGGTCGGACACCGCCGAGAGCACGTGGTCGGCCACCAGGCGCTCGGTCGTGCCGTCGGCGCCGACGACCTCGACCGCGGCCCGGTCGACCCGGGTCACGCGGGTGTGCAGCCGGACGTCGACGTGCCAGGTCTCGAGGTCGGCGACGAGTTCGTCCACGATGCGCACGATGCCGCCGCGGATGCCCTGCACGGCGGACCCGGCGGTCGCTCGTGCCCGGAGCGCGAGGACGGCCCGGGCGAGGGAGCCCTCGCGGAGGAGCGCGTCGCGGAGCCCCGGCGCCACCCGGTCGGGGTCGAGGTCGTCCGGGTGCGTGGAGTGGACACCGGCGACGACGGGCACCACGAGGTCGTCGAGGACCTTCGCTCCCATCCGCTTCCGGACCATCGCGCCGAGGGACGTCGCCCGGGCACCGACGGGCGCCGGCAGCAGCGAGTCCATCTGCGCGCGGAGCCCGCCGGCCTGCCCGACGACGGCGAGGACGTCGGCCGCCATCGGGACGCCGGGGATGCCGAGGAGCCCGGTCGCCGGCATCGGGGCGGTGCGGCCGTCGCGCGTCATCAGCCAGGCACCGCGCGGGTCCGGGGAGACGATCTCGTTGCCGAGCCCGAGCTCGATCGCGAGCGAGGAGACGGCGTCGGTCCTGGTGGCGAACGAGTCGGCGGCCATGTCGAGGTCGATCCCCGCGACGGTGTGCCGGCGGATCATCCCGCCGAGCACGCCAGAGGCCTCGACGAGCACCACGTGCACGCCGGCCTTGGCGAGGTCCCGCGCCGCGAGCAGCCCGGCGACCCCACCTCCGACGACGATCGCCTCGGTCATGCGGAGGTCCCGGCGCCGCTCCCGAGGGCGTGCACGAGCTCGACGACCCGGGTCAGCACGGCGGGGTCGGTCTCCGGCGGGACACCGTGGCCGAGGTTCACGACGTGGGCACGAGCGGCACCGCCACGACGCACGACCTGCCGCACGTGGGCCTCGAGGACCTCCCACGGGGCGGAGAGCATCGCCGGGTCGATGTTGCCCTGCACGGTGACACCGGTGCCGACCCGCTCGACGGCCTGGTCGAGCGGCAGGCGCCAGTCCACCCCGACGGCGTCGACCGCGACCGCGTCGCCACCGAGGGTCGTCATGTCCCGCAGGACCTCGCCGCTGCCGACGCCGAAGTGGATGCGCGGGACGCCGAGGTCGGACACGTGCGACAGGGCCTGGGCCGAGTGCGGTGCGACGTGGGCGAGGTAGTCCTCCCGCGACAGCGACCCCACCCACGAGTCGAAGAGCTGGACCGCCGAGGCGCCGGCGAGCACCTGTGCCCGGAGGAAGGTGCCGGACACCTCGGCCGCCCAGGCCAGCAGCCGCGACCACGTGACCGGGTCGGCGTGCATGAGCGTGCGGGCGCGGATGTGGTCCTTCGACGGGCCGCCCTCGACCAGGTAGGCCGCGAGGGTGAACGGCGCCCCGGCGAACCCGATGAGCGGTGTGCTGCCGAGTTCGGCCACGGTGCGGGTGACGGCCTCGGCGATGGGTGCCAGCGCGGCGGGGTCGAGGGCCTCGAGCGCGTCGACGTCCGCCACCGTGCGGATCGGCGAGCCGAGCACGGGTCCGCGGCCCGGGACGATCTCGACGTCCACGCCGGCGAGCTTGATCGGCATGACGATGTCGCTGAAGAAGATGCCGGCGTCGACCCCGTGCCGACGGACCGGCTGCAGTGTGATCTCCGACGCCATCGCCGGGTCGAGGCAGGCGTCGAGCATGGCCGTGCCGACGCGGAGGTCGCGGTACTCGGGCAGCGACCGGCCCGCCTGGCGCATGAACCACACCGGCAGGGTCTCCGGACGGTCGCCCCGCAGGGCCCGGACCAGGGCCGATCCGGCGGTCCGTCCGTCGGCGAGCGGGTGCGTGGCTGGCAGTGCGGCTGTGGATGCGTCGGTCACCGCACGATTCTCCCACCGAGCGCGGTACCATCGAGTACGTGCTCATCTGTCTCACGGCGTCGCATCGCAACGCCAGCTTCGACCTCCTGGAGCGACTGAGCATCGGCGCACCCGCGGCGGCCAGCAGACTGGTCACCGACTCGGACGTCCTCGACGGCGCCGTGGTCCTCGCGACCTGCAACCGCTTCGAGGCCTACCTCGACATCGCCGGCGACGACCGCGACTCCGCGGTGACCGCCACGGTCGACGCCGTCGCCCAGGCCAGCGGGCTCGTCGGCACCGAGGTCCTCGAGTCCGTGTCCGTGCTCGGCGGCAAGGACGTCGTCCAGCACCTCTTCGCCGTCTCGAGCGGCCTCGAGTCCGTCGTCATCGGCGAGACCGAGATCTCCGGGCAGGTCCGCCGCTCGCTCGAGGACGCCCGCGCCAACGGCACCACCACCTCCGACCTCGAGCGCCTGTTCCAGGAGGCAGCGCACACCTCCCGGGGCGTCAAGACCCGCACGCGCATCGGTGCCGCCGGCCGCTCGCTCGTCCGCCTCGGGCTCGAGCTCGCGTCGTCCCGCGTGACCGACTGGGCCCGTGCGAACGTCCTGCTCGTCGGCACGGGCAGCTACGCCGCCACCACGATCGCCGCCCTGCGCGACCGCGGCGCCGAGCGGATCCAGGTCTACTCGCCGTCCGGCCGCGCCCCGTGGTTCGCCGCCAAGCACGACCTCGTCGCCGCGCACCACCTGCGCCAGGCGATCGCGTCGAGCGACGTCGTCATCACCTGCACCTCGAGCCAGGTCCCGGTCATCAGCGCCGCCGACCTCGACGACGGCGTCCGGCGCATCGTGATCGACCTCGGACTCCCCCGGAACGTCGACCCCGCTGCCGCACAGGTGCAGGGCACGGAGCTCCTCGACCTCGAGACGATCAGCATCCACGCGCCGGTCTCCGAGCTGAACGCCGAGTCCGAGGCCCGCGCCATGGTCGAGGACGCCGTCTCCCGGTTCCGCGCCCAGGCGATGGAGCAGTCGACGACGCCGGCGCTCGTGGCGTTCCGGAAGCACGTGTTCGACATCCTCGACGCCGAGATCGAGCGGTCGACCCGGCGCGGCGACGTCACGCCGGAGTCCGCGGAGCAGACCGAGCGGGCGCTGCGGCACCTGGTCGGGGTGCTGCTGCACCGGCCGTCGGTCCGCGCCAGGGAGCTCGGTCGCGCTGGGCGCGGCGACGAGTTCGTCCAGGCGCTCGACGCCCTCTACGGCGTCCGGCCGGAGCCCGAGGCGGAGCTGGACGTGCCCGCGCCCGTCGTGCCGCTGGCGGACCGGACCGCCCCGACACACGGCACCGACGCTGCGGACGCCAGCTGAGCCTCCCGGCTGACGCACCGGTCCTGCGGGTGAGCGCGCTCCTGCTGGTGCGCGAACGCCGTGTCCTGATGGTGCGGGCGCGCGGACGGGACGTCCTCTACCTGCCCGGCGGCAAGGTCGAACCCGGCGAGACGGCCGTCCAGGCCGTCGTACGTGAGGCCCTCGAGGAGACCGGCCTGCGGTTCACCGCGGCCGACGTCGACGAGTTCGCGGTCGTGACCGAACCGGCGCACGGGCAGGCGCCCGGCACGGTGGTCGCGATGACGCTCTTCCTGGCCAGGCCGGGAGGCCCGCTGGACACCCCCTCGCCCGTCGCCTCCGCAGAGGTCGACGAGGTCGAGTGGGTCACCTCGGCGGACGCGGACCGGTGCCCGCCGGCGGGCGTGGAGACGCTGCGCCTGCTCACGCAGGCGCAGCTCGTCGACTGACGACGCGGACTCAGCCGTTCTCGGTGTCGTCGGTGCCCGTGCCGGTGTCGACGTAGTGGCCGACCTCGGCCGAGGCCCGTGCCGTGTCCTCGTCCGCGTCCTCACCCGGGATGTCCGAATCGACGTACTCGCCGTCGGTGTCCGTGTTGGTCGGCGTCGCCTCGCCCGGGATGTCGCTCTCGACGAACTCGCCGACGGGCTCCTCGGACCGCGGCGTGGCCTCGCCGGGGATGTCGCTGTCGACGAAGGCGCCTGCGGCTGGTTCGACGCCGTCGGCGCGGTCGGACTCGCCGCGGATCTGCTCGTGCTTGCCTGCCATGGTCGTCCTCCAGGGTGCGTGGGCGGCATCGCTGCCGTGTGCTGGCGAGTGTGCTCGTGCACCCTGAGTGTCCTCCGGACCGGGCAGACCGCGGGGCACTGGCCCCCGATGATGGTCATCGACCCGGGCCGGGCACGGGTGTGAGGATGGACGCGTGAGCACGTCGTCCAACGGATTCCGCCGACTGCGGTTCTCGGACGAGGACGGCACCGACTACGACGCCATCTTCAGCGCGGAGTACCGCGGGTCGGAGTTCGCGACCGAGACCCAGGTCGCGCCCGGCACCCGGTACGAGTACACGGTGGTCGGCGACGACGACCTGTCCCTCCGGACGATGCGCGCGACGGGCGGTCGGCGCACGGGCGTCATCGGCCCGCGGGAGGACCACGTCGTCTTCTGGCTGTCCCAGGGCACGCTCGAGATGCACTTCGCCGACCGGGTCCGCGTCGTCCGACCGGGCGCTCCCTACATCGCCTCGGCGTCCGAGGCCTACCGGTTCGAGTCCGAGGAGACGGTCTACAACGGCGTGCACGTCGCGGACCGGTTCCTCCGCATGGTCGGGCGGGAGCTCGGGTACCGGCAGCCCGACGGCCCGCTGCTGTTCGCCCAGCAGGACGAGGTCGTCGCCCGGCGCGAGCCACTCCGACGGCTGCTGCGCGAACTCACCCCGGCGCTCCTCGACGACCGCGTGCAGGGGGCCATGCGCACGGCGTTGAACCGCCGCCTGGCCGTCGTCGTGCTCGACACGTTCCCGCTGCGCGACGTCGACGACGACGTCCCGCTGGCGAACCGCCTGCGGGACGCGATCCGGTACATCGAGGACCACGCTCGCGAGCGGCCCTCCGTCGGGGCGATCGCGGCCGCGGCGGGCCTCGGCGAACGGAGCCTGCAGGACGTGTTCGTCCGCACGCTCGGCGTCACCCCGAGCCGGTTCCTCCGCGACCACCGCCTGGACGAGGTCCGTCGGCAGCTCCTGCACGGCAGTGGGGACGACGGCGTCGTCGACGTCGCACGGTGCTGGGGCTTCACGAACGCCGGCCGGTTCGCCGCGACGTACCGGGAGCGGTTCGGGGAGAGCCCCGGCGAGACACTCACGGCAGCACGGGGCCCGCAGCTCGCGACCGGGGAGCCCTCCGCCCGTGTCCGACAGGCCTTGATGTTCATCGCCGAGCACGCCGAGGAGCCCCTGACGGTCGCCACGATCGCCGACGCGACCGGGGTACGTCCTCGTCGACTGCAGCAGCTGTTCCAGGACGAGTGCGGCACCACGCCGATGGCCCATCTCCGCGTCGTCCGGGCTGCGGCTGCCGAACGGGCAGAACGCAACGCGACGGACGAAAACGGCGTCGAGCGCTGATCCGTCCGCCGATCGGGGGACAAGGACGGCCCGAACGGGCTGCTGTCTGGCAGAAGTCTGGGAACCGCGATCGGCGTGTGACTTCTCTCGACCCCAGCCCGTCTCATCCGTGAACAGCAACCGCTGGGAACACCCGGCGGGCCCTCGGAAGGAGACACCCATGGCCGACACCACGACCACCCCCACCACCGCTGCGACGACCGCGAACGCGACCCGCTCGCACGCGAACACGAACGGCTCCACCACCGGCAAGACCGTCATCGACGACACCGTCGTCTCGAAGGTCGCCGGCATCGCCGCCCGCGAGGTCAACGGCGTGCACGGACTCGGCGGCGGCGCAGCCCGTGCCATCGGCGCACTCCGTGACGCCATCGGCCAGCGCGACCTCTCGCAGGGCGTCAAGGTCGAGGTCGGCGAGAAGCAGGTCGCCGCTGACATCACCATCGTCGCCGAGTACCCGGTGCCGCTGCAGCAGGTCGCCGAGGGCGTCCGCTCCTCCGTCGCCCGTGCCCTCGAGCAGATCGTCGGCATGGAGGTCGCCGAGGTCAACGTGACCGTCCAGGACGTCTTCATCCCGGGTGACGACGACGAGGACGACGACAAGAAGGAAGCGCGCGTCGCATGAGCACCACACTCGCAGGCGCCCTGATCGGCGCCATCCTCGCAGTCGTCGCACTGCAGTTCGGCTTCTGGGGCTTCGTCCTCGTCGTCGTGTTCGCCGCGGTCGGCGCCCTCGTGGCCGCCCTCGTGTCCGGACGCATCGACCGCGGTGCCCTGACCGACGTGCTGACCGGACGCCGGAGCTCCAAGTGACCGGCGGCCCGGAGGTCCCGGGCCGCGTCGAGATCACGGCGCGCGCCCTGACCTCGTGCGCCCGCGCCGTGGCCGCCGAACACCTCGGTGCTCCGGCCCGTCGTGTCCGGGTGTCCCTCGGTGACCACCGAGGGTCCCTGGCACTCGACATCACCGGCCCGATGGCCGCGGCCGACGACCTCGTCGGCCGCGCCACGACCTCGGCCTCCGAGGTCCGCGACCGCGTGAGCGAGCTCACCGGCCGTCGGGTCGGCAGTGCCCACATCGAACTGACCGGGATCGTGCGCGAGCGCGACACCCGGGTCCGCTAGGAGACCATCATGAGCAGCAGTCCCAACGGCGCCAGCGGCGTCGAGCGACGCATCCGGCGCCGGAGCGTGCACCGCTCCCGTTCCACCGCCGTGTCCGTCGCGCTCGTGGTGCTCGCCCTGGTCGCCGCCTGGATCGGCACCGAGTCCGTCCTCCGCGCGGTCGGCGCAGCACCCCTGCTCGCCGACCCGCAGACGGCCGTCGACACGGCGCTCCGCCCGGACGCCGCCTTCGTCACGATCGCCGAGGTGATCGCCGGCGTGCTCGTCGTGCTGGGGATCGTCCTGGTCGTGCTGGCACTGAAGCCCGGTCGACAGCACCGCTCCCCCGTCCCGCACGAGCGCGGCGCGGTCATCATCGACACCCGCATCATCGCGGCGACGGCAGCGAACGCCGCCGGCACCGCAGCGGGCGTCCCGGACGGCAACACCACCGCCACCTCACGTGGCACCAGCACCGAGGTCCGGGTCGTCCCGGTCTCCGGCATCGCCGTGGACGAGGGCGTCGTGCGCGACGCCGTCAAGGAACGCCTCGGCCAGCTCGACGAGCGCTTCGGTCGTCGGGTCAAGGTCCGCATCGCAGAACAGGGGACGCTGTCATGACCAGGAGCAACCGCACCCTCAACCGCATCATCCTGTTCGTCCTCGGGATCATCGCCGTCCTGGTCGGTCTGACCATCGGCGCCGGCGTCCTCCCGGCGGTCCGCGACGCGGTCCGTCCGTACCTCGAGCTGCCCCGCAGCATCGACGTCCCCGCGGCGTCGCTGTGGATCGTGGCCGTGGCGTGCGCGGTCGTCATCGTGCTCGCCATGATCTGGGTGTTCACCCGCGGCGGGGGCGGCACGTCCATCGCCGTCCGGGAACGCTCCGGAGACGACGCCGTGACGATCAACGTCGCGCTCGTCCGTGACGTCGTGGAACACGAGCTCCGTGAGGTCCGGGACGTCGTCAACGCGAAGGTCGACGTCTTCCTGGTCCGCCGGCAGCGCGCCGCCCGGATCAAGGTGGCCGTGCGCCGCGGTGGCGACGCCGTCGCCGTCCTCGACGCCGTCGACCACGCCCTCGCGGTCCTGGACCGCACCCTCGGACGGCCGGTCCCCGTGCTCGTCCACCTCACCGGCGGGACCCGCTCGGTCCTCGCCAAGCCGTCCCGCGTCGGCTGACGCCGACCGGCGGACGCACCCCGAGCCTCCCGGCTCACCCTCCACCCCACCGGGCTCGCGCCCACCTCGAGAAAGGACCCCTCATGGGACTCGACGACAAGATCAAGAACGCCGCTCAGGACATCGCCGGCAAGGCGAAGGAGGCCTTCGGCAACGCGACCAACGACGACTCCAAGGTCGCCGAGGGCAAGAAGGACCAGGCCGCCGCTGACGTCAAGCAGACCGGCGAGGACGTCAAGGACGTCTTCAAGCGCTAGGACACCACCACCGACGACGACGGGGTACCCGCCACGGGTGCCCCGTCGTCGCCTGTCCGGCACCGGACGCACCCTGACCGAGGAGGAGAGACCATGCAGAACGACACCCACGCCCGCACCCACGTCATCGACGTGGAGCTGCCCGCGTCGCTCACCGATCCACTGCCCGAGGACGCGAGCACCCTGACGATCGCCGCCAGGACCGCGGCCGTCACCGCCCTCGGCGTCGACGGTGTGCACCACCTCGGCAGCCTGGTGGAGCGAGCCGCCGACCAGGTGCGCTCCCGTCTCGGCCGGGCCGGCAGCGCCCTCGGCGTGACCGTCGACGACGCCGACACGGCGCTCGACGTCCGGGTGTCGCTCGTGGTCGAGTACCCCCAGCCCGTCACCGCCGTCGCGGACGAGGTCCGGTCGCAGGTCGCCCGCGCCGTCGAGCAGACGGCGCACCGCCCCGCCCACGTCGAGGTCCACGTGACCGACGTGCACGGGCCGTTCGACGACGAGCCGTCCGTGATCGACAAGGCCTCCGACGCCGTCAAGGACGCCACCGACCAGGTGCGTGCCACCGCGTCCGACGCTGCTTCGACGGTGCGTGACACGGCCGCCGATGCTGCGGCATCCGTGCGGGAGGCGTCCGCCGACGCTGCGTCGTCGGTGCGTGCAGCGTCCGCCGACGCTGCCGACCAGGCGCGTGCGACCGCGTCGGACGTGTCCGACCGCGTCCGGGACACCGCGGACCGTGCCCGCACGGCCGGCACCGAGGCGCTCGAGCGCGCCTCCGAGACCGCCGCCGCTGCCGCCGACTCGGCCAAGCAGACCGCCCGCCACGCCCGTGACGCCGTCGAGGACGCTGCGGACACCGCCGGCGACCGCACCGCCGACGCGGTCGACGCCACCGCCGACGCGGTCGACACCGCCCGCGACCGCACCGCCGACGCGGCGTCCGACGTGGCCGACAAGGCCGCCGACGCCGCCGACGCCGCCCGGGACGCCGCCGCGAGCGCCGCCGACCAGCTGCACGACGTCGTCGAGGCCGAGGCAGACCAGGCGACGGCGTCCGTCGACGCCGGTGCCGAGCGCGCCGGCGACGCCGCTGACGCGGCCCGCGCCGCTGCCGACGACGCCCGCACCACCGCGGACACGACCGAGGACACCCGCGCATGACCGCCTGGTCCGGACGCAGCGGCCGTCGGTTCGGACGCGAGCGTCCGCCCCGCGCCCGCGGCGTCTGGATCGCCACGGTCGTCGGCGTGCTGGTCGTCCTGCTCGTCTTCACCGCCGGCTTCCTGCCGCTCGTCGGCTTCCTCGCCGGCGTCACCGCGACGACGGCCGGCCTGGTGCCGTTCCCGGTCATCCGGGTCACGCTCGTGACGGTCCTCGGTGGTCTGGTGGTCCTCGGCCTGCTGGTCCTCGCCGTCACCCGACGCCGTACGGTGGCCGCATGGATCCCCGTGGTCCTCGCGGTGCTGGTCACCCTCGCAGTGACCGTCTACCCGCTCGTCACCGTCGCCGTCGGGTCTGCCGACCGAGCCGGCGACGTCTGGCCCATCATCACTGACCTCGTCCGACGGGTCACCGGCTGACCAGCCGGTGCCCACCACCGAAGGGAACCCCCATGCGCAACCGCGTCATCGTCATCGGAGCCGTCGTGCTCATCGCGTTCGTGATCGGATCGCGGTCGAACCGCCCGGTCATCAAGCAGTCCAAGGGCGAGACCGCCCGGAAGATGTGGAACGACCCCCGCGCCCGCAAGGGACGCAAGAAGCTCGCGAAGAAGATCACCAAGGCCGCGAAGAAGCACGGCTGAGGCTGGTCAGGAACGGCCCCGACACGTGACGTGTCGGGGCCGTTCTGCGTCGGCGGTCGCGGTCAGCGGGTGGCGGTCACGTGCACGGCTTCGAGCACCTCGGTGCCCATCGTGCGCAGGGCCTCGACCACGGCGAGCCGCTGGTCGAGGGTGTCGTCGGCGAACGTGACCGTCACCGCGTAGCTCACCGAGGAACCCGGGCCCCGCAGGACCCCGGCCTCGGCACGGACCCCGCGTCCGACACCGGTGACGGACACCGCCTGGAGGCCGTGGTCCAGTGCGCGGTGCGCCAGCGGATCGAGACCGAAGGCCCCGGCGACGAGTGACAGGTCGGCCGCGAGGGACAACCACCCGAGGACCCGGTTCGAGACCCCCTCGTCGACGACCTCGCCGAGGGCGAGCCCGCGCATCAGCCAGCTGAGCTCACCCGAGGCGGCGACGGCGATGTCGGGGGCGTCGTCGGGACCACGACGGTCCCGGACCCGGTCGATGAACGCCGAGCGCTCGACGCCGAGTGCCTCGGCACGCTCGCGGACGGCGTCGATCCCGACCAGCGAGAGCAGGGCGTTCGTCGCCCAGGCGTCGGCGGTCGCCGCGACGAGGGTCGCCAGGTCGGGGACCTGCATGGTGGGCTCCTGCAGGAACTGCCACAGGCCGGGCCCGGTCGCGGTGTCCCGGGCCATCCGCTGCAGCCGGTCGCCGTGCAGCCGGCCGTCCTCGAGCCGTGCCGCGACCTCGGTCAGGAGCAGCACCCGCCCGAGGCTGCCGACGGGCTGCACGAGCCGGTCGTCCACCGCCAGCAACGCCCGGCCGGTCGACGTGTCGATGACCGACGCGCTGACCCCGGCGCCGTCGTGGGCCAGGGAGCCCAGCGCGTCGACCGTCGCGACGAATCGGTCCTCGACGCCGCCACGGTGCCGTCCCCTGGCGCGGGTCCCCGCGCCGGAGCGACCGTCGTGGCGACGGCGCCGCGACGACGGCGCCGCGTCGGGCTCGACCATCACCAGATGGCGACGCGCTCGGCGGGGTCGAGGTACATCGCGTCCTGCTCCGTCACGCCGAAGGTGTCGTAGAACACGTCGATGTTCTTGACCACCTGGTTGCAGCGGAACTCGGTCGGCGAGTGCGGGTCGATCGACAGCAGGCGGGCGGCCTCCTCCGGTCGGATCGCCATCTGCCAGGCCTGTGCCCAGCTCAGGAAGAACCGCTCGGCTCCGCTCAGGCCGTCGATCACCGGGGGCTCCTGGCCGTCGAGGGAGATCAGGTACGCCTTCCACGCGATGGAGAGGCCGCCGAGGTCGCCGATGTTCTCGCCGATCGTGAGCGCACCGTTGACGTGGCCGTCGGGCACCTCGGTCGGGACGAGGGCGTCGTACTGCGCGATGAGGGCCTTGGTGCGCTCCTCGAACGCCTGACGGTCGGCCTCGGTCCACCAGTCCTGCAGACGACCGTCGCCGTCGTACTGAGAGCCCTGGTCGTCGAAGCCGTGGCCGATCTCGTGGCCGATGACGGCACCGATCGCGCCGTAGTTGGCGGCGGCGTCGCGGGAGGCGTCGAAGAACGGGAACTGCAGGATCGCGGCCGGGAAGACGATCTCGTTGAAGCCGGGGTTGTAGTACGCGTTGATCGTCTGCGGCGTCATGAACCACTCGTCGCGGTCGATCGGGGTGCCGATCTTGCCGAGCTCGCGGTCGACCTGGAACGAGGCCACGGCGCGGACGGTGCCGAGCAGGTCGTCCGCCGCGACGGGCAGCGCGGAGTAGTCGCGCCACTTCACCGGGTACCCGATCTTCGGCGTGAACTTGCTGAGCTTGTCGAGCGCACGGGCCCGGGTCTCGTCGGTCATCCAGTCGAGCGCGGTGATGCTCTGGCGGTAGGCCTCGACGAGGTTCGCCACGAGGTCGTCCATCGTGACCTTCGAGGTCTCGTCGAAGTGCTCGGCGACGTAGATCCGGCCGACCGCCTCGCCCATCGCGCCCTCGACGAGCGAGATGCCACGCTTCCACCGCTCGCGCTGCTTGGGCGCACCGGTGAGGGCCGTGCCGTAGAACGAGAAGCTCGTCGCCGAGAACGCGCTCGTCAGGTACGGCGCCGAGCCCCGGATGACCTGCCAGCTGAGCCAGTCCTTCCAGACGGTCAGCGGCTGGTCGCGGAGCAGCTCGGCGAGGCCGGTGAGGAACGAGGGCTCCCGGACGACCACGGTCTCGAAGGCCCCGGCGGGGGCGCCGATCGCCTCCCACCAGCGCTGCAGGTCGACGCCGGGTGCGAGCGCAGCGACCTCGGCCCACGGGAGCTTGTTGTAGGTCTTCTGGCTGTCGCGGGTGGCGACGTTGTCCCAGTGGGTCGCGGCGAGCGCCGTCTCGAGCGCGATCACGTGCTCGGTGCGCTCGGCGCCGGCCTCGAACCCGGCGAGCGGGAACATCGCGGCGACGAACTCGCGGTACTTCGCGCGGATGTCGGCGAAGCGCTCCTCGCGGTAGTACGACTCGTCGGGCAGACCGAGCCCGGACTGCTCGAGGAAGACGACGTAGGAGTCCGGGTCGCCCGGGTCGTTGTCGACGAAGAGCTGGATGAAGCTCGGCAGGCCGAGTCGCTCGAAGCGACCGACCATCCGGACGACGTCCGCGGTGGACTCGATCGCGGCGATCTCGGCGAGGAGCGGTTCGATCGGCCCGGTGCCCAGGGCCTCGAGCGCCTCCTCGTTCGTGAACGCCGTGTAGAGGTCGCCGACCTTGCGCTCCTCGGTGCCCTCCGGAGCCAGCTGCGAGCGCTCGACGATGGTGCGCACGGCGGCCTCTGCAGCCTCGGCCAGCACCGTGAACGAGCCGTACCGCGCCTTGTCGTCGGGGATCGGCGTCGCCGCGATCCACTTCCCGTTGACGTGCCGGTAGAGGTCGTCCTTCGGGGACACGTCAGGGTCGAGTTCGTCGGTGTGGATTCCGGTGGTGCCTGCGACGTCGGTCATGCGCTCCACGATAGTCACCGGGCGCCTCCGGACCACCCCGTCGTCCGAGGGGCGCTAGTCGCTCGTCACGCCACGGCGACGGCGACGCACCGCGCCGGTGAGGAGCACCGCGCCGCCGGCGAGCAGGAGCGCAGCGGAGGCCGTCGCGGCCGACCCGATCTCGGCGCCCGTGAACGCGAGCGCCCTCGGCCCGCTCCTGGCCACGGCGCCGGTGGTGGTGGCAGCCGCCCCGTCGTGGCCGCCGGCACGGTCCGTGGCCGTCGGCGCTCCTGGCCCGCCCGCCGACCCCGGTCCGCCCGCGTCGCCCGGGCCTGCGGGCCCCGGCTGCTCCGGCTGCTCCGGTCCGCCCGGCAGCGCCGACAGTGCGAGTCGGACGGTGCCCTGGTCGACGCCGTCCACCCGCTGCTGTGCGACGACCCCGGTGGCCGGGAGCGCTCGACGCGGCATGACGATCGACCACGACCGGCCGATCGTGGTCGAGACCGGAGCACCCGACGTCCCCGTCACCGGCTCGCCGGTCTCGTCCTCGAGCACGACCTCACCACCGATCTCGCCGGTGCCCGCGAGCCGGACCGTCCCGTCGGCGCGCTCCTCGGCGGTCGCGGTCAGCCGCAGCGGGACCGTCACGTGCGCGTCGGTCGTGCCGAGCTCGACGTCGCCGTCCCTGGTGGTCACCGTGACGGTCTCGAACCGGGCGTCCGCCGGGATCGGCAGCGTCGCGGTCCACGCGGTGCTGGCGTCCACCGCGACCGTGAGCGGGTGCCCGTCGGGGCCGGCGACGGGGCCGTTCCGGTCGGCGAAGGTCAGGATGGTCCCCGCGGCGGCGCGCCCTGACAGGACGATGCGTTCGGTTTGCCGGGACGCCGAGGTCTCGGCGACGACCGCGTTGCCGGACACGGTGTAGACCTCGTCGACGCCGCCGTTGTGCGTGCCGTCGAAGTACTGCCACGCGGCGATGTGGTGTCGACCGAACGCGAGGTCGCGGAGCGTGACCGCCCACGCGCCGGTGTCGTCCGCGTCGGTCTCCCCCACCACGACGCCGTCGTCCTCGATCACGAAGTGGGCTCGCGGGTACCCGGTCCCCTCGAGCGCGATCGTCCGCGCGATGCCGTCGACGGTCGCGATCATCCCGGGCGGTGTCAGGACCAGCAGGTCGACGGGGAGCTCGACGACCTCACCGGTCGCCGCCGAGGTCACCGTGAGCACCCGCTCGCCGGACCGGCAGTGCACGGTGGCCGTCCACTGGCCGTCCGTCCCTGCCTCGGCGCTCACCGGAGCGACGACGTCTGCGCCGATCTCGACGGACGACCCGGCGGGAGCTGTCCCGGACAAGCGCACCACGCCCAGTCCGTGGTCGATGGAGGTGACGGCGGCGGTGAAGGCCGTGTCCCGGGGCAGATCGCTGGCCGCGGTGGCGGGAGCAGCAGCAGCGGCAGCGACCTGCTCGGGCGGCCCGGCGTGACCGGGGGCAGCTGCGGTCGCCGGCCCGGCGGGTGTGACCACGAGGGTGACGGCGAGGGCGGTGCAGACGCCGAGACCGGCGACGGTGCTGGTGGACGCGGGCATGGTGGCTCCTCACTGATGTTGCACATACCGTATCCAGGGACGCACAGCTCGTCCATCCCCCCTCCGCCGAGGGCCGCCGTGCCGGTACGGTCATCGCATGGGACTTCCGTGGAAGCTGCACGGTGACGGTGCGACCGTCTCCGCGACGACGATCGTGGCGCCGGACGAGCGCCTCACCTGGCCGCGGACGATCGGGCTGGGCGTGCAGCACGTCGTGGCGATGTTCGGCGCGACCTTCCTGGTGCCCCTGCTGACGGGGTTCCCGCCGTCCACGACGCTGCTCTTCAGCGGCATCGGCACGATCATGTTCCTGCTCGTCACCGGCAACCGCCTGCCGAGCTACCTCGGGTCCTCGTTCGCCTTCATCGCCCCGATCGGCGCCGCGACGAAGATCGGCGGCATCCCGCTCGCGCTGTCCGGCATCATCGTGGTCGGTGCGCTGCTCGCGGTCGTCGGCCTCGTCGTCCACCTGGCCGGTGCCGGCTGGATCGACCGCCTGATGCCGCCGATCGTCTCCGGCGCGATCGTCGCCCTCATCGGCTTCAACCTGGCGCCGGCTGCGCGCGACAACTTCACGAAGTCGCCCGTCATCGCGCTCATCACCCTGCTCGCGATCATCCTGGTCACCGTCCTCTTCAAGGGGCTGATCGGACGCCTGTCCATCGTCATCGGCGTCGTGATCGGCTACGTGGCCGCCCTGATCGGCGGCCAGGTCGACTTCTCCGGCGTCGCCGACGTCCCCTGGATCGGCCTGCCGACCTTCACGGCCCCCGCGTTCGACCCCGCGCAGCTGCCGATCTACCTGGCCTTCGTGCCCGTCGTCCTGGCCCTCGTCGCCGAGAACGTCGGGCACGTCAAGGGCGTCGGCCAGCTCACCGGTCGTGACCTCACGCCGCTGACCGGCCGGGCGCTGTTCGCCGACGGGATCTCGACGGTCCTGGCCGGCATCGGTGGTGGCTCCGCGACGACGACCTACGGCGAGAACATCGGCGTGATGGCCGCCACCCGCGTCTTCTCCACGGCCGCGTACTGGGTCGCCGCGATCGCTGCCGTCCTGCTCGGGCTGTCCCCGAAGATCGGCGCGGTCATCTCGTCGGTCCCCGCGGGCGTGCTCGGTGGGGCGACGACGGCGCTCTACGGCCTGATCGGCGTCATCGGCATCCGGATCTGGGTGGAGAACCGCGTCGACTTCGCGAAGCCGAAGAACCAGCTCACCGCGGGCATCGCGCTCATCATCGGCATCGCCGACTTCACGTTCTCGTTCGGGCAGGCGAGCTTCGGCGGCATCATCGTCGGCACCGTCGCGGCGATCGTCGTCTACCACCTGATGGACTCCATCGGTCGCGCGCGGGGTACCGACCCGGCCGAGCCCGAGGCCTCCGAGTCCGCACACGCCGCCACCGGTGCGGTCCCGGCGGAGCCGCGCGTCGACCGACGCTGAGGGCCGTCGGACTGGAGGCCCTGGTCGCGACCGCCCCGCCGGCGCGGGCTGCGCGCACGGCCGCACCACGGCCTCCCGTCCGGTCCGACGCGACCCGTCGCGTCAGGCGAGCAGGCCCACCGCGCCCGTCACGAGCTGGACGACCGCGAGCAGCACCAGCACGACCACCAGGAACACGGAGCCCCAGCGGGCGATCCAGCTGCGCATCGCAGTGAGCGCGCGTCGGGCACGGTCGCCGAGGGTGACGGCAAGGACGATCGGCAGGAACGCCGTCGATCCGCCGACCAGCACGAAGAGCGCGCCGGCGATGACCGTCTCGCCTGCAGCGGGATCGGCGTCGCCGAAGGCCAAGCCGGCACCGAGCGCCAGGACGAGCGCCTTGGGACTGGAGACGAACCAGAGGACGCCGACGCCGAACGCACGGACCGGACCGATCGACTCCATCGCCGCGGACCAGCGGGAACTGGCTGGTGACCCGTCTGGCAGCCGTCGGACCGCCCACTGCCAGACGGCGAGCGCGAGCAGCACGACGCCAGCACCGAGGGCGACGAGCGCCTCGACGGGTATCCCGCCAGCGCCGGTCCGTGCCGGCAGCCGTTCACCGACGAGCACCGCGACCACGAGCGCGACGGCGATCGTGGTGATCCAGCCGGTCGCACACGCCACGGCGGAGCCGTACCCGCGGCGGTGTCCGAGCAGGAAGACGACCGAGGCGACGGTGAGGGGACTGAGCGCCAGGCCCACGGCACCGGGCACGAGCGCGAGGACGTCCACGGCACGAGGCTAGTCGGCGGCATGATGTCCTGGTGCCCTCGTCCCGCCGTGCCGTCGACCGTGACATCGTCCGGCTGGCGCTGCCCGCACTCGGTGCCCTCGTCGTCGAGCCGTTGTTCCTGCTGACGGACACGGCGCTCGTCGGGCACCTCGGGGCGACCCCGCTCGCGGCCGTCGGGCTCGCGAGTGCCGTGCTGCAGACCGTGACCGGGCTGCTGGTGTTCCTGGCGTACTCGACGACGCCGGCGGTCGCCCGGGCGCTGGGCGGCGGTGACCGTCGCGGTGCCGTGCACGCGGGCATCGACGGCATGTGGCTCGCGCTCGTGCTCGGCGTCGTGCTGGCCCTGGTCGGCTGGCCGCTCGCCGGACCGCTCGTGTCGGTGTTCGGCGCCTCGGCCGAGGTGTCCAGCGCAGCCACCGCGTACCTCCTCGTGTCGCTGATCGGGCTGCCCGGGATCCTGGTCGTGACGGCGTCGACCGGGCTGCTCCGCGGGCTGCAGGACACCAGGACGCCACTCGTCGTCGCGTCGGTCGGGTTCGTCGCGAACGGGCTGCTCAACGCCCTGCTCATCTACGGGCTCGGGTGGGGCGTCGCGGGCTCGGCGGCCGGCACCGTGCTCGTGCAGTGGGCGATGGCCGCGGTGTACGTGGTGATCGCCGTGCGGGCCGCTCGTCGTGTGGGCGCTCCCCTGCGTCCCGGTGCCTCCGGCGTGGTGCGGGCACTGCGGTCGGGCGCCTGGCTGTTCCTGCGGACGGCGTCGCTGCGCGTGGCGATGCTCGCGACCGTCGGGGTGGCCGCCGGGCTCGGGACGGTCGGGCTCGCGACGACCCAGGTCGGCCTGACGGTGTTCAGCACCCTGGCCTTCGCACTCGACGCGCTGGCGATCGCGGGGCAGGCGCTGGTCGGGCACGCGCTCGGTGCCCGGGACGCGGACCGGGTCCGGCTCGTGACGACCCGGCTCGTGGTGCTCGGCATCGGCGGCGGGGTGCTGCTCGGGCTGCTCACGCTCGCCGTCAGCGGGGTGCTCGGGCCGGTGTTCTCGGACTCGGCGGCGGTGCGGGGAGCGCTGCCGCTCGTGCTCGTGCTCATCGCGGCGGGGATGCCGGTCGCCGGGTACGTGTTCGTGCTCGACGGGGTGCTCATCGGGGCCGGGGACGCCCGCTACCTGGCGGTCGCGGGAGCGGCGAACCTCGTCGTGTACCTGCCGCTGCTGTGGTTCGTCGGGGACGGGCTCGCCTCGCTGTGGGCCGTCTTCGCGTTCGGCTACATCGGGGTGCGCGCGGTGACGCTCGGCGTACGGGCGCACCGACCGGGGTGGATCGCCGTCGCGATGGCGCGGTAGGCGGGGGCGGGCGCGGCGGGGCGCGGCGGCGTGCGGGCGTGTGGTGCGGGGATGGCCACTCGGTGCGAGGTCGGCGGGTCGCACGGGGTGTGCAACCTCGCACCAGCCGAGGGACCGCGCACGGTGCGACCGCGGCGCGGCGCGGCGCAGGCGCAGGCGCAGGCTCAGGCTCAGGCGCTGGCGCAGGCGCAGGCGCAGGCGCAGGCGCTGGCGCTGGCGCTGGCGCTGGCGCGGGCCGGCACGGTGCCGTGCGGGACGCGACCGCGCCAGGCCTCAACCTCGCGGGGCCGCCGTCGTGTCGCCGACCCGGAGCTCGGAGCGGAACGCGGCACCCTCGGGCGACTCGCCCTCGAGCATCGCCAGGGCCGCCCGCGCCGCTGCCTGGCCCTTCTGCACGAAGGGCTGCACGAGCGTCGTGAGCTGCCGGATCGGGGAGCGGTGGAACAGGCTGTCGTCGACCTGGATGCCGTCGAAGCCCACGACGCTGACGTCCTCCGGCACGCGGAGCCCGGCCTCGAGCGCTGCCGAGATCACCCCGACGGCGAGCAGGTCGCTCTGCGCCACCACCGCGGTCGGACGACTGCCGTCGACCGCGAAGAGGGCGGCACCGGCGATCCGGCCCTCCTCCACCGAACTGCCGCCGGCCTCGATCGCGACGGCGTCGGGGAACACGTCCCACACGCCACGGAGCCGCTCCATGGTGGTGAAGGCAGCGCCGGCGGCGAAGCGCTCCGGGCTGATCGGCCCGCGGTGGTGCGAGGCGTCGAGGGGCAGCGCGACGACCGTCACGGCGGCGTGGCCGAGGTCGCGGAGGTACTCGGCAGCACGCGCGGAGCCCTCGCGGTTGTCGAGCTTGATCGGGACGGCGCCCTCGATGTCGTCGGCCTCGATCGCGACGACGGGGATCCCGCGGCGACGGAGCACGGCGACCGCGGGGTCGACCCGCACGTTGCACCCGACGAGCACGACGGCGTCCATCGGGGCGTCGACCAGGGGTCCGGCACCGCGCTCGTCGTCGAGCGGGCTGCGGACCAGCAACAGGGAGGCCCCGGCCTCGCCGGCGACCTCGGCGATGCCGTCGAGCGTCAGGACGTTGACCGGGTCGCGGAAGGCGTCACTCAGGCGCTCGTCCATCACGACGCCGATGACCCCGGACCGGCCGCGGCGCAGCGACCGGGCGCGCGGGTCGGGGCCGTCGTAGCCGAGCTCGGCCGCCGCGGCGAGGACCCGGGCGCGGGTCTCCTCGGACACCGGTCCGGTGCCGCTGAAGGCCAGGGACGCGGTGGACGGCGCCACCCCGGCTGCCCGGGCGACGGCGACGAGCGTCGGCCGGGCCGCCCGCGTGACCGCGGGGACGATGCCGACCGCGCGGGGAGTCCCCGACGCGCCGCCGTGTGTTGCCGTGTCGTCCATCGCCGGTTAGCGTATCGGAGAACCACACTCGAATCGATTCGATCGGAAGCACCATGACGACGGCGTCTGCCACCACGACCGCACCGAGCACCCGAGCGTGGCGCAACGCCGTGTTCGTCGTGTTCACGCTCTCGGGGCTCGACATCGCCACCTGGCTCGGACGCATCCCCAGCGTGCGCGACGAGCTCAGCGCCAGCACCCTGACGATGGGACTGCTCGTCGTCGGGATGAGCGTCGGGTCGATCGCCGGTCTGACGTTCGCGGGCCACATCGTCGGGCGCCTCGGGGCCAAGCGCGGCGTGCAGATCGCTGCCGTCTGTCTGGCGCTCGGCCTGGTGATGGCCGGCATCTCGGTCAGCCTCGGCTGGGGCTTCGCCGCCATCTGGATCAGCCTCATCGCGTTCGGCTTCGGCAACGGGCTGTGCGACGTCTCGATGAACGTGACGGGCGCCACGGCCGAACGGCTCGGCGGCCGCACGATCATGCCGCTCTTCCACGCCGCGTTCAGCCTCGGCACGCTCGCCGGCGCCGGCCTCGGTGCCCTGGCCGAGCGGCTCGAGGTCCCCGTCGCGCTGCACTTCATCGTCCTGGGGATCGTCACGAGCCTGGCGATGGTCACCGTCGTGCGCTGGTTCGGCGACGAGCGGGTCATCGAGGCCGAGGCCACCGACACCAGCCCCGTGCCGCTCCCCGTCTCGCGCTGGGCCGTCTGGCGCCAGCCGTCGACGCTGCTCATCGGCGTGATCGTGCTCGGCATGGCCCTGGCCGAGGGCTCCGCGAACGACTGGCTGCCCCTCGCCGTGATCGACGGCCACGGGCTCGAGAACGACGAGGGCTCGGCCGTGCTCACGGTGTTCCTCGCCGCCATGACCATCGGCCGCGTCGCCGGCAGCCCGCTCATCGACCGGTTCGGCCGCGTCCCCGTGCTCCGTGCGAGCGCGGCCGTGGCCGTCGTGGGCCTCGGCATGCTGATCTTCGTGCCGAGCGTGCCGCTGGCGATCGTCGGCGTGGTCCTCTGGGGCCTCGGGGCGTCGCTCGGCTTCCCCATGGGCATGTCCGCCGCCGCGGACGACCCCCGCACGGCAGCCGCCCGCGTCAGCGCCGTGGCCACCATCGGCTACGTCGCGTTCCTCGCCGGCCCGCCGATCATCGGCTTCGTCGGCGAGCACTTCGGGCTGCTCAACGGCCTGCTCATCGTGTTCGTGTTCATCATCGCGGCTGGTCTCGCGTCCGGTGCTGCCCACGAGCGGACGCCCGAGGCGACCGGGACCACCGGGGCCGGCCCGAGCCTCCCGGCCGGACCCGACGGGACGAACGCGACCGACGGGACGAACGCAACCACCGGGGCCGACGCGACCGACGCGTCCCGACCCGCCGACGTGACCGGAGCGCGACGCGACGGCCGTTAGGCTTCCCGGGTGCGTCTCGTCATCGCCCGTTGCTCCGTCGACTACGCCGGTCGCCTCGCGGCTCACCTGCCCCTCGCGACCCGGCTCCTCATGCTCAAGGCGGACGGCTCGCTGCTCGTCCACTCCGACGGCGGCAGCTACAAGCCGCTGAACTGGATGAGCCCGCCGTGCTCGATCGAGATCGGCGAGCCCTCGGAGGACCAGGCCTCGGCCGGCATCGAGCAGGTCTGGACGGTCACGCAGAAGAAGACCCAGGACAAGCTCGTCGTCAGCATCCACGAGGTCATCGCGGACCAGACCCACGACCTCGGCGTCGACCCTGGACTGGTCAAGGACGGGGTCGAGGCCCACCTGCAGCAGCTCCTGTCCGAGCAGATCGAGCTCCTCGGCGACGGGCACACGCTGGTCCGTCGCGAGTACATGACCGCCATCGGCCCGGTCGACATCCTGGCGCGGGACGACGCGGGAGCGAGCGTGGCCGTGGAGATGAAACGGAACGCCAACATCGACGCGGTCGAGCAGCTCACGCGCTACCTCGAGCTGATGAACCGCGACCCGATGCTCCGTCCGGTGCAGGGTGTGCTGGCGGCGCAGACGGTGGCGCCGCAGGCCCGCACGCTCGCCGAGGACCGCGGCATCCGCGTGCTGGTGCTCGACTACGACGCGATGCGCGGCATCGAGGGTGGGCACACCCGCCTGTTCTGAGGGGGTGGGTCGCGCGGGTGGCGGGTCGTCGCGCGCGTGGCGGGTCCTTCCGCGCTCGGCGAGTCGAATCGCGCGTAGCGAGTCGTTCCTTCGGACCCGCAACGCGCGATCCCGCCTGCCAACGCGGCCGTGATGGGAAGGAACACCCACCGGCCAGGAGGCTCGGCCCGCGTCCGCAGCGCCCGTCCCGCCCGCTGACGGTCGCCTCCACGGCCCCGGTTAGGCTGGTCCTGACATGACCAGCCCGTTCACCGCCATCCTCTTCGACCTCGACGGCACCATCAGCGACTCGGCGCCGGGCATCCTCGACAGCCTGACGTACACGTTCCGCCGGGTCGGTGTGCCCGTCCCCGACCGCGCGACGATGATGTCGTTCGTCGGTCCGCCGATCCTCGACACCTTCCACATCGCGATGGGCATGGACGACGAGCTCGCCGACCGCACCCTCGCCGTGTACCGCGAGCACTACTTCTCGCACGGGGCGCTCGACTCCCGGATGTTCGAGGGCATTGACGTCGTCCTCCGCACCCTGCACCAGGCGGGCCTGCCGATCTCGACCGCGACGAGCAAGCCCGAGACCCCGGCGACGTACATCCTCGACCACTACGGACTCGTCGGGGACATCGACGTGATCACCGGGGCGAGTGACGACGAGGACCGGTCCTCGAAGGCCGACGTGGTCGAGGAAGCGCTCAAGCGCCTCGACGCCCGCGGGTTCGACATCAGCCGCCCGGTGCTGATCGGCGACCGGCTGCACGACGTCGAGGGCGCAGCGGTCCACGGCGTGCCCGTGGTCTTCGCCGAGTGGGGCTACGGCTCCCCCGCCGAAGCCGTCGACACCATCGCGACCGCCGCCACCCCGCTCGACCTGCTGCCGATCCTGCTGCCGGGGTCGGACGTTCCCGGGTCCGACGCGGCCGGCTCGGACGCTTCCGGGACGTCCGCGGCCGACCTCGCCGGCCGGGCGTGAGCACCCGGGGCGAGCTGGTCCGCCGCGCGGGCTGGGTCCTGCCGGTCGCGATCGTCCTGGTCGCGCTGAACTTCCGCGGGCCGATCGTCGCGCCGGCACCCGTCATCGGGGACGTCCGGATGGACCTCGGGCTCACCACCACCGTCGCAGGGCTGCTGACGACGATCCCCGTGCTCTGCTTCGCCCTCGCGACACCGCTGGCCAGCTGGGTGATCGCGAAGGCCACCCCGGAGCGGGCGGTGTCGCTGTCGCTCGTCGTCGTGCTCATCGGCACCGTGATCCGGTCGCTGCCGAGTGCCGCCGCACTGCTCATCGGCACCGCGGTGATCGGCATCGGCATCACGATCGGCAACGTCGTCGTCCCGGTGGTCATCCGCCGCGACACCTCGCCGGAACGCGTGGGGATCGTCACCGGCGTCTACACGTCGGCGCTCAACGTGGGGTCGATGACGACCTCGCTCGGCACCGCCCCGATCGCCGACCTGTGGGGCTGGCCGGTGGCCATCGCCCTGTGGGGTGTGTTCGCGCTGATCGCCGGCCTCGCCTGGACGTACACCGTCGGTGCGCGTGCTGCCTGGCTCGGCCCACGGTCGGGTGCGGTCGCCGAACCGCTGCCGGTCACCGGGCCGATCGACCAGGTGCTCGACACCGGCGCGGTCCGCACCGCGACCGGGCCGACTCGGGTCTCCGTCGTCCGCCCGACCCGCTGGGTGACGATCGGGCTGACGTTCGCCTTCGGTGGGCAGGCCTTCTCGTACTACGCCCTGACCGCCTGGATCCCGACGCTGCTGCACGACGAGATCGGCTTCTCGAAGGCGTCGTCCGGGGCGAGCTCGTCCGTGTTCCAGATCCTCGCGGTGGTCGGGGCGCTCGGCGTCCCGGTCCTCGCGGCGCGCTGGCGACCCCGCGCGATCCTGTCCCTCGTCGGGACCCTGTGGCTCGCGATGCCCCTCGGGCTGCTGTTCGCGCCGCAGCTCTGGTTGCTGTGGTCGATCCTCGGCGGTGCGGCCCAGGGCGGCGGCATCACGGTGATCTTCATCATCATCGTGCGGCTCGTCTCGAACGACGACGACGCCCGCCGGATGTCCGCGTTCGTGCAGGGCGGCGGGTACCTGCTCGGCTCCGCGGGGCCGATCGTCGCCGGGGCGCTCCACGGCGCGACCGGGGACTGGACGGCGCCGCTGCTCGTCGTGCTCGTGGCGGTGCTGGTCCTCGGTGTCGTCGGCACCTTGGCCGCGCGCCGGGTGCCCTGAGCCGCGCGGACCTCAGCCCGCGCGCAACACGTCCCGCAACGACATCGGCGCCCGACCCGTCACCCGCTCGACGTCACCCGTGACCCGCGCGAGCGCCCCCTCCGCGATCGCCGTGTACGTGCTCACCCATGCGTCCGCCTGCCACGGCTCGGGGTTCCACCGCGCCCGCGAGGCATAGGCCTCCTCCACCGTCTCCGGCTGGTACCGCACGGCACGACCACGTTCCGCGCTCACGACCGAGGCCGCCTCCGCGAGCGTGATCGCCGCCGGCCCGGTCAGGTCGTACGTCCGGTCGAGGTGCGCCGCCGGGTCCCGGAGCACGGCCGTCGCCACCCGCGCCACGTCCGCCCGCGCGACCGCTGCCATCGCGCCGTCACCCGCCGGGCCACGGATCACGCCGTCCTCGCCGACCAGGTCCTCGACGAAGTCCAGGTAGAAGCTGTCCCGCAGGAACGTGTGCCCCATGTCGGTCGCGCGGATCGCCTGCTCCGTCGCCCAGTGGTCGCGCCCGAGCGTGAAGGTCGCGTCCTCCGCGGCGCCCATGAAGGACGTGTAGACGACGTGCCGGACGCCTGCCGACGCAGCCGCCTCGACGAAGGTGCGGTGCTGCTGCAACCGGTCCCGAGCCTCCGCTCCGGACACCATGAGCAGCAGGTCGACGCCGTCCAGCGCGGCTCGCGACGCCTCGGCGTCCGCGAACGTCGCGGTGCGCACCTCGGTGCCCGGCAGCTCCGGCGCACGGGCTGCGTCGCGCACGACCATGCGGAACGGCACGCCGTCCGCGGCGAGCGCGCGGGCGACCGCGCCGCCGATGTTGCCGGTCGCACCGGTGATGGCGATGGTCATGGTGGGCTCCTGTCGTGTGGCGCGGGTCGCGACCCGCGGGTGGTCAGGTCCGGACGATCCGGGAGGCTCGGCTCACCGTGGCAGCGACCCGTGCGGCGTTCACGCCGTCGACCTCCACCGCCCAGGTGCGGGCTGCCTCGTGGTCGCGGCCGTGCCGCATGTGCCGACCGACGAGGCGGTCGACGCGGACGTCGTCGTCGACCGTGCAGAACCAGGTCTCGGTGAACAGGTCGGCGAGGGCGTCCCAAGGGGTCGAGTCGTCGAGCAGGTAGTTGCCCTCCGACACCACGAGGCGGGCTGCCTGGGGCACGGCGATGCTGCCGGCGACGGGCTCGTCGACGCGGCGGTCGAAGTCCGGCGCCCACACGACGGGTTCGGAACCGTCGACCAGCCGGCGGACCAGGGCGACGTACCCGTCGGCGTCGAAGGTGTCGATCGCGCCCTTGCGGTCGTGCCGTCCGAGGCGGTCGAGTGCGGCGTTCGACAGGTGGAAGCCGTCCATGGGGACCTGCACGGCGGTGCCGGCGCCGAGGTGCTCGTCGACGGCGACGACCACGCGTCGGGCCAGGGTCGACTTGCCCGCACCGGGGGCTCCCGCGATCCCGAGCACGACCCGCTCGCCACCCGCCGCCAGCTCGACCGCGCGTCGGACGGCGTCGTCGACCGTTCCCTCCGTGCGCACGCCCTCATCCTCCCAGAGGAGTTCACTGACGGCATGACGATCGACGCGACGAAGGCGTTCAGCGGGTTCTCCGTCCGGGACCCGGCCGAGGCGAAGGCGTTCTACGAGGACGTCCTCGGGCTCGAGGTCACCGAGGACCACGGCATGCTCGCGCTCCAACTCGGCGGCGGCCGATGGGTGCTGGCCTACCCGAAGGGCCCGGCGCACGAGCCCGCGGCCTTCACCGTCCTGAACTTCCCCGTGCCCGACGTCGACGCCGCGGTCGACGAACTCACCGCGAAGGGCGTGACGTTCCTGCAGTACGAGGGCATGACCGACGCGAAGGGCGTCAACCGCAGGGGCGGCCCGCTCATCGCCTGGTTCACCGACCCCTCCGGCAACGTCTTCAGCGTCATCGCGGAGTGACGACCGCGCTGAAATACCGTGTACGAATCGCTTGAGGGGTGGTCCTTCCCCGTACTACCGTCTCCGCACGAGCAGAGAAGGAGCGGAGCATGCCGAGCATCACCATCGAACGTCCTCGAGCGGACGCACTCAGAGCCCGTCGCACCGAGATCCTCCGGCAGTGGGGTCTGGACGAACGAGGATTCGCGCCCGTGCTCGAGCACCGGGACCTCCACGGGGACGAGTGGCAGGCGGAGAACGAACTCGACGGGATCGAGTTCGTGCTCGGCGACGACCTGTGAGACGGGTCCTCGCAGCGAGAGCCAGCGGGGTCGTCCGTGACCTCCAGCTGGTCGTTGACGGCGTCCTGCCCGATCACGGCATCCGTTTCGTCGAGCACCGCAAGGGCGGCGGGATCCTCATCCGCCCGGTCGATGCCTCGGGCGAGCTGGCGCCGATCCCGCTGTTCATCGCGGGACAGACCGCGGCCACGGCCGTCGTACGGTTCTCACTCTCGGTCGAGTCGAGGACCGGGCGGCTCGTCACCGAGACGTCGCAGTTCCGCCTCGCCGCCGACACTGACCGCGACCCGCTCGTCCGCCTCGAGTACGACCGCGCTGTCACCCGGGCACCGGTCGCGCACTGGCACGTGCACGCTGAGCGCGGGGCCTTCACGGACCTGCTCGCCACGTCGGCGGCCACAGGTCGAGGGCGACGTGAACCATCGCGGATCTCCTCGGTGCACTACCTCGTCGGCGGGCCCCAATTCCGCCCCTCACTCGAGGACTTCCTCCTGTTCCTCGTGGAGGAGTGCGGATTCGATGCCCGACCCGGGTGGCGCACTGCGGTCGCCGAGGGCCGAGCCCGATGGCAGTCGATGCAAGCGAGGCTCCTGGCTCACGATCATCCGATCGACGTCGCGGCAGGTCTGCGCGAACTCGGCTGGCAGGTCGAGGCCCCGCTGCCGACTTCGGGCGGTAGGGCCCTGCTCAGCTGAGCGCGCCCGCCCACCCGAGCGCGATCGGCACGACCAGGCCGTGCCGGTGGTGCGGCAACTCCGCGATCGGGATCCAGTCCGCCCGCTCGGTGGAGCCATCGGCCTCGTCCCGCAGGGCTCCGCCGGTGATGCGCACGCGGAACACGACCTGCACGGCCTTCATCGGCCGACCGTTCTCGTGCATCCGTCGCTCCGCGGGCACCAGGTGGTGCCGCACGCCGAGCAGTCCCCCGACGGCGACCTCGTACCCGGTCTCCTCCATGAACTCGCGGACGACGGCCTGTTCGACCCCTTCGTCGTACTCGACCCCGCCGCCGGGCAGCGCCCAGGTCCCGGCTTCGGGGAAGCGCTGCATCGCCAGCAGCACCCGGCCCTCGTGCGTGACCACGCCGTACGCCGCCAGCCGGGTGTCGTAGTCCGTGTACTCCATGACCCGACCATCCCAGGAAGCCGCGCGAGCGCACGCGTGCCGCGCCGAGCCTCCCGTCGGGCTGGTCCCGGTCCTGCTGCTAGCGGGCCGGCAGCGCGACCGGGCCGCTCGCCCAGCCCACGCGCATCCGCGCCACCGCGCGGTCGTACCCACCGAGCAGGTCGACGTCGTCGCGGAGCAGGGACTGGAGCTGCAGGCCCTCGTACAGCGCGAGCAGCTGCTCGGCACCATGGCGGGGTGCGGTCCCGCGGGCCTCACGCCCCATCACGACGTCGCGGGCGAGGGTCAGCGTGAGGTCCTCGAACGACCGTGCGTACTGCTTGCGGAACCACCCGGCGGCGGCGTGCCCGGGGTTCGACGCGGCACTCAGCAGGGCGATGCGGAGGCGGACGAGTGCGGGGTCGCCCTCGCCGGTCTCCAGGCGGGCGCGGACGTAGGCGACGGCGCCCTCCCGCTCGGCGATGGGCCGCAGGATCTGCCGCGTGGCGGTGTTCCAGCGGTCGACCACGGCGACGATGAAGAGCTCCCACACCGGGTAGGCGAGACGGAACTCCTCCACGGTGATGTCGGCGTGGACCGCGACCTCCTCGGGTCCGACCTGGTGGAAGTCGGCGGCACGGTACGCGAAGATCCCCGCGGCCACGATGCGGGCACGGAGGTCGGGATCCACGGACACGGGCATGCCCTGATTCTCCGGGGGTGGAACGACCGTGGATACCGCCAGTTCAGGGGGTGCCGCCCCGGGCCGCACGCCACCGCCGCCCGGTGCAGCCCGCCGCTGCCACCCCGGTGCCGCCCGGTGCCACCCGTGACCGTCACCCCCGGTCGAACGCCAGCGTCTCGTCGCTCGGCGCCGTGACCCGCCCGGTCCGCGCGAACTCGGCCCAGATCGCCCGGATGCCGGGGCCACGGCGCTCGGCCTCGGGCCAGTCGCGCTCGGACACGAACGTGCTGCCGGCCCAGGCCTCGCGCCGGCCGAGCAGCATCGGGAGCTCCCCCATGTGCGCCGCGCCGGTCGGCCGCCGCGTGGCGCCGCGGAGCAGCCGGTAGCGGATCGCCGTGCCGCCGCCGGCGCGGTGTCGTTCGGCGAACCGTCGCGCGTCGCGGCCGTAGATGACCTCGGTCAGCGGTCGGACGAGCCACCACCGAACGAGGGACCGGCCGACCCGGGTGCGGGCGACCTGGCGCACGCCCGGCAGGACCGGCACGTACATCGCGGTCTCGTCCGCGGCGGACCCGATCATCAGCTCGATGCGCGGTGCCACCCGGCGCCAGGCATCCGCCAGGTCGCGCTCCGCCGGCAGCGGCGCGAAGCCGTACTGGGTGCCGTAGGGCATACCGCCGCGCAGGCCGAACGGCATCGCGATCCGTTCCGCTCGGGCCTGCCGGTCGAGCAGGTCCTCGAGCGTGGTCTCCGAGCCGACCGCGCCGATGGTCCGCACCATGGCGCGGTTCATCCGGGAGCGCCCCCGCGACAGGCCCAGCGGCGCACTCTGCACGATCGCGCGGTGGAACAGGCCCTCGGTGCCCTCGCTGATCATCAGGTGCGCGACGGCGTCACCGCCGGCGGACTGGCCGAACAGGGTGACGTGGTCGGGGTCGCCGCCGAACGCGGCGATGTTCTCGTGCACCCACCGGAGCGACGCGACGAGGTCGAGCAGCCCGAGGTTCGCCGGCACCCGCTCGCCGTCGCCGAGGAACCCGAGCACCCCGAGCCGGAAGGTGACGGTCACGACGACCACCCGCTGCTCCAGGACCAGGTCGACCGGGTCGTTCATCGGCAGGTCGCCGCCGCCGATGACGTACGAGCCGCCGTGCACCCAGACCATCACCGGCAGTCGCTCGTCGTCACGGACGTCAGCCGGCAGCGTGATCGAGAGCCGCTGGCAGTGCTCGTCGACCTCGGCCTCGACCACGTGCAGGAGCTGGTCGACCACCGGGGAGGCCGACTGCGGTGCGAGGGGCGCCGGGGTGTCCGCCTCGAACACGTCGGGGAACGGCGGCACCGGCTGCGGCGGCTGGAAGCGCTCGGCCTGCGCGTACGGGATCCCGCGGACCCGCACCACCCCGTCCTCGCGCTGGCCGCGGATGCGCCCGGCGGGGCTGTCGAAGGTCATGGTCGCGTCGTGGAGCACCGGTCCACGCTAGCCCGGGAGGCTCGGCGCGCGCCCGGTACGCCGGCCGCCGGTGACGGGGCGCGGACGCTGGTGGCCCGCGGCGCGGACACGGGCGACGCAAAACTACCCACCGGGTGGTTTTCGGTGTAGCGTCGTCCTCGATCTCGCCGCGGAGCATCGCGTCCTCGACGGGTCAGCACAGCCCAGTCAGGACCGAAGGAGCCCCGCGCAATGCCCATCACCTCCGTGCAGCTGTACTCGCTGCGAGACGCCATCGCCGACGACCTCGATGCGGCCATCGCCCGCGTGCGCGAGATCGGGTACGAGAACGTCGAGCCCTACGCGTTCGTCGAGCGTGCCGCCGACCTCGAGCGTGCCTTCGCCGCCACCGGCCTCACGGCCCCGTCCGGCCACGTCGCCGTGATCGACGCCACCGACATCGCGCCGATCTGGGACGCCGCCGAGCGCCTCGGCATCACGACGGTCATCGACCCGTTCATCCCGACCGACCGCTGGCAGACCGCCGACGACGTCAAGGCCATCGCCGACCGCGTCAACGAGCTCACCGCCGAGGCCGCAGCCCGTGGCCTGCAGTTCGGGTACCACAACCACCAGTGGGAGTTCACGAACAAGGTCGAGGGCCGCACGGTCTACGAGCTCTTCGTCGAGCAGCTCGCCCCCGAGACCGTCCTCGAGGTCGACACCTTCTGGGCGACCGTCGGCGGCGCTGACGCCCCCGCCGTGCTCCGTTCCCTCGGCGACCGCGTCGTCGCGATCCACGTCAAGGACGGCCAGGTCGACGGCGACATCCGCGACGCCCTGCCCTCGTCCGAGAGCGCCCTCATCGTCCCCGAGGCCCTGCAGCGTGCCTTCGAGAACCAGACCCCCGCCGGCCAGGGTGACGTCGACGTGGCGTCCATCCTCGCCGCGGCGCCCCAGGCGATCCGTGTCGTCGAGTTCGACGCGTACAAGGGCGACGTCTTCGAGGGTATCGCCGAGTCCCTCACGTGGCTCAAGGACAACGACAAGTGAGCCGTGTCGGGATCGGCATCATCGGTGCCGGCAACATCTCCACGCAGTACCTGACGAACCTGACGCAGTTCGCCGACGTCGAGGTCCGCTTCGTCGCCGACGTGCTGCTCGACCGCGCCGCCGCGCAGGCAGCGGAGTACGGGGTCGGGGCCTCCGGCTCGGTCGACGAGCTCCTGGCCCGCGACGACGTCCAGATCGTCATCAACCTGACGATCCCGGCCGCGCACGCCGAGGTCGACCAGCAGATCATCGACGCCGGCAAGCACGTCTGGAGCGAGAAGCCGATCGCCACGGACCACGACTCCGCCGCTGCGGTGCTCGCATCCGCGACGGCGAAGGGCCTCCGCGTCGCGACGGCACCGGACACCGTGCTCGGCGCCGGCATCCAGACCGCGCTCCGGGCCATCGCCCGCGGTGACATCGGCGAGCCGCTCAGCGCCACGACGATGTTCCACGTGCCCGGGCCCGAGGCGTGGCACCCGAACCCGGACTTCCTGTTCGCCACGGGTGCCGGTCCCCTGTTCGACATGGGCCCGTACTACGTGACGACGCTCGTGCACGCCCTCGGCGCGGCCACCCGCGTGCAGGCCGTGTCGTCGAAGTCGCTCGAGCGTCGGACCATCGCGTCCGGTGACCGCGCGGGTGAGACGTTCCCGGTCGAGGTCCCCACGCACCACGCGGCCCTCATCGAGTTCGCCGGCGGGCAGTCAGCACAGTCGACGTTCTCGTTCCAGCACGCGATGCCGCGCCAGGGCTTCGTCGAGATCAACGGCACGCTCGGCACGATCTCGCTCCCGGATCCGAACACGTTCGAGGGCGACTCCACCCTGTGGCGGTACGGCCAGGACGAGCCCGAGACGATCGCCGCCGTCGGGTCGACCTGGGGCCGCGGCACCGGGGTCGTCGACCTCGCCCGCGCCATCGCCGAGGACCGTCCCGAGCGCGCCTCGGGTGCCACCGCGCTGCACGTCCTGGACGTGCTGCTCGGCATCCGTGACGCCGCCGAGTCGCACACGGCCGTCGACATCACCTCCACCGTGGCGTCGATCCCGCCGCTCCCCGAGGACTTCGACCCCGCCGCGGCGGTGCTGACCGCGTAGGACGCACGCACGTCCCATCGAGGGAGCAGACGACGTCGAGTGGCCCCCGGGCACCCGACGTCGTCCGCTCCCTCGATGCACGTGCGGGGGCACGTGCGCATGCAGCACGTGCTCGCGTCAGGACGCGGGCGGCGGGACCAGCTGCTCGAGCAGGCGCAGGACCCGCTCGCCGTCGACCGCGTCGGGGTCGAGCAGCCACTGCACCTGGAGCCCGTCGGACGCCGCGATGCTCAGGGACGCCAGGTCCGTCGGGTCGAGGTCGCCCCGGATCCGCCCGAGCTCCTGGTCACGCTGGATCAGCGCGGCGAGCTCCGACCGCAGCCGCGCGAAGCGCTCGCGCATGAAGTCACTCGTCGCCGGGTGCCCCTCGCCGACGGCGTCCGCGGCCAGGGTCGTGTAGAGCTGCACGAGCCCAGGGACCTCGCGGTTGCGCCTGGCGCTGTCCCGCATGTCGCCGATCGCCGACGCGAGCCGGTCCGGTGAGTTCTGCTCGCGCACCTCGTGCTCCCGGTAGACCGCCAGCAGCAGTTCGTCCCGCGAGGGGAAGTAGTGCCGCAGCGCAGCGTGGGTGATCCCGAGCGCCTCCGCCACCGAGCGCAACGAGGACGCGTCGACACCCTGCTCGGCGACCATCCGGATCATCTCGTCGAGGATCTGCACCCGCCGCTCGGCACCCTTGCGGTACCCGCGTCGCGGAGCGGCGTCGGCGTCCTCGGCGGCGGTCATGCAGACAACTTACCGCTGGAAGGTTTCCGGTGGGGCAGAAGACGGGAGGCTCGTGGCGGCGCCGCCACGAGCCTCCCGTCCGGATCCTGGTCGCGTCAGCGAGCGCCGTCGGTCACCGTGTACTCGTCCTCGGGTTCCGGCACCGCCTCGGCGAGCGCCTCGACCACCTGGCCGAGCGCCCGCGTGACGGCCTCGTTCTCGGGGGCGGGCAGCCGGTCGAGGACCTCGACGACCACCTCGTGGAATCGCGCGTACGAGGCGTCGATCTTGGCGGCCGCCTGCTCCGTCGGCTCGAGCACCTGTGCCCGGCGGTCGGTGGGGTGGGCGGTGCGGACCAGGTCGCCCTTCTCCACGAGGGTGTCGACGAGCTTCGTGACCGACGCGTTGGACACGGCGAGCATCACGGCGAGGTCCTTCGGCCCCATGGCGCGGTGGTCGCGGTGCGCCTGGAGCAGGTACCGGACGGCGAGGAACTCGTTCTTCGACAGGCCGCTCTCGGTGCGGGCGTGCTCGATCTGCTGCTCCTCGGCGTGCTGCAGTCGGAGGATGGCCTCGACGGCACTGCGGGCGGCGGTGGAACGGGGCTCGCGGGTGTAGAGGTGGTGGTGCTCGCGGCGGACGACGGTCAACGGCATGGGGTCATGGACTCCGGGTGCTCAGGC
Organism: Curtobacterium sp. MMLR14_010; assembly: GCF_001865015.1. Lineage (GTDB taxonomy): Bacteria > Actinomycetota > Actinomycetes > Actinomycetales > Microbacteriaceae > Curtobacterium. The sequence continues at coordinate 142,014 of NZ_MJGV01000079.1, read as the reverse complement.
CTGCTGGGTGGCGAAGAAGTCGGCGTAGGACGGCTCGGTCCGTGTCGAGAGCAGCGAGGGGTCCTCGATGCGGGCGTTGACGTAGGCGGCGATCACGGCGGGGGCGGTGAGGCCGACCCGGGTGTGGGTGCCGAAGAGCGAGGTGCTCCGCTGAGCCCCGTGGTACGTGCTGCGCATGCCTGGTTCCGCCTTCCTCGTCGAGCTGCCGTCCGGAGTGGACGGGTGAGAGTCTTTCAGGACGTGAACGGTTCACGCAATGAACGGTTCGGTCACTGTACGTTTCGCGCACCGAACTGCTCGGACGGTCGTGGCACCGGGGGCTAGCGTGACGGGCATGGACCTGCAGCTCAGTGACCGTGTCGCTCTCGTCGTCGGTGGGAAGGGCTACATCGGTGCCGCGGTGGTCGACCGCCTGCGGGCCGAGGGGGCGGCCGTCGTGGTGGCCTCGCGGAGCGCGTCGGAGGACGAGGAAGTGGCGACCTCGTCGGTGGCGATGGACACCGCGGACCAGGCCTCGGTCGACGCGGGTGTCGCGCGGGTGCTCGCCGAGCACGGACGTATCGACGTGCTGGTCGTGACGGCGGCGCCGAGTGCCCGCACGTTGGACCCGGCGAAGTCGTCCGACCCGGACCAGGTCGCGCAGGCGATCGACGGCAAGGCCCTCGGGTTCCTGCGGGTCGCGAACGCCGTGCTGCCGGCGCAGCGGGACGCGGGCTTCGGTCGTGTCGTCGTGGTGAGCGGCCAGAACGCCTACCTGTCCGGCAACATCACGGCCTCGCTCCGGAACACGGCGGTCAGCGTGATCGCGAAGAACCTGGCGGACGAGGTCGCGGGATCAGGTGTCACGGTGAACGTCGTGAACCCGGGCACGGTCACCGACGAGCCCAGCGCCGAGGTCCAGCGCGGCGCCGGCGGGGAGTCGAGCCCGACGCAGATCGCCGACCTGGTCGCGTTCCTGTCCTCGCCGCTGTCGGCGGTGTCGGGCGAGTCGATCTCGATCGCGCACAGGGTGCTGGGGTCCGTCGTCATCTGAGTCGATCTCACCCGGAGGGCTGAGGGGCTTCGACCGGCAGGACGATGCCCGGCCAGGGTCCCCTGCCGGACGCTTGTCCCATGACCAGCAGGACCACCAGGAGCACCGCCGCCACCCTCGTCGCCATCGTCGTCGTGATCGGGACCGCGTGCTGGGCGATCGACGGCAGCCACCCGACCGCGACCACGTCGTCGTCGATGTCGTCGCCCGCGTCTTCCCCGACGTCCGGCTCCGCGCTCCCCCGCGGGGTCGTCACCGTCACCGTCGGCACCCCTGCCGGCACGGTCGGCTGATGTCCGCGCCGTCCGAACTCGTCGTCCACGACGACGCGATCCGCGCGAACACCGCGTACTTCGCTGCGCTGACCGGCAACCGGCTGATGGCGGTGCTCAAGGCCGACGCGTTCGGGCACGGCGCCGTCGCCGCGTCCGTGCTCGCCAGCGGCGCCACGGCCGTGGGCGTCGCCACGATCGACGAGGCCTTGGCCCTCCGCGCCGCCGGGGTCGACGCCAGGATCCTCGCCTGGCTGAACCCGCCGGACGCCGACTTCGCCGCGGCCGTCCTCGCCGACGTGGACGTCGCGGTGTCGAGCCCGGCGGTCCTGCACGCCGTGGGGCTCGCCGCGCTCGCGGTGCGCCAGCGGGCCCGGGTCCACCTGCACGTCGACGTCGGCATGGCGCGGGACGGTTCCCCCGCCGAGGCCTGGCCGTCCCTGTGCGCACTCGCCCGGGAGTCCGAGGCGCTCGGGGCTGTGGGCGTCGTCGGGGTGATGGGGCACATGTCCTGCGCCGACCGGGCCGACCACCCGCAGAACGCCCGCGAGCGCCTGCTCTTCCGGAACGCGGTGCGGACGGCACGGCGCAGCGGACTGACGCCGTCCGTGACCCACCTCGCCGCGACCGCCGCGACCATCACCGGCGTCGGCGACGGCTTCGACCTGCACCGCATCGGCGCCGGCCTGTTCGGCATCGACCCGTCCGGCACCTCCTCGGCGCTGCGTCCCGCCCTCTCGCTGACCACGCAGGTCGCCGCGGCACGGCAGGTCGAACCGGGCACCGGCGTCGGGTACGGCCTGGACCACGTCGTGGACCGTCGGACCAACCTGGCGCTCCTGCCGATCGGCTACGGCGACGGGCTGCCCCGTGCGGCGTCCGAGCGGGCGGAGGTGCTCGTCCGCGGACGTCGGCGGCCCCTGGTCGGCCGCTTCTCGATGGACATGGTCGTCGTCGACACCGGGGACGACCGCCTGGACGCCGGGGAGCCCGTCACGGTCTTCGGTCCCGGCAGCCTCGGGGAACCCACCGTGGCGGAGTGGGCCGCGTGGTCGGACACCATCGAGCACGAGATCGTAACGCGGATCGGGACGCGGGTGGCACGTGTCCACCGTTCGACGAGCGTCGCCCAGACCGTGAGCACCGATCGCACCCTGGAGGCACTCCGTGCATGACACCCCGCAGACCGTCGCCGTGATCGGCGGCGGCGCCAACGACGAGCACGATGTCTCCCTCGCATCGGCCGCAGCGGTCACCCGGGCGCTCCGGGAACTCGGACACGACGCGGTCCCGCTGACGATCGACCGGGCCGGCGGGTGGGTCGACGAGCACGGCACCGTGCTCACGCCGACCGACGCGGTGAGCGTGCTGACGTCCTGCGCCGTGGCGTTCCCCGTCCTGCACGGCGTCGGCGGTGAGGACGGGGCGATCGCCGGGCTCCTCGGGCTGCTCGGCGTGCCGTTCGTCGGGTCACCCGTCCGTGCCGGGGCACTCGGGATGGACAAGTGGGTGACGAAGACCATCGCCGAGGCGGTCGGCATCCGCACGGCGCCGAGCCAGCTCGTGCACCGGGACGACACTGCCGGACCCGGTGGGGCGCGCGACGACCTGCCCGCCATCGCCGTCCAGCTCCCCGTCGTCGTCAAGCCGACGACGGGTGGTTCGAGCAACGGCGTCTCCGTCGTCCGCGACGTCGCCGACCTCGGGCCCGCCCTGGACCGGGCGTTCTCGGCCGGTGAGCACGCCCTCGTCGAGGCTTTCGTCACCGGGCGCGAGGTCGACATCGCGCTGTTCCGCGACCGCGACGGCCGCGTACGTGCCGGTTCGACGCTCGAGATCGGCGTCGGACCCGGCGACGTCTTCGGCCGCGAGCAGAAGTACGACGGCTCGGCCGACTTCACGCTGCCCGCACGGATCACCGCCCAGGAGCACGCCCGACTCGAGCAGGCCGCACGGACCCTCTACGACGTGCTCGGCTGCGCCGGGGTCGCCCGCTTCGACTTCTTCGTCACCCCGACCGGCGTCGTGCTGAACGAGGTGAACACGGCGCCCGGGTTCACCGAGCAGTCGCAGGTCCCCCGGATGTTCGCCGCGACGGGCCTGCCGTACGTCGACCTCGTGGCCGCCCTGCTCGCGACGACCGGACGCGCCCGTGCGATGATCGCGTGGTGACGGATCGGCGGGGGTTCATCAGGGCACTCGCGCCCGGTTCCGTCGTCATCGACCTGACGCTCGGCCTCGTCGCCGGCCTGGTGTTCATCGCGCCGGTCGACGTCGAGCTCGAGCAGGCGAGCACCTGGGCGGTCGTGCTCGCCGTCGTCGCCATCGCGGTCCGTCGGATCTCCCCCTCCGGCTCGATGTTCGCCGTCGTCGTGCTCGGCGCCGTGCAGGTCGTCGGGTCCGAGCGGCCCTCGCTGGTCGACATCGCGCTCTACGTCGTGATCGGCACGACGGTCATCGTCGGCAACAAGGTGGAGGTCGTCCTGTCGGGCGCCCTCGCCGTCGTCGCGGGCGTCGGTGCGACCGTGTACCTCGCGACCACCGGCTTCCGGTTCGCGCTGCTCATCAACGGGCCGCTCGACCAGGCGCTGATCGCCCTCGCCGCCCCGGTCGCGTCCCTGCTCGTCGTGTGGGCGACGGGTCTGGCCGTCCGGTCGCTGACGTCGCGCAACCGCGAGTCCGCTCTCCGCGTGCGCGAGTCCGAGCTCCGCGTGCAGGCCGAGGAGGTCGCGACCCGCGCCGTCGACGAGGCCGAGTCGGAGCGCATCCGCGGGGCCATCGCCCGGGACGTCCACGACGTCGTCGGGCACTCCCTCGCCGTCATCATCGCCCAGGCCGACTCGGTCCCGTTCCTGCACGACGAGGCCCGCATCCGCGAGGTCAGCGCCACCATCGCCAGCACCGCCCGCAGCTCCCTGCTCGAGGTCCGACAGGTGCTCGGGCACATCGACGGCACCGGCGACCGCGTGGACCCTGGGTCGCTCGAGGAGATCGTGCAGGGCATCCGCGACGCCGGCGTGGACGTCGACCGCACGGTCCGCGGCACCCCGAGGGCCATGCGCTCGGACACCGGCACCGCGATCCGCCGCGTGCTGCAGGAGATGCTCACGAACGCCCTGCGCCACGGGGCACCCGGGCGCCGCGTGACGGTCCGCGAGACCTGGCGCTCGGGTGACGTCGTGCTCGAGGTCGAGAACGTCGTCGGCACCGGCGCGACCGGCGGCTCCGGCCGGGGCATCGCCGGCATGCGCTCCCGCCTCGCCGCCCTGGACGGGTCGTTCGACGCAGCGGTCGTCGAGGACGTCTTCGCCGCCCGTGCCCGCATCCCGCTCGACCTCGACGAAGGAGTCGCCTCGTGACCACCCCCATCCGGATCCTGCTGACGGACGACCAAGCGCTGTTCCGCGCCGGCCTGCGCGTGGTCCTCGACGCGCAGGAGGACATGGAGGTGATCGGCGAGGCCTCCGACGGCGCCGAGGCCCTGACGCTGGTCACCGAGCTGCACCCGGACATCGTGCTGCTCGACATGCGCATGCCCCGGATGGACGGCCTCGAGACCGTCCGCCGACTGTTCGACGGCGCCTTCCCGGAGCCCCTGCCCCGGGTCATCGTGCTCACCACCTTCGGCCTCGACCCCGCCGCCGCCACCGCGATCCGGCTCGGCGCGAGCGGGTTCCTGCTCAAGGACGCGACGCCGTCCTTCCTGTTCGCCGCGGTCCGGGCCGTGCACGAGGGCAGCTCGGTGATCGCGCCGAACGACCTCGCCCAGCTCTTCGGGCAGGACGTCGAACGGGCACCGACCCCGCAGCCCGCCGAGTTCGGCACCCTGACCGAGCGGGAGCGGATCGTCTTCGGCTGGGCGGCGCGGGGCCTGTCGAACAGCGAGATCTCGGCGCGCGAGTTCGTCACCGAGTCCACCGTGAAGACCCAGCTCAGCAGCGTCCTCGGCAAGCTCGGGCTCCGCGACCGGGTCCAGCTCGTCGTCTACGCGAACGACCACGGCCTCGCCGGCGCCCGGGAGTGACGCCGCCGCGCTCCGTCCTGTGCGGATCGCGCGGCGTCTGGACGACGGTCCCCCACTGCCGCGCGAAGATGGACGCAGGGAGGGAACGATGAAACACATCCACTACGACAACACGACGATCCTGACCGGCGACGACATCGCCGACGCGGTGATCGAGTACGCGGCCGCCCTCGCCGGCGGCGACCGAGCCGACACCGTCGCGGTGCCGTCGATCGCCCCGGACGGCACGCGCACCACGACGAAGATCCTGATCGGGCCGACCAGCGAGGTCGTGGTCGAGGACGCCGACGACGACCAGCTCGAGGACGAGGACGGCGACTTCGTCGAACGCCTCCGTGCGGCCGCTCGGACGTTCGGTCACGCCGAGCCGATCCACGCCAGCACCCGCTCGGACCTCAAGGACGTGGGGTCGAGCGACGCCGACGACAAGGCCGACGCCGAGACGAGCCGCACGGACGCGTCAGAGGACTCGCCCGCCAGCCGGTAGGACGCCAGCGACGTCACCGGTGCAGTGCGAGCGCCTCGTCGAGGACCGCTCGCACGGCCGCAGGGTCGTGGGCGGACCGGCCGAGGAACAGGCCACCGATCCGGCCAGCGCCCCGGGTGAGCAGCCCAGGGCCGGCACTGCCGCCGTAGATCGCGACGCTCCCCTCGAGTGCCGGCCGGCTCGCCAGCGCCTCCTCGACGCCCCGGAGCACCTCGACGACGTGGTCGTCCGGCGCCGGCTGCGCGGCGCCGATCGCCCAGACCGGCTCGTACGCGACCACCACCGGGCCGACATGCCCGGCCCCGAGGGCGGGTGCGAGACCGCGGTCGAGCTGGCCGGTCACCGCCCGGACGGTGTCCGGCAGGGAGGCCCGGGTCGGCTCCCCGACGCAGAGCAGCGGTCGCAGGTGGTTGCGGAACGCCGCGGTCACCTTCGCCGCGACGGTCGCGTCGTCCTCGTGGAACAGCGTGCGCCGCTCCGCGTGGCCGACCTCGACGAGGTCGACGCCGATCTCCGCGAGTTCCCGACCGGAGACCTCGCCGGTGTAGGCCCCCTCGTCGGCGGTCGCCAGGTCCTGCGCCGCGAGCAGCACCCCGGACCCGGCCAGCGCAGCCCGCACGGGGACGAGTGCCGGGAAGGTCGGGGCGACGAAGAGCTCCGCGACGCCCTCCCGCAGGGCCGGGTGCGTCCGGGCGACGTCGGCCACGGCCTCGGCCCACGCGATCGTGCTGGCGTGGCCGAGGTACGTCTTCAGCGAGACGCCGATCGTCAGCACGCGGCGACCGCGTCGACGATGAGCGCGAACGACACCGCTCCGGGGTCCGGCGTCCCGACCGCGTCCTCGGCGTGGGTGCGCGCGCGGCCCATCCGCGGCAGCAGCGCGGCGGTGCCGTCGGCGGCCTCCTGCGCGGCGTCCGCGGCGGCCCGCCAGGCCTCGCGGAGCGGGACCCCGGCGTCGATCCGCTCGGAGAGCACCGCGTCGAACGGGACGAGGGCATCGACCATGGTCTTGTCGCCGACGACCGCGCCGAAGGCGAGGACCGCGTCGGTCGCGGCGTGCACCGCGCTCTGGACGGTGGCCGGGTCGGGCCGGTCGGTGTCGCCGAGGACGCGACCCAGGGCCTCCAGGGCGGCACCCCAGATGGCGCCGGAGGTGCCGCCGGCCTTGTCGGACCAGGCGTCCCCGGCGATCGCGAGGACGCTGCCCGCTCCGGCACCGCGGGTTGCGGCGTCCCGAGCGGCCGCGTCGGCGGCGGTGGAGCCGCGCTGCATGCCGATGCCGTGGTCCCCGTCACCGGCCACGGCGTCCATCCTGCCGAGCTCGTCGGCGTGGGCGTCGACGACCCGGCGCACGGCGGCGACGACCTCGACCAGCCGCTTGCCGGAGGCGCGAGAGGCGTCGGATGCGGGTCCGACCGGCGCGGCGACGTGGGCGGTGAGGACGTCTTCGGGGAGGCGTTCCTGCGGTACGGCACCGCCCTTCCGGTACGCGGGGGTGTCGGCGGGCGCTGCCCAGAGCTGCTCGAGTTCCGCGTCCGGCCAGAACAGGGTCAGGGAGACGCCGGCCATGTCGAAGCTCGTGACGAGTTCGCCGACCTCGGGCTCGACGACCACGGCGCCGGCGTCCGCGAGGAGGCGCTGGACGGTGGCGTAGACGACGAAGAGCTCCTCGTACTTCACGCTGCCGAGGCCGTTGAGGATCGGGACGACGTGGGCGCCCGGCAGTTCCACGCCGGACGGGAGTTCCGTGAGCAGGCGCTCCACCAGGAGCCGGGCCAGGTCCGCAGCGCTCGGGACGTCGGCTTCGTCGATGCCGCGTTCGCCGTGGATGCCCATCCCGATCGCCATGCGACCCTCGGGAACGGTGAACAGGGGCTCGTCGGCGCCGGGGAGGGAGCAGCCGGAGAAGGCGACGCCGAAGGACCGTGTCCGGTCGTTGGCACGTTCCGCGATCGCGGTCACCTCGTCCAGGGTCATGCCCTGTTCCGCGGCGGCACCGGCGACCTTGAACACGCAGAGGTCCCCCGCGATGCCGCGGCGCTTGTGCGCTTCGGCGGCCGGGGCGGACGCGACGTCGTCGGTGACGCGCACCGTGCGGACGTCGATGCCCGCCTCGCGCAGGGCGCGCTCGGCGG
>NZ_MJGV01000079.1:86078-133426 GCF_001865015.1 Curtobacterium sp. MMLR14_010 | reverse complement strand
CGCGAGCCCGTGGCCCACGAGACCGCCGAACGCCGGGTAGTGGCCGGAGCCGCCGCCGATGACGAGGGCGACCGTGCCGTCCGGGCTCGCCGTGGACCGGGCGACCCCGCCGTGGACGCGCCGGACGCGGGACTGGTTCGCCGCGACGAAGCCGTCCACCATCTCGTCGGCGAAGTCCGCCGGGTCGTTGAACAACCGGGTCATCGTTCCGCTCCTGTGTCGGTCGTGCGGACGTGGGACGTGTCGAGCAGGTCGTCTGCCCGCGAGCCACGGAAGTACTTCGTGCAGGCGATCATCACCGCGGCCACGAAGGCCAGGACGCCGAGGGACACGATGCCGAAGGCACCGCTGTCGGTCGGGACGACCTCGTTGATCGCGGTGCGCATGATCGGGGCGACGAACCCGCCCAGGTTGCCGAGCGAGTTGATCAGGCCGATGCCCGCAGCCGCGGCCGCACCGGTGAGGAACGCCGTCGGGTACGCCCACGTGATCGGTCCGACGGCGAGGAAGCTCGCCACCGCCAGGGTGATGAAGACGATGCCGAGGACGGGCTGCCCGTTCGCTCCTGCCCATGCCGACCCGAGGATCGACAGGCCGGTCGTCAGGTAGAACAGCGTGCCCCAGCGCCGACGACGACCAACCGTGTCCGCCCGTGACCCGATCAGGTAGCAGGCGACGAGGCCCACCAGCCACGGGATCGCGGTGACGAGCCCGACCTGCCAGCCGACGTCCTGCCCGAGGAGCGAGGACACCTGCTGCGGCAGGTAGAACGTGGTGCCGTAGACGGCGACCTGCAGGCAGAAGTAGATGATCGTGAAGTACCAGACGCGACCGCTGGCCATCGCCTTCCAGATGCCCTTCGGGCCGTCCTCGGTGCGGGCGGTGTCCTCGCGCTCCATGGCCGCCGTCAGGGACGCCTTCTCCCCCGGCTCCAGCCACTTCGCCTGCTGGGGACTGTTCGTCAGGAACACCACGGCTGCGATCCCGGCGAGCACGGCGAGGACGCCCTCCCCGGCGAACATCACCTGCCAGCCGTGGAACGGGGTGACCTGGTCGCCGACGCTGATCAGGCCGCCGGAGAGCGGTGCGCCGATCATCTGCGAGAACGGCTGCGCCAGGTAGAAGATCGCGAACATCCGCACGCGGACCTTGTTCGGGAACCACTCGGACAGGTACATGATCACGCCGGGGAACAGGCCCGCCTCGGTCACACCGAGGATGAACCGCAGCACGATGAACATGGTGTCGTTCGTCGTGAACGCGAACAGCGCGGCGACGATGCCCCACGTGATCGCGATGCGGGCGAGCCAGAACCGCGCGCCGAACCGCTTGAGCAGCAGGTTCGACGGGATCTCGAAGATCGCGTAGCCGATGAAGAAGATGCCGGCGCCGAGGGCGAAGGCGGCGTCCGAGATGCCGCGGTCGACGCTCAGGGCCTCCTCGGCGAACCCGACGTTCGTGCGGTCGAGGAAGGCGACGAAGTACAGGATCACCAGCATCGGCATGAGGTGCTTCGTCGCCTTGGCGATGGCGGACTTGAGGCCGGGGTCGTTCGTCGACCCGAGCGCGGGGGCAGGGGGAAGTGACACGGGTTCGCTCCTTTGCGAGCACGGTGCGGTCGTTCTGGCGTCCGGCGGTCGGTTGTCGGTTCCGTCGACCGGACGGGAGGCACGGATCGCGTCGCGCGGTCGGCGCGCGTTCCGTGGGCGGCTGGCTCTAGTGCATGTAGAGGCCGCCGTCGACGTTGAGCGTCTGGCCCGTGACGAACCCGGCGTCCTCGCCGATCAGGTACGCGACCGCGGCCGCGATGTCGCGGGGCGTGCCGATCCGGGGCAGGACGCCGTCGGCCGCCATGGCCGTCTTGCGCTCCTCGGTGAGGGTCCCGCCCATGATGTCGGTGTCGATCGGTCCGGGGGCGATCGCGTTGACGGTCACCCCGTGCGGGCCGAGCTCGCGGGCCAGACCACGGGTCAGGCCGATCACCCCGGCCTTCGCCACGGTGTACGGCGTCTTGCTGAACGTGCCGCCGCCGCGCTGCGCGGACACCGACGACAGGTTGACGATCCGGCCGTACCCGTTCCGCACCATCGACTCCGCTGCCCGCAGGCTCGCGAAGTGCACGCCGTCGAGGTTGATCGACAGCACGCGGTGCCACTCCCCGGGCGGCAGGTCGAGGTAGGCGTGCGACGAGGAGACGCCCGCGAGGTTCACGAGGGCGACGAGCGGCGCGAGCTCGGCCTCGATCGTGTCGAAGGCGTCACGGACGGCGGCTTCGTCGCTGACGTCCGCGCCGACACCGACGGCGCGGACGCCGTGTGCGTCACGGACCTCGGCGGCGACGGCCTGCGAGGCGTCGGCGTCGAGGTCGACGATCCCGACGTCCCACCCGGCCTCAGCGAGGTGGTGGGCGGTGGCGCGGCCGATGCCCCGCGGGGACGCGGCCCCGGTGAGGACGACCGTGCGGCTCCGGTGCTCCGTGGTCATGGTCGCCGCCCTCAGTGGATCGGTGCCGGGCCGAGCTCGTCGAGGAGCTTCTGCATGGCCACGTAGGCACGGTTGCGGTAGGCGACGAGCTCGGGCGTCCGCTCGGCCGGCACCTGCAGGTACCCGGCGCCGGACTTGGTGCCGAGCTCCCCGGCGTCGACGTGCTGCTGCAGCGACGACGGCGTCGCGAAGCGCTCCGGCCAGCGGGTCTGCAGCGACTCGAAGCAGAACGCGTAGACGTCGAGCCCGGCCATGTCGGCGATGGCGAACGGACCGAAGAACGGCAGGCGGAACCCGAACGTCGTCCGGACGATCGTGTCGATGTCGTCGGGGGTCGCGATGCCCTCGTCGGCGATCTTCGTCGCCTCCTCGAACAGGGCGTACTGCAGCCGGTTCAGCACGAACCCGGTGGAGTCCTCGACCCGTGCGGACTGCTTGCCGGTCGCGGCGACGACGGCCTCGGCCACCTCGACGGCGTGGTCCCCGGTGGTCGGGTGCGGGATGAGCTCGACGCCCGGGATGAAGGGCGCGGGGTTGGAGAAGTGCACCCCGAGGAACCGCTCGGGACCGGTGACGGCCTCGGCGAGGGACTCGATGAGGATCGTCGACGTGTTCGAGCCGATCACCGCGTCGGGCCGAGCGGCAGCGGTGATGCGTCGGAGCGTCTCGTGCTTGATCGCGAGCTTCTCGGGTACCGCCTCCTCGATGAAGTCGGCCGTGGCGACCGCGTCCTCGATGCTCTCCGCGGCGCTGAGGTGCTCACGGACCCGCTCGACCGCGTCGGCGGGGAAGAGCCCGTCGTCAACGAACTGCTGCGTCTCGACGAGCAGCCGCTCGAGGTTCGCCCGGGCGATCTCGCCCGAGATGTCCGAGATCCGGACGGTGTGGCCGGCGAGCGCGAGGACCTGGGCGATCCCGCCGCCCATGTAGCCGGATCCGACGACGGCGATGTCGAGGGTGCTCATCGAACTGCTCCTTCAGTGGTGGTGGCGGTGCTGGTGCGGGTGGTGCCGGTGGTCTCGCCGAACTTCGCGGTGCCGAGGACGGACCGGATGTAGCGCTGGTTCGTGGCGCAGACGCCGAGGCTGTCCCCGCCGTACTGCTCGGTCATGAGGATGCCGCGGAAGCCGTTCGCCACGGCGTCGCGGAGTACCTGGCGGTAGTTGATCAGCCCGGTCTCCATCGTGCTCGGCACGCTCGTCGCCCAGCTCCCGTCGCCCGCCTCGTCCCGCGTGTAGTTCTTCACGTGCAGGTAGTTCGTGTACGGGAGCGTCTTGGCGAAGAGCTCCTTCCAGTCCTCGACCGGACGGTGCAGGCGGATCAGGTTCGCCACGTCCGCGTTCAGGCCGACGGTGTCCAGGCCGATGTCCTCGATCAGGCGCACGGCGCTGTCCGCGGTGCCGAGGTAGGTGTCCTCGTACATCTCGAGCGCCATCGGGAGCCCGACCGACGCCGCGTGCTCACCGAGCTCACGGAGGCGGGACACCGCGGCCTGCCACACCTCGGGGTCGTCCGGGTCCTTCGGGCCCTGCGCGGTCCAGAACCAGAGCGCGCGCTTCTGGGCGTCGTTGAACGGCTGGTGCAGCCCGGTCGAGAACACCTGCATGCCCCACTCGGCCGCCGCGTCGATCGTGCGGTGCGCGTACGCGAGGTTGTCCTCCTCGTGCCCGGGCTGGATCACGCTGCGGCGCTGCAGGTGCACGGACGGGATGCCGACGCCGTGCGACCGGGCGATCGCCAGGAACTCGTCACGGCGAGAGGCCTCGAGGTCGGCGGGGCGGATGTGGCTGTCGGCGAGCTCGGCCAGCGAGAAGCCCGCGGCGGCCACCTGCCCGAGGATGTCGTCCCAGACCTCGGGAGCGGCGTCGTGGACCGCGACCCCGTCGGTGCCGACCGGCGGGAACCCGTGGAGACAGGCGGCGATCGGCCACGTCTCGGCGGTCCAGGTCGTCGTGTCCCAGTCCTGCTGGACCCAGTCCTGTGCGTGGTTCACGGGATGCTCCTTCGCATGTCGCGGCTCGTCGTCGAACCTCTTTCCTATAGGAAAGGTACTCCCTTGGCAGAACGCCGCAACCGTCGCCCGTACGTTGTTGAACAATCGACCAAACCCCCCGTCCGGGGGCTCCGAAGAAGACCGGGCTCGGAGGATCAGGACGCCCGTGCCGCTGACCCGAACCTCGGCACGGGCGTCCGTCTGCGTCAGCCCCCGTGCGACGCGTCCGCCCGCGACCGCAGCCGCACCGCGTGGATGTGCACGCGCATCGCCTCGACGGCGGACGCGGGGTCGACCGCGAGGGCCTCGACGATCGCCCGGTGCTCCTGCACGGCGCGGTCGGTGTCGTCGTCGCCGCCCTCGACGATCTGGCGCATCCGGTGCACCCGGGTCGTGATGACCTCGGACATCTCCTGCAGGAACGGGTTCCGGGTCGCGTCGAAGAGCACCTGGTGGAACTGCCAGTCGCTGCGGAAGAACCGTGCCATCAGCTCCTCGGACGCCGCTGCCACCCCGACCACGGCGATCTCCTCGACGACGGCTGACTGCTCGGCGAGCGCCGACGCGAGCCGGGCACGCAGCGCGGCGACGTCCCCGCGGGCGGCGAGCTCGACCGCGCCGCTCTCGATGATGAGCCGGGCGTCGAACAGCGCCTCGAGCTGGTCCCCCTGCAGTGGCGGGGCGACCCGGTAGCCCTTGTTGGCCTCGCGCACGACGAGTCCGGTGCGTTCGAGCTGCACGAGGGCCTCGCGCACGGGGGTCGGCGAGACCCCGAGCGTGCGGGCGAGCCCGTCGATCGACAGGCGCATGCCGGGTTCGACGTCGTGTCCCATGAGGACGTCGAGCACCCGGTCGTACACGCGGTCGCGGAGCCCGCGCTGCGTGATGCGGTGCGCGTCGAAGCCGGGCATCGTCGTGGTCACGCCCTCGATCCTAGAGAATCGACGATGCACCCACCTCGCACCGTGCTCGATGCCCCGGCCCGTGCGGCCTTGCGCACCCGGTGCGACCCATCACGCTCGCACGGGGTGTGCAACCTCGCACCAGAGCCCGCCACGCCCGCCCCGCGCCCGGCACGCGCCCAGCCCGCAGCCGCTCAGGCCAGGCGGGACGCCAGGAACTCGACCATCCGCCGCACGAGCAGCGCCTGGGACGACTGCCGGCGGTACTCGTGCCCCTCGCCCGCGAGTTCCAGGTAGCCGACGTCGTGCGACCGCTCCCGGAGCGCGGCGACGACCTGGTGCGCTTCACCGACCGGCACGTTGGTGTCGAGTTCGCCGTGCACGACGAGCAGCGGCGCGGTGACCTCGTCGATCGCCCGCATCGGCGACAGGGCGTCGAGCAGGGCGGCGTCGTCCACGGGGTGGCCGTACTTCGTCGCCGCCGCAGCCGCGATCCACGGCTCGGTGTCCCGGTAGAACGTCGCGAAGTCGCTCATCCCGCACACCGCGACCCCGGCCGCGAACACGTCGGGCGTGAAGGCCAGCGACGCGAGCGTCGCGTAGCCGCCGTAGGACCGCCCCTCGACCGCCACGCGCGACCGGTCCGCCAGGTCGTTCGTCACGAGCCACCGGGCGCAGTCGACGACGTCCGCGAGCGCGTTCCACCGCAGCCCGAGGTCGTCGGCGTGCACGAACTCGTGCCCGTACCCGGACGAGCCGCGGATGTTCGGGGCGAACACCGTGATGCCCGCCGCGGCGAGCGCCTGGTGCTGCGCGGAGAACGTCGGTCGCTCCTGCGACTCCGGTCCGCCGTGCAGGTGGATCATCGCTGCGCGATGCACACCACGGACGGGAGGCTCGACACCCGTCCCGACGCCGGTCTCGGTCGACGACGCGGCCGGCTCCACCGCCCGGTACAGCCACCCGGTCAGCTCGAGTCCGTCACGCGCCCGCACGCGCTCCAGCGTCGGCTGGACGAGCGCGGCGGCGGGCAGGTCGGGCACGTCGGTGACGCGGCTCCAGGTCAGGGCGTTGGTGTCGAGGCGCCAGAGCTCCCGCGGGTGGGTCGGCCCCTCGACCGCGAGCAGGACGCTCCGGCCGTCGCGGCTCAGCACGGGGTCGGTGACGACCTCGCCGGGCAGGTCGGGCACGGGGGTGCGCGAGGCGTCGTGCGTGTTGATGAGCTCGAGCTCGCTGCGGCCGTCGACGTTCCAGCCGAGCAGCACCGTGCGGCCGGCGTCGTCGGCGTCCAGGAACTCGAGTTCGCCGTCGGGTCGGGCGACGATGCTCCTGGGTCGTCCGCGCCAGCCGTGCGGGCCGACGGGCTGCGCGACGAGCTGGCGTCGGGGGGCGCCGGCCTCGGTGGCGACGTAGGCGACGAGCGGGCTGGTCTCGCTGGCGGGCGACGGTCGCATGAACGCGATCTCGGCCGAGCCGGACGGCGGGTCGATGAGGAGCGGGTGGTCCTCGTCGGTGAGGCGGTCCACGACGACGACGAACTCGTGGCCGCGCTGCCCGTCGCGCAGCACGACGAGGCGCTCCTCGACGGAGAGGTCGAGGACGTGGATGAGCTCCCCGAGGGCCAGGTCGTCGCGGTCGCCGGACACGGGGTCGACGAGGTACGCGCGGGCGGGCTGGTCGGCCTCGGTCGAGGGCAGCGTGATGACGACCCGGTGGCCGCTGCGGCTCCACGGCCCGAGTTCGGCGTGCTGGTACCGGGACCCGGCGATCTGCGCGGGGTCGGTGCCGTCGGGTCGGACCACCCAGACCTGCTGCTTCACGCCGCCGTCGGTCGCGATGGCCACGGCGAGCCACTCACCGTCCGACGACCACGAGACGCGGATGACGGGGTCCTCGCTCAGCGTGATGCGGGTCGGCTCCGGCAGAGGCCCGTCGACGACGACGTCCTGCACGAAGACCTCCGGCGTGCCGTGCCGGTCGCTGACGAACGCCACCCGGCGGGCGTTCCGCGTCATGGTGGGGCCCCACGAGCCCCAGGCGGCGGTGAGCCGCTCACCGAGGTCGGCGGCGGAACCGGCCGCGCTGTCGGGACCGGCCACGGACCCGACGTGCGGTGCGGGTGCGACGGAGGTCGAGCCTCCCGGCCGGGTCTCGCTCACCGCACCCCCTGCTGCTGCAGCCACATCTCGATCAGGCCGAGCTGCCAGAGCGCGTTCGCGCCGATCTCGGTCCTCGTCGTGTTCGGGTCCTGGAGCATCCGCTCGACCGTACCCGGGTCGAACAGGCCGCGTTCCCTGGCCTCTGGCGCGTGCAGCGCCTGGCGGACGCGTTCCAGGTACGGTCCCTCGAGCTGCCGGATCGCCGGCACCGGGAAGTACCCCTTGGTGCGGTCGATGACGGCGTCGGGGACGATGCCCCGCGCCGCGCGCTTCATGACGCCCTTGCCGCCGTCGGCGAGCTTGAGCGCCGGTGGGATCGAACCGGCGAGCTCGACGAACTCGTGGTCCAGGAACGGCACGCGGGCCTCGAGGCCCCACGCCATGGTCATGCTGTCGACGCGCTTCACCGGGTCGTCCACGAGCATGATCGTGGTGTCGCTCCGGAGTGCCGCGTCGACGCTCGTCTCGGCTCCCGGGCGGGCGAACTCGCGGTCGACGAAGGCCGACGGGGTGTCGTCGTCGCTCCGCCAGCGCTCCCCGAGCATGCCCTGCAGGGACGCCCACCGGCGGTCCATGAACACGGACCGGTACGCCTCGGCGGCCTGGTCGCGCGGGACGTCGGCGAGCGGCGGGTACCAGCTGTAGCCGCCGAGGACCTCGTCGGCGCCCTGGCCGGACTGCACGACCTTGACGTGCTGCGAGACCTCCTGCGAGAGCAGCCAGAACGCCACGCAGTCGTGGCTGACCATCGGTTCGCTCATCGCGGCGATCGACCCGTCGATGCCGTCGAGCAGGCGGTCGGAGGGGATCCGGATGCGGTGGTGGTCGGTGCCGAAGTGGCGCGCGACCTCGTCGGAGTACTCGAACTCGTCGCCGGACTCCCCGCCGGCCGACTCGAACCCGATGCTGAAGGTGGCGAGGTCCTGCTGGCCGGCCTCGGCGAGCAGGGCGACCACGAGGGACGAGTCGATGCCGCCGGAGAGCAGCACCCCGACCGGCACGTCGGCGACCATGCGGCGCTCGACGGCGGTGCGGAGCGAGTCGATGAAGGCCTGCTGCCAGTCCGCGTCGGACCAGTCGGCCTTCGCCGGGTCGCGTTCGAACCGCGGCTCCCAGTAGGTGGTGTCCGTGCTGGTGCCGTCGGGCTCGACGACCCGGACCGTGGCAGGCGGGAGCTTGCCGACGCCGGACAGGATCGTGCGCGGTGCCGGGACGATCGAGTGGAAGGTCATGTACGACGCCAGGGCCACCGGGTCGACCGAGGTGTCGACGGCGTGCGCGCTGGCCGTGCCGGCGTCGTTCCGGTCCCCGGCGAGGATCGCGGGCAGCGAGCTCGCGAACCGCAGGCCGCCCGGCACCGCGGCGACGTAGAGCGGCTTGATGCCGAGCCGGTCGCGCGCCAGGACGAGCCGACCGCTGCCGTGCTCCCAGATCGCGATCGCGAACATCCCGATCAGGTGCTCGACGAACGCGGTGCCCCACTCGGCGTACGCGGCCACGATCACCTCGGTGTCGGACGTCGAGAAGAAGGTGTGCCCCTTGCCGTGCAGCTCGTCGCGGAGCTGCCGGTAGTTGTAGACCATCCCGTTGTAGGCGATCGTCAGACCGAGGCGCGGCACCACCATCGGCTGCGCGCCGGCGGTCGACAGGTCCACGATCGAGAGCCGCCGGTGGCCGAGCGCCACCGGGCCGCGTGCCCAGAGTCCGTCGCCGTCCGGACCACGGTGCGCCAGGCACCCCGTCATCCGCGCGACCACCCCGACGTCCGGCGAGGACCCGTCGAACCGGATCTCGCCCGCGAGTCCACACATCAGCGCTCTCCTGTCGTCCCGATGATCCAGGTGTCCTTCGCGCCGCCGCCCCGCGAGGAGTTCACGACCATGCTGCCCTCGGGTGCCACGCGGGTGAGCGCGACGTCGGCGAGGTGAGTGTCGTCCGGGCCGGTGCCGGTGACGTAGACGAACGCCCGCAGGTCGACGTGCCGCGGGTCGAGTCCGGCCGGGCCGATGGTCGGGTGCGAGGAGAGCTGCACCACCTCTTGTCCGACCCAGCCGGCCGGGTCCGCCGCGATCTCCCGACGCCGTTCGGCGACCTCGGGCGCGCTCGCACTCGGGCCGATGAGGACACCGCGACCGCCTTCGCCGTCGACGGGCTTCGTCACGAGCTCCCCGACGCGGTCGAGCACGGACAGCCGCTCGCCCTCGATGCTGGTGCGGTAGGTCGGCACGGACTCGAGCAGGGGCTTCTCCTCGAGGTAGTACCAGATGAGGTCCGGCACGTTGACGTACATCGCCTTGTCGTCGACGAGGGCGTTGCCGGGGGCGTTGGCCAGGTAGACGCGACCGGCTGCGGCCGCGTCGAGGACCTGGGCGCCGAGGTCCGGCGTGTGGTCGCTCGTCAGGGCGCGGACGTCGCGGTCGACCCGCAGGTACAGCGCGTCCAGCACGTCGCCGGTCGCCGCCTCGACGACGCGGCCGTCGCGGACGGTCAGGTCGGACTCGGACAGGAGGCGCATCCCGGCCCCGTCGGACAGCCGGCGGTGCTCGTACCACGCGCCGGCGCCGGGGCCGTCGGTCACCAGTGCCAGGACCGGGTCCTGGTTGCCGGTCACGGCAGCGGCGTTCCGCCGCAGCGTCTCGCGGAGGAGTGCCGGGACACCGGAGGGGTCACGGAGCCGGTCGGGTCGCGGCGCGTCGGGCACGACGTCGTCCATCAGCTCGCGGAGCGCCAGGCCGTACGCGACGCCGGAGGGCGAGCGGACGTTGTCCTCGAGCACCCGCCAGCCGCCGAACTCGTTGCGGACCAGGTCGAAGCCCATCACCGGGGCGCGGACGGCGTGCTGCGGGAGCCGCTCGGCGTCCGGGTCCCAGCCGTTCTTGCCGACCACGTCGTGCTCGTCCATCGCGCCGTCGGCCACGATCCGGCGGGGGCCGTAGGCATCGCGGAGGAACAGCTCGATCGCCCGTGCCCGCTGCCCGAGGCCCTGCTCGAGCTGCGCCCACTCGTAGGCGCTGACCGTGCGCGGGACGAGGTCGCAGCCGAACTGCTGCACGCCACCGTCGACGACGAAGCCGATCTCGTGCTCGCGGGTCCAGACGTCGCGGGCGGTGCAGTGCTCGATGGTCGTCTCGGGGTCCCATCCGCGGAAGAACGCGGCCAGGTCGCGGAACGCCGGACGCGGGCGGGCGCCCGGGCCGACCGCTTCGTCACCGGCACGGACCCGGTAGGACGGGATCGCGACGATCGGGTGCTCGTCGCGGCCAGACGGCGTGCCGGCGGTGTCCTCGACGACCTGGGTCACGACGTCGTCGAGCTCCCCGCGCTCGGCGTAGGCGGTGCGCTGGCGGTCGGTGGAGTTGCCGCGCGCCAGGGTGTCCTCGAGCAGGCTGGTGACGGTGCCCCAGTCGCCGAGCTCCTCGAGCTCCGGACGCAGGTGGGAGACGAGCTGGCGGACGGCGACCTCGGCGGGCAGCCGTTCCGGGTGCTGACCGAGGCCGAGCAGTTCGCCACTGAGACCGCTGCGGGCCGCCTGCCACATCGCCGCACGGTGCAGCGGTTCGCTCCGGGGGTGCCACTCGGCGCCGGACTCGATCGCCTTCTCGGCGCGCCGGACCGCGGCGCGGAACATCCCGGCGATGAGCACCGCGTCGTCGACCACGGGGGTGGCGTCACAGACCCGGAGCTCGAGCGTCGGGGCGTGCGAGGACGGCCGCACGTCGAAGTACGCCATCTTCTTGTCGGCGATCACACCCGAGGCGATGAGGTCGTCGAGCACGCGGTCGTACTCGGCCGCGTTCTCGACCCGACCGAAGCTGCCGGCGGACGGCCAGCGCTGCCAGATGATGCTCCGGAAGGACGCGTACCCGGTGTCCTGCCCGTTCCAGAACGGACTCGACGCACTGAGCGCCAGCAGCACCGGGAGCACCGGGGCCACGCGCTGGGCGATCTCCACCGCCAGGTCGCGGTCGCTCACCCCGACGTGCACCTGCAGGCCGCAGATGAGCTGTTCGTCGACGAGCATCCGGTACTGCTCCTGCATGCGGCCGTAGCGGCCACCCGAGGTCAGTTCGAAGTCGGCGTACTCGGACCTGGGCGCGGTGCCGACCGCGGCGATGGTGACACCGGCCGGGGCGATGGCCGCGGAGAGCTCGCTCCGCAGGTCGACGATCACCCGCCGCAGGTCGTCGAGCGTCGTCACCACCGGGGTGTTCGTCTCGATCGTCGTGCGCTGCAGTTCGGCGCCGAAGCGGTCCGATGGCAGCTTGGGCAGAAGGCGGGGCGCCTTCGCGGAAAGTCGGCCGGACTCGAGGTCGATGAGGTGCAGCTCTTCCTCGGCGCCGAGCGTCAGCTCTGCACTCATGACTCGAACGTATCGCCGGGACCCGTTCGTGGGCCTGCGTCACGGGAGATCTTCGCGCGGTCGTAACAAACCAGTGTCGGCGGGGTACAGCGTGCTGTGAACGGGGCACGGTCGTCCCGTAGGAACGAAGGAATGACGGCCACCGCGTTCTGCCTCCACGCCCTCGGGTCGAGTTCCGAGGAGTTCGCGACCCTCCGGGCCCGTCTCGCCGGCACCCTCGACCTGATCGGCATCGACCTGCCCGGCTTCGGCAGGAGCTCCGCCGTGACGGGGACGACCGTCGAGGAGATGGCCGAGCTCGTCGAGCGGGCGGTCGGCCGCAGCGGAGCCACCGAGTGGGTGCTCATCGGGCACTCCATGGGCGGCAAGGTCGCCTCGGTCGTGGCGTCGCGGACGATCGACGGCTCGAACGGCCTGTTCGGCCTGCGCGCCGTGGTCCTGCTCGCCGCGTCCCCGCTCTCCCCCGAGCCCATGGACGACGAGCGCCGCGCGTCCATGCTCGGCTGGGCCGCCGACGGCGAGATCGGCCCGGACGAGGCCGACACGTTCGTCGAGGCGAACACCGACTCCCGGCTGCCCCCGGAGCCGCACGCCATGGCCGTCCACGACGTCCAGCGCGCCGACCCCCGCGCATGGACCGACTGGCTGGTCCGCGGCAGCCGCGAGGACTGGTCCACCCAGTTCCCGCCGAACCCGGTCCCGGCGCTGGTCCTGGCCGGTGTCGGTGACGGCGACCTCGGCCCCGACGCCCAGCGCGAGCTGAACCTGCCGCACTGGACCGCGGGCGAGTTCGACGTCGTCCCCGGGGCCGCGCACCTGCTGCCGTGGGAGCGACCCGACGAGGTCGCCCAGCGCATCCGCGCCTTCTGGGAACGCCGTGTCGCGCCCAGCCCCGTCGTCCCGGCCACGAGCGTCCGCATCCTCGCCTCGCCGCGGGTCAGCGCGCGGACCCGCGGCATCCTGGCCGTCCGGTCCCTGCCCGACGACCCCGGTGCTCCTCCCCAGGCCCTGTCCGCCGAGCAGCTCGAGACGCTCCGGGCGCTCGCCCGCGTCGTCGTGCCGCAGCCCGGCGAGCAGTCGGTCGACCTCGCACTCCGCGTCGACGCCCAGCTCGCCGCGGGACTCGGCGACGGCTGGCGCCCGGACGGACTGCCCGTCGACGTCGAGGCCTACCGCGCCGGGCTCGACGCCCTCGCGCCGGAGGCTGCCCGGTCGGACGAGCACCTCGCCACGGTGCTCGACGCCGTGACCGCCGGCGAGCACACGCCGGCCGCCGGCCCCTTCGACGCCGAGCAGCTCCGTGCCTGGGCCGAGGACGCCGCCGTCGACCTGGCGAAGCACTGGGTCACGCACCCGGCCACGATGGCCGACATCGACTACGACGGCTTCGCCAACGGTGGCGACGGCGTCCGCAAGCAGGGCTTCCTGCTCCTCGGAGCCGGACAGCGCGAAGCATGGGAACCGGCGGGAGCCACACGATGAACCTGACCAACCAGCGCCGGTACGACGAGGACGACATCGTCGACGTGGTCGTCGTCGGCACCGGCGCGGGCGGCGCACCGCTGCTCGCGACCCTGGCCCGCAAGGGCCTCCGCGTCGTGGCGCTCGAGGCCGGCCCGAACACCGAGCCGGGCGACCACACCCCGGACGAGGTCGAGGCACCCGCGGACATCAACTGGATGGACGAGCGCATCAGCGGCGGCGGCGCACCCACGGCGTTCGGCCCGAACAACAGCGGCACCGGTGTCGGCGGGTCGACGCTGCACTGGGGCGCGTTCACCCCGCGGCCCAACGAGCACGACATCCACCTGCGCACCGACTCAGGCGAGGGCGAGGACTGGCCGATCGAGCACGCCGACCTGGTCCGGTACATCGAGCAGGCCGAGCACGACGTGGGCGTCGCCGGCCCCGCGCACTACCCCTGGGACCCCGAGCGCCGCTACCTGATGGGACCGCCGGCCCGGAACGCCTCCTCGGACATGATGATCCGCGGCGCTGCCGAGGTCGGGATCACCGCGACCGACGCCCCCGTCGGCCTCACCACCGTCGACCGGATGCAGGAGCACCACGGCCTCCGTCAGGCGTGTGTCGCGTGCGGGTCCTGCCACCAGGGCTGCCGCAACGGCGCGAAGGTCTCGATGGACACGACCTACCTGCCCGCCGCCGTGGCCTTCGGCGCCGAGATCCGACCCGGCGCGTTCGTGCACGGCATCGAGCTCGACGCCCGCGGCGAGGTCGAGGCCGTCGTCTACCGCCAGGACGGACGCGACCACCGCCAGCGGTGCCGTGCCCTCGTGCTCGCCGCCGGCGGGATCGAGACGCCGCGTCTCCTGCTCCACACCGGCCTCGCGAACAGCAGCGGCCAGGTCGGACGCAACTTCACCGCGCACGGGGCCACCCAGGTCTGGGCGAGGTTCGACGAGTCGATGCGGTCCTACCGCGGGTACCCGTCGTCGATCATCACCGAGGACTTCATCCGTCCCGAGGGCGCCGACTTCGCCGGCGGCTACCTCATCCAGAGCCTCGGCGCACAGCCGCAGACGCTGACGACGTCGCTCGTGCGCGGCGGCGGGCTCCGTGGCGCAGCCCTCGTCCGGGCGATCCAGGACTACCCGTACATGGCCGGCGTCGGCATCAACGCCGAGTGCCTGCCGTACGACGACAACCGGCTCGTGCTCTCCGACGAGCTCGACGCCAACGGGGTGCCGAAGGCCCGCGTCAGCTTCTCGCCGGGCGACAACGAGGCCGCGATCACCCGGCACGCCGTCCGCACCATGACCGCGATCGTCGAGGCGGCCGGTGGACACGACGTGCGCGTGCTCGACCGCACGGCACACACCGTCGGCACGGCACGGATGGGCACCGACGCGGCGAACTCCGTCGTGGACGCCGCCGGCCGGTCGTGGGACGTGCCGAACCTGTGGATCGTGGACAACTCGGTGTTCCCGAGCTCCCTCATCGCGAACCCGGCACTGACGATCATGGCGCTGTCGCTGCGGACCGCCGACCGCATGCTCCGCGACGACGCCCGGGCCGACCGCGCGGAGGCGGAGCTCACGGCGGCCTGACGCGGGGCGGGGTGGGCCCTTCCCCGCGGAGGGGGTCGAATCGCGCGTAGGAGGTCGGTCCTTCCGCCACCCCACGCGCGTTCCCGCTTCCCGTCGCACCCGACATGGGTCGTTCCGCGCGGTCGATGTGGAGAGTCCGACCACGCATCGACGACAGGGGCCCGACATGACGACTGACCAGGACGTGACGGAAGCCCAGCGAACCGCACAGGTCGCGCTGTTCAGGCGGATCGAGGACATGGCAGAGCGGGCGACGAACGCGGTGTCCCTGGGGTACGTGGCTCGTGCCTACCGCTCCGCTGCCGGCGGCCCGCAGCCGAGCCACAACGACACGGACTGAACCCCGCTGAAATACCACATAGGCTGGGGGCGTGGGGTGCGACACCGCCGGGTGGCGCCCCTGGGCAAGCATGAAGCCCACCACCGCTGCAACGGTGATGGGCTTCGAGTTGCTCTCCGAGTGGAAAGCCGAGGACGGACACCCCGTCCCCGAGTCTGATGCTCGGGTCCAGTGTAGCCAGGCTCCGGCCCGACTGCACGTCCGTCCCGGCCGTCCCCTCCTCGTGTCCGCCGGCGCTGACACCGGAGGTGGTCTCGATGTCGAACGACACCGATCCCAAGCCCAGGCGTCAGGTGTCCTGGTTGGGGATCGCGGGCTTGCTCGTGAACCTCGCCAGGCTCCTCGTCGACCTGGTCCGGAAGGACTGAGACACGGGCGCCCCGCGTCGGCCATCACCGGCGCGGGGCGCTCCGCACGACTCACCCCCGCGTCCGCGCCAACCGCCGGTTGAGCGCCCCGTTCAGCAGCGCGACGAGCAGCCCCACCGCGAACACCAGCGTGCCGAAGCACAGCACCTGCGGCGGCATGCCGGCCTTCGCGGCTCCGTACACGAACAGCGGGAAGGTCACGGAGGGCCCGGCGACGAACGAGGTGATCACGTAGTCGTCGATCGACATCGCGAGCGCCAACAGCCCCGCGGCGAGCATGCCCGGCGCGAGCAGCGGCAGCGTCACGAGTCGGAAGGCCTGCAGCGGCGTCGCGCCGAGGTCGCTGGCCGCCTCCTCGAGCGCCCGGGACGTCCCGGCTATCCGCGCCCGCAGCACCACGACCACGTAGGCCACGTCGAACGCCACGTGCGTGAGCAGCACGGTGAGGAACCCCGTGCCGAGCCCGATCGACAGGAAGAACGACAGCGACGCCGACCCGACGACGATCGACGGCGCCGCGATGTCCGCGAAGACGACGCTGTTCACGACGCCGCGGCCGGGGAACCGGTAGCGCTCGAGTGCCAGGGCGAGTGGCAGCCCGATCGCCACGGAAACGACCGCCGCCAGGAACGCGACGACGACCGAGGTGAGGAACGCCTGCCCGAGCCCGGAGACGTTCACGAGGTTCGCGTACCAGTAGGTCGTGAACCCGTTCCAGGCGAAGGACAGCCGGTTCGTCGGGGCGTCGTTGAACGAGTACACGATCATGTAGACGATGGGCACGAGCGTGATCCCGATGACGACCCAGTAGACGATGGCCAGCCACGGCCCGCGTCGGTTGACGCCGTGGCGTCGCGGACGACCGGGGACGGACCCGGTCACGGGCGAGGTCGGGGCGGCGGACGAGCGGGACGGAGCGACGGCGGTCATACGAGGTCCTCGAGGTCGTCGGTGCCGGACACCCGGGCGTACACGAACAGGATGATGCCGAGCACGACCATGAGCACGGTCGACAGCGCGGCGGCCACGTTGTACTGCTGGTTGCCGGAGTAGGCGTCCTGGATCGCCTGACCGATCGTGTACGTGTTCGTGCCACCGAGGAGCGCCGAGTTGACCGGGTCCCCCACGCAGTCGATGAACACGAGCAGCACCCCGGCGAAGACGCCCGAGCGGGACAGCGGCAGCGTGGTGTGCCAGAACGCCCGGACCTTGCCCGCGTAGAGGTCGTTCGCGGCCTCGCCGAGCCGCGGGTCGATGCGCTCGAGCGCGGCGTAGATCGGCAGCACCATGAAGGCCAGGTCGTTGTACGCGTCGCCGAAGATGACTGCTCCCGACGTGCCGAGGATCTGGAAGTCCTTGCCGGCGAGCCCGATGCCCTGCAGCACGGTGACGACGGGCCCCTGCGACGCGAGCACGAACGCCCACATGTCGGTGCGGATGACGAACGACACCAGGAAGCTGACGAACACGAGCATCAGCAGCGGGCTCTTCCACCGCGCGGAGACCCGGAACGCGATGAAGTAGGCCACCGGGTACCCGACGACGATGGTCACCAGAGTTGCAGCGACGCCGTACCAGAGCGATCGGAGCAGGAACGTCAGGTAGGGCACCTGCGGGTCGACGAACAGGGCGGAGTAGACGCCGAAGTTCCACGTGAACGTGTAGCCGTCGTTCGGGTTGCCCGACATGAGCGAGACGATCAGCCCGGAGAGCAGCGGGATGACGAAGAACACCGCCAGGTACGCGGTCCCGACGAGCGCGAGCAGGAACGGGGTGCTGCGCCGCCGCCCCCGCCGGATCGGCGCGGCCGTGGCCCCCAGGCCGGGAGCGGTCCCGAGCGCGGTCACGACTGCACCACCGCGTTGAAGATCCCGTTCCACTCCGAGTACTCGTCGTAGTTCTGGAAGACGCGGAACTCGTGCGACGCCGCCAGCACGGCCTCGGACGGGAACACCAGCGGGCTGTCCGCGACGGCCGCGTCGTCGAGCTCGTCGCGCACGTAGTCCTCGGCCGCGGGCACCGGGCAGACGTAGTTGACGTAGTCCTCGACGATGCCGGCGATCCGCGGCGTGTAGTAGAAGTCCATCCAGGCGAGCGCCGACACCGGGTTCGCGGCCTGACGCGGGATCATCATGTTGTCGTGCCACGTCATCTGGCCCTCGTCCGGCGTGACGAACTCCAGGTCCGGGAACCCCGACTGCTGCGCCTGGAACACGTCGCCCGACCACGCCTGGGTGATCCAGGTGTCGCCGTTCTCCAACCGGTTGATGTAGCTCTGGTCGTAGAACCCCGAGACACTCGGTCGGAGCTCCCGGAGCCAGGCCTGCGCCTTCCTCCAGTCGGCCGGAGTGCTGTCCTCCGGGGGGATGCCGAGGGCCAGCAGCGCGAGCGACCCGAGCTCGGTGTTGTCGCTCATCAGCCCGATGCGGCCCTTGAAGGCCGGGTCCTTGAGGTCCTCGAACGAGGTGATCCTCCGACCGGTGTACTTCGGGTTGTACGCGAGCCCCGTGAACCCGGTCTGCCAGACGACGGTGTGCGCGTTGCCCGGGTCGTAGTTCGGGTCCTTCACCGAGTCCGAGGCGTACTTCGCGAAGTTCGGCAGCCGGCTGTGGTCGAGCTCGCAGACGAAGCCGTTCTTGATCATCTCGGTGAGCTCGTACCCGTTCGTCATCACGACGACGTCGTACCCGGTGCCCCCGTGTGCCCGGAGGATCGGCGAGACGGTCGCGTAGAACGTCGCGTTGTCCTGGATGACGGCCTGGTAGTCGATGTCGATCCCCGTCTCCTCGCGGAAGAGGGCGAGGGACTCGGACTTGCCGTGGTCGGAGTCGATGTAGAGCGGCCAGTTCGCGAAGTTCAGCTCGCCGGTCGGCTTCGCCGCCTTCCAGAACGCCGCCCAGTCGACGTCGGTGTCCGCTGATGCCGCCGACCCCTTGATGCTGCAGCCCGTCAGCAGTGCGGCGAGCGCTGCTGCCCCTCCTCCGGCGAGCAGGCCACGTCGGCTGACGCGGGCGGACGTCAGTCCGCGCAGCAGGTCGGGGCTCGGCCCCGGCTCGCGGCTCACCGGGTCGCTCCCACCGTCTCGACCGCCGGGAGGCCCGGTGCGGGCTGGGTGGTGACCGTCGCGTCGGACGCGGGGGGAGCCTCCAGGCCGAAGCCGTGGTCGACGCCCCAGGTGAGCCAGACCTCGGTGCCCGTGGCGACCCGTGGGCCGCCCTTGGAGTTCTGCGCGAAGACGGCGACGCGACCGGCGCCGGGGACGTCGACGAGGTACTGGGTGCTGACCCCGGAGAAGGAGACGTCGACGATTCGGCCCGGTCCGAGGATGTTGCGACCGGCCTCCTCCTCCGGTCGGACGATGCGGACCTTGAGCTTCTCGGGGCGGACACCGACGACGACGCGGCCGGTGGTGGCGACGGCGCGGTCGGCCGGGACGGCGATCGTGCCGGCCGCCGTGGCGACGACGAGCAGGCCGCGCTCGGTGCCGCGGACCTCGCCCTCGAGCAGGTTCGACTGCCCGAGGAAGTTCGCGACGAACGCGGTGCGCGGCAGTTCGTAGAGGTCCTCGGGGCTGCCCATCTGCTCGATGCGACCGCCGTTCATGACGGCGACCGTGTCGGCCATGGTCATCGCCTCCTCCTGGTCGTGGGTGACGTGGAGGAAGGTCAGACCGACCTCGGCCTGGATGGTCTTCAGCTCGAGCTGCATCTGGTGGCGGAGCTGCAGGTCGAGCGCGCCGAGCGGTTCGTCGAGCAGCAGGAGCGCCGGTCGGTTGACGATCGCGCGGGCCAGGGCGACGCGCTGCTGCATGCCGCCGGAGAGCTGGGCGGGCCGCTTGCCGGCGGAGCCCTCGAGCTCGACCAGGCGCAGGGCCTCCATGGCCTTCGTCATCGGGTCGGGGATACGACGGCGCTTCAGCCCGAAGGCGACGTTGTCGAGCACGCTCATGTGCGGGAACAGCGCGTAGTTCTGGAACACGGTGTTGACGGGCCGCTGGTACGGCTTCGTGTCGGTGACGTCCTTGCCGCCCAGCAGGATGCTGCCGCTCGTGGGCTCCTCCAACCCGGCGACCAGGCGCAGGGTGGTGGTCTTGCCGCACCCGGACGGACCGAGCAGCGCGAAGAACGAGCCGGCCGGCACGGTCAGGTCGAGGGCGTCGACCGCGGTGTGCCCGGGGAACGACTTCGTGATCTGTTCGAGCCGGAGGTCGGCCCCGGATTCGGCGAACGTGCCGGTCATTGCCATGGTGCCTCCTGCTGGGTCGGTCAGGCGATGTAGGACATGACGTGCTTGATGCGGGTGTAGTCGTCGAAACCGTACTGCGAGAGGTCCTTGCCGTACCCGCTGTGACGGAAGCCGCCGTGCGGCATCTCGGCGACGATCGGGATGTGCGTGTTGATCCACACGCAGCCGAAGTCGAGGTCGCGGGCGAAGCGCATGGCGCGGGCGTGGTCGGTCGTCCAGACCGAGCTCGCGAGGCCGTACTCGACGTCGTTCGCCCAGCGCAGGGCCTGGTCCTCGGTGTGGAAGCGCTGGACGGTCTGCACCGGGCCGAACACCTCCTGCTGCACGATGTGGTCGTCCTGACGCAGGCCGGAGACGATCGTCGCCTCGTGGTGGAAGCCGACGTCGCCGACGCGGTGGCCACCGAGCTCGATCGACGCGTGGTCGGGCAGGGTGTCGAGGAACGACCGGACCTGGGCGAGCTGCGCGGCGTTGTTGACCGGACCGAAGAAGGGGTCGGGTTCGTCGGCGCCCGTGCGTGCCGAGGCGCGGGCCTCGGCGACGAGGGCCGCGACGAACTCGTCGTGGATGCCGTCCTGCACGAGGAGCCGGGTGGCCGCGGTGCAGTCCTGCCCGGCGTTGAAGAACCCGGCGGCCACGATGCCGGCGACCGCTCGCGGGATGTCCGCGTCGTCGAACACGATGACGGGGGCCTTCCCGCCGAGCTCGAGGTGGGTGCGCTTGAGGTCCCCGGCGGCGGCACGGGCGACCTCGACGCCGGCACGGACGGACCCGGTGATCGACACGAGCTGCGGGGTCGGGTGGTCGATCATCGCGGCGCCGGTGGTGCGGTCCCCCACCACGACGTTGAGGACACCGGGCGGCAGGAACTCCGCGGCGACCTCGGCGAGCAGGAGCGTCGACAGCGGTGTGGTGTCGCTCGGCTTGAGCACGGTCGTGTTGCCCGCGGCGATGGCGGGTGCGGCCTTCCAGACGGCCATGTTGAGCGGGTAGTTCCACGGGGTCACCTGAGCGACGACGCCGATCGGCTCCCGCCGGACGAACGACGTGTGGTCGGCGAGGTACTCACCGGCGCTCCGACCCTCGAGGTTGCGCGCGGCCCCGGCGAAGAAGCGGATCTGGTCGACGGAGAGCAGGATCTCGTCCTCGACCAGGGACGCCCTGGGCTTCCCGGTGTCGAGCGACTCGAGGTCGGCGAACTCCTCGGCCCTGGCCTCCACCGCGTCCGCGATCCGGAACAGCGCGAGCTGGCGCTCCCCCGGGGTCGTGCGACGCCAGGACGTGAACGCCTCCGACGCCGACCGGAACGCGTCGTCCACGTCCGCGGCGGTGGACACCGGCGCGACGCCGTAGACCTGCTCGTTCGTCGGGTCGACGAGCTCGATCGTCCGGGTGCCCCGCGGCTCGACGGACGCACCACCGATGACGTTGCGCACTGGCCGGATGGCCCCTGCGGTGGTCGTCATGGTCTGCTCGGTGTCCGGCATGGCGGTGATCCTGACACGGATCGCACCAGTTCGGAAGACTTGTAACAACGGAAATCGTCGTGAAACACGCTGTTCACAACGGAATCCCTTGCGTGCTGCGGAGTGCCACTGCCATGCTGTCCGGCATGGCGGCAGCACCACGACGTCCGGGACCCATCGACGACATCTCCAAGCGCATCATCGAGCAGCTCCAGGCTGACGGACGACGGCCCTACGGCGAGATCGGCAAGGCGGTCGGCCTCAGCGAGGCGGCGGTCCGGCAGCGCGTGCAGAAGCTCACCGAGACCGGCGTCATGCAGATCGTCGCGGTCACCGACCCCATGCAGCTCGGGTTCCACCGGCAGGCGATGATCGGCATCCGCGTCAGCGGGGACACCCGGTCGGTCGCCGATGCACTCGAACAGCTGGCCGCGGTCGACTACCTCGTGATGACCGCCGGCAGCTTCGACCTGATGGTCGAGGTCGTCTGCGAGGACGACGACGACCTCATCGAACTGCTCAACGGCACGATCCGGGCCATCCCGGGCGTGACCGGCACCGAGACCTTCGTCTACCTGCAACTCCGCAAACAGCTCTACGACTGGGGAACGCGATGACCATCTCCGAACAGCCCACCCGACTCGGCTCGTACGACCCGTTCGCCCCGGTCGACGACGCCGCCCTGCAGCAGAAGTCCCGCGACCACCTGTGGATGCACTTCGCCCGGCACGGCGCCAACCAGGCCGGGGCCGACGTGCCGATCATGGTCCGCGGCGAGGGGCACCACGTCTACGACAGCCACGGCAAGGGCTACATCGACGGACTGTCCGGACTCTTCGTCGTCGCTGCGGGGCACGGTCGGAAGCGCCTGGCCGAGATGGCCGCCAAGCAGGCCGAGACGCTGTCGTTCTTCCCGATCTGGTCGTACGCGCACCCCGCCGCGATCGAGCTCGCCGACCGGCTGGCCGACCACGCGCCGGGCGACCTCAACAAGGTGTTCTTCTCGACCGGTGGCGGTGAGGCCGTCGAGACGGCGTTCAAGCTCGCGAAGCACTACTGGAAGCTCCGCGGCAAGCCCACGAAGCACAAGGTGATCTCCCGCGCGGTGGCCTACCACGGCACCCCGCAGGGAGCCCTGGCGATCACGGGCATCCCGGCGATGAAGGCGATGTTCGAGCCCCTGGTCCCGGGCGGCTTCCGCGTCCCGAACACGAACTTCTACCGGGCCGAGGAGATGGGCTTCGCCGGAGCGACGGAGGAGGAGTTCGGGTTCTGGGCAGCCGAGCGCATCCGCGAGATGATCGAGTTCGAGGGCCCCGACACCGTCGCAGCGGTCTTCCTCGAGCCCGTCCAGAACTCGGGCGGCTGCTTCACCCCGCCGCCCGGGTACTTCCAGCGGGTCCGCGAGATCTGCGACGAGCACGACGTCCTGCTCGTGTCCGACGAGGTGATCTGTGCCTTCGGTCGCATCGGCACGATGTTCGCCTGCGACACCTACGGCTTCGTGCCGGACATGATCACCTGCGCGAAGGCGATGACCTCGGGGTACTCGCCCATCGGCGCCACGATCATCAGCGACAAGCTCTTCGAGCCGTTCTCGACCGGTGACACGACCTTCTACCACGGGTACACGTTCGGCGGGCACCCGGTCTCGGCCGCCGTGGCGATGGAGAACCTCGACATCTTCGAGGAAGAGGGCCTGCTCGAGAACGTCCAGCAGAACGCCCCGCTGTTCAAGGCCGAGCTCGACACCCTGCGCGACCTGCCGATCGTCGGCGACGTCCGCGGGGCCGGGTACTTCTACGGGATCGAGCTCGTGAAGGACAAGGCGACGAAGGCCACGTTCGACAGCGACGAGTCCGAGCGCCTGCTCCGTGGCTTCCTGTCGAAGGCGCTGTTCGACGCGGGGCTGTACTGCCGTGCCGACGACCGCGGCGACCCGGTCGTGCAGCTCGCACCCCCGCTCACCATCGGGCAGCCGGAGTTCCGCGAGATCACCTCGATCCTGCGGAGCGTGCTGTCCGAGGCCGCCTCGAAGGTCTGACCGGGTCCGAGCGAGCTGGAGCACACTGATGGGCGTGGACGTCATCGTCGTGGGGGCCGGCATCGCCGGACTCGCCACTGCCCGTGCCCTTGCCCTGCGCGGCGCCAGTGTCGTCGTGCTCGAAGCCCGCGACCGGA
The DNA here is from genome assembly GCF_001865015.1 of Curtobacterium sp. MMLR14_010. Classification (GTDB taxonomy): domain Bacteria; phylum Actinomycetota; class Actinomycetes; order Actinomycetales; family Microbacteriaceae; genus Curtobacterium. The sequence continues at coordinate 109,860 of NZ_MJGV01000079.1, read as the reverse complement.
TCGGCGGCCGCACCTGGACGGACGACACGCTCGGCGTGCCGGTCGACCTCGGCGCCTCGTGGATCCACGGCGTCGACGGCAACCCGCTCTGGTCGCTGGCCGCGGCGTTCGACATCGAGACCGTCGAGTTCACCGTCGGCAGCTTCCAGTTCGACGGACGGCCGATCGCCTGGCACGACCCGTCCGGGGCCCGGCTCGCCGACGTGCCCTCCGGCGCCTTCCTCGCCGACCTGCACACCGTGGACGAGCTGCTGCCGGCCGCCGTCGACGCCGCTGCCCCGGGGACCTCGTACGCCGACGTCGTCGCGTCCGTCGTCGAGTCGCTCGGCTGGGGCGACGGCCGGGCGCTCCGCGTCGAGGAGTACATGGCCCACCGCTCCGAGGACCTCTGCGGGGCACCCGTCATCGACCTCGACGCGCACGGACTCGACGAGGAGCACGTGGCCGGGGACGAGGTCGTCTTCCCCGGTGGCTACGGGCAGTACGTCACCGCCCTCGCCGCCGGTCTCGACGTCCGGACCGAGGCCGTCGTGTCCCTCGTCGAGCAGAACGACGAACGGGCCCGGGTGACCACCGCGGACGGCGCGGTCTTCTGCGCCCAGCACGTCGTCGTGACGGTTCCGCTCGGGGTGCTGCAGGCGGGCGACGTGCGCTTCGACCCACCGCTCGTCGCGCCGGCGGCCGACGCCGTCGAGCGCCTCGGCATGGGCGTCTACGACAAGGTCTTCCTGCGCTTCCCGACGAAGTTCTGGGACGCCTGGGTCATCCGTCAGCAGGGCCCCGCCGGCTCGGACTGGCACTCCTGGTACGACATGTCCCGGGTGACGAGCGAACCCGTGCTCGCGGCCCTGGTCGGCGGTGACAGCGCCCGGCGTCTCGAGACCCTGTCGGACGCCGAGGTCGTGGCCGAGGGCATGGCCGCGCTCCGCTACATGTACGGGCCCGACGTGCCGACGCCGGACGCCGTCCGGATCACCCGCTGGGCTGCCGACCCCTTCACGCGCGGGTCGTACTCGTACCTGCACGTCGGAGCGTCCCCCGAGGACCACGACCTGCTCGGCACGCCCTCCGGACGCGTCCAGCTCGCCGGCGAGGCCACCTGGTCGGACGACCCCGCGACGGTGCACGGCGCGCTGCTGTCCGGGCTCCGGGCGGCGAACCGGATCCTCGACACCGAGGTCGGCGTCGAGGACCTGGTCCGGCCGGTCCCGTGACAGGCCAGGTGACCCGTCAGGACCCGTGGGCCTGTTCGGCCACCGGCTGCCACTCGCGCCAGGTCGCCAGGCGGGACTCGTAGTCCTTCTCGGCGATGCCGAGCGGGGCCTTGCCGAAGAACACCCGCAGGGGCGGCTGCTCGGCGTCGACGACCGCGAGGATCGCCGGCCGCGTCGCCTCGGGCTTGCCCGGGTCGGCGGCGGACGGGCGCTTCGACGCGGCCTCGCGGACGTCCGCGTAGGCCGGGTTCTCGGTGCTGCGCTTCGAGGACAATCCGGACCAGTCGGTCGAGAACCCGCCGGGCTCGACGAGCGTGACGTGGATGCCGAAGCCCGCGACCTCCTGCGACAGGGCCTGCGAGAGGCCCTCGAGCGCCCACTTCGACGCGTGGTACGCGCCCACCGTGGGGAACGCGCTGATGCCGCCGATGCTCGACACCTGGATGACGTGCCCGGAGCCCTGCTCCCGCATGATCGGCAGCGCGGCCTGGGTGACCCAGAGCGCGCCGAACAGGTTGGTCTCGAGCTGGGCGCGGACCTCGTCCTCGGTGAGTTCCTCGACCATGCCGAAGTGGCCGAAGCCGGCGTTGTTCACGACGACGTCGAGTGCGCCGAAGTGCTCGGCGGCACGCTGCACCGCGACGAAGTCGGCGTCGCGGTCGGTGACGTCGAGCTGCAACGCCAGGAACGTCTCCGGGTACCGGTCGGCGAGGTCCTGCACGTCGTCGGGGTTGCGCGCGGTCCCGGCGACCGAGTCGCCGCGCTCGAGTGCGGCTTCCGCCCACTCGCGGCCGAAGCCCTTGGATGCTCCGGTGATGAACCAGGTCTTGCTCATGTGTCCTCCTGAGATCTGACGTTCTCCACGCAACCCCCGTCCGGTCCGCCCTCCCTGGACGCCCGGGTGACACGCGCGCCGACCGGACACCGCGACCGTCGGGGGGACGGCACTGGTCCGCCCAACGTCCGACTGTCTGTGCGCACGAACAGGTCTAGCGTCCGTTGCGTGGGGCAACGACGCTCCACGAGGACGGATCGAGCATCATGCAACGACGGATGAGACAGCTCTTCGCGATCGCCCTGAGCGCCGGTGTGGTCGGTGCCCTCGTGCCGGCGATCTCCGCGCAGGCGGTCACCACGAGCGACACCCCGGACTTCGGCAGCAACGTCAAGGTCTACTCGCCCTCGACACCGACGGCGACCATCCAGGCCGACGTCGACGCCGCGTTCAACGCGCAGCTCCGCAGCCCGACCGCGCAGTTCGGGTCGCAGCGCTCGGCGTTCCTGTTCAAGCCGGGGACCTACGGCCGCGTCTGGGCGAACCTCGGGTTCTACACGTCGGTCGCCGGCCTCGGGAAGAACCCCGACGACGTCACCATCAACGGGGCGGTCAACGTCGACTCCGGGTGGAACGCCGGGGACGAAAAGAACGCCACGCAGAACTTCTGGCGCTCGGTCGAGAACCTCGCGATCGTGCCGGAGGGCGGGACCGACCGCTGGGCCGTCTCGCAGGCCGCGCCGATGCGTCGGGTGCACGTCAAGGGCAACCTGACCATGGGCCCGTCGAACCAGGACGGCGGTCAGGGGTACTCGTCCGGCGGGTACATCGCGGACACGAAGGTCGACGGCACGGTCACGTCGGGGTCGCAGCAGCAGTGGTACACGCGCAACTCCACCCTCGGGTCGTGGCAGGGCGGCAACTGGAACATGACGTTCTCGGGCGTGCAGGGTGCTCCCGCGAACGACTTCTCGAAGAGCTACACGACGCTCGCCACCACGCCGACGACCCGCGAGAAGCCGTACCTGTTCGTCGACTCGTCGAACAAGTACCACGTGTTCGTGCCGTCACTGCGGCAGAACTCGAGCGGTGTGACCTGGCCGAACACGGGCGGCACCGACATCCCGATGCGCAACTTCTACGTGGCGCACCCGGGCGACTCGGCCGCGACGATCAACAGCGCGCTGGCCCAGGGCCTGAACCTGTTCTTCACGCCGGGCACCTACCAGCTCAACGCCGCGCTCAACGTCACCCGTGCGGACACGGTCGTGACGGGCATCGGCTTCCCGACGCTCGTGCCGACCGCCGGCAACGCGGTCCTGACGTCGAGCGACGTCGCCGGCGTGAACGTCTCGAACCTCGTCGTCGACGCCGGCCCGCAGAACAGCGCGCAGCTCGTCCGACTCGGCGCGAGCGGTTCACACGTCGACCACGCAGGCGACCCGCAGAGCACCCAGGACGTCTTCTTCCGCGTCGGCTCGAGCATCCAGGGCAGAGCGACCACGACGCTGCAGGTCAACGCCGACGACACCCTGGTCGACCACATCTGGGCGTGGCGTGCTGACCACGGCGGCGCGGCCACGGGCTGGACGGTCAACACCGGCGCGACCGGCGTCGAGGTGAACGGCAACGACGTCCTCGCCACCGGGCTGTTCGTCGAGCACTACCAGAAGTACGAAGTGCAGTGGAACGGCAACAACGGCAAGACGATCTTCTTCCAGAACGAGATGCCGTACGACGTGCCGGACAACGCCTCGTGGCAGAGCCCGACCGGCGCGGGGTACGCGGCCTACAAGGTCGCGTCGACCGTGACCACGCACCAGATCTGGGGCGGCGGCGTCTACTGCTTCTTCAACACGAACCCGTCGGTGCACGCGGATCGAGCCTTCGAGCTGCCGCAGACGGCCGGGGTGCAGGCCCGAGGCCTGGTCACGGTGTCCCTCGGCGACGTCGGCTCCATCTCCAGCGTGGTGAACGGCATCGGCGGAGCCGTCCCGACCCCTGCGGGCAACACCGCACCGAACCGTGTCGCGTCGTACAACTGATGCGGCCGGAACAGCGACGGTGACCACCACCGAGGACGACTGACCGAACGACCAGCACGTCGAGATCGCACTCCGTGTCGCCTCCGCCCAGACGGACCCGACACGGAGTGCGACCTCACGGTGCGCGCCGCGCGACGGGTGCGTACCCCGCGCGAAGCGCGCCGCGCGCGACGACACCGACCACGCGCACCCGCCGTCTCAGCTCGGCGCGAGCCCCGTTCGCGGCATCAACCACGCCAGCCCCGCCGCGAGCCCCGCACCCGCCGTCGTCCAGTTGTGCTTCGCACCCGGGACGACCCACGTGGCGACGTGCATGCCGGCAGCCCTCGCCCGTGCGGCCATCACCGGCATGACGGGCCCGTACGCGCCGTCGTCGTGCCCCACGGCGAAGAACGCGTTCGACGCCCGGTACGGCTCGTGCGCCGCGAGGACCGCCGCCGGGACGGCAGCGCGGTAGGCGGCCGCATCGCCCGAGAACCCCTCGTCGATGGTCTTCGCCAGGGTGCCCCGGCTCGGTGCCTCCTCGCCGGAGACGTCGATCAGGTTGCCGAAGCGCGCCGGGTCGCCCGCCCCGATCTGGATGGCGCACGTGCCGCCCTGCGAGAACCCGCCGATGGTCCACGCCGCCGCCCCGGTCTGCACGCGGAGGTGCGACGTGATCCACGCGGGCACGTCCCGCTCCAGGTAGGTGCGGCTGTCGCCGAGCGGACCGTCGACGCACATCGGGTTGCCCGACCGCGGGCCGAGCTGGTCGGGGACGACGACGATCGGCGCGAGACCGCGGTTCGTCCGGGCGAGCGCGTCCATCGTCGCCGTGATGTGCCCGCCGTTCTCGACGTCGTCGGGTCCGGCGCCACGCGACTGCCCGGACATCAGGACGGCGACCGGCAGGTGCGGCGGGTCCGCGGTGAGCGCCGCCGGCGGCAGGTAGACCAGGGCGCGTCGGGCGCGGAAGTGCGACACGGTGCCCGGGATCTCGACGCGCAGCAGCCGCCCGTGGGTGGGCATGCCGACCGGGGCCGTCCAGGTCCTCGTGAGGTCGCGTGTCGCCGGGGCGGGGCCCCGGGTGGGCGCCTCGGCCGCCGGGATGCCGCCGTGCGAGACCGGAGCCGGCGTGGCCAGGACAGCGGCTCCGGAGGACCCCGACGCTGTGGCAGCGGGGGCCGACGCCGTGGCGGTCGCCCGCGTCCACCAGGTCGCGGAGCAGCCGAGTCCGACCGCGACGAGGGCGACCAGCACCACGGTGGCCACGACGGCCGGACGGGAACGCTTCGTGTGCTGCATGGGAGCCAGAGCGTAGGGACGTCCTCCGGGAACCGGCCACCGGTCGGAGCGCGGACACTGAGCGTCCTCGGCGGTGACTCCCAGCGACGCGGTCCGGGACCAGCCGCGATGTCCACCACCCGCGCGACTGCTCGACGCGGCGGCACCTCCGATGGGTGGCCCCCGATCGGTAGGGTGCTGCCCAGTCGTCGACCCCGGCTGCCCGCACGAGACAGGACACCGCATGAGCGACACCCGCCACGCCGCCATCGACCCGGACACGGGCGCCGCCGTCACCGACCCGGCCACGGGCTACGCCGTCACCGACCCGGCCACCGGCGAGGTCCTCCGCACGTTCCCCACGATCACGGACGACGAGCTCCGCACGGCCATCGCCACAGCGGACCGCGCCCACGCCGAGGACACCAGCACCGTCGCCGAGCGCGCCGAGCGCCTACACCGCGTGGCCCAGCTGTACCGGGAGCGCCGCGAGGACCTCGCCGCCACGATCGTCCGCGAGATGGCGAAGCCGATCGACCAGGCCCTCGCCGAGGTCGACTTCTGCGCCGACATCCACGACTTCCAGGCCGACCACGCCGAGGAGTTCCTCGCCGACCAGCCCATCAGGCTCGCCCCGGGCAGCACCGGCAGCGCGTTCATCCGCAAGGACTCCGTCGGCGTGCTGCTCGGGATCATGCCGTGGAACTTCCCCGCGTACCAGATCGCCCGGTTCGCCGGCCCGGCCCTGCTCGTCGGCAACACCGTCATGCTGAAGCACGCCCCGCAGTGCCCGGAGTCGGCCCTGGCGATCGAGGGGATCTTCCACGACGCCGGCTTCCCCACCGGCGCCTACACGAACGTCTTCGCCACGAACGACCAGGTCGCCGACGTCATCGCCGACCCCCGCGTGCAGGGCGTCTCCCTCACCGGCTCGGCCCGCGCCGGTGCCGCGGTGGCCGAGATCGCCGGTCGGAACCTCACCAAGGTCGTCCTCGAACTCGGCGGGTCGGACCCCTTCATCCTCCTGTCGACCGATGACCTGGACGCCGTGGTCGCCTCGGCCGTCGCCACCCGGCTCGAGGGCAACGGCCAGGTCTGCAACGCCGCCAAGCGCTTCCTCGTCGTCGACGACCTCTACGAGGCCTTCCTGACGAAGTTCGCCGCCGCGATGTCGGCCGTCTCCCCCACGGACCCCACCACCCCTGGCGCGGAGCTCGGCCCCCTGTCGTCCCCCGCCGCCGCGGACCGGCTGCAGGACCAGCTCGACGCCGCCAGGGCCCAGGGCGCCACCGTCGTCACCGGCGGTGAGCGCCAGGGCAATGCCTTCCTGCCGACCGTCCTGACCGACGTCACACCCGACAACGACGCCTACCGCGAGGAGTTCTTCGGCCCCGTCGCCGTCGTCCACCGCGTCGCGGACGAGGACGCCGCCGTCCGGCTCGCCAACGACACCCCGTTCGGCCTCGGCTCGTACCTCTTCACCACCGACGAGGACCAGGCGCTCCGGGTCGCCGACCGGATCGAGGCCGGCATGGTCTACGTCAACATCGTCGGCGCGGACAGCCCGGAGCTCCCCTTCGGCGGCGTGAAGGCCAGCGGCTTCGGCCGCGAGCTCGGCGCCCTGGGCGCCACCGCGTTCGTCAACGAGAAGCTGGTCCGCATCGGCTGACGGTCCGACGGACCCAGCCACACACCGCGACGGGAGGCGCGGTGCCAGCCGGCCCCGAGCCTCCCGGTCGGCTGAACACCTCCGCATCACGAGCCGGCTCCGCCGGCCATCACACCCGGCATGACGTCAGGTCGCCCCCAGTACCGTTGCTCCGTGCAGGAACAGTGGACCTCCAGGACGGCCGGACGCCCGGTCCTCTCCAGCGTCGTCGTCGGCCTCGTCGCGGCCGTCGTGTCCTTCCTGGGCGCCTGGAACTCCCCGGCCGGGGTCGACGAAGCCGCGACGATGAGCGCCGCCCGGCGGTCCCTGCCCGAGCTCTGGCACATGGCGCACAACGTCGACGGCGTGCACAGCACCTACTACGCGCTCATGCACCTCTGGTTCGGACTGGTCCCGTACGACCTCGCCCTGCTCCGCCTGCCGAGTGCCGTCGTCATCGGGGTCGGCGCCGGCCTGCTCGTCGTCCTGGCGCGGCGGATCACCGGCAGCAGCCACGCGGCCGTCGCTGCCGGCCTGGTCTTCGCCGTGCTGCCCCGGACCACGTCCGCGGGACTACAGGGCCGCTCGTACGCCTTCTCGATGATGCTGGCGATCGCCCTCGCGCTCGTGTTCGTCCTCGCGGCCGACCGGACGATCCACCGGCGTGCCGGTGCCTGGGCGCTGTGGCTCGGGTACGCGGTCGTCGCCCTGCTCGGGTCGTACATGTTCCTGTACTCAGCGCTGCTCGTCGTCGCGCAGGGCGTCACGATACTCATCTGGCTGGGCACCCGTCGGCAGCAGGGCGCCGTCCGGCGGGCGTTCGTCTCCTGGCTCGTCGCCGCCGCGGTCGCCGGGGCTGGGGTCGTCCCCCTCGTCCTGATGACGTCCGGACAGGCCTCGAAGCAGCTCTACTGGATCGGCACGAAGCTCGAGCTGAACGCCCGCCTGGCGAACTCCGTGCTGGTGCAGCAGAACTTCGGCGACTCCACCCGGATGGCGTACGTCTGCGGGGCGCTGATGCTCGTGGGGCTGGTCACCGCCTTCGCCGTCCCGAGCCTGCGCACCCGGATCGTCGCCGTGGAGATCGCCCTGCCGGCGGTCGTGCTGCCGATCGTCGCCGTCATCGCCGTGTCGGTCCTGGTCCAGCCGCTCTACAACTCCCGCTACCTGACCTTCACGACGCCGTTCGTCGCCCTGCTCATCGCGATGGGCATCACCGTGTTCCGGTGGCGCGTCGTGTCGCTGGTCGCGGTCGTGGTGGGGGTCGCCCTCGTCGCCGCACTCGCAGCGCCGACGTGGGTCCAGCAGCGCCAGGCCCTGCACAAGTCCGGGTCGCACTGGGCAGCCACCGTCGACTACATCACCCGCGAGCGCGCCGCGCTCCCCGACGTCGGTGCCGACGGCGTCTGGTACGGCCCGCTGCCCGGTCACCCGATCCGCACCACGGAGTACGTCGCGTCCTCGTACCCGGACGCCTTCGCGGGGATGAAGGACCTCACCCTCGTCCGCTCGGGTGCCTCGATCGGTGAGCTCTGGGCCGAGCGCACGCCGCTCCACCGCCTCCCCAGCACGGTCGAGGTCGACCGCATCTGGTACGTCGGCGGCCTGACCAGCAAGCAGCCCACGACCATGCGCCGCCTGCTCGAGGCCAACCGCTGGCACGAGGAGACCCGCAAGCAGATCCAGGGCTTCTACGTCATCACCTTCGAGCGCGACCCGCGTCCACACGGTCACTGACCGACGGGGCCGACCACGGCACGGACGGGAGGCCCGGTGCCAGCCGACACCGGGCCTCCAGTCCGTCAGGTGGTCCTGACTACCGCACCACCGGCTGCGGCAGGACGGTGGCGATCTCGGCCGCCGCTTCGCGGCCGATGCGGACCGCGCCGTCGACGTGCTGGTAGCCGGCTCCGGCCAGGTCGCTCGAGGCGAAGCGCAGGGGGCCGACCGCTGCCCGCTGGTCGGCGCCGTACCGGCTGAGCCCACCGAGGTCGAAGCTCGCGGCGTAGGCGCCGCGCGTCCACTCCTCGGTGCCCCAGTCGCTCTCGTGGTAGACGACGGGGTCGGCGGCCTCGGGGCCGTAGTAGTGCACCAGCGACGACAGGATCCGGGCCCGCCGCTCCTCCGCCGGCAGGGCGGAGACCTCGTCGGCGTGCTCGTCGGAGACGAAGCCGACCAGGGTGCCCTGCGTCGCGCCGTGGGTGGTGTTGTCGTAGGACTCGTGCACCAGCTCGTAGGGGCTGAACGCGGTGCCGGACAGGCCGGCCTCGCGCCAGAAGGGCCGGTCGTAGACGGCCTGCACCTTGATGACGAAGCCCATCGACAGGTGCTGGTGGAGCTGGTGCTGGCGTCGGGGCAGCGGTGGCTCGAACGAGATCCGCGCGTACAGGGGCGGCGGCACGGCCACGAGCGCCTGCCGCGCGTGCACCTCGATGCCACCGTCGGCGAGCGCGACGACCGCGTCCTCGCCGTCCGTGGTCGACCACCGCAGGGTGCGGACCGGCGCGTCCAGGTGGACGTCGTCGCCGAGCTGCTCCGCCAGCCGTTCAGAGACCTGCTGCATGCCGCCGACGACCCGCTTGTCGAGGATGAAGTCGGCGTCGACCAGGTTCGCGAAGCTGCCGGCGGACGCGGCCATGAGCAGGGCCTGCAGCGCGGAGAACGCGTGCGCGGGCTTCGTCAGCATCGCGCCGGCGATGAACAGCTCGACGTTGTCGGTGGCGACCCGGTCGTCACTGAGCCCGTGCAGCCAGTCGCGGAAGGTGACGGCGTCGAGCTGCCGGGCATCGGGTGCCTCCCAGGGCCGCGCGGGGTCGACCTGCGCCACGAAACCGTCGACGACGTCCACCAGCCGCTCGATCTCGTTCGCGGTCGCGGTGGGCAGCGGGAAGATGTCGCCGGTGTACTCGGTGCGGGTGCCCTCGGCGTCGACGTAGACGCTCGAGCCGTCGCGGTACCGGTCGTGGGTCTGCAGGCCGAGCTCGTCGAGGACCTCGAGCAGGGCGGTCTGGTCAGGCGAGACCCACTGCCCGCCGATCTCCAGCGTGACGCCGTCGACCTGGTCCGTCCACGTGCGGCCGCCGACGCGGTCGCGGGCCTCGAGCACGGCGACGGTGCGGCCCGCGGCACGGAGTCGTGTCGCGGCGATCAGTCCGGTCACGCCGGCGCCGATGATGACGACGTCTCTCTGGATCATCGTGCGTCTCCCTGGCTCGTGGTGGTGTGCCGAGTCGTGACGGTACTCGGTGTGGGTGGTCGTCACGCGGTGGCGAGCCCGTCGAGCACGACGCCGAGGCCCTCGGCGAGCAGGGCGTCGTCGATCGACAGTGGGGGCAGGAAGCGGACGACGTTGCCGTACGTCCCCGCGGTCAGCGCGATCACCCCGTGCTCCGCGGCGTACCGGACGACCCGCCCGGTCAGGCCGGCGTCCGGCTCGCCCGTCGCTGGGTCGACGAGCTCCATCGCGAGCATCGCACCGCGGCCGCGGACGTCACCGATGCGCGGGTCCTGCGCCTGCGCGGTCCGCAGCGCGCCCAGAACGATCGTCTCGATCGCCCGCGCACGCTCGGCGAGCCCGCCGTGCTCGAACGCGTCGATGGCAGCCAGGGCAGCCGCGCACGCGACCGGGTTCCCGCCGTACGTCCCGCCGATGCCGCCGACCTGCGGGGAGTCCATGATCTCGGCGCGCCCGGTCACCGCGGACAGGGGCATGCCGCCGGCGATGCCCTTCGCGGTCGTGACCATGTCGGGCACGATGCCCTCGTGCTCACTGGCGAACATGGCGCCGGTGCGGGCGAAGCCGGTCTGCACCTCGTCGGCGATGAAGACGACGTCGTGCTCGCGGGCCCAGGCGGCGAGCGCCGGCAGGAACCCCTCGGCGGGCACCACGAAGCCGCCCTCGCCCTGGATCGGTTCGATGAGGACGGCCGCGGTGTCCTCGGCACCGACCTGCTTCTCGATCTGGCTGATCGCGCGGGCGGCGGCCTCGGCGCCGGAGAGCCCGTCGTGGAACGGGTACGACATCGGGACGCGGTAGACCTCGGGCGCGAAGGGCCCGAACCCGCTCTTGTAGGGCTGGTTCTTCGCGGTCAGCGCCAGCGTGAGGTTGGTCCGGCCGTGGTACGCGTGGTCGAACACCACGACGGCCTGCCGACCCGTTTGGCTCCTGGCGATCTTCACCGCGTTCTCCACGGCCTCGGCGCCCGAGGTGAACAGTGCCGTCCGCTTCTCGTGGTCGCCAGGGGTCAGGCGGTTGAGCGCCTCGGCGACCTCGACGTAGCCCTCGTACGCGGCGATCGTGAAGCACGTGTGCGTGAAGGCCTCGGCCTGCGCGGTGACGGCGGCCACGACGGCCGGGTCCGCGTTGCCGACCGACGTGACGGCGATGCCCGAGCCGAGGTCGATGAGCGAGTTGCCGTCGGCGTCGACGACCACGCCACCGCCCGCTGCGACGACGGCGATCGGTACGGCGACCCCGACGCCCCTCGGCACGGCGGCGGCCTTGCGGGCGAGGAGCTCCTGCGAGCGCGGACCGGGGACGGCGGTGACCAGGCGGCGCTCCTGCGGCAGGCCGGGGCCCCCGGTGGCCGTGCGCGGCGCAGTGACGGTGGACATGCGCCCGATGCTAGGAGCCGGGCCGGAGCAGCATCACTGTCCGCCGTGTCCATCACCCTGCCCGAAGTTCGACACCGCGGATACAGTGACGACATGTCCGCGACGCTGCGTTCCCTGCTCGACCGCCGCGACCTCCGGCTTCGACTGCTCACACCGACCGATGACCCCGCCGCCCTCGACACCCCGGTGTCGTGGCTGCACAGCTCCGACCTCCCCGACCCCACCCCGTTCCTGACCCCAGGGCAGGCGCTCCTGACCACCGGCACCCAGTTCGGCGCCGACCCCGAGGTCCCGTCCGACCCCGTGGACGCCTACGTCGAACGGCTCAGCGCCCGCGGCGTCGTCGCCCTCGGCTTCGGTACCGAGGTCGTCCGCGCCGGCACCCCTGACCCCCTCGTCGCCGCGTGCCGTGCCCGGGGGCTCCCGCTGTTCGAGGTGCCGTACGAGACCTCGTTCATCCAGGTCGCTCAGGCCAACGCCGACGCCGTCGCCCGTGACGCGAACGCCAGGCGCGACTGGTCCGTCGCCGCGCAGCGTGCCGTGTCACACGCCGCGATGCGCCCGGATGGCCTCGGCGCCACGATCGCCGAACTCTCCCGCCAGCTCGACTGCTGGGTCGGCCTGCTCGACGTGTCGGGTCGGCTCGACCGTTCCTTCCCCACCCGGGGCATCACCGAGGACGAGCAGCACCAGCTGCAGGCGGAGAGCGTCCGCCTGCTGCGGGGCGGACAGCGGGCGAGCCTCCCGGTCCGCACCGCCACCGGGCGGTTCACCCTGCAGACGCTCGGGTCCGGTGGCCACCTCAGCGGCGTCCTCGCCATCGCGACGAGCGTCCTCGACCAGCCAGGGCGCGAGGTCGTGACCGCCGTCATCGCCCTGGCCGGGCTCGCCCTGCAGCAGAACCGCGAACTCGCCCGCGCCCGGGGACTCCTCCGCACCGGGCTCCTGACGATGCTGTCCTCGGGCGACCCCACGGTCGTGGAGACCACCGCCCGGCAGCTCTGGGGACCCCTGCCGGCCGAACCGGTCCGGGTCGCGGCCCTCGACGTCGCCGACGAGCAGGTCGACCGGGTCGTCGACCTGCTCGAGCTCTGGGTGCAGGACCGTCCAGGACACTGCTTCTTCGCGGTCGATGACGCCCTGTTCGTCTGCGTCAGTGCCGACGACACCGGCCCCGTCGACCGACTCGTCGAGCAGCACGACCTGCACGCGGGCCTGTCGGACGGTGTCCCCTACGCCGACTTCGCGCGGGCCAGGGCCCAGGCGGTCCAGGCACTCGGCCGCAGCCGCGAGGGCCGCGTCGGCATCGTCGAGTTCGGCGACCTCGCGCGCGAGGGCGTCCTCGCCCACCTCGCCCACACCGAGGCCGGACCGATCGCCCGCGCCTTCCTCGCACCCCTCGTCGACCACGACGCCGACGCCGGCACCGACCTGACCCGCACGGTCCGGACCTGGCTCGAACAGGACTGCGAGTACGACCGCACCGCCCGGGTCCTCGGCGTCCACCGGCACACGGCCCGCGCCCGCGTCGAACACGCCGGCCGTCTGCTCGGTCGGGACCTCGGCCTGTTCGCGACGCGCGCCGACGTCTGGGCGGCGTTCGTGGCGCTGCCGGCAGGCACTCGTTGGTGAAGGATCGCGCCGAACCTTCACCAACGCCCTGGCGTTGGTGAAGGTTGTCGCCGAACCTTCACCAACGCCCCGGCGTGGTGAAGGACGTGGCGACCTCGAGCTCGCCGTGCTCGACGAGCCAGCGGACGGCCTCCTCGACGGTCTCCCCCGCGGTGTGCTGCGGCTCGTACCCGAGCAGGCGGCGTGCCTTGTCGATGCTGAAGACCTGACTCCGGGACAGGTGGTCCCAGCTGGCCTGCGCCGCGTCCTGGTCGGTGGTCTCGCGGAACCGGTCGAACGGGACGGACTCGAGCCGGGCCTCCTGGCCGAACCAGGACGCCGCGAGCGAGGCGTACCCACGGACGTTCAGCGCGTCCTGGGCCACCACCGTGAAGTCCTCACCGGCGGCGGCGTCCCGGTGCTCGACCGCGAGCTGGAAGGCCTGGGCGACGTCGTCGGCGTGCACGTGCGCCATCGTCTCCGCGCCGATCCCGGGGATCGCGAGCGACTCCCCGGCGGACAGCGTGCGGAGCACGCCAGGGTCGAGGTTGCCGACCGGACCGATCGGCATCCAGCCGGGACCGCTGATGTGGCCGGGGTGGAGTGACGTCGTCACGACACCACCATCGGCGGTTTCCTGCTTGAGCATCCGGGCGATCCGGTCCTTCTCGACGCCGTACTCGCCGACGGGCGCCGTGCCGTTCTCCTCGGTGATCGGCAGCACCGAGCTCGGACCCGCGCGCCAGATGGAGCCGCAGTGGACCAGGTGCACGCCGGTGCCGCGCAGCCGCTCGACGAGCGCGACGGCCGACTCGAGCGTGAAGCACACCAGGTCGACGACCACGTCCGGACGCAGTCCGACGACCCGCTCGCCGAAGGTGCCGTCGCGGTCCTCCTGCTCGCGGTCGGCGACGACCTGCTCGACCTGTTCCCACTCCGGGGCGTCGACGTAGGCCGACCGTGTCCCACGACTGACGTTGACGACGTCGTGTCCGGCGCGGACGAGCCGCGGGATGAGGAAGGTGCCGATGTGTCCGGTGCCGCCGATGACGACCACGCGCTGAGGGCTCATGCGGCCACCGTAGGCCGAAGGGGTCGGCGGGGCGCCCGGGAACGGAGCGCTTGTGGACGGATCGCCGGGACGGCGCCCCTGTGGAGACACGCCCCGGGGAACGACGGAGGCCCCTCGAACGACGAAGGCCCCGATCTCTCGATCGGGGCCTTCGTCTTGCCTGGTGCGCGAGGGGGGACTTGAACCCCCACGCCGTTTCCAGCACACGGACCTGAACCGTGCGCGTCTACCAATTCCGCCACTCGCGCCAGCCATGGAACACTACCACGCACAGACTGCCCCAGCTGACGCCGACTACCATGCAGAGGTCATCGACCGAGAACGTGGGAGCCCATGGGACTGCTGGACAGCTTCGAGCGGGGACTGGAACGCGCCGTCAACGGGACGTTCGCCAAGACCTTCCGCTCCGGCGTGCAGCCGGTCGAGATCTCCAGCGCGCTCCGACGCGAGCTCGACACCAAGGCCGCCGTCGTCTCCCGTGACCGGATCCTCGTGCCCAACGAGTTCAGCGTGCGGCTCGCACCGCCGGACTTCACGCGCATGAACGACGTCGGCCGCCCCCTGATCGACGAACTCACGCAGATGGTGCAGCAGCACGCGGTGGCGCAGAACTACTCGTTCTCCGGCCCCGTCACCATCCGGCTCCAGCAGGACGGCACCCTGTCCACCGGGATCCTGCAGATCGACGCCACGACCGTGCAGCGCGACGTCGCCTGGGTCGCCGTGCTCGACATCGGCTCGCAGCGGCACAAGCTGCAGCGCGGACGCACCGTCATCGGCCGCGGCACGGACGCCGACATCACCGTCGCCGACACCGGGACCAGCCGGAAGCACGTCGAGATCGTGTGGGACGGCAAGCGCGCCCAGGCGAACGACCTCGGCTCCACGAACGGCTCGAAACTGAACGGCAGCCGCTTCGACCAGGCGATCGTGGAGCCGGACTCCACCATCGAGATCGGTCGTACCCGTATGGTGTTCCGGGTGATCCCTGAGAACGGAGGTGCGCGATGACCACTGGACTGACCCTGCTCGTCCTGCGCTTCGCGTTCCTCGCGGTGCTCTGGCTGTTCGTCTTCGTCATCGTCTTCGCGCTGCGCAGCGACCTCTTCGGCCAGCGCGTCCGGACGATCCCCACGGACCCGAAGGGCGCTCCCTCCGGCCCGACGACACCGACCATCCCCGCCAGCGGCGCCGCCTCGGCGGCCGGCGGTGGGGCCGGCGCGTTCACGGAGCTGATCGACCAGAGCCGAGCGGGAGGCCCGGGGCCCTCCGCCACGGACGTCGCCACCCGACTGGTCATCACCGAGGGCGCGCGTGAGGGCATGGAGATGCCCCTCGGCCGCGGACCCATCACGGTCGGCCGGTCCAGCGAGAGCAACGTCGTCATCCGCGACGACTACACCTCCACCAACCACGCGCGACTCGAACTGCAGTCGTCCGGATGGGTCGTCATCGACCTCGAGTCCACGAACGGCACCTTCGTCAACGGGCAGAAGGTGACCTCCCCGGTCACCGTGGCCGAGCGCACGCCGATCACCATCGGGACGACCACGTTCGAGCTGCGGCGGTAGCCCGGGATGACCGCTCGTACGCTGAGCGCCGCTGTGTCCCACGTCGGGCGCATCCGCGCCAACAACCAGGACTCCGGCTACGCGGGAGCGCACCTGTTCGCGGTCGCGGACGGCATGGGCGGTCATGCGGGCGGCGACGTCGCCTCGGCCATCGCCATCCGCCGCATCCGTGAGGTCGACCGAGAGTTCCCCTCCGCGCACGACGCCGAGTTCGCCCTGCAGTCGGCACTGATCGCCGCGAACCAGCTCATCACCGAGACCGTGTTCGAGCACCAGGAGCTCACGGGCATGGGCACCACGGTGAGCGCCATGATCCGCGTGGGCGACCAGCTCGCGATCGCCCACATCGGCGACTCCCGGATCTACCGCCACCGCGACGGCGAACTGCAGCAGATCACGTCGGACCACACCTTCGTTCAGCGCCTCGTCGACAGCGGACGCATCACCCCCGAGGAAGCGGCGGTGCACCCGCGTCGTTCCGTGCTGATGCGCGTGCTCGGCGACGTCGACGCGGCACCAGAGGTCGACACCGCGATCATGGACATCCGGCCCGGCGACCGCTGGTTGCTCTGCTCGGACGGGCTGTCCTCGTACCTCGCCGAGGAACGCATCCGCCATGCGCTGGCGTCGAACATGGACGCCAACCAGGTCACGCAGCGGCTCGTCAAGGAGACGCTCGACCACGGCGCCCCGGACAACGTGACCGTCGTCGTGATGGACGTCACCGACACCGTCCCGACCGAGGACGACGACGACGCGGCCACCACGGTCGGGTCGGCTGCGGCACCGCTCACCTTCGAGGCGTCGACCGGCCGCAAGCCGATCCGCCTCCCCACGATCCTGCTGCACCCGCTCAAGGTCACCACCGCCCCCGAGGACTCGCACTTCGAGCCCGAGAGCGACCAGTACTTCGCCGAGCTCATCGCCGAGGACCGTCGCCGCCGTGTGCGTCGCCGGATCACCTGGACCATCGCGCTCGTGCTCGCCGTCGCCGCCCTCGTCGGGGCCGTGTTCCTCGGCTGGCGCATCGTGCAGGACCACTACTACGTCGGTTCCGACCGGGGCCAGGTCGCGATCTACAAGGGCGTGCAGCAGCAGATCGGCCCGCTCGCACTGTCCGACGTCTACGAGGACTCCGGCGTCGAGGTCTCCGACCTGCCGCCGTACACCCGCGAGAACGTCCGCTCGACGATCAACGCGCAGTCGCTCTCCGACGCCCGTGCGATCGTCGACCGGCTGCGGACCGCAGCGCGGACCGGGCAGGACCAGTCCGGCACGGGCGGCTCCGGTGGATCGCCGTCCCCGACGCCGAGCCCGAGCTCCACGAGGTCGCCGTCGCCCTCGCCGTCCCCGAGCGCCACGAGGGGTTCACGATGACCGCCACCGCGCAGCAGTCCTTCACGCAGGCGATCACGATCAAGCTCCGCGAGCCAGCACGCGCTCGCAACCTCGAGCTCGCGCTGCTCGTCATCGCCTGTGGCATCTGCGCCGGAGCGATGGTGCTCGTGCAGCTCGGCACGAAGGGCCGGCTGTTCGACACCTCGGTGCTGTGGGCCGGCGGCTCGATCCTCGGGCTGGCACTCGTCATGCACGTGGTCCTGCGGATCGTCGCGAAGAACGCCGACCCGTTCATCCTGCCCGTCGCACTCGTGCTCAACGGCATCGGCATCGCCGAGATCTACCGCATCGACATCCACGACGGCCACCTCGGCTGGACGTCCTTCGGCCTCAAGCAGATCGTCTGGACCGTCCTCGCGATGGTCCTGGCGATCGTCACCCTGGTCCTCGTCCGGAACCACCGGTTCCTGCAGCGGTACCGGTACATCTTCATGTTCCTGACGATCGCGCTGCTCCTGCTGCCGATCCTCCCCGGCATCGGCCAGAACATCGGCGGTGCCCGCGTCTGGATCAAGGTCGGGCCGTTCTCGTTCCAGCCGGGCGAGCTCGCGAAGATCACGATGGCGCTGTTCTTCGCCGGGTACCTCGTGACCGCACGGGACAGCCTGTCGATCGTCGGCAAGCGGTTCCTCGGCATGACGTTCCCCCGTGCCCGCGACCTCGGCCCGATCCTCATCGTGTGGGGCGTCGCGATGGGCGTGCTGGTGTTCCAGCGTGACCTCGGCACCGCGCTGCTGTACTTCGGCCTGTTCCTCGTGATGGTCTACGTCGCCACCGCCCGGCTCAGCTGGGTCGTCATCGGCCTCGTGCTGTTCGTCGGCGGTGCCCTCGTCGCGGCGAACGTGCTCGAGTACGTCCACGGACGCTTCGAGCAGTGGTTGAACCCCTTCGACAACGCCGTCTACAACGCCCCGACGCAGGCCAGCTTCCAGCTCGTCAACGGGCTGTTCGGCTTCGCCAACGGCGGCATCACCGGCACCGGCCTCGGTCAGGGCCGCCCCTACATCACGCCGGTCGCCCGGGCGGACTACATCATCGCGTCACTCGGCGAGGAGCTCGGTCTGATCGGGGTCTTCGCGATCCTGGCGCTCTTCATCGTGCTCGTCTCCCGGGGCATCCGCGTCGGCTTCATGGCGCAGGACGACTTCGGCAAGCTCCTCGGCATCGGCTTCGGGTTCACCATCGCCCTGCAGGTCTTCGTCGTCGTCGGCGGGATCACCCGGATCATCCCGGTGACCGGCCTGACGACCCCGTTCATGGCCGCCGGTGGTTCGTCCCTGGTGGCGAACTGGATCATCGCGGCGATGCTGCTGCGACTGACCGACTCCATCCCCGCGGAACAGCGCGTCCTGTCCGGTCGTGGTGACGCGATCGGCCGGACGGCTCGCGGGCGCAGCAGGAAGGCGCGTCGATGAACCGGCAGCTCCGCGGCGTCTCCACGATCGTCGTGCTCATGTTCGTGGCCCTCTTCGTGTCGACGACCTCGATCCAGTTCTTCGCGGCTGATTCGCTCCGGGCCGACCCCCGCAACTCCCGCACGATCCAGGACAGCTACTCGACCAAGCGCGGTGCGATCCTCGTCAACGGCACGCCCATCGCCGAGTCGACGGCCGTGGACGACCAGTACCGGTACCAGCGGAAGTACGCCGACGGTGCGCTGTACTCCGCCGTGACGGGGTACTTCACCATCGGCCAGGGCAACACCGGCATCGAGGGCGCGGAGAACACCGTCCTGTCCGGCAACTCGGACGACTCGTTCTTCCAGAACCTCAACTCGATCCTCACCGGGCAGGACGTCCAGGGCGACAACGTCAACCTGACGATCGACCCCGACGTCCAGCGAGCTGCCTACGACGCCCTCGGCGCCAACAGCGGCGCCGTGGTGGCGATCCAGCCGAAGACCGGCAAGATCCTCGCGATGGTGTCGAAGCCCGAGTACGACCCGAACTCGCTGACCTCCCACGACACCAAGGCCGTCAAGGCGCAGTACGACGCCCTCCTGGCGCAGACGCCGACGCCGCTGCAGAACCGCGCGATCGGCGGCGACCTCTACACGCCGGGATCGGTCTTCAAGCTCATCGTCGCGTCCGCCGCACTCAAGGGCGGCAAGTACGACCTCGACTCCGAGTTCCCGAACCCGTCGCGCCTGCAGCTGCCCGGCACGAACAGCTACATCAACAACGCCGAGGGCGGCTCGTGCGGCGGCGGCGACACCGTCAAGCTCCGCGTCGCCATCCAGAACTCGTGCAACATCCCGTTCGCGGAGCTCGGCCAGAAGCTCGGCTACGAGACGATCAAGGCGACAGCGGACGACTACGGCTTCGGCGACGCGATCGACGTCCCGATGCGTGCCACCGCGAGCCAGTACCCCGACGTCGACTCGACGGCCCAGCTCATGCTGAGCTCCTTCGGCCAGGCCAGCGTCCGCGTGTCCCCGCTGCAGATCGCGATGGTCTCCGCGGGCATCGCCAACGGCGGGAACGTCATGCAGCCGTCGCTCATCGACTCGATCACCACGAGCGACCTGAAGACCGTGCAGTCCTTCTCGCCGAAGCAGTACAGCAGCCCGTTGTCGAACTCCGAGGCCGCTGACCTGACCGAGGCGATGCAGAGCGTCGTCAACGCGGGGACCGGAACCAATGCGAAGATCGACGGGGTCGACGTCGCCGGCAAGACCGGAACGGCCGAGGGCGGGACGGGTGACCCCTACACGCTGTGGTTCACCGGGTTCGCGCCCGCGAAGGACCCGGAGGTCGCCGTGGCGGTCGTCGTCGGGAACGGCGGCGGGCTCGGACAGTCCGGCGTCGGCAACACGGTCGCGGCCCCGATCGCGAAGAACGTCATGGAGGCGGTGCTGAACAAATGAGACCCACCAGCGGACTCACCTTCGGTGGGCGGTACCAACTCTCGTCCCGGGTCGCCATCGGCGGCATGGGAGAGGTCTGGCAGGCGACCGACCTCGTCATCGGACGGACCGTCGCCCTCAAGATCCTCAAGGACGAGTACCTCGGCGACCCCGGGTTCCTCGAGCGCTTCCGTGCCGAGGCCCGGCACGCCGCGCTCGTGAACCACGAGGGCATCGCCAACGTCTTCGACTACGGCGAGGAGGACGGCAGCGCCTACCTCGTGATGGAGCTCGTCCCCGGCGAGGCCCTCTCGACGATGATCGAGCGCGAGCACACCCTGCCCGTCGACAAGGTCCTCGACATCGTCGCGCAGACCGCGAACGCACTGCAGGCCGCACACGCGGTCGGCCTCGTCCACCGCGACATCAAGCCGGGCAACCTGCTGATCACGCCGGACGGCCGCGTCAAGATCACCGACTTCGGCATCGCCCGCATCGCCGACCAGGTCCCGCTCACCGCGACCGGCCAGGTCATGGGCACCGTCCAGTACCTCTCGCCGGAACAGGCGAGCGGACACCCGGCGTCGCCGTCGACCGACATCTACTCGCTCGGGATCGTCGCGTACGAGTGCCTGGCGGGTCGTCGTCCCTTCACGGGTGAGTCGCAGGTCGCGATCGCGATGGCGCACATCAACGAGCAGCCGCCCGCGCTCCCCGGGGACGTCCCCGAGCCGGTCGCCGCGCTCGTGATCTCCTGCATCGCGAAGAAGCCGGCCGACCGTCCGGCGACGGCCGCCAACCTGGCCCGTGCGGCCCAGGCGCTCCGTCGTGGAGACGTCGCCGCGGCCACCGTCGCGGTCCCCGCCCTCGGCGGCGCCGGCACGGTCGCGTTCAACCCGCCCCGGGGCAACGACGCTGCGACCGCCCTCATCGGCACCCAGGCCGGCAGCACCGTCGGCGGCGGTCCGCGCACGCCGAGCTCGCCGGTCACCGACGAGGACGACTCCCCGAAGAAGCGCCGCGCGTGGATCTGGTGGGTCGTGGCCCTCGGGGTGATCATCATCGCGGGAGCCGTCATAGCCGCGTTCGCCTTCGCCAACCAGGCCGACGAGCCGACGCCGAGCCCCTCCAGGAGCAGCGCGGCCCCGAAACCGACGCGGACGTCCACGCCCTCCCCGACGCAGGAGCGGCTGTTCGTCAACCAGAGCGACTACGTCGGACGCAGCACCACCGAGGCCCAGGCCGCGCTGCGGAACCTCGGGTTCGAGGTCACCGTCGAGGACGGCGACGCCGCGCCGAGTGCCGACCAGGCCAACACCGTGCAGTCGATCACGCCGACGGGGAGCGTCGCCGAGGGGACGCTCATCACCCTGCGCAGCTACACCGCGCCGCCGACGGTGAACAAGCCGAACACGCCGAGCGCCGGCCCGGTGTCGAGCGACGGTGCCGTGACCTTCACCTGGACCGACGCCACCTGCCCCACCGGCTACACGGTGAAGGAGTACGCGTGGAGCGTCACAGGCGGCAAGGACAGCTCGGGTGCGACGTCCGGCACGACCTCGTCGAAGGCCGTTGACGTGCAGGCCGACGCCGCTGGACAGGCCGTCTCGTTCGTCTACAACGTGACCTGCGGCAACCTCACCGCGTCGGAGAACTCGGACCCCGCCTCCGCCACGTGGGAGGCACCCGTCGAGACCGAGACCCCGTCGCCGGACCCGACCCCCAGCGCCACCGACGGGCCGCAGGACTCGCTCTGATCCTGACCGCAGGGCCGTCCACACCGTTCCGGTAACGGTTGCCCGGACGGCCCTCCGGCCAGCGTCTCGTCAGGGACCCCTGTCGTACACTTGCCCGGACGGACATTCGGAGGAGTACGTGCCTGAAGGTGTGACCGCGGGGATCACCCTCCTCGCCAACCGCTACGAGATCGGCGACGTGATCGGCCGTGGCGGCATGGCCACGGTGCACGTCGGGCAGGACACGCGACTCGGCCGTCGTGTGGCCGTCAAGCTCCTGAAGCCGAGCCTGGCGAACGACCCGGCCTTCCGCACGCGGTTCCGTCAGGAAGCCCAGGCAGCGGCGCGCATGGCGCACCCGACGATCGTCCGCGTGTACGACGCCGGCGAAGAGACCGTCACCGAGAACTCCGGCGCCGAGGTCCAGGTCCCCTTCATCGTCATGGAGCACGTCGAGGGCCGACCGCTCAGCGAGATCATCGCCGAGGGGCCCGTCGAACAGGCCGAAGCCGTCCGCATCACCAGCGGCATCCTCACCGCGCTCGAGTACTCCCACCGCGCCGGCGTCGTCCACCGGGACATCAAGCCCGCCAACGTCATGGTCACCACCACCGGCCAGGTCAAGGTCATGGACTTCGGCATCGCCCGCGCCATCACCGACACCTCGGCCACGGTCGCGCAGACCACGTCCATCCTCGGCACCGCGTCGTACTTCTCGCCGGAGCAGGCACGCGGGGAGACCGTCGACGCCCGCACGGACCTGTACTCCACCGGCGTCGTCCTGTTCGAGCTGCTCACGGGCCGCCCGCCGTTCCTCGGGGACTCGCCCGTCGCCGTCGCCTACCAGCACGTCAGCGAGCAGCCCGTCCCCCCGTCGACGATCACGCCGGTGGTGTCCCCGGCGATCGACGCCGTGACCCTGCACGCCCTGGTGAAGGACCGCACGCGTCGGTTCCAGAACGCGGCTGAGTTCCGCCGTGACCTCGAACAGGCGGCAGCGGGCCAGGTGCCGGCGTCGACGAAGAAGCTCCAGCAGCAGCACGCCAACGACGCCTCCACGATGCTCTTCGGGGTCAACCCGCGCACCACCACGAACTCCGAGGTCGCCTTCCGCGAGCTCGACGACACGCAGGAGCACCGTCCCCAGCGCACGCAGAACCGTCCGCCGGTCGCGTGGATCTGGGTGGGCATCCTGCTGACGATCGCGGTCATCACGGGCGTCGGCTTCTGGGTGGCGAACCTGCAGCCCGGCCAGGCTCCGGTGTCGTCGTCGGTGAACGTCCCGAACGTGGTCGGCGCCAGCTGGACCTCGGCGTCCGGCGCGCTCAAGCAGCGCGACCTCAAGCCGATGCGGGTCGAGGAGAACTCCGACGACGTGTCGCGTGGGTCGGTCATCCGCACCGAGCCCGGCTCCGGCACACCGGTCGCCCGGCAGCAGGACATCCGTGTCGTGGTCTCCCTCGGACCGCAGCAGATCGCGGTGCCCGACGTCGCGAACAAGGCGCAGGACGACGCCGAGCAGTCCCTGAAGGCCGCCGGCTTCGCGATCGGGTCGATCACGTCCGACTACTCCACCACCGTCCCCGACGGAACGGTCCTGGGCTCCGATCCCGCCTCGGGGTCGAACCACACCAAGGGCACGGTCGTGAACCTGACGGTGTCGAACGGGCTCGTACAGCTCCCGGACGTGCTGCAGCAGCCCTTCGAGACCGCCAACGCGACCCTCGCCGGACTGGGCCTCACCGTGCAGCCGCAGCCGACGTACTCGTGCACCGGCAGCACCGTGACGCAGCAGAGCGCGCCGTCGGGTGACGTCGCCCAGGGCAGCACGGTCACGCTCACCTACTGCGCCGCCTCCGACCGACCCACCGCCCCGCCGGCACCGACGAACGACTCGGGTGACGACCAGGGCGACGACGACGGTGGTGACGGCGGCAACTGAGCCGTCTCGCCATCGCGCGGAACCAGCCCACCACCGGACTGGAGGCTC
>NZ_MJGV01000079.1:0-85511 GCF_001865015.1 Curtobacterium sp. MMLR14_010 | reverse complement strand
CGAGCCTCCAGTCCGGTGGTCCAGGCCTGATGGGCCAGGCCCGGAGGGTCAGGCCTGGCGGGACGCGATCAGCGGGCCCAGGCCCGCTGCGCGGTCGGCTGCACCGGTGAGACCGGTGG
Source organism: Curtobacterium sp. MMLR14_010 (assembly GCF_001865015.1). Taxonomy (GTDB): domain Bacteria; phylum Actinomycetota; class Actinomycetes; order Actinomycetales; family Microbacteriaceae; genus Curtobacterium. Next base: position 85,392 of record NZ_MJGV01000079.1, on the reverse strand, counting down.
TCTCGAGCCAGTTGCCGACCATCCGGTAGCCACCCTCGGTGAGGACGGACTCCGGGTGGAACTGCACGCCGTAGACGCGGGCGTCCTGGTGCTGCACGCCCATGATCACGCCGCCACCGGTCCGGGCCGTCACGGTGAGTTCGTCGGGCACGGTGCCGTCAACGATCGCGAGCGAGTGGTACCGCGTCGCCGTGAACGGGTGCGGGACCCCGGCGAACAGCGTGCTGTCGTCGTGGTCGACCTGCGAGGTCTTGCCGTGCATGAGTTCTTCGGCGTGCGTCACCGTCGCACCCAGTGCCTCGGCGATGGCCTGGTGCCCGAGGCAGACGCCGAGCAAGGGCTTGTCGGCGTCGATGGCGGCATGCACCGTTGCGATCGAGACGCCGGCGTCCCCGGGGGTGCCCGGACCCGGCGAGAGCAGCACGCCGTCGTACTCGGCGAGCCGGTCCGCGATCTCGGACTCGGGGAAGGCGTCGTTCCGCACGACGTCGGTCTGCGCGCCGAGCTGCTGGACGTAGCCGTTGAGCGTGTAGACGAAGCTGTCGTAGTTGTCGACGACGAGGATCCTGGTCATGGTCGGTTCACCGTACTCGTGGGGGTCGTGCAGAGGCTCTGTGCAGCCCGTGCGCACACATGTTCACGGTAGGATACCGGCCATGGCCAAGGACAAGGACCGCACCAAGCCCGCCCGGACGACCACCCGAGCCGACTCGGTCGACACGGCGGGCGATCAGCCCAACCCCGTGTGGTTCAAGCCGGTGATGTTCGGCTTCATGCTGATCGGGCTCGCCTGGGTGATCGTCTTCTACATCTCGCAGGGCACGCTCCCGGTGCCGTCGCTCAACTCGTGGAACATCCTCGTCGGCTTCGGCATCATGTTCGTCGGCTTCCTGATGACCACACGGTGGCGCTGAGCCCCATCTGATCTCCTGACAACGCCCGCTGCACCCTCTGGTGCGGCGGGCGTTCTCGTTCTCGTTCTCGTTCTCCACAGGGAAGGGCTGTTCGAGCTCGCGAAATCTGGGTTCTCCACAGAAGACGACGTTCTCCACATCGAGTTCCACACCCTGACCCCCGAGTTGTCCACAGGTCTTTCCACACTGGGGATAATCACACCCGTGTAACTCACCGGGTTGTCCACAGGTACGAAAACGCCCCGCCACAACAGTGACGGGGCGTTCGTGGTGAACCGGGTGTCCGTGGTGCACCAAGCGTTCGTGGTGCACCGGGCGTTCGTTGTGCACCGGGTGTTGGCGGTGCACCGGTCGTTCGCGGTGCGCGGCTCGGTCAGGTCGTCAGGCGAGTGCCAGGACGTAGCCGACGATCGTGAGGGCGATGATGAGCACGGCCTCTCCGACGAGCAGGGCGATCTGCAGGCCCCGCTGCCGGACGTTGCGGGTCTTCGAGAACACGTACCCGGTGAGGAAGCCCACCGCGATGCCACCGACGTGGGCCTGCCACGAGATGTTCGTCCCGGGGAGGAACCCGATCACCAGGTTGAGCCCCATGATCACGAGCAGCGAGACCGCGTTCGACCCGAGGCTGCGCTGCAGCATGAAGAACGCGGCGAAGAGCCCGAAGATCGCACCCGAGGCCCCGACCACCGAGGTCGTCGGCGCCAGCAGTGTCACGGCCATCGAGCCGCCGAGGCCCGACAGGAAGTACAGCGCGAGGAACCGCCACGTCCCGAGCATGTTCTCGAGCATCCGTCCGAAGATGAACACCGCCCACATGTTGAACAGGATGTGGAGGAACCCCGAGTGGACGAACAGTGAGGTCACCATCCGCCAGGGCTGCGTCGGCAGGTAGTACGCGTTGTAGCCGAGCAGCTGCGTGAAGAAGCGCCCGGACACCTGGTCGAGCAGCCAGATCGCGACCGAGACCGCGATGATGACGACCGTGGCCTTCTGGTCGAGCATGGCGAAGCGCCGTCGTGCGACCGTGAACCCGCTGGGCCCGGTCGCACGACGGTTCGCCGTGAACTGCGCCCGCTGCTCGCGAACGCACTCAGGGCAGTGCACCCCGACGGCCGCCGGCGTCTGGCACTCGGTGCAGATCGTCCGTCCGCACCGCTGGCAGAGGATGAAGCTCTGCCGGTCCGGGTGCCGGTAGCAGTAGTTCGCCGGGTTGTACGCCTGGTCGGTCAAGGTCAGACGGACTCGACGTCGATGCTGTTGATGACGACGTCGTCGACCGGCTTGTCGCGGCCGTCGGTGGGGACGCCCTCGATCGCGTCGACCACGGCGCGGGACTCGTCGTCGGCGACCTCACCGAAGATGGTGTGCTTGCCCTGGAGCCAGGGGGTCGCCACCGTCGTGATGAAGAACTGCGAGCCGTTGGTGCCACGGCCGCCCTGGAGGCCCGCGTTGGCCATCGCGAAGATGTACGGGTTCTGGAAGGTGAGCTCGGGCGAGATCTCGTCGTCGAAGCGGTAGCCCGGGCCGCCGATGCCCTGGCCGAGCGGGTCGCCGCCCTGGATCATGAAGTCCTTGATGATGCGGTGGAAGACCACGCCGTCGTAGAGCTTGTCGGTGGAGACCTTGCCGGTGCCCGGGTGGGTCCACTCCTGCTGGCCGGTGGCCAGGTCGACGAAGTTCTTGACGGTCTTCGGAGCGTGGTTGCCGAACAGGTTGACGCGGATGTCGCCCTTGTTCGTGTGGATCGTTGCGACAGCGGTGTGCAGAGACATGTTCCGATTCTCGCATGCGTCCCCTGCGTACAGACGGTACCCACAGGTACGACTCCGTGACCTGTCAGGCGCTGCGGTGGCAGGATGGGGGCCACGCCGTTCCGATGGAGGTACCAGATGACGACGATCGAACTGCCGCGCAAGCGCCGGAAGCAGATCAAGAAGCTCAAGGGCAAGACCGCCTCGCTCCTCGGCGAGCAGCGCAAGGTGCTCGAGCACGCGAACGAGATCCTCGCCGAGGCCCGCTCGCACGCCGCTGACGCAGCACGCAAGGACATCGCACCCCGCGTGCAGAACGCGATCGACAACGGCATCCGCCCGGCTGTCGCCACAGGTGTCCACGCTGCCACGTCGGCAGCACAGACCGCTTCGCACCGGTTCCAGACCGAGGTCATCCCCGGCCTGGTCTCGACCGCGGGTTCGGTCATGAGCGTGGGCGACCTCGCGAAGGACCCCCGCGTCAAGAAGCTCGTGAAGAACGCTCAGAAGAAGAGCAAGGCCGCGAAGAAGGCCGCTGCGAAGTACGTCCCGTCGCAGCAGAAGAAGGGCCTCGGCTTCGGGGGTGTCGCGCTGATCATCGTCGGTGTCGTCGCCGTCGCCGGTGCCGCCTACGCCGCGTACCAGACGCTCCGAGCCGACGACGACCTCTGGGTTGCCGACGACTCCGACTCCGCGGACAAGACCGCAGCCTGACCTCTCCGGTTCGTACGAAGGGCCCCGGCACTGCGCCGGGGCCCTTCGTCGTTCCCGGGGGTCCTGAGCCCACAGCGCTGAGGTCGCACTTCGTGTCGCCTCGGTCGCCGGGGACCCGACACGAAGTGCGACCTCACCGCCACCCGGCCAGCCACACGCCGGACGGGAGGCTCGCCCCGGCCCCGCCACGAGCCTCCAGCCCGCCGAGTGGTCACGACGCACCGCACACGTCCGCCCACCGGCCACGACCCGTCGCCTACGGCGCCCCGCGCCGACGACCCGTGACCGGTCGCGGCGCCGAGATCGCATTTCGTGTCGCCTCGGCGACCGGCGAGCCGACACGAAGTGCGACGTCACCGCGGCTGGACCGCCGGACGGGAGGCCCATCGCGCCCCGCACGAGCCTCCGGCCCGCCGATCGGTCACGACAGACCGCCCGCGTCCCGCCCACCGGCCACGAACCGTCGCCTGCGGCGACCTAGACCGACGACGTGCGACCACTCAGCGCACGGCAGCGGGGTGTTGCGACCACTCGACGGGAGGACCCGGGGCAGGAGCGCGCACCGGGAAAGCACGAAGCCCCTGGGCGGGCGAACGAGTCACCGACCAGGGGCCGAGAGTACGTGGAGCCTAGGAGATTCGAACTCCTGACATCTGCCTTGCAAAGGCAGCGCTCTACCAACTGAGCTAAGGCCCCGGAGCGACCGAACCGGCCGCCACGCCGAGACTTCCGACGCGGGAGTTGAATTGTGGTGGGGCTACAAGGACTTGAACCTTGGACCTCTTCGTTATCAGCGAAGCGCTCTAACCGCCTGAGCTATAGCCCCTCAGACCGGATGAAAGCCTACCGCAGGAAGTCGTGGGAACGAAATCGAGCGATCGGCCTCATCCGGCCGAGTGTGTCAGTTGTTGGTGAAGCCGACGAGCAGGCCGCCCGTGATCCGCACGCTGAGGTTGTACAGCACGCTCACGATGGCGCCGAGCACGGTGCCGACGACGACGTTGAGGATGCCGACGACGATCGAGAACCCGAGGACCTGGCCCAGCGAGAACTGGTCCATGATCGAGTAGCTGTTCTGACCGGTGACGTCCTTCAGCAGCATGTCGACCTTCTCGAACACCCCGGTCTGGTTGAGGATGAGCCAGACCAGTGCGGTCGCGACGACGATCACGATGCTGCCGGCGAGGGCGATGAGGAAGCTCAGCTTCACCACCGACCAGAAGTCGAGGTAGACGAGGCGCAGACGGACCTGTCGGGTGCCGACGGGTCGCTTCGCCTTCCTCTGGAGCTTCTCGGCGACACTACTCATTGCTTGACTGGTCCTCTCCGGCCACGGTGTCCGTGGGCACTGTGTCGGCGGGGTCGGGAGCCGCTTCGTCCGGGCTCACCGTCTCCACCGGGCCCGCAGGCTCGATCTCGGGGTCGTCCTGGTCGTCCAGGTTCCGCTCTGTGTTCCGGGCCACCGCGATGATCCGGTCGTTCTCCGCGAAACGCGCGAAGACGACTCCCATCGTGTCTCGGCCCTTGGCAGGGACCTCGGCCACGGCAGACCTTACCACCTTGCCCGATTGCAGCACGACGAGCACCTCGTCGTCCTCACCCACGATGAGCGCGCCCACGAGGTCACCGCGGTCGGCGGCCAGCTTGGCCACCTTGATGCCGAGACCACCACGGCCCTGGATGCGGTACTGGTCGACGGAGGTGCGCTTGGCGTAGCCGCCCTCGGTCATGACCCACACGAAGCCGTCGTCCGAGACCACCCGTGCCGCGAGCAGTGCGTCGCCGTCGCGGAAGGACATGCCCTTCACGCCGGAGGTCGATCGACCCATCGGGCGGAGCGTGTCGTTCGTCGCCGTGAACCGGAGGGACATGCCGTGGCGCGAGACCAGCAGCAGGTCGTCGGTCTCGTCGACGAGCAGTGCCGACCGGAGCTTGTCGCCGTCGCGCAGGTTGATCGCGATGATGCCGCCGGTGCGGTTCGTGTCGTACTCGGTCAGCGCGGTCTTCTTGACGAGCCCGTGCTCGGTCGCCAGGACCAGGTACTGGGCGGCCTCGTAGTCGCGGATGTCGAGGACCTGCTGGATCCGCTCGTCCGGCTGCATGGCGAGCAGGTTGGCGGAGTGCTGGCCCTTGGCGTCGCGGCCGGCTTCCTGCAGCTCGTACGCCTTGGCGCGGTACACACGGCCTTGGTCGGTGAGGAACAGCAGCCAGTGGTGCGTCGTCGTGACGAAGAAGTGCTCCACGACGTCGTCAGCACGGAGCTGAGCGCCGCGGACGCCACGTCCGCCACGGTGCTGCGCGCGGTACTGGTCGCTGCGCGTGCGCTTGACGTACCCACCGCGGGTGATGGTGACGACGACCTCTTCCTCGGGGATGAGGTCCTCGATCGACATGTCGCCGTCGTACCCGAACATGATCTCGCTGCGGCGGTCGTCACCGAAGCGCTCGACGATCTCGTCGAGCTCCTCGCCGATGATGCGACGCTGGCGCTCCGGGCGGGCGAGGATGTCCTCGAAGTCGGCGATCTTGAGCTCGAGCGCCTCGGCTTCCTCGTGGATCTTCTGTCGCTCCAGCGCGGCCAGACGGCGCAGCTGCAGCTCGAGGATCGCGCGCGCCTGGATCTCGTCGACGGACAGCAGGTCCATCAGGCCACTGCGGGCCTCTTCGACGTCGGGCGAACGACGGATGAGCGCGATGACCTCGTCGAGGGCGTCGAGCGCCGCCAGGTAGCCGCGCAGGATGTGCGCACGCTTCTCGGCCTCACGCAGGCGGTACTGGGTGCGGCGGACGATGACCTCGACCTGGTGGTCGACCCAGGCGGAGATGAAGCCGTCGAGCGCCAGGGTGCGCGGGACACCATCGACGATCGCGAGCATGTTCGCGCCGAAGTTCTCCTGCAGCTGCGTGTGCTTGTAGAGGTTGTTCAGCACGACCTTGGCCACGGCGTCGCGCTTGAGCACGATGACCAGGCGCTGGCCGGTGCGGCCGGAGGTCTCGTCGCGGATGTCGGCGACGCCGGCGAGACGGCCGTCCTTGACCAGCTCGGCGATCTTGATCGCGAGGTTGTCCGGGTTGACCTGGTACGGCAGCTCGGTGACGACGAGGCAGGTCCTGGCCTGGATCTCCTCGACGCTGACCACGGCACGCATGGTGATCGACCCACGGCCGGTCCGGTAGGCGTCCTGGATGCCCTTGACGCCGAGGATCTGCGCGCCGGTCGGGAAGTCCGGCCCCTTGATGCGCTGCATGAGTGCCGCGAGCAGCTCCTCACGCGTGGCGTCCGGGTTCTCGAGCGCCCACTTCGCGCCGGAGGCGACCTCGCGCAGGTTGTGCGGCGGGATGTTCGTCGCCATGCCGACGGCGATGCCGACCGAGCCGTTGACGAGCAGGTTCGGGAAGCGCGACGGCAGGATCGCCGGCTCCTGCGTGCGGCCGTCGTAGTTGTCCTGGAAGTCGACGGTCTCCTCGTCGATGTCCCGGACCATCTCCATGGCGAGCGGCGCCATCTTGGTCTCGGTGTACCGCGGGGCCGCTGCACCGTCGTTGCCGGGCGAACCGAAGTTGCCCTGGCCGAGCGCGAGCGGGTAGCGGAGCGACCACGGCTGCACGAGCCGGACGAGGGCGTCGTAGATCGCGCTGTCACCGTGCGGGTGGAACTGGCCCATCACGTCGCCGACGACACGCGAGCACTTCGAGAAGGCCCGGTCCGGCCGGTAACCGCCGTCGTACATCGCGTAGAGCACGCGGCGGTGGACGGGCTTCAGGCCGTCTCGGACCTCGGGCAGCGCGCGCCCGACGATGACCGACATCGCGTAGTCGAGGTACGACCGCTGCATCTCGAGCTGCAGGTCGACCTGCGAGATGCGGTCGCCGGAGACGACGATGTCCCCGACCTCGCCGTGCACGATCTCGGGCTGGTCGTCGTTGGTTTCGTTCTCGTCAGCCATCTGGCTCGGCTACCTTTCTGACGGCCAGGAGGCCGTGGTGGCGTTCGTCGCGCCGGGCGCGACCACAGGTGGTCAGGACCAGTGCACGCAGCAGGCGCCGCGCCTCCGGTCCGGTGATCAGATGTCCAGGAACCGGACGTCCTTCGCGTTCTGCTGGATGAACTGGCGACGGGCGTCGACGTCCTCGCCCATGAGGGTGGCGAAGGTGCTGTCGACCGCGGCGGCGTCCTCGAGCGTGACCTGCAGCAGGGTGCGGGTGTCCGGGTTCATGGTGGTGTCCCAGAGCTCCTTGTAGTCCATCTCGCCGAGGCCCTTGTAGCGCTGGATCCCGTTGTCCTTCGGGATGCGCTTGCCCGAGGCGATGCCGGACTGCAGCAGGGCGTCGCGCTCGCGGTCGCTGAAGACGTACTCGTGGGCGGAGTTCGACCACTTCAGGCGGTACAGCGGCGGCTGCGCGAGGTAGACGTAGCCGCGCTCGATGAGCGGTCGCATGTAGCGGAACAGCAGCGTCAGCAGGAGCGTCGTGATGTGCTGGCCGTCGACGTCGGCGTCGGCCATCAGCACGATCTTGTGGTACCTGGCCTTGTCCGGGTCGAAGTCCTCACCGATGCCGGCGCCGAACGCCGTGATCATCGACTGGATCTCCTGGTTGGCCAGGGCGCGGTCGAGGCGGGCCTTCTCGACGTTGAGGATCTTGCCGCGGAGGGGCAGGATCGCCTGGGTCATCGGGTTGCGGCCCTGCACGGCGGACCCGCCGGCGGAGTCGCCCTCGACCATGAAGATCTCCGACAGGGTCGGGTCCTTCGACTGGCAGTCCTTGAGCTTGCCGGGCATGCCGCCCGACTCGAGCAGGCCCTTGCGCCGCGTGGTCTCACGGGCCTTGCGGGCAGCGAGTCGTGCCTGCGAGGCCTGGATGGCCTTGCGGACGACGTCGCGGGCCTGGGTCGGGTTGCTCTCGAACCAGTGGGTGAGCTCGGTGCCGACGACGCGCTGGACGAAGGACTTGGCCTCGGTGTTGCCGAGCTTGGTCTTCGTCTGGCCCTCGAACTGCGGCTCGGCGAGCTTCACGGAGATGACAGCCGTCAGCCCTTCACGGATGTCGTCACCCGTGAGGTTGTCGTCCTTCTCCTTGATGATCTTGGCTTCACGCGCGTAGCGGTTGACCAGCGTGGTGAGCGCGGCACGGAAGCCCTCTTCGTGGGTGCCGCCCTCGTGCGTGTTGATCGTGTTCGCGAAGGTGTGGACGCTCTCCTGGTAGGAGGTGTTCCACTGCATCGCGACCTCGAGCGCGATCTTGCGCTCGGTGTCCTCGGACTCGAAGCCGATGACGTCCGGGTGGACCAGGTCGGCCTTCTTCTGCGCACCGAGGTACTCGACGTAGTCGGCGAGCCCGCGGTCGTAGCGGAAGGTGTCGTGCCGCGACTCCTCGCCCTCGTCCGGGGTGCGCTCGTCGCGGAGGTTCAGGCGCAGGCCCTTGTTGAGGAACGCCATCTGCTGGAACCGGGCGCGCAGCGTCTCGTAGTCGAAGTCGACGGACTCGAAGATCTCGGAGTTCGGCCAGAACGTGATGGTCGTGCCGGTCTCGCTGGTCTCCTCGTCCTTCGAGACGGGGGCGACCGGGACGCCGTCGGTGTAGCTCTGTCGCCAGACGTGGCCCTGCCGTCGGACCTCGACATCGAGCTCGCTGGACAGTGCGTTCACGACGGAGGAACCGACACCGTGCAGACCACCGGAGACCGCGTAGCCGCCGCCGCCGAACTTGCCGCCGGCGTGCAGGACGGTCAGGACGACCTGGAGCGTCGAGACGCCTTCTGCCGTGTGGACGTCGACGGGGATGCCGCGGCCGTTGTCGACCACGCGGACGCCGCCGTCCTCGCGGATCGTGATGTCGATGGTGTCGCAGTACCCGGCGAGGGCCTCGTCGACGGAGTTGTCGACGATCTCCTGCACGAGGTGGTGGAGACCGCGCGGGCCCGTCGAGCCGATGTACATGCCGGGGCGCTTGCGGACGGCCTCGAGCCCCTCGAGCACCTGGATCTGGTCTGCGCCGTAGGACGAATCGCTCTGCTGGGCCTGCTCGCTGAGCGAGTCCTGTCGGTCGTCGTCAGATGCTGATGCCATGTCGAGAGTGCTCCTGCCTGCGCGCGGAACACCCACGCACTGCACCGCCCAGTCTATCGCAGCAGCCTCGTCCTCAGGGCTGAAACGGGCCGCAGACAGCCGATTTCGCGACCAGAGGACGATTTGGTCTGCTCAACCGTAGGTGTCGCGAGGGCCGCGCCCCTGGACGCTCCTGGGGCCACGTTTCCAGGTGGGGGCGTCCGGGCCGGAAACCCGTATCGACTCGACACCTGCTTCCGGGTGCCGCTCCGCGATGGTCGTGGTGACGCTCGCCCGCATCAGTCGGAGCTGTGTCGCCCACGCCGTCGAGTCGCACCGGATGAGCAGCGCACCGTCCTCGATGTCGGTCGGCCGGGAGTGCTTCGCGAGTTCCTCACCGACCACGCTCGGCCAGTCCACGAAGAGCTCCGACCGCGCCAACGGCTCCGTCCAACCGAGTTCTGCAGCGAGCGACCCGACGATGTCACCGAGGCCCTTCGGCTCCCGACCACGGCCGTACGGCACGGTGTCGGCGTCGATCTCCTTGGCACGGCGCCGACGGGCGTCGACCCCACGCTTGCCCGGGTCCCCGAACACCGCCTTCATGTGCTGGTACACGCGGCTGGGTTCGGTTGGCTTCCACGGCCTGGGCATCAGGCCTCCGTCACGGCGGTCGGATCCGCGGGTTCCGACGGATCCGCGGGTTCCGTCGGCATCGTCGGACTGGAGGCTCGGCTCGGCTCCGTCTCGTCGGTCACGATGGTGCCGGCCTCGATCCGCACGGTGTGCGCGGCCAGCTGCCCGGGGACGTCACCGAACACCGCGGCGGTGATGAGGACCTGCTCGTAGTCCGCCACCGCGGTGCCGAGCCGTTCCCGCCGCGACTCGTCGAGTTCCGCGAAGACGTCGTCGAGGATGATGATCGGGTCACCGAGGCTCGACTCCGCACGCAGGATCGACGCTGACGCGAGCTGGATCGCGAGCGCGAACGACCACGACTCCCCGTGACTGGCGTAGCCACGGGCAGGTAACCCGTTCAGGGTGAAGAGGACGTCGTCGCGGTGGGGCCCGGCGAGCGTCAGGCCGCGGTCGAGTTCGTCGCGACGACGACGTTCCAGCGCCTGGCGGAAGGCCTCGGCCGCCGCGGGGACCGTGACGGGCTCGTCCGGGGTGCCGAGCACGGGATCCGTGGCGCTCGCGTCCTCCGGGTCGCCGCCCCGCACGGAGAGCACCCCGGTGATCGAGGCCTCGTGCCGCTCGCCGGCGACCATCGAGTACGACTCCGCGACGAACGGGGCGAGCCGGCGGGTCAGGTGGTCTCGGGCGGCGATGATCTCGGAGCCGAACGCCACGAGCCGCTCGTCCCAGACCTCGAGCGTCGAGAGCGACCCGGCCTTGGCGCCGGAGTTCCTCGCCGACTTCAGCAGGGTGTTGCGCTGCCGGAGTGTGCGGTCGTAGTCGGCGATGACGCCCTGCATCCGGGGCGCGATCTGCACGAGGAGCTCGTCGAGCATGCGGCGACGGCCAGACGGTTCGCCACGGACGAGCGCCAGGTCCTCCGGTGCGAAGAGCACGCTCGTGCAGTAGCGCGGGAGCTCGCGCGGCTTGATCGCCGAGCGGTTCACCTGCGCCCGGTTCGACCCCGAGCGGTTGATCTGCACCTCGGCGAGGATGCTCCGGTCCTCGTGCGCGAGCCGGGCACGCACGATAGCCGCGTTGCACCCCTGTCGCACGAGGGCGGCGTCCGTCGGCACGCGGTGCGACCCGAGCGTGGACAGGTAGGCGATGGACTCGACGAGGTTCGTCTTGCCCTGGCCGTTCCGCCCGACGAACAGGTTCGGCCCGCGTGCGAAGTCGACCTCCGCCTGCCGGTAGTTCCGGAAGTCGGTCAGTTGGAGATGGTCGACGTGCACGCGGGCCGAGGCCGGGTTCCCCCGGGAAGTCCTAGGACTTCTTGACGGCGTGGCCGCCGAACTGGTTGCGGAGCGCCGCGACGGCCTTCATCGTCGGGGACGCGCTGCCCTGACGCGAGACGAAGCGCGCGAAGATCGACGCCGAGAGCGCCGGCATCGGCACGGCGAGCTCGATGCCCTCTTCGAGCGTCCAGCGACCCTCGCCCGAGTCCTCGACGTAGCCCTCGAGCTCGGTGAGCTGCGGGTCCTCGTTGAGGGCGAGCACCATGAGGTCGAGGAGCCAGGAGCGCACGACCGTGCCGCGCTGCCATCCGGCGAAGACCGCCGGGACGTCCTTGATCAGGTCCTTGGCCTCGAGGAGCTCGTAGCCCTCGCCGTACGCCTGCATGATCGCGTACTCGATGCCGTTGTGGACCATCTTGGCGTAGTGGCCAGCGCCGATCGGGCCGGCGTGCGAGAAGCCCTCTTCGCGCGGGCCCTCGGGGCGGAGCGCGTCGAACACCGGCATGGCGCGCTCGACGTCGGCGGCGTCGCCACCGACCATCAGGCCGTAGCCGTTGTCGAGGCCCCAGACACCACCGGAGACGCCGACGTCCATGTAGCGGATGCCCTTGGCGTCGAGGAGCTTGGCGTGCACCTCGTCGTCGAGCCACTTCGAGTTGCCGCCGTCGATGACGAGGTCACCCGGCTCGAGGACCTCGGCGAGGTCGGTGATGACGTCGTCCGTGATCTTCCCGTGGGGGACCATGACCCAGACCAGACGCGGGCCGGTCAGGGCCTTCGCGAGGGCGCCGAGGTCAGCGACGTCCGAGACGGCGGGGTTGGCGTCGTACCCGACGACGTCGATCCCTGCGTTGCGCAGACGCGCACGCATGTTGTTGCCCATCTTCCCGAGGCCGACAAGACCGATCTCCATGATTTCCTTCTTCTGTTCGTCGTCGCGCTGATGCCACGAGTGACGCGTCAGCGCAGGTGTGACTGTTGCGCTATCGCAGCAGGAGGTTGGGCTGCAGCAGGTACCGGTATCCGTCCGTCGCCGGTTCCTCGCGAGAGGACTGGCCGGTGATGAGCACCGGGCCCGGCTTGTTGGGGTTCTCCGTCTTGGTGAAGGAGATGCGGACGAACTCGGAGTGCACCGCGTTCAACCCGTCCAGGAGGAAGGCGGGCTTCAACGAGACCACCATGTCCTCACCGGTCAGCAACGCATCGATCGACTCTGACGCCTGCGCTTGTTCGGATCCGATCGCCTCGAGCGTGAGCCCGTCGACCGTGAAGGAGAACCGGAGCGCTGCTTCGCGCTCCAGGACGAGGGAGACCCGTCGGACGGCTTCGACCAGCTCGGCCGTGTTGATCACGGCGTGGTCCTGCACGGTTTCGGGGAAGAGCCGGCGGACCGGCGGGTAGTTGCCCTTGATGAGGAGGGACGTGACCGTCTTGTCGGCGGCCTGGAAGGCGATGAGCTCGCGGTCCGAGTTGCCGCTGATCGACACCGACACCGTGGTGGCCGAGCCGAACGTGCGGCCGACCTCCTGCAGGGTGCGAGCGGGGACGAGCGCGTGCATCGGTTCGGTGGGCTCGCCACCGGAGCGGCCGGAGTCCCACTGGATCGTGCGGACGGCGACACGGTAGCGGTCGGTCGCGATGAGCGAGAGGTCGTTGTCGCTGACCTCGAGCTGGACACCGGTGATGACCGGGGTGACGTCGTCACGGCTGGCGGCGACTGCGACCTGCGAGACGGCTTCGGAGAACGCGTCCCCGGGGATGACACCGGTCTGCGGGCCGACCTCTGGAAGCGTCGGGTACTCCTCGACCGGCATGCTCAGCAACGTGAAGTGCGCCGACCCACAGGTCACGGTGATCCGGGACTCGTCCGTGGAGAACGTGACCGGGGCGTTCGGCAGGCGGCTCGCGATGTCGTTGAGCAGGCGACCGGACACGAGGACCGTCCCTGACTCGTCGATCTGCGCAGCGATCGAGGTCTGCGCCGAGACCTCGTAGTCGAAGGACGAGAGCGTCAGACGTTCACCGTCGGCGTGGATCAGGACACCCGACAGGATCGGGAGGGTCGTGCGCTGTGGGAGGAGTTTCACCGCGAACGAGACGGCTTCGGAGAAGACGTCCCGGTTGACCTCGAACTTCACAGCTGGGACCCCTGTCGATGGTTGAACTGTCCGGCCGCCCCATTGTGGCACAGCCCAGCGGGGCCCGGATTTCTTGTCATCCCGCCGTCCACAAGGTTGGCCCAGGGATTCCTAGAGATGAACAGGAGTAATCGTATTAACGCCTGTGCACACTGTGGACAACTCTGTGGAGACCAGTCGCTGCAAGGGAACTACACCGTTGTCACTTGTGGGCGGCCTGTGGGCACCCTCGGGATGAATGAAACTCATCTATCCGCTTCCATCCCCAGTTTCCACAGTTGACCCCATCACTGTGTACAACCGAGCGGCGTGTCCTCCACAGTTATCCACAGGCTTTCCACACTGTGTGGAAACCGCCGCATGGAACCGTCTCAGATGGTGGACGCGCGCCCAGGCGAGCCGATCCGGGCAGGTGATCCGAGCCTCCCGGCCGCCTGAACCGATGTTCTGCGCGACGCGAGTCGCCGGTGCGAGCGGGAGCTCAGCGGTACCGGCGGTCCTGCTTGATCCGGCTGGTGAGCTCCGTTACCTGGTTGTAGATGGACCGTCGTTCCTTCATCAGGTCCGCGATCTTCTTGTTCGCGTACATGACGGTGGTGTGGTCGCGGTTGCCGAAGAGCTGGCCGATCTTGGGCAGGGACAGGCTCGTCAGCTCACGGCAGAGGTACATCGCGATCTGTCGTGCCGTCGCGATCGCCTGGGAGCGGGACGAGCCGTAGAGGTCGTCGACGGAGAGCTTGAAGTACTCCGCGGTGTGGTTGATGATGTCCGTCGGCGCGATGACGTTGTCCTCGTCGAGCGTGATGAGGTCCTTGAGGACCGTCTGCACGAGCGCCATGTCCACGGCCGTCCGGTTCAGGCTCGCGAACGCCGTCACACGGATGAGCGTGCCCTCGAGCTCCCGGATGTTGCTGGAGACCTTCGAGGCCATGAACTCGAGGATGTCGTCAGGCACCTGCAGGTGGTCCGACTGCGCCTTCTTGCGGAGGATCGCGATGCGGGTCTCGAGGTCCGGGACCTGCACGTCGGTGATCAGACCCCACTCGAAGCGGCTGCGCATCCTGTCCTCGAAGCCGGTCAGGTGTTTCGGCGCCACGTCCGACGTCACGACGACCTGCTTGTTGTGGTCGTGCAGCGTGTTGAACGTGTGGAAGAAGGCCTCCTGGGTGGAGTCCTTGCCCTGGAGGAACTGGATGTCGTCGATCAGCAGGATGTCGATGTCGCGGTACCGCTGCTGGAACTGGTTGGACCGGTTGTTCGCGATCGAGTTGATGAAGTCGTTCGTGAACTCCTCGCTGGACACGTACCGCACCCGGATGCCCGGGTAGAGGCTCTCGGCGTAGTGGCCGATCGCGTGCAGGAGGTGGGTCTTGCCGAGGCCGGAGTCGCCGTAGATGAACAGCGGGTTGTAGGCCTTGGCCGGCGCCTCGGCGACCGCGACGGCCGCGGCGTGGGCGAACCGGTTCGACGACCCGATGACGAAGTTGTCGAAGTTGTACTTCGGGTTGAGCCGCGACTCGGGTCGGCCGCCGGTGCCCGGGGAGTCCATGTGGCTCGGGACGAACGGGGCCTCGATGTACTGGCGCGGGGCGGCGCTCTGCTCCACCGGCTGCTGCACGGGCTCGGCGTACGCGGGGACCACGGGGTCGACCCGCGGCTCGGAGGCCATGTCCGGGTTGACCGTGATCGCGAAGTTCGCGACCGAGTCGTCACCGATCCGGGCGACGGCCTCGGTGATCGGGATCCGGATCCGCTGCTCGAGCATGCCGCGGGTCAGGTCGTTCGGGACCTCGAGGTAGAGGGTGCCGGCGAGGACGCCCTTCGGCTCGACGAGGTTGAGGAAGCCGTGCAGCTGCGGCGTGATGCGGTCGTCCTCGGCGAGGAGCCCGAGGACGTTCGACCAGAGGTCCTCGACGGGGTCGGCGGGCATCGTCATGTCGCGCTCGTCTCCAGGGGTCTCGTTCGGTCGTTCGGGTCGCAGGGCACGCCACGGAACACGGGAGCGGGCGGGAGCACGCAGGTTCCGGCGATTCGTCCGTGGCTCCGGGCGGCTTCGTCGACGCTGCTGTGCCGCAGGCTCCCCACAGGGTTGTCCACAGTCTTGTCCACGATCGCCCCGGGCGCCAGGTCGGGGGTACTCCCCTGTCGTGGCGGGCATCAGGCCGATCGATCACCCAACTGTAAAGGACCCGAGGCGCTCCCACCGAACGGAAGTTGTCCCCAATGTGGAGAACCTCCATACGGCCCCGGAGGACGCTGGAGTCGGTGATCGGCGTTTGACCTGCTCGCCCCTGTCACGTACCGTGGACAAGTTGACAGCGGCCCCTTGGTCGCGCCCACCTGGTTCAACCAAACCCATTCGTGACGGCCCGCCTCGAGCAGCCGTGTGGAGAAGATCATGAGCAAGCGCACCTTCCAGCCGAACAACCGTCGCCGCGCCAAGAAGCACGGCTTCCGTCTCCGCATGCGCACCCGTGCGGGCCGCAGCATCCTGGCTGCACGTCGCGCCAAGGGCCGCACCGAGCTCTCCGCCTGATCCAGCTCCACGCTGGTCCGGCTGTGCAGCCGATCGCGCCGCGCCGGTGTGGACCGTTGGTCCACCCGGGCGGCGCTTCGCTGCGCGGTCGGTGTGTCCGAGCGTTGCTCCGGACGGGTCGGTGACGTCGTGCTCGCTCGTGCGAACCGCATCGTGCGTGGTGACGACTACCGCGCAGTCGTCCGTCGGGGCCGCCGTGTCGCGACCCCGAACGTGGTCGTGTCGGTGGTCCGTCGACCGGTCGACCCGGACGGGCCCACGCGGTTCGGCTTCATCGTGGCGAAGACGGTCGGCAACGCGGTGACCCGCAACCTGCTCCGCCGCCGGTTCAAGGGCATCGCCCACGAGCTGCTCGCCACGGTGCCGATCGGGCACGACGTGGTGGTTCGCGCACTGCCAGCCGCTGCGCAGGCCACGTGGCCTACCCTGCTCGAAGACGTCTCGCGATCGTTCGCGCGCGGTGTGGAGAAGGCAGCATGAACCGGACGCTCCCGATGCGGACCCAGATTCCTCCTCGGACCCAGGGTTCCCCGCGGAACCAGCAGGTCCGTGCGCTCTGGGTCGTTCGTGCGCTCTGGTTCCTCGCCTTGCTCCCCCGCAACGTCTGCGTGGTCGTCCTCCGGGCTTACCGCGCCGTGATCTCCCCGCTCTACGGCAACGTCTGCCGGTTCCACCCCTCGTGCTCGCGCTACGCGCTCGAGGCGATCCAGCAGTACGGCGTCGTACGCGGGACCGCCATGGGCGCCTGGCGCATCGGCCGGTGCAACCCCTGGGCCGCCGGCGGCATCGACGACGTCCCAGAACGACGCGAGCCCCACACCGTCAACCGGTTCGGGTTCGTGCTCGCCCCGGTTCAGCAGCAGTCGCAGTCCCCGGTCGGCACCCTCCGCCCGGTGCTGTTCCCCCAGCGCACTCGAAAGGCGTGACCGTCCTCATGGACCTCATCGGAACGATCCTCTGGCCCCTCAAGTGGGTGGTCTCCGCCATCCTGGTCGGCTTCCACTGGATCTTCGAGAACCTCGGCATGGACCCCGCAGCGGGTCTGACCTGGGTCCTGTCGATCATCTTCCTGACCTTCGTGGTCCGTGCCGCGCTCATCCCGATCTTCGTGCGCCAGATCAAGTCGCAGCGCCGCATGCTCGAGGTCGCGCCGCAGCTGAAGAAGATCCAGGACAAGTACAAGGGCAAGAAGGACCAGTTCTCGCGTGAGGCCATGTCCCGCGAGACCATGGCGCTGTACAAGGAGACGGGGACCAACCCGCTGAGCTCCTGCCTGCCGCTCCTGCTGCAGATGCCGATCTTCTTCTCGCTGTACTCGGTGCTGCACGAAGCCCAGATCAACAAGACCGGCATCGGCCTGCTGACGAACGACCTGGCCCGGGAGTTCGGCAACGCGTCCCTCTTCGGTGCCCCCCTGCACGAGACCTTCACGAACGCCTCCGGGTGGGAGGTCCGCATCATCGCGGGCGTCATGATCGTGGTCATGACGGCGTCGCAGTTCGTCACGCAGCTGCAGCTCGTCGCCAAGAACATGTCGCCGGAGACCAAGGAGTCTCCGATGTACCGCCAGCAGAAGATGATGCTGTACGTGCTCCCCCTGATCTTCGTGATCTCGGGTCTGTCGTTCCCCCTCGGCGTCATGTTCTACTGGCTCGCGTCGAACCTCTGGACGATGGCGCAGCAGTACTTCGTCATCCGGAGCATGCCGACGCCGGGCTCCGAAGCAGCCCTGGCCCGCGAGGTCCGCCTCGCCAAGAAGGCCCAGCGCCGTGGCACGCCCGCCGGGGTCCTCGCCGAGGCCGGCGCCGGTGCCGGTGCGGCCGAGATGGAAGCCGTGCGCATCACGACGACGCAGCGCCAGCAGCCGGTCGGCAAGCAGCGCTCGAAGAAGAACGGGAAGACCAAGTGACCGAGCAGGACACCGCCGCAGCAGTCGAACCGACCGACACCGTTGCCGAGGGCGATACCGTCGTCGTCGCCGACGTCGAGGAGGACCTCGACGACGAGACCCGCGACGAGGCGGACATCGCTGCGGACTACATCGAGGAACTGCTGGACATCTGCGACCTCGACGGTGACATCGAGATCGAGGAACGCGCCGGTCGCGTGTACCTGTCGGTGACGGACGAGGGCAACGCCCTGCGGGTCCTCGCGAAGCCGGACACCGTCACGGCGCTGCAGGAGCTCACGCGCATTGCCGTGCAGGCCGAGACCGGTGAGTTCAGCCGTCTCATCCTCGACGTCGGTGGCTCGCGTGACGCCCGTGCCGAGGAGCTCCAGCGGCTCGTCGACACCGCGGTCGAGCGCATCGAGGCCGGTTCGCCGACGGCTGCACTGCCGCCGATGTCCTCGTACGAGCGCAAGCTCGTGCACGACCTGGTCGCCGAGAAGGGCTTCAACTCGGAGTCCGAGGGCGAGGGTCGCGACCGTCACACGGTCATCACCCGATGACGACGGACGCCCACCAGGCGCCCGAGTCCGACGACGTGGCCGACGCTGCGCCGTCTGACGCCCCTGGCTCGCACTCTGTCGAGGACGTCCCCGTGCTGCAGGCCGAGCCTTCGGCAGCGCAGACGCTGTTCGGCGACCGGATCGACGTCGCTCGGTCGTTCACGAACGAGCTCGCGCGTCGCGGTGAGGAACTGGGGCTCATCGGACCCCTCGAGCTCCCCCGTCTGTGGACGCGACACATCCTCAATTCTGCGCTGCTCGCTCCGCTGCTCACCGCTGGTGGTCACGTGGGCGACGTCGGGTCCGGCGCGGGCCTGCCAGGGCTCGTCCTGGCGATCGCCCGCCCGGACGTGACCTTCACGCTCATCGAGCCGATGGAACGCCGCGTCGAGTGGCTCACGGCTGAGGCCGCACGACTGGGCCTGGAGAACGTCTCCGTGCTGCGTGCACGGGCCGAGGACGTGTCCGACGCCCTCGTGCTCGACCAGGTCACCGCTCGGGCCGTCAGCGCCCTCTCGAAGCTCATCCCGATCACGGTGCCGCTGGTCCGGTCGGGCGGGGAGCTCATCCTCATGAAGGGCGCCCGCGTCGACGACGAGGTGGCTGCCGCCCGCAAGGTGATCCTCCGGAAGCGCTTGGAGAACGTCGAGGTCTTGGAGCTCGGGCTCGGTGTGGTCGAAGAAACCACCCGGGTCTTCCGGGCTACAGTTGACTGACGCCGCGCGGCGCTGAGGTCCATCGGGATCGTGTGCAGCGCCCCGCGTTCCACGTGAAACATCGAACCGGGGAAGAGGCACTCGTTGAGTTCATCGACCGACTACGACGCGTCGACACCGCTCGCTCGCGAGATCGCTGATCTGACCCGGCGCCGACGAGCGATCGCGTCCGAACAGTTCCCTCTGCCGGACAAGACCCGGATCCTGACGGTGTCCAACCAGAAGGGTGGCGTCGGGAAGACGACGACGACGGTCAACCTCGCGGCGGCGCTGGCGCGTGGTGGGGCCCGCGTCCTGGTCATCGACCTCGACCCGCAGGGCAACGCCTCGACGGCGATGGGCGTGAACCACCAGGCCGACGTGACGAGCATCTACGACGTGATCGTTGACGAGGCGCCGATCGCCGACGCGGTGCAGCGCTCCCCCGAGTCCGAGAACCTCTGGTGCGTGCCGGCGACGATCCACCTCGCCGGCGCGGAGATCGAGCTCGTGTCACTCGTCGCCCGTGAGCAGCGACTGCGGACAGCGCTCGACCAGTACCTCGAGTCGCTCGACGAGCCGTACCACTACGTCTTCATCGACTGCCCACCCTCGCTCGGGCTGCTGACGATCAACGCCTTCGTCGCTGCCAAGGAAGTCCTGATCCCGATCCAGTGCGAGTACTACGCGCTCGAGGGGCTCAGCCAACTCCTGCGGAACATCGAGTTGATCGAACGGCACCTCAACCCGAACCTGCAGGTGTCGACGATCCTGCTCACGATGTACGACGGACGGACGAACCTGGCGAACCAGGTGGCCGCCGACGTGCGGGAACACTTCGGCGAGCAGGTGCTCAAGGCAATGATCCCCCGATCGGTCCGCGTGAGCGAAGCACCGAGCTACGGCCAGAGCGTCGTGGCCTACGACATCAACTCCTCCGGGTCGTTGTCCTACCTGGAAGCGGCGGCGGAGATCGCAGCACGAGGAGCGAAGCACTGATGGCACCCAAGCGCACCGGACTCGGCCGAGGCATCGGCGCCCTGATCCCGACGGCAGCGGACCAGCAGGACCGCCCGGTCGACGTGTTCTTCCCCACCGGTGGCACGTCTGCGGAGTCGATGATGGTCGAGGGCGTGACCGCAGAAGACCTGGTCGCGGTGCCCGGAGCTCGTCTGGCGAACCTCAACCCGCTCGACGTCGTGCCGAACTCGCAGCAGCCCCGCAAGGAGTTCCGCGAGGAGGAGCTCCAGGAGCTGGTGCACTCCATCCGCGAGATCGGCGTGCTGCAGCCCATCGTGGTTCGGCCGCTCGAAGGGGCCTCGGGCACGGAGCCGCAGTACGAGCTCATCATGGGCGAGCGGCGTCTGCGTGCGACCAAGGAGCTGGGGCTCGCGACGATCCCCGCGATCGTCAAGGACACCCCGGACGACGCGATGCTGCGCGACGCCCTGCTCGAGAACCTCCACCGCGCGAACCTCAACGCGCTCGAGGAGGCATCGGCCTACCAGCAGCTGCTCGCGGACTTCGGCATCACGCAGGAAGAGCTCGCGCAGCGCATCGGACGCTCACGGCCGCAGATCACGAACACCATCCGTCTCCTCCGGCTCCCCTCCCCCGTGCAGCGCCGTGTGGCCGCGGGTGTGCTGTCGGCCGGGCATGCTCGTGCCATCCTCGCGGCGCCCGACGCCGAGGCCATGGAGTACATGGCCGAGAAGATCGTGAACGAGGACCTGTCGGTGCGGCAGGCCGAGGCCCTCGCACAGCAGCTGGTGCAGGGAGCGCCGAAGAAAGCGCCGGTGCAGCCCAACAAGCGCGAGGCACACTTCTCGGACGTCGCTGAGCGCCTGGGAGACCGGCTCAACACGCGTGTCCGCATCGCTGTGGGCGCGCGCAAGGGCCGCGTGACGATCGACTTCGCGAACGCGGCCGATCTGAACCGCATCCTCGAGGAGCTCGGGGCGGCTGACCTCGGGGCCTGAGGTGGTGTTCCACGTGGAACACCGCTCGGGAGGCCTTCAGACGGGCCTCTGAGCGATCTGTATGCCGCGGGGTAAGCCCTGGTCACCCGCTGGGAGTACGGCGCTGGAGCAGCGACGCAGGCACCGGCATGGCGCGCTCGTACCGGCATGGGCGGCCCCATGACCCACGATGTTCCACGTGGAACACCGTGAGGCCGAGCGCGGGCGCAGCTCAGCGGAGCCGTCGGAGCTTCACCAGTCCGATCGCGGCAAGGGCCGGCTTCAGCAGGATCATCTCGCCGACCCGGAAGTCCGCTACTGGGACCAGTCGGGCTGCGAGGTCTGGGCGCTGGCGAGCGAGGTAGATCCGCGCTTTCTCGGCGTGCAGGCTGTTGGACACGAGCATGATCCAGTCCGCACCATCGAGCAGTGGCAGGACGTTCTCGACGTTGTTCCACGTGGAACGGCTCGTCGTCTCTTCGATGAGTGGCCCGCGCCACCCGAGTCGATCCCGGAGGTACTGCGCGAGCAGCGTCGCCTCGGGGATCGGCCCGCGTACGGCTCCCCCGCTGGTGACGATCGTCGTCGCACTTCCGCTCGGCACGGATCGCAGCGCCATGCGAGCCCTCCACCGGTTGACGGGGTTCGCGCGGTGACCGCGGTTCGCGATCCCGAGAACGACGACCACGCCAGTGCCCTCCGCGGCGCGTGGTCGATCTACCGGCCGGGCGAAGCCTCGGTGGGATGACCGCCAGTGAATGGCCTCGGCCCAGACGATCACCGAGACACCTGTCGCCGCCAGGAATGACAACAGGCGCAGTGTTCCACGTGGAACACTGCGCCTGTGGGGCACGGATCAGGCCTGGTCGTCGCGGATGGCCTGTTCGGCCAACTCGGCATAGGTCCACCCGAGGTCGAAGCCCGACACCGAGAGGGCCTGGGGAACCAGTGAGGTCTCGGTCAGGCCTGGCAGCACGTTGGCCTCCAGGAACCACGGGGTACCGGCGCCGTCGATGATGAGGTCCACGCGTGAGATGTGCCGGAGCCCGAGCGCTCCATGGGCGGCGACAGCGGCGGTGGCAGCAGCGGCAGCGAACTCCGAGGACAGCCGCGCCGGCGTGTAGAACGTCGTCTCGCCGGCGTTGTACCGCGCTTCGAACCCGTAGAACCCGTTCTTCGGCACGATCTCGACAGGAGCGAGGGCGACCGGCCCGTCCCCCGTGTCGATGATCCCGACGGCGACCTCGGTCCCGCGGATCAACTGCTCGACCACGACGTCGTCGCAGTACGTGTACGCGGTCACCATGGCCCGAGGGAGATCATCGACGTCCTCGACGAGCGTGACGCCCTGCGCACTGCCGCCGCGTGCGGGCTTCACGGCGAGGGGAACGGGGTGCTCCCCCGCGATGCTCTTGAGGACTCCGACGGCGCCCAGCTCTCGGAAGACATCGTGGGACAGCGTCACCGAGCGCGGCGTCTTCACGCCGGTCCTGGCGACCAGTGCGGAGGCCGTGGGCTTGTCCCATGCCAACCGGGCCGACGTCGAACGTGAGCCGACGAACGGGATGTCGAGAGCCTCCAGGATGCCGCGCAGCGCGCCGTCCTCACCGGAGGCGCCGTGCAGTGCCGGCCAGACCACGTCCGGGCGCGTCTCCGCCAGTGCAGGCAGGAGCGACGCGTCGGCGTCGCGGAGGTCGACCTGCCAGCCGTACCCGGTCAGGGAGTCCGCGACGCGGCGCCCGGAGCGCAGGGAGACGTCGCGCTCGTGCGAGATGCCGCCGGCGACGACGACGACGTGACGGCGAGTGAGCTCGGCCATGCTGCGGACCTCCGGTACTGCGGTGTTCGACGGAAAGTGCTGGTCAGGAGATGTTCGGCGGCGGAGCGCTGACCGAGGACGTCTGCCGAGCGGTGCTGCCGGAGCGCGTCGTGGCGCCGAAGGTCTCGACGAGCTCGAGCTCGTCGTTCACCACGTTCGCCAGGCGCTTCACGCCGACGCGGATCTGCTCCGGCGTCGGGTAGCAGAAGGACAAGCGGATGTTGTGGCCACCGCGACCGTCGGCGTAGAACGCGGTGCCCGGGGTGTAGGCCACGAGCTCCTTCACCGCGCGCGGCAGCATCCCCTTGGAGTCGAGCGACTCGGGCAGGGTCAGCCAGACGAAGAAGCCGCCGTTCGGACGGGTCCAGCTCAGGTCGGGCAGGAACTCCCCCAGCGCCTGGAACATGGCGTCGCGGCGCTCGGCGTAGATGCCCCGGAAGGTGTCGATCTGCCCGCGCCAGTCGGCTGCGTCGAGGTAGGCGTTGACGACGTACTGGCCGAAGGAGTTCGGCGCGAGGACGGCGGACTCGTTGGCGAGCACGAGCTTCTCGCGGATCGCGTGCGGTGCGAGGGCCCAGCCGACGCGGAAGCCCGGCGCGAGCGTCTTCGAGAACGAGCCGAGGTAGACCACGCCCTCGTCGTCGATGGAACGGATGGCCTGCGGTGCCGGCTCGTCGAACCAGAGCAGGCCGTACGGGTTGTCCTCGAGCACGAGGATGCCGTTCGAGCGACAGATGTCGAGGATCTCGATGCGGCGCTCGCGGCTCATGGTGACACCGGCCGGGTTGTGGAAGTTCGGGATCGTGTAGAGGAACTTCATCCGCTTGCCCGCGGCGCGCAGGTTCGCGATGGTCTCGCGGAGCGCTTCGGGGACGAGGCCGTTCTCGTCGGTCGTCACGTGGACGGTCTCGGCCTGGTACGACCGGAACACTCCGATGGCGCCGACGTACGACGGCGACTCGGCCAGGACGACGTCGCCCGGGTCGATGAACAGGCGTGTGACGAGGTCGAGCGCGTGCTGGGACCCCGTGGTGACCACGACGTCCTCCGCGCTGGCACGGATGCCCTCCAGGGACATCACGTCGACGATGTGCTCGCGGAGGGAGCGCAGGCCCTGGCCACTGCCGTACTGCAGCGCCATGGCGGCGTCCTCGGCCATCACGCGGTCCAGGGAGCCCGTGACGAGCTCTCTCGGGAGCGCGGAGACGTAGGGCATGCCGCCAGCCAGGGAGACGACCTCAGGGCGCGAGGCGACGGCGAACAGGGCTCGTACCTCGGAGGCGCTCAGACCAGCCGTGCGCTGGGCGTAGGAGTCGTACCAGGGGTCGAGGCTGTTGCCGTTCGTCATCGGTTCTCCGTTCGAGGCGTCCCGCCACAGTACGACATGGAGTCCGCGAACCCCGGGTGTGTGGCGCAGGCCGATCCTGAACACGTGGACCGCTCCGGCGCAGACGAGCGGATGGACCGCGGGAAGGCCGCCCGGGACAGACGAACGCCCCGCCCTCCGATGGAATGGAGGACGGGGCGTCCGAGCGTGCGGGAGTCCCTACGCGAGGAACTCGGCCAGGTCGGCCTCGAGGGCCGGCTTCGGCTTGGCGCCGATGACGGTCTTGACGACCTCGCCGCCCTTGAAGACCTTCATCGCGGGGATGGAGGTGATCTGGTAGTTCATGGCCGACTGGGGGTTGTCGTCGACGTTGAGCTTGACGATCTCGATCTTGCCGGCGTGCTCTTCGGCGATCTGGTCGAGGATCGGCGAGACCGCGCGACACGGGCCACACCACTCTGCCCAGAAGTCGACGAGGATCGTCTTGTCGGACTTGAGGACCTCGTCCGAGAAGGTGGCGTCGGTGACTGCCTTGGCGTTGGACATGTGTACTCCTTCGAGAAGTCGTTCGGTGGGTGGAACGGCGACGTGTGCCGCCGCATTCCCTACGCGGAGATGGTGACGGGCTCGACCGGGGCGTCGCCCTCGGCGGGGGCCGTCAGGGCGTCGTCGAGGTCGGCGAGGTACTTCTCGGCGTCGAGCGCCGCGACGGCACCGGAGCCGGCAGCCGTGATGGCCTGACGGTAGGTGTGGTCGAGCACGTCGCCCGCGACGAAGACCCCGGCGACGCCGACGGCGCGGGAGGTGCGGCCCTCGACGGCGATGGTGCCCTCGGGAGCGAGCTGCAGCTGCTGGTGGACCAGGTGCACGCGCGGGTCGTTGCCGATCGCGATGAACAGGCCGTCGAGTGCGAGCTCGGAGGTCTCACCGGTGACGGTGTCCTTCAGGGTGACGCCCTCGACCGCGGAGGCACCGGAGATGCCGACGACCTCCTTGTTCCAGGCGAACTCGATCTTCGGGTCGTTCGCCGCGCGGTCCTGCATGATCTTCGACGCGCGCAGGGTGTCCTTGCGGTGGATGACCGTGACCTTGTCGGCGAAGCGGGTCAGGAAGGTGGCTTCCTCCATCGCGGAGTCGCCACCGCCGACCACGGCGATGTTCTTCTGGCGGAAGAAGAAGCCGTCGCACGTCGCGCACCACGAGACGCCGTGGCCGGACAGGCGTTCCTCGTCCGGCAGGCCGAGCTGGCGGTAGGCCGAGCCCGTGGCGTAGATGACCGCGAGGGCCTCGTACGTCTCGCCGGAGCCGACGGTGACGCGCTTGACGTCCCCGGTGAGCTCCACCTTGACGGCGTCGTCGTACAGGACCTCGGCGCCGAAGCGCTCGGCCTGTTCCTGCATCTTGATCATGAGGTCGGGGCCCTGGATGCCCTCGGGGAAGCCCGGGAAGTTCTCGACCTCGGTCGTCTTCGTGAGCTCGCCGCCTGTCTCGACGCTGGACGCGACGATGAGCGGCTTGAGCTGGGCTCGGGCGGCGTAGATGCCGGCCGTGAACCCGGCCGGGCCGGAACCGATGATGATGAGCTGGCGCATGCCTGGTTGCCCTTCCGTTGCGTACTGACCGGGTCAACCAATGCTAGCCGTGGGGCATTCCACACGGCCCGTGAACGGACAGCGTCCGGTGCTCCAGTTGGAGGGTCAGCGACCGAGGCGGGAGCGCAGCAGGCCGACGGCGTTCGTGATCTCGCCGTTCTTCGCGACGACCAGGGCGAGGAAGTACACGACGACCATGACCGCGCCGGAGAGCACGACCGTGATGGCCGCGCTGGTGAAGTCCGCCATCGCGAAGCCGTCCGCCGAGAACGTGCCGAAGAAGTCCGCGACGAGCAGTCCGGCGACGCCGGCGAGCAGCGCGGCGATCACGAACTGCACGTGGGAGCGGGTCACCACGGCGCCCTCCATGCCGCCGAGACGGCGACGGACCAGCACGAGGGCGACGATCGTCTGCGCGGTGCCGGCGAGCGTGGTGCACGCGGCCACCCCGACGCCGATGGCGCTGCCGGGGAGTGCGGTGACGGCGAGGGCGCCGATCACGAAGAGCCCGGACTGCACGAGCTGCATCAGGAACGGGGTGCGGTGGTCGTGCATGGCCCAGAACACCCGCTGGATGATGAAGAGCATGCTGAACAGCACCAGGCCCGGCATGTAGGCCAGCAGCACGGCACCGATCGACAGTGCGCCCTCGAAGTCCCGCGCGAACATCCGTCCGAACGGCACCGCGACGACGATGAGCGCCACGGACGAGAACACCGTGAACAGCCCGACGATCCGGAGCGACAGGGACAGGTTGCGCCGCACCGAGTCGAGGTCGCCGCGTTCGGCGTCGTGGGTCATCCGGGTGAAGTAGGCGGTCGCGATCGACACGGTGATGATCGAGTGCGGCAGCATGAACAGCAGCCAGGCGTTCTGCAGCACGGCGTTGCCCGCGCTGCCGGTGCCGAGGGACGCCACACGCGACTGCACGATGCCGGCGAGCTGCGTGACGAGGATCATCGCGAACAGCCAGCCAGCGGCGGTCCCGGTGGCCTTGAGCCCGACTCCGCGCCAGCGGAAGTCCGGTCGGAAGGTCAGGCCGGCCCGGCGCCAGAACAGCGGCAGGAAGGCGGCCTGCGCCAGCACACCGAGCGAGGCGCTGCCGGCGAGCACGGCGATCTTCAGCGGGGTCCAGGTGTCGACGCCGGAGTTCTCGACGCGGCCGCCGAAGAGGGCGATGAACACGATGAGGCCGGCGATCGCGATCACGTTGTTGATCAGCGGTGCCCAGGTGAACGGCCCGAAGACCTGCTTGGCGTTGAGGACCTCGCCGAGGAGCGAGTACAGCGCGTAGAAGAGGATCTGCGGCAGGCACCAGAACGCGAGCGCGACGGCCAGGTCGGTCTGCTCCGGCGAGAAGCCCTTGCCGTCCGAGGCCTGCGACGCGTACAGGCGCACCAGCACGGGTGCGACGACCGTCGCGACGACCGTGATGACGAGGAACACCGTCGCCCCGAGGGTGACGATCTTGTTGACGTACGAGACGCCCCCGTCGGCGTTCTGCTTCATCGAGCGGACGATCTGCGGGATCAGCACGGCTGACAGCAGGCCACCGGCGATGAGCGCGTAGATGTTGTTCGGGATCTGGTTCGACACCGCGAAGGCGTCGGCCGCCGGGGAGTGCGTCTGTCCGATCGCGTACGCGAGGACGAACGTCTTCGCGAAGCCGAGCACGCGCGAGATCATCGTCCCCGCGGCGAGCATCGCGCTCGCGCGGCCCAGGCTGCGCTGGCCGACCGGTGCTGCGGACGACGGCTGGGGCTGGGTGGTGCTGATCGTCGGCTCCTGGGGGTGGTCGGTCCGGGCGTCGTCGGCCTGGAGGCTCGACACGGCTCCGGCGCGCGCGATCGCGGCATCGAGACGGTCGCCGCCGTCCTCGGCGAGGGTGGCCGTGGAGCCGGCCGTGGCGAGGGCGGTGGCGGTCCCGGGGACGGAGGTGGGGCCTCCTGTCCGGTCGTCCGCACCGGACGGGTCATCGACGAACAGGCGGTTCGGGTCCTCGCGCGGCTCGTCGGGCTCGCCGTTGCGGCGGCGACGCAGTCGGCGGCGGACGTTGCGGACGATCCCCAGGCCGAAGATGAGGATGACCGCGATGGCCGCCGCGGCCGTGATCAGGCTCTCCCACTGGGCCTGCACGTTGATCTCGACGACCTCGGGGTCGGCGATGCGGACCCCGGCGGCGGTCGTGAGGGCCATGGTCAGCTCGACCTTGCCGTTGGCGACCGATGTCACCGGGAACGTGACGCGGCTCGAGGAGTCCGGCTGCACCGTGACCTTGACCGCGTTCTTCTCGATGCGCAGGAACGAGTTCGACGGCTGGACCGTCAGGAACACGGTGATCGGGTAGTCGGACCGGTTGCGGATCGAGATGGGCAGGGAGGACCGGTCCCCCAGGAGCAGGATGCTGCTGCCGTTGAGGATGCCCACGGTCGAGAGGAGCTTGTCCGTCTTGGCGACACGGGCGTCGACGGCCGCGGCCATGCCGTCCTGGTCGCTGCGCCAGGCGTTCGACGCCGCGGCGAGGGTGGACAGGCGGGCGGGGGCGGTGAGGTCGGCCGGGTCGGCGATCGCGGAGGCGAAGTCGGTCAGGTCGTGCTCGGAGCGGAGCAGGCGCCGCAGCTGGTCGAGGCGGGCGTCGTCGTCCGAGGCGCTGGCGAGGGTGAGGGAGCCCGGCGTCGCCGCTGCCGCGGTGGAGAGGTCGGCGGGCGAGACCCACGGGGTGCTCTCGAGGGCGTCGAGCGCCTCGCTGAGACGCGTGGAGTCCGTCGGCCACGACCGGCCCAGGGTGAGCAGGACGGGCGCGCTGGTGCTGCCCTGGCGGGAGGCGGCGGCCAGCGTCGCGGTGAGCTCGCTCATGGCGCTCGACCACGCGCGCTGCGTGGTGGCGGTGGCGGCGGCACGGAGGAGCGTCGACATGCCCTGGTCGGACACGAGGACGTGGTCGTCGCCGATCTTCTCGGACGCGGCGATCGTGGTGTCCCCGCCAGCGGAGGTGTTGCTGCTCGCGACGACGGTGGACTTCGTGCCGGCCTTGCGCAGGGCGGGGAGGTCGTCCGTCGCGACGGTGCCCTCGACCGGCCAGGCAATGGAGGACATCGTGTAGGGGAAGTCGAGCAGCGAGGCCGTGGTCGGGAGGGTCGGGTCCGTGGTGGTGCCCGGGTCCGCGGTGGCGTCGTCGGTCGGGGTGGAGGTCGGGGTGGGCGCAGGGGCGTCGCTCGCCCCGGGCGTCGGCGTGCCGGTGGCGTCCGGGGTGCCGGTGGGGCTCGGCGTGCTCGCCCCGGGGAAGTTCTCGGCCTTGACGGACTGGTCCAGCGAGATCGGCCCGAGGACCTCGTCGGACCCCGCCTGCCGCAGTCCGGTGACGTCGGCGTCGGCGTACGAGAGCGCGAAGGTCTCGTTGCGCATCCGCTCGAGGCGGTCGAGCCACGCCACCGCGGACGTCGGCGCGTTCTCGCCGAGGATCCGGATGGACGCGATGATGCGCGGGTCGATGCCGAGCGCGACGTTGTGGTCCTGGGCGGCGTCGAGCTGCTGCGACAGGGTGCCGTCGACCGAGGTCGCCGCGGCGAGGTCACCGGGGGGGATGGTGCCGCCGGCGTTCGCGGGCATGGTGACCGGCATGGCGACGGACACCCCGACCGGGGTCTGCTCGTAGTCCGGGTACCAGGTGATCGCGGTGCGGTCGATCGCGGTCGTCGCCCCGGCCGTGTAGTCCGCGGAGATGCGCCGCGCACCGAAGGACGGGTACCCGCCGAGGCCCACGTTGCCCGGGACGATCTCGACGTCGCTCAGCGTGACGGATCGGTGCGCCGGGACCGCTGGGACGTCGACGGAACCCATCGGGGCGCCGGGGTAACCTGCTGTGCTGGTCTCCTTCAACCAGTTGGCGACGACGTCCCGGGTGCCCTCGTACGGCCGGAAGATGCCGAACTCCGTGGTGCCCGCCGGCAGGTCCGTGTCGGTGTCGTTCGTCACCGTGACCGTCAGCGAGAGGGGCTCGTCCGGACGCAGGACGCCGCGGTCGGCGGGGACGACCTCGACGCTCGCCTTCCCCGCGTCGCCGCTGGCGGGGTTCGCGACGTGGGTCGTCGTGGTGGGCTCGGTGGCCGCCTGCGACGGGGCCACGGACGCGGGCGTGACGACGAGACCGAGGGCGACGAGGGCCGTCGCGGCGGCGGCGAGCGAGGAACGGAGAATGTGCATGCGGTGGGGCCCGTGATCGGTTCGGACCTCGACGAGTGTATGAGGCACGACCATGAGAGCCTCGCGTGCGCGCCAGGGGTGTGGACAACCCGCGGCGTCCATCTGGGATGATCGAGGACGTCATGCAGTCCGTAGCCCAGGCCGTCGAACGACTCGACGCACTCGCCGCCACCGCGCCCGTCGCGGCGCTCGCGCGCGCGTTCGCGGCAGCCGGCCACGAACTCGCGCTCGTCGGGGGTCCGGTGCGGGACGCCTTCCTCGGACGACCGGTGACCGACCTCGACTTCACGACGGACGCCAGGCCCGACGACGTCCTCCGGATCGTGGAACCCATCGCGAGCGCCACCTGGGACGTCGGCCGCCAGTTCGGCACGATCGCCGCCCGGGTGCAGGGCGAGCAGGTCGAGATCACCACCTACCGCAGCGACGTCTACGACGGCGAGACCCGGAAGCCCGAGGTGGCGTTCGGCGACACCATCGAGGACGACCTGCTGCGCCGCGACTTCACGGTGAACGCGATGGCGCTCCGACTCCCCGCGCGGGAGCTCGTCGACGTGCACGGCGGGGTCGAGGACCTGCTCGCCGCACGGCTGCGCACGCCGCAGTCCGCCACCGTCTCCTTCCGCGACGACCCGCTGCGGATGATGCGCGCCGCACGGTTCACCTCGCAGCTCGGCTTCACGGTGTCCGACGAGGTCGAGCAGGCCATGACGACCCTGGCCCCGTCGATCGAGATCGTCTCCGCGGAACGCGTCCGTGACGAACTCGTCAAGCTCCTCGACACCGACGACCCCGTGCCGGGCATCCGACTGCTCGTCGACACCGGGCTCGCCGAGCTGTTCCTGCCCGAGCTGCCGGCGATGCGACTCGAGATCGACGAGCACCACCACCACAAGGACGTGTACGAGCACTCCCTCACGGTGCTGACCCAGGCGATCGGGTACGAGCACGAACGGCACGCCGGGGACGCTCCCGACACCGTGCTGCGGCTCGCGGCGCTCCTGCACGACATCGGCAAGCCGGCGACCCGGAAGCTCGAGCCCGCCGGCGCCGTGAGCTTCCACCACCACGACCTGGTCGGGTCGAAGCTCGCGAAGAAGCGGCTGCGGGCCCTGCGGTTCGACAACGACACCATCGCCGCGGTCAGCCGGCTCATCGAGCTGCACCTCCGTTTCTTCGGGTACACCGACGGCGCCTGGACCGACTCGGCCGTCCGTCGGTACGTCCGTGACGCCGGCCCGCAGCTCGAGCGGCTGCACGAACTCACCCGCTCGGACGTCACCACACGGAACCGCCGCAAGGCCGACCGGCTGGCGTTCGCGTACGACGACCTCGAGGCCCGGATCGCCGTGCTCGCCGATCAGGAGGAGCTGGACTCGATCCGGCCCGACCTGACCGGCGACGACATCATGCGGATCCTCGACATCCCGCCGGGCCGTGCCGTGGGTGACGCCTACCGGTTCCTGCTCGAGGCCCGGATGGACGAGGGCCCCCTCGGGGCCGAGCTCGCCGAGGAGCGCCTGCGCGCCTGGTGGGCGACCCGCTCGGCGTGAGAACTGCTCTGGACCCGGCCACCCGCCCAGCGCGGGCTGTCCACACGGCGGTAGCGGGCCTCCAGGCCGTCAGGTAGGCTTGCGGGGTTGTGCCCGCGCACCTGCGCATCGGCACGCACGCATCAACCCTCCTGTTCCGGGAACCGCCCGGAGCCGTTCGAGACCAAAGGAGGTGGGTTCCGCATGCACCAGTACGAACTGATGGCGATCCTCGACCCCGAGATCGATGAGCGCACCGTCGCTCCCAGCCTGGACAAGTTCCTCGCGGTCATCCGCAACGACGGTGGCACCGTCGACAACGTGGACGTATGGGGCCGTCGCCGGCTTGCGTACGAGATCGCGAAGAAGACCGAGGGCATCTACGCCGTCGTGAACTTCACGTCGTCCGCCGACTCCGCCAAGGAGCTGGACCGCCAGCTCGGTCTCTCCGAGGCCGTGCTCCGCACCAAGGTCCTCCGCGCTGAAGAGGGCATGGCACAGGTTGCCGCCCAGAAGCAGCGCGACGAGGCCCGTGCCGCCCGCAAGGCCGCTTCGGCAGCCGCTGCGCCGGCTCCCGCGACCGCGAGCGCCGAGTAACCGATGGCCGGCGAAACCGTCATCACGGTGGTGGGGAACCTCACTGCTGACCCCGAGCTGCGCTACACGCAGAACGGGCTCGCTGTGGCGAACTTCACCATCGCCTCCACCCCTCGCACGTTCGACCGTCAGGCGAACGAGTGGAAGGACGGCGACGCGCTGTTCCTCCGCGCGAGTGTGTGGCGCGAATTCGCCGAGCACGTCGCGGGGTCGCTGACGAAGGGCTCGCGCGTCATCGTGCAGGGCCGTCTCCGTCAGCGCTCGTACCAGGACCGTGAGGGCCAGCAGCGTACGAGCATCGAGCTCGAGGTCGACGAGATCGGCCCGTCGCTCCGGTACGCGACCGCCCAGATCACCCGTGCAGCGGGTGGCAGTGGCGGCGGTCGTGGACAGGTCGGCGGCGGTTCCGGTGGCGGCGGCAACTTCGGTGGCAACGCCGGTGGCGGCAACGGCGGTGGCAGCGGCAACGCTGGTGCCGGCGGTGGACGCTCCGACGAGCCGTGGTCGCCGCAGGGTGGCCAGCAGGGTGGTGGGGCACAGGGGAACGACGTGTGGTCGACCCCCGGTGGCACCTACGACGACGAGACCCCGTTCTGATCCCTCAGCGGACGAACAACTACTTCTTCTCCTAAGGAAAAAACACAATGGCTGGAAAGAGCAGCGGCGACCGCCGCAAGCCTCGCGGGAAGGGCGGCAAGAACGCCGCCCCCGCGAAGTCCATCAAGGTCGGTGTCATCGACTACAAGGACGTTGCGACCCTTCGCAAGTTCATCTCGGAGCGTGGGAAGATCCGCGCCCGTCGTATCACCGGTGTCTCCGTCCAGGAGCAGCGTCTCATCGCCCGTGCCGTGAAGAACGCCCGTGAGATGGCGCTCCTCCCCTACGCCGGCTCCGGCCGCTGATCGGGGGTCGACACATGTCGAAGCTCATCCTCACCCACGAGGTCTCTGGCCTCGGTTCCGCCGGTGACGTCGTCGACGTCAAGAACGGCTACGCCCGCAACTACCTCATCCCCCAGGGCTTCGCTGTCGCGTGGTCCAAGGGCGGCGAGAAGCAGGTCGAGGCCATCCGCGCCGGCCGCGTTGCACGCGAGCTCGCCACCATCGAAGAGGCACAGGACCTCAAGATGAAGCTCGAGAACGCCACCATCCAGCTGACCGTCAAGGCCGGCCAGGACGGCCGTCTCTTCGGCTCCGTGCGTCCCGCGGACGTCGCCTCGGCCGTCGAGGCCCAGGGCGTCGGCTCGCTCGACAAGCGCAAGGTCGAGGTCCCCGCGACCATCAAGACCGTCGGTGACCACGAGGCCACCGTGCGTCTGCGCGAGGACATCGTCGCGACGATCTCGCTGAACGTGGTCGCCGCCAAGTAAGGCAGCGTCGGTTCCGTCGGAAGGCGGGTCTCCCAGTCGGGAGGCCCGCCTTCTGTCGTTCCTGGGTGGTCCCGTCCGGCGGGTGGCCGGTTGGACTCGCTCGTGGAACGGTCGGTGAACAGGCGTCGAACCCCCTCGTTCCGGGGTGGACCGCTCGGTACGGTCGTCACGCCTCCAGTACCGGAGGTGAACGAGATCCGAGACCAGGAGCACGCACATGCCCAACTTGAACGTCACGTACGGCGAGATGCAGGACGCCGCCACCCGACTCGTCAACGGTGAGCAGGACATCACCTCGAAGCTCCGTGAGCTGAAGTCGCTCGTCGACTCGCTCATCACCGGCGGCTACGTCACCGACCAGTCCTCGGTCGCGTTCGGCAGCTCGTACCAGGAGTTCAACGACGGTGCCACGAAGACCATCGAGGGTCTCGAGGGCATGTCGACCTACCTGAACAAGGCCGCTGAGGCGCTGCAGCAGACCGACCAGGAGCTCGCGAACGCGATCAAGTAGTCGGATCGCCCGGGGTCTCGCGTCCGTGCGACCCCGGGCACCCGTCGTCCTCCACCGCATCGACCGGGAGCACCCATGGCAGACCTCATCATCACGCGCGCCGTCCTCGAGGACTCCGCCAGCAAGCTGCAGCACATCTCCGACGAGCTCGAGCACCAGAAGTCGGACGACCGTGCGCTGACCGAGGTCTACGGCCAGCACGACGTGCAGAAGGCGATGCACGACTTCTCCGGCGACTGGAAGATCCACCGCAACAAGATGAAGGGCGCGGTCAAGGACCTGCACGACAAGATGCAGAAGTCGGTCGAGCACTGGTCCGCCCTCGAGCAGGACCTGCACGACAAGCTGACCACCGAGTCGCAGCCGACCGAGGGGCAGGCCGCCTGATGCCCGCCCGCGCCGGCAACTGGGAACTGTTGCACGAGTCGTCCGACCCGGTCGTGGCCGACGTCGCCACCGTGCAGGACCTGGTCCACTACTACACGACGATCGCGCAGGAGATCAGCGCGGAGTCCGACGTCCTGCGCCGCATCGGGGACGGCGACACGGCTGAGTTCAAGGGCGAGTCCGCCGACGCCGTGCGGAAGAAGAGCAAGGACGTCGCGGAGTCGCTGCAGAAGATGTCCGGGCGCTACGACGCGATCCGGGATGCCCTGACCGGCTACCTGCCCGAGCTCGAGCGCGCCCTGTCCGAGTCGGCCGCGGCGCTCCGTGACGCGGAGGACGCGTCGGCCTCCGGCGCACGAGCCGCGTCGATGGCGGACCCGTCGCAGAACCGGGCCCAGGACGCCCCGCCGCTGACCAGCGACGAGCAGGGTGCGATCGACGCCAAGCACCGCGCCGAGAGCGCCGCGACCGACGGCGCCGACGCCGCGGTCGCCCGACTCCGACGCGCGGTGGACGGCATCAACGGCGCCGGCAAGGCCGCGGCGTCGACCATCCGCGCGGCCTGGGACGACGGCCTGCACGACTCCCTCGGTGACAAGATCAAGGCGTTCTTCTCGAAGCTGCTCAAGATCATCGTCAAGATCTTCACCTACATCGGCATCGCCCTGGCGGCACTGGCGATCCTGATCCCGGGCGTCGGCATGCTCACGTTCATGGCCGCGGTCGCCGCGTCCGTGGTCCTGGTGGCGAACATCACGCTGGCCGGCATGGGCGAGGGGTCCTGGCTCGATGTGATCACCTCGGCGGTGGGACTCGTGCTCGTCGGCGTGGGCGGCATCATGACGAAGGCCGCCTCGGTGGCGAAGACCGCGGGGCTCGGCAAGGGGATGCAGGGGTTCGCGAAGACGAACCTCGACAAGGTCAAGAAGCTGCAGGACGTCCGGTCGATCGCCGTGAAGAACGCGCTGAACGACAGCACCGCGGCGCGCACGGTGGGCACGATCGACCGGCACATCAACCGCCTGACCGACCTGCGGATGGACACCATCGGGAAGAACACCCTCGGTGGCTTCAAGGAGAAGCCGAACTGGTGGCACCCGAACAAGACGCTGTGGACCGAGGACAAGAGCAAGATCAAGGACGTCTTCGTCAAGCGCGACTGGCGGTCGGACCGGCTGTTCAGCGTGGACCGGCAGATCGAGATGGACGCGATGAAGGTCGCGATGAAGCGGGACCACGGCGTCGACATCGCGGCACTGCCGGCATGGCACAAGTACGTCGCCGGCGGCCGTGTGGTCGCGAGCTGGATCAACACGTTCGGGTACGGGCAGGGCATCAAGCCGACCGGCTGGGGCTCCGACCAAGAGCGCGTGCCGGGCTACAAGCAGGCGTCCGACTCGCTCGTGCACGGGTTCTGACCGCCGCGGCGCCACTCCAGGGGACCCCGTGGTCCACACAACGGGGGACACCTGGTCCGGAAGACGCGCTCGCGACACGCGGGTAGCAATGAATACTCTCCGGTACTGACATCGAAACATCAGTTCGATTCGACCCGATGCCCGCGGCGGTGTACTGGAATGTGCACATCAGTGTGCAGATGTGATCGGCGTCCTGCCGGTGGAATGTACCCCGCAAAGTCGTACCGCTCCGGAATAACCTCCTGACTGTGCCTCGACCGGGGCCACGGACGAACGACAGGAGCTGGCAATGCCCAACTTGAACGTGACCTACGGCGAGATGCAGGACGCCGCGACCCGACTCGTGAACGGTGAGCAGGACATCACCTCGAAGCTGCGTGAGCTGAAGTCGCTCGTCGACTCGCTCATCACGGGTGGCTACGTGACCGACCAGTCCTCCGTGGCCTTCGGCAGCTCGTACCAGGAGTTCAACGACGGTGCGACGAAGACGATCGAGGGGCTCGAGGGCATGTCGACGTACCTGAACAAGGCCGCCGAGGCCCTCCAGCAGACCGACCAGGAGCTCGCGAACGCGATCAAGTAGCGACACCGCTCCGGTCCCGGTCCCCGTCGCGACGACGGGCACCGGGACCGAGCCGGTTCCGATCCCGTTCACCGACCAGGAGCACCCATGGCAGACCTCATCATCACGAAGGCCGTCCTCGAGGACTCGGCGACGAAGCTGCAGCACATCTCGGACGAGCTCGAGCACCAGCGGTCGGACGACCGGGAGCTCGACCAGGTGTACGGGCAGCACGACGTGCAGAAGGCGATGCACGACTTCTCCGGCGACTGGAAGATCCACCGCAACAAGATGAAGGGCGCGGTGAAGGACCTGCACGACAAGGTGCAGAAGGCCGCCGACAACTGGACGGCCGTCGACCAGGACCTCCACGACAAGCTCTCCACCGAGTCGCAGGCGACCGACGGGCAGGGCCACTGATGCCGGCACGCGGCGGCGACTGGGCACTGCTCGGCGAGGCGTCGGACCCGGTCGTGGCCGACGTCCCCGTGGTGCAGAGCCTGGTCAGCTACTACACGATGATCGCCGACGCCATCACGAGCGAGGCGAGCACCCTCAAGAGCATCGGCGACGGCGACGAGTCGCAGTTCAAGGGCGAGACCGCCGACGCCGTCCGGAAGAAGAGCAAGGAGGTCGGGGCTTCCCTCGAGAAGATGGCCGGTCGCTACGTCGCGATCAAGGACGCCCTGACCGGGTACGTCCCGCACCTCGAGGACGCCCTGACCGAGTCTGCCGGTGCGCTCCGCGACGCCGAGGACGCCTCGGCGGCCGGGTCCCAGGCGAGCGGCATGGCAGACCCGTCACAGAACCGGGCGCAGGACGCCCCGCCGCTGACCGCCGACGAGCAGGGCGCGATCGACGCCAAGCACCGTGCCGTGACCGCCGCCGACGACAGCGCGAACGCCGCCAAGGCGCGGCTGCGTCGGGCAGTGGACACGCTGAACACGGCGGGCAAGGCGGCAGCGTCGACCATCCGCGACGGTTGGCACGACGGCCTGCACGACACCACCGGCGACAAGATCAAGGCGTTCTTCTCGAAGCTGCTCAAGATGATCGTCAAGATCTTCACGTACATCGGCATCGCCCTGGCGGCGCTCGCGATCCTGATCCCGGGCGTCGGGGTGCTCGCCATCATGGGTGCCGTCGCGGCCGGGGTCAGCCTGGTGGCGCAGATCGGGCTGACGGCGCTCGGTGAGGGCAACGTGTTCGACCTCGTCATGGCCGTGGTCGGCGTCGTCACGCTCGGCGTCGGCGTCGGGATCACGAAGGCCACGTCGGTCGCGCTCAGCAAGGGCATCACCGCCGGCAAGACCGCGGTGCAGAACGCCACGAAGGTCGACCTCGGCAAGATCGCGAAGCTGCGGAACGACGCGATCGGCGGGTGGCTGTCGAAGACGAAGAGCCTCGACGACGCGTACGGCGACCTGAAGTACGCCGACCAGCTCGACGGTGCCGTCACGAAGAACGGCATCGCGAAGATGGAGGACCTGCTGGGGAAGTTCAAGGAGAACCCCAACTGGTGGAACATCTCGAAGGTCGGGACGACGATCAAGAACGACTGGGCCACCATCTCGAAACAGTTCGGTTCCGACCTGTTCACCAAGAAGGGCTTCACTGGCTGGGCCGAACGCATCGGTGGCGTCGACTTCCAGATCCTGCGCAACGACCTCGGCAAGTGGGGCGGCGCCAACGGCTTCGGTGCCGTCGTCGGGAACGCCCCGAAGTGGCACACGTACGTCAACGGTGGGCTGAGCGTCTGGGGTCGGAACTACTCGATCGCCGGCCTGGTCCTGAACCCCGTGGGCGACGGCGCGGACACCAAGCGGCCGTGGACCGACGACTGGTCCGCCGTCAAGCACCCGATCACCGTCTGACCCCGGTCCGACGCGACAAGCAGTGGAGCCCATGAGCGCAACACCCGTCCTCACCTCGCGCATCGACGTCGAGGTCCCGCAGTGGCTCGTCGTGCCCGGCACGGCCGACGTCACACCGGCATGGCGCACGGGGGCGCTCGAGCTGTTCGCGGCGATCGCGCAGGTCGACCGCGACGCCGAGGGCGACCAGCGGGTGTTCGACGGCGGGCCGGAGGTGGACCCGGAGGCGGCGCTCGACACGCTGCTCGAGTTCCGCGCCGCGCTGGACGGGGCCGAACGGCTCGTGGCGGGGCTCGGGGTGCCGAACCGCTGGCCGCTGCCGGTCGTCGTGTCCGTCGGCATGGCCGAGTCCGACGGGCCCGGGCTGCTCGAGCTCGCCGGTGCCGAGGGCGGTCTGCCCGTCGAGCGTCCGGCGGTCGACGAACTCCCCGACCACGTCGGCGGCGAAGGGCCCGTCGTGACCCGGTACGACCTCGACGACGACGGTGCGATCTGGGCCACCGTCTGTGCCGTCCGCCGCGAGACCTTCACCACCGCTGACGCCACCACCCCTGTCGACACACGGGTGCTCTGGCGCACCCGAGACCTCGACGTCGTCCCCGTGTTCGGTGACGAGCTCATCGACCTGCTCGCCGCCGTCAAGAACGAGGTCTCCGCATGAGCGACACCACCCGCACCGACACCGACAGCGCCGACACCAGCCCCACCGACACCGACACCACCGACGTGCCGCGCACCGATCCGACGGCCTCGTTCTTCATGGTGGTCCCGCCCGGGTGGGCCCGACTCCCCGCGCGCGAGGACGACCGGCAGGAACTCGCGGCGATCGTCCGGGACGTCATCGCCCACGCGCTCCCGGACGACCTGCCCCGCGACCGCGCCGAACCCCTGCGCCAGGAGATGCGGAAGCGTCTGACGGCGACGGTCGTCGAGGCCGGCGACAACGGCGCGAACGCCGTCTACCTCGCCGTGCAGCCCGTCGACGGCTACACCCCGCCGGTCTCCATCATCGAGACCGAGGTGGAGGACGAGTCCGACCAGGCCCCCGAGCAGGTCATCGCGCAGGTCCTCGCGGACGCGCTGCCGACCCGCCACGACGAGGACGACCCCGGCATCCGCGAGGTCGACGGCTGCATCGCTGCCCGCACCGAGACCGTCATCCGGCGCGTGGACCCGAGCGCCGAGCTCCCCGGCCTCGGCGACGACCTGCCCGTCGTCGACGACCGCCAGGTGGTCTACACGATCCCGGTCCCCCACCGCCCGGGCCGCTGGGTCGTGATGTCCTTCTCCGCGATCAGCGCGGCGAAGCCAGCAAGCACGCACGACGCAGCCGCAGCAGCGGCCGCAGACACCGACCACCTCACCGACGCCCTCGTCACCCTGTTCGACGCGATCATGACGACCTTCCGCTGGACCGACGTCCCCGGCACCGAGCCGACCACCCTGGAACGCCGCCTGGCCGAGCTCGGAGGAGCCGCATGAACTGGTCGCTCTCCCACCCCGAGTCCCACCTCATGCTGACGATGTCGGTGGTGCTGTTCCTCGGCGCCCTGGCCTTCGTCGTGCCGACGATCATCGCGCACCGCCGCCGGCCCGTCTCGGACGCCGCCGCCTGGGCGGACCTGCCCCGACGCGAGGAGGGCGCCGCCTGGGCCACCGACCGCGTGCTCCGCAGCGTCGAGGCGTCGTGCACCGTCGCCCGCGTCGGCTTCCCCGGCTTCGTCCGGGCCGTGGTCGGCCCCACCGTGCGCCTGGACCTCGCGTCGCCGACGGTCGCACCGCCGGAACCGTGGCAGACCACCCCGGACGGCCGCTCGTGGTCCGCCCCGATGTGGGCGCTGCAGGCCGTGCCGCTCGGGCAGACCCCGTCGACGCAGTTCGCGACCGTCGTCGGGCTCGGCAGCGACCAGGACGGCGCCGTCCTGGTCGACCTGCGCCGCGCCTCCGGTTTCGTCGCCCTGGACGGCGACCGCACGGCCCGCGCCGCGGTCGCGCGCCGGATCGTCGACCAGGTCCGCACCGACCCCTGGTCGGTGGGCACCCCGGTCCTGACCGTCGGGATCCGCGGCGGCGAGTTCGGGGCGGCCGACGCCGTGTCCGTGGGTGAGGCGGTGGCGGCCGTCGCGGCGGACGCGACCCCGGGCCTCCTGGTCGTCCACGGTGTGCCCGGCGGCAGTGAGGGACGTGAGCTCGCGCGCCTGCTGGAACGGCCGGGTGGCCGCTGGGCCGCCCTGTCCATGAGTCCCGACCCCCTGGCGCGCTGGACGCTCGACTGCCGTCGTGACGGCACGTTCGTCTCCGACGAGTTCGGCGTGGTCCGCTGGGTGGACCAGCTGCTGTCGACCGTCGCCGCGGTGCCGGTCGAGGACGACGCGACCGTCGTCGAGGAGCTGCGCGCCTGATGCGCGTCGTCGTCACCGTCGTCGACGACGTCGTCGGCACCACCTCCGACGTCCTCGTCGACGCACCAGGTCAGACCCCCATGCGATCGGTCGTCGACGCCCTGGCGCGACGTACCGGCAGCGCGCCCATGCCGTCCGACGCGTCCGACGGCGACGTCCCGTTCGCGCGCAGCGGGCTGGTCGACGGCGCCGTCCTGCACGTCCACGGCACCGACCGCCCCGAGGTCGAGCGCGGTGTCGTCCACCTGCTCGTCGCCGGAGGCGTCGGTGCCGGTCGCGAACGCCGGCTGGCACCCGGACACGTCCGGATCGCGCTCGTCGAGGACGGTGCCCCGGCCGTCGGCGCGCAGGCTGCCGACCACCCCGGCCTGGAGGCTCGGATCGCCTTCGACCGCACCGTCACCCTCCGGCTGTCCCCGCGTGAGCACCCCGTGGCCGACGCCGGGGACGCGGTCGCGGCGACCCTCGAGGACGAGCCCGTCGGCGACGAGTGGGTCGTCTGGGAACCGGGTGCCCTGGTCCGGCTCGGGTCCAGCGTGCTCACCGTGCGGCCCGTCGCCGTCGCGGACCGGCTCCTGCTGCAGCCACCGGACTCCGGCCAGCTCGACTTCAACCGGCCGCCCCGGCTCCTGCCGCCGTTCCTGACGACGCAGTTCCGGATCCCGAAGCCGCCGGTCCCGCCGCAGCGCTCGGCGATCCCCTGGATCATGGTGTTCGTGCCGGCGATGTTCGGCATCGTGATGGCGACCGTGTTCCACTCGCCGTTCTACCTGCTGTTCGCGGCGATGACGCCGATCATGGTCGTCGGGCAGACCGTCACGGCCCGTCGCACCGGCAAGAAGAGCCATCGGAAGCAGACGGCGGAGCACCGGGAGCGGGTCGCCGCGCTCGAGGCCGCGATCGCCCGGGCAGTGCTCGCCGAGCGGGACGAGCGACGGTCCTCCGCGCTCGACGCCGCCTCGCTCCGGGTCGTCGCCGGGACCCCCGGCCGTCGGCTCTGGGAGCGCCGGCCCTCGGACACCGACCACCTGCACGTGCGGATCGGCGTCGGGGACCTGCCGTCGACCGTCACCGTGGACGACGACCGCGACCTGGACGGCCTGGCCGACGAGCAGCGCATCACCCGCGGTGTCCCCGTGACCGTCCCGCTCGCCGAGGTCGGCGTGCTCGGGATCGCCGGCGCGGAGGACCTGCCCCGCGACCTCGGGCGATGGGTGCTCGGGCAGCTCGCCGTCACGCAGAGCCCGCGGGAGGTGCAGTTCGTCGTGCTCACCGCGCAGCAGCACGTGCCGGCGTGGGCGTGGACCCTGTGGCTGCCGCACCTCCGCCCGACGAACGGACAAGAGGCCCTCGCGCTCATCGGCGCCGACGGCGACACGATCGGTCGTCGCCTGGCCGAGCTCAGCCAGGTGTTCGCGGAGCGGAAGGCCGAGCGGACGAAGAACGGGTCGATGCGGCCGCGGTTCTCGCCCGAGATCGTCGTCGTGCTCGACGGCGCCCGTCGACTGCGCGCGATGCCCGGCGTCGTGGGACTGCTCCGCGACGGGCCCGCGTGCGGCATCCGGCTCGTCTGCATCGACGAGGAGGAGTGGCAGCTGCCCGAGGAGTGCGTCGCGACCGTGACGCACCGCACCGCGACCGAGCTCGTGCTGCGCCGCCAGCTCGCCGCCCCGGTGGAGCTCGTGCTCGCCGACCGGGTCGAGGACGACTGGTACGACGCCGTCGCCCGCGCCGTCTCCCCGCTGCGGGACACGAGCGGCTCCGACGGTGACGGCCTGGTGCCCGACGCCGCACGGCTGCTCGACGTGGTCGACCTGCCGCAGCCGTCCGGCGCGCTCGTCGCCGACCGCTGGACCTCGCGCGAAGCCACCACCTCGGCCGTCGTCGGCGTGGGCATCGACGGCGCCTTCGCCCTCGACCTCGTGAAGGACGGCCCCCACGGCCTGGTCGCCGGCACCACCGGGTCCGGCAAGTCCGAGTTCCTGCAGACCCTCGTCGCGTCGCTCGCCCTGGCCAACCGCCCGGACCAGATGACGTTCGTGCTCGTCGACTACAAGGGCGGTGCGGCGTTCAGCGTGGCGTCGGAGCTGCCCCACACCGTCGGGCTCGTCACGGACCTGGACCAGCACCTCGTCGAGCGCGCGCTCCGCTCCCTGCGCGCCGAGCTCACCCGGCGCGAGCACATCCTCGCCGCGTCCGGCGCGAAGGACATCGAGGACCACGAGACGCACCTGGCCCGCGGTGGGGCCGGCGAGGCGATGCCGCGACTCGTCATCGTGATCGACGAGTTCGCCGCCATGGTCACCGAGCTGCCCGACTTCGTCGCGGGGCTCATCGGCATCGCCCAGCGCGGCCGGTCCCTCGGCGTGCACCTGATCCTCGCGACGCAGCGCCCCGGTGGCGTGGTCGGGCCGGACATCCGCGCGAACACGAACCTGCGCGTGGCACTCCGGATGACGGACTCCGGCGAGAGCTCCGACGTGATCGACGTCGCCGACGCGGCCCGGATCCCGAAGAGCGTCCCCGGGCGGGCGTACGCGCGTCTCGGGCACTCCTCCGTGGTGCCCTTCCAGTCAGCGCGAGTCGGCGGCCGGTGGGCCGGCGACGAGGACCCGGCCACGAGCCTCCCGTTCGTCCGCGTGCTCGACTGGCGCGACTTCGCGACCGCACCACCTGCACGACCCACCAAGAGCGACCAGTCGTCGGCGGCGACCGACCTGTCGGTCCTGGTGCAGGCGATGGCCGACGCCCGCGACCGGCTGGGCATCGGTCCCCTGCACAGCCCGTGGCTGGCCCCGCTGCCGGAGCTGCTGCCGCTCGCCGAGGTGGCGTCCGCCTCCGTCGGCGTCCGTCAGTCCCTGGCGGCCACCACGGAGACTCTGCGGTTCCCGTTCGGCGTCGAGGACCTGCCGGACACGCAGGAGCAGCGCGCGGCGGAGATCGACCTGGACCGCTTCACCCACCAGTACGTCGTGGGCGCGCCCGGGTCCGGCCGGTCCACCGCGCTCCGGAGCATCGCCGCCTCGGCCGCACAGTCCGTCCCCTCGTCGGACCTACACCTGTACGCGATCGACTGCGGCAACGGTGCGCTCGCGTCACTGCAGCACCTGCCGCACTGCGGTGGCGTCGTGCAGCGGACGCAGGTCGAACGGGCCACCCGCCTGATCGACCGGCTGACCCGGGAGATGGCGCGGCGGCACGACCTGATCGCCGCCGCCTCTGCTGCGGACATCACCGAGCAGCGGCTGCTGGCCGCGCCCGGTGAGCGGCTGCCGCACGTCCTCGTGCTCATCGACCGGTGGGAGAACTTCACGACCTCCCTCGGTGAGGTCGACGGTGGCGCCCTGACCGACGCGATCCAGTCGATGCTCCGCGACGGAGGCGCCGCCGGCATCCACGTCGTCATCTCCGGCGACCGGACGCTCATGTCGTCGCGGATGTCGACGCTCACCGACGACAAGATCGTGCTGCGGCTGACCGACCGGCTCGACTACTCGCTCGGCGGGATCAACCACCGGAAGCTGCCGGCGTCGATCCCGGCCGGTCGTGGGTTCCGTGCCGACTCCGGCATCGAGGTGCAGTTCGCCACGCTCGGCACCGACGTGTCCGGGCAGGGGCAGACGGCAGCGGTGCGCGACCTCGCTGCGGCTGTGCGCACCGCGTTTCCGGTGCCGCCGGCGCCCCGGCCGTTCCGTGTGGACGCGCTGCCGAAGGACCTGGACCTCGACGCCGCCCTGACGCTCGAATCGGCGCCTTCGCTCGTGCCGCTGGTCGCCGTAACCGGGATCGGGGGTGACGACATGGAGCTCCAGACCGTCGACTTCGCCACCGGCGGCGGCACGTTCGTGGTCGCCGGGCCGTCGCGTTCCGGCCGGTCCACCATGCTCGCCGCCATGGCGCGGTCGCTGCTGGTCGGCGGCACCTCGCTCGTGGTCGTCGCG
Organism: Curtobacterium sp. MMLR14_010; assembly: GCF_001865015.1. Lineage (GTDB taxonomy): Bacteria > Actinomycetota > Actinomycetes > Actinomycetales > Microbacteriaceae > Curtobacterium. The sequence continues at coordinate 40,735 of NZ_MJGV01000079.1, read as the reverse complement.
CCCCGACAGGGTCCGGTGCGGGATCTCGCCGGGCTGCCGGGAGTCCGTGCGGTCTTCACCGGCGACGACGTCACTGTGGACGAGTTGTCCCCCGTGCTCACGCCCGACGGCACGCCGCTCGTGCTCGTGGTCGACGACGGGGAGCTGCTCATCGACTGCTCGGCCGCGCGATGGCTGCGGGACTGGGGCCGGGCCGCTGTGGACAACCGGCAGGGGCTGCTGCTCGGGGGGAACACGACTGGGCTCGCCGCCGGGTTCGGTGGGTGGCAGGTCGACGCGAAGAAGAACCGTCGCGGGGCCCTGCTGTCGCCGCAGGACACCCTGGCCGGGGACCTGATCGGGGTGCGGATCTCGCGGTCGTCGATCTCGTCGCGGATCGTGCCCGGGTCGGCGCTGGTGCACCTGGGGACGGGGATCGCGTCGACGCTGCAGGTGCCGGTGGTGCGGGCGACGACGCGGGCGGGGAGTGCGGGCGTGGGCGTGGGGGCGGGCGCGGGCGCGGTGCTGGCGGGCTGAGGCTGGCTCGTTGTTCCTTGTTGCTCTGTCGCTTGTGGTTCTGGTTCCGGTGGTGTCGGGCGTGTCCCGGGTCGGTCTCGGCCTGGTTCCGGCCCGCCGGTTCCGGTCCGGTCTGCGCTGCTCCGGCCTGGAGGCTCGGGGTTGCGCTGCGTTGGCCGGTTACCGTCCGCGGCCGGCTGGGCTCCCTGGGAGCCAGCCGGGAGCACTCCGCTCAGGAACCCGTTTGTCAAGTCGTTTCCCACCGTGACGACGTCAAATCGGGAACCTTCAAGCGCACATTGAAGCACGGTTGTCCACACACAGTGTGGAAACCAAAAGCCCAGGTCAAGCGGTCGAACGTATGTTCTTTTGCCCCTCTTTCCACATGTCTGTCCACAGTTCTCCACACGGCTTTCCCGGCGTGTTCCGCGAGTCCTCCACAGAGTTGTCCACAGGGGCACTTTGTGGGGATAACTTGCACCCCGTACGGTGAGCGCGCGACCGGGGGATGTCGGTTGCTCGGGGTAGGACTGGCGTGCGGGGGCGGCCCGTACGGACAACAAGAGGAGCACGTGTGTCGATCGCGCATCTGGACCCGGCACCGCAGACGTACTCGGAGCGCGGTGGCATGGAGCGCACTCCGCCACACGACCTGCTGGCGGAACAGTCGACCATCGGCGGCATGCTGCTGTCGAAGGACGCCGTCGCCGACGTCATCGAGACCGCCCGCGGCGTGGACTTCTACATCCCCAAGCACGAGGTCATCTTCGACGCGATGCTGTCGCTGTACTCCCACGGTGAGCCGACGGACGTCATCGCCGTCACCGACGAGCTGACCAAGACCGGGCTGCTGTCCCGTGCCGGCGGCGCCGAGTACCTGCACAGCATGACGAGCCTGGTGCCGACCGCGGCCAACGCCGGGTACTACGCCGCGATCGTCGCCGAGAAGGCCGTCCTGCGTCGCCTGGTCGACGCCGGTACCCGCATCGTGCAGATGGGCTACGCGTCGGAGGGTGAGGTCACCGACCTCGTCAACAGCGCGCAGGCCGAGGTCTACAACGTCGCCGGCGGCGTGCAGACCGAGGACTACGTCCCCCTGACCGAGGCCATCTCCGCCGCCATCGACGAGATCGAGGCCGCCAAGGGCCGCGACGGCCAGATGACCGGCGTGCCGACCGGGTTCGCCCAGCTCGACGGCCTGACGAACGGCTTCCACCCCGGACAGCTGATCATCGTCGCCGCCCGACCCGCACTCGGCAAGTCGACGCTCGCGCTCGACCTGTGCCGCGCCGCCGCCCTGAAGCACAACCAGACGGCCGCCTTCTTCTCGCTCGAGATGGGTCGCGCCGAGATCGCGATGCGTCTGCTCTCCGCCGAGACCAGCGTGCCGCTGCAGAACATGCGCAAGGGCACCGTGGACTCCCGCGACTGGACCACCATCGCGCAGACCCGCGGCCGCATCAACGACGCCCCCTTCTTCATCGACGACTCCCCCAACATGACGCTGGTCGAGATCCGCGCGAAGTGCCGTCGGCTCAAGCAGCAGCACAACCTGAAGCTCGTCGTCATCGACTACCTGCAGCTGATGACCTCGGGCAAGAAGGTCGAGAGCCGCCAGCAGGAGGTCTCGGAGTTCTCGCGTGCACTCAAGCTCATGGCGAAGGAGCTCCAGGTCCCCGTCATCGCCCTGTCCCAGCTGAACCGTGGGCCCGAGCAGCGTGCCGACAAGAAGCCGATGATCTCCGACCTGCGAGAGTCCGGGTCCATCGAGCAGGACGCCGACATGGTCATCCTGTTGCACCGTGAGTCGGCGTACGAGAAGGACAACCCGCGGCAGGGTGAGGCGGACCTCATCGTCGCCAAGCACCGCAACGGGCCGACCGACACCATCACGGTGGCGTTCCACGGGATGTTCTCTCGGTTCGTGGACATGCCGCAGTAGGTCGCTGTCGTCCGCCAGCTCACTTGTCCGACTGCCACTCAACGTGTCTGAAATACGGAGATGGACACGTTGTTTGGCAGCGCGAACGGGTTGAGCCGACCGCAGCGCGACTGAGCCTTCGTTGGTCCCGAGGCGCCCGTAAGGCGGGGGTAATTTGCGAAAGTTCGCGGACCACCCATGTGAGACAGAGTTGGTCTCGACGCAGGGCGGTAGGAGTCGGCGTCGTCTTTGGGCACTCGTCAGTCGACTGGAGCACCGGCTATCGGACATCCTTCGCACGGGCTCCACGAGTCGTCCGTCTGAAAGACTGCGCGCATGATTTCGGACTCCGTGCCGTGGCGTGAGCATCTCTGGAAGACCGCGGCGGCACTCGAGAAGCGTGCGGGCTCGGCTCGATGGAGTGAACGAACGTCGTTCCTTGTCGAGCGCGACCTGATGAACGGGATGTTCGCAATCCGGCGTCTGATCGAGGCTGCGAAGACGTCGTCGAACCTGCCCGCAGAGCGAGTCTCTTGCGGCGTGCACCCGCTCACTGGACGGGTGCCGAAGATCTACGACCGGTGGTCTTTCTGGGAGTACTACGACATGGCGTCGAAGCAGCAGACGCAGTTGACGGTGAAAGAGCTCGTCACGATTTTCATCCATTCGTTCGTCTTTGACTTCTACCCCACGTCGGACGCTGAGCCGGCGATGATCTGGGTGGTGTCAGACCGCGACCGTCACAAGCGGCTCTACTCCGTGACCTTTGAGAGAGTCGTCGCCTTGCTTCGGCGGATCGGTAGCGAAGACGTGATGTTTAGGGCCGGTCCGTTCGACGAGTCAGCGGTGCGGCTGTCGCAACACGACATGGTCGACGCTGGTTTCGCTAGCTACGAACCGTTCCCATATGCATCAGACTCTGCCGCGTCAATCAGCCAACTTCGCGCGGCCTTTCCGTCGCTCGCCTGGTCGCCGTTCACCGCCGACCGCTGAACGATCGTCATCCGATACGTGGAAGTGAAGTTCCGCTTTGGGTCGACTATTGGTCGCGCGGCTCGTTGTGCTTCAGCGTGTGCCCCGGAGGCGTACGAGCTGTCGGACCCCGAGCACGATGCATACAATCCCAGCCAAGGCAGCGACGCCTGCGAGGACAATTGCAGGAAGTTGACTGCGGCCGGCCGGCTCAAACGGGCTCGCGGTAGTCACAAACAGAAGAGCGACTCCAAGCGAAATCACTCCGAACACGACCATCGCCACTGAGCCTGACCGACTCATCTCATCCGTCGACTTCCCTGGGTCTTGCCTCGTCATGGCATCCAGCGTAGACCGGGGCCTGCGTCGGACAGCCGATCGCCTATCGAGACTCCCGCGCACCGTTCCGGGCTACGGTCGATCCATGGCATTCGGGAAGCGTGATGACGAAACCAAGCCGCTGAATCAGTACAAGTCGCTGAGCGTGCGTGATCAGGCGATGGTCAAGGCCCTTAGTGCTGCCATCGGTCAGGAAGTCCGTGAGGCTCTGGCTGAGCATCGTGCGGCGCTCAAGTCCGAAGAGGGGTAACGAGCGACAGCCGGGCTCTACGGCCGACTATCGAGACGCGCTCCGGCATCCATAGTTCCGCCGTCGTCGACGCGGCCGTCAGGGGAAACCCGTACCGAGGTTCTGGGGTCGGCTGTGCCCTACCGTGTCGATGTGGTCCTCACTCAGGAAGAGCGAACCGCTCAGCGCAAGCTCATCGGCACCTTGAACATGCGCAACGCCATGTGGTTCGAGCCGGACGTCGGCTTCTGTATCTGGCGTGATCAGCGAGATTCCCAAGCGTGGGGAGCTGGCATCCCCGAGCTGAGCGCGCACTTCGACACGTTGGCGATTCCGTACGTCGTGCGTCCTGAGGTTCAGGCCGTCGGGAAGCGGCAGAAGGCTGGCCTCACGCTCGTCGTTCGGTGGGAGGAGCTCCCGTCTCTTACGCGCTGGGCGCCTTCCTTCCAAAAACAGATTGACAACGCCCATGCTGAGATGGACGCTGCGGCCTCCGGCTCCTAGATCACGAGTCAGGAGGCTTGCGGCTGCGGCGTAAGATGCGGGCTCGGCGCATCGTTGCGCTGCCGGAGGGGTTCGCCATGAGTGAGTTTCAGTTCAGCGAACGAGGCATGCGGAAGCTCTTCAAGGAGATCACCGCGAAGTTCGAAGCGGCAGATGAGAATTTCCGTCGTACTCACACCGGTCTGCCGTACGAAGTCGTCCGTGCAGATGCAGCTCAGGCCCTACCCGCCGGCGTCGAGCTAGGCGACGCTGATCTCGACAAGTACGCCGCCGCTGTTGCGTCGGGACAGCCCTTCGAGTTCCGCCTACGGTAGCGAAGTCAGAAACTCGACCGACTGTTGCACCAGTTCGGTGCCCAGCTGAGCGCCTGCAGCGGTGGTGAGTGCGGCTACGATCTTGCCCGCAATACGCCGTACAACGCCAGGCTCAGCGTTGCTGTTCGCGGCATCGTGAAGTTCCGCAACAGCCGTCCGAAGTTCCTCAAACTCCGGGGCGTTCTGGACCTGCTGCAACCGTGCGTTGATCGTCTCGATGAGCGCGAGAGCGTCGCCCTGCCATCCCACGTTGGAGGTCTGCGACACGTGGTGGCTGCCTTGGGCGATGTTGGCTGTGCCACTGCCAGACACAGTGACGTGGTACTGCGGGCTTACCCCTCCTCCATGAAGTGCCTGCGGCGATGTGTGCACGTCGATACCTTCCTCTACGTACCGGCTGCCCTTCGCTGTGATGTCAGGTCGGATCGGGCCACTGTTCGCCCACGAGCCGGCCCCGCGGATGAAGCCGTTCTCTTCTAGCCACGCACCGACTCGTCCTAGGTCATCCTCGGTGTAGGCGGCGCCGTAGAACGACGCGCCTGAGGAGAGGAAGTTCGACGAGACAGGGGAGTGACCGTTGCCCTCTTCAATCTGCGCGTAGATCCACGCGAGGTACTCGTTGCGCATCTGCTTGCGCCGGGCTACAGAGTTTGATCTGAGCGCATCGAGCGACGCCCACGCTGCACGACCGCTGTCGGTGACGTAGAAGCCTCCGGTGTATCGGTCGCTTGCAACAAGGAAGCCGCGCGCTTTGAGTTCGGTGATGTGAGCGCGAGCCTGTTCGTGCTGCCCGGGGGACGCGTCTGGCACGGTTCCGTGCTGCGCAGCGACAGAACGTGGCGGGCTTTGGCTGTCGCTTACTGTGATTAGCCGGCCCAGGGTTTCGAGTATCTGCATCTCAGTGAAGGAGTAGACGTCGGCCACGGTCCCACCCTAGTTACGCGGTCCGACAGTGCGTTCCTACGCACCTACAACGACCCTGGACGCGGTCGTGCCGCGGCGGTGTGCGCCGCTCCTATGCTGCCCGAGGCATTCGGACCCAATAGAGCCAGACCCCTTGAACCCGGGGTTGGAATCTGGAGGGGGCTGGCAAGACGGTTCCGTCACCTTGGTGGCGTCACCCGAGGCTTGACGCAGTGAGTCGCCGGCGTCGTCGGCGCTTCTTCTTGCTCCTGTGTGCTGTCCGATGACCGATCGGCTATCGGACATGGGTCGCCAGGTTCAACGTCATCGCGAGAGTCCCGACATCGTCCTGTCGACCGGTCTCGACGAAGCCCGCGCGTTCGTATGTCCGTACGGCTGGACGGTTGCCCGCCACGACGTTGAGGCCGATCGAGGTCGCACCGAGTGCATGAGCTCGGGCGACGGCGAGCCGCACCAAGTCATGGGCCAAGCCGCGGCCCCGCACGGCGGGGTCGAGCAGAACCCGTCCGAGGTGAGCATGGCCATCGTGCATCGTGAGTTCGAACTGGCCGATCGGTTCCGGACCCGCGTCAACGGCCACCCAAGCCGTTCGTTCAGGGCTCTGTTCGTCCACCGTGAGCTGGTCGAGGGTCAGAGGCCAGCGCAGGCGAGGGCCGGCGAAGAGGTACAGCGCCTCGGCGTCCGGCACCCACGACACGATCAGATGGCAGTCATCATTGGATCGCGGTCGAATCGAGAGCACGTTGCACATCATCCGCGCGATCAGTCACAACGGCCAGAGCCGAGTCCGTTGACCGATCCTCTACCGGCCGCGCTTCGCCTTCCGAAGCGCGAAGCGCCACAACCAGGCGCCAGCGCCGAGCCAGAAGAGGCCGAGCACGGTGTTCAAGATCACCAAGAGCACGTCGAGGTCGGGCCGAGTGAGGCGAATGATCGACGTCGCGACGAACACCAGACCGAAGGCGAGCGCGATCGAACCCAGAACCTTTGCGCTCAAGACGTCCATTGCGCCAACCTAGCTCGCGCCGGCGTCCGTTGGGCGATCGGTAGCCGGGACAACGTTTGGGGGTTCGTCATGGAGCGGCGGTCCGCCCCCGCTGGCGTCGCGTGCGGAGGACGACGAGCAGCAGGAGGAATCCGAGGACGCTGCCTGCTAACAAGGCCGTGCCAACCCAGACCGTGACGAACGTTCTGTTGCCAAACAGTGCGTCAAGCAGCAGGCCGCCACCGACCGCGAACACGGATAGTAGTGCCGCACAGACCGGTTCGAGCCATCGTGGTGAGAGCAGTGATGCTCGATCGGCCGGGAGGCCCTGATCCAACCGCGCGCGTGCCGCCTTTTCGCGATCGCGGATGGCGATGCCGATCGTCGGGCCCCAGAAAGTGACCATCGCTTGGTTACCGTCGGGGTTGAGCAGGATCAGAACACCAACTGACACGACTGCGCCAGCGACATACCACCATGGGAAGACGCGGCGGATTGGTACTGCCCAGCGTCCGTCCGGACCGGTGCCGTCATTCTTCCGCTCGCTCTTGGGCTCCGTGACGCCGACGAAGTCGAGACCGCGCCGGACGGTCATGAGCTGAGCATACGTTGACGCCTCTCGACCAATGGCTAGTCACCGCTGGGCATGCTCTCTACTTCGAATCGGCGCGATGGATGGCTCGGTAGCCGATCGCCTATTGAGACTCCGACTGCGAGCATTACCGGCGCTTGGGGCCTAGAACTCACCTCAACCTGCACGTTCTAGAGAGGACACCACCAGGGCATACCGCGACGCCCGACGCCCCTCCGAATGCATTGCGGTAGGCCCAGCACTGCGACGGCGCGGGCCAATACGTCACCTGCCGTGCGAGCATTTAGCGAGCACGATCTGGTTCCGCGAGGCGCATCGCGCAGCACCCTGAAGCGCTTCCGAACGCGTTCAACGCACTCGTCGCCGGATAGGCCACGAACTCTTCGTTGAGCATCGTTGGTCGTGCTGGACGGCTGTTCACTCCAGGTGCGCGTAGTCCGGCAGGTCGATTGCCTCGGCCGGCGGGGTGGCGAAGCGGGCGCCGAGGCGCCCGACGAGGGGCAGCGACGCCACGCGGACGGCGGTGCCGAAGGCCGCGATCCCGAGCCGGGACCTCGGGTTCGCGATCCGCGGTGTGCCCGGCGGCAGCTGCTGCGCCTTCGCGACGTACGGGCGCATGATGCGCTCGTATGCGCGCAGGGCGTCGCGGTGGTGGACGTGGGCGGCGAGTTCCCCGGCGAGGACGTAGGCGCCGGTGAGCGAGAGGCTCGTGCCCATCCCGCTCACCGGCGACGCGCAGTACGCGGCGTCCCCGACGAGCACCACCCGGCCGTCCGACCAGCGCGGGGCGTGGACCTGTCCGATCGCCTCGGAGTAGAGGTCCTCGGAGTGGTCGAACCCCGCGAGGACCCGCTCCGCCTCCCACCCGGCGTCGCCGAACACCGCGTGCAGGCGGCTGCGCACCGCATCGAGGTCGCCGCGCTCGGAACCGGCTCGCTCCCGCTGCCGGTCCGTCACGACCGACATCGCCGCGCGGATGGTCCCGTGCTGGTCGGGGCGGAGGGTGATCGACCGGCCACCCGGTGCGTTGTACCAGCGCCACCAGTCGTCGTCCGCCGCGGTCCGGGGGATCGTGCCGTACGTCGTCTCGAGCCCGAGCGAACGGATCTCCGGCTCGTCGCCGAACACCAGCCGACGGGTGCTCGAGCCGATGCCGTCCGCCGCGACCACCAGATCGAACCGGTCGTCCGGGCCGTGCTCGAACCCCACGGTCACGCCGTTGTCGTCCTGGTCGATGCGGGTGATCCGGTCACCGTAGCGGTACTCGGTGGCGTCGGACGTCCCGTCGACGAGGAGCCGCGCGAGGTCACCGCGCAGGACCTCGAGCTCGGCGGTGGCCCCGCCGGAGTCCGAGGTCCCCGCCGGGAACGCCGCGATCGTCCGGCCGCTCGGACCGATGAACCGGGTGCCGACCTCGCCCGTCGTGGCGGCGCGGATGTCGTCCTCGATGCCCATCCGGCGCGCGACCTCACGCCCGGCTCCGCGCACGTCGACGTTTTGCCCGCCGGTGCGGAGGGACGGCGCCCGCTCGACGACGACCGTCTCGAACGAGAAGCGGTGGAGCCAGTGGGCGAGCGCCGGGCCGGCGATGCTCGCGCCGGAGATGAGCACGCGGCCGCGGGTGTGATCGGTCATTGTCCCTCACATCGTTGATTACCAATGAGATTGGCAATGTACACGACTACCATGGTGACGTGCCGAACGACGACCAGCACCCAGCGACCGATCGCTCCGACGACCGGCAGGACCGCCACGACCGGGCGACGGCGCGACGCGACGGGCGATCACTCCCCGACGACGACATCCGGTCCCGCGTGCAGCAGGTCAGTGTCCGGCAGCAGCGCTTCGAGCGGCACCTCGCCGCGGCACTGTCGGTCGACGCTGCGGGGCTCGAGGCGATGGACCACCTCGTCGCGACCGGGCCGGCCACCCCGACCGAGCTCGCGCGTCGGCTCGAGATCTCGACCGCCGCGATGACGCTCGTCTTGAATCGGCTCGAGGGCGCCGGGCACGTCCGGCGAGAGCGGCACCCGAGCGACGGACGCAAGCTCGTCGTCACGGCGGCGGAGCGCTCTTCGGACCGTGCGTACGACCTCGTGCTGCCGCTAATCGAGGGCATCGAGTGCATCGTCGACGACCTGGACCCCGCGGAGCGTGCGACGGTCCAGACCTTCCTCGACCGGCTGATCGGGGTCTACGACGGGGTAAGCGGCTAGGGCTGTGCGCTCGCGGTCCGTGCAGAGGCCTGTCGCCGACGTGGGCTCGCAATGCTCCCCGAGGGTGCGCGTCACTTGAGTTGGTCGAACATCTTGTCGCCGTTCGCCGAAGCTCCGGCGGTCTCGCTAGCCGATCGCTTATTGAGACACCGCAGCACGCCGTCTGACCATGCCTGCATAGAGCACTGGCGGAAACCCGGTTTCCCGGATCCCCGCCAGTGAGTCACCGTTTCGCGGCGATTGTCGCTTGCTCTTCTTATGCGAGGTCTGCGTGGTGCTGGGGTGCGACTTCGCGTACTTGGACGTCACGTACTTGCCCGTGATCGAGCTTCGCGACGAACCGCGGTCGGCACCACCCTGCTGGTGACACTGTTGAAAGGTGATTGACACGCCACAAGTGACCACCAACCCAGCTTCCACCCCTGAGCCGTAGACGCATCCGTGACAGTAGCGGATGATGCCGTGCTGGTGAGCTGCTGAACGCCACCCCGCTTTGGAAGGCCTTGACCGCCCATGCCCCTGTCCTCCGATGAACGCAAAACCTACCGAGTGTACGCACTCGTAGATCCCACGAACGGCGTGCCCTACTACGTCGGGCAAACCGCGAACACCCTTGCGAACCGACGGCAGGATCACGTACGAAAGTCCGGGAACACGCGAAAGGGAACCTGGGTGCGGGGGCTACTGTCGAACCACCTCGAACCGCAAATCGTTCTCCTCGAGGAGCTCACAGGGCATCGACGCGATGCATACGAGCGAGAGGCCTACTGGATCCGGAAGTTGCGCGACGAGGGCCAGCCGCTGCTGAACTGACGCGTCGACGACGGCCGCTATCAACCGTCTCTGGAAGCGCGCCGGGGCCGTCCCGGCCCGGGCCGGAAGGTTGCAAGAATGGGGCGGTGCCCGGACTTGATCGCCTCATCTACGTCGACGACTCGGGGAGGCCGCAGTCGGGACTGGTCGTCTACGGGTGGATCGAGTTCGCTCCAGACCGGTGGGCAGGGGTTCTGCGGGACTGGCTCGATCTGCGGAAGCGGCTGTGGCGTGAGTCGGGGATCCCGGTCACTCAAGAGCTGCACACGGTCGACTACGTCAACGGCCGTGGCAGGATCTCGCGGAAGTTCCCAGAGCGACACAGACACAACGGCGTGGACTACTGGAAAGACTTTGGGCGCGAGGTCGCGGAAGAGTGCCTCGAGACCCTGCGCTGCACGCAGGGCTTGCGCGTCGGCGCCGTCTACCGGAACGGTCTCCCGGGAGAGTTCGCGCAGACACGGCAGCAGGCCTACTCGGCTTTGGTTTCCCGTGTGGAGCACGAGCTCGAGCAGTCGAACTCGTTGGCCATGATCTTCATGGATGGCGATGGGTCGGACCCCACATACCGATCGACGCACCGATCGCTCAAGCTGGACAAGCGCCGCGTCATCGAGGACGCGATCCACCTTGACTCGCAACAGTCGCAGCTGGAGCAGATGGCCGATCTGGTCGCATGGAGCGCAAACGCGTACCTCGATCAGCACGCCAGCAACCAGTTTGCCCAGCAGTGGTACGAGAATTACCTTGCCGAGCGGGATCCCGCCCGCGGGCCGCAGCAGATCTGACTCCGGACACAGCTAGACCCCCTTGGCCCGCGTGCGCGGAGGGGGTCTGCGAAGTCAACTATAGCGCCTTACGCCTACTATCGGCAGGTCCGGCCGCAAAGAGCCTGGAGCGACGCGTTCGTGCGTCGACGTTGAAACAGACGTGTGTGGGGCTCGAAAGAGGTGGCCTTACCTGAGCGTCACTCGATGAAGTCCGAACAGCAGATCGGCTATCGAGGCAGTCGCGTGCGCGGGGTCGTTCTGCGCCCGACAGCGAGCCATGCAACTGGCCCGAGGACGGGTACCACAAGGATGAGCGCCGCCCAAGCCAGAGCGAGCACGGGCGACAGCTGTGAAGCCCTCCGGCTGAGCGAGACGATGGCAATGACGATCAACACGACGGTCGCCGCTGCGACAACGGACCAGACGATGTCGTAGACCGGCGGAATCAGTGGGTTGTGGCCTTCCATCTCACGAACGCTATAGCAGGGGCGGCTTCGGGCGCCTCCGTCGCGTGGATGCTCGATCCCGCGAGAAGCGACGTTCGACCGGCTGGTCAGCGGCGAGGAGCGAGAGAATTCTGGTGTGCAGGCGAACATCCGGTCGGTGACCGTCCAAGGCGAAGAGCAGGATCGCGACGCGGACCTGGATCGGGTGCAGCAGTTCGAGGTCCTGACGGACAGCGGCCATCGCTACCTCGTCGTACTTCAGGGCCCTCCTGACGGTTCGCGGTCCGACTGGGATGTGACGAGTTCGGAGGACGGTCGCCTGGTTGGTCACGTGCACTTGCTCGGAGCGGGGATGCCGGGCGCGACGACCTACCGGTTCAAGAAGGCCGGAGCCATCTTCTCGGGAGGGAAGCAGATGGACCTCTGGAACGCGGTGCAGTCGCTCCTGCAATGACTGGCGTGCACCGGTACGGACGGCCGAGAAGCCATTCGCGGCGAATGGTGTTCCTAGCGACCGCCAGGCGCCAGCGTCACCCACTCCTCGTCGCGCACGTAGCCGATCACGTCGTTGGCGGCCAGGATCGCGGCGTTGTCGGCCGAGCCTCCAGTCCGGAACCGCGTGACGCCGTCGGCGAGCAGCGCCAGCACCGACGCCGCCTTGGCGGCGACACCGAGACCCCGCCCGCGCCAGGCCGGGTGCACGACCGTGAAGTCCGTCTCGGCGTCCGCTCCGTCGAGGTCGACGAACGTCATCGCGACCAGCTCTCCGCTCTCGAGGACCACGCCGAATGCCCGCCGCGACTCCGAGGGCGTCGCGCGCTGCCGGTCGAGCGGCGTGTGCTGCGTCGCGATGCTGCCCGGGTAGTCACCGATCGTCAGAGCGTCGAGGGCCAGGACGGCGTCCACGTCGGCGTCGCTGAACTCGCGCACCGACCCGACATCGGCCGTCCGGGCAACGAGGCCCTGCAACCGAGGCTGATCGACGGCATGCGCGTCGAGCTGCGCGCCGAACGACCGGGCGACGACGGTCCACCCCTGTGCCTCGAGTTCCGCCCGCTCCGGTGCGTCCGCGGGCAGGACCTTCATCTGGGCCACAGCAGCTCGAAGCGTTCGCAGATGATGGGCATGTCTGGCGCGAAGCCGCGGGGGTTCTCGGAGTGCTCCCGCCAGTAGTGCTCGTGCGAGGACCGCCAGTGCGCGAGGGTCCGGTCGCCCTCTCCCTCGGCACGGGCGTGCTCGGCGTCGACCTGATCGAACGGGATGATCGCGATGCGCGTGGTCACGAGCACGGTTCGGGGCTCCCCCGCGCCGTCGAGGATGACGCTGAGCTCGCCGACCTCGGGCAGCGGGTCGCTGCTCTCCTCGTAGTCCCAGAGCGAGGACGCGGTCCCGTCCTTCACCCCGTGGAGCACGAGGTCGAGCAGGGCGTCGGCGTGCTCAGGCGTCGCGCCGAAGGCCCACGCGAGCGGGACGGCTTCCGGCAGGTCGGGGGACTCACGGCGGCGGGCTTCCCAGAAGGAGGGTACGGACGGCGACGGTGCGATCACGAGGGCAACGGTAGCGGGAGCACCGCAACGCGAAGACCCGTGTATCCCACTTCCTGGCCCGCAGTTAATCACCCGAACTAGTTCGTTGATCGGCCTGAACGGTCGACTCCATTACATCGGTGGCGTTATTGAAGAGCTATTATCAAGTAACGGAATAACCGACAGGTGTGATGAGATGCAGGGTCCTCACGAAATGTCCCTGACACAGGTTGCGCCGAGCTTTGGAATGCTCTACCTTGCTCCCGAGAGGGAACAAATCCCTTTCCCGTTCGAGACGAGTAGGAGATGCTCATGGAGCTGACTGTCGCAAAGCCGCAGGAAGAGAAGATCGACTTCGCTGTGCTCTACGGTGGCAAGGTCGCCTGACCCGATCGTCGAAGAGAGGGAGGGAATCGTGTCCCGCGACTCCCTCCCTCTTCTGACCTCGAACCATGGGGGCAATGTGGAACGGCGATTCGGCGCTCGTAGCACGACGATTTCCTTCGAAGTCGTGAAGACCGTCCTGCAGTCGTACGGGCTGACACCGGACGTCGAGGATCCCGTCCTTCGACAGGCCTTGCGGATCATCTGGCCCCTCGACGAGGTCCTCGCCGCACGGGTGCGGTCGGAGAGCGTGAGCCTCACCGATTCCGCGACTTCCAGTGAGCAGATCCGGTTCTTCCAGGGCCAACGGGCGCTGCGGTCGTACGTCAAGATCGCGCGATGGGTCTGTGAACAGCACCGCGACGTGCGCATCCACATCGATCGGGCCGATCTTCTCGACGAGCCCAGTCGTGAGTTCCTCCGCGTTGCTGCAGCCGTCGGGCGATGGGAAGTGCGCCTCTGTCTCGGATGTGATGAGAGTGTCGGTGCCGCTCGGGTGACGGAGCATGTACCAAAGGGGCGAGAAGCGCGCCTGTTGCATCAGCTGGAGCGGCTGCCGGAGCAGCCGACCGAAGTCTGGGCCGCCGCGTTCGACTACGTGAATGCTGGCGACGCCTGGACGGCAATCGGCATCGGACGGCAATTGTTGGCTGTGGAGCAGTCTCCGCGGGTGTGGAATCTCTTGGCGTTGGCCCATGCAATGCTTGGTCAGAGCGAAAGTGCCGAATTCTACTATCGTCGCTGGGCGGCGGACGGCGGGCCGATCGATGAGATCAGAGCCTCTTACGGGATTGCGATGTTGTATGCCCGCCATCACCGAGTCGGGCTCCGAGATCTGGAGAAAGCAGCGGATCACCTGGACCGCGCTTTCGCTCTGATCGTTGAACTCCCGAGTTCGGATCAGGACGATCCTGCCATCGTTTTCGAGTCCGTGTTCAATCGTAACGGTCGCGCATTGATCCTGTTCCGACAGGGCGAGGTCGACAGGGCACTCGCGCTCCTCGAATCCGGGATCGAACGTCTCACACACACCACAGAGAAAGTGGCGATCCACCGATCGGTGCTCATGTACAACCTCGCTCAGTGTCACCGCCAGCTGGGTGACCTGGACGCGGCGATTCGTGCGTACGAACAGCTCCTCGCTGTCGACCCCTTCATGCCGGAGTACCACCTGGAGGCCGCGCGATGCCTCGCAGCCGCGGGTAGGCCTGCCGCCGCAGTCGCCGCGGTCGAGGACGCTCTCGAGCTGGACGACACTCTCCCGGTGGCGTGGGGCCTCCTCGGCCTGTACCGGGGGGAGCTCGATGAGTACGGGGGAGCTGCTGAGGCGTACGCGGAAGCGGCGACGCTGGATCCGGACCGTCAGTCGTACCCACTTGACAGGTCGTACTACCTCATCCTCGCCGGGGACAGCGAAGCGGCTCTGTCTCAGCTCAGCACCTTCGAACCGCTCGGCGCAGCGAACCACGAACGGCACGCGACGCTCATGGCTGAGGCGCTGAATCGCATCGGGAGGAGAGGTCACGCCCTTGCTGTCCTCGAGCAGGCGATGTTGGAGCAGCCGGACTCCACGGTTCTCCGAACGAACCGAGCGACGTTGGCGACGGCGCGAACCGGCCCGGACTCCGGACGCAGCTCCTGGTCTTCTCGGTCTTGTTCGCCGCGGGCATGTGGATGTCGAAGGTGGCGCAGCCCCTGCACTTTGCCGACCGAGGGGCCTTGGTGGCCTTCGGGGCGGGTTACGCGGCGATGGCCATCGCTGGCGGATTCTCCTTTGCGTTCGGTGCGCTCGCTGACCGCATCGGTGGGTTGACCGCCGTCCGGATCGGCACGGTGGTGTACGCGATCGGCATCGCTGGCAGGGTCATGACCGACCTCGTTCCAGCGATCGGCTTCTCCGTCGTCGCGGGTGTCGGGGCATCGCTGGCTCTGGTCGGCATCCGACCGTGGATTCGATCGACGATGGCTGGTAACGACGTCTCGACGATCGTCGGCGGCCGCAACTTCGGGAACCAGATCGGCATGTTCGCCGGGACGATCGGAGCTGCCGGGCTGTTCGCCCTCGTCGGTCAGGCGGACACGGGAAACGTCGCGGCGCTGTTGGTTGCGCCGGGGCTGGTACTCCTCGGAGCGCTGTGGTTGCTCGTGGTCGGTCGGAACGACCGGCCGGTGGTCGCCACGGTTTCTCAGACGAGGGAAGAACGAGCGCCTGGGATGCTCGGGCTGGCAACGAAGCTCGGGATCGTCGGGGTGATGTCCGGGTTCTACGTGTCGCTGATCACGCCGTTCGTCCCGTTGTACTTGACGCGCTCCGGCGCGACGAGCTCCATCGCCGCCATCGTCGTGGCGACGATGAGCGTTGCGCAGCTCGTGACGTCCGCGGTCCTCGCAAAGCGCAAGACCAGCGACAGACCATTCACGCTGTTCCTCGTCACCGAGCTCGCCGCGGGCCTACTTGCTGTCGCTCTGGCGTTCGCGCTCTCATCATCGGTGTTCGTGGTCGCTGCGGTGCTCATCGCTCGCGCCGCGTTCGTCTCGGTCGCCGTCATCGCCGAGGAGACCATCCAGTACGCAGTCATCCCGGGCAACGCGGCGGGCTTCGTCTTCGGTATCTCGCAGACCGCGTTCCTCGTCGGGGACGCGCTCGGCGGCGCTGTCGGCGGGCCGCTCTGGCAGTCCGCCGGACCGATCTGGCTGGCCGTGACGGCAGGTGGGGTGACGATCGCCAACGCCTTCGTGATGCCGCTGCTGCTCCGTCGTCGAACCCCATCAACCGTGCAGGAAGCAGACGCCGTGTGACCATGTCCGCTCCTGACGACATCTGCGGCGAGGACCTGCTCACACCGTTGGCCGCGTCGGGCAGCGGCCTTCTCGCATTCCACAGGGAAGACGGATGTCTGTACGAGATCCAACAGGGGGTGGTGCGCGGGAAGGAGTCGATCCCGCCCGGTACGTTCTCGATCACGGGAACTGGGATCCTCCACTGCGCCACCGTCCGAGGTGGAGAACTCGAAGTCGGGCTGCTGCGTGCTGACAATGGGCCGACGCTCGTACCGGTTGGTCGGACTGACCGGTTCCAGCTCACAGCGGGACACGAATTCGTCAATCTCGTCCCGTCGACGACGAGCGTCTACGCTGCGGTCTCGGCGGGGCCGGATGGCCGTACCCACGTCACGACGCCCGACGGTCTCCAGACGATTGTGGTCCTCGAGCCGGGTCTCCAGGTCCGCGCGCTCTGGTCGACAGGGCAATGTGTCATCGCCGAGGCGAGAGCATGGCGGCTGGAAGGTCTGAACACTCGCGCGCGCTCCGGCAGTGGCCGCCTGACCGGCACAGCAGGGGACCGGTTCGTCGTCGAGGTCGACAGCAAGACCGATCGACGGTTCGTTCTCGTCGACCGGGAGGGTGAGCACAGCCTGTGCGCACCCGCCGGATGGAGTCCGATCGAAGCAACGCCGTCCAGTACCGGGTGGACGATGACGTGTCTGCACCCGGTGCACGGGTACGCGCAGTGGGACGGGGTGAATCTCGTCTGCCGCCCCGGGACGCTGCAGCTGTTCGGGCTTGGCGGCCCCGCGCCGGTCGTCCGACAGACCGGCACCGCCTGCGGATCGCGTTGGCACCACGAGGGTCGAGAGATCCGCGGTGTTGTTCCGCCGCGCAGCGATCTGTCGGTCCGGTGTGTGGAGATGCTCGACGTGCCCTCCCTGATGCTCACGAAGCGCGGTGCGTCGAACGACCAGCTGTTGATCGCTCTGCACGGCGGCCCTGACAGCCACGAGTGGGACGACCTCAGGTACGGAGCGCTCTACCGTGAGGTGATCGATGCGGGACGCGACGTCCTGATCGTGAACTACCCCGGATCGCGGGGCTTCGGTAGCGACCTGCAGACCGCGCCCTGGCGACGGTGGGCGGTCGCCGTCGATGCCGTCATCAGATCCGTACGCCACGCGGTCAGCGAGCACGAGTACCGCGCGGTCGTGTTCCTCGGCGTGAGCTTCGGGGCCTGGCTCGCGGCCCAGGCGATGCGCGAGCTGGACGTTGGTGGCGTTCTTGCATCCCCTGTCCTGGCGATGCGCGATCACCTCCGATCACACGAGGACGACCCGGAGTTCGTTGCCTGGGCGACCCAGCGATTCGGGGAGCCTGGCGAGATCGAAGCCTGCGATGACTGTGGTCCGGGGCGTACGAGCACTGTTGCCGACGTGGTCATGCCGGAGTCTGATGAGGTCGTCGGCACCGGTACCACGCGCCGGATCGCCGGGCAGCGAGGCTGGCATCTGATCGGCGTTCCTGGCGGCCACTACCCGGCGTCGGAGGGCGATGCCAGCGTGCGGTGGAGAGCTCTGCGAGAAGCAGTGGATCGCCAGTTCAGGATCAGGACTCGTAAAGCGCTACCGACCCGCAGCACCGTCGGAGGTCCCCTGCATGATCAGGAGGTGTTCATCCCCACCAGAGCCGCCGGCCTCGACGCCCTCGACGACTTCGTCCCCCGCGCCGGCCGGGACTACGCCCGCGACCGCAACGCGGACCTCGGCGCATCGCGCAACAACGTCTCGGGCCTCTCGCCGTACGTCCGCCACCGCCTGGTGACCGAGCACGAGGTCGTCGCAGCCGTCCTCGAACGCCACAGCCTGCCCGCCGCCGAGAAGTTCGTGCAGGAGGTCTTCTGGCGCACCTACTGGAAGGGCTGGCTCGAGCAGAACCCCGAGGTGTGGCGCCGCTACCGGCGAGATGTCGACGAGTTCGCGACCGGGACCCTGCCGGCCGGCTACGACGACGCGGTCAACGGCCGGACCGGCATCGACGCGATGGACGCCTGGGCGCGGGAGCTCATCGACACGGGCTACCTCCACAACCACACGCGCATGTGGTTCGCGAGCATCTGGGTCTTCACGCTCGGCCTGCCGTGGCAGCTCGGCGCCGACTTCTTCTACCGCCACCTGCTCGACGGCGACGCGGCCTCGAACACGCTGTCGTGGCGGTGGGTCGCCGGGCTGCAGACCGCCGGCAAGACCTACCTGGCGTCGGCGTCCAACATCGCGCGGTACACCGACGGCCGGTTCTCCCCGAGTGGCCTGGCGACGACCGCCCGGCCGCTCTCCGAGGACCCGTTGCCGCCGCGCACGCCGATCGAGTCCGACGACGTCGTGGGGACGATCGGCGACCGGGTCGGACTGCTACTGCACGAGGAGGACCTCGAAGCGTCGAGCCTGCTGGCCGAACACCCTCAGCTGCCCAACCGCCCGATCGCGGCAGCGGTCTCCGCAGACCCCGTCGCGCGCTCCCCGTTCGCGGTCTCGGACGTCGTCGAGGCCTTCACGGCAGCCGCCCTGGACGACACAGCCGAACGGACGCTGGACGCGAGCGGCCGCCCCGCGCAGGTGCTGGCCGACACGCTGCCGTCGACGGTCCTGCGCTGGGCGGAGTCCGAGCAGCTCGACACCGTGGTCGTCCCGTACGCACCGATCGGGCCGGTCCACGAGCGGCTCGGGGTGCTGCGGGCCGCGCTCGCCGCCGAGGGTGTCGCCCTCGTCACCGTCCGACGCCGGTGGGACAGCGCGGCGTGGCCGTACGCGTCCCGCGGGTTCTTCCCGTTCCGGGAGCGCATCCCGGCCCTGGTCCGCGAACTCATGGTGGACTGAGCGTCCGCACGACCGGACGCGTCGAAAGGCACCACATGACCTCCCCCTTCAGCCTGCACGGCAGGACCGCGATCGTCACCGGCGGCAACCAGGGCCTCGGCAAGGCCTTCGCGTTCGGACTCGCGGAGGCCGGCGCTCGTGTCGCCATCGTGGGCCGCTCCGCCGACCGCAACGAGCGGGTGGCAGCAGAGGCCGCTGCGGCCGGGCACGAGTTCGTCACGATCACCGCGGACATCACCGACGACGCCCAGGTCACCCGGATGACCGAGGAGGCGCTCGCCGCCTTCGGCACGATCGACGTCCTCGTCAACAACGCCGGCACCTGCGTCCACAACGAGGCCTTCGCGGTGACGGACGACGAGTGGGATGCCGTCTTCACCCTCAACGTCCGTGCGCTCTGGAAGGCCACCATCGCGGTCGGTGCACACATGCGCGAGGCTGGTTCGGGCTCGATCGTCAACATCGGCAGCATGTCCGGCATCATCGTGAACCGTCCGCAGTGGCAGCCGGCGTACAACGCGTCCAAGGCCGCGGTGCACCACCTGACGAAGTCCCTCGCCGTCGAGTGGGCGCAGTACGGCATCCGCGTCAACGCACTCGCCCCCGGCTACGTCAAGACGGAGATGGCGCCCGTGGACCGCGAGGACTTCAAGCGCTACTGGATCGACGACGCCCCGCAGCAGCGGTTCGCCCTGCCGGAGGAGATCGCGCCGAGCGTCGTCTTCCTCGCCAGCGATGCCGCGTCGTTCATCACGGGCTCGGTCCTGGTGGCGGACGGCGGCTACACCGCCGTCTGAGGCGACCAACTCCCGGACGGGAGGCCCGGTGCCAGCTGGCACCGAGCCTCCAGTCCGGCCTGTGGCCCGGCCCGGTGACCAACCGGCCCTGGTGGAACACGGTGCTTCGGCGTATGGTCGCGCCACGACCCCCGAGCCCTCGGTTGACGCCATGCTGCACAACCGAACGGACCTCCGTGTCTGATCAAGCCCACCACGACATCCGCCTGATGTCCGTCTCCGGTCGGCAACCCGACGCGGCCCTGCAGGTGTTGGCCCCGATCTATGACGGTGCCGGGTGGAACTGCCGACCGACGGACGACGCGTTCTGGTTCCGGTACGTCGCCATCGGGGACGAGCAGATGAGTGTTCGACGGCTCCAGATGCACGGACATCTCCGTGGCACGGCCTCGACCGGCAGCGACGTCGTCGTGCACTGGCTCGAGCGTGGCCGGGCACGGGTGCAGACGGCCAAGGACGTCACCCGCATGCAGCCAGGGGCGCCGCCGTCGTTGCTCCCGAGGGACGGGCGGTTCGAGTTCGAGTACGAGGACTGGGACCAGCGGCTCATCCACCTCAGCAAGGCCCTGCTCCTCGAGGTCGCCGCGGAACGGAACGTCGTCGGCAGGACCTCGGCTTTCGACCGCCGGGCCACGCCGGAGGTCGCCGCCCGGGCGCAGTGGCAGCGGAGCTTGGCGCTCGCCGTCGACGCGTTCCGGACCCACGGTGCCGAGTCGACGGCCTGGGCGACAGCGCGCCGGGAGGTCGCACGCGCACTCCTGGTGCTGCACCCGTCGAGTGGCGAGCGGCTCCTGGACCGCCGCTCCGCGCAGGACGACCGGATCCGGGCCGCGCTGGACTTCGTGCTGAACCACGCGCACGAGGCCATCACGGTGGACGACATCGCCGACGCCGCGTCGCTGAGCGTCCGCGGGATCCAGGAGGCCTTCAAGCGGGAGTTCCAGCGGAGCCCGATGGCGTTCGTCCGCGAGACCCGACTCGATCGCGCGCACGCGGAGCTCCAGTCCGTCGGCCCGGAGCCCGGCGCCGTGGCGGAGATCGCGCGCCGGTCCGGCTTCAGCCACATGGGGCGGTTCTCGGCGGCCTACCACGAGCGCTTCGATGAGCACCCGCGGGACACGCTCCGGACGACGGCGTCCTGACGCCTCGCTGGGCCGCGGCGATCGGCGCGCGGCGACCAGCCGGGTGTCAGTCGTCGGCGCGGACCGCGTCCGCGATCTGCCGCGCGACCTCCGCCGCGGGGACCGACGTCGTGTCGATGACCTCGGCCTCCCGGTGCAGCCAGCCCGCTGCGGCCTCGGCGTAGGCGTCGACGTACGCGAACCGGAACGTCGACGGCCCGAGGTCCCGGTCGTTCTGGATGCGGTCGACGAGCGTGGGGCCGTCGACGTGCAGCACGAGGTGCCGGACCGGGATGTCGTACGCGGCCAGGCCGGCCTGGATCTCGCGCCAGTAGGCCTCGACCAGGACGGTCATCGGCATGATGAGCGGCCCGCCGCCGATGTAGTCGTGCACGCGTCGGGCGGTCTCGACCACGAGGGGCCGCCAGGGGTCCCAGTGCTGGAAGTTGTCCGTCGTCGGCAGTCCCGGCTTGATGTCCATGAGGACCTCGCCGACCTTCTCGGCGTCGAGGACCTGCGACCCGGGCAGCAGCGGCTGGAGCAGCCGACTGGTCGTGGTCTTCCCTGCACCGTGCGTTCCGTTCAGCCAGACGATCACATCTGGACCCTAGCGGTGAGCAGCCGCCGGACTGGAGGCTCGGTACCAGCTGGTGACGAGCCTCCCGTCCGCCGCGTGGCCGGCAGCCGTCTGCCGCAGTGCGGCAGGATGGTCGGCGTGGACACCTGGGGGATGAACGAGACGGGCCGGCTGGTCGGGCGGAGCTACCTGTGGCTGGCGGGGGTGACGGCGCCGATCGGCGCAGTGGTCTTCTACCTCGTCGCCGCGGTCACGAGTGGCGGGGGCCTCGGCGACCTGGACCAGGCGCTCTGGCTGGTCATCGTCACCGTGGTCGCGACCGCGGTGTTCGCACTGGGCGGCGCTGCGGTGGCGCTCCCGTGCACGTACCTGCTCGGCCGGGCACTGCGACGGGTGCGGTCCAGGGGCGCGCACACGGCCGCGCATGCGGCACTCGCCGGACTGCTCGCCGTGGTGACGACGTCACTCGTGGTGCTGTGGTTCTCCGGGCCGACGTCCCTGCCGGCCGTCGTGTCGTTCCCGCTGGGCATGTCCGTGGCAGCCGGTCTGGCCGCAGCGATCGCGACCTGGCGGTTCCTCCGGCCGACACCGATGCCGGAGTCCGAACCGGACCACGCCGCCGACGTGGCAACCGCTCTGCCGAGCTGAGCGCATGCGCACCTCGCATGACCCGGACCTCGCGGTCCCACTGCGCTGGTACCGGCCGGCGTCAGGAGCAACCTTGACGGCGCCGACGCTGCTCTGGTTGCACGGCGGCGGGTTCTTCCGGGGCAGCCCCGACCTGCCGGAGGCGCATGCCGTCGCGCAGGCACTCGCGCAGCAGGGGCTGACCGTCGCGACGGCGGGGTACCGGCTCGCTCCGGTGCCGGGCCTCGGGTGGGCGGGGGCGCGTGTCGGGCAGCCTCGGGTGCGGTTCCCGCTGCCCCTCGACGACGTGCTCGCGGCGTACCGGGAGGTCCGTGCGGTCGCACCCGGGGGCGTCGTCCTCGGCGGGGCGAGCGCGGGAGCGTGTCTGGCGGCCGCAGCGACCCTCAGCGCGGTCGAGGACGGGGTCTCTCCGGTGGGGGCGGTGTTCGCCTACGGGTTCTTCCACGCGGCTCATCCGCGGCCCACCGACCCGCACCACCGGTCTCGGCGACACCGTCGGGTGACTCATGCCCGGTGGGCGCTGGACGTGGCGAACCGGAACTACGCCGGTTCGCGGCGGGCGTTGGCGGACCGGCTGGCGTTCCCGGGCGGGCACGAGATCGGCGGGTTCCCGCGGACGCTCCTGGTCAACGCCGAGCAGGACACCATGCGGGCGTCGGGAGACCTGTTCGCGACGGAGCTCCGGGACGCGGGGGTCGACGTGGAGCACCACGTGCTGCCGGGGACGCGCCATGCGTTCCTCAACCGGCCGGGCCTCGCGCCCTTCGACACCGCGGTGTCGATGATCGCGACGTGGAGCGGGCGGGGTGCCGTGACGCCCTGAGGCGGTTACCGCCTCCGGAGGGAATCGACGACGAGGTCGAGCAGGTGGGCCGTGCGCGCATCGCTCTGCGGCTCGAGGTGCCACAGGAAGCTCAGCAGGGGGAAGACCTCGTCGGGCGCGATGTCGGGGCGGACCTGCCCGGCGTCCTTGCCGGCCTGCAGCAGGTCGTCGACAACGGCGAGGATCCGGTCGTACTGCTCGTCGTGCAGGTCACTGCGGGTGACGGCGTCGAGGACGTCGGCGAGCGCGTGCTTCATCCGGCCGAAGGAGGCGAGGACGTCGAACCAGCGGCGGAGGGCGACGACGGGATCGTGCTCGTGCTCGTCGAGGAGCCGACGCGCCGTCACGAGGAGTCCGTCGAACTCGTCGCGGTAGACCTCGGCCAGCAGGGACTCCCGCGTGGGGAAGCGCCGGTAGAGCGTCCCCTGCCCGACGCCGGCCGCGCGGGCGATCGCCTGCATGGTCGTGGCGCTGTCGTCGGCGAAGGCCTGTCGGGCGATGCTGACGATCCGCGCACGGTTCTGCTCGGCGTCCGAACGCAGCACACGAGCGGAGGGGGTCGACGAAGTGGACATGTGTCCGGTAGCCTCTCGCGAAGTGGACGGGTGTCCACTCTACTGCGACAGGAGACCACCATGGACGGCATCAGCGGCAAGACCATCGCCATCACCGGGGCGTCGAGCGGGATCGGCGCCGCGACGGCTCGGCACCTGGCGGCGGCCGGTGCGAACGTCGTGCTGGGTGCACGCCGCGCCGACCGGCTGGCGTCGCTCGTCGAGGAGATCCGCGCCGAGGGCGGACAGGCGCACGCGGTGCCGATCGACGTCCGGCAGCGCGAGGACCTGCAGCGGCTGGTGGCGAGCGCACAGGAGCAGTTCGGCCGCGTCGACGTGCTGTTCTCGAACGCGGGGAGCATGGCGGTCTCGCCGTTCGACGAGGTCCGCGTGGACGACTGGCAGCAGATGATCGACGTCAACCTGACGGGCGTCCTGAACGGGATCGCGGCGGCGCTGCCGGTGTTCCGCGCCCAGGGCTCCGGCCACTTCGTCAACACGGCGTCGACGTCGGCCCACCGGATCGTGCCCGCACAGGGCGTCTACGCGGCGACCAAGACCGCGGTCCGGGTGCTGTCCGAGGCCCTGCGGCAGGAAGCCGGCGCCTCGCTCCGGGTCACGGTGGTCACGCCCGGCTTCACGAACACGGAGGGCGTCGGGCTGGGGGCGAGTGCCGAGGTCGCGGCGGCGCTGGTGCAGCAGCGGGACGCCACCGCGATGCCGCCGGAGGCCATCGCCCGGGCGGTGGCCTTCGCGATCGAGCAGCCCGACGGCGTCGACGTGGGCGAGGTCATCGTCCGGCCGACCGCGCAGGGCTGACTCGTCGCTGGACTGACGGAAGCCGGTGGGGCGCTGTCGGGTTCAGGACACCACCGGCTTCGAGCGCATCGTCGCCGTCCCCGCGACGATGCGCTCTGTCACGCGGGTGAACCAGCGGGAGCGACGTTGCTCCCGGGTCCCGCGGCTCGTGGGGTGGACGGATGGGACGCGCGAGATGCTGAGCGCGGACGCTGCATGAGAGCTTCCGATCCGACAGCCAGGGTCTGGGGCCACCTGGCGGGAACAGTACGCCTGCGCGGGCATCCGCACCAGGGGCCTGGCGGGAAGCGCACTGTGGTCAGCGACGGGACGCCCGTTTGGCTCCGTCGTCCACCGTCGTGGTGCCCATCGGCCGACGGGCCAGCGCGAGGGCGATCAGCAGGAGCCCGGCACCGGTCACGACGATCCCGACCTCAGTGGCGACGCCGTCGACGCGCTGGTCGACACCGGGCACGAGCAGCAGGGCGTTCGAGACGAGCGCCGGCAGGCCGACCAGGCCGAGCCCGGTGAGCGTGGCGATCGTCAGACGGTGCCGCGACCGCGCCGCGAGCAGCAGGACGACCGCGAGCGCGACGGCGAGCCCGCCGATGAGACCGACCACGGCGGAGGCGGCCAGGACCACGGGGAGCGGTCGACCCGCCTGCAGCAGGACCGTCTTGGCGACGGCGGACCCGGCGGCGGTCATCAGCAGCGGCATGGCGAGCGGGACCTGACGGAGGGGGCGCTCGTCGGACATGCCGGTGGCGATGATGCCGAGCCCGGCGAGCGTCAGGGTGCCGGCGAGGATCGCTGCGGCGGACAGCGCTCCCGTGCCTCGGGGCAGGACAGCGATGAGGAGCGTGCAGAGCCCTGCCGCCGCGAAGGTGATCGCGTGCAGGCGGACGGCCAGGGCTCGCCCGACCCGGGCCATCACGGCCGGGCCAGGGCGGAGCGCAGCTCCCCGGTGAGCTCCCCGAGCGCCTGCGGGACGGCCCTGCTGATCCGGGGGAAGGCCATGAAGCCGTGGGGCATGCCGACGTAGGTCGTCGTGCGCACGGCGACCCGGGCCTCCAGGAGGGCTGCGGCGTAGCGGAGGCCGTCGTCCCGGAGCGGGTCGTGCTCGGCGACCTGGACCAGAGCCGGCGGCAGGCCGGCGAGGTCGGCGAAGAGCGGCGAGGCGTACGGGTCGGTCGGGTCCTGACCGTCCAGGTAGTGGCCGCGGAAGGCGAGCATGTCCGCCTTCGTCAGGATCGGGGCGTGCGCGTTCTCGTCGATGGACGGGCTCGCCATCGTGAGGTCGGTCGCGGGGTAGACCAGGCCCTGGAACGCGATCGGCGGGCCGGAGCGGTCGCGTGCCATGAGGGCGACCACGGCGGCGAGGTTCCCGCCGGCGCTGTCGCCGACGACGGCCAGGCGGCTGGTGTCCGCGCCGAGCTCCCGGCCGCGGCTGACCAGGTCGACGGTGGCGGCGTAGGAGTCCTCGGCGGCAGCGGGCCAGCGGGCACCCGGAGACAGGCGGTAGTCCAGGGAGGCGACCACGGCCTGGGCGTCCCGGGCGATGCTGCTGGCGAACCAGTCGTAGGTGTCGAGCGAGCCGGACGTCCAGCCCCCGCCGTGGATGAGGACGACGAGCGGGGGCGTGCCGCGGAACGTGGTGGGGCGGTAGACCCGGACGCCGATGGGGCCGTCGGCCCCGGATGCGGTCGTGTCCCGGACGGCGACGCCCGTGGCGAGCCCGCCGAGCAGCAGGTCGACGAGGGGGTTGTGGCCGATCTCGCGTCGCTGGTCGGCGAGGATCTGCTCCTCCGTCCGGCGGGTCACCGAGGCGGCGCTCAGCAGTCGGCCGAGCAGTCGCGTGCGGAGGTCGATCGCAGCCATGGGATCATCTTGCGCGATCAGCGGCTCGGACGGCGGTGCCGTACCGGGATGGGATCAGAACCAGCGCAGGCCGAACTGCTCCAGCACGTTCCTGGCGACGGCGACGACGCCGTGGGGCGGCTCACCGCCGTCCCGGCCGACGGCTGCGAGGAGCGCGTCCTGCGCCGCTGCGTACTCGGAGCGCTCTTCGCCCGAGAGGTCCTCGGGCGGGTCGGTCCGGCACGCGGTGAGGGCTTCCAGCCGTCGGAGGCCGTAGCGGAAGCCGACGGGTCGGGGCGTGGACTGCATGAGCTGGAGCAGGTGCTCGTGGGAGTACCGGCCTGCCGGGTCGGCGGCGCGGGAAATGAGGTCCGTCAGTCCCCGCGACGCCCCGTCCGACCCGCCCATCCGGATGTCGATGAGCCGTGCGCGGCTGCACAGGTCGAAGAGCAGTGCCTCGTCCATGTCGTCCCCTTCCCCCTGGTTGCAGGATCGAGCGTGCCACAGGCGGTGCCTGCACCGGGCGCGACGTACGTCAGTTGATCCGGAGCTCGGTGATCATCGGGCAGGCGAAGGGGTCGCGCGCTGCCAGACCGACGCGGTTCAGGTACGCGACGACGATGCCGTACGAGCGCAGGAGCGTGGTCTCGGTGTAGGGCACGTCGAGCTGCTCGCAGTGCGCGCGGACGAGGAGCCTGGCCTGCTTGAGGGCCGGCCGCGGCATGCTCGGGAACAGGTGGTGCTCGACCTGGTAGTTGAGGCCGCCCATCAGGAAGGACACCCACCACCCACCGCGGATGTTGCGCGACGTCAGGACCTGTCGGGAGAGGAAGTCCACCTTGGCGTCGTGGGCGATCGTCGGCATGCCCTTGTGGTTCGGCGCGAAGGACGCGCCCATCATCACGCCGAAGACCGCGAGCTGGACGCCGAGGAACGCGCAGGCCATGCCGAACGGCAGCGTCAGGAAGACGACGGGCAGGTAGATGCCGAAGCGGAGGACGAGCAGCACGCCTTCGAGGACGCGTCCGCGGACGTCGCTCCGGCCGTCGGCCCCGCGGAGCACCGAGACCACCGCGTGCCGGTGCAGGTTGATGCCCTCGAGGGTCAGGAGCGGGAAGAAGAGCCAGCCCTGGTGCCGGACGAGCAACCGCATGGGTCCTCTCGTGGCGGCGGCGTCCTCGGGGATGAACACCACGCCGTCCGGGCTGATGTCCGGGTCTTTGCCGACGGTGTTCGGGTTGCCGTGGTGGCGGGTGTGCTTGTTCATCCACCACGAGTAGCTCAGGCCCACGACGAATGTCCCGAGCCACCGGCCCGCGCGGTCGTTCCACTTCCGGGACTCGAACACCTGGCGGTGCGCGGCCTCGTGCGACAGGAACGCGAACTGTGTGAAGAGCACCCCGAGGACCGCGGCGACGACCAGCTGCAGCCACGAGGCGCCGAGCGTGGCGAACGCCACCCAGCACGCCACCGTGCCCACGACCAGGGCACCGAAGAGCGCCCAGTAGAAGCCGCGACGCCGCCGGAGCAGCCCCGCGTCCTTCACCTGCGCCAGCAGCGCGGAGTAGGTCGACGTGCCCCCGGTGCGGGCTCCCCCGGCCGTCCCGGTCTTGCGGTACGGGCGGGTCATGGTGTCGTCGGCGGTCACTGGGGTTCCTCTCGTCGGTGCTGACCGGCGCACCGCGGAGACTGCGACGACGCAGCTGCGCCGACAGCCCCGCGCCGCGCAGGCGCGATCGGCGTGTGACGTAGCTGGTCCATCAGGCTCCCGGGCATCACGGAGATCGTTCTTGTCGTCCGGCCACCGGGGGCTGGGGCAGCTGAGCACAACGCTAGAGCCGGAGAACCTCGCGTCGCAAGTCCTCGATCGGGGCGGCGCTACGGTTGTTGCACAGCACACCGACGGAGAGGGAGCACTCCGGATGCCGGACACCCGCGAAGCACGACTGGTCGACACGTTCGTCACGCTCACGGACAGCCTGGTCGCCGACTTCGACGTCGTGGAGGTGCTCCAGACCCTGGTCGACCGGGCCGTCGAGCTCTTCGACGCGGCGGCCGGCGCGATCCACCTGGCGAACGCGCAGCAGGAGCTCGAGGTGGTGGCCTCGACGAGTGAGCGCAGCAGCTTCTTCGGCCTGCTCCAGCTCAACGCCGGCGAGGGCCCGTGCATCACGGCCGTGACGACGGGCGAACTGGCGACGTCGGAGAACGTGACCGAACTGCGGCGGCGGTGGCCCCGGTTCGCCGAGGCCTCGCAGCAGCGCGGGTACGCCGGCGTCCACGCCATCCCGATGCGACTCCGTGACACCGTCGTGGGGTCGTTGAACCTGTTCCGCGAGTCCGAGGGGGCGCTCAACGGTGCCGACGCCCGTGCCGCGCAGGCGCTCGCCGACGTCGCGACGATCAGCCTGTTGCAGCAGCGCACGATCGAGAACGCGACCACCGCGGCCAGCCAGCTGCAGCGCGCCCTCGACAGCCGCGTGCTGATCGAGCAGGCGAAGGGCTACGTCAGCCGCGCGCTCGACGTCGACCTGGACACCGCGTTCCGCCTGATCCGCCAGCACGCCCGCACGAACCAGGAGCGCCTGAGCGACGTCGCCCGCGCGGTGTCCGGGCAGCAGCTCGCGCCCGCCGAACTCCGCGGCAGCGCGTGACCGGTTCCCGGTCGGCCCGCGGCAGCGTGTAACGCCCGCACCCCGACCGGACACTCTTGAGTGTGCAGGACGAACAGGACGACGACGGGCCGCTGTGGACGCGGGCCCGGTCGAACGACGGAACGGCCTTCGCCGAGCTCTTCGACCGGCACCGCCCGCGGGTCTATCGGCGCGCGCTGAGCCTGCTCGGGGACGTGCACGACGCCGAGGACGTCACGGCGGCCGCGTTCTACGAGCTCTGGCGGAAGCGGAGGACCGTGCCGCTGGTGGCCGGGTCCGTCCTGCCGTGGTTGCTCGTGACCGCGGTGAACCTCGGGCGCAACAGCCGTCGTGCCGCCGCCCGCTACCGGAAGCTGCTCGACCGGCTGCCCCGCGAGGAGGAGCACGTCGACCCGGTCGACCCCGCGGACGCCGAGGTCCGGCAGCGCCTCGAGGAGTCCCTCCGCGGCCTGTCCCCGACCGACGCCGCGCTGCTCGTCCTCACCACGCTCGAGGACCTGCCCGTGTGGCAGGCCGCTGCGGCCGTCGGCCTGCAGCCACCCGCTGCCCGGGTCCGCCTGCACCGGGTTCGGAAACGCCTGCGCGCCGACCTGCACGACCTCGACCCCACACTCCGCTCCGCACCGGGAGGCACCGCATGACCAGCAACGACGGACACCTGACCACGACCGACATGCACCCCGACGCTGCCGCGACGATCCGCGACGAGCTCGCGTCCATCGGCACCCCCGGCAGCCGACTGCAGCGCGCACAGCGACGGACCCGGGTCACCGCGTCCGTCGTCGGGGTCGCGGCCGTCGCCCTGGCCACCAGCGCCGCCGCCCTCGTGGTGACCGGGATGCCCGGATCGACGGCGACCGATGCACTCGGTTCCACCACCACGGTGACCCGGACCGGTCCGGCCCTGGTCGACATCGGCCGGGCACCGGAGACGGCGGGAGCGGTCATCGTCGACGTCACCTGCCTGAGTGACTCGGGGATGGTGCAGGTCAGCACCGGCGACGGCACGACGGGCGCCGGTGTCTCCTGCAGCGGCGACGGGCAGCACCGTCTGCACGTCGTGGACGGCCAGCTGCCGGCCGCCGGCACGACCACGTTCCCGGTCTCCTCGTCCCCCGGTACCCGGTGGCACGCCGTGCTGCAGTACGCCAGCTCGGTCACGTCCCGGTGGAGCGTCAACGCGAAGGGGCAGACCTTCGGGATCGAGAACCAGCACGGTCACCCGGACCTGGTGCCGGGACGAGCCGACGACGGTCGCCTGGGCTGGGTGCTCTGGTCCGAGACGGCGGGCGCCGACCAGCCCGGGACGGTCGACGTGTACGAGTCCGACGGCGAGACCGTCATCGGCCACCACACCGCCGAGGCCGGGACGCTGCCCGAGGTGCCACTCGACCAGCGGTACATCGACGAGCTGAACTCGGTCAGCGCCCCAGCAACACCTCCCGCGACGCCCGCGCCCAGTCCGCCATCGACCGCGCCGGCGTCCCGGTGACGCGCTCGACCTGGTCCGTGTGCACCGCGATGCCGTCGAGCCCGTGCCGGGCGACGATGCCGAACTGCTGACGGAGCCCCGCCGCCTGCCACGCGGGCATGCCGGTCACGCGCAGCACGCCCTCGAATGCGCGGCTCGGCAGGTGCACGTACCGCACCCGCCGACCGAGCCCCTCGGTCAGGGCCCGGGCGACCCCACGGCCGTCGAGCAGCTCGGGCCCGGTCAGCACCGGCTCGGCGCCGACGTGCACGCCGTCCGTCAGCACCCGGGCCGCCACCCGGGCGATGTCCTGGCTGTCGATCCAGCCGATCACCCCGCGGCCCATCGTCTGCGGGAAGAACCCCCGGCGGATCGTCGGCCCTGACGGCAGCAGGTTCGTCATGAACCCCGACGGGTGCAGGATCGTCCACTCGAGGCCGCTGGCCCGCACGTCCACGTCGATCTCCGCCACCGCACGCGCCCACGGGATCGTCGACCCCAGCGCAGCGTCCCCGCCCGACAGGTGCACGAGCGCCCGCACCCCGGCACGCTGTGCGGCCTGCACGCCGACCACGCCGTGTTCCCGCTGCTGCTGGGTCGCCGCCGTGACCAGGAACACCTGGTCGACGCCCTCGAAGGCCGCCGTCAGGGCCGGCAGGTCACCGAGGTCCGCCTGCCGGGCATCGATCCCCCGGGCCCGGAAGGCCTCGACCTGCTCCGGTCGCCGCGCGATCGCCCGCACGGTCTTCCCGGCGGCGCGGAGGGCCTCGACCGTCTTGCCGCCGACGTCCCCGGTCGCTCCTGTGACTGCCACGATGTCGCCCATGTCGTCTCCTTCAGTATCAGTTAGCTGATAGTAACTCCTCCTCCGCTACGATCGAGCCGTGCCCCAGGAGTTCGCAGCATCGCGCGACGACGTCGACGCGGTCGCCGCCTGGACCGTCATCCGCGCCGGCCGCGAGCTCGCCCGCCGCCTGGCCACCGAGCTGTCGCCGATGGAGCTCACGCCGGTCGAGTTCGGCGTGCTGGTCCAGCTCGCCACGGCCGAGGAGCTCAGCCAGGCCGAGCTCTCCCGTGCGGTCGGCGTCCGCCCGCAGAGCATGACCGCCCTCGTCGCCGCCCTCGGAGCCCGCGGGCTGCTGGTGCGCCGGGCTGAGCCGGGGCGCGGCCGGCTGTCGCGCCTGACCCTGACCCCGGCCGGCCGGGAGCTGCTGTCCCGTGCCTTCCCGGTCGTCCTCGCCAGCAACGCGTGGTTCGGACCGGTCGCGGTCGACGACGACGCTACCGGAGCCGACGTGGTCGCGACCGCGTTGCGGCCGCTGCTCGGCAGCGAGACGCCGGACGGGTCCGGCTCCGCGTCCGCGGGGACGGCCTGACGGGAGGCTCGTGGCGGGCCCGCACCGCGCCTCCCGTCCGCCCATGGTCACCGCGACCGTCCCGGTACGCGAGCTCCGTCGACGGCCGGACTGACGGGCGGACTCGGACGTCCGCTGGACGCACTCCGAGCGTGGCATCGGGAATGGCTGACACCGCTCCGCGGTAGTACTCCTCACCCCCGAAGAAGGAGCACCCCATGAGCCACGACCTCGACCGTTCCACCACGACCATCGACGAGCTCGACTGCTGGCCCACGCCGCGCGCGCTCCACGACGAGCCGACGCCCCGCTTCGGACGCTACCTCGGCCTGATCAACGGCCACGACTGACCTGACGGCGACCAGCCGACAGACGGGAGGCTCCCCACCGGACCGGTGGGGAGCCTCCCGTCTGTCGGTGGTGCTGATCACGTCGGGTCGGCCGCCAGCGCGGCGCACAGCCGGTCCTCGACCAGGGAGGCCGACCCGGTCGGGGCGAGGATCCCGGTGAAGACCCGGAGGGCCTCGGTGCGGTCCTCGTCGGAGCCGTCGAGCGCGGTCGTCATCGTCGACGTCAGGTCCTCGAGCGCGCGGACGCAGGCGTAGCGGACCAGCCGGTGCTCGTCGAGGTCGACGGGCCCGTAGCCGGCACGGAACGCGGCGAGCTCGTCGGGTGAGGCCGGGGCGAACAGGACGCTGAACTCGACGAGGTGCAGGTCGAGTTCGCGCGGGGCGACGACGGCCTCGTCCCAGTCGACCAGCCGCAGCCCGCCGTCCGGTTCGACCAGGACGTTGCCGAGGTGCGGGTCACCGTGGCACGGGACGCGCTCGCCGGGCGCTGCCGAGGCGAGCGTCGTGCCCTGCTGCAGGAGCGCGATCCGGGGTCGGGCGTCGTGCCAGAGGGCGAGGACGTCGTCGCGTGCGTCCCGTGCTTCCCGTGCGTCCCGTGCGGGCCGGGCGTCCAGCGTGCGGATCGCTGCGCGGTACCGCTGCCGCCGACGGCGGATGCCCCGGCGGGCGCCCTGCCGACGCGGCGGGAGCGGGAAGGCGTGCGCGTGCACGTCGGCGAGCAGCTCCCCGTAGGCGTGCCAGCCGGCCAGGTCGAGGCCGACGGTTGCGGCGTCCTCGCCGTCCGTCCAGCGGGTGACGGCGAGTCGGCCACCCCCACGGCGACTGCGGCGCCGACCGTCGGCGGTCGGGACAGCGCTCGGGGCACGGTCGAGCCCGGCGTCGGCCATCGACCCGACCAGGCGTGTGCCGGTCGTGGTGGTGCGGGTGGTCCACTTCGCGGCCCAGGCGTCGCCGGTGTCGTCGACGAAGCGCCAGACGACGGCGGACACGTCGGTGCCGCCGGTCACCTCCTCGATCGCGGTGACCTGCATGGCGAAGTCGGCGGTGATCCAGTGGCGGGCGTCCGCAGGAGTCGGGCGGCCGGCCGTCGGTTCTTCTGCGCTCACCGCAGGCCGCTCCGCGACAGCCCCTCGACGAAGTACCGCTGGAACGCCAGGAACAGGGCGACGATCGGCAGGATCATGAGCAGGTTGACGGCCATGATCGCGCCGTAGTCCGACGTGTACTGGCCCTGCAGCGTGCCGACGATCCCGATGGGCACGGTGAACAGGTCCTGGTTGCCGGACAGGGCGACGAGGGGCCAGCCGAACGCGTTCCACTCGCCCATGAACGTCAGGAGCACCAGCACGGCGAGCAGCGGTCGGCAGAGCGGGAGCACGACCGACACGAACGTGCGGAAGCGGCCGGCGCCGTCGAGCTGGGCGGCCTCGATGAGCTCGTCGGGCACCGCGAGGAAGAACTGCCGGGCCAGGAACACCCCGAAGATCGCCGCGGCCTCGGGCAGGATGACCGCCCAGAGCCCGCCGTACAGGTGCAGGCCGATCGAGATGAAGAACTGCGGCACGATGATCGCCTGCGGCGGGATCATCAGCGTCGACAGCAGCACCAGGAACAGGGCGTTGCGCCCGCGGAAGCGGAGCTTGGCGAAGGCGTACCCGGCGAGCAGGTTGCAGACGACGGTGATGACCGTGACGACGACGGAGATCAGCAGCGAGTTGCCGAACCAGCGCCAGACCGGGAACTCCTGGAACGGGCGGACGAAGTTCTGGATCGTGAAGTGCTCCGGCCAGAGCTGGAGCCCCGGCGCGTAGAGATCTGCCCGGGTCGAGAACGCGGTGAGCAGCATCCAGTACAGCGGGAACGCCATCACGACGGTCACGATCACGGCGACGGTGAGGCGCAGCCAGAGCAGGCGTCCGCGGCGCTTCCTCGGCGAACGGGTGGCGGTGCGCGCGGCGGCAGCGGGTGCGGCGTCGGACGCGCCGGTGTCCCAGGTGGTGGAGGTCATCAGTCGGTCTGGTCCCGTCCGGCGTTGAACCGCCACTGGAGGCCCGTGATGAGCAGGGTCACGAGGTAGATCACGATGCCGACGGCAGCGCCGTACCCGAGCAGCTGCGGGCCGTGCTCGTCGAAGGCCACCCGGTACGCGTACGACACGATCGTGGTGGTGCCGTAGCCGGGGCCGCCGCGGGTCATCGCCCAGACGGTGTCGAACACCTGGAACGAGTAGATGAGGTTCATCACGAGCAGGAAGAACGTCGACGGCCCGAGCAGCGGGAACGTGATGAGCCGGAAGCGCTGCCAGCCGCTCGCGCCGTCGGTCGTCGCCGCCTCTTGCACAGCGGGGTCGACGCCCTGCAGCCCGGCGAGGTAGATGAGCATGTCGAAGCCGATGCGCTGCCACAGCGTCATCAGGATCACGGCCGTCATCGCCCAGCCGCCGCTCGACTGCCACTGGATCTGCGGCAGGCCGAGGGAGCGGAGGAACTCGTCGACGAATCCGTTGTTCTGGTCGAACATCCACGCGCCGAGGACGCCGGTCGCGACGCCGGAGACCACCAGCGGCAGGAAGATGACCGTGCGGAAGACGGCACGCCCCGGCAGCACGCCGTTGAGCAGCACCGCGACGCCGAGCCCGATCGCCATGCCGACCGGCACCGTGAACAGCGTGAAGACGCCCGTGTTCGCGACGGACTGCCAGAAGACCGGGTCCGTCACCAGGCGTGCGTAGTTGCCGAGGCCCGCCCAGCTCGTGCCGCCGAGGGAGTCGAGGTCCTGGAAGCTGATGACGAGGGCGTAGACGAGCGGCAGCAGCGTGAAGACCACGATGAGGACGACGTTCGGCACGAGGAACGCCGAGGCCGCTGCCCCGCTCGACCCCCGGAAGCCGCCGACCGACCGCCGCGGACCGCGTCGGACGGCCCCGCCCGCGGTCGCGCCGCCGATGCGCTCGGCCGCGCCGGTCATGCCGACACCGCCTGCTCGACGGCGGCGTCGATGGCCGTCACGGCTGCCTCGGTGCCACGACCGTGGAAGGCGAGCTCGAGCTGGTCCTGCAACGCCGTGTTGACCGAGGCGAACC
Source organism: Curtobacterium sp. MMLR14_010 (assembly GCF_001865015.1). Lineage (GTDB taxonomy): Bacteria > Actinomycetota > Actinomycetes > Actinomycetales > Microbacteriaceae > Curtobacterium. Next base: position 5,573 of record NZ_MJGV01000079.1, on the reverse strand, counting down.
CGGGCACGACGGTCTCGCGGACGGCGGTCTCGGTGATCGTGGTGGCCTGCTGCGTGAAGACGTCCATCACGTCCGGGCGCACGGCGTAGTCGAGGGGCGTGTCCGCCAGGCTCTTCAGCGTCGGCAGCTCGTTCGCCCGCTGGCAGAAGTCGCGCATCTGGTCTTCCTCCACGAGGAACTTGAGGAACGCGGCCGCGAGCTCCGGGTGCTCGGTGTCACGGGTGGCGACGACGGCGTTCCCGCCGAGGTCGGACGCTGCGGCCTGGTCGCGGGGCATGTACGTGGTGGCCCACTTCCCGCCCTGGTAGCCGTTCTTGCCGTCGGCGAGCTCCGGCACCAGGAAGTCGCCGATGAACGTCATCGCGACGGTCTGGTTCAGGAAGAAGTTGTCCGAGTACACGGTGGTCTTGATGGTGTTGTTCGCCGGCACCCAGCGCTCGTCGAAGAACCGCTGCGTGAACGCCATGGCCTTGCGTGCGGGGTCGCCGTCGACCGCCGAGTGCTCCAGCGACGGCGTCAGGAGCGAGCCGCCCGCCTGGTACAGGAAGCTCGCCCAGCGGTAGGCACCGGCGGCGGTCCAGTCGTAGGCGAAGGGGTACTTGTCGTCCGGCAGGGCCTTCCGGAGCTTCGTCGAGACCGCGGTGAACTCCTCCCAGGTCCAGGCGTCCTCGAGCCGGTCGGGCACGGCGCCGATGCCGGCTTCGTCGAGGGCGTCGCGGCTGAACGCGATCGCCGAGGTGTCGGTCTGGTGCGGGACGCCGTAGGTGCGGCCCTCGTACCGGACGGCGTCACGGAGTGCCGGCAGGAACCCGGCGGACTCGGTGGCGCTGAGGTACGGCGTGATGTCGAGCAGTACCCCGTGCGACGTGTACTTGCCGATGCTCGTGTAGTCGACGCGGAAGACGTCCGGTGCCGTGCGCGACAGGATGCCCCGGTCGATGCCGGAGAAGAAGCCGTCGTACGGCAGCGTCTGCAGTTCGACGGTGGCCTTCGGGTGCCGGGCCTCGAACACCTTCTTCGCGTGGGCGAACCCGGCGTTCTCCCCGTCGCTGCCGCCCCAGAAGGCGAAGCGGATCGTGCCCTCGACCTCGCCGATGTCGGCCTTCGACCCCGCCGCGGCGGTGCTCGGCACGGGGCCGTTGTTCGCGACGCACCCGCTGAGCGCCCCGGCGGCGGCCAACCCGAACGCCCCGACGAGCATCGAGCGACGGGTGATGGGCTGCAACGGCACGGAGTGACTCCTCGGAGGCAGGGTCGCGTCGACCGGTGCCGGTCGTCACGCCCGCGACGCTAGTCCGCGCCCCCGACACCGGTCGTGCCCGCCGGTGACCCAGTGCGGGAATCGGTCTCCCGGTCGGTGCGGAGGGCGTCGTAGTCCTCGAGCACGAGGTTCGACGCCGGCCGGTCGACGACCCGCATGAGCGGACCGACGACCGCCAGGGCGCTGAACAGCAGGTTGCGGACACGGATGCCGGCGGCCGTCCTCGGCGCGAGGAGCTTGCCGGCGTTCACCTTGTGCGAGATGGAGGCGTAGTCCCGGTACCGACGCTCGAACACGTCGAACGCGGCGACATGGTCACCACCGGCTCGTGCGAGCTCCCCAGCCAGGACGTAGGCGCCCACGACGGCGAGCCCGGTGCCGTAGCCACCGAGGGCGTTCCCCCACGCGGAGTCACCGAGCAGCACCACGCGGCCGCGGGACCACCGGTCGACCGTCGCACGGCTGATCGAGTCCATGTAGAACTCGCGGGCGTCGGGCAGCTGCTCCAGCAGCTCGGGGATCCGCCACTTCCCACGGCGGAGTGCCTCGGTCACCTGCTGCTTCTGCCGGGCCACGTCGTCGCGCGCCGGTGGCAGCGGCGGGCCGGCGAAGACCAGGAACGCCGGGGCCTTGGTCCCGCCGAGCATGACGGTGATGCCGGGTTCGCTGTAGACGACGTCGTCGGGGCCGGTGTCGAGGTCGGCGAGGACGTAGTGGTAGCCGAGGTGCGTGACGTGCTCGGACTCGGGGCCGAACGCCAGCCGACGGACGTTGGAGTGCATGCCGTCCGCGCCGACGACGAGGTCGAACGTCCGCGGTGCTCCGTGCTCGAAGGTCACGTCGACACCGTCCCCGGTGTCGGTCAGGCTCGTGATCGAGTCCCCGAAGACGTACTCGACCGTGTCCTCAGTCAGACGGTGCAGGATCCGGGCCAGGTCGCCGCGGGGGATGTTCACCTCGCCCGCGCCGAAGGCCCCGGGGGCCGTCCCGACCTTCCGCCCGGCGGCGTTGACGATGATGCCGTCCTCGTCCCGGACGTCGGCCGCGCGCACCTCGTCGAGGATGCCCATCTCACGCAGGACGCGCCGGTGGATCGGGCCCTTGAAGTCGACGGCCTGGCCGCCGGGTCGGATGCTGCCGGCCTTCTCGACGACGGTGACGGCGAACCCGTACCGCTGCAGCCAGTGCGCCAGGGCGGGGCCGGCGATGCTCGCGCCGGAGACGAGGACTCGGGTGTTCTGCACGGTGTGCTCCTTCGATCGGATGCCCCGATCATCGGCCGCGGCACTCACACCGCGCTGACGCGCTGCTGACACCGCCCAGCAGCCGGCCCTGGACCGGCCACACGCGGACGGGAGGCTCCCCACCAGCTGGCACCGAGCCTCCCGTCCGCCTGTCCGTCGGCTGGGACTGCGCCGGTCGAGTTGGCCATCTGGCCAACTCGACCGGTACGGTCGTCGCATGACCACCAGCACCCACCGCAGCGCGGACGAACGACGGGCCCAGCTCGTCGACGCCGCCGTGGCGGTGATGACCGACGAGGGCGTCCGCGCCGTGACCACCCGGGCCGTGACGGCCCGCGCCGGACTGCCCCACGGCACGTTCGCGTACTGCTTCGGGTCGAAGGGCGAGCTGTTCCGGGCCGTGCTCGACCGGGAGCTCCGGCAGTCGATGGCCGTGACCTTCGACGACGACTCGGTCCCGGTCGACGACCCGTCCGAACGCATCGCGGCCGGGCTCCTGGCCTACCTGGACCGCGTCCGGGCCGCGCCGGACGAGGCCCTGGCGCTCTTCGAGCTCACGGCCCTCGCGCGACGCGACCCCGACCTGCGGGACCTGGCGCGCTGGGAGCAGGACGCGTACGCGCAGGCCGTCACCGGCAACCTGCGGCAGTGGTCGGACCGGCACGGCCGGTCGTGGTCGGCGCCCGTCGACCAGGTGGCCCGCCTGCTGGTCGCGCTCGTCGACGGGACGATGTCGGCGTGGCTGAGCGACCGGGACGACGCCGCGGCAGAAGCGACGCTGCGGCTCGCGGCGACGACGGTCGGGGCGCTCGCCGCGTCCGACGCCGATGCCGAGGGGGTCCGCTCGTGAAGTGGCTCTTCCTCGCCGGCGCGATCCTCTCCGAGGTCACCGCAGCCCTGTCCCTGCAGGCCGCCGTCGAACGACCCGGCTGGTACGCGCTCGTCGTGGTCGGCTACGTCGGGTCGTTCTTCCTGCTCATCCAGGTGCTCCGCCGGGGCATGGCCATCGGGGTCGCGTACGGGATCTGGGGCGCCTCGGGCGTCGCCCTGACCGCGGTGCTCGCCGCCGTGCTGTTCGGGCAGGCGCTGACCCCCGTGATGCTGGTCGGCATCGCGTTCATCGCGGCGGGGGTGCTGCTCGTCGAGGTCGGGTCGCAGCGGGCGCTCGCCGCACGTCGGGACGGGGCCCGCTGATGGGCTGGGTGCTGCTCGCGATCGCCATCGTCACCGAGGTCTTCGCGACGATGAGCCTGAAGGTCGCCACCGATGGCAGGCGCCGCTGGTACGTGGCGGTGGTGGCCGGCTACCTGGTGGCGTTCTCGCTGCTCGCGGTCGCGCTGACCACGGGCCTGCCGATCGGCGTGGCCTACGGGGTCTGGGCGGCGACGGGGGTGGCGCTGACGGCGGTGCTCGGGCGGGTGCTCTTCAAGGACCCGCTGACGCGGACGATGCTCGCGGGCATCGGGCTGATCATCGTGGGGGTGCTGCTGGTCGAGCTCGGGCACTGAGCCGACGGCGCCGAGCCACCGCGAGCCGACGCCCGCTCGGTGCGGATTCCCGTACGCGTACCGCAGATCTCGCCGCCGCCCCCTGGCGCAGCACGGAACCTGTTCTGATGATCCCAGCCGCGGCACCGGTGCCGCAGCACGTTGAGGGGACCGTCGTGTTCAAGAGCATGCTCACCATCGCAGCCGCGGCTGCACTCGTCGTCGGGGGTGCGCTGCCGGCGCAGGCCGCCTCGACGTCGTCGACGCCGAGTGCGCCGACGTCCGTCCGTGTCACGGGGTCCGGGGGTGACGCCGACCTCACCTGGGGAGCGCCCCGCTCGGGTCCCAGCGTCACCGGCTACACCGTCATGGTGACGCCCATCAAGGGCCAGCCGGACCGCGGTGTCGACCGCCTGCCTGCCACTGCCCGGTGGGACCACTTCGACTCCCTGCGCACCGGCACCAGGTACACGTTCACCGTGCGGGCGGTCGCTGCGAAGCGCTCCGGTCCGGTCGTCAGCGTGCAGTACACCGCGAAGGCGGCACCCACACGACAGTCGCTGTTCGCGCTCGACGCGCAGGGCAGCGTCGTCCGGTTCGGTACCGGGAGCACGAGCACCGGCACCACGGTCGCGACGAACGCCGCGGGCTACACCGCGGACGACCGTGGCGACGTCTTCGTGCCGTCGGCCGACCTGACGTCGATCGTGCTGCACCCGGTCGGTGGTGGCGTCGCTCGCACCGTCGCGACGGGGCTGCACCTGACCGCTGACCTCCGCTCCGACGTCGCCGGCAACCTGTACTGGGCCGACTCGGTGTCCGGCTCGGTGACGATGCTCCCGATCGACGGGTCCGGCCCCCGGGTCGTCGCGGACTTCGGCACCGTGAAGTACGGCAAGCACGCGTGGGTCGTCTCACGGAGCGGCATCGTGACGGCCTACAACAACAGCCCGTTCGAAGCGCGCATCGCCCAGCGCAGTGCTGCAGGCGTGCTCACGGTCCGGGCCTTCAGCTACGGCGGTGTCTACCCGGTCGTCGGTGGGCTGCAGTCCGACGACGCCGGGAACCTCTACCTGACCCTGAGCCAGGACGGCCGCGACGGGCAGTACCCCTGGGTCGAGGTCCGCGCGGGCGAGAGCGCCCTGACGCGACTGACCACCAGTGACGCGTTCGAGTACGGCGCGACGAACTCGACGTCGTTCCGACTGCTGCGGTCCGCCGAGTGGTGCACCCAGGCCGACGAGCTGTACGGGACCTGCGACATCGATCGATCGCTCGCGTCGGAGTTCGTCATCGGCCGCGACGGGAAGCCGCAGACGCGCACGGTGACCGGGGTCACCGCGGGGTCCCGCGGATCGCACGTCGGTGTGATGGACACGGCTGGCGACGTGTTCATCGACGTCGACCGCGCCCCGTCAGCCGGTCTGTGGCGCGTCCCCGCCGCCGGCGGCGCTGCCAAGCAGCTCTCCTCGGCGCAGTTCACGCGCCTGCTCGTGGTCTAGGGCCGCTGACGGCCCGTGCCGGGCCACCTGCGTACGGGAGGCTCCCCACCAGCTGGTGGGGAGCCTCCCGTCTGTCTGT
>NZ_MJGV01000078.1 GCF_001865015.1 Curtobacterium sp. MMLR14_010 | reverse complement strand
CGCTGGGATCATGATCCTGTTTCTGGTCGTGCTCCTGATTGCGCCCGGCCCAATCGGAGAGGCCTTCGGAGCGGGGCGTGAATGGATCGTTACCAACCTGGGTTGGTTTTTCATTTTCGGGGTGACGAGTTGGGTAGCGTTCCTCTTGTGGGTTGCGCTCAGCCGATTCGGCGCCATCCGGCTGGGCGGCAACGACGCGAAACCGGCCTACAGTAATATTTCCTGGTTCACCATGCTGT
>NZ_MJGV01000077.1 GCF_001865015.1 Curtobacterium sp. MMLR14_010 | reverse complement strand
GGTGCACTTGTCTCACAGACGTTCGATATAGAAGTAAAGGATCCGAACCGGCCACCCGTGTTTCTGGGGGCGCCGCTCAAACGAGCATTTGAAGGATTGGCATATCGTTATGAGGTGTTGGTGTCCGACCCTGATGGCGGAGATCTAACACTGGAAATAGTAGACGGACCACAGGGAATGTCTGCTAACGATGGTGTCGTAGTGTGGACTCCAGGGGCCGATAAAGTAGGCACTCACGATGTGGTGATTAAAGCATCTGATATCTATGGCGCAGGCGTTACACAATCGTTTCAGTTAACCGTTTTGCCTTTTACCAATGTAGAAAGCCTGCCTGACGGACAGTCTCGCTTGCCAATGACTGGCTATCGTATTCCGGTTCACCCGCTGGACGATGCGACAATTCAAGTAGGGA
>NZ_MJGV01000076.1 GCF_001865015.1 Curtobacterium sp. MMLR14_010 | reverse complement strand
ATATCCACCAGCGTGGAGCCATTCTTGTAGGTGATTTCCTTGCGAACATCCCCGTTTTCCAGCACTCGGCGCACCGTCTGGTACTGATTACCCTCGGCCGTGGTGTAGCCGTATTCGTTGTGGCCAATACCTACCCTGTTATCGAAGAAATCCCACTGGCCGCCTTCCGGATCCCGGGTCTGGTAGACGCGGCCATTTTCATCGAATTCATGAGGGTAGCTGTAACCGTTGGGATCGACCTTTTCGGTCAGCAGGCCGCCAGCCTGATAGAAGAACTGGTAGTCGCTACCGTCTTCGTAGGCCAGGGCACTGAGGTTATTCTGCTCATTGACAGTCAGTTCGGTCACCTGGCC
>NZ_MJGV01000075.1 GCF_001865015.1 Curtobacterium sp. MMLR14_010 | reverse complement strand
CCGACTTCCCGTTTTACGCTTTCCGGCGGGGATATACCGCAAAAAGCGTTACCTGAACACGGTGTTCATCGAATCGGGCGCCAAACTAGCAGCCCTTATGTGCTAAATCAATACAGATGACTTAAATACAGTGCCTGCTCTAACCGCGTCCATTCCGGTTCCGAACCGGGCAATCCAAACCGTAATGCGGCAGGGTTCTCAAACTCCCGAACGAGGATTCCCCGCCGTGCGAGCTCGCCTGCAATATCCGCCGCCCGGCCATGCCGAACATATCTAAAAAGCGC
>NZ_MJGV01000074.1 GCF_001865015.1 Curtobacterium sp. MMLR14_010 | reverse complement strand
AGGTGCACATGCACAGCCGCGAGCGGCAACCGTTGCAGGATGTGCTCACGGCCCTGCGCAACCACACCAACCTGGAGAACGCCGGCCATTGCCTGTTCCAGAACGGGGAGCGCTACCTTCGACCATTACCGGTTCTTGATCGCCTGTTTCCGGAAGCCTGGCTCAGGGAAACCCTGGTGATTGCAGAGCAATGTACTTTCGAACCGGGTAGCTTGCAGTACGAATACCCACCGGACC
>NZ_MJGV01000073.1 GCF_001865015.1 Curtobacterium sp. MMLR14_010 | reverse complement strand
ATTGCTGAAAACTGCGTACGGCCCCAATCAGAAAGAAGACACTATCTATCGCAAATACGCATTTTAATTGAACAGAGTCGCAGAGAAAGAATCAGAAGAGCGAGTGCGACGTGGAGCATGCAGCATGGCAAAGAAAATAGTAGGAGCTCCGGAAGCCTGGGAAGACGGATCACTGGGTCAGGATGAAGAGTTTGTTCGGGTTTCAAAAGAGGTCGATGATGCCGCGTTGAATGAAGCAGCCGGACTGCAGCCTATTTC
>NZ_MJGV01000072.1 GCF_001865015.1 Curtobacterium sp. MMLR14_010 | reverse complement strand
GACCAGTCCTCCTTCGAGCATGCCGGCTTGCAGGTAACGCCGGATCAGGGTGAGTATCCGCCGGTCGGCTATGCGACAAGCCAGCAGGCTCATCAGCACATCGTGGTTGACCCGGTCAAAGAACTGGGCCAGATCCAGATCGACCACCCAGCGGTGGCCGTCGTTGATGTGTTGCTGCATCGCCTTGACCGCCTGGTGGGCACTTCGACCGGGGCGGAACCCATAGCTGTGATCCGAGAAGGTCGGTTCCAGCGTCGGGCTCAGCACCTGGTGAAGGGCTTGTTGGATCAGGCGGTCCTGCACCGTTGGGATACCCAGTGTCCGCTCCCCGCCTTGCGGCTTGGGGATACTGACCCGGCGGACCGGTTGAGGATGGTAA
>NZ_MJGV01000071.1 GCF_001865015.1 Curtobacterium sp. MMLR14_010 | reverse complement strand
GAATAGCGACACAAGCACGCCGGGAAGGCTGGCAATGACGATCAGCATGGCGTTGCGGAACACATGCCCGTAAAGCACCTGTTTCTCTTCCAGACCCTTGGCCCTGGCGGTCACCACATACTGCTTGCTGATCTCGTCGAGGAAAGAGTTCTTGGTCAGCAGGGTGAGCGTGGCAAAGCCGCCGATGACATTGGCCGTTACAGGCAATGCGAGGTGCCAGAAGTAATCTCCGATTTGCTGGTACCAGGTAAGTTCATCGAAATGGACGACGTCAGCCCCCGTAGCGGAAACCAGTCCAGATA
>NZ_MJGV01000070.1 GCF_001865015.1 Curtobacterium sp. MMLR14_010 | reverse complement strand
GGGTTGGCTCTCCCTACATGGATATTCAGTTGCCCTGTGGCGCAGGGATCGACATTTATATTGACGTGACGTTGTGCGACGAAACGGCACGGCAGATCAACTCGTATCTCAGGTCCCGGACTCCCGTTGCCCTGGATACCTGTCTCGAAACCGGTAGACACCAGACGGTGATAAACCATGACCAGCCTGTGAACAATGGCGTGTTCAGGCGCTGGTATCTGCCACGACGTCGCTTACTGATTATAGGAA
>NZ_MJGV01000069.1 GCF_001865015.1 Curtobacterium sp. MMLR14_010 | reverse complement strand
TTGAGGGACGAGATCAGCAATGATATACCTGGCATACTCATTACCGGCTATATGGCTCCGGACGTGAGGGAGGATGCGATCAACAGGGGCTACCAGATCCTTTATAAACCGGTGAAACCAGCCGCATTGCGAGCACTGGTTAACAAGTTGCTGAAACAGAAACGGTCATGACCGAACCCACTAGCAATGCCATCGGCGCCAACTTCGGGAAACTCAGTTACCTGGTCGTCGACGACTTTGAGAACTTTCGATTGTCCATGCGGCAAATCTTGCGGAATTGCGGCGCCGACA
>NZ_MJGV01000068.1:246692-251998 GCF_001865015.1 Curtobacterium sp. MMLR14_010 | reverse complement strand
GGCGTCCCCACCGGGTCACCACTCGGCGTACCCGCCTGGTCGCCCTCCGCGTCCGCAGCAGCTTCAGACGAGGCGTCCGTCGAGGACGACGCAAGCGACGCACCCTTCGACGCGGCAGCCGGGTCCGCCGTACCGACGACCGAACCAGCGCCGTTCGCCGTCGTCGAGTTGTCAGCCTTCGCCGCAGCCTTCGCCGCAGCCTTCGAGGAGCTCCCCGGGTCGGCGTCAGCGTCGAGAGTGACGTCGGAAGACGCGGTCGTCAGCTGGTTGCCCGCGATCTGCGCGGCAGCCTTGGCAGTGACGTCACCGGCGGCCGACGCAGCAGTCGTGCCGTCGTCGTTCGCAGCGGCCTCAGCAGCTGCGACCGCCGCCGGGTTGTTGTCCCCGTCCGCATCAGCCGACGCCGAAGCCGAAGCAGCCGCATTGCGGTTACCGTTCGCCTCAGCAGACGCATTCGCCGAAGACGTCCCAATCGCAGCAGCCTTCGACGCCGAGTTCGGCGACGCATTCGCCGCGACCGTGCCAGCACCGAGCGTGTTGGACGAGTTGTCGTTCTTCGCAGCAGCCTTCGCCGCAACAGAACCAGCCGAACTCGGATCCGACGACACATCCTCGGCAGCATTGGCCGCGGCCGTCGTCACCTGATTCCCTGCGATCTTCGCCGCAGAGTTCGCGCTGATGTCCGACGCGGCATCCGCGATCGACGTCGCATCACTGTTCGCGGCGGCCTCGGCAGCCGCAACCGCTGCCGGGTTGTTGTTCCCATCCGCAGTTGCCGAAGCACCGGCGGAAGCAGAAGCATTGCCGTTGCTCGGAGCCACTTCCGGCGCTGTTGCGGTCGAATCTTTTTTCCAGGCGGCCCACATGTAACCAGGCTTGTCCCAACCCGCGCCGTCGTACAGGTGCGCTTGGTAATCACGTTTGTCGACGTTCCGGTACACGACTCCGTTCACGCGCATGCCCTGCGCCGTGTTCGTGAAGCTCTGGGAGGCCTCTTGGTTCCCCGGGCCGGAACACGCTTCCCACCTCGCCCTGATCATGTTGGTGTTGGGCATCAAGTAGTTGCCGGTCGTGGCGCACTGGCCTGCCGAGTCCGTGATGGTGCCGGTCTCGCCGGGTCCCGGGTAGGTGAACACCGGCATGTCGGCGGACCACGCAGCGGCCAGGGTCGGGAACTCTTTCACGCCCAGCCCATAGAACTCTTTAGCCTCGCCGTTGAAACGAAGGTACTTCGAGCCAGCCTTGAAGACGAGCGGCCCCGTGACGGTGTTGACGGTCGCCTTCGGCGCTGCCGAGACATCCCTTTCATCGGCATTTGCCACTGAGAAGACGCCGAACGCGGCACCCGATACCGCGAGGGCGCCGATCGTCGACGCTGCGACGATCTTGCGTGTTGCAGAGCGCTTGTGCTTGCTCATGTGATTGTTTCTCCTGGTTGTGGAGCAAATGGCTCCGTTTGATCCCTGCCATGCTCATCACGCGCAGGGGTCCTCGGCCGGCTCACGTGGGGCATGCTCCGGTCGAGCCCGGCCCGGGCGATGGCACCCGGGCCGGAAGTGTGGTCAGGCGACGTGCAGCGCCCGGTTCGCGGCATTGACGCCGCTCATGCCGTGCACACCCGGCCCCGGTGGCGTGGCCGCCGAGCACAGGTACACCCCGGGCACGCCGGTCTTGTAGGGGTTCGACCCGAACGTCGGGCGGGCGATCAGCTGCCGGAAGGTGTTCGCGCCGGTGTTGATGTCGCCGCCGACGAAGTTCGAGTTCGCCGCTGCCAGGCCCATGGCACTGGTGACGCGGGTGGACACGATGCGGTCCCGGAACCCGGGCGCGAACCGTTCGATCTGGCTCGTGATCCGGTTCTCGGCGGCGACGGTCGAGCCGTAGGGCACGTGGGCGTACGCCCAGACGGGGTTGAGTCCGCCGGACGACCGAGTGGGATCGGCCTTCCACTGCTGTCCGACGAGGGTGAACGGCGCGCGGGAGGACTTCCCGCTGACGACCTGGGCCTCCGCCATGGCGACCTCGTCCGCGGTGCCACCGAGATGCACGACGCCGGCTTCCTGGCACTCGGCGGCGGTCCACGGGATGTCCCCGTCGATGGCGAAGTCCACCTTGTAGGCGGCCGGGCCGTGCGTGTACTCGGTGAATGCCCGGCGGGACCGCTCGGGGATCCGGTGGTGCAGGATCTCGACGGCGGCACTCGGTGCGACGTCGAGCAGCACGACGTCGGCGTCATCGAGCTCGCGCACGTCGGTGACGGTGCGGCCGGTCTCGACACGGCCGCCGAGCGACTCGAGCTCTGCCACGAGGGCGTCGGCGAGCACCTGGGCACCACCGCGGACGACCGGCCAGCCGACAGCGTGCCCGGCAGATGCGAGCATCACGCCGATGGCAGAGGAGAACGTCGTGTCGAGCCGCCCGAACGCGTGCGCGGCGATGCCGGCGAACAGGGCGCGGTGCCGCTCCTCACGGAACGACCCGGCGAGTCGGAGCGCGGGCTGTGCGGCCAGCGCTCCGAACCGCGCCATGAGTGCGGCGTGCCGGGGCACGCGCGCCAGGGGCTGCAGCGCGTCGGCGGTCAGGTCATCGAACCGGTCGGCGAAGGGGCCGAACAGGTTGCGCCAGGTCGTTCCGTCGCTGCCCATGCCCTCGGCGGTCCTGGCGATGTCGCGGTACAGCACGCCGGCACTTCCGTCGTCGAGCGGGTGGGCGAGGGCGGCAGGCGCCTCGTCCCAGTGCACCCCGCGGCGCTCGAGCCCGAGGGAACGGAGGAAGGGCGACGCCGCGGCGAGCGGCATGAAGGACGCCCCGAGGTCGTGGACCAGCCCGGGTGCGGTCAGCTCCGCGGAGCCCACCGCTCCCCCGATCCGCCAGTGCGACTCGAGCATGGTGACGCTCGCGCCGGCCTGCGCCAGCCGGATCGCGCCGGCCAGACCGTTCGGCCCGCTGCCGACCACGACGGCCCGCATGCTCAGACCACCACGGAGTCGTCGTGACGCTCCGTCGAGCCCGCGTCCGCGTCCGCGTCTGCGTCCGGATGTGGGGCTTCCGGGCTGGAGGCTCGGGGTGCGCTGGCAACGGACTGTCGCGTCCAGAGGTCGGCCGTTCCCGTGGCTGTGGTGACCACGCTCGTGTCCGGGACGGTCGTGACGGGCGTGGGCCGGGCCTCCAGGTCGTCGGGGAAGACGGTCGGCGAGACGGGGGCCGATCCTGCCCACGCGTCGTCCACCGGGGTGGCCGCGACGGCGACTGCCGTCGAACGGCGCTCGGCCATGGTGACACCGGGCGAACGTCGAGCAGCGTCGTCCCAGGCTCGCTTGAGGCCGCGGCCCATCGCACGCCAGGTGTGGTCGCGGACGAAGATCGCGTCGACGGCGATCATCGCCATCGAGAAGAACGGCAGCCCCATGAGCACACCGATGCCGACGTGGAACGACATGATGCCGATCAGCACGATGATCCGGGTGATGCGGTTGAGGAGCATCGGCAGGAACATCATCTGCAGGATGATCGTGCCCCACGAGAAGGCCGCGACCATCGGGCCCCACGTGGTGATGACCTTGGCGATCTCGGGCCAGGTGGAGAAGCGGTCGACCATCAGCGGCCCGTACACGGCGGTGCCGGCGCCCCACGTTCCGCCCTGCGCCTTGTAGAGGGCGCCGGACATGTAGACGAAGCCGACGTGCATGGTCGTGACGACGATCGCGAGGTTGTGGAACAGCGCACTGTAGGGCCTGGTGATCCGGCTGCGGCGCTCGAAGCGGCGCAGGCTGTCGTGCGACTTCGTGTGTCGTCGGGCGTCCAGCGAGAGCCGCGCCGAGGTGTTGGCGAAGAGCATGTAGATCATGACCATGCGCAGGAGGTTGTCGCTCTGGTCGCTCAGCAGGTCGTTCATCTCGATGAACGAGACGTAGAAGACGAGGTAGACCGGGAGGACGAACTTGGTGCGCCAGCCGATCGCCACGAGGAAGGCGACGACGAAGAGGCCGATGTAGCTCAGCGAGAAGCCGAGGTCGTTCGGGCCGACGAACCTGAACCAGCCGAACAACCAGGTCTTCGCGAAGTCGCTGCCCGGGTAGAGGTGCTGTCCGGTCCAGGCGGAGCCGGCACCGTAGGCGTAGAGGCGGGTGGACCAGTTGGCTGCGAGGATGCCCATGCCCATCACACCGATGAGGATGCGGAACACGGCGAGTCCGTAGAGTGCGCGCTGCTTGCCGAGCAGCCAGTCCTCAGTGAAGGTGGCTCCGCGGCGCAGGAGCGACAGGCCGCCGGTGCGCCCGCCGCAGACGAGGTCCTTGAGCATCCGACCGAGACGGCCGGCGCCGGTGGTGATGACGTTGCCCATGGTCACTTCTCCTCTGCGAGCTTCTTGAAGGTGTCGGCGAAGTCCTCGTGGGACTGCCCCGGCATCACGAAGGCGCCGCGCCACCCGGTGGGAGACCACTGCTCGGGCTCGTCCTTCGCCTTCGGGTCGTTCCGCTTGTCGAAGGGCACCGCGTTCTGGCGGGAGACGGCGAACCGGATCGTGTCCACGTCCTCGCCCCACATGGTCTTGGCGACCTGGGTGGCGTAGGCGGTCGTGAAGGCGTGCTGGGTGATGAACGTGTTGGCGTTGGCCTTGGCCGTGGCATCGTCACCGGAGGCCGCGTAGAGCGCCGCTTCGAAGCGGGACTTCCAGTTGTCACCCGTGTAGTAGTTGGCCTCGACGACCTTCTGCTGGTCGGCGGTGAGCTTGCCGTAGGCGTCGCGGTACTTGCTCGCCTGCTCGTTCGCCAGGCCGGCTGCGCGCGGCGGGAGCAGGTTGTGCCGGGACAACTTCAGCTCGGTGTCGGCGGCGTCGATCCACTCGCTGTTCTGCTGCTTGCCGTCGACCGTCTCGATGCCGCGGATGTAGAAGTGGTAGTTGCCGTTGATGGGGTCCGGCGCGAAGACCGACCAGCTCTGCCCGAAGAACGGGATCTGCCAGCTGGTGAGGAAGTTGCCGGGGACGATCGAGCGCATGGCCGCCGAGTAGGGGGCGATCCAGAGGAGCTGGGCGAAGATGTGCCACGCCGCGATGAGCGACACGAGCACGAGTACGACGCGCACGACGGGGCGGCGTCTCATGAGACGGGGACTGGGGGACGACATGACGCCTCTCTGATGGGTATCCGGGATTCCACGGAGAGCGGCGCGGGCTGCACAGCCGGGTGCTCTCGTGGATGAATATATCAGCGTTATGTGCGATCTACAACATTCACATATCGTGTGGCGGGTGATCGACCCGTCTGGCGGGGGCCAGGAAGCACGAAACGCCGAACGGCACC
>NZ_MJGV01000068.1:67997-246161 GCF_001865015.1 Curtobacterium sp. MMLR14_010 | reverse complement strand
GGTGCCGTTCGGCGTTTCGTGTGGAGGAGGCCGGGAGCCAGGCGCTCGGCGGGCCGGCTACCGGGGCAACGTGTCCAGCGCGGCCGCCAGGCCGTCGTCCGTGACGCCCCCGGTGATCTCGCTCGCGGCGTCGACCACGTCGGACGGGGCCTGCCCCATCGCGACCCCGCGGCCGGACGTGGACGCCCAGCGCAGCATGTCGATGTCGTTGCGGCCGTCACCGGCGGCGAAGACCCGGGAGCGCGGGATGTCGAACCACTCGCGGACACGTTCCATGGCGGTGGCCTTCGTCACGCCCTCGGGAGCGATGTCGAGCCACGCGGTCCAGCCGACGTTGTACGAGACCTTGTGCAGGCCCATCCGGTCGACGATCTGCAGGAACTCCTCGAGCCCGTGCTCCGGTGAGATCACCACGACACGGGTGGCCTGCACGCCGAGCAACTGCTCGAAGGGCACGTGCGACCCGTGCTTCGTCATGGCGTCGTCGGGGAACTGCCCGGAGAGCAGGTAGCGGCCATCGGGCGACTCGACGCCGTACGCGCCGTTCGTCAGGGCACCGCGGATGGTCTGCAGGACGTCGGTCGGGTCGAAGGTCTCGACGTGGACGCGCACGTAGCCGTCGATCGCGCCGGCGGCGGTGGAGCGACGCAGGGTCACGGCGCCGTTGGCACAGACGAGGTACTCGGGCTGGATGCCGATCTTCTCGAGCACCGGCACGGTCATGCCCTCGCTGCGGCCGGTGGACAGCATGACCTCGTGCCCGGCGGCTGCTGCGGCCTGGATGGCGTCGACGGTGGCCTGGGTGACGATGCCGTCCTCGCGCATCACGGTCCCGTCGATGTCGAGGGCGACGAGCCAGCGCTTGACACGCGTCGTGGCCGCCGACCCGTGGGACGACACCTTGCCAGGGGTGCTGGTCATCGGGGTTCGATCACCTCGACGCCACCGAGGTACGGGCGCAGGACCTCGGGCACGACGACCGTGCCGTCCGCCTGCTGGTGGGTCTCGAGGATGGCGACGAGCCAGCGCGTGGTGGCCAGCGTGCCGTTGAGCGTGGCGACGGGGGCCGTCTTGCCGCTCTCGGTGCGGTAGCGGATGTCGAGGCGACGGGCCTGGAACGTGGTGCAGTTCGACGTCGAGGTGAGCTCGCGGAAGGTGCCCTGCGTGGGGACCCAGGCCTCGAGGTCGTACTTGCGCGCCGCACTCGTGCCGAGGTCGCCGGCTGCGGTCTCGATCACGCGGTAGTGCAGCCCGAGGTCCTGCAGCATCGACTCCTGGTACGCCATGAGCTTGGCGTGTTCGGCGTCGGCCTGGTCCGGGTGGACGTAGGAGAACATCTCGAGCTTGTTGAACTGGTGCACGCGGAGGATCCCGCGGTTGTCGCGGCCCGCCGACCCGGCTTCGCGCCGGTAGCAGGTCGACCAGCCGGCGTAGCGGAGCGCTTGGTCGTCCTCGGACGGGAACGCCAGGATCTCGTCGGCGTGATAGCCGGCCAGAGCGACCTCGCTCGTGCCGGTCAGGTAGAGGTCGTCGGCTTCGAGCCGGTAGACCTCGGCCGCGTGCTCGCCGAGGAAGCCGGTGCCGGCCATCGTCTCCGGGCGCACGAGCGTCGGCGTGATGAGCGGGACGAACCCGTGCTGGACCGCACGGTCGAGCCCGAGGGACATCAGCGCGATCTCGAGCCGGGCGCCGAGGCCCTTGAGGAAGTAGAAGCGCGAGCCGGAGACCTTGACGCCGCGGGCGATGTCGATGATGTCGAGCGCCTCGCCGAGGTCGGCGTGGTCCTTCGGCTCGAAGGCGAACTCCGGCTTGGTGCCGACGGTCCGCAGCGTGACGAAGTCGTCCTCGCCACCGGCCGGGACGCCGGGCAGGACGACGTTCGGGATCGCGCGGACGACCCGGTTGAAGGTCTCCTCGGCGGCGGTCGCGGTGGCCTGTGCCTCTTTCACACCGGCGGCGAGCGCCTGGGCCTGCTGCACGAGCGCGGCCTTCTCGTCCTTCGGGGCCTTCGCGACGGTCTTGCCGAACGCGTTCTGCTCGGCACGCAGGGCCTCGTACGCGGTGATCGCGCTCCGCCTGGCGGCGTCCGCCGCGACGGCCTCGTCGACGACGTCGACGGAGGCGCCGCGCGCAGCCTGTGAGGCCTTGATGACATCGGGTTCGTCGCGCAGCAGCTGTGGGTCGATCACCGGTCCATCCTAGCCAGGGCCACCTGCGGCCTCGGGGCGGAGGAGGTCGATGCAGTCCCCATCCCCCGCATCCATCCTGGCCAGGCCCCGGTGACCAACAGATGGACTGGAGGCTCGTGGCGGCGCCGCCACGAGCCTCCATTCCGTCTCGTGTACAGACCGCGGGACGGCGCGCGCTCCACAGGGCCATCCCGGTACGGTCTGTTGCATGTCATCGCCCTCGGAGACCGCGTCCGAACACCAGGACGCCCTCGCCCCAGAGCGGCAGACCGCCGCCGTCATCTACAACCCGGTCAAGGTGGACCTGCCGAAGCTCAAGCAGACGGTGGAGCAGCACCAGCGCGAAGCGGGCTGGAACGAGACCCTGTGGTTCGAGACCTCGGAGGAGGACCCGGGCGGCGGGATGACGCGGGAGGCCCTCGAGGCCGGCGCCGACGTCGTCGCTGCCGCCGGCGGTGACGGCACCGTCCGTGCCGTGGCCGAGGTCGTGCACGGCTCCGACGCGGCCCTCGCCCTGCTGCCGAGCGGTACGGGCAACCTGCTCGCGCGGAACATCCCCGCGCCGATCGACGACCTCCGTGCCAGCGTGCACACGATCTTCCACGGCGACGAACGCGCCATCGACTTCGGCACCGTGCGGGTCGAGCGCCCGGGCGGTGCCCGCGAGGAGTTCGGCTTCCTCGTGATGGCCGGCCTCGGGCTCGACGCCCGGATGCTCGCGAACACGAAGCCCGAGCTGAAGAAGAAGGTCGGCTGGCTCGCCTACGTCGACTCGCTGGTCCGCTCGCTCCGGGACGCCGACGCGTTCGAGTTCCGGTACCGCCTGGACGGCGAGGGCAACCGCTCGGTGCGCGCGCACTCCCTGATCGTCGGCAACTGCGGCATGCTGCAGGCCGGCGCCACCCTGCTGCCCGACGCCGAGATCGACGACGGCGTGTTCGACATCGTCGTCATGCGGCCCCGCGGGTTCTTCGGCTGGGTCCGGATCGCCGCCCGGATGCTGTGGGAGAACGCGATCCTGCGCTCGTTCCGCCGGTCCGCCCTCGGCCAGACGGCGATCGGCAAGCGCATCACGACCCGTGCGCGCGAGGAGCGCCCGCTGCGCTACCTGCGCGGCGAGGAGTTCACCGCGCGGCTGGAGCGTCCGGACGAGTTCGAGATCGACGGCGACCCGGTGGGCGAGGTCGTGGCCTTCCGCGCCGCGATCGACGCCGGTGGGCTGCGGGTGAAGGTCGCCGGACCCGAGGACCAGACGCGCTCGACGCGGCAGGTCCGGGGCGCGCACCGCCGCTGAGGTCGGGGCGCGTCAGCGCGCGTCGGGCTCGCCGGCGAGGATCGCGCTGAGCCACTCCCGCGCCTCGACGAACGCGGCGTCCGAGTAGCGCAGGGACACGTCGGTCTCCTGCCGGTCCGCCCGCGGGTACGACCCGAGGAACGTGACGCGGGGGCTGAACCGGCGCAGACCGAGCAGGGCGTCGGCGACCCGTTCGTCGCGCACGTGCCCGTCGAGGTCGATGACGAACCGGTAGCGGCCGAGCTCGTCGCCGATCGGCCGCGAGGACAGCAGCCCCATGTTGATGCCCCTGGTGGCGAACTGCTCGAGCATGTCGACGAGGGCGCCGGGGTGGTCGGCTGGCAGCTCGACGATGACGCTCGTCTTGTCCGAGCCGGTGCGCTCGGGGATCGAGAGGGTCTTCGACACGAGCACGAACCGGGTCACGGCGCTGCTGTTGTCCCCGATCGACTCCGCGAGCACGGCCAGGTCGTGGTGGTCGGTGATGCCGGGCGGGGCGACGGCGGCGTCGGCGGTCGGGACCGCGTCGAGGAGTGCCACCGCGGCGGCGACGTTCGAGGACGCCGGGATGTGGCCGTGGCCGGGGACGTTGGCCTCGAGCCAGCGGTGCGTCTGGGCGTAGGCGACGGGGTGCGCGTTCACCGTGCGGACGTCGGCGAGCGCCGTGCCGTGCCGTGCGACGAGCACGAAGTCGACGGGGACCAGGTACTCCCCCACGATCCGCACGCCGGGGATCCGGGCGAGGGCGTCCTGCGTGGCGCTGACCCCGCCGTCGACGCTGTTCTCGATCGCGATCACGGCGCCGACCGAGCGCCCGGACATCACGTCGTCGAGCGCCTCGCCGACGTTGTTGACGCTGCGCCAGGGCTTGCCGGCCGCGGCCTCGACGAGCTTCAGGGCCGCCTCGGTGAACGTGCCGGCCGGTCCGAGGTAGCTGTAGGTGTCGGACTCGACCTCGGGCTCGTTCATGCTGCCGAGCCTATTGCCCGGTGGGCCTACTGCCCGGTGAGCCGCGCCTCGCACAACGCGGTGTCGTCCTCGTCGCGCGGGTACGTCAGCGCGGCGAACCGCCCGTCGGGGTCGAGCGTCGTCAGGAGGGACTTCGCGATGCCGTCGAGCTGCACGACCTGCTCCTCGGACAGGGCGTCGATGACGAACCGCCGTGCCGTGCGGACGTGGTCGGGTGCTGCCTCGACGATCGTGGCGTACCCGGCGTCCGTCAGTCGGACGTCGGTCGCCCGGCGGTCGTCCTCGGACGGGCACCGCGACACCAACCCGCGCTTCTCGAGCCGGGACACCACGTGCGACAGCCGCGGCAGCGAGGCGTTCGTGGCCGAGGCGAGCGCCGACATCCGGAGCGTGCGGGTGTCGGTCTCCGAGAGCATCGCGATGACCATGTAGTCGAAGTGCGTCAGGTCGGCGTCCCGCTGGAGCTGCTGGTCGAGCGCCGCGGGCAGGAGCTCCATGACGGCGACGAGCTTCATCCAGGCGCGCAGCTGCTCGCGCGTCAGCCAGGGCGTCTCGTCGGTCATGACCCCATCCTACGAAATGGTTGTCGTTTCAACCACTGTTCCGGCGGATCTCCGTGACATCACTGAGCCGACGACGAGTGCGGCGACCACGACGACCAGCAGCAGGCCCTCGACGAGCAGCAGTCGGCCCGTGTAGTCGAACGGCACGACCGTGGCGTTCTTCGCCCCGTGGGCCTTCGCCGCGATCTCCGGCACGACCACCAGGGCGAGCACGCTGCCGAGCACGACCGCGGTCTGCACGACGACGAGCACCCACACGCGCAGGGCCCGACCGGCCCGTCGCAGCCCGAGGCCGACGAGCACCACGAACGGCGACAGGATCGCGTCGTGCAGGATCACCGCGGCGATGAGCCAGACCGCGAGCCCGCCGATGCGGTTCGGCTTGACGGTGGTGACGAGGACGTACGCCCCGAACGCCAGCACGAGCACGCCGAGGACGACGAGCACGATCCGGGCGGCCCTCACGAGCGCACCTCGATCCGCTCGATCCACTTGGTCTGCAGCACGCCGGGCCGCCCGGGAGCGATGATCCGCGCCGGGAACCCGTGGTCGAGGTCGAGCGTCGCACCGTTCAGCTCGAGCGCGACGAGCGTGGTCGGGTCGGCCGCGTACTCCGGCCCCATGTCCATCACCCGGTACCCGCCGTGGCGTTCCAGGCTCGTCACACGGACGTCCGAGGACGGCTCCGCCTGCACGGCCGCGAGCAGGTCACGCATCCTGACGCCCTTCCACCTGGCCATCTGGCTCCAGCCCTCGACGCACGAGATCGGCAGCGCCACCTCGGTCATGCCGAGCGCGACGAGCTCCGCGCGGGAGAACGTCCGCGTCACGTCCCGTCCGACGACGGTGAGGGTCCAGTCGGCGGCGGTCGCGGTCGCGAGCACCCCGGCGGCGCGCGCGGTGCGGTTCACCGGCAGGCCGGCCGGACCGAGGCCGCGCTGCCGCGGTGCGAAGACGTTGAACGGCTCGCCGAGGCGCGAGGACTGCCCGACGGTCAGCACGACGACGCCGGCGGTGGCCGCCGCGACGCCGGCGAAGAAGCCGCGTCGGGCGATCCGCTCACGTCGACCGGTGGTCGCGGTGGGCGACGGACGGGAGGCTCGGGGCGGCTCCGCCCCGTCGGTCGCGCTGGCAGCGGGGGCACCGTCGACCCAGCGCAGCACGCGACCCACGAGCCCCCGGGGGTACGTGGCGGACGCGGGACGAGCCTCCTGGCTGTACGGGGGCAGCTCGCTGCCCACCGTGTCGTCGCGGACGAAGCGGCCCTCGGCGTCGTAGGAGTCCTTCGCACGCCAGTACCGGACGATGATCGGCAGCTTCGTGGCGATGTGGATGACGAGCGAGCCGATGAGCACGTACGACAGCGCGTAGTGCACCTGGCGGAACGGGAACGGCCACGGGTACCACTGGTACGTGTTCACCAGGCCGGTGCCGACCTGCACGAGCGCCGCGGAGACGAACACCGCGATGGAGAGCCGCTCGAGCAGGTGCAGCACGCCACGCACGGGCGGGTCCTGCGCGAGCGCCGGCATCACCGTGTTGAGCTTGGCGAACAGGAGCGGGATGATCGCGATCCCCGCGGTGATGTGCAGGCCCTGCGTGAACTGGTAGAGCTGCGTCGGCCGGGTCGGGAACCGCATCCAGGGCAGCGGGTCCTGCAGGAAGTGGCTGAACAGGCCGGTGCCGAAGCAGATCAGGAAGGCGATGCCGAGCAGGCGTCCGAGGACCACCGCCGAGCGCGCGTTCCGGTTCGGGGACGCCAGTGCCGCGCGGCTGTCGCCCAGCAGGCGGCGGAGCATCGGTAGCCTCGACGGATCATGCGACTTCGTCACGGCCATCTGCTCCCGACCGTGCTCGCCGTGGTCGGCGTGCTGGCCCTGGCGGGCGTCATCGCCGTCGGCGTCACGCATCTGGGTTTCCTCCGGTCCGGTCATCGAACGTCATTCGTTGCGTGGACCCTGATCGCTTGGACGGTCTTCGTCATCGCGGTCGTCGCACTGCGGTTCGTCCCGGCCCGCCTGGTCACCATCATCGTCCTCGCGGGGGCCCTCGTGGTGGGGATCGCCGCGATGGCCGGGCCACCGAACACGAGCACCGACTCGGCGCGGTACTCGTGGGACGGCATCGTGCAGCATGCCGGGGTCTCCCCCTACGCGCACACCCCCCAGTCCGAGGCGTTGGCCCACCTGCGGCCCGAGTGGCTGTTCCCGGACAAGGTGGACGGCACGTGCGAGAACCTCAAGCCGCGGCTCCACGGGCTGGGTGACGGCGCGGACGGGCACTGCGTGGCGATCAACCGGGTGGACGTGCCGACGATCTACCCGCCGTTCGCCGAGATGTGGTTCGCGCTGGTCCGGTCGGCCGTGCCCGTCGCCGCGCAGTACTGGCCGTTCCAGCTCGCCGGGCTCGTCGTCTCGCTCGGCGTCACCGTCGGGCTGCTCCTGGTGCTGCGCCGCACCGGACGCCCCCTGTGGTGGGCCGCGATCTGGGCCTGGTCCCCGCTCGTCGCCGCCGAGGCCGTCACGAACTCCCACGTCGACGTCGTCGGGGCAGCGCTCGCCACCGGCGGTGCCGTGCTCGTCGCGTTCGGTCGGCCGATCTGGGGCGGGATCATGCTCGGCGCGGCCACGTGCACGAAGCTCATCCCGGCGATCGTGTACCCGGCGCTCCTGGGGCGGTGGCGAGCGTGGTGGTCGATCCCGGTCGGCATCGCGGTGTTCGGGCTGCTCTACGTGCCCTACGTCGCGTCCACGGGGACGAAGGTCCTCGGGTACCTGCCCGGCTACCTGACCGAGGAGGGCTACGAGGACGGGTCCCGGTTCGCCCTCGTGTCGCTGGTCGTCAAGGGCGACGCGGGCACCGTCGTGGTCGGGCTGGCCGTGCTCGTCGCCGCGGTGCTGGCGTGGCGGCTGTCCGACCCGAGCCGACCGTGGTCCGGCGAGGTGCTCATGATCGGCGTGACGTTCCTCGCCGTCACCCCGCGCTACCCCTGGTACGCCCTGCTGCTCATCCCGTTCGTGGCGCTGTCGGGCCGGTGGGAGTGGTCGGCGCTCGCGCTCGCGATCGCCGTGCGGGGGGCGTGGCCGAACGTCGACGCCTACCGCTGGTGGCTCGGCGGCGCCGTGCTCGTGATCGTCGTCGTCACGCTGATCCGGACCGAGCGGTCCGACTGGGTGCGGTGGCGGGACCGGCTGGTCCCCGGGCGGGACCGGCGGCTGCACGTATCATCGCTGCCATGACCGCCCGCGCACTCCCGTCGACGGGGCTCCTCCCCGCGTCAGCCGCCGGGGCTGCGTCGGATGCCGGGGCTGCCGGGGCTGCCGGGGCTGCCGGGGCTTCGCTGGCGCCCGGGGCTGCGCCCGGGTCCTCGGTGCTGCCGGCGTCCGGGCTGCTCCGCCGGGTGCGTGCCGAGTCCACGATCCCGCCGCGACCCCTGGGCGACGACGGGCTCGTCGACCGCTTCGGCCGCCGCGCCGTGGACCTCCGGGTCTCGCTGACCGAGCGCTGCAACCTCCGCTGCACCTACTGCATGCCGGCCGAGGGGCTGCCCGTCATCCCGACCGACGCGCTGATGACCGCGTCCGAGATCGAACGGCTCGTCCGCCTGGGCGCTGACCACCTCGGCGTCCGGAAGGTCCGCTTCACCGGGGGCGAGCCGCTGCTCCGCGCCGACCTCGTCGACGTCATCGCCCGGTGCGCCGCGCTCGGGGTGGAGCTCTCGCTGACGACGAACGCGATCGGGCTGGCCTCGCGCGCTGCCGACCTCCGTGCCGCCGGACTCGAGCGGGTGAACGTCTCCCTGGACACCGTCGACCCGGACGTGTTCGCCACGGTGACCCGGCGCCCGTTCCTCGCCCGGGTCCTCGACGGCATCGCGGCCGCCGCGGACGCCGGCCTCGGGGTGAAGGTCAACGCGGTGCTGCTCCGCGGCGTGAACGACCACCTGGCGCCGGAGCTCCTCGCCTGGTGCCTGGAGCGCGGCCACGAACTCCGCTTCATCGAGCAGATGCCGCTCGACCCCGGGCACGCCTGGGACGGCACCTCGATGGTCACCGCTGCCGAGACCCGCGAGCTCCTCAGCGAGCAGTACGTCCTGACGCCGGACACCGCGCCGCGCGACGGGGCTCCGGCCGAGCGCTTCCGGGTCGTCTCGCGGACCACCGGGCAGGACCTCGGCACCGTCGGCATCATCGCCAGCGTCACCGAGTCGTTCTGCGCCGACTGCACCCGCACGCGCCTGACCGCCGAGGGCCACGTCCGCAGCTGCCTGTTCTCCGACGAGGAGTCCGACCTGCTCGGGCCGATGCGCGCCGGGGCCTCGGACGCCGAGGTCCTCGACGCCTGGCGGCTCGCGATGTGGGCGAAGCCGCGCGACCACGGCGACGACCAGGACGGCATGGTGCACCCGGCGCGGGGCATGTCGGCGATCGGAGGATGACGATGACCACGATCCGGTTCTTCGCCGCTGCACGGGCTGCGGTCGGCACGGACGAGATCACCTCCGACGCCTCGACCCTCGCCGAGGCCCTGGGCAGCGTGGCGGCGGTCGACGCCGAGCGGTGGGCGTCGCTGCAGGAGCGGTGCTCGTACCTGGTCGACGGCGTCACCACCCGTGACCGGTCGACCTCGCTCGCCGGGGTCGGGCTGGTCGACGTGATGCCGCCCTTCGCCGGCGGCTGACGGGCGCTGCCCCGGCTCGCACCGTGCGCGTTCCCTCGGCCCGTGCGAGGTTCCGGCAGGCCCAGCGACCACGCACCGTGCGCGTTCCCTCAGCCGGTGCGAGGTTGACCACCCCGTGCGCGTGTACGACCCCGCACCACGTGGTCAACCTCGCACCACGCGCGAGCCGGAGCGCCGCGCCCCGCGCCGCGGCGCCCTACGGGCTCACCGACAGGACGATGAACGCGGCGAAGATCACCAGGTGCACGCCCCCCTGCAGCCGCGTCGCACGACCGGGCAGCACGGTGAGCACCGCGGCGACGATCGTCAGCGCGAGCAGCACGATCTGCGCCGACCCCAGCCCGAGCAGCAGCACCCCGTCGGTGAAGAACGACGCGACGGCGATCGCCGGGATCGTCAGGCCGATCGATGCCATGGCGGACCCCATCGCCAGGTTCAGGCTCGTCTGGACGCGGTTGCGCGCGGCCGCCTTCGACGCGGCGATCCCCTCGGGCAGCAGGATCAGCAGCGCGATGACGACACCGACGAACGAGGGCGGGAAGCCGACCGCGGCGACGCCGGCCTCGATCGCGGGCGACTCCACCTTCGCGAGCCCGACCACGGCGACGAGCGCCAGGAGCAGCAGCCCGAGCGAGGTCAGCGTCGCACGGCCGGAGGGCCGCTCGGCGTGGGCGTCCTCGGACTCGGCGAGCACCCCGCCCGCCTTGTTCACCGGCAGGAAGAAGTCCCGGTGCGCCACGGTCTGCGTCACCACGAACAGGCCGTAGAGCGCCAGGGACGCCAGCGCCACGAAGACGAGCTGCGCCGTCGTGAACGACGAGTCGTCGGTGCCGGTGGTGAACGTCGGCAGCACGAGCGTCAGCACCGCCAGCGCCGCGACGGTCATCGTGGCGGCCGAGGCGCCCTCCTGGTTGAAGCGCACGGTGTTGTGCCGCAGCGTCCCGATCAGGATCGCGAGCCCGACGAGCCCGTTCATCGTGATCATCACCGCGGAGAACACGGTGTCCCGCGCGAGCGTCTCGGCCTTCGGCCCGCCGGAGCTCGACAGCGTGATGATGAGCGCGACCTCGATCACCGTGACAGCGACGGCGAGCACGAGCGACCCGAACGGCTCGCCCACCCGGTGCGCGACGACCTCGGCGTGGTGCACCGCGGCGAGGATCGTACCCGCGAGCACAACGGCGACGACGACGACCGCCACCGTGCCGAGGTCGTGCATGATGAACGCCGGCACGAGCACGAGGGCGGCGACGATCGGCGTACCGACCGGCCAGGCCCGGAGGATCCTCGAAGTCATCGGGCAATCCTCCCACCGACGCGTCCGGCTCACCGACGCGTCCGGCTCACCGACTCGTCCGGCTCACCGACGCGTCCGGCTCAGCGACGTGGGGCGTAGACGTCCACCTCGTCCGGCCGCACCGCGATCCGCACGGTGTCACCGCTCGCCAGTCCGAGCCGGGCCGCCTGGGCCACGGTCACGTCGGCGACGAGCTCACCGGCCCGGACGCGGACCAGTCCGTCCTGCGGCTCGACCGCGCGCACCCGGCGCACCACCCCGTCGCCGTCCCGCGTGACGACGGCGGCCGTCGGGTGGTACGCGGCCAAGACCGTCCGGCCGGGAGGCTCGGTGCCGGTCCCCGACACCAGCTCGCCCCCGCCGTCGAGCGCGATCCCGGTCGCCGTGGCCGTCCCCGGGACGAGCGCGAGCCCGGAGAACGCGGCCCCGAAGGCGCTGGTCGGACGGCCGAGGACCTCGGCGGTGGTGCCGGTCTCGACCACGCGGCCGTGCTCGAGCACCACCACGCGGGACGCGAGCGCGACGACCTCGATCGGGTCGTGCGTGACGAGGACCGTCGGCCGGCCGGAGACCGCGGTGGCGAGGGCCGCGCGGACGTGCTCGCGGGCCTCGACGTCGAGTGCCGAGGTCGGTTCGTCGAGCAGCAGCACGGCCGGGTCCGCGGCGAGGGCCCGTGCGATCGCGACCCGCTGCGCCTGCCCGCCCGACAGGGAGCCGGGGTCGCGCGGTGCCAGGGCGAGCGCGTCGACGACCGTCAGGGCCGCGTCGGAGCGGAGCCGGGCCTCCCGTCCGTGCACACCGGAGGCGCGCGGACCGTAGGCGACGTTGTCGGCGACCGACAGGTGTGGGAAGAGGTCCGGGCGCTGTCCGACCAGGCCGACCCGGCGACGGTGGGACGGCACGTGGTGTCGTCCGTCGTCGACGGTGCGGCCGTCGATGGACACGGCGCCCGCGTCGAGGCGGACGAGGCCAGCGACGGCCTCGACGACGGAGGACTTGCCGGCGCCGTTCGGTCCGATGACGGCGAGGCACTCGTCGGGCCCGACCTCGAGCGTGACGTCGAGGTCGCGGTCCCGCAGGACGACGTGGGCGCGCAGACCGCTCATGCCGCCACCGGCCGGAGTCCGGAGCGGACGGAGGTCGCGCCGATGACGACGACCGCGACCACCACGAGGACCAGCGCCAGGGCGATCGCGGTGTCCGGGTCGACCTCGCGCTGCAGGTAGATCTCGAGCGGCAGGGTCCTCGTGACCCCCTGCAGGCTGCCAGCGAAGGTCAGCGTGGCACCGAACTCGCCGAGCGCCCGGGCGAAGCACAGCACCAGGCCCGAGACGATGCCGGGGAGGGCCCGTGGGAGCGTGACGGTGACCAGGACGCGGGTGGGACTCGCGCCGAGGGTCGCTGCGACCCGCTCGTACCGGTCGCCGCTGGTGCGGAGGGCACCCTCGACGGACGTGACCAGGAACGGCATCGCGACGAACGTCTGCGCCACCACGACCGCGGCGGTGGTGAAGGCGATCCGGACGCCGTGCGCGTCGAGGAAGCCGCCCAGGGGTCCGAGCCTCCCGAACGCCGCGAGCAACGCGAGCCCGCCCACGACGGGCGGGAGCACGAGCGGCAGCAGGACGACGGCCCGGGCCACGCCGACCCAGCGGGAGCGGACGCGCGAGAACACGACCGCGAGCGGCAGGCCGAGGACGAAGGCGATGCCCGTCGCGGCGGCGGCGGTGCCGAGGCTGAGGCCGAGCGCGGTCAGCGAGGCCGGGGACGTGACGAGCGTGGCGAAGGACCCCCACTGGACCCGGCCGACCATCGCGAGGACGGGCACGACGACGAACAGGCCGCCGAGGACTGCGGGGACGGGGAGCCACCAGGGGGTCCTCACGGGGCGGTCGCCGTGCTCACGGGGTGCCGAACCCTGCATCAGCCAGGACCTGCTGTCCATCGTCCGATCGGACGTACGCGCTGAACGACCGGGCGAGATCGGCGTTCGCTGTGCCGTGCACGACGCCGATCGGGTCCGTGTTCACCGCCCGTCGTGCCGCGTCGAAGGGGACCCCGTCGACCTTGCCGCCCGACCCGCGGACGTCCGTGACGTAGACCAGGCCCGCGTCGGCCTGACCGGACGCGACCTTGCCGAGGACGTCGGTGACCGACTGCTCCTCGCTGACCGGGCGCAGCGTCACGCCGGCTGCCTGCTCCACCTGCTTCGTCGCCGCGCCGCACGGCACGGGGGCGGCGCACGTGACGACCTGCAGGCCGGGGGCGGTCAGGTCGTCGAGGTCGTGGATGCGCTCCGGGTTGCCGGGGGCGACGGCGATCTGCAGGGTGTTCGTCGCGAAGGGCTCGGCGCTGCCGTCGATCAGGTCGGCGGCGGTGAGCTTCCGCATGTTCGGCTCGTCGGCGCTGGCGAACACGTCGGCGGGGGCGCCGTTCTGGATCTGCGTGACGAGGTCGCTCGAGCCGGCGAACGAGAACCGCACCGTCGTGCCGGGGTGAGCCCGCTCGTAGTCCTTCCCGAGCGTGGTGAACGTCTGCTGCAGGCTCGCGGCGGCGAAGACCGTGATCGTGCCGGTCGGGCTGCCGGTCGGGCTGCCGGTCGGGCTGCCGGTCGTCTGGCTCGTGCTGCTGCTCGTGCTCGTGCTCGGCGCCTGGTTCGCGCTGCACCCGGTGAGCAGCGCCAGGGTGGCCGCCGTGACGGCGACCGTGGTGGTGGTCCTGGTGAGCACGGTGCGCCTCCTCTGGACGCAGGCGCGCCTCGACGACTCCAACTTAGCCGCAGGTGCGCCTCAGATGGTGGGGAGGCCCTCGCGTTCCCACGCCTGCATGCCGCCGTCGAGCACCACCGCGGTGCGGCCGGACGCGGTCGCCTCAGTGGCCCAGGCGACGGCCCGGGGTCCGCGGGCGCACACCACGACGACCTCGCGCCCGTCGTCCGCCGGCAGGTCCTCCGGCGACACGGCGCCCGGCACGACACCCTGCGCGCGCTCCGCCGGCGTCCGGACGTCGACGACGAGCACGTCGTCCGCCGGGTCGGCGATCCGGGCGGCGAGCGCGGACGGGGCGATCCGAGTGAGCACGGTGTCGTCGGTGGGCAGGTGCTGCGCGGGACGACGGGACGCAGGTCCGCGGCGGAGCGGGCTCTCGGTCCAGCGCCACCGACGAGCGTCGACGCTGAGCACACGTCCGAGCAGGGGCTCACCGAGGCCGGCGACCAGGGCCGTGACCTGCGCGGCCATCACGGAGCCGACCGCACCGCAGAGCGCGGGCAGGACACCGTCGAGCGCGCACGAGCCCTCGTCCGGCTGGACGTCCGGGTGCAGGTCGTGGAAGTCGACGACCCGGTCGTCGAACACGGTGACCTGCCCGTCGTACCCGAGGGCACTCCCCCAGACGAACGGGACGTGCTCCTCGGCGCAGGCGTCCGAGACGGCCCGGGTGACCAGGAGTGAGTCGGCGGCGTCGACGACCACGTCGTGCCCGGCGACGAGCCCGGCGTGGAAGCGCTCGACGACGGCGTCGACCTGGCACTCGGGGTCGACGGCCGCGGCGCGCTCGGCGGCGACCTGGGCCTTGGGACGCCCGACGTCCGCCGCGGTGAAGAGCGTCTGCCGGGCGAGGTTCGACGGGTCGACGACGTCGGGGTCGACGATCGTCAGGCGGGCGATGCCGCTGCCCGCGAGGTACGCGACGACCGGGGCACCGAGGCCGCCGGCGCCGACGACGAGGACCCGGGCGGCCGCGAGTCGCTCGAGGGTGCGGTCACCGCCGGCGTCGAGGGCGGCCGTGCGGGAGCCCAGGCGGCGGCGGGACGGGGTCAGCGGGGCCGGAGCCGGAGCCGGCGTGAGCGGGGCCGTGCCTGGCGTGCGCGGGACCGCGCCTGGCGTGGGCGGGGCCGTGTCGTCAGTCGTCGTCATCGGGGGTCTCCACCGTCACCATCGTGGCCTTGACCGAGGCGACGGCCACCGACCCGACCTCGAGCCCGAGGTCGCGGACGGCCTCGGCACTCATGAGCGAGACGACCCGGTGGGGCCCGCACTGCAGTTCGACCTGCGCCATCACGGTGTCCGCGACGACCTCGGTCACGATCCCCACGAAGCGGTTGCGCGCCGAGCTCCTGACGGACGACGACGGGTCCGGCAGCGCTCCGCCGTGGGCCTTCGCGTGCACGGCGAGTTCGCGTCCGTCGACCACCGCGCGACCGGCGTCGTCCGAAAGACGCGAGAACGTCCCGGCGTCCACGAGGCGCCGGACCGTGTCGTCGCTCACCCCGAGGTACTGCGCCGCGTCCCTGACCCGCAACCGACTCATCCCCGGATGCTAGCGGTTCTGCCGGGTGCGACACCCCTCGGGTGGACCCGTCGATCTCGGGGAGGGCTCCGAACCACAATGTGACATTCTCAGGAGCACGGGGTAGACCGTCGGGTCGCCGCCCAGGGGCCGCCGCTACCGTCGGCCCCGTGAGTTCCCCGCGTACCGGCACCATCGGCGTGCCCCGCCAGGTGTCCGCTCCCGAGGTGCGGACCCGGCTGCGCGGCGTGTCCGGCGCGATCGGCCTGGCCGTCGTGCGGACGCCGGAGCTCACCATCGGCGCCCTGGCCGTCCTGGTCACCGCGGCCTTCTCGTGGGTGCCGTCACTCTGGTACGACGAGGCCGCCACGGTCACGAGCGCCCAGCGGTCCTGGGCCCAGCTCTGGGCCGAGCTGCACTCCGTCGACGCCGTCCACGGCCTGTACTACGCCCTCATGCACGCGTGGTTCTGGCTCGTCGGCTACACGCCGTTCACCCTCCGCTTCCCCAGCGCGCTCGCGATCGGCGTCGCCGCGGCCCTCGTCGTGGCACTCGGTCGGCGCCTCGGCGGTCGGCGGCTCGGCATCGTCGCCGGCCTCGTCTTCCTCGCCCTGCCCCGCGTGCAGTGGGCCGGGTCCGAGGGCCGTCCCTACGCCACGATCACCACGCTGTCGGTGTGCCTGACCCTGGTCGGACTCACCGCCGTGCGTCGCACGCGGTCGCGACACCACGCCACCCGCTGGTGGATCGCCTACGGGGCGCTCGCCCTGGTGGCGGTCACGTTCAACGTCTACCTGTCGCTCGCCGTCGTCGCACACGCCGTCGTCCTGCTCTGGACCGTGCTCGCGCGCCGGTCCGAGATCCGCCGAGCCAACATGTCGGTGCGCACCGTCCTCGCTCCACCGCTCGTCCCGGGTCGTGCACTCGTGCGCTGGGGCATCGCTGCCGCTGCCGCTGCCTTCATCGCCTCGCCGTTCGTGCTCGCGGTCGTGTCGCAGTCCAAGCAGGTCGGGTGGATCGCGCCCGTCGGCGACCGCACCATCGCGCAGGTCTTCGCCACGGCGTGGTTCGGCGCAGACGACGCGACAGCCGCCGTCGCCTGGACGCTGATGGCCGTCGGCGTCGTGGCTGCGGTCATCCAGGCACGTCGTCCCTCCCCCACCGTCCGGGCCCTCTTCCGGATGCAGGCCGTCCGGGTCGCGCTCCCGCTCATGGTCGTCCCCACCGCGGCGCTCGTCGGTGCCACGGCGCTGGGTGAGCACCTGTACTCGCCGAAGTACGCCACGCTGAGCCTGCCCTTCGTCGCGATCCTCATCGCCCTCGCGGTCACGCTCCTGCGCCCGAAGGCGTGGCTCGCGGGGTCCGTGGCGTTCCTCCTCGTCCTGTCGATCCCCGCGGGCATCGCGGTCAAGCAGCCGATGGCGAAGCAGGACTCGACCTGGGCCAAGGCAGCCTCGATCATCGCCACCGCGCGGGACGCCCGTCCGGACGCCGACGAAGGCGTCGTGTTCGGCAGCGTCTACGGGCACCCCGGCGCCACGGCGGACATCATCCGGATCTCGTACCCCTGGGCGTTCACCGGCATGACCGACCTGGGCGTCCGGAAGAACGGCGCCGAGACCGGCGTGCTGTGGAACCGCACCGGCGACGTCGCCACGACGGTGCCCGCACGGCTCGGGGACATCGACACCGTCTGGTTCGTCGGCGGGACCTCCCGCAACAAGGAACCGAAGACCACCGAGGTGCTCGAGCAGCACGGCTTCGTGGCCGAGCAGCGCTGGAAGACCGGGACGGTCATCATGACGGAGTACGTCCGCGTCCGCTGACCTCCGAGGTCGTGGACGGGCGGTGTGCCATGCTGCCGTCATGCAGCACGACGTCCGACCGATCGAGCCCGCCGACGCCGAACGGCTCGGTGACCTCCTCGCTCGGAACCGCGCCTGGCTCGCCCCGTGGGACCCGGTCCGTCCCGAGACCTTCTTCACGGTCGACGGCCAGCGTGCTGAGATCCAGTCGGCGGTCCGGCGGCGACAGCAGGGCGTGATGATGCCGCTCGTGATCACCACCGACGGGGTCGTCGTCGGTCGGATCAACCTCAACTCGATCGTGATGGGGGCGTTCTGCTCCGCCACCCTCGGCTACTGGGTGTCCGAGGACGCCGCGGGCAACGGTGCCGCGACGGCAGCGGTCGGACTCGCGACCCGGATGGCCTTCGACCGGCTCGGGCTGCACCGGGTGGAGGCCGGCACGCTCCCCCACAACGAGCGGTCGCAGCGGGTCCTCGCGAACAACGGCTTCGAGCGCTACGGCTACGCGCCGCGGTACCTGCGGATCGCCGGCGAGTGGCAGGACCACGTCCTGTTCCAGCGCCTGGCCGACTGAGCCCGGCGGGCCCGCCGCGGGCCCGTCTGCGCGAGATCGAGTCTCGCCCCCGCGGATGACCTGCGTAGTCAGGAGCGCGCACGATGTCCGTGGCACCGAGACTCGGCGCGCGCGGCGCCCGCGGCGCGAGCGAGCGCGCGCGGCGGACGCGTCAGTGGACCACGCGCGCGCCGTGCACCGGGCCGGTGGCACGGACCGCGACGAGCCCGGCGGCGCTCAGCGCGACCTGGACCTCGAGCGCGGCGTCGATGTCGGCGACCAGGAACGCGACCGTCGGCCCACTCCCGGACACCAGCCCGGCGAGGGCACCGGAGCGCTCCCCGACCTCGAGCGTGGCGGCGAGCCCAGGCTGGAGGTGCATCGCCGGCGCCTGCAGGTCGTTGTGCAGGCAGTCGGCGAGCAGGTCCGGGTCGCCAGCACGCAGGGCCTGCAGCACGTTCGACTCGACCACGGGCGTCGAGGGTGCCGGCGCGATGTCGGCACGGTAGCGCTCGCGGTGTTCGTCGAGCGCGCGGTACACGGCCGGCGTGGAGAGTCCGTCGTCGCTGAGCGCGAGCACCCACTGGAACTCGCCCTTGGCCAGCGCGGGGCTCAGCTCGTCGCCGCGCCCGGTGCCCACCGCGGTCCCGCCGGCGAAGGCGAACGGCACGTCCGCCCCGAGCTCGGCCGCCAGCCGCAGGAGCTCGTCGCGGCCAAGGGCGGTGCCCCACAGCGTGTCGACCGCCAGGAGCGTCGCCGCCGCGTCCGCCGAGCCGCCACCCATGCCGCCGGCGACGGGCACCCGCTTGTCGATCGTCAGCCGCACGCCGCCCGAGTACCCGGCGGTCTCCGCGACGAGCCGCGCCGCCCGGATCGCCAGGTTCGTGCCGTCGACCGGGACGCCCGTGGTGTCCACGGAGCCGGTGAAGGTCACGCTGAAGTCGTCGGCCTGTTCCGCGACGACGTCCTCGAACAGGGACACGGCCTGGTACGCCGTCGCCACGTCGTGGTAGCCGTCGTCCTGCAGGGCACCGACGGAGAGGAACACGTTGATCTTGCCGGGAGCGCGCGTCCGAACGCGGGTCGGTGCCGCCAGCGAGGTCATGTGTCCAACCTATCCCGCTCCGGTCCCGCTGCTCTCCGCCCGCTCACGAGGCGGCAGCTCACGAGGCAGCCGCGAACCCCCGCGCCAGGTCCGCCAGGATGTCGTCCGGGTGCTCCAGGCCGATCGACAGCCGGATGAGTCCCTCGCCCACCCCCGCGGAGGCCCGCTCCGACGGGGTCATCTGCACGTGGGTCGTCGACGCCGGGTGCACGACGAGCGACCGGACGTCTCCGATGTTCGACACGTGGTCGAACAGCTCCAGGGCCGCGACGAACCGACGCCCGGCCTCGACGCCACCGGCCAGGTCGAACGCCAGCACCGCCGACGGCCCCTTCGGTACGTACCGCTGCTGCAGGTGGTGCCACGGGGAGCCCGGCAGGCCGGCGTAGTGCACGTGCTCGACCTGGGCGTGGGCGTCCAGCCACGCGGCCACCGTGGCGGCGTTCTGCACGTGCCGGTCCATCCGGAGCGACAGGGTCTGGATGCCCTGCAGCACGAGGAAGGCGTTGAACGGGGCGATCGCGGGCCCGAGGTCCGCCGACAGCTTCGACCGGGTGCGCTGGATGAACGCTCGCCGTCCGAACTTCTCCGCGAAGTTCGTACCCGAGAACCCCGAGTGCTCGGTCGTCGCGAGCTGCGGGTACTTCGCCGGGTACGCCGCCCAGTCGAACGTGCCGCCGTCGACGATGAGCCCGGCGATCGCGCTGCCGTGTCCGGCCAGGTACTTCGTCGCCGAGTGCACGACGATGTCCGCACCGTGCTCGATCGGTCGGACCAGGTACGGCGTTGCGATGGTGTTGTCGACGATGAGCGGGACCCCGGCGTCGTGTGCGACCCCGGACACCCCGGCGAAGTCGAGGACGTCCCCGCGCGGGTTCGGGATCGACTCCCCGAAGAACGCGCGGGTCTCCGGACGCACCGCTGCGGCCCACTCCGACAGGTCGGTGGGGTCCTGCACGAACGTGAACGCGATGCCGAGGTCCTTCAGCGTCGACGCGAACAGCGTGTAGGTCGCCCCGTACAGCGACGCGCTCGACACGATGTGGTCACCGGCGCGGGCGAGCCCGAGCACCGCGAGCGACGTCGCCGCCTGCCCGGACGCGAGCGCGAGGGCGGCCACCCCGCCCTCGAGGTCGGCGATCCGACGCTCGAGCGCGGCTGCCGACGGGTTGTTCACCCGCGAGTAGGTGTGCCCCGGCGCGTTCAGCAGGAACCGGTCGGCGGCGTCCTCCCCCGACGGGTAGACGAACGCTGCGGTCTGGGCGATGGGCGGCACGTTCCCGCCGAAGCCAGGGTCGGACTTGAACCCGGCACGGATCTGCCGGGTCTCGAAGGCCCAGCCGTCCTCGACCGCCATCAGGACACCAGCCCTGCCGCGACGGACGACGGCACCGACGCCCGCACGAGCGGGATGACCTGCTCGCCGAAGCGCTCCATCTCCTCCAGCTGCGGCGAGAACTGCAGCAACAGGGTGTCGACGCCCGCGTCCTCGTACTCCCGGATCCGTGCCGCGACCTGCTCCGGCGTCCCGACGAACTGCGGCCGCAGCCCCCGGTTCGACACGGAGTAGTCCTCGAGCGAGGGCACGTGCTCCAGCTGCGACTTCGAGATGAAGTCCTGGTACGACTCGTAGGCCTTGCCGTGCTGCACGTCGGTGACCCGCGCCAGCTCGGCCTGGGCCTCTTCCTCGGTCTCGCGGACGATCGCGTACGCGGCCATGCCGAACGCCTCGAACGGCGGCAGCCCGGCGTCCTCGCGACGCTGGCGCATCTCGGCGATCTTCGCCCGGAGTTCCTCGACGGTCCCGCCGTGGGTGACGTAGGCGTCGGCGTAGTGCGTGATGCTCGCCTTGCCGGCCTCGCTCTCGCCGCCAGCGTAGATGCGCGGGGTGACGCGCGGCTTCGGCTCCAGGTGCGCGTTCTCGACGTCGTAGTACTCGCCGTGGAACGAGTACGGCGTCTCGCGCCACAGCCCCTTCATGACCTCGACGAACTCCGCCGTGCGCTTGTAGCGGTCGTCGTGCTCGGAGAAGATGC
Organism: Curtobacterium sp. MMLR14_010; assembly: GCF_001865015.1. GTDB lineage: Bacteria > Actinomycetota > Actinomycetes > Actinomycetales > Microbacteriaceae > Curtobacterium. Next base: position 225,377 of record NZ_MJGV01000068.1, on the reverse strand, counting down.
CGCCGTACTGGCGGGCCTCCTCCGCCCACCAGGCGCTCACCACGTTGAACGTGAAGCGACCGCCCGAGATGTCGTCGATCGTCGCCGCCTGCTTCGCCGTCACGGCGGGCAGGTGGTAGCCCGGCCGCATCGCCGCCATGATCTCGAGCCGGTCGGTCGTCGCCGCGATGGCTGCGGCGAGCGCCCAGGCCTCCAGGCTCGGTGCCGCAACGCCCTTGATGTCGTTGAGGTTGAGCTCCGGCACGAGCGTCAGGTCGAACCCGATCTGCTCGGCGCGCTGCGCCAGCCGCTTGACGTAGTCGAAGGTGACCGGCATCTGCTCGTCGTCGACGTTGCGCAGCCAGCCGCCGAAGAGCGGGGTCCAGTATCCGAATCGCACGGTGGTGGGTTCCTCAGGTGGTGAGCGGAGACGGACGGGAGGCTCGGTGCCGGTGGCGAGCCGGGCCTCCCGTCCGGTGGGTGGTCAGGTCAGACGTGCGCCGCTGCGCCCGCTGGTGCGGGCTGGTACTCGGCGTCCAGGAGGCCACCGAGGTACCGGGCGATGGAGCGCGGGCCGGAGGCCGGCGCCGCGTCCTCGACGGCGGGGTTGTAGTTCGTGTTCGTGTTGATGTCGTAGACCACGGTCCGTCCGTCGGTCGTCTCCATGAACTCGACACCCGCGATCGTGACGCGCTGGTCGGCCAGGAACGTGCGGAGCTGCTGCACGAGGGGGTGGGCGGCCGTGACCTCGGTGCGGACGCTGAAGGCGGGCGGGGCACCCGCGGTCTCGGTGCCCGGGACGTCGCAGACGGCTCCCGCGATGACCTGCGGCACCTCGCACGCGTCGGCGGGGCAGAGCTCGAAGCTGCCGGCGCTGGTGTCGACGCGGACGGCGTAGACGAACTCGCCGCCGACGAACTCGACGCGGGTGATGAAGGGCTCGCGCGCCGTCAGGTACTCCTGCAGCAGGGTGATGCCGTCGACAGGGGCCTCGAACTCGGGGCTGTCGACGTAGGCGTCGAACTCGGCGAGCGAGTCGAACCGACGGACGCCGAGGCCCTTGCCGCCCTGGTTGTGCTTCGTGATGAAGGGGACGTCCTGGCCGTCGGTGAAGGTCCGGGCGGCCTGCTTGAGCGTCGTCGTGCCGAACACGGCCGTGGTGCGCGGGACGTCGAACCCGGCCTGCTGCAGGAGCCCGTGCTGGGCGACCTTCGAGACCTCGAGCTCGAGCACGTGGCTGCCGCCGACGACCTGGCGACCAGCTCGTTCGAGCCAGCCGAGCACCGCGCGGGTGTACTCCTTGCTGTGCTCGTGCCCGCGGGTGTGGGAGCTCGCGGACATCCTCGACCAGTAGACGCCGGGCTCGGGCTCGGCGCCGAGGTCGATCTGCCCCTCGGTCAGGAGGATCTCCTCGACCGGGACGCCCTCGGCCTCGAAGGCGGCGGCGAGCGGCGGGAACCACTCGGGGTTCTCGTGGATGACGTACACGCGCGGAGTGCTCACGCGTCCACCCTAGGCACGGTCGGTCGGCGGGTGCCAGGTGTGTGACGTGGCGCTACTCGGAGAAGACCTGGGCGCCGACGACGCCCAGCAGCTCGAGCTTCTGGGCGTCCTCGCTGCCGGCTGGTGCCGTGAAGAGCAGGAGCGCCTGCGCCTGGTTCGACGTGTGCAGGACCTGGCAGTCGACGGTGATCCGCCCGAGCTCCGGGTGAACGAAGGTCTTGTGGTCCTCCCACCGACTGCCGACCTCGTGCAGCGCCCAGAGTGCGCGGAACGCCTCGCTGTGCGCACTGAGGTCAGTGACGAGAGCGGCTGCCCGACGGTCGCCGGGGCCCGCTGCGCCGACCGCGGCACGGAGCGCGGCGACCTGGGCACGGGCGAGGCGCTCGTGCTGTTCCGGCGCGTACCGGGCGGGTTCGGTGTCGGTCATGAACCAGCGCCACGGCTGGTAGCGCTCGTTGCCGGTCAGACCGACCGTGCTGCCGAGGAGCGCAGCGCCGAGCCGGTTCTCCACGAGGGTCTCGCCGAGGTCGCTGACGACGATGGCGGGCGTGTCCTCGAGGCGGTCGAGCACGCGGAGGATCGCCGGGTCGACGTGGTCCGAGCGGTGGACACGCACCGGGGCGTTGTGGCCGGCGAGCCGGAGCAGGTGGTCGCGCTCGTCGAGGCTGCACCGGAGCGCGCGGGCGATCGCGACGACCATCTGCTCGGACGGCTGCGGGCCCCGCTGCTGTTCGAGGCGCGTGTAGTAGTCGGCCGACATCCCGGCGAGGGCGGCGACCTCCTCGCGGCGGAGCCCGGGCGTGCGCCGACGGGCCCCCGTGCCGAGCCCGACGTCCTCCGGGCGCAGGAGCTCCCGGCGACGGCGGAGGAAGTCGGCGAGTTCGGGACGGTCCATGCGCATCAGTCTGCTGCGCGGCGCCCGTCGGTGCCAGGGACCGGCGGTCCCCCGATGTCCGGCCTCTGGATGGCCGGTGCGCGGCCGGGCATCGTGGTCGTCATGGACATCACGAACGCAACCGTCTTCATCTCCGGCGCGACCTCGGGCATCGGCCTCGGGCTCGCCCTCCGCCTGCAGCAGGCCGGCAGCACCGTCGTCATCGGCGGGCGCCGCCAGTCGCTGCTCGACTCCCTCGCCGCCGAGCACGGGTTCGGCACCGTGCAGCTCGACGTCGACGACCCGGCCTCGATCACCGCCGCTGCGGCCTCCGTCACCGAGGCGTACCCGGCGCTCGACACCATCGTCACCATGTCGGGGATCATGCGCCAGGAGGACCTGCGGTCGTCGGCCCACCTGGCGGACGCCGAGGCCACCGTGACGACGAACTTCCTCGGCACCGTGCGGCTCGTCGACGCGTTCCTGCCGCACCTGCTCGCGCAGCCGGCCGCCACCGTCATGACCGTCTCCTCCGGGCTGGCCTTCACGCCGCTCGCCGCGACCCCGACCTACAACGCGATGAAGGCCGCCGTGCACTCGTACACGCTGTCGCTCCGGCAGCAGCTCGTGGGCTCCCCGGTGTCCGTGCTCGAGCTCGTGCCGCCGGCGGTCGCGACCGACCTGCAGGGCGAGGGCGTGGACTTCGGCGGGATGCCGCTGTCGGCGTACCTGGACGAGGTCGTCGCGCTGCTGTCGTCCGGGGCGTCGCCGGAGATCCTCGTGCAGAACGTACTGCCGCTCCGGTGGGCCGAGCGCGACGGCACGCAGCAGCAGCTCATCGAGATGCTCGCGGCGCACTGAGGCGGGTGGCTCGTCTGCTCGGTGCGAGCCGGCGGGGGCTCGGTGCCGGCCGGCAGGCGCTCGGTGCGAGGTTGGCCACCTCGTGCGCGGCTGTCGGCCCGCACGGGGTGGTCAAGGTCACACGGGACGAGGGGGGCTCGCACCGTGCAGCCCGTCGATCAGCCCTCGGACGGGCTCTGCCGTCGGCGCCGTCGGAGGATGCGCTCCGCCATGCCGAGGCCCACGACGACCACGACCGCGAGCAGGCACAGCAGCGGTGGGACGTCCGAACTCGTCCGGAGCAGGACGTACCCGAGCGCCGCGACCATGGCGGAGGTGAGGAGCTCGGTGCGCGTCGACACCGTGCCGGGATCGTCGTCATCCTGCTCGGGGTCGTCGTCGCCGAGGGTGGCGAAGTTCAGACCCCAGAAGACGATCCCGACGGCGAGCACCACCGACACCCAGGCGACGTCACTCCCCGGGGACGCCAGGAGCCGCGAGATCCCGATCCCGCCGACGACCAGACCGGCGAGCACGAACAGCAGCGTGATGGTGAGCGTCAGGCGGTTCGGGCGGTGCACGTCGCGAGCCTATCCGCGACGGAGCCCCATCTCGCTACGCCTCCCGTCCGTACCTGCATTTGACATGGGAGTCGACAGGAGAGGTGGCGCTCCGCCAGGATGGGAGCATGGGGAACGCGCACCACGAGGAACACATCGGGACGTCGATGGCCTTCCGACTGCTCGGCATCGGCATGGTCCTGGGCAGTGTGGCGATCGCGGTGGTGCTGGTCATGGCACCGTCCAGCGCCGGTTCCGAACCGAACGCCGTCGACCTCGCCGTGATCATCACCACGATGATCATCGTCGCCGGCCTCGGAGTCGCCCTGGCGATCGCGCGGATGTCCGTGGTGATCGACGACGCGCTCGTGATCCGTATGACGCCGTTCTGGTACCACCGCACCATCGACCCGGCGACCATCACCGAAGCCGTCCCCGTCGAACTGCGCGGATCACAGTGGGGAGGCTGGGGCATCCGGTTCGGCCTGGGGACCGGCACCGGCGTGCTCATGGACAACGGCCCCGGCGTCCGGCTCCGCATCCGGGGCAAGCGAGACCTGTCGTTCCGCTGCGAGGACCCGTACGCGGTGATCGCCGCGCTCCGTACGAACGGAGCCAGCACCGGCGCCAGAGCGACGGGCCGCGGGGCGAACGAGCGCTAGGCCGCCGCGAGGACCGTCCGTCCGAGGCGCACGAACTCGTCGACGCCGAGCTCCTCACCACGGGCCGTGGGTGCGATCCCAGCGGCCTCGAGCATCTCCGACGCGCTGGCACTGCTGCCGAACAGCCCGGACAGCGCCTGCCGGAGCATCTTGCGACGCTGCTGGAAGGCGGCGTCGACGAGCGCGAACACCTGCGCCCGCAGCTGCTCGTCGCCCGGCGGGTCATGACGGACGAACCCGACGAGGACGCTGTCGACGTTCGGCACCGGCCAGAACACCTGCCGGCTGACCTGCCCGGCGATCCGCCACGAGCCGTACCAGGCGGCCTTGACGCTCGGCGAACCGTAGACCTTGCTGCCCGGGTCAGCGGCGAGGCGGTACCCGACCTCGGCCTGCACCATGACGAGCGAGCGCTCGATCGACGGGAAGGTCGCGAGCAGGTGCAACAGCACGGGCACGGAGATGTTGTACGGCAGGTTCGCGACCAGGTGCGTCGGGGCGACGGCGAGGTCGGCCGCGGCGAGCCGGAGGGCGTCCTGGTGCACGACCGTCAGCCGGGCGTCGGGCTGCATGGCCGCGACGGTCGCCGGCAGCCGGGCTGCGAGCCGACCGTCGATCTCCACCGCGGTGACGGGAGCGCCGGTCTCGGTCAGTCCGAGCGTCAGCGATCCGAGGCCCGGCCCGACCTCGAGCACCTGCGACGTGGCCGTCACACCGCCCGCGACGACGATGCGTCGGACGGTGTTGGCGTCGTGCACGAAGTTCTGCCCGAGCTTCTTGGTCGGGGTGACGTCGAGCTGCGTGGCGAGGTCGCGGATCTCGGCGGGACCGAGCAGGGCGCTCATTCGTCCACCGTCACCGGCTCGGCATCCCAGGCGCCGTAGACGAGCTCGGTGTTCGACGCGATCTGCGCCGCGAGCATCGAGGCGTCGGTGCCGAGGGTCTCGGCCATCGAGCGGAGGGTGAGCGGGATCAGGTAGGGGGCATTCGGCCGGCCGCGGAACGGCGTGGGCGTCAGGTACGGCGCGTCGGTCTCGACCATGACCAGGTGCCGGGGTGCGACGTGCAGGGCGTCGCGGAGCAGCTGGGCGTTCTTGAACGTCACCGTGCCCGCGAAGGACATGTACCAGCCGCGCTCGGCGCAGAGCCTGGCAAGGTCGGGGCCGCCCGAGAAGCAGTGGAAGACGGTCTTCTCCGGAGCGCCGACGCGGTCGAGGACCTCCACCACGGCGTCGTGGGCGTCACGGTCGTGGATCGTCAGCGCGAGGTCGTGCTCCTTGGCGATCCGGATGTGCTCCTCGAACGAGCGGACCTGGGCGTCGCGGCCGTCGTCGCCGGTGCGGAAGAAGTCGAGCCCGGTCTCACCGATGGCCCGGACGCGGGGCATCGCGGCGAGTTCGGCGATGCCGGCCAGGTGCTCGTCGAGGAGTCCCTGGGCGTCGAGCGCGGGTGCTTCGTTCGGGTGCAGCGCCACGGCCGCGAGCACGCGGGGCTCACGGGCGGCGATCGACGCGGACCACTGCGAGGTCGCGAGGTCGGTGCCGACCTGCACGACACCGCGGACGCCGACGCTCGAAGCGCGGTCGAGGTGCTCCCGGTAGTCGAGGGCGTTGTCGCCGCCGTCCGCGATCTCCATGTGCGTGTGGTTGTCGTACACCGGCACGACGAGCGCCTGCGGCAGCGGCGGATAGGACAGGTCCCGCTTCGGGTCCGCCGCGTCGCCACGCGTGCGGAGGTGCGCGTCGCTCACGCTGCGCCCTGTTCCGCCTGCTCGATGCGCGGGAAGAGCCCGGACTCGAGCGGCGTGACCTGGTCGGCGCCCTGCCACTCGAAGGCGCGGTCGACCCGCTGCTCGTCGATCGTGCCGCCGGCGCCGATGGAGGCCCAGAGCTTCGCGGTGGCCTTCGGCATCACCGGGGAGGCCAGCACGGCGACGGTCCCGAGCCCGCGCAGCGCGGTCGTCAGCACGGTGCCGAGACGCTCCCGCTGGGAGTCGTCCTTCGCCAGCGCCCACGGCTGCTGCTCGGTGATGTAGCCGTTCAACGCGTCGACGAGCTCCCACGTGGTGGCGATGGCGTCGTGCGGCGCGAACGCTCCGATCGCCGCGTCCGCACGCTCGGTGACGGACCGCGCGAGGTCGTCGACCGCGACGTCGGACGGGGACAGCTCACCCCGCGACGGCACGGCGCCGTCGAAGTACTTCTGCAGCATCGCGAGGATGCGCGACGCCAGGTTGCCGAACCCGTTCGCGAGTTCAGCTTGGTAGCGCGCCGAGATGTCCTCCCACGAGAAGTTGCCGTCCTGCCCGAACGTGATGGCGCGGAGGAAGTAGTAGCGGAAGGCGTCGGACCCGAACGTGTCGGTGATCTCCGACGGCGCGATGCCGGTGAGCTTCGACTTCGACATCTTCTCGCCGCCGACGAGCAGCCAGCCGTGGCCGAACACGCGCTCGGGCACCGGCAGCCCGGCGGCCATGAGCATCGCGGGCCAGATCACCGCGTGGAACCGGGCGATGTCCTTGCCGACGATGTGCACGCTCGGCCACAGACGCCGGAAGGCCTCGTCGTCGTCACTGCCGTAGCCGAGCGCCGTGACGTAGTTGAGCAGGGCGTCGAACCACACGTAGAGCACGTGGTCGTGGTCCCACGGGATCTTGATGCCCCAGTCGAAGCTCGACCGCGAGATGGAGAGGTCGCGCAGGCCCTGCTTGACGAAGGAGACGATCTCGTTCCGGACGCTCTCGGGCTGGATGAACTCGGGGTTCGACTCGTACAGGTCGAGCAGGCGCTGCTCGAAGTCGGACATCCGGAAGAAGTAGTTGCGCTCGGACAGGACCTCCACCGGGATGGAGTGGATCGCGCAGACCTGCTGGCCCTCGTACGCACCGGTGCCGGGCACCAGGTCGCTCGGCTGCTTGTACTCCTCACACCCCACGCAGTAGAAGCCCTCGAACTCGCCGGCGTAGATGTAGCCGTCGTCGTGGAGCTTCTGCAGGAAGGCGGTCACGCCGCGCTCGTGGCGGGCGTCGGTGGTGCGGATGAAGTCGTCGTTGGCGATGTCGACGGTGCCGAGCAGCGGCTTCCAGGCGTCGGTGACCAGGCGATCGGCCCACTCCTGCGGGGAGACGTCGTTCGCCGAGGCGGTGCGCAGGATCTTCTGCCCGTGCTCGTCGGTGCCCGTGAGCAGCCAGGTGTCGTCGCCGCGCTGGCGGTGCCACCGCGCGAGGACGTCAGCGGCGACCTCGGTGTAGGCGTGCCCGATGTGGGGCACGTCGTTCACGTAGAAGATCGGCGTGGTGATGCTGAACGAGGAGCCGTCGGACATGCGGACCATCCTACGGGCGCGCCCAGACCTGATGACGCGCTCGGCGGCGGTCTGTGGAAAACCCGGACTGGAGGCTCGTGGCGGGCCCGCACCGAGCCTCCAGTCCGGCCCTGGTCGCGACTACCGCGCGGCGAGCGCGCCTTCGTACAGGTCCCGCTTGGAGAGCCCCGTCGCGTCCGCGACGGCGGCCGAGGCCTCCTTCATGCGGGTGCCGGCGGCGACGCGTTCGAGGACCAGGCGGACGCCGTCCTCGATCGAGACGACGTCGTCCGAGGCGGAGGCGCCGGCGACGACGACGCAGATCTCCCCGCGGACGCCCTCCGCTGCCCAGGCGGCGAGCCCGGCGAGCGAGTCCCGCTTGACCTCTTCGTAGAGCTTCGTGAGCTCGCGGCAGACCACGCCACGGCGGTCGTCACCGAACGCGGCGGCCATGTCGGCGAGCGTGTCGGCCAGCCGGTGCGGCGACTCGAAGAAGACCATGGTCCGTTGCTCGCCCGCCAGGGCCTCGAACACCCGGCGCCGCTCCCCCTGCTTGCGCGTCGGGAAGCCCTCGAAGGTGAAGCGGTCGGTCGGCAGGCCCGAGACGGCGAGCGCCATGAGCACGGCGGACGGGCCCGGGAGCGCGGTCACGGTGACGCCGGCGGCGGCGGCGGCCTCGACGAGGGGGAAGCCCGGGTCGCTGATGGCGGGCATGCCCGCGTCGGTCAGGACGACCACGTCGGCGTCCCTGGCGAGCTCGACGACCTCGGCGGCGCGGGCCCGTTCGTTGTGCTCGTGGAGCGGGATGAGCCGCGGGCGGTTCTCGATCCCGAGGGCCCGCATCAGGTGGATCGCGGTGCGGGTGTCCTCCGCGGCCACGATGGTGGCGTTCGAGAGGGTCTCGACGAGTCGGCGCGACGCGTCGCCGAGGTTGCCGATGGGAGTTGCTGCGAGCACGATCACAGCCCCATTGTCGTCGCAGCGAGCCCGTGCGCCGCATCCGTAGGATCGTGCGGGTGACCACGGACCTGGCCGACGCGCCTCCCTCTGCGCCCGACGTGCCCCGCGGGTCACGTCTCGACGACTGGTGGGGCCGGCTGCTGTCGGTCGGCTGGCGGCTCGCCGCGTGGCGCTGGGGCGGCCCGATCGCCGTCACCGTGCTCGCCGCGCTGCTGCGCTTGGTCGACCTCGGGCGACCACACGCGCTGGTGTTCGACGAGACGTACTACGTCAAGGACGGCTGGTCAATCGTCCACCTGGGCTACGAAGGCACCTGGCCAGCGAATCCGACCGATCAGACGAGCCCGACGACCGACGACCGCTTCACCAGCGGACAGACCGACATCTTCACGAGTGCCGCGGAGTTCATCGCGCACCCGCCGCTCGGCAAGTACCTCGTCGGACTCGGCATGCTGCTGTTCGGCCCGGACAACTCCTTCGGCTGGCGCTTCGCCGTCGCGGTGCTCGGCATCGCCACGGTGTTCCTCGTCGCGGTGATCGCCCGGTCGCTGTTCCGGTCGACGCTCGTCGGGACGCTCGCGGGCGGGTTCATGGCGGTCGACGGCCAGGCGATCGTGATGTCACGCGTGACGCTGCTCGACGGCATCGTGACGTTCTTCGTGCTGCTCGGCTTCGGCGCGCTGCTGCTCGACCGACGGTGGACGGAACGGCGACTCGAGCGCTGGGTGGCCGGGCGCGTCGCCGCTGGCCGCGACACCCTGTGGGGGCCGGTGCTCTGGTGGCGGCCGTGGCTGCTCGCGATGGGTCTGGCGCTCGGGCTCGCGACGAGCACGAAGTGGACGGGGATGTACTTCCTGGCGTTCTTCGCCGTGTACTCCGTGCTCGTCGACATGATGCTGCGGAAGCGGGCGGGCATCGAATTCTGGTCCTCGAGCGCGTTCCTGCAGCAGGCTCCGGTGACGTTCCTGCTGACCGTGCCGATCGCCGCCGTCACCTACGTCGTGTCGTGGACCGGCTGGTTCGTGTCGGAGGACGGCTGGGACCGCCAGTGGATCGCGTCCGGCGGACAACGGTGGACGGGCGTCCTGTCGTGGGTCCCTGACAGCCTGCAGAACTGGTGGCACTACCAGTCGGAGATCTACGGCTTCAACATCGGCCTGCACACGCCGCACTCGTACCAGGCGAACCCGCTGCTCTGGATGCTGATGCAGCGACCCACGTCGATGTACTACGTCGGCACGAACGCCGGGGACTCGGGCTGCGCCGCTGCGCGCTGTGGCGAGGCGATCACCGGCATCGCGAACCCGTTCATCTGGTACCCGTCGGTGGCCGCCGTGATCGCGCTGCTGGTGCTGTTCGTCCTGCGCCGCCGGTGGGAGTACGGCTTCGTCACGATGGGCGTCGGCGCCGGCTACCTGCCGTGGCTGCTCTACGTCGACCGGACGGTCTTCCAGTTCTACACGATCGCGTTCGAGCCCTACATGGTCATGGCCCTGGCCGCCGTGATCGGGGTGCTGCTCGGGTCACGGAGGGACCCACGACCCCGTCGGACCAAGGCCGTCGTGTGGATCGGCGTGTACCTCGGGGTGGTGCTGCTCGCGACGGCGTACTGGTACCCGATGTGGACGGCGCTGCAGCTGCCGTGGGACTTCGTCCGGTCGCACTACTGGCTGCCGAGCTGGCTGTAGGCGCGCTGGTCGCGCTGGCGGGTCGGTCCGGACCACCACCGGACGGGAGGCTCGGTGCCAGGCCGCCACGAGCCTCCAGTCCGGCGGGTGCCGAGCGGTCACGACACCCCGCCCGCGATTGCCGAGGGGCCACGAACAGTCGGTTCGGCCTGCCTGAGGCGACGGTTCTCGACCGGTCAGCGGACGTGAGCGGTGGGTCGTGACCAGTCAGGAACCCGGTGGCGGCGCGCCCGGGCCGACGTGAGCGGCGTGTCGTGACCGGTCAGGACTGGGCGTGCAGCGCGCGCTCGAGGGTCTCGCGGTCGAGCGGGTCGCCGAGCATGCCGTCCGGACCCGTCGGGGGCAGGACGCCGTCGATGACGACCTTGGCGTAGCGACGCCAGGCGTCCGGGTCGTGCGCACGCGTGGCGTCGGCGACCGAGCCGATCATGGTGGTGAGCATCGGCAGGTCGCGATAATCGAAGCCGTCGCGGACCACGCCGGCGTCCCGTGCGCGACCGATGATCGCGGTGACCTGGCGTTCGAGGCGGTCGCGTTCCTGCACGATGGACGGTCGTGCCTTGCCGGCGCGGATGATCGCGTCGGCGAGGGCGCGGTCCCTGGCGCGGAACTCGAACACGCCCATGAGGTAGAGGCGGAGCGATTCGCGCGGGTCGATCTCCTCGGCAGCACGTTCGGCGGCGGTGTTCATCGCCTCGAACTTGGTGGCGAGGAGAGCCTCGATCAGGGAGTCCTTGTCGGCGAAACGACGGTAGACCGTGCCGACGCCGACCCCGGCTTCGTGCGCGATGTCGTTCAGCGTGACCGAGAGCCCGCGTTCTGCGAAGCACTTGCGAGCCGTCTGCAGGATCAGCTCGCGGTTGCGTGCCGCGTCGGCTCTGAGGGGCCGCTCGAGGTCGGCGTGCTGATCGGTGGTGCTCACGTCCACGACCGTAGTTGAACTTTCTGGGAACAAGCGGATGCACTCCGTCCGTTTTGGTCTACAGTAGGCGGAACCGGATGCCTGGCATCCGGTTCCACCACATCAATACAGTGCCCGACGGCGCGCGCTGCGAACACCCTCCACCCCTTCTCGAAGGAGGCCTGCTGTGACGGCAGAACAGACCGCGCCCGCACCCACCGGTTCGGCGCCCGCGACATCCGGTGCCACCGCACCGCGCAAGGACCACCGCTGGATCACCCTGGCGGTCATCGCCCTCGCGCAGCTCATGGTCGTGCTCGACGCGACGATCGTGAACATCGCGCTCCCCTCGGCACAGCAGGACCTCGGGTTCGGCACGGACCAGCGGCAGTGGGTCGTCACGGCGTACTCGCTCGCGTTCGGCTCCCTGCTGCTGCTCGGTGGTCGCCTCGGTGACCTCTTCGGCCGCAAGAACACCTTCATCATCGGGCTCGTCGGGTTCGCCGTCGCCTCGGTGCTCGGCGGACTCGCCGACTCGTTCGGGCTGCTCGTCGCCGCCCGCGCCCTGCAGGGTGCCTTCGGCGCGCTGCTGGCCCCGTCTGCGCTCGGCATGCTGACCACGACCTTCCGCGACCCGAAGGAACGCGGTCGTGCGTTCGGCATCTTCGGCTCGATCGCGGGTTCCGGCGCGGCCATCGGCCTGCTGCTCGGTGGCGTCCTGACGGAGTACACCTCGTGGCGCTGGTGCCTCTACGTCAACGTCGTCTTCGCCGTCCTCGGTGTCATCGGCGCGCTGGTCTTCATGGTGAAGCCCCCGAAGGTCGACCGTCCGCGCATCGACGTCCTCGGTGTCGTCACGATCACCCTCGGGCTGGTCGGCGTCGTCTACGGCTTCTCGAACGCCGAGACCAACGGCTGGGACGACCCCGTCACGATCGCGATGCTCGCCGTCGGTGTCGTGCTGATCGCGGCCTTCGTGTTCATCGAGACCCGTGTCGCACACCCGCTGCTGCCCCTCCGCGTCGTGCTGGACCGTGACCGCGGCGGTTCGTTCGTCGCCATCGGCCTCGTGGCGATCGGCATGTTCGGCATCTTCCTGTTCCTGACCTACTACCTCGAGCAGACCCTCGGGTTCTCGGCGCTCCAGACGGGCCTGGCGTTCCTGCCGATGCCGCTGTCGATCATGATCTCGGCCACGCAGATCGGCGGCCGCCTGCTGCCCCGCGTCGGCCCGAAGGTGCTGATCTTCGCCGGTGGCCTCGTCGCTGCGACCGGGCTCCTGCTGCTGCTCCGCACCGACCTGGACAGCTCCTACGCGGGCACCGTCCTGCCGGCGCTGGTCGTCATCGGGCTCGGCATGGGCACGATCTTCTCGTCCGCGATGAACACCGCGACGACCGGGGTTGCCCGCGCCGACGCCGGTGTCGCCTCCGCGACGGTGAACACCATGCAGCAGATCGGTGGCTCGATCGGCACCGCGTTGCTGTCGACGATCTTCGCCGACGTCGTGAAGAACAGCCTCTCCGGGCTGTCCGCCGCCCCGACGAAGCTGCAGCAGGCCCAGGCCACGCTCGACGGCTACCACGCGGCGTTCGGTATCTCGGCCGGGGTGCTCGTGCTCGTCGCGATCGCGAGCGGGCTGCTCATCAACCGGCAGAGCGTCCGCCTCGAGAAGCTCGCGCACCTCAGCGCGAACGCCACGGGCAGCGTCCCGGTCGCGGCGCACTAGCGCTCGCACCACCCGCGCGGCGGCAGCCCGCTCGACTCCGGTCGGGCGGGCTGTTCGTGTGTGGGGGATGTTCGTGTGCCGGGGCGGTTCCCCGCCGCCCGACGTTGACCCGGCGCCTGACTCGGGGCGCTGCCTCGCCGATGCCTTCCGACTCGGAACGACACGACCGCTGTCGTACGACGTCGACGTTGTCGTTCCGGGTCGCGGGTCGCGGGGCCACGTGCCGCTTGCCCGCCGCCCGCTCGCCGCCCGCTCGGAACGACACGACCGCTGTCGTACGACGACGGCGTTGTCGTTCCGAGTCGGGGGCCACGTCCCCGCTTGCCCGCCGCCAGCTCGACGCCCGCCCGCCGCCCACGCGCTGCCGATCCAGAACGACACGACCGCTGTCGTACGACATCGACGTTGTCGTTCCGAGTCGCGGGGAGGAATGGGAGCACGCCCGATCTCCCACCCCACTCCCCCACAGCCGATCCGCAGCGCCCGCATTGCGGATTGTTGCTCATCCTCGGGGTCGCGTCAGGGGTGCGCATTATGGTCGGACGCATGCCCCCCGTCCTGACCTCGCCGCTCGTGTCGACGCAGTGGCTCGCCGACCACCTCGGGGCGGACGAGCTCGTCGTGCTCGACGCCTCGGTACACACCGCGGGGGTCGGTCAGACCATGACCTGGAGCAGCGCGCAGGACTCCTACGAGCAGCGCGGACACGTCCCCGGCGCCCGGTACGCCGACCTCGTCACGGACTTCTCCACGCCCGACGCCGACCTGCCCTTCACGCGGCCGTCGGCAGAGCACTTCGAACGCGCTGCCCGGGCCCTCGGCATCACGAACACCTCCACGGTCGTGGTCTACGACGACAGCGTGGGCGAGTGGTCTGCCCGCCTGTGGTGGATCTTCCGCTCGTTCGGCTTCGACGACGTCGCCGTGCTCGACGGCGGATTCGTCAAGTGGCGGGACGAGGGCCGCCCGGTGCGCATCGGCAGCCTGAAGAACCGCCCGGTCGACGCCGCCGAGGCCTTCTTCGCCGGTGAAGAGCGCCCGCTCTGGGCCGACCGCAGCCGGGTCGAACGCGCGGTCGACGGCTCCCAGCCCGCGGCCCTGGTGCTGGCAGCGGACGAGACCGTCCTGGGCACCGAGCACCCGCCGCTGGTCCCGGGGACGACCCCGATCACACTCGGGCGGGTCATCGACCAGGACTCGAACGCCCTCCGGCGCCGCGCAGCACTCGCCGACGTCTTCGCTCCGGTGCTCGCTGCCGACGAGATCGTCACCTACTGCGGTGTGGGCAGCGCCGCGTGCGTGGACGCCCTGGCGCTCACAGTCCTCGGCCACGACCACGTGCAGGTGTACGACGGGTCGTTGGCGGACTGGTGGCGCCGCGAGCCGGAGCCCATCGCGTCCTGACGCGCACCACTAGGTTGGGCGGCATGAGCACCAGACGCGCAGTGGTCCTCGGCGGCACCGGTGGCATCGGCTCCGCCGTCGTCCGCGAGCTCCGGGCCAGCTCCGGCAGAGGCGGCGACGACTGGCACGTCGACGTCGTCGCACGCCACGGCGGTCCGGCCGCCGACGCCCTCACGGCCACGGGCGCCACGTTCGTCCCCGGCGACCGCCGCGACACGACCGTGCTCCGCGAGCTCCTCCGCCCCGGCGCCGACCTGCTCGTCGACACCGTCGGGATGACCCGCGACGATGCCGCCCAGCTCCTCCCCTACCTGCCCGACGTCGGCTCGACGGTGTTCGTGTCGTCGAAGGCCGTCTACGTCGACGAGCAGGGCCGCCACGCCAACTCGCCCGAGCGGCCGGTGTTCGGCGGAGCCGTGACCGAGATCCAGCCGACGGTGGCCGCCGCAGACGCTGACCCCACCAGCCGCGACGGCTACGGCGCCTCGAAGGTCGCAGCCGAACAGCTGCTGCTCGACCACGGGTCCCCCGTCACCGTGCTCCGTCCGTCGAAGGTGTACGGCCCCGGCATCGGCCGACCGCGCGAGTGGTTCGTCGTCCGACGGGTGCTCGACGGCCGCGAGCGCGTCCTCCTGGCCGACCACGGCCGTGGCGTCGACCACACCACGGCCGCGAGCGGCATCGCCTCGCTCGTGCGCCTGGTCGCGGACGCGCCCGATCGTCGGATCCTCAACGTCGCCGACGAGACGGCTCCGAGCGCGCTGGAGATCGTCCGGACGGTCGCTGCGCACCTGGACCACCGCTTCGACGAGGTGCTGCTCGACGCCGACGCCCCGACCTTCGTCGGCGTCACCCCGTGGTCGTCGCCGTCGCCGTTCGTCCTCGACACGACGGCGGCTCGTTCCCTCGGCTGGCAGCCGCCGCGGTTCGAACAGGCCGTGGGCCCGGAGCTCGACTGGCTCGTCGAGACCGCGCACCGCACCCCCGTCGACGGTGACGTGCCGTGGGCGTCCGACCCGTTCTGGGACCGGATGTTCGACTACGGCCCCGAGGACGCCGCCCTCGTCCTGCTGTCGATGGGCACGGACTGAACCGCGTGCCCCGCTCCGAGGTCCTGTTCGTCGGCGGTCGCTCCGGTGTCGGCAAGTCGACCGCAGCCGAGGCGCTCCACGACCTCCTGAGCGCTGCGGGCGTCCGGCACGCGGTGATCGAGGGCGACGTCCTCGACCTGGCGTACCCGGCTCCGCACGTCGAGCACCCCGAGGCACGGCTCGCCGAGCGGAACCTCGCCGCACTCTGGGCCAACTACCGGGAGCTCGGGCACCACCGGCTCGTCTACACGAACACCGTGTCGGTGCTCGAGGCAGACCGGCTCACCGCCGCGATGGGTGACGACCCGAGCGTGGTCGCCGTGCTCCTGCGCGCTGGGGACGACACGACGGCGGCCCGCCTCACGCGCCGTGCCGGGGGCGAACTCCCGGTGGACCAGCTCGCGCACAGCACCAGGACGGCCGGGAGGCTCGACACGGCTTCCCCGGACCGGGTCACCCGGATCGACACCGACTCCATGGCCCCCGCCGACGTCGCCCGTCGGCTCGCGTCCCTGACGGGGTGGCTCCCCGCCTGAGTCCTGTGGACGACGACGTCTTCTCCCCACTTCGCCACTCCGCCGGGCCCGTCCAGCGGGAAGCGGGCACGCTGGATGCATGAACGACAACCGGCTCGGCTCCGCCGTCAGCCCCTACCTCCGCCTCCATGCCGACAACCCGGTGGACTGGCGCGAGTGGGGGCCCGACGCCTTCGCCGAGGCACGCGCCCGCGACGTGCCGGTCCTGGTGTCCATCGGTTACGCGACGTGTCACTGGTGCCACGTGATGGCGCGGGAGAGCTTCGCCGACCCCGAGATCGCCGAGCTGCTCCGGCAGGACTTCGTCGCGGTCAAGGTCGACCGTGAAGAACGTCCCGACGTCGACGCCAGCACGATGGCGGCGGCCGCGGCCTTCACCGAGCAGCTCGGGTGGCCGCTGACCGCGTTCATGACCCCGGACGCCCACGTGTTCTTCGCGGGGACCTACTACCCGCCGACCCCCGTGGGCGCGCACCCGGCGTTCCGCCAGGTCCTCGGCGCGGTGCTCGACGCCTGGCGCGACCGCCGCACCGAGGTCCACGCGAACGCGTCGGCGATCGCGACCGCGATCCGGCAGGGGACGACGGAGGCGACCGACGGCGGCGGTGACGGTCGGGGCGGAGCCGAGCCGAGCCTCCCGTCCGTCGACACGATCCGAGGGGTGGTGGACGCCCTCGCCCAGGGTGAGGACGCCGACCACGGCGGTTTCGGCGGCGCTCCGAAGTTCCCCTCCGCGCCGTTGCTCGAGTTCCTGGCCGACGTCGCCGCCGACGGTGACGACCAGGCGGCGGGACTGCTCGAGCGGTCGCTCCTGGTGATCGCGCGGTCGGAGCTCACCGACGCCGACGGCGGCGTCTTCCGGTACGCGACCAAGCGCGACTGGAGCGTGCCGCACTACGAACGGATGCTCTACGACAACGCGGGACTCCTCGCGATCGCCCCGCAGGACCAGGCACGGGGCATCGCGGACTTCCTGCGCGACACCCTCCGCCGTGGTGACGGCGCCTTCGTCGCGGCGCAGGACAGCGAGTCGACGATCGACGGCCGCCGGGTCGAGGGCGAGTGGTACCGACTGCCGCTCGGCGAGCGCCCGCGCTTCGACCCGCCGCCCCTCGACGACCAGGTCCTGACGGGGTGGAACGGCCTCGCGATCCGGGGCCTGGCGATCGCCGGTGCCCGGCACGGGGACGACGAGATGCTCGACCTCGCCCGCGCCGCCGCGGACGCCGTGCTCGCCGCCCACGTGCAGGACGGCCACGTGGTCGTCCGGTCGAGCACGCCCCGGGGTGCGTCGACCGCGCCACCGACCATCGAGGACGTGGGGCTGCTCGCGGAGGGGCTGCTCGAACTCGCGCTCGTGACCGGAGAGCTCCGGTACGCGACGGCCGCGCGCTCCCTGGTGGACGACGGGGTGGCGGGGGCACTCGAGGTCGACCCGGTGCTCGCTGCCTCGGGCACCGCGACCGGGGAGCAGCCGCAGACCGCACTCCGGTCGGGGACCGTCGCGCTCGCGAACGCCAGCGCACTGCTCGGTGCGCTCACCGGCGACGACCGCTCCCGTCCCGCCGCGGCTCGTCTGGTCGCCGACCGCGCCCGCACCGGCACGACGCGGCCGCTCGGCCACGCTGACGCCCTCGGGGTGGCGCTCAGCCTGCAGCAGCCGTCGCGAGAGCTCGTCGTGGTCGCTTCGGACCCCGTGGTGCTCCACGAGTTGCGGACGCTCGCAGCCGCCGCCCGACGCCCTGGCTCCGTGGTCGTCGCCGTCACGCCGGAGCAGGCGCGGGCCTGGTCGGCTGCGGGGTTCTCGCTGCTCGACGGCCGCGACGCACTCGACCCCGCTGCGTACGTCTGCCACGACCACGTGTGTGCCCTGCCGGCGCGTTCACCCGAGGAACTGACCGCGCAGCTCGCGTCGAGCTGACTGCGGGCGGTATCCTGGAATGCTCATGTCTCCCACGCCGCTCGTCATCACCTACCCGCCCGAGCTGCCGGTCTCGCAGCGGCGGGACGACATCGCCGCGGCGATCCGCGACAACCAGGTCGTGATCGTCGCCGGCGCCACGGGGTCCGGCAAGACGACCCAGCTCCCCAAGATCTGTCTCGAACTCGGCCGCAAGCACATCGGGCACACCCAGCCGCGCCGGATCGCCGCCCGCACGATCGCCGAGCGCGTGTCCGAGGAGCTCGGCGGCGAGCTCGGCGACCTGGTCGGGTACCAGGTCCGCTTCACCGACAAGGTCAGCGCGAACACCCGGGTCAAGCTGATGACCGACGGGATCCTGCTCAACGAGATCCACTTCGACCGCGACCTCAAGCGCTACGACACCATCATCATCGACGAGGCCCACGAGCGCTCGCTGACGATCGACTTCCTGCTCGGGTACCTGAAGCGGCTGCTCGTCCGGCGCCCGGACCTCAAGCTCATCATCACGAGCGCGACGATCGACCCGCAGTCCTTCTCGGCCCACTTCGACGACGCCCCGATCATCGAGGTCTCCGGGCGCACCTACCCGGTGGAGATCCGGTACCGCCCGCTCGTCGCCGACCAGCCCGACGATGACGGCGACGAAGGCGACGAAGGCGACGACGAGACCGACTCGCGGACGGCCGACGCCGGCAGCAGCGCCGACGACCGTGACCAACTGACGGGCATCACGGACGCGCTCGACGAACTCGCGCGCGAAGCCCCCGGCGACGTGCTCGTGTTCCTGTCCGGCGAGAACGAGATCCGCGACGCCCAGGACGCCATCGAGGGCAAGCGCTACCCGGGCACCGAGGTCCTGCCCCTGTACGGGCGGTTGTCCGCGGCCGACCAGCACCGGGTGTTCCAGCGCAGCGGCACCCCGGGCGTCCGGCGTCGCGTGGTCCTGGCCACCAACGTCGCCGAGACCTCGCTGACCGTCCCCGGCATCAAGTACGTGATCGACACCGGGACGGCCCGCATCTCCCGGTACTCCCCGCGAGCCAAGGTGCAGCGGTTGCCGATCGAGGCCATCTCGCAGGCCAGCGCCAACCAGCGTTCCGGCCGCGCCGGACGCACCAGCGCCGGCATCGCGATCCGGCTCTACTCGGAGGACGACTTCGACCGCCGCTCGGAGTTCACCGACCCGGAGATCCTGCGGACGAACCTGGCGGCCGTGATCCTGCAGATGATCAGTCTCGGCTTCGGCGACATCGAGGCCTTCCCGTTCCTGCAGCCGCCGGACTCGCGTGGCGTGAAGGACGGCCTCGACCTGCTCCGCGAACTCCGCGCGGTGGACGCCGCCGGTGCGATCACGAAGTCCGGACGGCAGCTCACCCGCCTGCCGATCGACCCGCGGCTCGGTCGGATGGTGCTCGAGGCCGGCAAGCAGGGCGTCGGGCGCGAGGTCATCGCGATCGTGTCGGCCCTCAGCATCCAGGACCCCCGCGAGCGCCCCCTCGAGAAGCGCGCGCACGCCGACCAGCTGCATGCCCGGTTCGCCGATCCGACCAGTGACTTCCTCACCCTGCTCGGTCTCTGGAACCACATCCAGGACAAGCAGGACGAGCTGTCCTCCAGCGCGTTCCGGCGCCTGTGCAAGGCCGAGTTCCTCAACTACCTCCGCATCCGCGAGTGGCAGGACCTGTACCGCCAGCTGTCCCGCGCCGCCAAGCAGGTCGGCATCGACGTGGCCAACGACCGCACGGACGACCCCGACGCCGTCCACCGCTCGCTCCTGGCAGGACTCCTCAGCCAGATCGGGTTGCGCGACCGCGAGAAGCGGGACTACCTCGGCTCCCGCAACACCCGGTTCGTGCTGTTCCCCGGCAGCGTGCTCGCGAAGAAGCAGCCGGACGCCGTGATGGCCGCCGAGCTCGTGGAGACCAGCCGGTTGTTCGCCCGGACAGCGGCACGCATCGACCCGCTGTGGACGGAACAGCTCGCCGGCGACCTGCTCAAGCGCACCTACGGCGAACCGCACTGGGAGAAGAAGCAGGGCGCCGCCGTCGCGTACGAGCGCGTGACCCTGTTCGGCGTGCCCATCGTGCAGCGTCGGCGGGTGCAGTACGTCCGCATCGATCCCGTGCACTCCCGCGAGCTCTTCATCCGGCATGCGCTGGTGGAGGGCGAGTGGGACTCACAACAGGCCTTCGACCGCGCCAACCGCACGCTGCGGAAGGAACTCGAACAGCTCGAGGAGCGGACGCGTCGCCGGGACATCCTGCTCGACGACGAGACCGTCTACGAGTACTACGACGCCCGTATCCCGGCGGAGATCGCGACGACCCGCGACTTCGAGGGCTGGTGGCGCCGAACACGTCGAGACCAGCCCGACCTGCTGACCATGCGGCGCGAGGACCTGCTCGACGAGTCCGCCGCCTCCGCTGCCGAGGACGACGCGGAGTACCCCACTCAGTGGCGTTCCGGCGACAACCGCCTGGCGGTCCGGTACCGCTTCGAGCCCGGCGCCGAGGACGACGGCGTCAGCGTGCAGGTCCCGCTCGCGCTGCTCCCCCGGATGCGCGAGGAGGGCTTCGACTGGCAGGTCCGCGGACTCCGCAAGGAGCTCGTCACCGCCCTCATCAAGGCGCTGCCGAAGCAGATCCGCAAGAACGTCGTGCCCGCGGCGGACTGGGCCGAGAAGATCGTCGACGAGCTCCCCGATGACGCCCCGACGACGCCGACCGAGAGCTTCCGTGCCACGCTCGCCAAGACCATCCAGCGCATGACCTACGTGCCGGTCACCGAGCAGGACTTCGACATGACGCGGGTCCCAGCGCACCTGCTGCCGACCTACGCCGTCGTCGACGAGCGCGGGCGCCGAGTCGAGGCCGGCAAGGACCTCACCGCACTGCAGACCAAGCTCAAGGACCGCACGCAGGAGAGCGTCGCACGAGCGACACAGCAGGGCGGCCGACGCGGGGCCGCGCGGGTCGCGGACGCTGCTCCCGCCGGTCGGCTCGAGCGCTCCGGACTCGTGGCCTGGCCCGACACGGACCTGCCCGAGGTGCTCGACACCAAGCAGGCGGGTGGCGTCATCCGCGCCTACCCCGCCCTGGTCGAAGAGGGCTCCGGCCCGAAGGCGACGGTGGGCGTGCAGCTCCTGGCGACCCCGGGCGACCGCTCCGTGCGGATGCCCGCCGGTGTCCGTCGACTCGTGATGCTCGCGGTGCCCTCGCCCGTGTCCTACATCCAGTCGCACCTGACCTCGCAGGAGAAACTGGCGCTCGCAGCCAGCCCGTACCCGTCGACGGCCGCGCTGTTCGACGACGTGCTCGCGGCCGTGGTGGACGCCGGCATCCGCGCCGCCCACCCCGACGGACTGCTCTACACGCGCGCCGAGTTCGAGCGCGTCCGGGACTCGGTGTCCGCCGGGGTCGTCGACACGATGTTCACCGCCGTGTCCGAGGTCGCCGCGGTCCTCGCCGCCCAGCGGAAGGCCGAACGCGCGATGAAGCAGGCGACGTCCATGTCGCTGCTCCCCGCGTTGAACGACATGCGGCAGCAGCTCGAACGGCTCGTGTTCCCGGGGTTCGTCGCGGTGGCCGGGCTCGACCGCCTCCGCCGGATCCGCGTGTACCTGCAGGGTGTCGAGGCCCGCGTGACCAAGCTCCTGCAGAACCCCGGGCGCGACGCCACCTGGATGCGCGAGGTCTCGGTCGCGACCGGCCGGTACGAGGACGCCGGCGGCACGTTCCCGCCGGTCGTCGGCGCGCACGCCGAGCTCGCCCACGCCCGGTGGATGCTCGAGGAGTTCCGACTCAGCCTCTTCGCGCAGGAGCTCGGCACCGCCGAGACGGTCTCGCTGCAACGGATCACGAAGGCCCTGTCCGCAGCAAGCGCCTGAGGACTATCCTCACCGGCATGATCGGCACCTTCGACGTCCTCGTCCTCGACTGCGCGGACACCCGTGCACTCGCTCGCTTCTACGCGGAACTCCTCGGCGGCGAGGTCGTGGCCTTCGACGAGGACTGGGCCGAGGTCGTGCTGCCGATCGAGGGCAACCGGCCGCTGCTCGCGTTCCAGCAGGTCGAGCACTACCGGGCGCCCGAGTGGCCCGGGCAGGACGTCCCCCAGCAGATGCACATCGACGTCAAGGTGGACGACCTCGACGTGGGCGAAGCAGCGGTCCTCGCGATCGGGGCGACGGCGACCGGGGCGGCGAAGGACGACGCCGGCATCGAGAGCTTCCGTGTCTACCTCGACCCCGCCGGGCACCCCTTCTGCCTCATCCGGCCCGGGGACTGACGACCGACGCGGACAGCCGGCGACTGACGCGGACAGCCCGGCCACTGCGCCCGGAGACCGTCCAGGCCCCGGTGGCATCGTCACTGGCATGAGCACCACCGAGATCGACACCAGGTTCACCGAGCGCGTCGTCAGGCGTGCCGTCCAGAACGTCCGCGAGGGCGGCAAGCCCTTCGCCTGTCTGGTCGTCCGGGACGGCAAGGTCCTGGTGGAGGCGACGAACCAGGTCGCGCAGTCCGGCGACGTCACGGCCCACGCCGAGATCTCCGCGATCCGTCTCGCAACGGAGATGGGCATCACCGACCTCAGCGGCACCGACGTCTACGTCACCGCGTACCCGTGCCCGATGTGCCTCGGCGCGCTGTACTACGCCCAGCCGGCCCGGGTCGTGTTCGCCGCGTCGCGCGAGCAGGAGTCGGAGCACTACGAGGACGGCAACAGCCTGATGACCCTCGACACGTTCTACGACGAGTACGCGAAGCCCGTCGACGAGCGCACCCTGCACGCGGAACAGGGGCCGAGCGAGGACGCCACCCTGCCGTTCCGCGAGTGGTCGGCCCGCCAGGACTGACAGCCGGAACCGGCCGGGGCAGCCGGACCGGTCAGTCCACCGTCGAGGTCGCGAGGCCGTCGACGACCTCGACGTGCGGCAGCCCGGCCAGGACGGCCCCTGGCAGGAACAGCTTCGCCCCGCGGACGCCCGCGCCGATGACGACCTCGGGCACCTCGGCCACGCGGGCGTCGACGTACACGGGCCACGACGACGGCAGTCCGATCGGCGTGATCCCGCCGTGCTCCATCCCGGTCATCGCGACGGCGTCGTCCGTCGGCGCGAAGCTCGCCTTCCGGGCCCCGAGCAGCTGCTTCACCGTGCGGTTCACGTCGAGGCGCGTCGACGCCAGCACGATGCACGCTGCGTACGTCAGGTCCTCGCCGCGCTTCCCCACGACGACGATGCAGTTCGCACCGCCCTCGAGCGGGTAGCCGTACGCCTCCGAGAACGCTGCCGTGTCGGCCAGGGCGGCGTCGATCGGCGCGGCCTGGATCCGGCTCAGGACGTCGGCGGGCAGACGGACCAGGGCCTCCGCGACGGGGATCGCGAGGAAACCGGTGGCCACGAGGGCAGGGACACGCTCCAGACTCGGCATCGTCCCACCCTACGAGCGCCGCCCGCACGACCCGGTCAGCCGCCCGCTCGGTCAGCCGCCGCCCGGTCAGCCACCCGGACTCAGCCGAGCGTCCCCGCCCGCTCCGTCAGCTGCCCCACCACGTCGGCGGCGATCTCCCCGAACGACGCCGTCGGCTTCCCGTCCGTCCACCGTTCGAACGCCGCGTCGAGCGCCAGCACCCCGAACTCCCCGCCGAGCCGGGCCCCGAGCTCGTCGACACCCTGCCGGACGAACGCCGACGTCATCGCCGCGCTGATGCCGGCCCGCTTCAGCAGTTCACGTTCCCGCAGCTCGGGGTGCCGCGCGACGATGACGCGTCGCTGCGAGGCCTGACGGTGCCGTTCGTCCGCGAAGGCCAGCTCCCCCGCCCGGGTGAACGCCGCGGTCAGGTACTCGGCGACGGACAACCCCGTCGGCAGCTCCGACACCGCGGCGACGAGCAGGTCGGAGAGCGTGTCCTCGGTCCCGAACACCACCTCACGCTTGTCCGCGAAGTGCCGGAAGAACGTGCTGCGCGTCAGACCGGCACGGTCCGCGATCTGCGCGACGGTCGTCTCGTCGTAACCGGGGTCGACGAACAGGTCGAGCGCGGCGGACTCCAGACGCTCACGACTTCCTGATGCCCATCGACCCATGACGCTCATCCTACTGATGCGACTGAGTCCCATCATGTGTACAGTGATGGCACGCAGTCCCATCACTTCGTCAGGAGCACCACATGCGCGTCTTCGTCACCGGAGCATCCGGTTGGATCGGCTCGGCCGTCGTCCCCGAACTCCTCGCCCACGGACACCAAGTCGTCGGGCTCGCCCGGTCCGACCGGTCCGCCGACGTCATCACCGCCGCGGGAGCCGAGGTCGTCCGCGGCACGCTCGAGGACCTCGACGTCCTCCGCTCGACCGCCGCCGCGAGCGACGGCGTCGTGCACCTCGGCTTCTCCCTCGACAGCGGCGGGTTCGACGAGGGGATCCGCATCGACGCCGCCGCGACCGATGCCCTCATCGGAGCCCTCGCCGGCAGTGGCAAGCCGTTCACCGCGACGAGCGGGACGTCGGTCCTGCCCGGACAGGTCTCGACCGAGCACGACGCCCCCGACCTCACCAACCCGGTCGCGGGACGCTTCCGGATCGCGGAGACGGTGCTCGCCGCAGGAGCGCAGGGCGTCCGCTCAGCCGTGGTCGGGATGCCCCGGTCGGTGCACGGCGACGGCGACCGGTTCGGCTTCATCCCGATCATGATCGCCGCCGCGCGTGAGCACGGCGTCTCCGGGTACCTCGGTGACGGCACGCAGCGCTGGCCCGCCGTGCACGTCCGTGACGCGGCCCGGCTCTACCGCCTGGCACTCGAAGGCGCACCCGCCGGCACCCGGCTGCACGCCGTCGGTGACGAGGGCGTCCGGATGCTCGACATCGTCGAGGCCATCGGACGACACCTCGCCCTGCCGGTCGAACCGGTCGACCCGGAGGTCTACGGCTTCCTCGGTGGCGTCTTCGCCATGGACCAGCCGTCAGCCGCGCCCGTCGCGCACGAACTCCTCGGCTGGTCGGCCGAGGAGCCCGGCCTCCTCGACGACATCGAGGCAGGACACTACTTCCGCTGACAGGTCCGCCCGGTCGGAGGATGTGGTGGCGGGCCCACCGCCGGACGGGAGGCTCGGGACCAGCCCGCCCCGAGCCTCCCGTCCGGCACTGGGCCGGGCCACGCTGGGTCAGCCGCCGGCGCGCGCCTCCAACGCCTGTTCGAACTCCCGCCGCATGGCGTCGCCGCCCCGGCGACGCCAGTCGCGGACGACCGACTTCCACCCGGAGACCGGCGCGCGACCGAGCAGGACGTCGTTGACCGCACTCGTGGCGAACGTGCCGATGGCCGGTCCCTTCGTGGAGTTCGTCGGCGAGTAGAGCCCGTAGGTCGGGTTCGTGATCCCGTCCTCGAGCCAGGACGACAGCGACTCGTACACGACGTCCGTCATCTGCGGGGCCCCCGCGTAGAACAGCGGGAGCGGGCACTCCGTGAAGTACTGCAGCGGGAACTCGCCGAGCGCGGTCTCGCTGTTGCCCGTCTTCGTGAGCACGGGTGCTCCGTCGCGGTACTCGAAGTCGCGGCCCTCGATGCCGAACTTGCGGTAGAGCCAGGCCTCGGTGCCGAACGGCGACGCGCACCAGTCGAGCACCCCGAGCAGCATGCGGATGCGCTCCTCCGACCCGGCGGCGAGCGCGGTGATCGCGTTGTTCGGGTCACCGAGCCACGGCTTGGGCTTCGCGCCGCCCGGTCCGACGAACGGCGCCATCGTCATCCGGAACCCGCTGCCGGGCTCGGCCTGTTGGAGGAGGCCGGGGATCGCGCTGTAGCTGTCCTGCAGCATGAGCGCCGAGCCCTGCACGAACCAGACCTTGCCGTTGTACGCGGTGACGCTGTCCGGGTGGACGAGGCCCTCGGCCAGGAGCTTCCGCGAAGCCTCGAGCATGTCCTGGTAGGCCTCCACCTCGTACATGTGGAGGAGGCGGCCGTCCTCCTCCTCCCATTGGTTGGGGACGCCGAACATCGAGGCGAGGATGTTCGTCGGGACGGAGCCCAGTGCCCAGCGGTTCCGCTGCGGGTCGGAGACCTCGCGGCAGAGGGCGACGAACTCGTCGAGGCTCCCGAACGCCGGGTCCACGCCGAGCTCCTCGAACAGGTCCTGCCGTCGGTGCAGCACCCCGGTCGTCAGCGGCCCGCGCGGCACGGGCACGCCGTAGATCCCGCCGGAGAACACGGTGCCGCGCCACGACGCCGTGGGCAGGTTCGCCAGGTAGGGGTAGTCGCGGACGCCGCTGCCGGACAGGATCCCGGTGAGGTCGGCCGCCTTCGCCTCGAGGAACTGCGGCAGGTACGAGAACGTGCCGAAGACGGTGAAGACGTCGCCGAGGGTGTCCCCGGCGACCTGTGTGGCGAACTTGTTCCCCCAGTCGGCGTTCGGGGTGATCGTCAGGTCGAGGTCGACGCCCATCCGCTCGTCGAGGCCCTGCCAGTACGGATTGCTGCCCTTCGAGGGCGGGACCGGCGAGTTCGTCGGGACGCTGCCGTGCAGCGCCGAGCCGTCGCCGGGCACGCGCTTCGTCGGTACCAGGGTCGACGGGATCCGCCGGAAGGCGGACGGCATCAGGGCACTGGTCTTCGGCAGCACCGGCTCCGGTCCGCCGGTCCACGGCACGTAGTCCGGCAGCGTGACGGCCCGGTTGATCGCCTTGACGTCCGTCGAGCGGGTCACGGTGTCGCAACCGGCCAGGAGGCTCGTGGCCGCGATCCCGAGACCGCCCACGATGAGTCCGCGGCGGCTGATGCCGCGTGGTGCGTTGGTCGCCATGGGTCAGCCCTTCACGGCACCGGTCAGGACACCCTTGGCAAAGTGTCGCTGGAGGAACGGGTAGAGGACGAGGATCGGGACGATCGACACGACGAGGATCGCCATCTGGATCGACGCCTGCGGGGGCAGGGCGTCGGAGCTGGTCCCGAGGTCGGCCCCGCCGAGCTGGGCGTTGTTGATCACGTACGTCCTGAGCACGAGCTGCAGCGGCCACTTCGCGGTGTCGTTGATGTAGAGCAGCGCGTTGAAGAACGCGTTCCAGTAGCCGACCGCGTAGAACAGGCCGATCACGGCGAGGACGGCCTTGGACAGCGGGAGCACGATGCGCAGGAAGACGCCGAAGTCCCCGGCGCCGTCGATCCGGGCGCTCTCGATGAGCTCCC
The DNA here is from genome assembly GCF_001865015.1 of Curtobacterium sp. MMLR14_010. GTDB lineage: Bacteria > Actinomycetota > Actinomycetes > Actinomycetales > Microbacteriaceae > Curtobacterium. The sequence continues at coordinate 198,241 of NZ_MJGV01000068.1, read as the reverse complement.
GCGGGATCGCCATGAAGAACGAGCGCATCACGATCACGTTGAAGGCGCTGAGCGCGGTCGGCAGGATGAGCGCCCAGTACGAGTCGAGCAGGCCGAACTGCTTGACGACGAGGTAGTTCGGGATGAGGCCCGGCGCGAACAGCAGGCTGACGAGCACCAGGCTCAGCACGACACCGTGCCCGTAGGAGCCCGGGCGACTGAGCGCGTACGCGAGCATCGCGGTGACGAACAGGCTGATGAGGGTGCCGACGACGGTGATGCCGACGCTGACCAGGAGCGCTCGGGTGACGACGCCGCCGGCGAAGATGCTCTCGTAGGCACTGAGGTCGAGCCCCTCCGGCCACAGCACGAAGCCGCCGGCGCCGTTGACCTGGCTCGAGGGCGCGAGGCTCGTCGAGACGATCCCGAGGAACGGCAGCAGGACGACCAGGCAGATCACGAGCAGGACGAAGCCCGTCAGCATCCGGCTCGGCAGCGGCGGCGCGTCCAGCGGCCGGTGCTTCCTGGCCTTCCCCGCCGGCACGGTGACACTGCGCGTGGCGCTCATCGGGACTCCTTCTGGTAGACGCCCGCTTCGCCGAAGACGTGCGCGAGCTTGTTGGCACCGAGGACGAGCAGCACCCCGACGACGCCCTTGACGAGACCGACGGCGGCGGCGACGCCCCACTGCCCGCCGAGCACACCGTTGTTGTAGACGTAGGTGTCGAGGACCTCGCTCGCGGACCGTCCGACGGCGGCCTGTTGGAGGAGGATCTGCTCGAACCCGACGGTGAGGGAGTCCCCCAGTCGGAGGATGAGCAGGAGGATGATGATCCCCCGCATGCCGGGCAGGGTCACGTGCCAGAGCTGCCGCCACCGACTGGCGCCGTCCATCCGCGCGGCCTCGTACAGGCTCGAGTCGATCTGCGAGAGCACGGCCAGGAACAGGATCGTCGCCCAGCCGGTGTCCTTCCAGATCACCTGGCTGGTCAGCAGCGCGATGAAGCCGTTCGGGTTGCCGAGGAAGTCGATCGCGTCACCACCGGCGGCCCGGATGGCGTTGTTCACCAGGCCGGAGCCGCCGAGGATCTGCTGGAACACCGCGACGACGATCACCCACGACAGGAAGTGCGGCAGGTAGAGCACCGACTGCACGACCTGCTTGATCCGCTCGGACAGCAGCGAGTTGAGCATGATCGCGAGGACGATCGGCGCCGGGAACACGAACACGACCTGCACGAGGGTGATGACGAGCGTGTTCCGCAGTGCGCCGAGGAACTCCGGGTCCCCGTTGACGATCACCGCGAAGTTCTCGAACCCGACCCACGGGCTGCGCCCCAGGGGCACGAACGGCAGGTACTCCTGGAAGGCGATGAGGTTGCCGAGGAGCGGCAGGTAGTGGAAGCCGAGCAGGAGCGCGACGCCCGGCAGCCCCATCAGCAGCAGGACCCGGTCGCGGCGGATGCGCTCCCACGTGCTCCGTCGTGCCGGTGCGCGGGGTGGCGATGTCGTCCCAGCGGTCGTCCCTGCCGTGCGGCGCACGCGGTCGTCGAGCTTCGTCACTCCGGGCCTCCTCCGTTGGATTCCTGAGGCGACCCTGTCGGGTGGGGCAACTGGTTGGCAACCCGTTGCCACGATGTTCCATCGTTGTAACGCGTTGGCGCGGTCCAGTGACCGCTCACCCGAGGATCGAGGGCGGCAATCGGTAGGTGCGGACGGCGTTGACGGCGAACGCGGCGGCCTGCTCCGACGGGGACCAGTCGCGTGTGATCGCCAGGAACCCGCGGTGGATCTGCTGGTACGTCGCGACCAGGCCGTCGACGGGGAAGTTGCTGGCGAACATGATCCGGTCGGCGCCGAAGACCTCGGCCGCGTCGGTCACGATCCCCCGGTTCCGCTCAGCCGTCCAGGGTTCGCCGGGCACACCGATCCCCGAGACCTTGAGCACGACGTTGTCCTCTCGGGCGATGACCCGGAGGGCGTCCCGCCACGCGGCGAGCCCCGCGGCCGAGCGGTCGGCGGGGAGGCCGGCGTGGTCGACGACGACCGTCGTCTCGGGGTGTCGGGCAGCGAGGCGCGCCGCCTCGGGCAGGTGCCACCAGGGGACCTGTAGGTCGAAGTCCAGGCCGTACCGGTGCAGGAGCGCGAACCCCCGCTGCCACTGCGGGTCAGCGAGGAGTCCGCGGTCGGTGGTCGCGGCCGCGGGCTCGGTCGCACCACCGGGCTTGTGCCGGACACCGCGGACGCGCGGCAGTGCCGACAGCTGCTCGAGCACGGACTCCACCCCGGGGTCGTCGAGGAGGGCGTGCGCCACGGACGCCGTCGGCAGCCCGTGCTCGTCCGACACCGCGGCCGTCCAGAGCATCTCACCCACCGGGTCGTCGTCCTCCCACTCGGTCTCCATCGAGACGGAGCCGACGAGGTCGATGCCCGCCGCGTCACGACGGAGGTCCGGCGGCAGGTAGTCGCGCTTGATCGACTCGTAGTCGCCGTACCGGAACGGGATCCGCACGCCCGGTCGCAACCAGGGCTGCCGACCCTCGGACGGCCGCCAGACGTGGTGGTGCGCGTCGACGACCGGACCGGTGTAGTCGGCCACCGTCAGCGACCCTGGACCGCGGGCTCGAGGACCCGGCGCGTGGCGAGCGGGCGGTTGAAGTCGATGAACATCGACCCCGCGAGGTAGACCACGCCGGCGATGGCGAGGAACAGGAACGCCCCGGCGTACCCGCCCCCGGAGGCCCCGATCGCGTAGCCCATCACCACGGGGGCGATCGCGCCACCGAGGCTCGACGCCACGTTCATGACGGACCCGACCCGGCCGACCTGCGACCGCGGCGACAGCCACGACGGGATGGCCCAGTAGACGCCGCCGAACTGGTTGAAGAAGACCGCGAGGGCGAGGGCGACGAGGGCCGCGTAGCCGGTCGACACCGTCGGGAGCACGAGGATCGACGCGACGGTGCCGACGCCGGAGACCGCGAGGACGAGCTTCATCGCGCGGTTGTAGTTCGTGGTCCTGGCGCGGAGCCGGTCGGTGGCGAAGCCCGACACGACCTGACCGAGCACACCCATGCCGTAGATGAAGAACGTGCCCCAGCCGAGGCCGGCCAGGTCGAAGTGCAGGGCGTTCGACAGGTAGGACGGCGACCAGGAGATGATCCCCCACCAGACCGTCGCCCAACCGAGCCGGCCGAGCCACATCGCCCAGAAGGACGACGACCGGGCGTAGTCGGAGACGGCGGGGAGCGCACCCTGCTCCGTCTCCTGCGTGACCGGGTCGTCACCGTGGATGTAGTCGAGCTCGGCCTGGTTCGTCTTCGGGTGCTTCTCGGGGTCGTCCCGGACGTACACGTAGTAGAGCACCGAGACGAGCACCGTGATCACACCCGTGATGACGAACGACCACCGCCAGCTGCCGGACAGGCCGATCAACCCGGTGATGATGAGTCCGCCGACGGCGCTGCCGAACGGGCTGGCCGCGTCGATGAAGGTCGCTCCGCGGGCCCGCTCCTTCGAGGGCAGCCACTTCGAGTTCAGCTTCGAGCCCGCCGGGTAGACGGGCGCCTCGGAGGCGCCCATGCCCAGGCGGGAAGCGACGAGCATGATCCCGCCGGTCGCGATGCCGCCGAGGACCTGGAACAGCCCCCAGAGGCCTGCCGCCCACAACACGACCTTGCGCGCGCCGATGCGGTCGAGCAGCCACCCGCCGGGGATCTGGAACAGCAGGTAGGTCCAGAAGAACGAACCGAGCACCCAGCCGTTGACGGCGGGCGAGAGCTCGAAGTCCTCGCTGATGAAGGGCAGGGAGATCGACAGCGCCGATCGGTCGACGAAGTTCAGGAGCACCAGGACCCAGAGGATCCCGAACACCCCCAGGCGGACCCTGGAGCGGGTCGCGGGCATCGTCGTGGGGTCTGGCCGTGCGGGCCGTTCGTGGTTGGTCACCGTTGTTCTCGATCCTCGGTACTACGTCGTCCAGGAATGGGGTGGTGGTGGTGCGGCGGTGCGTGGTGCGGCGGCGCTGTGGTGCGGCGGTGGGCCCGGCTCAGGCACCCTGGCGGCCGGCGACCGCTGCGGCGATGTCGAACGCGTTCGCCGTCGAGGTCGGGTCCGCCTTGCCCTGCCCGACGATCTCGAAGGCCGTGCCGTGCGCCGGCGTCGCGATGCTGACCGGCAGGCCGCCCTGGATCGTGACCGCGCCGCTGAAGCCGATGAGCTTCATCGCGATCTGACCTTGGTCGTGGTACATCGTGACGACGCCGTTGAAGTCGCCACGACGCGCTGCCAGGAAGATCGTGTCGGACGGGAAGGGGCCGCGGACGTCGATGCCCTCGCCGGCCGCCGCCTGCACTCCCGGTGCGATGGCGTCGATCTCCTCGCGCCCGAAGTTCCCGTTCTCGCCCGCGTGCGGGTTCAGGGCGCAGACGCCGAGGCGCGGCTCGATGCCCGCGTCGCGGAGCACGTCGTGCAGCAGCCGGATGGTCGCGCGCACCGACTCCGGGGTGATGCGGGCCGCGACGGCACTGATCGGGATGTGCGAGGTGACCCTGGCCGTCCAGAGCCCGTCGAGCACGTTGAGCTCCGACGTGGTGCCCTGGTGACCGAGTTCCTTCGCGAACCAGCGGAGCTCGTCCTCCTCCTGCATGCCGGCGAGGTGCAGGCTGGTCTTGTTCAACGGTGCGAAGACGATCGCACCCACGCGTCCCTCGCGGGCGAGGTCGACCGCTCGGCGCAGCTGGTGCATCGCACGCTCCCCGGCCGCCTGACTGACCTCGCGGACCGGGATCCGGGTGGTCGGCGCGCTGGCGTCGTCGAGCAGGGTGACGGCGCCGGCGCGGGGCTCTGCGCTCATCTGGACGACCGGGAGCCGCGCGTCCGCGAAGGCCTGGTCGACCTCGGCGCGGTCCGCGAGCAGGGTGACGTCGTTGTCGTCGAGCACACCAGGGCGGGACAGCACGCGGGCGATGAGCTCCGGTCCGATCCCAGCGGGGTCTCCGAGGGTGAGGGCGATGCGGGGGCGGTGCTGCGACATGCTGCTGGTCCTTCCGTGCCGCAGGCCTCAGCACCCGCAGCGTTGCGTGAATATCCTGTAGGATACACGATCAGCGCTCGGCGGCGAGGACGGCGGCGGAGTCAGCGTTTCTTGGTCAGGACAGCGTCTGACGGTCACGTCGGGCGCGGGCCTTCACGGCGAGGAGGTGTCGTCGCATCGCCTCCTCGGCGCCGTCGGCGTCACGACGACGCATCGCGTCGAGGACCGCCGTGTGCTCGTGGACCGCCGCGTCGGCGTCGGTCACCCCGCGCTCGGAGAACAGCCGGAACCGCTGGACCGTCCCGCCCATCGCTCGGTGGGCGTCCCGCAGGAAGCCGTTGTCCGCCGCGTCGACGATGAGCTGGTGGAACCGCTCGTCGGCCTGCCAGTAGGCGCGCACGTCGTGGTCGTCCGGGCCGTGCGGGATGGTCCGCATCGCTTCGACGCTCGTCGCGAGCAGGTCGAAGGTGGCCTCCGGCGCCTGCAACGTCGCGTGCCAGGTGCAGGCCGGTTCGACCACGGCCCTGGCGGTCATCAGGTCGTCGAGCTCCCGGTCGGTGGAGAGCGGGGCGACCCGGTACCCCCGGAGCGCCTCGCGACGGACGAGCCCGGTCGACTCGAGGCGGGCGAGGGCCTCGCGGACCGGGGTCTGCGACACCTCGAGCGTCCGTGCCAACGCGTCGATCCCGAGCTGCTGTTCCGGGTGCAGCACCCCGTCCATGAGCTGGTCGATGAGCGCGTCGTACACGCGGTCGGACAGCGACGTCCGGAGGCTGGCGTCCTGCTGGTCGGTCATGGTGGCCTCCGGTGGTCGGTCGGACGATCCTATACGGAATGATCCACAGGGCGCCCGGCGCTCCCGTTTCCTACAGGGCCGGGCTCGCCGCCCCGGACACGCCGACCTCCGCGGCTGCCGTGGCGACGCAGGTCACCACGGCGGCGAGCGCGTCGTCGCCGCCGACGTTCCCGGGGAACACCACGTAGGGCACGCCGGCGTTCGGCCCGTCCGCGGCGACCCAGAGGGAGACGATCCCAGGCAGCATCGTCCCGAGCGTCCAGGCCCGGTCGATCGTCAGGGCCTTCGTCGCGAGGTCGTTGGACGTGATCCCGCCCTTCGCCACGAGGAACGACGGACGTCGACGAGCGACCACGGCGCGGACGACGGCGACGAGCGACTCGGACGCGACGCGGGAGACCCGGAGGCTGTCCTCGGCGTCGGTCCCCCGGATCAGCGTCCTGCTGGTCATCACGACCACGTCGGAACCGGCCAGCTCGTCGGCAGCGCGGCGGGCGCTCTCCTCCACGACCTCCTGGAAGCCCTCCTCGGACGCCAGGCACCGTTCGAGGTCGATCTCGACCTGCACGACGGGGCGCTCGGCGACGAGACGGTCGAGCTGCCGTCCGGTGAGGCCGACGTGCGAGCCGACCGCGACGAGGCCGTGCCCGGAGGGCGCGTCGACGAACGCGTCGGTCAGGGCGGTGTCGGAGAGCGGACCACGAGCCTCCTGACCGCAGCGTGCCCGGACGAACGACGGTCCGCTGCGGTAGACCACGCGCAGGCCGTCGGCCTCGGCGGCGAGCGCCCCGAGCGCGACCACGCGCAGGTCGTCCTCGTCGACCGCGTCCGCCACGGCGACGCGACCGTCGCGACATGCGAGCAACGCCTCGGCGACGGCGGTCGGGCCCCCGGTGCGGATGAGATCGAGGGTCAGGCGCACGACGTCGGACGCGGCGACCCGACCCTCCGTCTTCTCGGCGACCCACTCGGGGAGGGCGGACGCGCGGTACCCGAAGCTCGCGTCACGTGCGAACTCCGAGTCCCCGACGGGCGTCCAATCGTCAGCGGTCGCGAGGTAGTGCACCGAGTCCACGGTGATCCGACCGGCGTCCGGGTAGGCCGGGACGAGCAGTACCGCGTCGACGGCACGCCCGCGATCCGCTCCGCGGCGCGCCAGGACGTCGGTCTCGAGCGGGAAGTGCCCGCGGAGCGTCGAGTCGCCGCGGCTGATGAGCACGACCTCCTCGCCTCGTTCGTCGGCGACCGCGACGACGCGGTCGTGGACGTCGGCGATGACCGCGGCAGCAGCGTCGGGGCGGAGGCTCCTCGTGTTCGCGAGGACGAAGAAGCCGACGGCGTCCTGGTCGAACGCCCAGCGGACGTCCTCGTCCTCCCACGTCGTGATGATCGGCAGGTCGGCGACGCTCTGACTGCCGGTCGGGTCGTCGTCGATCACGACCACGCGACGGTTCGACGCGGCGACGGCCGCACTGAGCACGGCGACGTCGACGGGGGCGGTGGTGGCGGGCAGGGAGCTGGGCTTCATCGGTCGGTTCCTCCGCGGACCACGGTAGGCGTCGGTCCCGGTGCCCGATGTCATGTACGGCCACCGGTACCGCCGCCCCTGACCCCCGCCGCGCTACGGTTGCTCCCATGCGAGCGACCGTGCGGGACGTGGCGGCCCTCGCCGGGGTCTCCCCGAAGACCGTCTCCAACGTCATCAACGGCGGCGTGGTCGTCCGGCCCGACACCCGCGAGCGCGTCGAACAGGCGCTGGCGCAGCTCGACTACGTCCCGAACCTGTCCGCCCGCGGGTTGCGCAACGGCCGATCGGGTGCGATCGCGCTGACGCTGCCCGAGATGAGCAGTGCGTACTCCGCCGAACTCGCCCGGTGGTTCGTGGAGCTCGCCCGCGACCGTGACTGGGTCGTCCAGCTCGACCAGACCGCCGCCGACCCCGAGCGGGAACGCCAGCTCGTGTCCCGCGCCCGGGCGCACCTGGTGGACGGGCTCGTCCTCAACCCGGTGTCGCTCAGCGCGAGCGTGCTGGCGTCGACCGCTGGGCTGCCCCCGACGGTGGTCATCGGCGAGGTCGAGCCGGAGCACGTCGACCAGGTCCACGTCGACAGCAGCGCCGCCGCACACGAGGTCACGACCTACCTGCTCGACCACGGACACCGGCGCATCGCGGTGGTCGGCGCCCCGGAGCCCACCGCGGACGGTGCCCAGGTCACCGCGACGAGCGAACGTCGGGTCGCCGGACACGAGGCCGCCCTCCACGACGCCGGCCTCACCCCCGACCCGACGCTCCGGGTACCGCTGCCCGGGTGGTCGACGGCCGACGCAGCCGGGGCCTTCGGCGCGTGGTTGGACACGCACCCGCTCCCGGACGCGGTCTTCGCGTTCACGGACTCGATCGCGTTCGGCGTCCTGCACGTCCTCGCCGCGCGGGGCATCCGTGTGCCGGACCAGGTCAGCGTCGTCGGGTTCGACGACGTCGACGGAGCCGCGTTCGCGATCCCCGCGCTGACGACGGTGTCGTTCGACCGGCGGGCCTTCGCGGACGCCGCGCTCGACCTGCTGACCGCGCGGATCGCAGACCGCGACGCTCCCCCGTCGACCGTCGTGATCCCGCACCGGATCGTCGAGCGCGCGAGCGTCGCCCGACGCTGACGCCCCGCACCGTGCGCGGTCGCTCGGCTGGTGCGAGCTTGCACACCTGGTGCGCCGCCGTGACCGGGCACGGGGTGGGCAACCTCGCACCAGGGCCGGGCGCCCGCCCGCGCCCGCCCGGGCGCCCGCGTCAGCGCGGCGCGGCCGCCTCGAGCACGGCGTCGCGAGCGCGCGCGTCGCCGAGGATCCGGAAGTGTCCACCGACGGGCACCCGCACGTTCGTGGCCCCGGCGAGCGCACTGCCCCCGGGGATGAGCGTGTCGAACACCCCGTACACCGACGTGATCCGCCGGTTCGCGTCGAGTTCCCGCGCCAGCCCGGCGAGCACGGGGTCCGCCGCCCGGAACGCCCGCAGGTGCGGCACCGGCGCGAGGTTCGCGTAGACGGACCCTCCGAACGGGGTGGACACCGCGACCATCCGGTCGAGTCGTCCGTCGTGGTCGAGGTGGGCCATCGCGTACTTGCCGATCAACCCGCCCTTGCTGTGCGTGACGAGCAGCACGTTGCGCAGGTCGAGCTCCTCGATGGAGGACATCACCTCCGCGGCCGAGATCGGGACCGGTCGGAGGTTGTGCCGCAGCGACGCGAGCACGTGCACGGGGTGTCCTCGGTCGTGCAGGGCGTCCATGAGCGGCCGCATGAAGTGCCAGGTCTCGTAGACTCCGGGGATCACGACGACCGGCTGACCGTCGCCGTCCCGGTAGTCGTCGGCGGTGGTCGGCCCGAAGCTCTGCACCTGCCAGCGGATCGCGTAGCACCAGTCGAGTGCGGCCCACCACGCCCGTCGGACCAGTCCCACCCGGACGGGAGGCTCGGCTCGGCTCGCGTGGACACGCCCACCTCCGGCGCCGCCCACCGGGTCGCCGACGGGCTCGCTCACCGAGTCGCCGACGGGCTCGCGCACCGGGTCGCTCACCGGGTCGACTCCAGCGCCTGCATCCGGCGGAACTCGTCGACGAGCTCCGCGAAGGCGCCGGGCTCGTGCTCCTGCACGTGGTGCGCTCCGCGCAGTTCGGCGAGCGCCCCACGCTCCGCGACCTGGGCGAGCCGGGCGGTCCAGGCGCTCCTGGCGATGGGGTCACGGTGCCCGCGCACGACCAGGACCGGCACGCGGAGGCGTCCGACGGCCTCGCGCATCGGGTACCGCATCATCGGGCGGAGCTGCCACCGGTACTGGCGGAGGCTCCTGAGGTAGTCGGTCACGAGGACGGCGTTCATCCGCGCCGTCTCGAAGAACCCGTCGACGCCGAGCGAGAGCGCCTGCTGCAGGAGGGTCCTCCGATGGTCGTCGATGACCGGTCCGACGAGCACGACGGAGTCGATCTCCTCCGGATGGCGGATGGCGGCTTCGACGACGATCTGGGCGCCCATCGACTGGCCGACCAGGATGCTCTCGTGCACGCCACGCGACCGGACCGCTCGCATGACGAGGTCCGCGAGTTCGGGGATCTCCAACCGCCGTCCGGCACCGGGCAGGCCCCCGAAGCCGGGCAGGTCGACGGTGATGGTGCGGTGCTCCCGGGCCAGGGCGATCTGTGACCGACCGAACGACCGGTGCGACATGCCGATCCCGTGCACCAGGACGACGGTCGGCATGAGGGCGTCGTGACGACGGCCCGCCGGCGCGATCGTGCGGAGCCGGACGGGCATCCCGTCCACCGAGACCGTCTCCACCAGTGCGCGCACACCTCGACAGTACGCAGTCGTGGCTCGCAGTCGCCGGGGCAGACGAGCCAGGGGTGTCGCCGCGGCGGCCGGCGCACTACCCTCCGACCATGCGCACGGTGACAGCGGGGTTGTTCACGTCGGTCGACGGCGTGGTGCAGGACCCCTTCCGGTTCCAGTACGACAGCTTCGACGACGAGCTCGGCGCGGGCATGACCACGTTCATGAGCTGCACCGACACCGTGCTCCTCGGCCGGAACAGCTACGCCGAGTGGTCCGAGTGGTGGCCGGCCCACCCCGAGGACCCGTTCGGGCAGTGGATCAACCCGATCGAGAAGCACGTGGCCTCGACCACGCTCGGCGACGACCTGACGTGGCAGAACAGCACGCGCATCCAGGGCGACGTGCACGACTTCGTCCGACAGCTCAAGGAGCAGGAAGGTGGCTCGATCGCGGTGTGCGGCAGCGTCACGCTCGTGCGGAGCCTGCTCTTCGCCGGACTCCTCGACGAACTGCAGCTCATGGTGCACCCCGCGATCGCCGGCAGCGGGCGGAAGCTCTTCGAACCGACCGACCCGGCCACGCGCCTGCGGTTGGTCGAGAGCACCGTGACGAGCCGCGGGAACGTCGTGAGCACCTACGCGCCGCGAGTCGACTGACGGCGGCGATCCGGTCCTCCGATCGGTCGTCCGCAGGGGTGGACCGGAGGATGGCGGAAGCGGCGTACCGTTGTGGTTGCCGTTGACCGCATCACCCACGGAGCTCACCATGCCGCAGGACCCTCGCCCGCACGTCGTCATCGTCGGCGGTGGGTTCGCCGGGATCGCCGCCATGCGCGAGCTCGCCGACGCCCCGGTGCGCGTCACCCTCGTCGACCGCCACGTCTACAACATGTTCCAGCCCCTCATGTACCAGGTGGCGACGGGCGGGCTCAACGCCGGGGACGTGACCTACTTCCTCCGCAGCCTCCGCGCTCGGCAGGACAACGCCGAGTTCCGGCACGGACTCCTCACGAACGTCCGACCGGACGAGAAGATCGCCGAGATGTCCGACGGGGAGGACCTGCACTACGACCACCTGGTCCTTGCGAACGGCGTCAACACGAGCTACTTCGGTACCCCGGGCGCCTACGAGTACGCGTACTCGATGTACTCCCGGTCGCAGGCCCTGCGCATCCGCGACGAGCTGTTCACCCGACTGGAGGAAGCGGCGGCCAACCAGGGGCCCGACGAGATCAAGATCGTCATCGTCGGCGGCGGTGCGACCGGTGTCGAGATGGCCGGTGCGCTCGCCGAACTCCGCGACCAGGCACTCGAGGGCGCCTACCCGGAGATCCTCCGCGGCAACATCACCATCACGCTCGTGCACCGGAGCGGTGAGCTCCTGAAGCCCTTCGCGCCGCGGCTCCGTCGGTACGCGGCGAAGGTGCTGCGCAAGCGCGGGGTGATCCTGCGCCTGAACACCGGCGTCTCCGAGGTCCGCCGCGACGGCGTCATGACCGCCGACGGCGAGTTCATCCCGGCGTCGCAGGTCATCTGGGCCACGGGCGTCGCCGCGCACAAAGAGGTCGCGAACTGGGGCATGCCGCAGACGCACGGCGGCCGCATCCAGGTGAACGACGACCTCAGCGTGAAGGGGGTCGAGGGCATCTGGGCCGCCGGCGACATCGCCGCACAGGACGACGCCCTCGCGCAGCTCGCCCAGCCCGCGCTGCAGGGCGGCAAGCACATCGCCAAGCAGATCGTCCGCACGCTTGAGGGCAAGCCGACCGAGCACCTCAAGTACCACGACAAGGGCACGATGGCCACGATCGGGACGAACGCCGCGGTGGCACAGCTCCGCGGCGGCATCACGATGGTCGGTCCCGTTGCCTGGGCCGCCTGGGTCGCGGTGCACATCGCGTCGCTGCTCGGCAACGGCAACCGCCTGTCGACGCTGTCCCACTTCTTCGTGCGCTACCTGTGGTTCATGCGGAAGCGCTCGATCCCGATCGTCGGGGACGTCCGCCCGGTGCGCCCGAACGGCGACCGCGAGCCCGAGCCCTGGCAGATGCAGAAGGCCGAGTAGGCGCGGGTCGGTCGCGCCGAGCGGCTCGACTCCGAACGACACGATCGCTGTCGTACGACCTCGACGTTGTCGCTCGGGGTCGGAGCGCCCGGCGCGCCAGCGAGCGCGCGACACGATCGCTGTCGTACGACCTCGGCGTTGTCGCTCCGAGTCGGGAGCGCCGTGCGCGCCCAGCCACGCGCCGGACGGGAGGCTCGGTGCCGGGCCGCCACGAGCCTCCCGTCCGGTGGATGGCTCGTGGCGCTCGCACCGTGCGCGTTCTTCCGGCCGGTGCGAGTTCGTGCACCCTGTGCAGCGCGAGGGACCCGCACCGTGTGGGCAACCTCGCACCGGGCAGCCACCGCCCGGCCGCCCGGCTACCGCGCCGCGGCAGCGGCGTAGGCGCCCGCGGCGATGTCCTCGACGAGCGTGGGGCCGGTCGGCTCCCATCCGAGGAACTCCTGCGTCGCGGCGGACGAGCCCGCCATCTCCATGGCGAAGAACTGCCCGATGAACCCGAAGTGCGCGACGGCGTCAGCCGGGTCGACCGAGGTGACCGGCAGCCCGAGGGCCTCGCCGATGGCCTCGGCGATCGCCCGCGTCGGGATCGCGGTCTCCGCCGAAGCGTGCATGCGCGTGCCCGCCGGTGCCTGCTCGAGCCCGAGTCGCACGAGCCGAGCGGCGTCGGACCGGTGCACGGCGGACCAGGAGTTGGTGCCCTCCCCGACGTAGGCGGACACCCCGTGCTGCTTGGCCGCGGCGGTGATCAGCGCGATGAAGCCGTGGTCGCCCACGCCGTGCACGGTCGGGGCGAAGCGGGCCGCGACGGTCCGGACACCCTGGTCGACGAAGTCGAGTGCGCGGTTCTCGCTGCCGCCGCGCATCGCCTCGGGTCCGCTGAACGGGGACACGTCGGTCTCGACGGCCGGTCGGTCCTGCGCGAGCCCGGCGATGCCCGAGGCCACGACGAACGGGCGGTCCGTGCCGACGAGCGCGGTGCCGATGGTCACGACCGCGGCACGCTCGGCGGCGTTCGAGGCGGCCGGGTTCGCCCAGTCGTGCTTGTTGGCGAGGTGGACGACCGCGTCGGCGTCGGACGCACCGCGGCGGATCGCGTCGAGGTCGTCGAGGTCGCCGCGGAGCGGGGTGGCCCCGGCGGCGGTCACGGCAGCGGCGGAGGCGTCCGAGCGGACGAGTCCGGTGACGCGGTGGCCGGCGGCGATGAGCTCGTCGACGGTGGCGGAGCCGATCCAGCCGGAGGCTCCGGTGACGAACACGTGCATGGTGAGTCCTTCCAGGACGAACGAGAACGAACGAGAACGATCAGGGCGAGAACGATCAGGGCGAGTCGTCACCCCGATGTCATCGACTGACATCACCGTAGCACCCGATGTCATGCACTGTCATCAGTAGACTCTCCTCATGGCACGTTGGCAACCCGGCACCCGCGAGCGACTGCAGGCCGTGTCCCTGCGCCTCTTCGCCGAGCAGGGGTTCGAGCGGACCACCGTCGCCGAGATCGCCACCGCGGCCGAGGTCACGGAGCGCACCTTCTTCCGGCACTTCGCCGACAAGCGCGAGGTCCTGTTCGCCGGACAGGAGGACTTCGTCGCGATGTTCGTCGACCCGATCGAGACCGCGCCGGCCGACACCCCCACGATCGAGCTCGTCCGTCGGGCGCTCGAGGGCACGGCGGCGTTCTTCCCCGACGAGCGCCGGGCGTGGTCGCGGCGACGCCAGCCGATCATCGACGCCGAACCGTCCCTCGGCGAGCGCGAACTCGGCAAGCTCGCGACGCTCAAGGTCCGCCTCGGTGAGGTCCTGCGTGCGCGGGGCATCGAGGAACCGGGGGCCACGCTCGCCGCCGAGACCGCCGTCACGGTGTTCCACCTGTCGTTCCAGCAGTGGATCGCGCCGGGCGAGGACCGTTCGATGCAGGCCATCGCCCGTGAGCGCCTCGACGCCCTGACCGCCCTCGTGGCCCCGTCGCAGAACGGACGTACAGGTCGATCTTGAGGTCGCTCTTGGGCGGACGGAGCATCCTGGCAGGTCAGGACCCTGACCCCTGACGAGGAGGCGACTTGTCGACGAGCACGATCCAGCAGGCCGCGACCGCAGGCACGACGACCAGCACCGCAGCCGGCGCGACGACGACGGCACCCGCCGCCCCCCTCGCGCACCGCGCCACGGCGCTCGACGGGCTCCGCACCGCCGCGATCCTCATCGTCATGCTCTACCACCTGCACGTGGCCGGCTTCGAGGGCGGCTTCATCGGCGTCCAGGTCTTCTTCGTGCTGTCCGGCTTCCTCATCACGTCGCTGCTCCTCGGCGAGCAGCGCCGCACCGGCCGCATCCGCCTCGGCAGCTTCTGGGTGAAGCGCCTGCTCCGCCTGTACCCGGCCCTCCTGGTGATGGTCGCCGCGGGCATCGCGCTCTGGTCGTGGGTCGGTGATTACAAGGGCGCCTCGTTCTCCGCCGGTGAGGCCGCCGTCATCGCCCTGAGCTACACCGGCAACCTCTTCCGCTCGTTCTGGGACACGACGCAGGGCGTGTTCGGGCACACCTGGAGCCTGTCGATGGAGGAGCAGTTCTACCTCGTCTGGCCACCCGTCCTCGTGCTCCTGTTCGTGGTCAGGGCCCACCGTCGGGCCCTCGTCGCGGGGCTCGGCGTCGTGGTCGTCGGCGCCTCGATCGCGTCGTGGGCGAGCTACCGCACCCCGGGCGGCGGAGCGACGCCGGACGTGTACTTCTCCCCCGTGCTCGGCCTGGTCCCGCTGGCGACGGGTTGCCTGCTCGCACTGCTCCTCGACGACGAGCGTGTCCGAGCGTGGGCGGCCGGCGTCGCCGGGCACGTGGGTACCTGGGTCGGTCTGGGACTCCTCGTGGCCGTGCAGGTCGCGATCGGGGACGACTGGGGCCAGCACGCCTGGACCTTCGGCCTGCTGCTCCCGGCCAGCGGCGTCGTCTCCGCACTGCTGATCGGCGGCCTGGTCTCGGTCCGCACCCCGGTGTCCGTGGCGCTGTCCTGGCGCCCGGTGGCCTGGTTCGGTCGCCGCGTCTCGTACGCCGCCTACCTCTGGCACCCGCTCGTCATCGCCCTGCTCGGCACCGTGGTGTCCGGCATCGCGGGCGCGTCCGCCTGGCTCTGGCTGCTCGGCACCGCGATCCTGGTCGCCGTCGGGGCGGCCTACGCCGTCGAGGTGCCGATCGAACGGCTCCGCCGCCGCTTCCGGGAGGCTCGGCGTCTGATGGCAGCGGAGCGTTCCGCCGCGCAGGTGGCCGAGTGACCCAGGACGTGGCCGGGTCGTCCACGGACGTCCTGGTGGTGGGCGGCGGCCCGGTCGGGGTGTTCCTCGCGGCGCTGCTGGCCCGGTCGGGCGTCCGCGTGCAGGTGTGGGAGCGGCGGGACAGCACCCCGTGGGGCTCGCGGGCGATCGGCATCCACGCACCGTCCCTCGACGCCTTCGCCGCGATCGGCGCCGACGTGCCCGTCCTGGCCGAGGCCACGCTCGTACGCCAGGGCATCGCCCGCAGCCGCGGCCGGACCCTCGGCACGCTGTCGTTCGCGCGGGCGTCGGACACGCACCCGTACGTCGCCACCCTCGACCAGCACCGGACCGAGGGCATCCTGCGCGACCGACTCGCGGCCTGGTCGCCGGACGCCCTCAGCACGGGGACGAGCGTGACCGCCCTGCACCGCCACCCGGACCACGTCGACGTCGAGGGCACCGGTCCCGACGGCGCACCGATCGCACTGCGCGCCGGGTTCGTCGTCGGTGCTGACGGCGCGCGCAGCACCGTGCGGGACCTGCTCGGGATCGACACCGTCGGCCACGACTACCCCGACCGCTACGTGATGGGTGACTTCGCGGACCCGGAGCCCGCGTCCGCCCGCTCGACGGCACTCGTCGACGTCGGACCCGACGGGGTCGTGGAGTCCTTCCCGCTGCCCGACGGCCGCCGTCGCTACGTGACGCTCGTCGGCCGTGACACCCCGGCCGACGACGAGGTCGACGCCGCCACACTCGCCAGGACCGTCCGCGAACGCACGGGAGCCGCCGTCGACCCCGACACCTGCTCGATGCTCAGCGGGTTCCGGGTCCGTCGCCGCGAGGCGCTCCGTGTGGGGATCGGCCGCGTCGTCCTGATCGGCGACGCCGCGCACGAGATCAGCCCGATCGGCGGGCAGGGCATGAACCTCGGGTGGCTCGACGCCGCCGAGCTGGCTCCCCTGCTTGCGGACGGCATCCGGACGGGCAGCGCCGGGCCGTGGCCCGCCTACGCCCGCCGCCGACAGGCGGTCGCCCGGCGTGCCGCGCGCCAGGCCGAGGCCAACATGGCGGTCGGTGGCCGTGCAGTGGGCCCGGCCGTGCTGGCTCGTGAGGCGCTGTTGCGGACGGCGCTGAGCCTCCCGACCGCCGATCTGCTCGCGCGCCTCTACGCGATGCGCTGGGCCTGACCGGTCAGGCGACGAGGCGCGCCCCGGCGAGCGCGAGTTCGAGGACGAGCACCAGTGACGACACGATGACCAGCCGGAACAGCGTGCGCGTCGGCGGACCGGTGAGCACCAGGCGGACGCCGACGGCGGCGAGCGCCACCACCACGACCACGCCGAGGAGCGCGAGCACGACGCCGAGGCCGCGCACCGGGTCGTCCCCGCCGAGCTGACCGACGAGGACGAGTCCGGCGGCGACCACGAGCGACGCGAAGGCGACCACGCCGGCGGCGTGCAGCCCGAGCCGGTGCGGGAACCCGCGCACGCCGGTGGCGGCGTCGTCGACCAGGTCGGGCAGGACGTTCGTGCAGTGGATCGCGACGCCGAACACCGCGCCGGTCGCGATCGCCCACGCGGCGGGGAACTGGGCGTCGGCGCCGGCGGACACGGCGACGACCGGCAGCAGCCCGAACGCGACGACGAACGGGGCCACGGACCAGACCGAGCGCTTCAGGCCGGCGTCGTAGGCCCACCCGGCGGCCACCAGCACCAGGTGCGCGACGGCGGCGACCGGACCGAGGAACAGGGAGAGGACGACGGCGACGCCGGCGCAGACGACCGCGGCCGTCCGGACCGTCTCCTTCGCGATGAGGCCGCGGGCCACGGGCTTGTCCGAGCGGCCGACGGCCCGGTCGCGGTCGGCGTCGATCCAGTCGTTCGCCAGGCCGATCGACAGCTGCCCGGCGATGACCGTCAGCGCGACGAGCACCACGAGCCAGACCGGATGACCGACCGCGGCGGCGATGACCGCGGCGAGGACCGTCACCGTGACCGTGGGCCCGGGGTGCGACGAGGCGAAGAGCAGGCGCACCGGTGACGTCATCGGACCAGTTTACGGACGGGGTGTTGACACTCATGGCTAATGGTCATAGCTTGTGGCTACTGGCATTAGCCAGACACCCCCAGGAGGACGACATGCTCGAACACATCACCACCGACGACGGGACCATCGCCGTGGACGTCACCGGTACCGGCCCGCTCGTCGTCCTCGCCCACGGGATGGGCGACAGCCGTCACTCGTACCGGTTCGTCGTCCCACAGCTCGTCGCCGCCGGCTACCGGGTCGCGAACGTCGACATCCGCGGCTGCGGCGACTCGAGCGCGGCGTGGCCGTCGTACCAGCGCACGGACATCGCCGGCGACCTCGTCGCCGTCGTCCGCCACCTCGGCGGGCCGGCCGTCGTCGTCGGACAGTCGATCAGCGGCGGCGCGGCCACGATCGCGGCGGCGACCGCGCCCGACGTGGTCGTCGGCATCGTCGAGCTCGCCCCGTTCACCCGGAAGCAGGGCGTCGACCTCGTCGGGCTCCTGCGCAACAAGCACCACCGTGCCGGCACGCTGCAGCTCGCGAAGGTCATGACGACCGGCAGCCTGGCCGGCTGGATGGCCTACCTCGACGTCGCCGTCCCGACGAAGCCCGCCGACTGGGCCCAGGAGCGCACCCGCATCGAGACGACCCTGCAGCAGCCGGAGCGCATGGCGGTGCTCCGCGCGATGACGAAGACCTCCCCCGCGGACGCCGGTGCTCACCTGGCCGACGTGCGCTGCCCCGTGCTCGTCGTCGAGGGCAGCGCCGACCCCGACTGGGCGGACCCCCGGGCCGAGGGGCTGCGGGTCATCGGCGACCTGGCCGAGGGCCTCGGTGAGCTCGAGGTCATCGACGGTGCCGGGCACTACCCCCACACCGAGACGCCGGACCAGGTGGTGGCCCTGCTGCTGCCGTTCCTCCGTCGGACCGTGGGCGCCGGCGCCGCGGACACCACGGGCGCCACGGGTCCTCGTGCCTAGGGCCGGGCTCGACCCCGCGACGGTCACCGAGGCCGCCGCGACCCTCGCCGACGAGATCGGCCTCGCGCAGCTGAGCATGAGCATCGTTGCCGAACGGCTCGGCGTGAAGTCCCCCTCGCTCTACAAGCACGTCGACGGGCTGCCCGACCTGACCCGTCGTGTGGCGGTCCTCGCGGCGAACGAGCTCGGCGACGAACTCCGAGAGGCCATGCAGGGACTGGCCGGCGTGGACGCCCTCGCCGCCGCCGCGCAGACCGTCCGGCGCTACGTGCAACGCCACCCCGGCCGGTACGCCGCGACCGTCGGCACGCGTCCGACCGGGCCGGACGACCCCCTGGCCACAGCGCTCGAGCGCAGCCTCGCGTCCTTCGCGGCCGCGCTCCGTGGGTACCGGCTCGACCCGGCGGACGAGGTGCACGCGATCCGCATGCTCCGGAGCGTGCTGCACGGCTTCGCCACGATCGAGGCCTCGGACGGGTTCCGCATGGGCACCGACGTCGACGAGAGCTTCGCGTGGATGATCGACTTCGTCGACCGGGGGCTGCGCGGGTCCGCGGAGCGGTGAGGCGGGCGGCATGGCGCGGCGCGGCGCCGCGCTCGCCCCCGGTGCGAGGTTGCACACCCGGTGCGCGCTCGGGGGCCCGCACGGTGTGTGCAACCTCGCACTGGCTGACGAGACGCGCACGGTGCAGCGCCCAGGTCAGCCCGCCAGGAGCGCCGCAACGGCCTCGACGCGGGCCCGGCGGTGCGCCGGCCGGAGCCGACCCCCGCGGTCGAGCAGCACCAGGCCGTGCAGCGCCGCCCACAACACCTCGGTGAGGACCTCGGGATCGCGGTCACCGGCGACCGTGCTCGTCGCCGCCAGGAGTTCGGCGTACCCCTCGGTGAGCTGGGGCGGGGTCTCCTCGGCGCCGAACTGCAGGCCGGTGGCGCGGACGAACATGACGTCGTAGAGCGACGGGTTCGCGACGGCCCAGTCGACGTACGCGTGCGCGACGACGACCACCGGATCGGCGTCCGCAGCACCGACCCGGGCCTGGTGGACCGCCGCGGCGAGTTCGGCGAAGCCCTCGAGCGCGACCGCCTCGGCCAGGGCGCCCAGCGACGCGAAGTGCTTGTAGATGACCGGCTGGCTGTACTCGATCTCGGTCGCCAGGCGTCGGGTGGTGACCGCGTCCCAGCCCTCCTGCTCCGCGAGCACCCGCGCGGACGCGACGATCAGGTCGCGTTGCGCCGTGCGCTCGCGCTGCCGTCGGTCCGTGATTGCCATGCGGTCATGCTAGCAGCAGCACGATTCCCTAGCGGCGCTATTGACGAGACGGAAAAGCAGGGTTAGCGTTGCTACTACCTAGCACCGCTAACCCAGGAGGAACGGCCCATGACCACCCACGAAGCACTCGCCGACACGTACCTGACCATGCTCAACACCCACGACCCCGAGCTCGTCGACGCCTTCGTCGCCGAGGACTACCGCAACCACAACGTCGTCGTCCCCGACGGCCGCGCGGCGAACCGCACCTTCTGGGCGGCGTTCTTCCACGGCCTGCCCGACGTCACGGTCACGATGGAGGACCTCGTCGTCGCCGGCGACCGCGTGGTCGGCCGCTTCGTCTACCGGGGCACGCACACCGGCGACCTGCTCGGCATCCCGGCCACGGGCCTCCCGGTCGAGTTGCGGAGCATCGACATCTGGCGCGTCGAGGACGGCCTGTTCGTGGAGCACTGGGACGAGCTCAACCTGATGGAGGTCTTCCAGCAGGTCGGCGCCCTCCCGGCACTCGGCGGGGACCAGGAGTCCCGCGCATGACCGCCCTGGTCCAGCTCGCCACCCTGCTCGCCCTCCTGGGCACCGGGGTCGTCTACGGCACCGACGTCTTCTGCGCCATCGCCCAGCGTCCGGCCCTCGCGCGGGTCAGCGACGCCGCCCTCACGACGGTGATGGGCAACCTGCACCGCTACGCCGACGTCCGCATGCGCGTACCCGGCGTCGTCGGACTCCTCTTCGCCCTGGTCGCGACCGTGCTCGCCGCGTTGTCCGGCCACGCGGCCGCGGGTGTCCTGGCGGGCGGTGCGTTCGTCCTGCTCGTGGTGTGGATGGTCGTCTACGTCCGGGTCAGTGCCCCGGTCAACGCGCGGCTCACCGCTGCGGCCGACGCCCACGAGACCCCCGCGGACGCGCGATCGCTGCAGGACCGGTGGGACCGGGTCATCGTGCTGCGGGCGACCCTGCAGGGAGTCGCCCTGCTCGCCCTCGGCCTCACGCTCGTCGCGCTCTGACCAGGGCGCGCGCGGGCGTCCCGCCTGGTGCGAGCGTGCCCACCCCGTGCGACGTTCTGACATCGCACGGCGTGGGCACCCTCGCACCGGGCCATTCCGGCGCCCGGGCGACGAGCGTCAGCCGCGTGACCGACCCCGACGGATCCGCCGGGTCAGCAGCAGCCCTCCGGCGGCCAGCAGCGCCGCGGCGAGCAGCCCCATCGGCAGCAGGTCAGCCCCGGTGAAGGCGAGTGCCCCGCCCGGACGCGCAGCCCCCGTGCCGGGCCCGGCGTCTGCCGGACTGCCACCGGCGTCGCCGGCGGCACCACCGCCTCCAGGACCGGGCGCCCCGGCACCGGAGGTGGGCCCGGCACCGGGCGTGCCGCTCGCCGGAGCCGTCGGTGCCGGACCAGCTGCCGCCGTCACCGTGAAGGCGGCGCGAGCCACGACGGCACCGTCCACCGACGCGGTCACCCCCACCCGCCCGGAGGCCGTGGTCGCCACCGGCAGGTCGGCCGAGAACGCGCCGTCCACGTCCGACCGCACGGTCACGCCGCCGACGTCAGGCTGCGTCGCGAGCACCACGTCGATGGAGGCGGGGAACCCGCTGCCCGTGACGGTCTGGGTCGCGCCGGCCTCGACCCGCGGGTCGGCGACCTGCAGCGTCGGGGTCACCGCGGCCGCGGTGGAGAAGCGCACGACCGTGCGCTGGGTCACGGACCGCTCGGCGACCGGCACCGTCAGGGTGCGCGCGTCGGCGTCGTAGGTCCAGCCGGTGCGGGGGACGGCACGACCGTCGACGGTGACCGTGGTCGGACGGTCGGTGTCGGCGAAGGTCGCGGTCCAGCTGCGGTCCCGCACCTGGCCGGCGAAGGAGCCGTCGGCCGGGGCGATGTCGAGCTGCCCGCCGGCGGCCTGCTGCGTGTACCGCACCGCGGTGGAGGCGCTGCCCGCCGCCGCCCGGCTCGTCGCGTCCGCCGTCGTGGTGGCGTCCACGGCCCCGGTCGCGCCGGTCCCGCCGGTCGCGGTGTCCTCACCGGCGTCCTCGTGCAGGGCGAAGGAGCCGTTCGCGCCGGTCGCGACGCGGAGGGTCACGGCGTCGAGCGGTCCGGACCCGTCGTTCGTCACGTGGTGTGACCGGGTCGGGACGATCCCGCCGCTCTTCACGAACACCGGCATCGCGTCGAGTCCGGTCGTCACCTGCGCGGTCGTGCCGCCCTGGTGGGTCTTGCCCGTGAACCAGTCGGTCCAGGAGCTGCCGGCCGGGAACCACACCGAGCGTGTGGCCGTCCCGGAGGCGTCGTTCGCGGTCGTGACCGGGGCGACGAGGACGTCCGGCCCGTACAGGTACTCCGAGCCGGCCATGGCGTACGACTGCTGCGCCTCGGGGTACTGCAGGTAGAGCGGCTGCAGGATCGGGGTGCCGGTCGCGGTCGCCTGGGCGGCGAGCGTGTACGTCAGCGGGAGCAGGTCCTCGCGGAGGTTGAGGAACTGCTTCGCGGAGGCGTTCCCCGCAGCGGGGTACTGCCACGGCAGCCGGTCACTGTGGTTGCTGTGCAGGCGGTCGATCGGCTGGAAGGCCCCGAGCTGCACCCAGCGGGCGTAGAGGTCCTCCGGCAGCTGGGTCGTCCCCGGTTCGGCGCCCGTGATGCCGTACTGGGCGCCGTTGTGCCCGCCGATGTCGTGGCTGATCGACGCCAGGCCGGTCGCCGCGGACTCACCGGGGGTGTACCCGACCTCGGCCAGCAGCATGTCCCACGAGGACGTGGTGTCGCCGGTGAAGTGCACGGTGGTGCGCTTGTCCGCCCACGGGCCGGTCGGCACGGGCTGCGGGTTGCCGTAGCCGCCGGCGGTCAGCGAGCCGTACGCCCGCGAGAACGCGAGCCCACGGCCGCCGAGGGCCTCGTTCGTGGCCTTCGCGTACTGCTGGTTGATGAAGGCGTCGGGGGTGACGCCGTTCGCCGAGTACTTCGACACCTCGCTGCAGCACCAGTCGAGCCACCACATGTCGACGCCCTTCGGCTGCATCGCCGTGTGCAGGTCGAAGTAGGCCTTGAGCTGGTCAGGGTCGGACCAGTCGAACAGCCAGCGGTCGCCGTCGCCCTTCGTGAGCTTGCCCTTCGCCGTGGCCTGCGCCTGGGCGAACCGGGGGTCGCTGCCCGAGATCGACGGGTGGATGTTGAGCGTGTTGTGGATGCCCTCGGCGTGCCAGTCGGCGAGCAGGCTGGTCATGTCCGGGATCCTGGTGGGGTCGACCGACCAGCCGTCCCACTTGCTGTCGCCCTCGTTCGTCGGGCTGCCGACCTTGTAGTCCGTGTCGATCGCCATCACGTCGACGGGGACGCCCTGCTCCTTGAACTGCTTCGCGATCGCGAGGTAGTCGGCCTGCGAGCGGTCGTAGTACTCGGAGTACCAGACGCCGTACGCCCAGCGGGGCAGCAGCTTCGTCGGGCCGGTCAGCACGGCGAGCTCCTGCAGCGCATGGCGGTAGTCGGTGCCGTAGCCGAAGACGTAGCCGTCCTGGTACTGCTTCCCGCCGTGGTCGCTCGCAGGCGTGACCGTGTCCGTCGCCTGGTCGTACCCGGCCGAGGCGCTGTCGTCGAGGAGCGACCAGCCGTCCTGGTACAGCAAGCCCGGGTTGGTCTTCACCGACCCGTTGGCGGTGTCGAGGTCGCGACGGTAGCCGCCGAGCGGGGCGTGCGCGGCGAGGACCGGCGACGCGGCGTCGACCGCGGCGACGGTGTCGAAGTTGACGTTGCAGTTCGCCGCGACGGTCGGGCATCCGAGCACGACGTCGTTCGCGCCGGCCGCGAGGTGCACGGGCACCTGCACGGTGTTCCAGTAGTCCCAACCGCTCGTCGGCGGCAGTGTGGCCGTCGTGGTGGCCTGTCCGGTCGGGGCCGCGGTCAG
The DNA here is from genome assembly GCF_001865015.1 of Curtobacterium sp. MMLR14_010. Taxonomy (GTDB): domain Bacteria; phylum Actinomycetota; class Actinomycetes; order Actinomycetales; family Microbacteriaceae; genus Curtobacterium. The sequence continues at coordinate 174,616 of NZ_MJGV01000068.1, read as the reverse complement.
GGTCGGCGTGGCGGTGCCGCCGTTGGCGTAGCGGACCTGCAGCGTGTAGTCGCCGGCGGCCGGCACACCGGTGACATGGGTGGTCATCGCGGCACCCGCGCGCTCGAACCCGGCGACGAAGCCGGCACCGGCGGAGCCGTTGTGGTTCGTCGCAGCGGTGGCCGGGGCGGTCAGTGTCGCGTCCTCGGCCTGGCACACGGCGCCGAACGCGCAGTCCTGCCCGGCGACCGTCGTGGTCGGGGCCGGGTACGCACCACCGGTCGTCACGAGGGCGAGGCTGTCGACGTTGACCTGGCCCGAGTCGCCCGCGGCGCGCTCGATGCGCACGGTGTGCGTGCCGGCGGGCAGGTCGATCGCCGTGGCGGCGGTGGTCTTCCAGTCATCCCAGTTCGCACCGGGCGCCAGGCTGACCGTCGTCGCTGCGCCGCCGTCCACGGTGACGCTCAACGTGCGGGTGGCGACCTTGCCGTCGCCGCCCTGCGAGTTCGCGTACCGCAGGGCCAGCTCGTACGAGCCGGCCGTCGCCGCGGTCGTCGTGAAGGTCATCGCGTTGCCGACGGACTCGAAGCCCGCGGCGAACCCGGCGCCGGTGAAGCCCGCGTGGTCCGTCGCGAGGGACAGCCCGGTGAGCCGGAGCGCCTCGGCCTCACACAGCGAGCCGATCGCGCACGAGGGGGTCGGCGTGGACACCCACGGCGTCCCGGAGACCCGCTGCCCGGACGGCAGGGTGAGGCTGGTCTGCAGGGTGTCCTGTGTGAACGCCCCGGAGCCCTCCTTGTAGCGGACGGTCATCGAGCCGGTGTCGAGCGTCAGCCAGCCGTCGCGCTCCGTCTTCGTGAACGTCGTCGGGGCGAAGTCGTCCCGACCGATGACGTTGAAGGTGCTGCCGTCGGTGAACCTGCTGTCGCCGGCGTACTCGGTGCGGATCAGCGTCGGGGACAGGACCTCGAAGCGGGCCTGGCCGGACTGGACGGTGCGGGCGGCGGCGGTGTCGGCCGTGGCAGGGAGCGCGGCGAGGCCGAGCAGGCCCAGCACGGTCGTGCCCACGACGGCAGCGTCGACGGCGCGCTGCCGCCCCCGGGATCGGACGGAGAAGGGACGCAACAGGGAACTCCTCATGGACGACGTCGTCCATCGGGCCGGGGTCGGCCGGGTCGGTCGGAGTGTCCTGATCGACGCTCCGTTTACAACGCTGTAAACCCTAGGTGCCTTCCGGCTCCCGAGGAAGGGCCGATGCGTTCCCGGTGCGCCGTCTGGACGAACGGGTGCTCGGCCGACGGAGCGGTCAGGCCACCCGGACGACGAACCCGACCAGCACGTCCGGGTGGGCGGGACGGTCCCAGAGGGAGGTGACCGGCTGCACCACCGCGGCTCCGGGGACGGGAACGAGGCCGGGGTCCGCCGGGTCGTCCGACGCGACGAAGGTGACCGTGACCTGCTCGATGCCCGACACCCGGCCCTGCACCCGGTGCCAGGACGGGTCGTCCGGTGCTCGGGTCGCATCCGCGTAGGTGTCGCGGGTCCACGGGATCGTCCGGTCGACGAACAGCCTCGACACCCAGGACGCGTCCATGGTCACGGTGTCCCAGTCGACGCGCTCGCCGAGGGACACCTCGAAGTGGTCCTCGTCGACCTGCCACGAGTCCAGCCACACGTCGACGCCGTCACCGCCCATGCCCCGATCCTACGGAGGGGGTCGCCGCCGCTCGGCGCCGCCCGGCGTCGCCCGGCGTCGCTCGGCGGCGGGACGGTCGGTGCCGCCCGGCGGCGGGACGCTCGCCGCCCCTCGGCGGCGGTACGATCGGCACCGCGAGGACGGAGCAGCGATGACGGAGATGGACCCTCGGCACCGAGCCGGACAACGGCCTCGGCACGACGTCGAGTCGCTCGTGGACGCCCTGGCCGCCCGGATGGACGGCGACACCGCATCGGTCCGCGCCGCCGTCCTCAGCGTCCTGCACAGCCGCGAACAGCAGCACCTCGCCGAGATGGAGCTCCGCCGCGGCATCTTCGAGCTCGCCGACCTCGGGGTCACCCCGCGGGACATCGCCCGGCTCGCCGGCATCTCGCAGCCCGAGGTCTCCCGGCGCCTGACCCGGCGAGCGCTGACCGCGTCGCGGCCGTCCCCGCGCGAGGTCATCTCCCAGCGCCAGGCCGGCTTGATCGACTCCGACACGATGATGCGCGAACTCTCGACGATGGCGATGACGCACCGGACACCGGCGCGCGACTCCGGCTACGACAGCGCCGCGGCCCAGACCGGCACCGCCAAGGAGCTCGCCGCCGCGTTCCAGGACGGCCTGATCAGCGAGGGCGAGTACGAGACGGTCCGCCGGGCGATCGCCGGGCGCCAGGGCCGGGTCCGCCGGCCGTGACCGACGCCGGCACGAACGACCGACCACTCCGCGACCGCACCGCCGACGAACTCGCCGCGTTCCTCCAGCGGGCCTGTCTCGACGACCCCTGGTCGGACGAGCCCGGGTCGAGCAGCCGGCTCCGGTACGCCCCGGACGGCTTCCTCTACACGGCCGAGCGCCTGCGCCTGCACGAGGAGCTGCTCGCCGCCCACGCCGACCGGACACCGGCGCCGAGCGACGACGGCACCCTGGCGGTCGTCGTCACCGCGGGCCCGCCCGGTGCGGGGAAGTCGACGGCACTGGCGCGGATGCCGGAGCTCGACGACTACCGCCACGTCGACGCCGACGACTTCAAGGACGCCCTGCTCGAACGCGCCGCAGCGGACGGACTGCTCGACGCCTGGACCAGTCACGTGCTCGCCGACGGGCGGCCGGTGCAGCCGCGGGAGCTCGCCGGCTTCGTGCACGCCGAGTCGACGGCCGTGGCGGACACCCTGCGCCGTCGTTCCCTGCGCGACGGTGAGAACGTCGTCGTGCACGGCACGCTGTCGAGCGTCGACTACCTCGACGACCTGCTGTCCGAGCTCGACGACGCCGGCTACGACCGCCTGAAGATCGTCGACGTGGAGGTCCCGTTCGACGCCGCGCTCGAACAGGCCACCGAGCGCTGGTGGCAGGTCCGCGCCCTCGGGTCCGACCCCCTCGGCGGGCGCTTCGTCCCGGAGGCCGCCATCCGCCGGTACTACCCGGACGGCACGGGCTCGCTGTGCCGGTCGAACGCGTCCGAGCTCGAGCGCCGTGCCACCGACCTCGGCTGGCACGTCACGGTCGAGCGGATCGGCTGACCGCCAGCCACGGGGTCCCCCGAACTGGGGCGAACCAGGCCCGGACGGTCCGCCTACGGTGAGGGCCGCGCGGGCACCCGCGCCCCGACGAGAGGTCCGACCGTGACCAGCAACACAGCATCTCCCCGCTCCACCGCCGGCTCGACCTGGACGCAGCGCGGCGCACTGCTCTTCGGTGTCGTCTTCCTCATCGTCGGCCTCGCCGGCTTCATCCCGGGCCTGACCATGGACATGGGCACGATGTCCTTCGCCGGACACGGCTCGATGGCCATGCTGCTCGGCCTGTTCCAGGTGTCGGTCCTGCACAACATCGTGCACCTGCTCTTCGGCATCGTCGGGCTCGTCGCGTCCCGCACCGCCAGCGGCTCGCGCCTCTACCTGCTCGTCGGCGGCATCGTCTACGCCGTGCTGTTCGTCTTCGGCCTGTTCACCGCCGGCATGACGAGCGGCGCGAACTTCGTGCCGCTGAACAGCGCCGACAACGTGCTGCACGCGTTCCTCGCCGTCGCGATGATCGTGCTCGGCATCGTCCTGCCCCGTCTCGGAACGAGCCGCACCCGCTGACTCCCTGCACCACACAGCGAAGGGCACGTCGATCCGTCGACGTGCCCTTCCACGTTCCCGGCGTCAACCGCCATCGATCGCAGACCGCGTCAGGCGCCCCGGACGCCGTCCCGGGCCTCGTGCGGAACCGTGACAGGACGGGCCGCCGTCTCCTCGACGACGGCCGCCCGACGCCGTCGCCCGAGCAGCCCCGACGCCAGCGCGATCCCCACCAGGATCACGACGCCCCCGACCGGCTCGTTCCACCGCACCCGCTCCCCCAGCACGAGCACGCCGAGCACCACCCCGACCACCGGCGTCAGGTACGTCACGGTGGACGCGCGCGCCGCGCCCCATGCCTGCACGAGCCCCGTGTTCCACATGTAGGCCAGCCCCGTACCGAGGCAACCGAGTGCGAGCATCGCAGCCACGATCCTCCAGTCCAGGTGCATCGCGCCGGTCGCCGTGACGGGCGCGACCACCAGGAGCAGTGCCGCGCCCAGCGTCAGCTGGACCGTCGTCAGGGTGATCGCGTCGTACCCACTGCCGGCGACGAACCGACGCATGTAGGCCAGTCCGAAGCCGTAGCAGGCGGTCATGCCGAGCAGCGCGAGCTGGCCGGGCACCGTGGCGAGCACGGCCGGGTCACCGATGAGGCCCCACGGACCGACGAGCACCAGGACGCCGAGGATCCCCACCAGCACGCCGACGAGCTGCCGACCCCGCAGGCGTTCCGCCGGCAGCAGCAGGGGCAGTGCGAGCAGCACCATGATCGGCGTCGTCGCGTTGTAGATGCTCGCCAGGCCGCTCGGCACGCTCTGCTCCGCCCACGCCACCAGGCTCGACGGCACCGCGTTGAGGAACACCGCGAGCACGAGCAGGTGCCCCCACAGCTTCAGCGACCGCGGCCACCTCCGCCGGGTCACGAGCATGATCACCAGGAGCGTGAGCGCCCCGAGCAGCACGCGTCCGAGCGCGACCTGCTGCGGCGAGAGGCCCTCGAGCCCGATCTTCATGAAGAGGAAGCTCGAGCCCCAGGTGAGTGCGACCAGGACGAACAGGAAGGCGTTCATGCCGCTAGTGTCGAGCCACCGCTCGGCATGAGGCAAACGCATCGGCTTCATGCACCCATGAGGGAGACGCATGAACATCACCATCGCCCAGCTCCGCGCCCTCGTGGCGACCGTCGACCGCGGCTCGTTCACCGCGGCGGCCTCCGCCCTCGGCGTCGGCCAGTCCGCCGTCTCGCACGCGGTCGCCGGGCTGGAGCGCGAGGTCAACGGCTCCGTCCTCCGTCGCGGCGGCCCCGCCACACCGACGCCGCTGGGTGAGCGCCTGCTCGGTCACGCCCGCAGCGCGCTCGCCTCCGTCGACGCCCTGGAGGCCGTGGTCCAGCCCGGCACAGCGCGCGGCACCGTGCGCCTCGCCGCCGTCCCCACCGTCTGCCAGGGACTGCTGCCGCGGCTCCGCGAGCTGTGGGCGGTGACCCTGCCGGACGTCGACGTGCAGGTCTACGAGGGGGACGACGACGAGATGCCCGAGTGGCTCGAGGCCGGCACCGTGGACGCCGCCGTGCTCGTCGACCCGACCGTGGTGCCCGACGGCGGGGTCGTCGTGGCGACGGACGAGATGGCCGCCGTCGTCCGCCGGGACCACCCGCTCGCCGACGCGACCGCGTTGACGCTCGACGACCTGCACGAGGACGGGCTCGTCGCCGGCGGCGGCGGGTGCGAGTACCAGATCCAGCGGATGCACGAGATCGCCGGGCAGCCCTTCCGCTACGCCCACCGGGTGCGGGAGATGAGCACGATGTTCGGGATGATCCAGCGCGGCGAGGGCGTCTCGATCGTGCCGACGCTCGGTCGCGTGATGCTGCCGGCCGACCTCGTGATGGTGCCGACGCTCCCCCGACTGGAGCGGACGCTGGTGTTGAGCGGGCCGTCCTCGCGGGCGTGGCACCCGTTGGCGCGGGCGTTGGTCGACGCGGTGTGACGGGTGGTCGGGTGGGGCGCGGGGTGCGTCCGGACGTCTCCGGGCGGCGCCCGGGCGGCGCCCGGGCGTCTCCGGGTTGGATGGGGCGATGCCCGAGACCTACGTCAAGACCTTCACCGACCCGAACGAGGCCGCCGCCGAGGCCGCCGGGCTGGAGTGGCTCGCCGAGGCCGAGGACGCCGGCGGCACCCGCATCGCCCGGGTGCTCGGTCGTCCCCGTCCGACCGTCCTCGAGCTCGAGTTCGTTCCCGACAGCGCGCCGACCTCGGCCCAGGCGGAGCGCTTCGGCCGGTCGCTGGCCCACACCCACGCCGCCGGTGCCGCGCACTGGGGAGCGCCGTCGCCCGGGTTCCCGGCGAACGGGCCGATGCGGATGGGCCGCTCCCGCACGCCGTTCGTGCCGGCGTCCGAGGCCCCGGCCACCTGGGGCGAGTGCTTCGCGGAGTACCGGATCCGCGACTACGTCTCGCGCATCGTCGACGCCGGCGGGTACGACGGGTCCGAGGCCGCCGTGTTCGAGCGGGTGTGCGCCCGACTGGAGGACGGCTCGCTCGGCTCACCGCAGCCGGCGCTCGTCGGGGACGGTCCGGCGCGGCTGCACGGGGACCTCTGGGCGGGGAACGTGCTCTGGCCGCGGGACAGCTCCGAGCCGACGGGCGCCGTGCTCATCGACGCCAACCCGCACGGCGGTCACGCGGAGACTGACCTCGCGCTGCTGGCACTGTTCGGGCTCCCCCGACTCGAGACGGTCGTGGCCGCGTACGACGCCGAGTCCCGCCTGGCGCCCGGGTGGCAGGAGCGCGTCGAGCTGCACCAGCTCGCGCCGCTGCTGTTGCACGTGGTGCTGTTCGGCGGCTCGTACACCGACGCTGCACTCCGGGCAGCCCGCCGCTACGCCTGACGCGAGCTCCCACCATGCGCTGCCGCTCACGACGTCGGAGCCGCGGAGAGGTCGTACATCGTGACGCCGCCGACCGTCTGCGCCTCGTAGTGCGCAGCCACCCAAGCGGCGATGCGCTCGGCCGCGTCGCTGCCCGAGCTGTTCGACGACCCCGACGAGCCCGACGCACCGATGAACCAGTGGATCGTTCCGTCGGCGACGAGCGCCCGGAACTGTGCCAGCGTCGGCGCTGGGTCCGTGCCGTTGTAGCCACCGACCGCCATGACGGGTTCGCCGGTCGCGAGCTGGTAGCCCGCGGCGCCGTTCGAGCCCACCGTGGCAGCGGCCCACGTGAAGTCGTCGGCGTCCTCCGTCAGCGCGGCGACGACCTCGGAGGACACCTCGGTGGAACCACCGATGACACTCGCACCACCACCACCACCGCCACCACCACCGCGCCGGGCCGTCCCGCCGGCGGCGCTCCCGTCGCCACCGGTCGAGCCGGCGCCCGCGGTCGCGCTTCCGCGCTGTCCACCGCCGGCGCCCCCGCCCGGCGCCGTGCCAGCCTGACCGGGAGCAGCACCGCCGGGCGCCGCCCCGCCCTGACCGCCCCCGGGCGCTCCACCGGGACCACCACCGCCCGGCCCGCCCCCTGACGAGACACTCGGGCCCGCCGACGGCAGGGCACCGGTGTGTCCGACGGTGACGGTCTGCACCGAGAACGCAGCCGGTCCGAGCAACGCGGCGACGAGGACCGTCGCGACCGTGGCGACCTCGACGCCGTGGCTGCGTCGGGGCAGCAGCACGAGGACGGTCGCCGCGACGCCGGCGGCGAGCACCGCCCACCGGATCCAGGGCTGCCACGAGGACGCTTCGGAGAGGAGGCGGAACGACCACGCCGAGGTCGCCGCGATCGTCACGGCCGCGGTGACCCGCCACCACACCGACGCCCGTCGTTCCCAGAGCAACCCGGCACCGATGCCGACGACGCCGGCGATGTACGGCGCGAGCGCCACCGTGTAGTACGGGTGGAAGATCCCGCCCATGAAGCTGAAGACCAGGCCAGTGACGAGCAGCGACGCCACGAGCACCAGCACCGTCGCGAGCCGTCCGTCCGTACGCTTCCGCACACCCACCGCGACGATCGCCACGACCGCCAGCACGAGCGCCGTCGGCAGCAGCCAGGCGACCTGCGTCGCGAAGTCCGAGCCGAACAGGCGGGTCAGCCCGGTCGACCCCCACGAGCCGGCACCCGTGGCACCGCCTGGGACGACACTGCCGGTCTCGTCCCCGGTGACACGGCCGAGACCGTTGTAGCCGAATGTCAGCTCGAGGAAGCTGTTCGTCTGCGAGCCCCCGATGTACGGGCGCGACGAGTCGGGCACGAGCTCGACGATCGCCACCCACCATCCGGCCGAGACGACGAGTGCGGCAGCGGCAGCGAGGAGGTGTCCGACCCGTCGCAGGACCGGCCGCGGCGACGCCCAGAGGTACACGCCGACGAGCGGGGGCAGGACCAGGAACGCCTGCAACTGCTTCGTGAGGAACCCGAGTCCGACCAGGACACCGGCCCAGACGACCCACCGCATCCGCCCCGACTCGACGCCGCGCAGGGTCAGGGCGATCGCCCCGACGGTCAGGAGCACGAGCAGCGCGTCCGGGTTGTCGTAGCGGAACATCAGCGTCGCGACGGGCGTCGTGGCGAGCGCCGCACCCGCGACCAGGGCAGCCCCCGCGGAGAAGCGCCGCCGGACGATCCGGTACAGGACCGCGACCGATGCCACACCCATGAGCGCCTCAGGCACCAGGACCGCCCATGAGTTCAGCCCGAACAGCCGGACCGAGATGCCGATCACCCAGAGGAACGCGGGCGGTTTGTCGACCGTGATCGCGTTCGCGGCGTCGGAGGACCCGTAGAAGAAGGCCTCCCAGCTCTGGCTGCCGGCCTGCACCGCGGCGGAGTAGAACGCGTTCGCCCATCCGTTGACGGACAGGTTCACCACGTAGAGCACGCCGGTCGCCACGAGCAGCCCGACGAACGCCGGGCGCTCCCACCGGGCCGCGTCCGCGCTGCCGCGCACGAGCGAACGGAGTCCGCCGCGCACCGCGCCTGGTCGTCTGGGTTCCGGGCGTACAGCGCCCGGGGTCGTCGATGTCATGCCACGACGGTGCCGATCGTCCGTGGGTCCCGCGTCGCCATCGCCTGTGGAGCGGGTAAGGAAGCGTCTTAGGGACCGCATAGGAAGTGCAGAGAACCGGCCCGGCTCCGCCCGTCACGCTCCTGCCATGACCACCTACCCGATCCCCGTGTCCGACCGACGCGGCCATGCGCAGCAGACGCAGGCCCCGGCGCGTCGCAAGCCGCTCGCCCGGCTCGTCCTCGGCGAGCACGAGGACGCCCGCTGGCTCCGGCCCGCGTTCTGGGCGCTCCTCGTCCTCACCGCCGTCGTCTACCTGTGGGACCTCAGCTCCTCCGGGTACGCCAACTCGTTCTACGCCGCAGCCGTGCAGGCCGGCACGAAGTCGTGGGAGGCCTTCTTCTTTGGCTCGCTCGACTCCTCGAACTTCATCACGGTGGACAAGCCCCCGGCATCGCTCTGGGTGATGGTGCTCTCGGCTCGGTTGTTCGGCTTCTCGAGCACCAGCCTGCTGCTCCCCCAGGCGCTGATGGCCGTCGGCTCGGTCGCGCTCGTGTGGGGCACGGTCCGCCGCACGCTCGCCCGCCTCGGCACCACGACCGCGAACGTCGGGGCGCTGCTCGCCGGCTTCGTCGTCGCGGCCACCCCGGCGGCGGCGCTGATGTTCCGCTTCGACAACCCGGACGCGCTCCTCGTGCTCCTCATGACCGCGGGTGCGTACTGCACGGTGCGGGCGCTCCCGAGGGGCAGCTGGCGGTGGATCGCGCTCGCCGGGGTCGCCCTCGGCTTCGCGTTCCTGACGAAGATGCTCCAGGGGCTCCTGGTCCTGCCGGCCTTCGGGCTCGTCTACCTGATCGCCGCTCGCACCACCTGGCCGAAGCGGATCGTCGGCCTGCTCATCGCCGCGGGTTCGCTCGTGGCCGGTGCCGGGTGGTGGGTCCTCGCCGTGGCGCTCTGGCCCGCGTCCGCCCGTCCGTACATCGGTGGGTCGACGGACGACACGGTGCTCGACCTGGTGTTCGGCTACAACGGCCTCGGCCGGATCTTCGGCGGGTCGGGCAACGGCGGCGGGGGCGGTGGGATGACGGGCGGCACCGCCGGGTCGTCGTTCGGCGGCTCGACCGGACTGAACCGCTTGTTCTCGTCCGAGATGGGACTCGAGATCTCCTGGCTCCTGCCCGCGGCGCTCCTGGCGCTCGTGCTCGGCCTGGTCGTCGTCGGTCGTCGCCACCTCGCCGACCCGGTCCGCGCCGGCCTGGTCCTGTGGGGTGGCTGGCTGCTCGTCACGGGGCTGGTGTTCTCGTACATGTCCGGCACGATCCACCCGTACTACACGGTCGCACTCGCCCCGGCGATCGCCGGACTGGTCGGCACCGGCGGTGCACTGCTCTGGGACGCCCGGCACCGGATGACCGGTCGCCTCGGACTCGCGGGCATGATCGGCATCACGGCGTTCTGGGGCTGGTGCCTGCTCAACGAGAACCCGACGTGGCTGCCGTGGCTCCGCTGGGTGATGCTCGCCGGCGGTCTGCTCTCGGCCGCCGCGATCGTCGTCGGCAGCGTCCCGTCCCTCCGCAAGCTCGTCGCCGTCGGTGTCCTCGCCGGCACGCTCTTCGGCCTCACCGGCACCACCGCTTACGCGCTGGCCACCACCACGGTGGCGCACTCCGGCTCGATCCCGAGCGTCGGTCCGTCGGGATCGTCCAGTGGCGGGATGGGCGGCGGCATGCCGGGAGGCGCTGGTGGCCCGGGCGGATCGGCGTCCGGCACGCAGAGCGACGGTTCCGACAGCGACAGCGGCTCCCAGCAGGGTCCCGGCGGCCAGCCTCCGACCGGCACGGCGCCGGAGATGCCGGACGGGACGACCGGCGAGGTGCCGGACGGCGCCACCGGCGGAGGACCCGGGAACGGGACGTCCGACGCGGAGTCGGGGACGAGCCTCCCGTCCGACAGCGGTGACCGCTCGGCGGACGGTGGCGGCATGGGCGGCGCGAGTGCGTCGACGTCCTCGGCGCTCACGAAGCTGCTCGCCGCGACCGACACGACGTGGGCCGCGGCCGTCAACGGGTCGCAGTCCGCAGCGCAGCTGGAGCTCGACAGCGACACCGCCGTCATGGCGATCGGCGGCTGGTCGAGCGACCCGACGCCGACGCTCGCCGAGTTCAAGGCCTTCGTCGAGGCCGGGGACGTGTCGTACTACATCGCCTCCGGCAACGGCAACGGCAACGGCGGCGGGATGGGCGGCGGCTCCTCCACCGCGAGCGCCATCCAGGAGTGGGTCGCGGCGAACTACGAGTCGACGACGGTCGGCGGGCAGACCGTCTACGACCTGACGAGCGGGAAGTAGGCTCGGCGCGATGTCCGACCGACCGCTGCAGCGCACCGACGGGTCTCCCGTCCGGGCTCTCGTCGTCGACGACGAGCACGCGCTCGCCGACGCCGTCCGCCTCGCGTTCGAGGCGGACGGCTGGTCCGTGCGCACCGTCCACCGGGGTCGCGACGTGCTGTTCGCGGCGCGTGAGCACCAGCCCGACGTCATCGTGCTCGACGTGATGCTGCCCGACATCGACGGGTTCGAGGTCCTCGACCGCCTCCGCGACGCCCGCGACCCGGTCCGGGTGCTGTTCCTGACCGCGCGTGACTCGTCCGAGGACCGACTCGTCGGCCTGACGCGCGGTGGTGACGACTACCTGACGAAGCCGTTCGGCATCGCGGAGCTCCTCGCCCGGGCACGGATCCTCGCGAGGACGTCGCCGCGGGTCTCCATGGCGAGCGGCAGCACGGCGATCGTCGTCGGCGACCTCGAGCTCGACGAGGACGCCAGGACGGTGACGCGCGGCGGGGAGGCGATCGAGCTGACCCCGACCGAGTTCGAGCTGCTGCGGTACCTGGCGCGGAACGCGAACCGGGTGCTGCCGCGGGAGACCATCCTGGCGAACGTGTGGGGCATGGACTTCGGGTCGTCGTCGAACCTCGTGGACATGTACGTGTCGTACCTGCGCCGGAAGGTCGACCTCGGGCGGTCACCGCTCGTGCACACGGTGCGCGGGGCCGGGTACGTGCTGCGGCCGACATCGTGAGCCCGCTGGGTACGCGGCGGCCGGACCGGGCACCGTCGCTGCGGTGGCGGATCGTCGGGGCGGTGGCGCTGCTGCTCGTGCTGACGAACGTCGTCGTCGGGGTCGTCACCGTCGTGGCGTACCGCGGGTACCTGGTGGGTCGGCTGGACGCAGAGCTGGCGACGGCGGCGGACCGGACGCTCGGGCCCGGAGACGGACGACAGCCACCACCTGCGGCTGGCTCAGGGGCGTCCGGCTCCGGGTCGCAACCGGACCCGGACAACGCCTTCATCGGGGCACCGGGGCAGGCCGCCGGGACCGTCGTCGGGATCTACCGGGAGGGCTCAGCGGTCCTCGCCGGCTACACCGACGCCGCGGGCGTGCAGCACCGGCTCTCCACGGCCCAGCAGCGGACGCTCGCCGCCGTCGACGCGGACCACGGGCCCGTCACGATCATGCTCGGGTCGCTCGGCACCTACCGCGCGCAGGCGATCGACTCCGGCAGCGACGTCTTCGTCACCGCGCTCCCCCTCGGCGACCTGCGGGCCTCGGTGGTCCGGCTCGTGGTGGTCATCGGCAGCGTGACGCTCCTCGGGCTGGCCGTCGCGGTGTGGGCAGGCGCGATGCTCGTCCGCCGGTCGTTGCGGCCGCTCGAGCACGTCGCCGCCGTGGCGTCGAGCGTCACCGGACTCGACCTGGAGCGCGGCGACACCGCCATCCCCGTGCGCGTGGCCCCCGCCGACCTCGTGCGGAACCGCGAGGTCGGGGCCGTCGGCACCGCCCTGAACCGCCTGCTCGGCCACGTGTCCAAGGCACTCACGGCCCGCCGCGACGCCGAGGCCGGCATGCGCACCTTCATCGCCGACGCCTCGCACGAGCTCCGCACCCCGATCGCGACCGTCCGTGCGTACGCCGAGCTCTCGTCGTCCTCCTCGGACGTCGACGCCATCCACCGCAACGTCGACCGGATCGAGCAGGAGTCCGTCCGGATGGGTGCGCTCGTCGAGGAGCTGCTGCTCCTCGCCCGACTCGACGCGGCCGCTGCCCCGACCCGCGCACACGCCCCCGTCGACCTGACCGCGCTCGTGGTCGAGGCCACGATGGACGCACGGACGACCGCTCCGGCACACCGGTGGACGCTGCAGGTCGACGACGACCCCGTCACGGTGTCCGGGGACACCGCCCAGCTCCGCCGCGTGGTGACGAACCTGCTCGCCAACGCCTGGACGCACACCCCGGCGGAGACGGCGGTCGTCGTGTCGGTGCAGCGGGTGCCGGGATCCGACCCGGCGGTCGTGCGGCTCGTGGTGGCGAACGACGGGCCGCCGATCCCGGCCCCGGCGCTGCCGTCGCTGTTCGACCGCTTCACCCGGGGCGAGGCGTCGCGCTCCCGGGAGCACGGCACGAGTGGCCTCGGCCTGGCGATCGTGCGCGCGGTCGTCGATGCCCACGGCGGCTCCGTCCGTGTGACTTCGGAGCCGGGCCGCACGGCGTTCACGGTGACCCTCCCCGCGTAGCCGGGGCGGCGCCGGTCCCGTGGACCGCCAGACGGGAGGCCCGTGGCGGGCCCGCACCGAGCCTCCCGTCCGTCTCGCCGTCGTCTGCAGCCGCCGTGATGTGCGGTCGGGCGCGTCCCGATCGCCGTGCTCGTCGTGGTCGCGGTCGTACAGGTGCTGCTCGCCGGTTGACGGGTCGGGGCTTCGTCCCGTCGCGGAGCACCGCCTCCGGTTCTTACCGTGACCACAGGGCGGTGCTGCCGTCCCCATCGCCGCGCTGCCGAACCTGAGCAGCATGACGGAGACGAACCAGCCCCTCGACATCGACATCGTCGTCCCATGCCACGACGAACAGGACACCCTCGCGGCGCATGTCCGACGACTGCACGACTTCTGCCGCACCTCGCTGCAGCACACGTGGCGCATCACCATCGCTGACAACGCCTCGACCGACGACACCGCTCGCATCGCGGACGACCTCGCCGCGATGCTCGACGGGGTCCACGCGGTGCACCTGTGGCAGAAGGGCCGCGGACGCGCCCTGAAGGCCGTGTGGAGCGCGTCCCCGGCCCGCGTGCTGGTCTACCTCGACGAAGACCTGTCCACGGACCTCGCCGCGCTCGAGCCCCTCGTCGCGCCGCTGCTGTCCGGACACTCCGACATGGCCATCGGCACACGCCTGGCCGGGTCCTCCCGGGTCGTCCGAGGCGGCAAGCGGGAGTTCATCTCCCGCTCGTACAACCTGTTGCTCCGGAGCACCATGGGTGTGTCGTTCTCCGACGCCCAGTGCGGCTTCAAGGCCGTGACCAGCACGGCGGCGGAGCACCTGCTGCCGCTCTGCGAGGACGACGCGTGGTTCTTCGACACCGAGCTGCTCGTCCTCGCGGAGCACGCGGGACTGCGCATCCACGAGGTGCCGGTGGACTGGGTGGACGACGTGGACTCGTCGGTGCACATCGCCTCGACCGCGACCGAGGACCTCAAGGGGATGTGGCGGGTCTCCCGCGGTCTCGCGACCGGCAGGATCCCGATCGCACCGGTCTACGAGTCGATCGGCCGCCGACCCTTCACGACCCCGCACGTCGGCATCCTCGGGCAGGTCCTCCGGTTCGGCGCGATCGGCGTCGCATCGACCATCGCGTTCGCGCTGCTGTACGCGCTCCTCCGTCCCGCCCTCGGAGCCCAGACGGCGGACTTCCTGGCGCTGCTCGTCACCGCCGTCGGGAACACGGCGCTGAACCGTCGCTTCACCTTCGGCATGCGTGGTCGCGTCGGCGCCGGCCGTCACCAGCTGCAGGGGCTGGTCGTGTTCGGGATCGCCTGGGCGATCACGTCCGGGTCGCTCGTCCTGCTGCACGCCACCACGCCGAACGCGACGCACGGGGCGGAGATCGCCGTCCTGACCGGCGCCAACCTGCTCGCCACGCTGGTGCGCTTCGTGCTGTTCAAGGCGTGGGTGTTCCGCGCCCGACGCCGCCCGCAGGTCGTCCAGCGGGGGACGACACCGGCGACGGAGGCGAGCACCGAGGCGCTCCCGGTGCACGACGGCGCGACGCCATGACCGCCGGCCTCGCACCCGCTACCCGGGCCGCGTGAGTACCGTGGCGTTCCCGAGACACGGACCGTAGGTCCGCCGCTCACCATCTGCGAAGGAGCAGCGCATGACCGACAGCAACGCATCCGACACCCACGCGCACGACAGCACGCCGGACCCCGAGGGCACCGAGAAGCCCGGCGGTCTCGGCGAGGACGGCACCATCCCCGACCACCCCGAGGGCGTCGCAGCCGGCTTCACCGAGGACGGCTCGCACTTCAACCAGGAAGAGGACGAGGGCGCCGAGTAGCCCTGGCGACGTCGCACCACCGGAACCGGTCCGAACCGCGCACATCCGCGGTTCGGACCGGTTCCTGCTGTGCGGCGCCGAACGGCACCAGCCACGCCCGACACGTGCGGCGCCGAACGGCACCACCCACGCCCGACGCGTCCGCGCCGAACGGCACCAGCCACGACGCGCCACCGCCCGCCGAGCGGTGTTGCGCCCGCGGTATACCAGCCCGTAGCATCGCCTCACCGCACCACACCCCACAGGGCCCGACTGCCACCCACCGGTCTGCCCGCGGCGAGCGCTCCAGAGTTGCAGCCTCCGTCGTCCGCTGCTGGCACCGTTCCACTGGACACGCTCGTGAACCCCTCCCCCTTCGGTCTGTACGACCCTGCCCGCGAATCCTCCGCCTGCGGCGTCGGCTTCATCACCCGTCTCGACGGGACCCCGAGCCACGACGTCATCCGCAAGGGCGACGAGGCGCTCTGTGCGATCCCGCACCGCGGCGGCAAGTCCTCCGAGGGCGTCGGTGACGGCGCGGGCGTGAGCATCGACCTGTCGGTGGAGTTCTTCAGCGCGCTCACCGGCGAGCCGCTCCGCGCCGGCCACTTCGGCGTCGCGAACTGCTTCGTCCCGACCGACCCGACCGACCGCGCCGCGGCGGAACACACCGTCGCGGACGCCGTCACCAGCGAGGGCTTCGAGCTCCTCCTGGTCCGTGACGTCCCCGTCGACCACACGGTGGCGCGCCCGGAGGCCGAGCAGTACCAGCTCCCGATCGTGCAGTGGGTCTTCCGCGCGCCAGCGGCCTGGTCCCGCGCCGAGGTCGACGCCGCCGCGAACCGGGCACTGCTCGCGATCGAGGCCGTCTCCTACGGTCAGGCCGCCGAGCAGCACCTCGAGCACGCCGCCCTCTCGCCGCTCTCGCTCAGCGCCCGCACGCAGGTCCTCAAGGGCCGCCTGAACTCCGGCGAGGTCATCGGCTACTTCACCGACCTCCGCGACCCCCGGCACTCGGTCCGCACGCTGTACTTCCACACCCGCTTCTCGACGAACACCGAGCCGCACCCGACGATGGCGCAGCCGTTCCGCCTGATGGCGCACAACGGCGAGCTGAACACCGACCGGAAGAACCGGCTGTCGGACGAGGCGCTGGCGCGTGCCCGCACCCGGAGCATCGTGCGCCCGCCCGGCCAGTCCGACTCGAGCCGCCTGGACCAGACCCTGCAGAGCCGCGTGTTCGACGACGGGCTCGAGATCGTCGAGGCCGTGGTCACGCTCATGCCGCCGGCGTGGGAGAACGACCGCACCCTGACGCCCGACGTCCGGGCAATGCTGGAGTACTTCTCGCTGTACGAGGAGAAGAACGACGGCCCCGCCGCGGTCATCTTCAGCGACGGTGACGTCGTCGGCGCCCGCCTGGACCGCCTCGGGCTGCGGCCGCTGCGCACGGTGCAGACGTCCGAGTACCTCATGGTCTCGTCGGAGTCCGGTCAGGTGACGTTCCCCGACGACGAGGTCGTGCACCGCGGCCGGATCGAGGCCGGCGGCATGCTCGTCGTCGACCACCGCACCGGCAGCCTGATGCGCACGGGCGAGGTGCTGGCGATGCTCGCTGCCCGCCGCGACTACGAGACCCTCCTCGACGCGGCCCGGGTCAACCTCGACGACCTGCCCGCGCCGGACTACGACCGCACCACGAACACCCTCGGCTACGACGGCGACCTGTCGCTGCAGGGCCGCTACGTGGCGTACTCACTGAACCAGGAGAGCTTCCGGTTCATGCTCGACCCGATGCTGCAGAACGGCTCGGAGCGGATCTCGGCGATGGGCTACGGCAACGCCATCAACGCACTCAGCGACACCGAGGGCGGCATGGCGAAGTACTTCTCGCAGCGCTTCGCCCAGGTCACGAACCCGCCGCTGGACTCCATCCGCGAGGCCGACGGCATGAGCATGCGCGTGACCCTCGGCAGCAAGCCCGACGGAACCGGCAGCGCCACCAGCACCGGCAGCACCGGCAGCACCGGCAGCACCGGTACCGGCACGACGACCCGCCAGCTCGTCGTCCAGTCGCCGATCCTCGGCCACCTCGACATGGTCCGCCTGCGCGACCAGGACGTCGTGCCGCTCGAGCGCTTCGACATGCTCTACACCCCCGTCCGCGACGACGAGCAGGCCAACGCCGACGCGATGCGCGCCGCCGTGCTGCAGCTCGCCGAGGACGTCGCCCGCTTCGCCGAGCGCACCGGCGGCATCGCGGTCGTCACGGACCGCGAGGTGTCTTCCACCCGCGCGCCCCTGCCCGTGATCCTCGCGGTCGCGGCCGTCAACCAGCGGCTCATCGAGACCGGGCTGCGGCTCCGGGTCTCCGTGGTCGCCGAGTCAGGGCAGCTGCCGTCGTCGCACCACGTCGCGACGGCGCTCGGCTTCGGTGCCGCGGCGGTCTACAGCCTGAGCGCGCGTCTGCGTGCCGAGGAGAAGTACCCGGCAGCGCCCGCGCCGGCCGGTGAGCTGACCGCGACGGACCTCGCGCTCAAGCAGTTCCGGAAGGCCGCGGAGAAGGCCCTCGCGAAGACGATGGGCCGCGTCGGCCTGTGCACGGCCGAGAGCTACATCGGCGGCGAGTTCTTCGAGCCGAACTACCTCGACACCCGTGACGACCTGTTCGCCCGCGTCTTCCCGCACATGCAGGCGCCGGTCGGCGGCGTCGGCTTCACCCGCATCGCGCAGGCGGCGACCGACTGGCACGAGCGCGCCGTCGCCGTGCAGGGCGACGCCCAGGTGCCGCTGCTCGGCCTGTTCAAGGAGCGCTCGGACGGTGCCGGACACTCGTTCGGCGTGGCGTCCGTCCGCGGCTTCGGCGGCATGACCGAGGAGCGCCCGTCCTTCGAGCGCGCGGGCGACTCCGAGGCGCTCCGCCTGCTGACGCTCGGCCAGCTCGACGACGCCTTCGGCATCACCGACGCCGCGTACCGCAACACCGGCTACGACCGGCTCAGCACGGCCGAGATCGACGCCTTCCGCATCACGCCCGGCTACCGCACCTTCCTGCAGACCACGCACGAGGAACGCTCCCGCCGCCCGAGTGCCCTCCGCGACGTGCTCGCGCTCCCCGCGGACGTCACGGGCATCGACGAGGCCGAGGACTTCGCCCGCGAGCTCGGCCGGTTCTCGCTGACCGGCAACAGCAGCGTCACGGTGCGCGGTCTGCTCGGCTCGCGTCCGTCTGCTGACGACCGGACAGGAGGCCCGGCTCGATTCCGCCTGGAGCTCACGTCGACGGCGTCGCTGGGTGCACTGCGCCATCAGGCCCTCGCGGACGGGCTCGGCCTGCTCTTCCCCGGCCAGGTGGACGTCGACGCCGTCGACGCCGACCAGGTGACGCTCCGCGCCACCGGCTCGGCCGTGGACCTGCTCGGGCTGCTCGAGAGCGCCCCGGCGAGCGTCGAGCTCGACGAGGTCCAGCCGGCACACGAGATCACCAGGACCCTGGCGTCCGGGGCGATGAGCCACGGCGCCCTCGTCGCGACCGCGCACGAGGCCGTCGCGCACGGCACGAACATGGTCGGCGGCATGTCGAACAGCGGTGAGGGCGGCGAGCACCACACCCGCTACGGCACGATCCGCGGCTCGCGCATCAAGCAGTTCGCCTCCGGCCGGTTCGGCATCTGGGCGGGCTACCTCGCCGACCCGATGCTCGAGGAACTGGAGATCAAGATCGGCCAGGGCGCGAAGCCGGGTGAGGGCGGCCAGCTGCCCGCGGCGAAGGTCACGGTCGACATCGCCGCAGCACGTGGTGGCACCCCGGGCGTCGAGCTCATCTCGCCGCCGCCGCACCACGACACGTACTCGATCGAGGACCTCGCGCAGCTCATCCACGACTGCAAGGCCGCCCGCGTCCGGGTGATCGTGAAGCTGGTGTCCTCCGAGGGCATCGGCACGATCGCCGTGGGCGTCGCGAAGGCCGGCGCAGACGTCATCAACGTCGCCGGGAACACCGGCGGCACGGGCGCCGCGGCCGTCACGAGCCTGAAGTACGCCGGCCGCTCCGCGGAGATCGGCGTGGCCGAGGTGCACCAGGCCCTCGTCGCGAACGGCCTGCGGCAGAAGGTCGTCCTCCGCTGCTCGGGCGCGCACCAGACCGGCAGCGACGTCGTCACCTCGGCGCTGCTCGGCGGCGACTCGTTCGAGTTCGGCACCACCGCGCTGATGATGCTCGGCTGCGTGATGGCGAAGAACTGCAACGTGAAGTGCCCGGCGGGCCTGACCACGAACGCCGAGGCGTTCGAGGGCGACCCCCGCGCGCTCGCGCAGTACCTGCTGAACATCGCCCACGACGTCCGGCAGATCCTCGCCCGCCTCGGCCTACGCTCCCTGCGCGAGGCCCGCGGCCGCACCGACCTGCTCCAGCTCCTCGACCACCCGGCGAGCGTCGGGCGGCTCGACGTGCGGGCGCTGCTCACCCAGGTGCCGGAGAAGATCGTCACGGACCCGGAGTACCTGGAGAAGGACTACGCCACCGACGACGCGCTCATCGAGCGGGTCCGCGAGGCCCTGCTCGTGCGCCACGAGCACAGCGTCACGATGGACGGCGTGCTCCTCGGCAACGCGGACAAGTCCGTCGGCGGTCAGCTCGGCATCGACCTGGAGCGCGTCCTCAACCACGAGCTCGCTGCCGACGCCCTGCAGGACGCCCCCGCCGTGTCGACCGACGACCGCGGACGTCGTCGGCTCGTCGACGGTGCCGTGACCATCCGCACGAGCGGCTCTGCCGGGCAGTCCTACGGCGTCTTCAACAACGACGGCGTGACGCTCGACCATACCGGCACCGCGAACGACGGCGTCGGCAAGAGCCAGAGCGGCGGGCGCATCGTCGTCCGCGCCCCCGGTGGCGGCAGCGCCGAGCGCGGCGGCAACGTCCTGGTCGGCAACTTCGCGCTGTTCGGCGCGACGGGCGGCAGGACGTTCGTGCAGGGCGAGGCGGGCGACCGCTTCGCCGTCCGGAACTCCGGCGCGACCGCCGTGGTCGAGGGCGTCGGCGACTTCGGCTGCGAGTACATGACCGGCGGTGCCGTGTTCAACCTCGGCGGCTTCGGCAAGGGCCTCGGCAACGGCATGTCCGGCGGCTTCCTGTACCAGTACGACCCGACCGGTCAGGTGGCCGAGCGTGCGAGCACCGACTCGCTGCTCGTCTTCCCGGTGCTCGACACCGCGCGCGGCGCCTTCCACGAGGACGCCGCCCGGCTGCTCCTGACGTGGCACCTCGAGGCGACGGGCTCCGAGCTCGCCGCCCGTCTCCTGGCGGACTGGGCGACCACGCGGACGCACGTGTTCGTCGGCATGCCCCGGGCGCTCCTGCTCACCCAGGACGCCGACGCGATCCTGGCCGGTTCGACGCGGAACGAGCTGCTCGACGAGCTCGCCGTCTCGACCGCGACGGACAAGCTCCGCGCGTTCAAGCTCGACTACCGGGACCGCCGGACGGTGCTCGGCGGCCGTGCCCCGGCGCTCGGCGACCAGGGCGGCGACATGTTCTCGCTCCTGTCGTCCTACACGGTGCTCGGCGTCGCCCAGGACCTGGCGCTCGAGCGGGTGCCCGGTGCTGCCGGCCCGGCCGACCCCCGCGTGCTCGAGGCCGTGCGGAACCTGGTGCTCACCGAGGACTTCTTCGTCAAGCAGCGCGTCGTGAAGTACCTCCGCGGCACGCTCGAGCGGTTCGCGGACGACCAGCTCGCGACCCTCATCGCGGTCAAGCGCCTCGACGACCACAAGCGTGCGCTCACGCAGCGGAACAACCGCAGCATGGACGCACCCGGCACCACGGGCTGGATCATGCACCAGAACGCCAAGAACGACGGCCGGCTGCACGAGGCCCGCTTCGACGAGCTCCTCGCCACCGCGGCGCTCGAGGACATCGCCCGTCGTGCACCGCAGGCCCCGGCCGAGGCGGTGACCGCGTGAGCGTCCTGCCCCCGACCGGTCAGCTGATCCCGGTCGACGCCCCGTTCTCGGCCGCGCAGGAGTCCTGGCTCGCCGGGTTCATCGCGGGCATCGCCGCCGCCGGCACTGCCACGGCCCCGAGCACGCCGACGACGACCGTCGACGTGCTGTACGGCACGCAGACCGGCAACGCGGAGTTCCTCGCCGACCAGCTCGTGGCCGGTGCGACCGCCCGCGGGCTCGGCGGCCGGGCCCGGGCGCTCGACGACGTCACGCCGGAGGAGCTCGCCGGGATGTCGCACGTGCTCGTCGTCACCTCGACGTACGGCGAGGGCGAGATGCCCGACAACGCCGGCCTGTTCTGGGACGCGGTCCAGGCGAGCACCGTGCCGCGGCTCGAGGGCCTGCAGTACGCCGTCCTCGGGCTCGGTGACACGAGCTACGACGAGTTCTGCCAGGCGGCGAAGCTCCTCGACACCCGGTTCGAGCAGCTCGGCGCCGTTCGCGTCCACGACCGCGTCGACTGCGACGTCGACTTCGAGGACCCGGCCGCGCTCTGGACCGCCGCCGTCCTCGACCGCATCGCCGCCGAGACCGGCGCAGCCGGACCGGCCGGTGCGACGGGTGCCACAGCGACCACCGGCACGACCGCGGCCGGCGGGGCGGGGTCGACCCGGGCCTCCCGTCCGGGTTCGGAGTGGACCAAGCGCAACCCGTACCCGGCGCGCCTGGTGGAGAACCGCCTGCTCTCCGACCCGCGCAGCGCGAAGGAGATCCGGCACTACGAGTTCGACCTCGGCGACAGCGGCATCACGTACGCGGCCGGCGACGCACTCGCCGTGGTGCCCGTGAACGACGACTCCCTGGTCGACCACCTGCTCGAGCACCTGGGTGCCACGGGTGACGAGGTGTTCGACGGGCGGTCCGTTCGTGACCTGCTGCGCACCGACCGCGAGGTCCGGGCGCCGTCGAAGGACCTGATCGCCGACCTCGTGCAGCGGTCCCCCGCCAGCGAGCTCGCGGCGGTGGTCGCGCACGGCGACAAGCAGGAGCTCGACCGGTGGCTGTGGGGTCGCGACGTGCTCGACCTGCTCCGCGATGCCGGCGAAACGGCACCGGGGCTCGACGAGCTGCTGCCGTTCCTCCGCCCGTTGCAGGCACGCCAGTACTCGATCTCGTCGAGCCCGCTCGCACACCCGGACCGCATCCACCTCACCGTGGCGTCGGTCCGCTACGGCGACGACCACCGGAAGCACTCCGGGGTGGCGTCGACACACCTGGCCGACCGGGTCCAGGTCGGCGACGAGGTCGGCGTGTACCTGCAGCCGAACGCGGCGTTCGGCGTGCCCGCGGACGGGGACGCCCCGTTGATCATGGTCGGGCCGGGGACCGGCATCGCCCCGTTCCGCGGGTTCCTGCACGAGCGGGCCGCGAGCGGAGCGACAGGTCGCAACTGGCTGTTCTTCGGTGACCAGCACCGCGACACCGACTTCGTCTACGCGGACGAGCTCGCCGCGCTGCAGGCCGAGGGCGTGCTGACGCGGCTCGACCTGGCGTTCTCACGCGACCAGGCCGAGAAGGTCTACGTGCAGACCCGCATGCGCGAGCAGTCGCGGGAGCTGTACGCCTGGCTCGAGGACGGCGCGACCTTCACGGTGTGCGGCGACGCCTCCCGGATGGCGAAGGACGTCGAGGCCGCGCTGCTCGACGTCATCGCGACGGAACGTGGGCGCGGAGCCGACGACGCGGTGGACTACCTGGCCGACCTGCGGCGTGCGAAGCGGTACGTGCGCGACGTGTACTGAGCGCTGTCGCGGTCACGAGGTGGTCGCCGCCCCCGGGTTCGGAACCCGAATCCTGTGCCGGGGACGGCGACCTCATCGCTCGATGCGCGCGGGAACCCCCTGATCCAGGTCTCCCGAGGCCCACGCGGCGCCCTGAGCCGGTGTAGGTCCGCGCACCGGGCGATGGGGCCACCGTACGCGATGGTCCTGATGGCGCGGAACCCGTTGACGAAGAAAGTTCAGGATGTTATAGGCGTACGCCGCCCGGCCCGGTACTGCGCAGCGCGTCGCTACGCCTCGTCGGACCCCGGCGCCACGGCCCGCGACCACGGCGAGTCGTCGGCGACGCTGGTGTCGGCGGGCTCCGGCGTGAGCACCAGTCCGGACCCGGACGACGCCGAGGCGTAGAGCTGCTCGAGCCACGACCGGTTGATCGACGGCGTCCGGCCCCCGGCGAAGCTGAAGTGCAGGCTCACGTTCGGGTGCAGCCAGATGCTGCTGCGACCGTCCCCGTGGGTGACGTCGTCCTTCCACGAGAACACGAAGCGGTGATCCCGCCGGAGGAGGTTGACGATGACGATCTGCAGGTGCGTCAGGGCCCGGTCGTCGATGTGCAGGTCGAGCGTCTCGCCCGCGTAGATGAGCTGTCCCATGGCTCTGTCTACTCCTCACCGCGTGCGCTCGCTGCCGGGTGACCGCGGTGCAGCGGGTTCGTCAGCGCGCGATCCTGAGATCGCCGGCCGGTGTGGCGTCCGCGTCAGTCGAGTGCTGCGCCCCACCGGGTCACCTGGTCGTCGAACCAGGCCGCGTCGCGGTTCCGCTCCCAGCCGTGCCCGGTCGGCTCGCTGACGGCCAGGGTCACGACACCGGGGTGCTGCGCCGCGAACTGCTCGCTGAGGCGGAACGGCACGGTGGGGTCCCCCGGCGAGTGCACGACGAGCGTCGGCGGCAGGTGGTCGAGCGGCGGCGCGGACGGGTCCAGCACCCACGACAGCGCCCGGACGTCGACCGGCGACCGGAGTCCGACGAGCCGGCAGAGCCCCGGCGTGGCCATGCTGCCGAGCGCCAGGCGGACCACGGGGCCGGGCAACCCGGAGCGTTCGGCGGCCGTCTGCACGGTCGTCGCCCAGTCGAGCGCGGGGGCGACGAGGACGATCCCGACGATGCGTGCACGGTGCGCGGAGTGCACGAGGAGCTCGCGGGTGATCGTCGCGCCCATCGACCAGCCGACCAGGACCAGGCGTTCCGCGCCGTGGGCGACGGCGTGGTCGAGGGCGGCCTCGACGTCCGGCCACTCCCGCGCGCCGAGGTGCGATGCGGGGGTGTCCGACGGGGCCTCGCCGTCGCCGCGGAAGGACGGCACCAACGAGGTCCAGCCGAGGGCGGTCGCCGCGGGGACGGTCCTGAGCGCGGTGACGCGGGTGGTGCGGATGCCGTGCACGTGGACGGCCCAGGTGCGGGAGGCCGCGGTCCCGTCCTCGGCCGGCGGCGAGACCTGCCACGCGGGCGCCGGGCCCAGCACTGTCGGGATGGCGACGTCGTTCCACAGCGTGCCGAGCACCGACGGGTGACGGAGCACGTGGCCGGACCAGCGGACCTCGGTCGGCGGGGCACCCACGGTGTCGAGCACGGCGCGACGGACGCTCCCGCGCACGTCGTCGACGTCGAGCACCTCCCCGACGACGGTGTGACCGTCGCCGCCGCCCCCGCTGTCCCCGCCGTCCAAGCCGTCCACGCCGTCCCGGCCGTCCCCGCGGTGCCACAGCCCGAACGTCCCTGCGCTCCGCGTCTCGTCCGAGAGCGGCAGCGTGATCGACGACGCGTCCACGGCGAGCACCGGCGTCCACCGCTCCCGCCCGGGCAGCACGACCCGCCCCACGACGAGCCGGACGACGACGAGCAGCCCGACCAGCCCCACCAGCACGAGCACGACCACGAGCGCGCCCAGCACCGCCACCACCGCACCCCCGCTCATCCGACGAGGCTCCGGGCCAGCACGGACTCCGCCGACCGCACCTGCCCCGCCTCGGACGGACTCAGCGTCTGCCCCTGCACCTCGGCGTCCCGGATCGCGATCACCAGGTCGTAGGTCCGCACTCGCGGGTCCCCGCGCCGACCCCGGTCGCGCAGGCCGTGCCGTCGAGCGATGCGCTCCAGCCGTCGACCGTGGCGGACGTACTCGGCGTCACGGCTCCACCGCCGCATGGTCAGGGACGCCATGGCGGCCACGATGAGCACGATCCCCACGTAGAACGGCGGGTCGAAGAGGAACCGCAGCACGACTCGGACCGGCTCGGAGAACAGCACGAAGTGGTCGGCCGCCATCGAGAGCACCTCGTCGACACTCGCCACCAGGACGAGCACCAGCCCGACCCGGAACACCACGAGCGCCCCGCGGCTGCGCAGCACGCCGTGCACCAGCGTCGACGCCGCCAGCGCTCCGACGACGCACATGTAGATCGTGCCGTACAGCCAGGTCGGCGTCTGGTGCAGCTGGTCGATGAGGAACGTGAACACCGTGCCGCCGCGGTCCTGGATGAACAGGAACGGCACCGTGAACGCGGCGAGCATCAGGACGATCGACAGCGGCCGCGCGAGCAGGGGCCGCTCGGGCAGGTCCTGGGTGCTCGCGCGGAGCATCAGCCAGAACGCAGTGGCCGCGAGCAGGTTCTGCGCGAGGTTGATGACGTTCGTGCCGCCGAGCAGCGCGTCGAGGTCCCGCTGGGGCACCACGCTGCCGAGCGTCAGCAGCCCGAGGGCGCCGACGCCCGTGGCCGCCCAGGTCGCTCGCCCCTGCGGGTTCCGCCACACGTGCCGTACCCGCAGCAGGAAGATCAGTGCCGCGCACCAGAACGTGGCGGCGTGCAGGACGACCACTACCCGTAGGTCCGCTCGTCGGCGTCGACCGTGCCGGCGAGCAGGACCTGCGCGACGTCGTACGCGAAGGCCTCGGCGAAGTGCTCGTCCGCGCCGCCGGCCCCCACCAGACCCGGTCGGTCGTCGAGGGACCGCTGGCAGACGTGTCCGCCGGAGACCCACGCGTCGAAGCCGAGCTGCGTCGTCGGCGCAGCGCCGGTGTCGCCGCGGACCAGGTGCCCCAGCTCGTGCAGGACACAGTGCATCCGGTAGAGCGGCGGGGCGGTCGTCGGCACGAGGACCATCGCCTCGTGGTCGTGCTGCGCCACGAGGGCGGTCAGCCCGCCCCAGCTCGGCCCGTCGACGTCGACGACCCGGACGGGCTTGCCCACGCGACCGGAGACGGCGTGGACGACGTCGGACAGGCGCGGGGACGACGGGAGCGACGCGACGAGGTCGCGGACCTGGTCATGCATCGTCATCCCCTCGCAGTCGTCAGGACAACGATACGGGAGGCTCGGGGTGCCCCCGTCCCGCGGGTCAGGCCGCGGGGGTGGTCGCCTCGTAGTGCCGTGCGCCGCCGAGCACGCCGGCGAACCGGAACGGGGCCGCCGTCACGCGGGGGCGGTCGACGTCCTGGCTCGTCGCCGCGCCGTCGGCGTGCAGGGCGCGGTAGGCGTCGACGGTCAGCGGCACGCGGGCCTCGAGGTCGGCGCGGACCGCTCCCTGGCGACGGTACTCGCGGTACCCGGGACGGACGATGCCGGTGATGAGCTCGCCGACGCTGCCCGAGCCGTAGCTGAACATCCCGACGCGGGTGCCGTCGAGGTCGTCGTCGAGGTCGAGCACCGCGGCGAGTGCGATCCAGAGCGACGCCGTGTAGGTGTTGCCGACCTGCCGGTTGTACGTGAAGCCGGTCTGCAGCTCGGTCTCGTCGAAGGGCACGCCCACGTGCTGGGTGAGCTTGCGGTGGGCCTTGAGCGCCATCTTCGTGAAGGGCTGGTGGTGCACGAAGCGGTCGATCGTGTCGTACGCCGGGCCGCCGCGCGACGCGAGGTCGTCCCACGCGCCGATGAAGGCGTCCACGTAGGCGCTGACGGACAGCCGCCCGTCGACCAACGCCGTGGAGCGGTCGTTCGGCCGCCAGAAGTCGTCGACGTCGGCGGTGAACAGCCCGGAGAGCGGCTCGATCTCGATCAGGTCGGGGTCGGCGGACACCAGGACCGCGACCGCGCCGGCACCCTGCGTGGGCTCGGCCGCGGTGTCGACGTCGTAGCGGGCGACGTCGGCCGCGATGACGAGGACGCGCTCGTCGGGGTTCCGCGCGACGATGCCGAGCGCGAGCTGGAGCGCCGCGGCTCCGCCGTAGCAGGCCTGCTTCAGCTCGACGACGCGGACGGCCTGCGGCAGGCCGAGCAGCCCGTGCACGAAGACGCCGGCGGCCTTGGACTGGTCGATGCCGGACTCGGTGGCGAACAGCACCGTGCGGATGCCGTCGGAACCGTGCCGGTCGATGACCTGCTTGGCCGCGGCGGCGCCCATCGTGACGATGTCCTCGTCCGGGGCCGGCACGCTGAAGGCGTCCTGCCCGATGCCGACGTGGTACTTCGCCGGGTCGACGCCGAGCCGTTCGGCCAGGTCGTCCAGTTCGAGCACGTGGTGCCCCGTCGCGACCGCCAGGTCGTGGATGCCGATGGCGCTCATGCTGCGTCGCCGCCCTTCGTCGATCCGGCACGTTCCATCGCGACGTGCGCCGCCATGAGTTCACCGGGGTTGGTCTGCGCGGCGAGCAGGGACAGCTCGCCGCAGAGCACGGTCGCGGCGCAGAGGCCGGCGAGTCGCCGTGCGTTGAGGCCCGGCTCGCGGTCCTCGCGGCAGCCGAGGCGCACCAGGGCGTCCTCGACGACGGGCAGGTCGTTGCCCTTGCCGTTGCCGACCGTGCCGACGATGAGGTGCGGCAGCGAGCAGGAGAAGTACAGGTCGTCGCCGCGGGCCTCGGCGAAGGTGATGCCCTGCGAGCCCTCGACGATGTTGGCGGCGTCCTGCCCGGTGGCCAGGTAGAAGCCGAGGAGCATGTTGGCGTAGTGGGCGTTCGCGGAGCGCAGGGCCCCGGCGATCGTCGACCCGACCAGGTTCTTCGCGGTGTTCAGGTCCACGATCCGCTCGGTGGAGGACTTGAGGAACCGCTCGACGACCATGCCGGGCAGGACGATCTCCGCGATGGTGTGCCGTCCGCGCCCGCGGATGCCGTTCACCGCCGTGGCCTTCTTGTCGGAGCAGAAGTTGCCCGAGATCGACACGTAGGACAGGTCCGGCTCCCACGCGAGGATCGTCGGCAGCAGCGTGTCCGCGGCCTGCGTCACCATGTTGTGGCCGGAGGCGTCGCCCGTGGTGAACGCGAAGCGCAGGAACAGCAGGTCCCCGACGATCTCCGGATGCACCTCGATGAGCTTGGCGAACCGGCTCTGCCCGACGACGATCTGCTCGAGCTCGGCCTGGCGCGCCAGGATCCGGCCGGTGGCCATGTGCGCGGCGGCGGCGCTCGACGCCCGGACGACGACCGACCGGGTCATCCGCTCGTCGACGACCGTCGCGACGATGCCGCCCTCGACCATGCGGGAGATGCGGGCACCGCGCCCGACGGACGGCCAGAGCGGCGACTCGTACGTGGCGAGGGGCACCTCGTGCTCGCCCTCCACCGCGTTGCCGCTGACCCGGATCGGACCCACCCAGCGGGTCGGGATCGGCGTCTGCGAGGTGGTCTTCTCAGCGGTGTGCATCGAGGGGGCCTTCCGGGGGTTGCACGGCGATGGTGAGGTGCCGGATGTCGTGGGCCTCCCACTCGCGGAGGATGCTCGGGATGTCGCCGTCCGCGGGGACGAGCGCGATGCCGCAGTCGCCGCCGCCGGCACCGGACGGCTTGGCCGCCCCGCCGGCGCGTTCGACGACGTCGCAGAGCGTGGTCAGGCGCTCGGTCTCGATGCTCGAGCCGACGGAGTCGCCGAGGCGCTGCATGAGTCCGCGGGCCCGGCGGAGCGCGTCGAGCGTGCGCTCGGCGTCGCCGGTCTGGAGGCCCGTGGTCAGGTCGTCGACGCAGCTCCGGCTGTCGTCGAGGAACGTCGCGTAGCCGCCGTTGCGGTGCCGACGCACGGCACCGACGAGCTTCGTGGTGGACGCCGGCGACCCGGTCCAGCCGACGAGCAGCCGCAGGTCCTCGGGCTCGGGCAGCCGCTCGACGTCGAAGCCCTCCCACGCGGAGGCGTCGTGCAGGATCTCGGACACGGTGCGGGTCTCGAGGTGCTCGGCGAGGCGCTCGCGGTCCGGGGCGCTGTAGCGGAGCCAGCCGCCGAACGTGCTCGCGGCGAGGTCGCCACCGGACGCGCGGGGGTTCACCCGGATCGTGGCGAGCAGGGCGGTCTGGAAGCGCTGACGCTGGGTCAGGCCGAGACCGTAGAAGCGGTCGAGGGCGCCGACGGTCGCGACGGTCACGGCGGCGGACGAGCCGAGTCCGAACTTGCGGCCGCTGGCGTCGTCGAGCTGGCTCATGATGCGCAGGTCGTGGAAGCGCGGTTCGATGCCGAGCTCGGCGCGGAGCTTCTCGACGAGGTCGATCGTCGCCATCACGTAGTCGTAGGGGTGGTGCTCGCGGTCGAGCGCCAGGCCGTCCTCGGCCCGGGTCCACGTCAGCGGCAGGTGTCCGTACTCCTCGGAGTGCACGCTGCCGGCGCCGTGGCCCTCGGCGACGCTGGCCGTGATGGCGCGGTCGAGGGCGATGAGCACGGACGGCTGCCCGGGCTCGACGACGGCGTACTCACCGGCGACGAACAACTTGCCGTGGGCGCGGAACTCGATCACTCGGCGGTCTCCTTCTGGACGGGCTGGCTCCCCGTTCCTTCGGAGCGGACCACGCGCGCGGCGGGTCCCGTGCCGGACTCGATGACGTCGCCCAGGTGCCCGAGCGCGGACGCCACGGCACCGCGGTCCTCGGGCTTGGTGAGCACGACGACGTTCGGCCCGGCGTCGGCGGTCGCGTAGGCCTCGAGGCCGGATGCGCGCAGCTCGGCGACGGCGTCGAACACCGCGACGCTGCGGGCGGTGAGGTAGCGGATGGGCGGGAACGAGCCCTCGATCGTGGCGTGCATCCGGAGCGCGTTGCTCTCGGTGAGCTCGCCCACCCGGGTGAAGTCACCGGCGGCACAGGCGTCGAGCATGTCGGTGACGGTCTCGGTCGTCGAGGTCACCCATGCCGGGTAGAACGGCGACGTCGCGATCGTGCGGCGCATGGCCTCGCGCGAGCCGATCTCCTTCGGGCCGTGGTTGATCGTCACGACGACCATCGCCATCTGCGGCGCGGGGATCGTCTCGGCGAACGAGCCCTGGTCGTCGCCCGCGTGCCAGACCGACACCCCGCCGGGGATCGACCGCGTGGCCGACCCCGAACCGCGCCGGGCGAGCCGGGACAGGTCGCGCTCGGACAGGTCGAGGCCGTAGGCCGCCGCGGCCGCCGTGGCGAGCGCCGCGAAGCCGGAGGCGCTCGAGGCCAGACCGGCACCCGTCGGCACCGTGTTCGTCGACTCGACGGACGCCCGCGCGTCGCTCCCCGCGAGCTCGCGGACCAGGTCGAGGAACCGCTCGACGCGCGTCAGGGGACCATCGTCGACGACGCGACCGTTCAGGACGAACGCGTCACGAGCCTCCAGTCCGCTCTGCAGGGTGACGGAGGTCGTCGTCGGGAAGACGTCGAGACCCATCGAGACGCTGCCCGTCGCGGGCAGCGCGAGGTCGGCGTCCGCCTTGCCCCAGTACTTCACGAGGGCGATGTTGGGGTGCGCGACGGCGGTGGCGGTCATCAGGCGCGGTCTCCGATCCGAGTGGTCCATGTTGCGGTGGCCCCTGCGGCACGGAGCGCATCGGCGATCCGGACCGCGTGGTCGCCGTCGGCGGCGAGTGTGAGGACGCAGCCGCCCCGTCCACCCCCGGTGAGCTTCGCGCCGAGGGCGTCCGCGCTGCGGGCGGCGCCGACGAGGCGGTCGAGGTCGTCGCTCGACACGTCGAGGGTGGTCAGCAGTGCGTGCGCGGCGTCCATGGTGGCACCGAGCGCCTGGGCATCGCCGTCGACCAGTGTCCCCCGTGCGCGTCGGGCCAGGTCGCCGATCTGTCCGATCACCGCATCGACCTCGGCGGGGGCCCGGTCGTGGTGCTCGCGGACGGCGGCGACGGCGCCGCGGGTGTGGCCGGGCACGCCGGTGTCGGCGACGACGAAGACGAACTCCCCGGTGACGTCGACGGGCTCGATGTGGCCGTCCTCGAACCACACGGGCACGTCCGCGACGACCCCGCGGGCGTCGAGTCCGGACGGCCGACCGTGGGCGACGCGCTCGCACTCCTGGATCAGGTCGTGGTGGGTCTGGGCGTCGAGCGTCACCCCGAGGGCGTCGGCGACGGCAGCCGTGACCGCGGCGGCGACCGCGGCGCTCGAGCCCATGCCGCGGGCGGTGGGCACCTCGCTGTCGACCCGCACGTGGAAGTGCTGGTCCGTGACGCCGAGGTGCCGCAGGGTGGCCGTGACCGCCGTGACCGTGGGCATCACCGCCGCGGGGGCGAGGTCGAGCGGACCGGTGTGCACCGCGGACTCGAGGCCGTGCCCACCGCTGCCCGGGGTCGGCGTGACCGTGGCGGTGACCCGGACGTCGTTGACCGGCAGCACGAGCGCGGGTGCGCCGTACACCACGGCGTGCTCGCCGATCAGGATCGTCTTGCCGTGGGACGTCGACGAGCCGACTCGCGGGGTCGTTGGTCGTGCCGAGGCTGGGTGGTTGCTGGTCATCGTTGGTCCCGTCAGCCTAACGGCCTCGCTGCGTGACCGCTCAGCAGGTACTCCGGAAGGTTGTGCGCAACTCGGTTGTGTGCGACGGTGGAGTCATGCCCGTGACCGACGAGATGGTGTGCTTCTCCCTCTACGCAGCGACCCGCGCCACCACGCAGGCCTACCGCTCCATGCTCGAGCCGTGGGGGTTGACCTACCCGCAGTACCTCGTCCTCGTCACCCTGTGGGTGGAGGGCGACCAGACCGTGTCGGGCCTCGGGGAGCACCTGCAGCTCGACTCCGGCACCCTGTCGCCGCTGCTGCGCCGGATGGAGCAGTCGGACCTGGTGCGCCGTGAGCGCCGCAGTGCCGACGAGCGCGTCGTCACGGTGACCACCGGCGCGCGCGGGCGTGCCCTCCGGGGTGAGCTCGCGGACATCCCCGGACGGATCGCCGCCGGCACCGGGCTGCCCGACGAGCGCGCCGCCGCCGAGCTCATCCAGACCCTGCACCGTCTCACCGAGACGATGCACGCCGCCGCAGCGCCCACCACGGCGCCGGCGGACCACTGACCCCACGAAGGAAAGGAACCTCCACCATGGACGTCCTCTACACCGCAGAAGCCATCTCCACCGGCGAGGGCCGGAACGGCCACGTCGCCACCAGCGACGGCCGCGTCGACCTCGACATGGCGATCCCGAAGGACATGGGCGGCTCCGGCAACGGCGCCAACCCCGAGCAGCTCTTCGCCGCCGGCTACGCCGCGTGCTTCCACTCCGCACTGCAGGGCGTCGCCCGCTCGCAGAAGGTCAAGGTCACCGACTCGTCCGTCGGCGGTCGCGTGCAGATCGGCCCGAACGGCCAGGGCGGCTTCCAGCTCGCCGTCATGCTCGAGGTCGTCATCCCCGGCATGGACCACGACCAGGCCCAGGCCCTCGCGGACGCCGCCCACCAGGTGTGCCCGTACTCGAACGCGACGCGCGGCAACATCGACGTCACCATCACCGTCTCGGAGGACTGACCCATGACCGACTCCACCATGCGCGCCGTCGTCCACGAGACCTTCGCCGAGCCCGCCGACGTCCTGACCGTCGCCGAGCGCCCGGTCCCCCAGCCCGCCGCCGGCCAGGTCCTGGTCCGCACGGTCCTCTCCCCCATCCACAACCACGACCTGTGGACGGTCCGCGGCACCTACGGCTTCAAGCCCGAGCTGCCCGCCCAGTCCGGCACCGAGGCGCTCGGCGTCGTCGAGGCCCTCGGCGAGGGCGTCACGGCCCTCTCCGTCGGCCAGCGCGTCGCCGGCGGGACCTTCGGCGTGTGGGCCGAGTACTACGTCGCCGACGCGGCCGGGCTCATCCCCGTGCCCGAGGCGATGACCGACGAGTCCGCCGCCCAGCTCGTGTCGATGCCGTTCAGCGCCATCAGCCTGCTGCACTCGCTCGACCTGCACGAGGGTGACTGGCTCATCCAGAACGCCGCGAACGGTGCCGTCGGCCGCATGGTCGCGCAGCTCGCCGCCGCACGGGGCATCAACGTCATCGGCCTGGTGCGTCGCGCCGCCGGTGTCGACGAGCTCCGCGAACAGGGCATCGAGCGCATCGTCGCCACGGACGCCGAGGACTGGCAGGACCAGGTCACGGCGATCACCGGTGGCGCCCCGATCGTCGCGGGCGTCGAGTCCGTCGGCGGGAAGGCCGCGGCCGACATCGTCTCGACCCTCGCTGAGAACGGCACACTCGTCGTCTTCGGCGCCATGGCGTCGCCGACGATGGAGATCCCCTCCGGCGCCGTGATCTTCAAGCAGGTCACAGTCAAGGGCTTCTGGGGCAGCGTCGTGTCGCGGACCATGCCCGCCGACACGAAGCAGCAGCTGTTCGGTGAGCTCATCCAGCGCGTGCTGGACGGCTCGCTGACGCTCCCCGTCGCCGAGACCTTCGTGTTCGAGGACGTCCGCGACGCGGTCCGCGCCTCGGACACCGCCGGTCGCGTCGGCAAGGTGCTCCTGCGCCCGTGACGCGCCACCGGACGGACGGGAGGCTCGGTGCCAGCTGGCACCGAGCCTCCCGTCGTTCCCGGGTGCGGTGCACCGCGTTCGCGCTTGTTCCTTCCCACAACACCCGCGATGGCAGGTCGGAACGCGCGTTGGAGGTCATTCCTTCCGACCGCCAACGCGCGGAAGGACTCGCTCCGCGCGGTGTGACCTACTCGGCGTCGGGCTGCTGGTCGCGGAGGACGTCCCCGAGGGTCGACATGTCGGCGCCGTGGTCCGTGTACCGCCGGACCGTGCGGCGCGCGGCCGTGCGGGCGGCGCCGCTCAGGCGGTCGTTCCGACGCGCGGCATCGGCGACCCGGCCCGCGTGTCCCGCCGTCGAGAGCAGCACGTTCGCCAGCGCTCGGCCGGGGCCCGGGTCGGGGACGCCGCCGACGGACCACGCTGCCCGGACCTGGGCGTCCGGCGACATCCCGCGGCGGGTGCCCATCCGGCGCCAGTCGGAGAGGACGCCCTCGGTGCGGTCGGCGGCGCGGTCGGCCTCGTCCACGCGGCTGTGGTCCTGCGGTGCCGATGCTGCCGACTCGGCGCGGTCCCGCGCGGCGGAGTCGTCGCCGCCGGCTGCGGCGATGCGGGCGGCGTGCGCGGCTGCGGCGGCGGCGATGACCTCGGACCTGTCCATGCGACGACCGTACCGCCGACGCCCGCGGCCCGGTCCTGCTGCGTCCCGGTCTTGCTGCGTCCGGGTCTTGCTGCGTCCGGGTCTTCGGTTGCCGGTGCGCAGGCGAGACACCGGTGTCTGGGAATGAGACGCCGGCGTGTGGCTGCGAGACGCCGGCGTCTGCGCGAGACACCGCCCTCGCCTCGAGACGCCGCCACTTTCCACGGCGTCTCGACGACCTCGGGGCGTCTCACCGAGACACCGGCGTCTCACATGCCCAGATACAGCAGACGCCGGCGTCTCGGCACACCCGAGCACGCCAGACACCGGCGTCCCAGTCACACACCGGCGTCTCCGCCAGACACCGGCGTCTCGGCGCACCCGGGTGGGGAAGACACCGACTTGCGCGAGACACCGGCGTCTGGAGGCGAGACACCGGCGTCTGCGCGAGACAACGCATTCGCCTCGAGACGCCGCCACTTTCCACGGCGTCTCGACGACCTCGAGGCGTCTCACCGAGACACCGGTGTCTCGCACGCCCAGGCTCGCCAGACACCGGTGTCTCGGCACCCCCGAGCACGCCAGACACCGGCGTCTCCGTCAGACGCCGGTGTCTCGGCAGGACACCGGCGTCTCGACGAACGGCCGGACGTGCGAGACACCGGCGTCTCGCCAGGACACCGGCGTCTCGGCGACGGCGGGCGGTCAGGCGGCCAGGTGCGCGGCCAGGACGTCCTCGACCTTCGTCCACGCGTGGGGACCGTAGCGGTCGTTGTCCACGTGGTGGAGCTCGGCCTCGCCGCTGAACATGCTCACGAAGTACTGCATCCCCTGCCACGCCGGGAAGGGCTCGTCGGGGTCCTTCGACAGGCGCCGCCCGACCTTCGCCATGCCGGAGAGCGTCGTCGCCGTGCCCGCCCACTGCAGGCGGAAGGGCGTGCCCGTCAGGCGCGACATGGTGTTCGCGACGGAGCGCGCGGTGACCTGGTCCCCCGCGACCTCGACGACCCGCGGTGCATCGGGGTCGACGGCAGCCGCGGCGGTCACGCGGGCGACGTCGTCCTTCGTGGTGAAGTCGAGGACCTGGTCGGCCGAGGACCAGAACAGCACGCGGCGGCGGTCGAACAGGATCATCGGCGCCTGCCCGGTGAGCATGTCGGCGAACGCCCCGTTGAGGATCGACGTGGCGCGGATCGGTGCTGCGTCGAGCGTGGCGGCGAACTCACGGCGCAGCTCGAAGTTCCGGTTCGTCCCCGGGGTGATCGACCGGTAGTCGGCGGAGTAGTCGGACGGGATGAAGCGCGGTACGCCGGCCTCGACCGCGGCGGCGAGCAGGGCCGTCTGTGCGTCGACGATCACCGAGCGCGTGCCGCTGACGGCGGAGACGACGACCTCGACGTCCGTGAGCGCCGTCACGAGGGCGGCGTGGTCCGTGTAGGCCGCGGTGACGACCTCGATGCGGTCGTTGCCGCCGTACTGCTCGGTGGCGGAGGAGCTGCCGGGGCGCGTGAGCACGCGGACCCGGGTGTCGAGGTCGAGGAGCGAGCCGACGATGCGGCCCCCGAGGTCTCCGGTGGCGCCGGCGACGAGCACGGTGGTTGTCATGTCCTCGACACTACGGACGGAGCGGACCTGGGGCACAGGGCACGAGCCTCCAGGCCGCACGACACGGCGTGGCGCGCGACGCGACGCACGCGACGCACGCGACGCACGCGACGCGACGTGGGACGTCAACCGGCGAGCCGCCGCAGCCCCTCGTCGATCGACACGCTGGGCGCCCACCGGAGGTCCTGCCGGGTGCGGCGCTGGTCGAACCAGTGCGACGTCGACAGCTGCTCGGCGAGGAACCGCGTCATCGGCGGCTCGTCCTCACCCGGACGGACACGCCACACGGCCTCGACGAGGGACCCCGCGGCGCGGGCGACACCGGCGGGGACGTGCCACCGCGGCGTCGGCACGCCGGACGCCCGGCAGATGCCGCCGAGCAGGTCCGCGACCGGCCGGGGCTCGCCGTTCGTGACCACGTAGGCGTTGCCGTGCACCTCGTCGGCGTCGGCGCGGTCGAGCGCGGCGACCATCGCCGAGGCGGCGTTGTCGACGTAGCAGGAGTCGATGAGCGCGGCGCCGCTGTCGAGCAACGGGAGTCGTCCTCGCGCGGCACGGTCGACGATCCGCCCGACGAGCTGCGTGTCGCCCGGCCCCCACACCAGATGCGGGCGGACGGCCACGACGGCGAACCCGGGGGCGTCCGCGGCGAGGGCGAGCAGTTCAGCGGCGGCCTTCGTGCGGGCGTAGTCACCGCGGGCGTGAGCTGGCGACGCGGGTGCGGCACCGTCGCCGGAGATCGACGACCCGGTGTGCGCGACCGAGGGCGACGACACGAACACGAACCGGGACACCCCGGCCGCTCGCGCTGCTGCGAGGAGCGTCCGCGTGCCCTCGACGTTCACCCGCTCGAAGTCGGCGGGGTCCCCGGCGAGCGAGACCTTGGCGGCGAGGTGCACGACGGCCTCGACCCCGTCCACCGCGCGCCCGACCGCAGCAGCGTCCGTCATCGTCCCGAGCACGTCCGAGACGCGGTCGACACCGGACGGCCGGCGCTGGAACGTCCGCACCTCGTGGCCGGCGTCCCGCACGGCGCCCGCGACGGCCCGACCGAGGAACCCGCTGGCCCCCGTGACGAGGACCCTCACGGCCGCACCATCCGCCCGCCGCTGAGCACCGACGACGCCCAGCGGGCCAGCCGCGTGCGGTCGACCTTGGAGTTGTGGCGGATGTCCGTCGGCAGCACCGGCACGACGAGCACCGCGGCGACGGGCACCCCCGCTGCTGCGCGCACGGCCGCGGCGAGGTCCGGCGACGCCAGCCCCGGCCGGCGCGCTGCCGGCACGGTCTCGACGACCGCGACGACCTGCTGCGTGCCGGAGGGTCCGATGCCGGCGACGCCGACCCGACCCACGCCCTGCACGCGCTCGATGCGCTGCTCCGGCCCGACGGGCGTCAGCACCCCGGACGGCGTCGTGACGACGTGCTGCAGCCGGCCCTCGACCCAGAGCTGCCCGGAGGCGTCGAGGTGGCCCACGTCGCCCGTACGGTGGCCGCGGGGATCGGTCAGCCCGAGACGGGAGGCGCGGTTCGTGCGCCACAGCCGGTCGTACGCCTGGCGCACGTGCGGGGCCGCGACGACGATCTCGCCGGTGACGTCGGGCTCGGCGGTGAGCTCGCCCGACGGGACACCGGACGCCGACAGCGGCGCGATGCGCACCTCCACGGACGCCGCAGGACGCCCGACGCAGACCCCACCGGCACCGGCACCAGCGCCGTCACCGACGGCAACCGGAGCGGCCGCCCGGATCGCGGGCAGGTCGACGTCGGTCATGAGCAGCCCCTCGGTCATGCCGTAGGGGGTGTGCGCACTGGCGTTCGGCATCAGCTCGGTGGCCGCCGTCAGCAGCGCGGCCGACACGGGAGCGCCCGCCGACAGGAACAACCGCACGCGGCCGAGCGCCGCCCGCTCGGTGGCGTCCAACGCCGACGCGGTGGCGACCACGTTCGCGAGCGCCGCCGGGGACAGGAA
The DNA here is from genome assembly GCF_001865015.1 of Curtobacterium sp. MMLR14_010. Taxonomy (GTDB): domain Bacteria; phylum Actinomycetota; class Actinomycetes; order Actinomycetales; family Microbacteriaceae; genus Curtobacterium. The sequence goes on along the minus strand of NZ_MJGV01000068.1, from coordinate 136,866 downwards.
CACCACGGTCGCGTCAGCAGCCGACACGGACGCGGCCACGGCCGACGCGGTGAGCGTCCGCGGTGCGGTGACGTCCATGTCCGGCGCGACCGACCTGGCTCCGAGCGCGGGCCCGAGCAGCGCGAACGGCGCGAAGCCGGCGACGAGCCCCGTGCCGACACCGATGCCGTACTGCGCCGAGAGCACGTCGCGGACGGCCCCGAGCTGCGCGTGCGTGTAGACGACGCCCTTCGCGGGACCCGTCGAGCCGGACGTGAAGAGCACGGCTGCGGGGGTGTCCGACGGCGGAGCGTCCGGCAGCGCGGTACCGGCAGCGAGACGACGGGCACCACGGCGTGCGACCCCGGCGAGCGTGTGCCCCACCCGGAGGGCAGCACGTGCGGGCGCCGGGAGCGCGAGCGTCGCGATCCGCCGACCGGGCCACCCGAGCGCTCGGGCCGCGGCCAGTCCGGGCAGCGCTCCGATCACCCAGTCCGGCCGGGCGCCCTTCACGGCGCGTGTGAGGCCGCGCAGGCCCAGTCCGGCGTCCGCCACGACGACCGTCGCACCGATCCGGATGCAGGCGTAGAGGGCAGCGGTCAGGTCGGCACCGGGCGTCACGAGCAGCGAGACACGGTCCCCCGGCTGCACGCCGACGTCGAGCAGACCCGCTGCGACCTCGTCGACCCGCCGCGACAGCAGTCGCCAGCTGATCGTCCGGGTGCCGCCCGGAGCCGCCATCTCGACGAGCGCCGCGTCGTCCGAGTCGCGGAGCACGTCGAGTGCCGCCCAGAGCGGTCGGGACGGCGCGGCCGCACCAGGGCTGGACGGGAGGCTCGGCTCGGCCCCGGCGGGCACGTGGCCCTCCGGCAGGCGGTCCCCCAACCAGTCGAACATCGTGCCGGCGACGTCGGCATCCTCCGGGAGGAGGTGCCCGGCGCCCTCGAAGCGGTGTATGTCAGCGTGCGGCAGCCGGTCGGCCAGGTCGTCGAGGTAGCGCTCGAGGAACACCGGGTCCCGCGGCCCCCAGAGCAGCAGCGCGGGGACGTCGAGCGCGGCCACGCCGGACGCGATCCGGTCGAGCTCGGAAGCGCTCGGGTGTGCGGCGTCGACGGGGATGTCCGCGACGAAGCCGCCGATGCCACCACGCCGGGCAGAGCCTCGGTAGGGGGCACGGAAGCCGTCCGCGACGGCCCGGTCGAGCTTGGGGTGCGCGATCGCCAGCGTCGTCTCGAGGAACGCAGGCGTGACGACCGTGCCGCGCCCGAGGACCTGCGGCCGGAGCGCCAGGCGCAGGGGTGCCGGGATCGGGGCGTCGTCAGGCTGGTGCACGGCGGTGTTGCACGTCGTCACGCCGACCACGAGGTCCGGGTGGTCCACGGCCCAGCCGAGCGAGACGACCCCGCCCCAGTCGTGGCCGAGGGTGACCACGGGTCCAGTCAGCCCGAGCTCGTCCGTCAGCGCACCGAGGTCCGCGACGCGCTGCGGCAGCCCGCGCAGGACCCCGGTGCGCTCCGAGAAGCCCATGTCGAGCTGGTCGACGGCTATGACGCGCCAGGCCGGACCGCCAGCGGCGGCGACGTCGAGCGAGGTGCGGAGCACCGACCGCCACAGGTACGACCAGGTCGGGTTGCCGTGCACGCACAGCAGCGTGCCGACCGGTTCGACGCCGAGCGCGGCCAGGGACCCGGCCGTGTCGAGGAGGTGCCAGGTGCGCTCGGAGCGATCCGGGCCTCCCGACCGTTCTCCCGACCACGCGGGGACCGTGACCAGGCGGGACCACGCGGGGTCGAGGCCGGGCAACGAGGGCGGCTGCGTCGCCGGAGCAGTGCTCGCGGCGACGCGGGGCAGCCCCGATGTCACCAGCGGAGTTCCATCATCGCCGTGTTGATGCCGGAGCCGACCCCGCCGAGGAAGACACGGTCGCCGGGGCGGATGTGTCCGCTCGCGACCTCGTCCGCCAGGGTGATCGGGATCGACGCCGGGCCGACGTTGCCGAAGCGCTCGTACGTGGTGGGGACCTTGGCGCGCGGGACACCGATGGCCTCGACGAAGGCGTTCGTGTGCACGTCGGAGACCTGGTGCAGGACGTAGCGGTCCATGTCCGCCCAGTCGAAGTGGGCGCGGGCCTCGTTCCAGGCGGCGACGACGAGCTCCATGCCGCCCTTGAGCAGCATCTTGGCGTCCGTGAACATGCCGTCGACGCTGCCGACGCACAGGTCGTACCACTGGGTCGCCGCACGGGTGACGCCGCCGACGATCCGGTGTCCGCCCGGGTGCATGTCCGCCGGGCCGAGCACGGCGGCGGCAGCGCCGGAGCCGAGCGTCAGACTGGCGAACTCGCTCATGAAGTCCTTGCGGTTCCGGCCGCCCTGGTTCAGGCGCTCGATCGTGTTGAGCTGCACCTGGTCGGCGTCCTCGCCGTCGACCACGAGCGCGTACTTGATCTGACCGGAGTCGATCATGCCAGCGGCGACGCTCATCGCGTTGACGAACCCGAGGCAGGCGTTCGCGATGTCGAAGTTGATCGCGGATGACGGCAGCCCGAGCCCGTGGTGCAGGCGCACGGCGACCGAGGGCTCGAGGTGCGGACGGGTGACCGACGTGTTGATGAGCAGGCCGACGTCCTCGGGCTTGATGCCCGCTTCGGCCATCGCGCGGCGTCCGGCGTCGATGGCGGCGTCCTGGAAGGACTGCCCCTCGCCCCAGTTGCGACGCTCCTTGACACCGGCCACACGTTCGAGGAGCCCCATCGGCAGGCGCAGGCGTCGGAGCACCCCGCGGAGCTTCTCCTCGATGTCCGCCGAGGTCGTCACACGCTCGGCCACGGTGGTCGCCACCGAGAGCAGCGCGACGTTGTCGTGCCTGACCGTCGCGTTGCCGGGCCGCTCGGTTTCACTGCTCGTCGACTCGTCGACCGGGCGTTCCGTCATGATCGTCACCGATACATACTTCCGCATCCGGGCTGGATGCGCGATCCGGAAGCGCTGCGTGGTGGGGGACGATCGTTCCGGATCGGTCCGATTCGCGCTGCTCCAGGGGTCTCCCGAGCGGTCGCGACACCCCGCTCGGGGTCGCCGAGGGGTCGCCTGACCCGCCACCGGACCCGGTGAGGTCGCACTTCGTGTCGCCTCCGCGCGCCGGGCCCCAACACGAAGTGCGACCTCACTGCCGGAGGTGGCGGCGGCGGCGCCGTCGTCGCCGAGCGGTCGCAACACCCCGCTCGCGATCGCCGAGGGGTCGCGACCCGTCGGTCGCGGGCGCCGCAGGCAACGGAACACGACCGGTCGACGCACTGCACGCGGTGTGTCGCGACCACTCGCCGGACGGGAGGCTCGGTGCCGGCCCGCACCGCGCCTCCCGTCCGCCGGGACCCCACCACAGGACCCGGTGAGGTCGCAGTTCGTGTCACCTCCGCGCGCCGGGGCCCGACACGAAGTGCGACCTCAGCGCGGAGGCGCGGCCGGCGGCGCCGAGCGGTCGCGAAACCCCGCTCGCGTTCGCCGAGGGGTCGCGACCTGTCGGTCGCGCGCCCCGCGGGCGACAGATCGCGGCCGGTCGAAGCACCGCGGGCGGTGTGTCGTGACCACTCGCCGGACGGGAGGCTCGGCTGCCGCCCGCACCGCGCCTCCCGCCCGCCCGCCCGCCGGAACCCCACCACAGGAGCCGGTGAGGTTGCAGTTCGTGTCGGGTCCGCGCGGCGGGACCCGACACGAAGTGTGACCTCAGCGCGGGGCCGGCGGCGCGGAGCGCCCCCGGGTACGACGACACCCCGCCGCCCGGGGGCGACGGGGTGTCGTGGTGCGCCAGGTGCTACTTGCGGAGCTCGAGGTACTTCGCGATGAGCGCCTTGGTGGAGGAGTCCTGGGTCTCGAGGACCGACTGGTCGCCGTCGACCGCGGGGGCGATCTGGAGCGCCAGCTGCTTGCCGAGCTCGACACCCCACTGGTCGAAGGAGTCGATGCCCCAGATGGTGCCCTCGGTGAAGACGATGTGCTCGTACAGCGCGATGAGCTGACCGACGACGCTCGGGGTCAGGGCCGGCGCCAGGATCGACGTCGAGGGCTTGTTGCCGGTGAACGTGCGGGCGGCGATGATCGACTCGTCGGTGGTGCCCTCGGAGCGGACCTCGTCAGCCGTCTTGCCGAACGCCAGGGCCTTGGTCTGCGCGAAGAAGTTCGCGAGGAACAGGTTGTGGACGTCCTGGCCGGGCTCGACCGCCTTGCCGTCGCCGGTCTCGTCCTTGAGCGGACGGGCCGGGTTGGCGACGGCGATGAAGTCGGCCGGGATCAGGCGCGTGCCCTGGTGGATGAGCTGGTAGAACGCGTGCTGGCCGTTCGTGCCGGGCTCGCCCCAGAAGACCTCGCCGGTGTCCGTCGTGACGGGGGTGCCGTCCCAGCGGACGCGCTTGCCGTTCGACTCCATCGTGAGCTGCTGCAGGTACGCGGCGAAGCGGTGCAGGTACTGCGTGTACGGCAGCACCGCGTGGCTCTGGGCGCCGAGGAAGTTCGAGTACCAGACGTTGAGCAGGCCCATGAGGACGGGGACGTTCGACGCCAGCGGGGTGGTGCGCATGTGCTCGTCGATGGTGTGGAACCCGGCGAGGAAGTCCTGCCAGTTCTCCTTGCCGACGGCGACGATCACCGAGGTGCCGATGGCCGAGTCGACGGAGTAGCGGCCGCCCACCCAGTCCCAGAAGCCGAACGCGTTCTCGGGGTCGATGCCGAACGCGGCGACCTTGTCGAGCGCGGTGGAGACGGCGACGAAGTGCTTGGCCACCGCGGCGGTCTTGTCGTCGTCCGACGCGTCCGTCAGCTCGAGGCGCTCCCACAGCCACTGGCGCGCCAGACGGGCGTTCGTCAGGGTCTCCAGGGTGCCGAAGGTCTTCGACGCGACGATGAACAGCGTGGTCTCGGGGTCGAGGTCCGCCGTCTTCTCGTAGATGTCGGTCGGGTCGATGTTCGACACGAAGCGGGCTTCGATGCCGGCCTGCACGTAGGGCTTGAGGGCCTCGTACACCATGACCGGACCGAGGTCCGAGCCACCGATGCCGATGTTCACGACGGTCTCGATGCGCTTGCCGGTGACGCCCTTCCACGCGCCGGAGCGGACCTGCTCGGCGAACGCGTAGACCTTGTCGAGCGTGGCGTGCACGTCGGCGTCGACGTCCTGGCCGTCGACGACGAAGGGCTTGGCGGGGACGAGCTCGCCCGTGGCCGGACGGCGCAGCGCGGTGTGCAGGACGGCGCGGTCCTCGGTCACGTTGATGTGCTCGCCGGAGATCATCGCCTGGTAGCGCTCGGCGACGCCGGTGTCCTCGGCGAGCTGCAGCAGCGCGTCGAGGATCTCCTTCGTCACGAGGCCCTTCGACAGGTCGACGGTGAGGTCACCTGCCTGGAAGGTGTACGACTCGGCACGGCCGGGGTCGGTGTCGAACCACCCTCGCAGGTCCGGGGAGAAGCCGTCGGCGATGCCGGCGAGCGTCTTCCAGCCTTCGGTCGTCGTGGGGTCGACGGGTGCGGATTCGGTCACGGGGTCCTCCTGAACGCCAGAACTGAGTGGTCCGCGGACCACCGCAACGCTGCGACGCGGGCCGCATCCGAGCGTAGTGCGCCGGGGGCGGGCGCGCGCACAGCACCAGCCGTCCTGTGGAGAGCGGCTCGCCTGTGCACAGGGTCGGGGCGACGGACTGGAGGCTCAGCGCACGTGACCGGCGCGGCTCACGTGAGCAGGGCCTCCAGGGTGTCCGCCAGCGGCCCGTCGGCCGCAGCCCGCCAGGACCGGCCGGCCCACAGGTGCAGCGCGTGCGCATCGCCGTCGGCGGCGGCCGCCGTGCGGATCGGCCGGGTCAGGTGGTGCAGCGCCGGGTAGCCGAGCGGTGCGTCCTCGTGGTCGCGGACGAAGCGGTTGACGAGTGCGCGTGCCGGTCGTCCGGTGAAGGCGCGGGTGAGTGCCGTGCGGTCGAAGACCGGGTCGACGAGGGCCTCGCGGTGGGTGAGTCCGGTGCCGGCCTCGTCGGTGCGGAGGACGAGCGTGCCGACCATCGCGGCGGACGCGCCGGCGAGCCGGACGGCCTCGACGTCCTCCGCTCCCCCGATGCCGCCGGCGGCGACCACGGGCAGGTCGACCCGGGCCAGGACTGCGCGCACCAGGTCCGGCAGGGGCTCCCACACGGGCGACTGCTCGGGGTCGAGGACCGCGGAGTGCCCGCCTGCTGCCTCGCCCTGCACGACCAGGACGTCGATGCCCCGTTCGGCGGCGGCCTCGGCGTCGACCGGGTTGGTGACCGACTGGACCGTCACCGTGCCTCGACGGCGGAGGTCCGCGACGGTCTGGGCCGACGGCAGCCCGAACGTGAAGGACACGACGGGCACCGGGTCGTCGAGGAGCAGCGCGAGCTTGTCGGCCCAGGCGTCGTCGTCCTCGCGCTTGTCGGGCAGGTCGGGGACGCCGAGGGACGCGCGGTACCGGTCGTAGTCGGCGTCGCTGATCGGGACCGGGTTCGGCGCGAAGACGTTGACGCCGAAGCGGTCGGTGCGGGTGCGGACCTCGGCGATCTCGGCGGCGAGCTCCTCGGCGGTGCGGTACCCGGCGGCGAGGGACGCGAACTGGCCGGACCGGGCCGCGGCCACCACGAGCGCCGGCGTCGACGGCCCGCCCGCCATCGGTGCGACGTGCAGGGGTGACCGGAGGACCTCGGGGAGTTGGTTCACCCCTCGATCCTGCACTGGCAGACCGTGCTCCTGCCCTGGCGCACCCGTGCGACACGCCGATGGGTGTGACGGCTCGTCAGGATCGGGCGGTACCGGACACTTCTTCAGGTGAGAGGGGCAACCGTGGATGACGACACCCGAGCCGACGCAGCACTGACGCGTCGGCTCGCGGACGGGGACCGCACGGCACTGGCCGACGCGTTCGACCGCTTCGCACCGACCCTGACCCGCTACGCGTGGGCACAGGCCGAACGCCGACAGGACGTCGAGGAGCTCGTGCAGGACACGTTCCTGACGCTCTGGCAGAAGGCGACGACGATCGACCTCGCCACCAGCGCGCTGCTGCCGTGGCTGCTGGTCGTCTGCCGGAACCACGCCCGCAACCAGGCACGACGCCTGGCGAAGGGCGCCGGGGACGAACTGCCGGAGGACCTGCCCGCCCGCGCTGACGCCGACGAGGCCCGCGAGCGCCTGCGCTGGGTCCGCGACGAGATCGCCGCCCTGGCGCCGGTCGACCGTCGGATCTGCGAGCTCTGCCTGCTGGAGGGCCACTCCTACGCCGAGGCCGCGGAGATCCTCGGCCTGAGCGTCGGCGCCGTCACACAGCGCGTCTCCCGATCTCGAGCCCGACTGAAGAAGGCGGTGATGCACGATGAACACTGAGCCCCCCACCGGAGACGACCTGCAGCGCATGCTCGTCACGATGAAGCAGAGCGTGCTCGACCGCGCGGAGGACCGGAAGCCGGCACCCCGCCGACGCGGCCGCCGCGCCGGGATCGCCATCGGCGTGATCGCCCTCCTCGGCCTCGGCGCCACCGGCGGCGGCGTCGCCCTCGGCATGATCCCCCAGCCCTTCGCCGCAGCGCCGGCACCCACCACCACGCCCAGCCCCACCGAACCCGCAGCACCCAGCACACCCGCCGCGGCACCGGTGCAGGAGACACCGGACCCTGCACCGCCGCAGACGCCCTCGGCGACGGCGACGCCGAGCCCCGCCGCGGCCACGATCCCGGCGGACTGCACCGGGCTCGTCGCCCCGTCCGAGGCCGCACGGCTCTTCGGCGAGACGCCGTTGTACGACCCGACGGGCAAGGCCGAGCTACGGAACGCCGCACCGCTCACGACCACCCTGTCCTGCCTGTGGCGCGACCCGCGGTCCGACGTGTCCGGCCTGTCGATCGACGTCGGGACCGGCACCGCGGAACAGCTCACGGCGTACGAGGCCGGGCTCACCGCGAAGGGCGCCACGTGCACGGACCGGGACGAGGCACGGGTCTGCACCCAGACCCAGCAGGCAGCCCAGTACCCGGTGGACACCACGGACACGTGGTACTTCCGCGGCACGACCTGGTTCCACGTCAACCAGACGAACTTCCCCACGACCGACCTGCTCGGCGCGGTGGAGCAGCAGATCTGGGGATGACGGATGACGGACGACGGGCGGGAAGCGGCCATTGGGGGGCGCTTCCCGCCCGTCGTCACTGCTCGAGCAGCGGCTCCTTCGGGAGCTTCCGGAGCTTCGCGCGGCGCTTGCGGCGCTCGGGGATCATCGAGCGCATCTCCTCGAGCTTGCCGAAGCAGAGCAGTCGGTCGCCCGGCTCGAGGGTGACGCTGCCGCGCGGGTTCGGGATCACCGTCGAGCCGCGGTGCAGCGTCAGCACCGTGATGTCCCGGTCACCGAGGCCCGACTCGTGGATCGTCTTGCCGACCAGGTCCGCGTTCGTGTGCACGAGGAGCTCCGCGACGCCGTAGCCGGTCGACACCGACAGGCGCTGGCGGACGTCGATCTCGGGGAACGCGACCTGGTTCGCGATGAAGTCGATGACCGCGCCGGCGATGTCCAGGCCCGTGGCGCGCTCGATGCCCTCGAGGCCCGGCGACGAGTTGACCTCCATCACCAGGGGGCCGTCGTTGCCCTCGAGCATGTCCACGCCGGCGACGCGGAGGCCCATGATCTGCGCGGAACGGACCGCCGCCTCTTCGTACTCCGGGGTGAGCGTGACCTGCTCCACCGTGCCGCCGCGGTGCACGTTCGAGCGGAACTCGTCGCCGCTGGCGCTCCGGCGCATGGCGGCCACGACCCGGTCCCCGACGACGAGCGCGCGGATGTCCTTCCCGCGGCTCTCCGCGATGAAGCGCTGGATGAGGACGTTCTGCTTCGTGGAGTGCAGGGTCTCGACGATCGACTCGGCGACCTTCGCCTCCGGCGCCAGGATCACGCCGATGCCCTGGGTGCCCTCGAGCAGCTTGATGACGACGGGCGCTCCCCCGACCCGCTCGATGGCCCCGCGGACGTCGGCCCGTCCGGCGACGAACGTCGTCGCGGGCATGCCGATGTCGTGCCGCGAGAGGATCTGGTTCGCCCGGAGCTTGTCGCGCGAGTTCGTGATGCCGTTCGCGGTGTTCGGCGTGTACACGTCCATCTGCTCGAACTGTCGGACCACCGCGGTGCCGTAGTACGTGATCGAGTTGCCGATGCGCGGCAGGACGGCGTCGTAGTCGGACAGCAGCTTGCCACGGTACTGCAGGTCGGGCGCGTCACCGGTCAGGTCGATGGCGAAGCGCAGGGTGTTGAGCACCTTGACCTCGTGGCCGCGGTCGAGTGCCGCCGCACGGAGTCGCTGCGTCGAGTACGCCTGCGGGGCACGCGACAGGATGGCGAGTTTCATCGGGAGGCTCCGCGGGTTCGTGGGTGGCGACGGCGACGCTCCATGCTGGCAGACGATCGACGCGCCGCGCCCGTGCCGTCGGCCACGATCGACGCACCGCGCACGCCGTCGACCCCGATCGACGCACCGCGGGTGCCGTCCTGCCAGGATGGGCGCATGGCCGACGACCCGAAGCCCAGGCGCCGCACGCCGATCATGTCGGGCTGGCGCGAGTGGGCCGCCCTGCCGGACCTCGACATCCCGTGGATCAAGGTGAAGCTCGACACGGGTGCGCGGACCTCGGCACTGCACGCGTTCGACCTCGAGGAGCTGCCGCGCGACCGGGTGCGGTTCTCGGTGCACCCGTGGCAGGACTCCGACGCCGACCAGGCGACCGTCGAGTGCGACGTCCACGACCGCCGGGTCGTCCGGAGCTCGTCGGGTCACGCCCAGGAGCGCATCGTCGTCCTGACCGCGATCGAGCTCGCCGGCCGCACGGTGGAGGCCGAGGTCACGCTGAGCAACCGCGACCAGATGGGCTTCCGGATGCTCATCGGGCGCGAGGCATTGCGGCAGGGCTTCGTCGTCGACCCGGCGCGGTCGTTCCAGGCAGGCCGGGCCCCGAAGGAGATCCGACGCCGCAACCGCGGTCGCGCCTGAGGCTCAGCGCAGCCGCTCGACCATCGGGCACGCGAACGGGTCCGCCGCCGCCAGCCCGACCTCGTTGAGGTAGCGAACGACGATCGCGTACGACTGCACGAGCGAGGTCTCGGTGAACGGCACACCCTGCGTCTTGCAGTAGTCGCGCACGATGACCCGCGCGGCCCGCAGGTTCGGTCGGGCCATGTTCGGGAACAGGTGGTGCTCGACCTGGTGGTTCAGACCGCCCATGAAGTACTCGACCCAGCGCCCACCGGTGATGTCACGGGAGGTCAGGACCTGGCGCGAGAAGAAGTCGACACGGCGGCCGGGCTCGATGATCGGCATGCCCTTGTGGTTCGGGGCGAAGGCGACGCCCATGAAGAAGCCGAACACGGCGAGCTGCACGCCGAGGAACGCGAACGCCATGCCGAGCGGCAGGAACCAGAAGACGACGCCGAGGTACAGCACGAAGCGGACGGCGAACACCGACGCCTCGGACCAGCGACCCTTGACCGGGCCTCGGCTGGTGTAGGTGCGGATCGACTGCCAGTGCAGGTTGACGCCCTCGATGAGCAGCATCGGGAAGAACGCCCAGCCCTGCACCCGGACGAGCACGCGGAGGAAGCCGGTGCGGCTGGCGGCGTCCTCGGGGCGGAACGAGATCGCGTCGAACGAGATGTCCGGGTCCTTGCCGACCGTGTTCGGGTTGGCGTGGTGCCGGGTGTGCTTGCTCGTCCACCAGGCGTAGCTGATCCCGGTCAGGAGCGTGCCGCCGTAGCGCGCCGCACGGTCGTTCCAGGTGTGCGAGGCGAACACCTGGCGGTGGGCGGCCTCGTGCGCCAGGAACGCGAACTGCGTGAAGAGCAGGCCGAGCACGCCGGCGACGACGAGCTGCCACCACGAGTCACCCAGCACGGTGAACGCCGTTCCGGCGAGCGCCAGCAGGACGATGAGCACGACGATGAGGCCCCAGTACCAGCCGGTGCGTCGGCCGAGCAGGCCCTCGTCCTTGATCCTGGCGAGCAACGCCGTGTAGCTCGACGTACCGCTGGTGCCGGGACGTGGTCCGGTCGTGATGATCTCGCTCATGCTGGTCCTCCGGTCGGGCTGTACCGCAGCCGGGGTCCGGGGCCACTGCCCCAGATCGTAGCCGAGCGGGAGCCGGGTCTGTCAGGACAGCGTCAACCGGCGTTCCGTGACGGCACGGGCGACGTCGACGAGCGGCTCGCGGTTGGTCCGGGCGTGCTGCCGGAGCATCGCGAACGCCGTCTCCATGTCCACGTGGTGCGTGTGCGCGACGAAGCCCTTCGCCTGCTCGATGAGCACGCGGCTGTCGAGCGCGCGCTGCAGCTGCGTCTGGGCGACGCTCGCCTGCTCGAGCGTCCGCTGCTGCAGGATGCTGATCGTCGCCACGTCGGTGAGGGCCTGGGCGGCGAGGGCGTCGTCCGGGCTGAGTGCCCCCTCGTGCTCGCGGAACAGGTTGAGCGACCCGAGCACGGTGTCGCGCAGACGCATCGGGATCGCGTGCACCGAGGAGAAGCCGGACTCGGCGGCCGCAGCGGCGAACGCCGGCCAGCGGCGGCGCATCTCCGCCGGGTCCGTGGCCGAGACGGGTTCGCCGGTCCGGAAGCACTCCACGCAGGGCCCGTCCCCGGCGTTGAGCTGGAGCAGGCCGACGAAGCTCGACGCCTCGCTGGTCGACGCCAGCACCTCGAGCTCGCCGTCCTGGTTCAGCAGCAGGATCCCCGCCGCCGAGGCGTCGAAGATCTCCACCACGCGGTCGACGAGGGTCTGTAGCAGGTCGACGACGTCGTAGTCGTCGACGAGTGTGTCCGTGAGGGCGACGAAGGTGTCGACGAGACGGTGCTCGCGGGTCGTTGTCACGATGCGTGCTCCCTGGCGGTCGGCGTCGGACGTTCCATGGTGGACGGTACTCGGTCCCGGTGGGCGGGACCGACAGCGTCCCCCGATGGGACTGCCGGACTGGAGGCTCGTGGCGGCGCCGCCACGAGCCTCCAGTCAGGCAGTCGGTCCGGTCAGGAGCGCGCGCAGCGCGTCGTCCAGCGGGCCTGCGACGGCGTCCTCCGAGGCGGAGGCGAGGGGCTCCACCCGGGTCGCGGTCCGCATCATCGTCATCCCGAGCACGACCGACAGGGCGATCTCGGCGCGGATGAGCAGGTCGTCGGTGACCTGGTCGCCGACCGCCTCGGCCAGGCGTTCGGCGTAGCGACGGAGGGTCTCGCGGCGGATCGTGTCGACGCCCTCGTCGCCCGAGGTCCGGAGCAGCAGCATGAGCTGCATCGAGTCCTCGTCGGTCGGCGAGCGGAGGACGTGTCCGATGAGCCCGCGGAGGGCGCGGTCGAGGTGTCCGGTGGCGTCCTCCCCCGGGTCGAGGTCGCGCACGGCGCGGTCGAGGCAGGCGCGGAACAGGCCCTCCTTCGACACGAAGTAGCGGTTGATCAGCGCGACGTTGACCCCGGCGTCGGCGGCGATGTCCCGCACGGTCGTGGCGCGGTAGCCGTCGAACGCGAAGCGGCGCCTGGCTGCCTGCACGAGGAGCAGCCGGGTGGCCGTGGCGTCCTTGCTCATGGTCGAAGCGTAGCGGGCCGATGGGCAATGTAAGCGTCTGTTGACATCAGGTGCGAACCGCGTACCCTCGTCGAGTCAGCAACTGTTTACATCGACCAGACGGAGCACGATGACCGAGACCATGGCGAGCCCCCGCACCGGCTCCCACCCGACCACGGACGGCCGTCGTCCGAACAGCACGGCGATCATCGTCTACCTGTCCCTCGGCGGCCTGTCGTTCGCGGTCCTGCAGTCCCTCGTCGCACCGGCGCTGTCGACGATCGGCAAGGACCTCGGCGCCTCGACGAGCGCCACGAGCTGGGTGCTCACGGCCTACCTGCTGTCCGCGTCAGTGCTCACGCCGATCCTCGGTCGGCTCGGGGACATGATCGGCAAGCGCAAGGTGCTCATCGTGGTGCTCACGATCCTGCTCGTCGGGGCCGTGCTCGCCGCGCTCGCGCCGAACCTCGGGACCCTCATCGTCGGCCGGGCGCTGCAGGGCGCAGCCGGAGCCGTGATGCCGCTCTCCATCGGCATCGTCCGCGACGAGCTGCCCAAGGAGAAGGTCAGCGTCACCATCGGCCTGCTCTCCGCGATCTTCGGCATCGGCGCGGGCGTGGGCATCGTCGCCGCCGGGCCGATCGTCGAGCACCTGTCGTGGCACTGGCTGTTCTGGCTGCCCGCCGTGCTCGTCGTGATCGCGCTGCTCGGCGCCGTCTTCGGCATGCCGGAGTCCCCGGTGCGCAAGCCCGGCCGGCTCGACATGCTCGGCACGGGCGTGCTCGCGGTGTCCCTGGTCGCGATCCTGCTGGCCGTCAGCGAGGGCGAGACCTGGGGCTGGGGCGACGTCAAGACCGTCGGGCTGCTGGTCCTCGGCGCCGTGGCACTCGTCGCGTTCGTGCTCGTCGAGCTCCGCGTCGCCGAACCGCTGATCGACGTCCGGCTCTTCGCCGTGCGCGGCGTGTGGACCGCGCACGTCGTCGCCCTGGTGTTCGGCTTCGCGATGTTCGGCACGTTCGTGCTCGTCCCGACCCTGCTCCAGCTGCCGAGCGCCCTCGGGTACGGCTTCGGCAAGGACGTCACCCAGGCCGGGCTCTTCCTGCTGCCGACCGTCGTGATGATGGTCATCGCCGGGCCGATCGCCGGCATCCTGGTCCGCCGGATCGGCCCGAAGCCGCCGATGCTGCTCGGCGGGATCGCGATCGTCATCGCCTTCCTGCTGCCCGCGATCGCGCACGGCGAGCTCTGGCAGGTCGTCGTCTCCGGCGTCTTCACCGGCATCGGCATCGGCCTGGCCCTGGCCGCGTGCTCGAACGCCATCATCGAGAGCGTCCCCGCGAACCAGACCGGCGAGGCCATCAGCGCCAACACCGTCGTCCGGACGATCGGCTCGAGCGTCGGCACCGCCGTCATCGCCGCGCTGATCACCTCGCACAGCACCGCGCAGGGGCTCCCCACCGACGACGCGTTCACGATCGGCTTCTGGGCGTGCACCGGGGTGGCCGTGCTGGCGGTCCTCGCGGCCGTCGCTGCTCCGTCGATGCGGGCCCGTCGTGCGGCGGCGGCCGCTGCCGGTGTCGACGATCTCGACGGCGTGACGCGGTAGCCGGGCTCGTTCCGTTCGGGAGCGCCGAGGTCGCACTTCGTGTCGGCTCCCGACGTGCCGTGCCGACACGGAGTGCGACCCCAGCGCGGCCGCGAGCGGTCACGACACCCCGGGCGGCGGCCGCCGAGCGGCCACAGGCCGTCGGCTCCGGCGCCGCAAGACGACGCTCCGCGACCACCCGGCGGACGCGAGCGGGGTGTCGTGACCCGTCGGCGCGCGGGCGGGAGGCTCGGGGCGGGCTGGACCCGAGCCTCCCGCCCGGCACCGGCCCGGCACCGGCCCGGCCCCGCCAAGCGGGGCTGAAGTCGCACTTCGTGTCGGGTGCCGGAGTGCCGTGCCGACACGGAGTGCGACCTCGGCGGCCCCGGAGGGGAGGCTTGACGGCCGGGATGGGGACCGGTAGGCAGGGGGCGACGGCGGTCGCAGGGACCCGGCGTCGAGAGGGGACCAGCATGCGTCGACGTCGACTCACCAGGGTGATCGGTGCGGTGGTGGGCGGTGTCGTCCTCGCCTCCGGGATGACGGCCGTCGTGGCCGCACCCGCCGAGGCCGCAGGCACGTCGTGCACCGGGGACCAGGTCACGCTGCGGATGCTCGCGAGCGGGTGCGCGGTGGCTTCGGGGACGACCGTGGTGGTGCCGGACGGTCGCACGTTCGCGGTGCCGGCTCCGGGCACGAGCGTCGCCGCGTCCAGCGTGGCGGCACCGGGGGCCGAGGAGCTCGCCGACGTCGTCGTGTCGAACGCCGGCGCATCAGGGATCGCCGTCCGGATCGGCACCGGCTGGCGTGGGGCTCCGGCCGCAGTGACCCGGGAGCGCTCGGCCCTCGCGACACGGGTGGCTACAGCGGCACCGGCGGCGAGCTGTGGCAGCTCCGCGTACTCGAAGCTCGGGTACCGCTGGACGGACACCATCGACTGGTACTACAACTCGAACAGCCAGCGCGTGTACGGGTTGACCGCGCTCCAGCGCGCGGCGAACGCCTGGAACGGGACCCTGACCGCGTGCGGGCGCACCAGGACATCGGACGCCGACAACACCTACGTCCGCGTCGCGAAGCAGGCACCCGGCGTCACGAGCACCGGCGGGTGCACGCAGAGCAACCGGTACAGCGTCAGCGGCTGGGGCACGCTGCCGACGGGCACACTCGGGCTGACGTGCGTCTGGTACCGCGGTGACGGCACGGCGGTGGAGGCCGACCAGCGGTACTCGACGCGGTACCTGTGGAACTCGGCCACGACCTGTTCCGGTGCCCGGTTCGACCTGCGGGCGGTCGCCACGCACGAGTGGGGGCACTCGTACGGGCTCGGGCACACGGCGGACGACACCGGGTTGGTCATGGCGCCCTCGGGCGGGTACTGCGACACGGCGTCCCGCACGCTCGGGCTCGGGGACGTGCTCGGCATCGGCGCGCTGTACTGAGGCGCTGTCGTCCCGCGGGTCGGGTCAGGCGCTGCGGCGGTCGGGCGCTCAGACGGCCGGGTCTCGCGCCGGTCGGGTGCCGCGCCGGTCAGGCGCTGCGTCGGTCCCGGCCGAAGACGGTGGCGAGCGCGGTCGTCAGCGCCGCGACGAACCCGCCGGTGCCCTGCTGTCGAGCCGGACGCGTCGGCGCCTGGAACGCCACGTCGTGCAGGTTGTTGCGCTTGGAGCCGTCCCAGTTCGCGAACAGGTACGCGCCGCCCAGCACCGACAGGCTGCGGACGGGAGCACGGCGCCACTCGCCCGCACGGACGACGTAGCCGGAGTGCCCGGAGCTGATGTTGTGGATCACGGTGTCCACGTCGATGACGCCGGTCGTGGTGATGACGGCGGTGATGCCCGTTCGGTCGCGGGCGACGTACTCGATGATGTGTTCTGTCATGTCGCTCGGGTCAGGAGGTTGCGTCTCGCGCCCGGACAGGTCCAGGCCGCACGAGGCTCGGCCGGAACCGTCGTTGCTTCCGTCGTCAGGATACGTCCGGCATGCCGCACCCGGTCCGCGAGTGTCCGCAGAACGGTGGTCGGAGCTCACGCGACCCAGACGACCGTGCCGTTGTAGCCGTGCAGCACGGCGGCGACCCCCGCGCGCAGCGCCCGACCGGCACGCTCCTCGGTGAAGCTCGCCGGGTCGTGGTGGCTCGCGGCGCCGAGCCCCTCGCCGCGGTAGCCGGCACCGGTCCAGTCGGCAGCGGTCACGTTCGAGGTGGGCTCGGCGATCTCGGCCCCGAGGACCAGGAACTGCTGGTGCAGCGCGCTCGGCGACATCGCCGCGATGGGGTCGACCATGTCGTTGCCGACGCTGATCACCAGGTCGGGGTGCTTCCCGACCGCCGTGCCGACGGCGTCGAGCACGGTCTCGTTCCCCCGAGGGTGCACCCGGGTGACGGTGACGTCCTCGGTGTCGGCCCAGGCGTCGACGGCCCCGATGAGTGCCTGCGTCGGCGTGGATGCGGCGGTCTCGCCGTCACCGTCGGCGTCGACGGCCCCCGCGGACAGCAGCACGACGCGGTAGCCCGCGGGCGGGTGCACGCCGTTCCACGAGCCGGGCGACGGGCTCACGGTGGACTCGGGCGCTGGCGGGCGGCTCGCGTCCCAGAACCCGGCGTCGAGGGTGCCGGCGGTGGCGGTCGGACCGGACCCGTTCGGCCCCGGCGCGTCGGCCCCGGTCGAGCAGCCGGCGAGGAGCAGTCCCGCGGCGCCGAGCACCGCGACGGCCGCCAACAGGGTCGTCGTGCGGGGAGCGAGGCTGGTCACGAGGGACTCCAAGGGCGTTCGGCGGGCGGATCGCGACCATGGAACCACGATCCGACGACCTGATCGTCCGGCATGGGCACCTGTCCGAACGCTGTCCAGCTGCTGGTCACCTGCTGTTTCCCTGCCGGTCGCCAGGGGTCGAGATCGTCTGGCCGGTGATCCCCGGTACCCCCAGCACGGCGTCCCGACGCCGCTCCCCCCGCACCACCCCGATCCTGGCCCGCGTGGCCGCCACGGTCCTCGCCGCACTCGTCCTGCTCGGCACCGTCCTGGTCGCGCTCGTCGGCGGGGCGGCCCCCGCGTCCGCGCACGGCTTCAGCTCGGTCGTCTACGCGAAGGTGACCTCGAAGGAGTCCGGGGTCGTGCAGGCACGCCTGGGCCTGGAGTACGACCTGATGCTCGTCTCCGTCGGCACCAGCGAGCACGCCGACACGTTCTACCGGCAGGGCCAGGCGGCGTGGGACGACGGGGACTTCCCCGCCATGACCCGGATCGCCGAACAGCACCGGGACACCATGGCCGACTACGTCCTCGACCGCTTCTCCGTGCGCTCCGGTGGACGCGAGTGCCGCGGCACCCTGCAGGAGCCGATGCACGTCGACATGCAGGACGAGGTGCCCTACGTGGAGGTCGTCGCGGACTTCCGCTGCCCGACGTCGTCGCACACGGCGGCCGGGCACGTGGTGACCTCCAAGCTCTTCCCGGACTCCGAGACGTTCGTCAAGGACACGAAGACGATCGTCACCTACGCCGTCGACTCGCAGGAGGGCTCCGCGACGCTCGACGCCGACCGGCCCTCGTTCTCGACCGAGCAGTCCGCCGGCGCCCGGTTCTGGGAGTTCTTCACGCTCGGCGCCGAGCACCTGCTGACCGGGATCGACCACATCCTGTTCCTCGTGGCGCTGATCGCGGGGTCACGGCGTCTCCGCGAGGTCGTGTTCACCGCGTCGGCGTTCACGATCGCCCACTCGATCACGTTCATCCTCGCCGCGCTCGGGGTCGTCAGCCCGCCGTCGATCGTGGTCGAGCCGCTCATCGCCCTGTCGATCGCGGCTGTCGCCGGCTGGTACCTGTGGCGGCTGTTCCGGCGGCGCTCCCACGCGGACGAGCTGATCGTCGAAGACGGGGGCCGGTTCGCCCTGGACCGCGCCGGGTGGACGCGGCTGGCGGTCGTGTTCGCGTTCGGACTGATCCACGGGCTCGGGTTCGCCGGGGCGCTCGGCATCCACGAGGCGTTCTCCTGGCAGCTGCTCGTGTCACTGCTCATCTTCAACGTCGGCATCGAGGCAGTGCAGCTCGCGATCATCGTCATCGTGTTCCCCCCGCTGTCGCTCCTGCGCCGCAAGGCCCACCGGGCGTCGCTCTGGGTCACCGGGATCGTGACCGCCGGGGTGTTCGTGATGGGGATGATCTGGTTCGTGGAGCGTCTCGCGGCCGGCTGATCGGCTGAACCCCTTCCAATCCGGAACAGATGGACACACAGCGTTCACCAAGGCGTTTCCTGGCGAATGCAGAGTCTCCCGTGCACGACACCCCTGTCACGAGAACGGACCCCCATGAGTCTCCTGTCTGGCGCCAGCACCCGGCGCAGATCCACCACACTCCGCGTCGGCGGCGCAGTCCTCGGGGCGGCGCTCCTCGCTGGCGCTTCCTTCATCGGCACCAGCACGGCCTCCGCGGCCACGAACACGCCGACCACGAACATCTCCACCGGCGGCCCGATCCACATCCTGCTCGGCGTCGGCGCGACCGAGAGCCAGCGCATCGCGTCCTGGTACTTCCCGACCAACGTCGCCCAGTCGGTCGAGATCCAGAAGACCGACTCGATGACCGGTGGCGTCTTCACCGACGCGAAGAAGACCATCGGCGCCTCGGCGAGCGCGAACACCGCGGCCGACACCAGCACCACCGACAGCAGCACGAAGACGATCGCGGGCATCACCAACGAGGCCGGCTACGTCAACGCACACGCGGTCATCGACGGCCTCGAGCCGAACACGACGTACACGTACCACGTCGGTGCCGCTGACGGCTCGGCCTGGTCGACCCCGTACACGTTCACCACGAAGAGCTTCTCCGGCGACTTCGACTTCCTGTTCTTCGGTGACCCGCAGATCGGTTCGTCGGGCTTCGTCGACGACGACGGTGCCGGCTGGGCCGACACCCTGAAGTACGCCACGACCAAGGAGAAGGACGCCGAGCTCCTCGTCTCCGGTGGCGACCAGGTCGAGAACGCCAACAACGAGTACCAGTGGGGTGCGTTCGCGGACAGCAGCGACGTGCTGAAGCGGTACCCGTGGGCCTCGACCATCGGCAACCACGACGTCGGTGGCAAGTCGTACGAGCAGCACAACCAGCTGCCGAACTCGCTCAAGGTGCCGGACTTCTACCCGGGTGGCAACACCACCACGAACTCGGGCGGCGACTACTGGTACATGTACAAGGGCGTCCTGTTCATCGACATCAACTCGAACGCCTACGCGGGCGGCTCGGACGCAGCGCACGTGAACTACGTCCGCGACGTGATCACCCGCCACGGTGACGACGCGAAGTGGACCGCGCTGGTCTACCACCACTCGATCTACTCGCCGGCAGACCACGCGAACGACAAGGACAACCAGCAGCGCCGGTTCGACTTCACGCGTGCGTTCTCCGACATGGGCGTCGACATCGTCCTGCAGGGCCACGACCACTCCTACTCGCGCAGCTACGCGATCAAGAACGGCAAGAAGGCCAACCCGGACGAGCAGCCGGGTGCTGACCAGGTCTTCGCCGGCCCCGGTGGCGTCATCTACCTGACCGCGAACTCGGCGTCGGGCTCGAAGTACTACGACCTGACCACCCCGGACGCCACCCAGGGCGGCTACGGATCCGACCCGCTCGACCCGACCGGCAAGCGTCACTTCGCCAACTCGGTGGAGAACCAGGAGCACGTCCGCACCTACGTCAAGGTCGGCGTCACGGACGACAACCTCGCCGTCACCACGGTCCGCGCCAGCGACTGCACCACGCTGAACTCGGCCGTCCAGCACGGCAAGGTCGACGACTGCGGCGTCACGCTGAAGCCGACCGCGTCGGCCGACCCGGCACCCATCGGTTCGACGGTGGACGCATTCACCCTCGACGCGGCGCTCCCGACGACGACGACCACGGTCGCCGCCTCCGCCGCGAAGCAGCAGTACGGCTCCGCTGAGCCCGTGACCGTCACCGCGACGATCGCCGGCGGCATCGGCCAGCAGGCCGGCACCGTCGCCTTCTCGGACGGCACCACCAAGCTGGGCACCGTGAAGGTGGCCGACAACGCGGCCTCCATCACCCTGCCGAAGACGCTCGCGATGGGTGGCCACTCGATCACGGCGGCCTTCACGAGCACGTCCGACTTCGCGGGCACCAGCTCGGCGACGACGACCGGCACCACGGTCACCGTCACGAAGGCGACCTCCACGACGACGCTGGGATACGCCGCCGGCACGGCCACCGTCACGGTGAAGGCCGACGGCGTCACGGTGAACGGCACGGCGAAGGTCTACCAGGGCACCAAGCTCCTGAAGACCCTCACCGTCGTCAAGGGCAAGGCGACCGGCTCGGTCCCGCTGAAGAACGCGGGCATCCACAAGCTGCACGCCGTCTTCGCGCCGACGTCGATGATCAACATGAGCACCAGCCCCACGATCACCACGGTGGTCAAGTGAGCTGACCCGCTCCCACGAGGGCCCCGCGACCACGGTCGCGGGGCCCTCCGTCGTCCCGGCCGGTCGCGGAGCCCGCCGTCGTCCCGGCCCGTCGCGGGGCCCTCTGTCGTCCCGGCCCGTCGCGGGGCCCTCCGTCGTCCCGGCCGGTCGCGGAGCCCGCCGTCGTGCGACCCTGTCCGCATGGAGCACGTCGACACCATCGTCATCGGCGCCGGGATCGCCGGCCTCACCGCCGCCCGGCTCCTCGTCGGAGCCGGGCGCCGCGTCGTCGCGCTCGAGGCCCGCGACCGCGTCGGCGGGCGCGTGCACACCGACCGGTCCCACGGGCGCGTCACCGACCTCGGCGCGTCCTGGATCCACGGCGTCGAGGACAGCCGGGTCGCCGACGCCGCCACAGCGTCCGGCATGCCCCTCGTCGAGTTCACGGTCGGCGGGTACCAGCCCGACGGTCGCCCGATCGCGTACTTCGGCGCCGACGGCCACCGACTCGACCCGGGCGCCACCGCGCGGTTCGTCGCGGACGTCCGCACCGTCGACGCCGCACTCGGTCCGGTCGTCGCGGGGTCGGCTCCCGAGGCCACCTACCGCGACGTCACCGAGGTCGCACTCGCCGCCCAGGGCTGGCCGGCCGAGCGGACTGCCCGCGTCCGGGAGTACCTGGAGCACCGCAGCGAGGAACAGTACGGCGTCCGCATCGAGGACCTCGCCGCCCACGGCCTCGACGACGACGTCATCGCCGGCGACGAGGTCGTGTTCCCCGACGGCTACGACCGCCTGGCCACGTCCCTGGCGGAGGGGCTCGACGTCCGCCTCAGCCACGTGGTCAGCCGCGTCACGTGGTCACCTCACGGCGTCACCGTGCCCGGGTTCGCCGCCGACCAGGTCGTCGTGACGGTGCCGGTCGGGGTGCTGCAGTCCGACGACTTCGTCATCGAACCACCGCTCCCCGACCGGCAGCGCGCAGCCCTCGGCCGGTTGCGCATGAACGCCTTCGAGAAGGTCGTGCTGCGCTTCCCGCACCGGTTCTGGGACGCCGACGTGCACGCCGTGCGACAGCTCGGCCCCGACGGCGCCTGGTGGCACTCCTGGTACGACCTCACCCGGCTCGACGGCGTCCCGACCCTGCTGACGTTCGCCGCGGGTCCGGTCGCGCGGGCGATCCGCGGCTGGACGCCGGACCGGGTGGCGGCGTCGGTCACGGCCCAGCTGCGGCGCCTGTACGGCGCCGACGTGCCAGACCCGACGGACGTCATCGTGACAGCGTGGCAGGACGACCCCTTCGCGCGGGGCTCCTACGCGTACATGACGCCGGGCTCCACGACCCGGGACCACGACGACCTCGCCGAGCCCGTCGGCGGGGTCCTCCACCTGGCGGGTGAGGCCACCTGGACCGACGACCCCGCCACCGTCACGGCGGCCCTGCACTCCGGCCACCGCGCCGCCTGCGCGGTGCTCGGCCGACACGTCCCGATCGCCGCCGCCTGGTCCTGAACCGGACCAGGTGACGGCCTGGAGGCTCGGTGCCAGCCCGCACCGAGCCTCCAGTCCGGCGCTCCGCTGGCCGGGGAACCGGCCCGCCGACGCGAGAAGTTCACACGGGGGCCGCCCGTGTCACGTGCTCGAAACAGCCGGGCAACGGCGACGACACAGCGCCGCACGACACTTGGTCGCACTACCTGTCACCCGACAGGTACTCCGCGAAAGGTCTGCAGCCATGCGCTCTCCAGAAGCCCCGCTCCACGCACCGCGCGCCACCTCGTCGACCGGCTCCGCCGCCCCCGACACCCAGGGCACCGCCCGCCTCGGCTACGAGCAGGAACTCCACCGCGGGGTCGGCTCGTTCTCGTCCTTCGCCGCCGGCTTCTCCTTCGTGTCCATCCTGACCACGGTGTTCCAGCTCTTCGGACTCGGCTTCGGACTCGGGGGCGCTGCGTTCTTCTGGGCCTGGCCGCTCGTCTTCGGCGGCCAGCTGCTGGTCGCGCTGAACTTCGCACAGCTCGCGGCCCGGTGGCCGATCTCCGGCGCGATCTTCCAGTGGTCGAGCCGCCTGGCGGGTGCCCGCTTCGGCTGGTTCACCGGCTGGACGATGATCATCGGCCAGACCCTCACCGTCGCGGTCGCCGCCATCGCCGTGCAGGCCGTGCTGCCCGCGATCTGGAGCGGCTTCCAGATCGTCGGCGGAGCGGGCGCCGACCCGTCGCTCGCATCCGCCACGGGTGCCGCGAACGCCGTCGTGCTCGGCCTCGTGATGCTCGTCGTGACGACCGTCGTGAACATCACGAGCGTGCGGCTGATGGCCCGCGTGACGAGCTTCGGCGTGCTCATCGAGATCGTCGGCGTCATCGTGCTCATCGGTGCGCTGTTCCTGCTCCCCCACCGCAGCGCGACCGTCGTGTTCTCCAGCGTCGGGTCCACGAGCACGGAGCCGTACGTCTTCGCGTTCCTGGCGTCCTCGCTGATGGCCGCGTACGTGATGGTCGGCTTCGACTCCGCGGGTGAACTGGCCGAGGAGACCCACAACCCGCGCCGGACGACCCCGAAGACGATCGTCCGCGCGCTGACGGTGTCCGGGCTCGGCGGCGGACTGCTCATCATCGGCGCCCTCGTCGCCGCCCCGAGCCTGACCGACGGCAAGCTCGCCACGCAGGGCCTGGCGTGGGTGATCACGTCGACGCTCGGCGAGGTGGCCGGTCGGCTGCTGCTCTGCACCGTCGCGGTCGCCGTGTTCGCGTGCACGCTGGCCGTGCAGACCGCCGGCGCGCGCATGGTCTTCTCGATGGCCCGCGAGGGCGCGCTGCCGTTCCACCGCACGCTCGCGAAGGTCTCCCCGCGCACCGGCACCCCGATCGCCGCGTCGATCGTGGTCGGTGTCGGCGCCGGTCTGGCCCTCGCGGTCAACATCGGGCAGTCGGCGATCTTCACCGCCCTGTCGAGCCTGTGCATCGCGATGCTCTACCTGGCCTACCTCGGCGTGACCGGCCCACTCCTCCTCGAGCGCCTGCGGTCGCGCGGCACCGGGCTGCCGACCGGGGTGGACGAGGACGGCAAGCCGCTCTTCACGCTCGGCCGGTGGGGCATCCCATTGAACGCCCTGGCCGTCGCGTTCCAGATCGGCATGGCGGTGAACCTCATCTGGCCCCGCCCGGAGATCTACGACCTGACCGGGGACTCCTGGTGGCTGCAGTACAGCGCGCTGCTGTTCATCGGCGGCGTCCTGCTCGTCGGCTGGGCCTGGTCGTCGTGGCGACACCGGGCGCACGGGCCACTCACGCTCGCGCACGTCCCGACCACGGCCGCCGTCCCGGTCGCCGCCGAGGCCTGACCCGCCGGCGCCCGCCTCCAGCGCGCCACCACCCCGCCACCACCCCGCCCCACCCGCTCCACCACGAAGGACCCGCATGCGTGACCTCCACCAGACCGACAGCGTGACCGCCTCGCGCTCCGACGCCCGCGCGCAGGCCGGGTCGCAGTCGGAGTACATGCCCTGGCTGCCGGCGTCGACGTCCCCGTTCGCCCCGGAGGGCGTCGACCCCGCCGACCTGGTGTGGGCCGAGACCGTGGCCCCCGGCGGGTACACGCACCGGGTCCTCGCCCGCGGCACCCGGATCCGGCTCGACGACCCGACCGGGGACGCGTGCGCGAACACCGTCGTGTACAACGCGCTCGAGCCGTGGGAACGCCTCAACGTCGCGGACACGCAGAAGATCCCGTGGCAGGCGTACCTCGGCGCGGGGTCGCCGCTGCTGAGCGGGGACGGGCGGGCCCTGGCCACGATCGTCGAGGACACGTCCGGCCGGCACGACGCGTTCTGCGGCACCTCGACCGACGCGTGGAACACCGCGAAGTACGGCGACGCCGCACCGGAGGGACCGTCGCCGAGCGGCCGGTCGCTCCTGGCGAAGGCCGCCGCCAAGCACGGGCTCACCAAGCGCGACCTGCCGCCGAGCATCTCGTTCTTCCAGGGCGTCCGCGTCGACCCGGAGGGCGCGCTCGAGCCCACCGGGTCGGCGGGCCCCGGGCACCACGTCACGCTCGTCGCGGAGCTCCCGCTGCTGGTCCTCATCGCGAACGTCGCGCACCCGCTCGACCCGCGGCCGGACTACGTCGTGGGGCCCCTGCGCGTGCACGCCTGGCGCGGGGCACCGACCACGGCGGCCGACGAGCGCTTCACCGCGACGCCGGAACTGACCCGCGCCTACCTGAACTCGATCGACCACGCGGAAGCACGAGGCTGAGCAATGACCGACACCATGACCTCCACCGTCCCCGTCGGTGCCGTGCACGCGCCCGACGCCGTCCTCGACTGGAGCGAGTCGCTCGTGCCCGGCACCGTAGTCCGCGACGACCGGGTCGCACCGCTGGCACCGTGGTCCGCCGTCGTGCTGGCCGGCGAGGTGCTCACGATCGTCGACGTCGGTGGCAACCAGAGCGCCGACTGTCTCGTCTACGACGCGCACGACCCCGACGAGCGGTACAGCGTCCCCGACACCCTCGTCGCGCAGGGCAACGCGTACGTCCGCACCGGCACGGTCCTGATGTCGAACGAGGGCCGCCCACTGATGACCGTCGTCGGCAACGAGATCGACCGCCAGGACACCATCGGCGGCGCCTGCTCGAAGGAGTCGAACACCCTCCGCTACGGGCACCACACCGCGTACCAGCACGGCTGCCGCGAGAACTTCCTCGCCGAGGCGTCCCGCCACGGCCTCGGCGTCCGCGACCTCGTGTCGAACCTCAACTGGTTCATGAACGTGCCGGTCGAGGCGGACGGCGCCCTCGGCATCGTCGACGGGATGAGCGCCCCCGGCAAGCGCGTGGCGGTCCGGGCCGAGCGGGACGTGCTCGTGATCGTGTCGAACTGCCCGCAGATGAACAACCCGTGCAACGACTTCTCCTGCACGCCCCTCCGGATGATCGTGGTGCAGCCATGACCGCGCTCGAGACGGGCGCGACGCCGGCACAGTCGCCCGCCGGACGCCCGGCCCTCAGCACCGACACCGTCCTCGTCGCGAACCGCGGGGAGATCGCCCGCCGGGTGATCCGGTCTGCCAAGGCCCTCGGCATGCGCACGGTCGCCGTGTACTCCGACGCCGACCGCGCGGCCCCACACGTCCGCGAGGCCGACGTCGCCGTCCGCCTCGGCCCGGCCCCCGCCCGCGAGTCCTACCTGCGCATCGACGCGGTCGTCCAGGCAGCACTCGACTCCGGCGCCGGCCTGGTGCACCCGGGCTACGGCTTCCTGTCCGAGAACACCGCGTTCGCGCAGGCCTGCGCCGCAGCCGGCATCCGCTTCGTCGGGCCGACCGCCGACCAGATCGTGGCGTTCGGCGCGAAGCACACCGCCCGCGAACTCGCCGCAGCGGCCGGGGTCCCGATGCTCGCCGGCACGGGGCTGCTCGCCTCGGCCGACGACGCCGTCACCGCCGCCGACCGCATCGGCCTGCCCGTCATGCTCAAGGCCACCGGGGGCGGCGGCGGGATCGGCATGCAGGCCTGCGCCACGCTCGACGAGGTCCGCGAGGCCTACGCGAGCGTCGAGCGCACCGCTGCCGCCGCCTTCGGCGCCGCCGGCATCTTCCTCGAACGCCTGGTCCGACCGGCCCGCCACGTCGAGGTCCAGCTCTTCGGTGACGGCGAGGGTCGGGTCGCCGTGATCGGCGACCGCGACTGCTCGCTCCAGCGCCGGAACCAGAAGGTCATCGAGGAGGCTCCGGCCCCGGCACTGCCGGAGCACGTCCGGGAGGCCCTCCACGAGTCCGCACGTCGGCTCGCGGCGAGCATCGGGTACCGCAGCGCCGGCACGGTCGAGTTCGTCTACGACCCGGTGCGCGAGGAGGCGTCGTTCCTCGAGGTGAACACCCGCCTGCAGGTCGAGCACCCGGTGACCGAGGAGGTCTACGGCGTCGACCTCGTCGAGCTCATGCTCCGGCTGGCCCGCGACGGTGCGGCCGGCATCCCCGACGACGTCTTCGACCGCCGCTGGACCCCGACCGGGCACGCCGTCGAGGCCCGCGTCTACGCCGAGGACCCGGCCAAGGGCTCCCTGCCGTCGAGCGGCCTGGTGACGCAGGCCGTCTTCCCCGCGACCTCGACCGACGACGGCACCGCGACCGGCATCCGCGTCGACGGCTGGGTCGAGACCGGCTCCGAGGTGTCGGCGTTCTACGACCCGATGCTCGCGAAGGTGATCGCGACCGGGGAGACCCGCGACGACGCCCTCGACCGGCTGCGCGACGCCCTGGCTGAGACCCGCATCGACGGCATCGTCACGAACGCGGGACTCCTCCGCACGCTCACCGACGACCTCGAGCTCCGCACGGCGACGCACTCGACGTCCACGCTCGACACGACCGAGGACCCGGACCCGCGCATCGACGTCCTGGTGCCCGGCACGATGACGACCGTGCAGGACCTGCCCGGTCGGCTCGGGTACTGGCAGGTCGGGGTCCCGCCGAGCGGCCCGTTCGACGCGGCGTCCTTCGCCGAGGCGAACCGGGCGGTCGGCAACCCGGACGGCGCCCCCGCGCTGGAGGTCACCGCGACCGGCCCGACGCTGCGGTTCTCCGCCGCCGCGGTCGTCGCGGTCACCGGGGCACCCGTGCCGCTGACCCTCGACGGCGAACCCGTCGCGCTGTGGGAGCCGGTCGAGGTCGCCGCCGGGCAGACCCTGTCCGTCGGGACCGCTCCCGGCCCGGGACTCCGGAGCTACCTCGCGGTGCGCGGGGGCTTCGACGTGCCGACCTACCTCGGCTCCGCGGCCACGTTCACGCTCGGCGGGTTCGGCGGCCACGCGGGTCGGGCCCTGCTCGCCGGTGACGTGCTCCGCCCCGGCTCCCCCGACTCCGACGCCCCGCACCCGGCCTTCCCCGCCGGCACCCGGCTTGGACTCGTCGGCGGCCCGACCCCGGCCGAGCACCGCACGGCGCTGACGGACACGTGGGAGATCGCCGTCACCGAGGGTCCGCACGCGGCACCGGACTTCTTCACCCGCGCGGACCTCGACGTGTTCTACGCGACGGACTACGGCGTGCACCACAACTCCGCCCGCACCGGCGTCCGGCTCATCGGACCCCGGCCGGGCTGGGCGCGCACGGACGGCGGCGAGGCCGGCCTGCACCCCTCGAACATCCACGACACCCCGTACGCGGTCGGCGCGATCGACTTCACCGGCGACACCCCGATCATCCTCGGGCCGGACGGGCCGTCCCTCGGCGGGTTCGTCTGCCCCGCGGTGGTGGCCAGCGGCGACCTGTGGAAGCTGGGCCAGCTGCGCCCGGGCGACACCGTCCGCTTCGTCCCCGTCCGCGAGACCGACGCCGCCGCGCTCATCGCGAACCGAGCCTCCAGGACGGTCCCGCGTACCGGACGCGACGGGCGCACCGGGGGTGACGGCGACGACGGGGTGCTGGCGCGTCTGGACGCGACCCCCTCGCGGCCGAGCGTGGCGTACCGCCGTGACGGCGACGACAACGTCCTCGTCGAGTACGGCGACATGACGCTCGACATCGCACTGCGGATGCGCGTGCACGCGCTCATGACGAAGCTGCAGGAGCACACGCCGAAGGGCGTCCTCGACATCACGCCGGGCATCCGGTCGTTGCAGGTGCACACCGACGCGTCCGTGCTGAAGGCGCGCGACGTGGCCGGGCTGCTCCGTGAGCTCGAGGACGAGATCCCGCCGACGGACCAACTCGTCGTGCCGTCGCGCACCGTGAAACTGCCGTTGTCATGGGACGACCCCGCGACCCGGCTGGCGATCGAGCGCTACATGAACGGCGTCCGGAACGACGCCCCGTGGACGCCCTGGAACATCGAGTTCATCCGGCGGATCAACGGGCTGGACTCCGTGGACGACGTCTTCCGCACCGTGTTCGACGCGAGCTACCTGGTGCTCGGGCTCGGCGACGTGTACCTCGGCGCCCCGGTCGCGACCCCGCTCGACCCCCGGCACCGGCTCGTCACCACGAAGTACAACCCGGCGCGCACCTGGACGGCCGAGAACTCCGTCGGCATCGGCGGCGCCTACCTCTGCATCTACGGCATGGAGGGGCCCGGCGGCTACCAGTTCGTCGGACGCACCGTGCAGATCTGGAACCGCTTCCGCCGTGGTGGGCTGTTCCAGGAGGACCCCTGGGCGCTCCGCTTCTTCGACCGGATCGAGTGGTACGCGGTCGGCGCCGAGGAGCTCCTCGAGCTGCGGGCCGAGACCGACGCGGGCCGCGGGGACTTCGAGACCGCCGACGGGGAGTTCTCGATCGCGGCGTACAACCGGTTCCTCGGGGACAACGCGGACTCGATCGCGGCGTTCCGGGCGCAGCAGGCCCGGGCGTTCGGCGAGGAGAAGGACCGGTGGCGGGCCTCGGGCGAGTTCGACGTCCGCGACGAACCGGCCGTGGTCGTGCCCGACGCCGTGACCGTGCCCGAGGGGTCGACGGCCGTCACCGCGCCGTTCACCTCGACGGTGTGGCAGGTGGACGTCCGACCGGGCGACCGGGTGGACGCAGGACAGAAGCTGTTGGCCGTGGAGGCGATGAAGATGGAGTCGATGGTGCACGCACCCGTGGACGGACACGTCCTGGAGGTCTACGTCACCCCGGGCGAGCAGGTCGCACCGGGCCAGGTCCTCGCCGCGATCGGAGCACCGGCATGAGCGCGATCGTTGCTGGCACCGTGGGCACCGCTGCTACCGCGAGCTCCGCGACGGCCGCGGAGTCCCGCGTCCACGACGCCTTCGACCGGATCGCCGCGGTCGACCGCCCCGAGGTGTGGATCACCCTGCGCGACCGCGCCGACGTCCTCGCCGAGGCGTCCCGCGTCGACCCGGCGCTCCCCCTCGCCGGGCTGCTGTTCGCCGTGAAGGACAACATCGACGTCGCGGGCCTGCCCACGACCGCCGCCGCCAGGTCCTACGCGTACGAGCCGACGGCCGACGCCACCGCGGTCGCCCGGCTGCGGGCTGCCGGAGCGGTCGTCGTCGGCAAGACGAACCTCGACCAGTTCGCCACCGGCCTGGTCGGCACCCGCTCCCCGTTCGGCGCCGTCCGGAACGCCTGGGACCCGACCAGGATTTCCGGGGGCTCGTCCAGCGGGTCCGCCACGGCCGTCGCCCTCGGGGTCGTCGACTTCGCGCTCGGCACCGACACCGCGGGCTCCGGACGGGTGCCGGCAGCGCTCGGCAACCTCGTCGGCGTGAAGCCGACGAAGGGCCTGGTGCCGAACACCGGCGTCGTGCCGGCCTGCCGGTCCCAGGACTGCGTCACGGTGTTCGCGGCGTCGCTCGGGCTCGCCAGGACCGCCGCCGAGCTGATGACCGGGCCCGACGGCGTCGACCCCCTCGCCCGCGAGGACCGCGCCCACGCCGCCCTCCCGACCGTCCCCCGCATCGCCGTCCCGCTGCCGGCACAGCTCGAGGGCCTCGCCGACGGGTGGGCAGCCGCCTTCGCCGTGGCCGTCGACCGCTTCCGCGCGCTCGGCCACGAGGTCGTCGAGGTCGACATCGCCCCGCTCCTCGACGCCGCAGCACTGCTCTACGACGGCGCGTTCGTCGCCGAGCGGCACGCGGCCGTCGGTGCCCACATCGAGGCGCACGCGGACCTCGTCGGCGAGGACCTGGACCCGTCCGTCGCCGCGATCGTGCTCGGCGGCGCCCGGCCCACCGCGTCGGAGCTGTTCGCCGACATGGCCCGGCTCGACGCCCTCGGGGCTGCGGGTCGCGCGGTGCTCGACGGCACGACCGCGCTCCTCACGCCGACCACCACGTGGCACCCGACCCTCGCCGAGGTGGCCGCCGACCCCATCGGCGCGAACAGCCGGATGGGCCGGTACACGAACTTCGCGAACCTGCTCGACATGGCCTCGCTCGCCGTGCCCGCGGGCTTCGTCGACGGGCTCCCCTTCGGCGTCATGCTGACCGGTCCCGCGTTCACCGACCGACGGCTCGCGGCGCTCGCCTCCGCGTTCCTCGCCCCCACCGTCGACCTGCTGGTCGTCGGAGCGCACCTCCGCGACCAGCCGCTGAACGGCCAGCTGGTCGCGGCCGGCGGATCGTTCGTCCGGGAGGCCCGCACCGCCTCCGACTACCGGCTGTACGCCCTCGACACGGTGCCGCCGAAGCCGGGGCTGGTCCGCGCGGGACCGGTCGGGTCCGGCAGCGGGGTTGCGTCCGGCAGCGGTGTCGCGTCCGCCAGTGGCGGGCCGGCCGCCGGTCCCGCCACCGGCTCGATCGCCGGTGAGGTCTGGCGCCTGCCCGCCGCCGGCTTCGCGACCTTCGTCGCCGCACTGCCCGCACCGATGGCGATCGGCACCGTCACGCTCGAGGACGGCTCCGACGTCACGGGCTTCCTCGTCGAGCCGTGGGCGGTCGTCGGCGCCGAGGACATCACCCACCACGGCGGCTGGCGCGCCTACCGCGAGCAGGGCTGACCGCGGTGGCCTGGGAGGATGGGGCCATGCCCTCCGACGAGCGACCGTCCCGCGTCGGACGCCCCCGCGCCGTGCCGGACACGAGCCCCGAGCTCAGCCCCCGCGACCAGATCCTCGACGCCGCAGCGGCACTGTTCGTCGAGAACGGGTTCAGCGCGACCTCGACCCGCGCGATCGCCGAGCGCGTCGGGGTCCGACAGGCGTCGCTGTACTACCACTTCGCGGGCAAGGACGACATGCTCGTCGAGCTGCTGACGACCTCGGTGCGCCCGAGCCTCGACGTCGTCCGCGACCTCGAGCAGCGCGTGCCGGGGTCGACCAGCGCCGCCGGTGCCCTCGCCGCGCTGGTGCTCATCGACGTGGACACCCTGGTGCGCACGCCGCACAACATCGGGACGCTCTACTTGCTGCCCGAGGTGCAGGGCGAGCGCTACGACGGCTTCCGCCTCGAGCGCCAGGAGCTGCAGGACACCTACGGCCGACTCGGCTCCCGCGCCGCCACCCCCGACGTGTCGCTGACCCCGACGCAGCTCGGCGCCGTGCTCATCCAGCTCGCCGAGACCGTCATCCAGCTCCGACGTGCCGGTCGGGTCGAGGATGAGGACCGCGACGCCATCATCACGACCTGCCTGCGCGCCTGCGGCCTGGACGCCGCCGCCGTCACCGCTGCCCGGCGCGACGCGGAGTCCCTGCTCGCTGCCGCCGCGGTCTGACGGTTTCGCTCCCGCCGCTTGACGGATGCGGTTGCCGTTCCCCGAGGTTCGCCGACCAGATCCGTCACCGCGCCGATCGAACTCGTGGTCCCCGTGTCCCCAGGTCCGCGTCCCCGCGTCCCCGGGTCCCCGCGTCGGACGTTGCGTCCGCATCCTTCGACATCGCACGAGTCGATCGACGCCCGCCATGTCGGACCATGCGGACGCACCACAGCCGCACGCATGGTCCGACACCGCACGAGTCGATCGACGCCCGCCATGTCGGACCATGCGGACGCACCACCGCCGCGCGCATGGCACGACAACGTCGAGGTCGTACGACACCGACGTTGTCGCGTGGTGCCCGCACACTGACGCGGTCCACCCCGGGCACGACATCGTCGAGGTCGTACGACACCGACCGTGTCGCGTGGTGCCCGCACACTGACGTGGACCACCCTGGGCACGACATCGTCGAGGTCGTACGACACCGACGTTGTCGCGTGGTGCCCGCACGCTCCGCCGCCGAGCACCCACCGACCCGCCGAGGCCCCGCCTGGGACGGAACACCAGCGCGACGGGCAGGGTTGGAGAGGAGGTGCGTCATCCGACGTGCGTCCCAGAACGACAGGAACGGTGCAGCATGACGACGACGGTCTTCCTCGATCTCGAACTCCGGAGCGACGCGTCCCACGAGGAGGTCGAGTCGACGATCCGCGAGACGCTCGCGCAGACCCGCCAGCACCACGGCTGCGAGTCGCTCGAGGTCCTCATCGACGACGCCGACCCCACGCGCCTGGTGGTCCTCGAGCGCTGGACCACCACCGCCGACCACGACGCCTACGCCGCATGGCGTGCCACGCCCGAGGGCGCCTCCCCGCTCGGCCAGGTCCTGGCCGCACCCGGCGTGAAGCGCATCTTCGGTCGCACGATCGAGCTCTCCTAGCGGCCCGCGTCCGACGCGACCCGCTGACGGACGGGAGGCTCCCCACCAGCTGGTGGGGAGCCTCCCGTCCGTTCTGTGGTCACCGGTCGGCGAAGCCGCCGAGCATGCCGGAGATGAACCGCTTCTGCAGGAAGAAGTAGAGGACGACGATCGGCAGGGCGACGATCACCCCGGCGGCGGAGAGCAGCGAGTAGTCCGTCAGGTTCGCGCCCTTGAAGAAGGCGAGGCCGAGGGGGGCCGTGCGGTGGTCCTCGCTCGTGATGAGCACCAGGGGCAGCAGGAACTCGTTCCACGTCCACATCGTGATGAGCAGGGACATCGTCATGATCGGGGCGATCGCGGCGGGGACCATCACCTGCCAGAGCAGGCGGACGTCACGGGCGCCGTCCAGGCGGGCGGCCTCGATGACCTCGCCGGGGAAGCTCCGGAACTGGCTGCGCATCCAGAAGATGCCGAACGCCAGGGACTGCGCGGTCTGCGGCAGGATCAGGCCCGAGTACGTGTCGGTGAGGCCGACCGACCGCAGGTTGAAGTACAGCGGGATGATGAAGGCCTCGGCCGGGAGCATCAGGCCCGCGAGCATCACGAAGAACAGGACGTTCGAGCCGGGGAAGTCGAGCCGGCCGAACGCGAAGCCGGCGAAGACGGCGAGCACCGTGGTCAGGACGACGACCGACACGGTGACCAGCACGCTGGAGAACATGAACGTGCCGAAGTGGCCGCGGGTCCAGGCGGTGCCGAAGTTCCCGAGGTCGATCGCGGTGGGGATGCTGAAGCCGCCGGAGTTCTGCGCCGACGGCGTGACCGACGACAGCAGCACGCCGAGGAGCGGGATGATCGCGAACAGGGCGAACAGCGACAGGATGACGTAGTTGACGGTCTTCTCGCGGACGGAGATCCTCATGCGACGTCCTTCGGCTGCAGACGGCTGATCAGGGCCGTGACGATCATGATGACGACGGTGAGCGAGACGGCGACGGCCGCGGCCGAGCCGACCTGGCCGGACTGGAAGGCACGGCTGTAGGCCTCGAACGCCGGGACCGAGGTCGAGTTGCCCGGCCCGCCCGCCGTGGTGACGTAGACCAGGTCGAAGGTCTTCAGCGCCGAGACGACCGTGAGCGCCAGGGCCGCGGCGATCTGCCCGCGCAGCGACGGCAACGTGATGGAGAAGAACTCGCGCGCCGCACCGGCACCGTCGATGCGGGCCGCCTCGAACAGGCTCGGGTGGATGTTGCCGACGCCGGAGAGGAACAGCACCAGGCACAGGCCGACGTTCAGCCACGTGCCGACGAAGCCGATCGCGGGCAGGGCCGTGTCGTACCCACCGAGCCAGACCTGCGCGAACTGCCCGAGGCCGACGAGCCGCAGCCCGTCGTTGAGCAGCCCGTCGGCGGAGTAGATCGACACCCAGATCGTCGCGACGACGACCGAGGCGATGACCTGCGGCAGGAACAGCACCGTGCGGAAGAACGACATGCCGCGCAGGCCGTTCGCCCGGGAGATCAGTGCGGTGAGGAACAGCGCCACGACCACGGGGATGGCGGCGTAGAACACCATCAGCACGAGCGCGTGTCCGAACGACGCCCGGAGCTGCGGGTCCGTGAAGACGCCCGCGTAGTTGGCGAAGCCCGCCCACGTCGCCGCGGAGAGGCCGTCCCAGTCGTAGAACGAGTACTGGATGCTCTGCAGGAACGGCACCCCGAGGAACACCGCGAACACGACGAACGCCGGCAGGATGTAGAGGTACGGCACCAGGCTGCGGCGGCGCCGGCGGGGGGCCGGGCGGGCACTGCTCGCGGCAGCACCTGCCCGGGCCCCGGTCAACTGGGTCACGAGGCGGTCCTCACTTCTTGACGAAGCCGGCGTAGTCGCTCTGCAGGGTCTTCGTGTACTGCTCCGGCGTGGCCTTGCCGGCGACGAGGTCCTGCATGCCAGCGGTGATGGTGTCGTAGAACGTCGGGGTGGCGTAGTCGAGGTACGGCGTGATGGCGTTCGCGCTCGAGATCGTCTTGTAGTTGCTCGTGATGTCGCCGGCGATCGTGCCCTCGGCGGGGGTGTCGGCGTCCGGCACCACGGTCGGCAGGTTGCCCTTGTCGACCAGGGTCGAGGCGGCCTTCGCGTTCGTGACGAAGTCGACGTACGCCGCTGCGGCGTCCGCGTTCTTCGTCTTCGACGTGATCGCCCAGGCGAGCCCCTCGCCGCCCATCGTCACCGGGGTCGACGCCCCGGTCGGCGTGAGTGCGGTGAAGCCGATGTCCTTCGCCTTGCTGGCGGCCTCGAGGGTGGCCTGGTACCAGGTGCCCGTGATCAGGAAGGCGGACTCGCCCTTGCCGAAGGCGCTGACGGCGTCGTCGCGGGAGACGCCGTTCGCGCCCTCGGTGACGTAGCCGTCCTCCACCCACCCGCTGATCGTGCTGGCTGCCTTCACCTCGTCGTCACCGGTCCAGCTGCCGGACTTGCCGGCGACCAGGTCGTTGACCGCGTCGTGCCCGGCGAGCGCGGAGAGCACCAGGCCGTAGAGGTGGATGCCCGGGCTCTTCTCGACGTCGCCGTAGCTGAGGGGCAGGGTGCCGGCGGCCTTGACCTTCTGCATGTCCTCGGTCAGCTCGGCCACCGTGGTGGGCGGGCTGTCGATCCCGGCCTCCTTCAGGACCTCCCTGTTGTAGTACAGCCCGACGAGCTCGCCGGTCTGCGAGACGCCGTACAGGCTGTCGCCCTGCCAGGTCGTGCCGTCGGAGGAGAAGGAGTTGAGCTTCAGCAGGCTCGAGGGGTAGTAGTCGTCCCAGCCGTAGAGCTTGGCGTAGTCGTCGACCGGTCGCAGGAAGCCGGCCTTCACGAAGGCGCCCATGTCCGGGTAGCCCTGGTTCGCCTGCACGACGTCCGGCGGGTTGTCCCCGGAGAGCGCGAGCTTCAGCGTGGTCTTCAGGTCGGCGAAGGAGCGCGAGACCCGCTTGACCGTGATGTTCGGGTGGGCCTTCTCGAACGCGTCGTTGAGGACCTGCTGCGCGTCGTTGATGCCGGTGTCCGTGTTCTGGTCCCAGACCGTCAGCGTGGTCTTCGCCGATCCGACGTCCTTCGACACCGCGCCGAGGCTCTGCGAGGCAGCGGGGGCGGCGGACCCGCCGGGCGTGCAGGCGGTCAGGCCGAGGGCGACCGCCGCTGCGACGCCGATGAGCATCGACGCCTTGCTGATGTGCTTCATGGTGGGTCCAGTTCTGCGAGGGGGTGGGTGGTCGGGTCAGCGTTCGGTGCTGGGCACGTCGGCCAGGAAGGACCAGTCGCCCGGGGCGGAGCGCTGGTCGAGGAAGGCGCGGAGCTCGTCCGGGTGCGGCGCGCTCGCCGCTCCCCCGAGTCCGGTGACGGCGAAGGCCGCGCTGGCGGCGGCGAACCGCAGTCGGGTCTCGAGGTCCCAGCCGTGGTGCACGCCGGCCATGAACGACGCGACGAAGACATCGCCGGCGCCGGTGGGGTCGACGGCCTCGACGCGGATGGTCTCGGCCGTGACGACCACACCGTTGGCGGAGTCGACCGCCACGACGCCGTCGGGACCGCGGGTGACGACCGCGAGCGGCACGCGCTCCGCGAGCACCTTCGCCGCGGCGAGCGCCGAGTCCGTCCGGGTGTACCGCATGGCCTCGACGTCGTTCGGCACGAAGACGTCGATCTCGGCCAGGCGGTCGAGCACCCCGCCGCTCCACTCGCCGGTGTGGTCCCACCCGACACCGCCGACGACCGTGGTGCCCGCCGCGCGGAGCCGGGCGACCCACGCAGGCAGCGGCTTGGCGATGCCGACGTGCGTCGCGGCGACGGGGCCGAGGTCGTCCGGCACGAGGGTCGGACCGAGGTGTTCCTCGTACGTGATGAAGCTGCGGTCGTCGGGTCCGGTCAGGGCCACCGACACGGCGCTCTGGTGGCCGGGCACGAGCTCGAGCAGGGAGGTGTCGAGGAACGGTTCGGCGGTCAGCACGTCGTACACGTGGCGGCCGAGCACGTCGTCGCCGAGGCGGCTGGCGAGCATCGTCGGGGCGCCGGCCCGGGCAGCGGCGACCGCACGGTTCGCGACGCCGCCCGGGGTGATGGCGAACGCGTCCGCGAAGACCTCGGCGCCCTGCTCGGGAGCCGTGACCCCGGAGAAGACGACGTCGCAGTAGACGTCCCCGGCGAACAGCAGGGTGCCGCGAGTGGTCTCGTCGGCCTGCCCGCCGGTGTCCCCGGTGGGTCGTGGCTCGGCATGCGCCTCGGTCACGGCAGTCTCCTCGTCATCGCGGATCAGTGCTGCGCAGGCTTGCTCGACCTGGAACGGATCCGGTGGTGGTGCTCAAGCCTGCGTGCTTCGTGTTGCGAGGACGTTACTTGATTGCGCCAGATTTGTTAAGTCTGCGCGAGTCACCCACCGGCTTGCGCGAACTTGCTTGCTTCTGCTCGATCTGCGTTACTGTGGCGCCATGATCCTGCGTGACCGCCAGAACCGCATCATCCGGGTACTCCGGGCTGACGGTGCTGCCTCGGTGCAGGAACTGGCCGACGCCCTCGCGGTCAGCCCGGCGACGATCCGCCGCGACCTCGAGATGCTCGACCGCAACGGCGAACTCGTCCGCACGTGGGGCGGCGCCGTCCTCCCCCCACGTGCCACCGCGCAGGAGGACACCGACCCGGACGAGGCTGTCGAGACCCCGTTCGAACAGGCGGGCGACCTCGACCTCAAGCGCCGCATGGCCGAGGCCGCCGCCGCCATGGTCACCGACGGCCAGGTCGTCATCCTCGACATCGGCACGACCACGCCGCAGATCGCCGAGCTGCTCCGCGGCCGGGACATCACCGTCATCACCACCAACCTGGCGGTGTTCGACGTGCTCCGGGACGACGAGGCCGTGCGGCTCGTGCTGCTCGGCGGTGTCGTCCGGCGCAACTACCGCACGCTCGTCGGCTCCCTCGCCGAGGCCGCACTCGAGCAGGTCAGCGCTGACCTGCTGTTCCTGTCCTGCACCGGTGTCCGCGCGAACGGACACGTCGTGGACAACATGGCCGTGGAGGCCCCCATCAAGCAGTCCATGATCGCGGCCGCCGACCGCGTGGTGCTGCTCGCGTCCGAGACCAAGTTCCCGGGGAGCGGGGCCCTCCGGCTCTGTTCCCTCACCGACGTCGACACGCTGATCACGACGACCGGCGCCCCCGACGAAACACTCGCACACAGCCGGAACGCCGGCGGAGAGGTCGTCATCACATGAAGCTCTGCATCCTCGGAGGCGGCGGGTTCCGCACGCCGTACGTCTACCAGGCACTCCTCCGCGACACCGGCTCGCCCCGGGTGGAGGAGGTCGCGCTGTACGACGTCGACGAGGTCCGCCTGCACGCGATGGTGGCGATCCTCACCGAGCTCGCGGCGGACTTCCCCGACGCCCCGGTCCTGAAGCCCACGACCGACCTGCACCGCGCGGTCGAGGGCAGCGACTACGTCTTCGCCGCACTCCGCGTGGGTGGGCTCGAGGGGCGCCGTTGCGACGAGCACGTCGCGCTCGACCTCGACGTCCTCGGGCAGGAGACCACCGGCCCCGGCGGGCTCGCGTACGCCATCCGCACCGTCCCGGTCATGGTCGAGGCCGCCAAGGTCATCCGCGACCTCGCGCCGAACGCCTACGTGATGAACTTCACGAACCCGGCCGGCATCATCACCGAGGCCATGCAGACCGTCCTCGGCGACCGTGTGCTCGGCATCTGCGACACCCCGTCCGGCCTCGGGCGCCGGGTCGCCGGCATGCTCGGCCTCGACCACACCCGCGTCCAGATGGACTACGTCGGCCTGAACCACCTCGGGTGGATGCGCCGCGTGATGTACGACGGCCGTGACGTGCTCCCCGAACTGATGGCGGACGACGAGCGCCTCGGTGCCATGGAGGAGGGCCACGTCTTCGGGCTCGACTGGATCCGCAGCCTCGGCGCCATCCCGAACGAGTACCTGTACTACTACTACTTCAACCGCGACGCCGTGCGCTCCATCATCGGCTCCGGCAAGACCCGCGGCGACTTCCTCGCCGAGAGCCAGTCCGCCTTCTACGACCGGGCCACCGCCGCGGGCAACGGCGTCGCCGACCTGTGGCGCGAGACCGTCGCCCGGCGCAGCGCGTCCTACATGGCCGAGGCCAAGGGCGGCACGCAGGACGAGCCCGTGGACTCCAAGGAGCGCGAGACCGACCCGTCGCACCAGGGCTACGCGGGCGTCGCCCTCGGGGTCATGGCCGCGATCAGCCGCAACGAGCGCCAGACGATGATCCTCAACGTCCGGAACAACGGCACCATCGCCGGACTCCCCCGTGACGCCGTGGTCGAGGTCCCGACGATGGTCGACGCGAACGGCGTCCACCCGATGTCCACCGACCAGCCCGACCTGCACCAGATCGGGCTGATGTCCCAGGTCAAGGCGGTCGAGCGCCACACGATCGCCGCCGCCATGACCGGGTCGAAGGACGAGGCGCTCAAGGCCTTCGCGCTCCACCCCCTCGTGGACAGCGTCACGATCGCCCGCGACCTGGTGCGCGGCTACATCGACCGCATCCCGGAGGTCGCGGCGGTGCTCACGAAGTAGGCGCACACCGGACGGGAGGCTCGGTGCCAGCTGGCACCGAGCCTCCCGTCCGTGCGCGGTGACGTCCGTACCTGCGAACGCATCGGATGCGTACGCATGACCCGACACAGCGCCAGTCGATCGACTCCTGCCATGTCGAACACTGCGCGCGCATCGACGCCGAACGAGACCGCCGCTGGCGTTCGACGTCGACGTTGTCGTCCGGAGTCCACCCGCCGCCCCGCTGGCCTCCCCGCCCCCACCGGACTAGATTGTTGAACAACCCGGCGACGACAGGGAGCCCCCGTGACGACGATCGACCTCAACAGCGACCTCGGCGAGGGCTACGGCGCCTGGAGCATGGGTGACGACACCGCGATGCTCGACGTCGTCTCGAGCGCGAACATCGCCTGCGGGTTCCACGCCGGCGACCCGACGATCATGCTCACCACCTGCCGCGCCGCTGCCGAGCGCGGCGTCGCCGTCGGCGCACACGTCGCCTACCGCGACCTCGCGGCCTTCGGCCGGCGCCCGGTGCACGTCACCCCTGACGAGCTCCACGCCGACGTCGTGCACCAGCTCGGCGCGATGACCGCCACCGCCCGCGTCGCCGGCACCGAGGTCAACTACGTCAAGCCGCACGGCGCCCTCTACAACACCGCCTGCGCCGACCCGGTCCAGGCCGAGGCCGTCGTCCGCGCGATCGCCGACGTCGCCCCGTCCCTCGCCGTGCTCGCGCTGCCCGGCTCCGAACTCCTGCTCGCGGCCGAGCGCCACGGACTCCGCGCCGTCAGCGAGGCCTTCGCCGACCGCGCCTACGAACCCGACGGTTCCCTGGTGTCGCGGAGCAAGCCGGGGTCCGTCCTGCACGATCCCGAGCAGGTGGCCCAGCGTGTCCTCCGCATGGTGACCGAGGGCGTCGCGACCGCGGTCGACGGCTCCGAAGTGCCCGTCCGCGCGGACTCCGTCTGCGTCCACGGCGACTCCCCCGACGCCGTGGCGATGGCCAGGGCGATCCGCCGGCTGCTGACCGAGCAGGACATCGACATCGCCCCGTTCTCCCGAGCCACGCCGGCATGACCCTCGACCTGCGTCCCGCCGGCAGCGCGGCCCTGCTCGCGACGTTCGACACCCTCGACGCGGTCACGGCCTTCCGCGCCGGCATCACCGAGCGGCCACCCGGTGTCACCGAGGTCGTCTCCGGCGCACGCACCCTCCTGTTCCGCTACGACCCCACGCACACCGACGCCACCCGCCTCCGCGCGGACCTGGCCCGCGTCACGCCGACCGCAGAAGCAGAAGCAGCAGCAGCAGCCGCCGCAGCCGCAACGACAACGTCCACGACCACGGACGCCCACGTCACGATCCCCGTCACCTACGACGGCGACGACCTCACCGCCGCCGCCGACCTCGCCGGCATGACCCCCGCGGCACTCGTCGCCTGGCACACCGGCCAGGTCTGGACGAGCGCCTTCTGCGGCTTCGCCCCCGGATTCAGCTACCTCACCGGCACAGCATCCTCGCTCGACCTGCCCCGCCGCAGCACCTCCCGCACCGCCGTCCCGAGCGGCGCCGTCGCCCTCGCCGGGGAGTTCAGCGCCGTCTACCCACGCACGTCCCCCGGTGGCTGGCAGCTCATCGGGCGCACCGACGTCCCGATGTGGTCACTCGACCGCGACCCGCCCGCACTCGCCCCCGCAGGCACGCGCATCCGCTTCGTCGACACGAGCAGCGCATGAGCACGCTCACCGTCGAGCGCGTCGGTTTCGGCGTCACCACCCAGGACCTCGGCCGCCCCGGCTTCAGCGACATGGGGCTCGGCGCGGCCGGAGCCGCCGATCGCGGCTCAGCGGCGCTGGCCAACCGGATGGTCGGCAACCGTCCCGACGCAGCCGTCCTGGAGGCCCTGCTCGGCTCCGTCTCGCTCCGTTCCGACGCCCACGTGGTCGCCGCCGTCACCGGCGCGGCCTGCGCGGTCGAGGTCGAGCGGGCGGACGGCAGCGTCCGCGGCGCCGCCGCGAACGAGGTGCTGCTGCTCGGCCCCGGTGACACCGTGCACCTCGGCGTCCCCGACGTCGGCCTCCGCTCGTACGTCGCCGTCCGTGGCGGGTTCGCCGTCGAACCGGTCCTCGGCAGCCGCTCGTGGGACTCGCTCGCGCAGCTCGGTCCCGCTCCGCTGCGGGTCGGTGACGCGCTGCCCGTCGGGGACGAGGCCGACGGGTGGCCCGTCGTCGACGCCGTCGCGCCGCCGCTCGGGCCCTGGCCGTGGGAGCCCGTCGTGCTCGACGTCGTCCCGGGTCCGCGGGACGACTGGTTCACGCCTGGGTGGCCGACCACCCTGACCGGGCAGGACCACCTCGTCAGTCCGGACAGCGACCGCGTCGGCGTCCGGACCACCGCGGCCGAGCCCCTCGTCCGCGCGGTCACGCGGGAACTGCCGAGCGAGGGCGTCGAGACCGGCTCGCTCCAGGTGCCGCCGGACGGCTTCCCCGTCCTGTTCCTCGCCGACCACCCGGTGACCGGCGGGTACCCGGTCGTCGCGGTCCTCACGCCCGCGTCCGTCGACCGTGCCGCCCAGCTCCGGCCGGGCGACACGGTCCGCTTCCGGATCGCCTGACCGGTCAGCCGACGTAGGCGTACGTGCTGACCCAGTCGATGTCGAGGTGGCCCGACTGACCCCAGTTCCCGACCTGGAACATGTACCGGTGCGGCGTCGTCGGGACGTCCACCGTCACGGTCCGGAGGACCTTGCCGTCCACCAGGTAGGTCACTGACCTGCCGGGGATCCACTCGACCGAGTAGGTGTGCCACTTCCGCCAGGACACCCCGGTGCTGATGCTCGTCGCGCTGGCTTCCCGACCCGGCGTCATCGAGTGCTGGAAGGCCATCGGCGTGCTCTCGAAGTTGCCCTCCGGGAAGTCGATCTCACCGTCCGACCACACGTTCGAGGACGGCCACACCATGAAGGCCGCGCCGTTGCCCGTTCCGCCCTCGGCCCGGGCGCGGACGGAGAACTTGCCG
The DNA here is from genome assembly GCF_001865015.1 of Curtobacterium sp. MMLR14_010. GTDB lineage: Bacteria > Actinomycetota > Actinomycetes > Actinomycetales > Microbacteriaceae > Curtobacterium. The sequence goes on along the minus strand of NZ_MJGV01000068.1, from coordinate 94,643 downwards.
CCCACGTGCGACCAGGCTCCGTTCGGCGTGCCGAACGTGCCCGCGGTTCCATGTGCGCCGTCGAGGGCGACACGCATCACGCCGTCGCGGGCACTGACCTGCGAGCTGGAGGAGTAGATCCCCGACGTGCCGTCCGGGTAGGGCTGCCAGGCGTTCGCGTAGGTCCGGGCGAACGGCCCGTTCGCCGCGGCCGAGGTGTGGAAGTTCTCCTTGAAGGTCTGCTTGAACTTCCCGACGTCGCCGACCGGTGCCGAGACGCCGGCCTGCGCCACCGAGGACGACCCGATCGGCACGGCGACGAGTGCGGCGCCGAGGACGACGGCGGCGAGGACTGCTCTGGTGGTTGTGCGCTTCTGCATGGTGGTCACTCCCTGATGTGACGCTCGACACCGGATCCCTGCGGTGTCGTGCCGGCTCTCGGCTGTCCACAGAACGTAGTTGCAATCAACAATGACCGCAGGGGCTTGACATCCGATGTCGTTGTTGCAATCACCGCGGGAACAGCCGTCAGCGCAGGTCGGTGTCGAGCGACCGTGCCCACGCGAGTTGCGGAGACGAGAACGCGCCGCGGTAGCCCGCCCGTTGCCGCTCGTCGAGCCCGAGGCGCGTCGCGACCGCCTCCCAGTTCGACACCGCGCGCGCGACTCTCGCGATGACCCGCCGCGCAGCAGCGTCGCTGAGCTGGAAGGTGCTCGCCACCTGGAGGAGGTGCTCCAGTCTGCGGTCCGAGGGGTCGTCGTCGTCGCTGATGGCCCGGGAGTCGATGACTCCGCGCTGGCGGCTGGGGTTGACGTCGAAGACCGGCGACAACCGCCAACCCTGCGCACCGTGGAGGAACGCGTGGTTCCGCCAGTGGTCATCGACGTTGTTGATCAAGACGGTCAGCGCGATCCGCCCGAACATCTCGTGCAGGTCGACGACCGGCGCTGCACTCCATTCGGCGATCGCATCGGCGAAGTCCTCGTAGGTCTCGGTCGAACCGTCGTCGTGGAGACCGAGGCGGAGGGCGGTCCGTCCTGACATGTACCCGAACCGACGTCCCGCTGCGTCGCGGTCGAACCGCGTCGAGAGCAACACCGCGCGCCCACTCGGGGACGCTTCCACCGACCAGCGCGGAGTGACGAGGCCGCTGTCGGCAGCGAGGGTCAACGCAACGGCTTCCCAGCGCTCCACGTCGAAGCGACCGTCCTTCGAATGCGGCAGCTTGGCGATCGCGAGACTCCCGTCATCGAGGACCACGTTCGCCTTCGGACGGGCTCCCCCCGGCGATGTGGCCACCTCGTTGAGGTACGCGATGTCGTCATCGCTCGCCTCGTCATCGTCGTAGCGTTGCGTCACATCGAGGATCCGCTGCAGGTCGTGCACGTTGGCAACGCCGCTCTCGTCCGAGAGCCACGACCCGGCAGCCCGGAGGCGGATCGCACCCACACGGGTGTGGTCAGCGACGCCGAGCAGGTAGTCGAACTCGCCCAACCGCGGCGGGAGGGAGTCGTCCTGCCGGCGGCGACGAGCGTGGTCGGCGCGGATCAGCTTCTGGCCCCAGTCGTCCGGCACGGTGTCACTGAACGCGCCCGGGAGGGTCTGGTTCTCGGCCGTGTAGATCCGAGTCCGCTCGAGAGGGAGATCCGGCGAGATCGCCCACCCGCCTCGCAACCACGCATCGTCGTACTCGAATGACGACGAGGCCAGCATGCGCCCGCGCATGAACGACGGGCGGAGCGTTCCGACGCGCCGGTCGACGTCCTGCTCAGCGATCCAGACCTCGATGGCTTCCGGGGTCACAGCGCACCCCCTCCACGCAGGATGTCGTCGATACGCGCCCGTGCAGCGTCGTTGTCGTACGGGTCGATCCCCGCCACTGCGGCGTCTGCGATGCCCAACGCTCCGAGGACGGCGAACAACGAGTCGATGCGCCCCCCGGTGCCGGCCTCGATGGCCCGGAGCGTCTGGCGGGAGACGGCAGCACGCTCTGCGAGCTCAGCAGCAGACAGCCCGTTGATCGAGCGCCACCGCCGGATGTTCTCACCGAAGGCGACCAGCTGCCGGCGACGGCGTGGTGAAGAACGTTGGACCATGACGGACATGGTGACACGAATTCGTGCCAGAAAGCGCCCGAACGGGCATGTTCTCCACCCAGACGTGTGAGCGCACGCGCGGGTCGTCAGCGGACGGCGTGCTCGCGGGCCTCCATCGCGTCCCAGGCGAAGCTGGCCAACCAGTGCGTCGAGTAGTACTCCTCGCCGACACTCGCGGCGAGCCCGGACACGAGCAGACGCTCGGCCGCATCGTCGAGCAGGTCAGCCAGACCGTCGGGCGACGAGCCCGCAGCACGCAGCGCGTCCGCGATCCGACGGGCAGCGCCGGCCCGGGACAGATCGAGGCCGAACAGGTGGACCTGCTGCGGGTCGTTCTCGTCGCGGACCACCGTCGACTGCAGGATCGCGTCGTCGGGGCGCACCTCGGAGCAGAACGCACGGACCCACGGGACGAACTCTGCCGGGGGCAGGACCGCTCGCATGAGGTCGGCCTCGGCCAGGCCCGCCGACAGGAAGTCGTGCCCACTGCGCTCCCACGCGAAGGGCCAGCCGGTGTCCGCACCGAACCACTCGCGGGCAGCGCGCTCACACGTCGCGGCGAGCTCGTCGCGTCCGAGCGACCGGGCGGCCTCGAGCACGAGCTGCAGCCCGAACGCGGAGTTCGAGTGCACGCCGTGCCGGACGGGGTGGGCGGCGCCGTCGACCCAGCGGGTGACGAGGTCCTCGATCGCGTCGACCACGGGCACGAACCCGGGGGCGAGCGCACGGACGGCCGGCACCGGCGACGACGTGACCTCCGCCGCCAGGCGCATGACCCAGGCCCAGCCGTAGGGACGCTCGAAGTGCGACGCACTGCGCAGGTAGGCCGCCTCGGTCGCGAGGTGGTCCGCGGTCAGGTGGGCCTGCAGGATCGTGGTGATCCGGGCCTCCAGGCTGGCCGGCAGGCCGAACGCGACCAACCGGGCGGCGAGCCAGTGCATGTGCACCGACGAGTGCCAGTCGTAGGAGGTGGCGAAGGCGGGGTGCAGCTCGACGGGCAGGGCCCGGTCGTCCGGGCTCACCGTCGTGTGCTGCGAGGCGTAGGGGTACTCGCGGGTGGTGTTGTCCGCGGCGACCGCGGCGAAGTCCGCGGCCCAGGCGGCGCGGGTGGGCTCAGAAGGCGACAACGTACATGACTCCCATGTTGACGACGAGCAGGATGGCAGCGGTCGGGATCTGGGCCTTGATCGGGCCGTACTTGTCCGTCATCTCGAGCAGGGCGGCCGGGACGAGGTTGAAGTTCGCGGCCATCGGGGTGACGAGCGTGCCGCAGAAGCCGGCGAGCATGCCGATGGCGAAGATCGCCGCCGGGTTGCCGTCGAAGCCCTGCACCAGGACCGGCCAGCCGATCGCGGCGGTCATGATCGGGAACGCGGCGAACGCGTTGCCCATGATGATGGTGAAGAGGGCCATGCCGAGGCAGTAGACGACCACCGCGGCGAGCAGCGAGCCGCTCGGCAGGATCGACTTGATGATCGTGCCGACCGCGTCGCCGACCCCGGCCTGGGTGAAGACGATGCCGAGCGTGGAGAGCATCTGCGGGAGCAGCGCCGCCCAGCCGATGGCCTGCAGGAGACGGCCACCCTCGCGGATGGGTGTGGCGATCTTCGGCGGCCGCAGGACGAACACCGCGACGACCACGGCCAGCACTGAACCGATGCCGAGCCCGGTGAGGGTCGCGCTGCCCTCGGCGAGCAGCGGCTTGCCACCGATGTGGACGAGCGGGCCGAGGGTGGCGACCAGGACGGCGACGACCGGGACGACGAGTGCCGGGATGAAGAGCCGGTTGCCGAAGCGCGTCGCGAAGGTCGCTCGTTCCTCGGGCGAGGTCGTCGCGAGCACGCTCGTGCTGTCGCTCGACTGCCGGGCCATCGCGCCCGTGGGTTCCGCCGGGCCGGTCTCCGCGCCGACGCCTGCGCCGGGGACGCTCGCCACGCGGGTGCGGCTCGGCTTGCCACCCCTGGCGGTGGTGCCGGTGAAGCCGAGGCCGGCGAGCGCCACCATCACCAGGACCGCGATGCCGAGCACCCACGACGGAGCGGTCTTGGCGGCGACGAACGTGCCGTAGAAGAAGGAGACGCCGAGGATGGCCCAGAACGCCGCGTTGCCGAGGCGCTTGGCGTGCTCCCGGTCCGTGACGATGAGCACCGCGACCGCGATGAAGAACGCGCCGATGAGCCAGTAGAGCCATTCGCTGGTGATCACGCTGCCACCCCTGCCGTGGTCGAGGCGCCGCGCATGTCCGCCGCCATCTTGTCGAGCTTGCGGTCGAACAGCAGCAACCGCGCGCCGTGCACCAGCAGCGCGGCGATGCCCGTCGGGATCGCCCAGAGCGCGAGGTCGATCGGCTCGAGCGCCAGGTCGTACGTCGCGTCGACGAACGTCGTGATGAGCAGGATCGAGCCGACCGCGACGAAGACGTCCTCACCGAAGAACACGCCGACGGTGTCGGAGGACGCGGAGAAGCCCTTGATCTTCTCGCGCATCGGGTCGTCCACGCGGCCGTACTTCTTGATGGCGGCGCCCTCGGCCATCGGGTACACGAGCGGGCGCACCGTCTGGGCCGGACCGCCGATGCTCGTCAGGCCCACGGCGGCGGTGACCTGCCGGATCGCGAGGTACCCGGCGAGCAGGCGACCGGTGGTCAGCTTGTCGAGCTTCGCGATGAGCCGCTTGGCCTGGTCCTGCAGGCCGTAGCGCTCGATCAGGCCGATGACCGGCAGCACGAGCGCGAAGGTCGTGACGCTGCGGCTGGAGGCGAAGCCGTCGCCGAACGCGGTGAGGATGCCGACGGGACCGATCCCGCCGATGGCCGCGGTGACGATGCCCGCGACGGTGACGACGAGCAGCGCGTTGACGCGCAGTGCGAAGCCGATGATGACGACGGCGACGCCGATGAGGACGAACATGCGGGACAGTCTGGACTGCATTGTTCAACAATCACAAGCCTCTCCCGGGACTTGTAACACGTCGGTCACACACGCCCCCTGTGGAGGAGTCGTCCCCCGGCCGTGTCAGGATCGGGGCATGAGCCGAACCGTCAGCGGCGCCGAGTCCTCCGCGACCCGGCTGCGCACGATGATCGCGTCCGGCGACTTCGCCCCGGGGACGCAGCTGTCCGAGGAGCGGTTGAGCGACCAGCTCGGGGTGTCCCGGAACACGCTGCGCGAGGCGTTCCGGCTCCTCGCCCGCGACCGACTCGTCGAGCACGTCTTCAACCGCGGCGTGTTCGTCCGCCGCCTCTCGGCCGCCGACGTCGTCGACCTCTACGCCGCCCGACGCGTGCTCGAAGCAGCGGCCGTGTGGGCGTGCACGCCGTCCTCGCCCGCACTCGCCGACGCAGCCTCGGCGGTCTCCGAGGCACGTGCCGCCGCGGCCACGGGCGACTGGCGCGCCGTCGGCACCGCCGACATCCGCTTCCACGCAGCACTCGTCAGAGCCGTCCCGAGCGAGCGCATCTGGGGCCTGATGGACGGGCTGCTCGCCGAGATGCGGCTCGCGTTCCTCACGACCGACGACCCCGGCTCCTTCCACGCCGGGTTCGTCGAGCGGAACGAGGCGATCGTCGCTGCCCTGCGCGCCGACGACCGGGCCACGGCGGCCGCGCTGCTCGCGGACTACCTCGACGACGCCGAGCGGACCCTGCGGTCGGCCGCCGACGCAGCACGCTGACGGGAGGCTCGCCACTCGTCCGCCACGGACCTCGCCCTTGTCACCGGGCCACGGGACGCTTATGGTAACGATACCAACGCGAAGGAGAGCAACGATGCTCAGTTCGACTCGAAGCGCGACCGTCCGCGGCGCACAGGTCACCGCGGCCGCGGTCGTCCTCGGTCTCGCCGTGTCCGGCGCACCGCAGGCCGCCCAGGCAGCGACGGGATCGCCCGACGCCGTCTGGCAGCAGCGTGCCAGTGCGACCTACGACGCCATGCAGGACGCCCTGTACACCGGCTCCGCGGGACACGGCCTGTACCGGGAGAACACCGACACGACCACCGGCAACCCGTACTCGTACCTCTGGGAGTACCGCGAAGCGACCCAGGCGACGCTCGACCTGCAGGGCATCGACGGCGTCGGGCCCGCCTACACGCACGCCGCGGCCGCGCGGGTCGACGGCTTCGAGCGCTACCACGCGGTCGCTCCCGGGGGCCGCCCCGGGTACGAGTCGTACCTCCCCGCACCGCTCGGCACCGGCGGCGACGTCTACTACGACGACAACGCCGTGGTCGGTCTGTCGTTCGTCAGCCAGTACCAGGCGACCGAGGACCCGGCTGCCCTCGACCACGCCGAGGCCGCCTTCGACGTGGCCGTGCGGAGCTGGAACCCCGACACCACCCTGACCTGCCCGGGCGGCTCGGACTGGATCGACCGGCCGGACAACACCACGCGTGCGGCCAACGTCACCGGACTCACCGCGCAGCTCGCCGCGCACCTGTACGAGGAGACGGGCACCTCGTCGTACCTCCGCTGGAGCACGAAGCTGTACGACTGGAACAACCGGTGCCTGAAGCAGTCGGCCGGGCTGTACCGGAACAGCATCGGCGACGACGGCACGGTCGACCCGACCCTGTGGACGTACAACTCGGGCGCCATGATCGGCACCGCCACGATCCTCTACCGCGCCACCGAGGACCCGAAGTACCTGCAGCAGGCCACGGCCGCGGCGAAGGCCTCGCTGCGGTACTGGACCGCGGAGGACCGCCTGCAGCAGCAGCCCGCTGTGTTCAACGCCTTCTACGTGAAGGACCTGCTGCTGCTCGACTCCGTCCAGCACGACCCGTCCTACCGCGCGGCCGCCGAACAGTGGGCCACCGCGACCTGGCGGGACAACCGCGACCCGGCCACCGGGCTGTTCCACTTCCAGCCGAGCGGGGGTGGCGACCCCGACTGGGACCGCCCCGCAGCGACGCTCGACCAGGCCGCGATGATCCAGGTCTTCGCCGTGCTCGGCTGGTCGTCCGACCGACTCGGCGAGGTCAGTTGACCACCGACCAGAACGGACGGGCTCCCGTCGGCGTCATGGACGTCGGCGGGAGCCACGTCACGGCCGCGCTCGTCGACCCCACGGCTCCCGGGGACGTGCTGGTCGAGCGTGGCGCGGACATCGACCCGCACGCGCCGCTCGACGTCCTGCTCGAGCAGCTCACCGGCCCGGCACGCGAGCTCGCGAGGACGCGCCCGGTGCCCGGCTGGGCGGTCGCGATGCCCGGTCCGTTCGACTACCGGGCCGGCACGGGGACCTTCGCCGGGGTGGACAAGTTCCAGGCACTGGCAGGCATCGACCTGCGCGGCGCCCTCGCCGAACGACTCGCGGTCGGACCGGACGCCGTGCGGTTCTGCAACGACGCGGTCGCGTACGGCATCGGCGAGTGGGCCGCCGGCGCTGGTGCACGCGCGCACCGGACGATCTGCATCACGCTCGGCACCGGCGTCGGCTCGGCGTTCCTCGTCGACGGCGTCGAGGTCAGCACCGGCGAGACCGTGCCCGAGGAGGGCGAGGTCCACCGCTTGACGATCGACGGTCGTCCGCTCGAGGACACGTTCTCCTCCCCCGCACTCCGACGTGACCAGCTGCGACGCTCCGGTCGGACGAGCTCGGTGGCGGAGATCTGCGCGCTCGCCCGAGCCGGGGACGACACCGCCCGCGACGTGCTCGACACGGCGGCGTCCGCACTCGGGGTCGCGCTCCGGCCGTGGGTCGAGCGCTTCCGCGCCGAGCGCATCGTCGTCGGCGGGTCGATCGCGCGGTCCTGGGACGTCGTCGCGCCACCGCTCCGGGCGGGTCTCGGACGGTCGGCCGACCACGCCGTCGTCGTCCCCGCAGCGCTCGGCGCGCGGGCACCGCTGTCGGGTGCCGCCGTCGTGTGGCAGCGGCACCCGGACGTCAGTCGCTGAGGCCGGTCCCGCGGACCGATGCCTTCACGGTGCCGAGCCGCTGCCCGACCCCGGCACCCCAGGGGCGGATCGTGTAGCGCCCGACGCTCGCCGGGACGATGAAGGTCTCGGCGTAGTGCACGACGAAGGGCTCGAAAGCGCCGTCCGGGCTCTCGACGACGGCCTCGGCGCCCTCGACGAGGTTCAGCACGTTGACGGTGCCGTCCGTGTCGTGTGGGACGACGTCGTCGAACCAGTGCCGACGGACCTCGATGAACTCGAGCTCGTGCAGGCCGGTGCGCTCCTCGACCCAGCCGTCCCCCCGCGCGACCTCGGTCACCTGGTTCACGAGTTCGTCCCGGGCGAAGTCGGTGCGGCGGTCCCACTGGATGTTCGCGAAGGCGTGGTCGAGGTGGACCGGACGCGGGACGCCGTCCATGCCGACCCGGCCCCAGTCCCACATCTTGAACGTGAAGATGTACGGCGTCGCCGAGATCTCCAGGACCATCGAGTCGGCACCGGAGCAGTGCACGGTGCCGGCGGGGATGAGGAAGTGGTCGTGCTTCTTCGCCGGGAAGGTGTTCACGAACCGGTCCGCCGGGAAGGGGTCCTGCCCGTCGGACGCCGACCGGAGCGCGACCCGCATCGCCTCGGGGTCGGTGTCGTCGCGGACGCCGAGGTAGACGACGGCGTCGTCGGCCGCGTCGAGCATGTAGTAGCTCTCGTCCTGCGTGTACGGCATCCCGAACACGTTCTGCATGTAGTCCGTCAGCGGGTGGACCTGCAGGGAGAGGTTGCCGCCGGACATCGTGTCGAGGAAGTCGAACCGGATCGGGAACTCGGCACCGAAGCGGGCGAAGGTCTTCGCGCCGAGGAGCTCGCGCGGGTGCCGGAACACGAGGTCGAGCGCCGGGAGCTCGACGACGGTGTCGTCGATGCGGAAGAGCAGGCTGTTCTCCTCCGGGACGCAGTCGAAGCACCAGGCGTAGTTGTCGGCGTCCCCGACCTCGAGGACCTCCTTCATCCACTGGCCGCCCCACACGCCGGGGTCGAAGAACGGCACGACGCGGAACGGCCGCCGGCTCGCGAGCTCGAGCCCGGCGCGGAACGTGTCGGCGCTGATCAGCTTGGCCTCGGCCATCGACCCGTTCGCGTCGAGGACCAGGTCGATGCGGTCGAAGAGCGTGCGCTTGTGCCGGTCGGCGATCCGCCACTCGACGAAGTACCCGCGCTTGACCTTGCGGAGCTGGTCCTCGTCGCCGTTGTCGGCGCGCCAGTTCGGGGCACCGGCACGCTGTCGGCGCTGGATCTCCCAGCGGGCGAGGTCGGCGAGCACCACCGTGTCGAACCGCTCGGGGACGAGGGTGGCGCCCCAGCCGATGACCACGACGGCACCCCCGGCAGCGCGGACCCGCTCGGCGACCTGCTCGAGGCGCTCCTGGTCGTAGAGGTCGCTCAGCACCTGGTGGCCCAGCACGCCGAAGACCCGGTCGTCGGTGAGGTTCACGGCGATGCGGTCCTCGATCTCGGCGGTGGGCAGGGCGGCCGCGTCCTCGACGTCGATCACGAGGGCGTCCGGCGCCACGGCGGCGAGTTCACGGCGGAGCCCGTCGAGGTCACTGCCGGGGTACGTGTCGACGGCCATCGTGCGGGGACCGGGGCCGTCGAGCCGGGACGCGAGCTGCTGCCAGGTGCGCTCGGCAGCCCAGACGTCGTGGCCGGGCGGGAGGTCGATGACGGGGGCCTTGTCGTACTGGCCGGCGGTCACGCCTGCGGGCAGGGAGGTGGTCATGGGACCCCTTTCGCGCTGATAACGTTACCAACACTACCGCTGAACGTACCTGCGGACGCAAGCCGGGCCTCCAGGCCGAGCAGTCCGAGCCAGCCGAGCGGGCCGGACGTCTCAGTGGTGGACGATGTGCACCGGGAGCTCGACGAGCCGCGGCGGCTGGCCGTCGGCAGACCCGTCGAGCCGTGACAGCAGCATCCGCGCGGCCACCCGACCGAGCTCGGCGGGGTCGTGGTCGATCACGGACAGCGGGATCGGCGCCATGTCGGCGAAGTCGAACGAGTCGAACGCGAACAGCCGGGGCGGTGCGGTGACCGACCCGTCGGCCACGCCCCGCGCGATCGCGCGGATGGCCCCGACGCTGATCCGGTTGTTCGCGGCGAACACCGCGGTCGGCGGGTCGGGGAGCACCAGGAGCTCCCGCATCGCCCGCTCGGCGGCGTCGGCGTCCTGCAGCTCGAGGACGATCAGCCGCTCGTCCAGGTCGGTCCCGCTCGCGGCGAAGGCACTCCGGAAGCCGGCCAGGCGACGCTGCCCGGTGGACACGGTGACCTTGTTGCCGAGGAAGGCGATCCGACGGTGCCCCTCGTCGAGCATGATCGAGGTCGCCTCGCGGGCACCGTGGACGTCGTCGATGAGGACGGCGTCCGCCGGGGCGTGCTCGACCGTGCGCGAGGCGAGGACCAGCGGGGCGTCGTGCAGACGGGCCGCCGTGAAGCGCTCGCCGTCCTGGCCGACCGGCACGACGATGAGCCCCTCGACCTGGCGGCCGAGGAAGTCGGAGAGCAGCTGGCGCTCGAGGTCGCCGTCCTCGTTCGTGGTGCCGACGAGGATCCGACGCCCGGTCGCGGCCACCACCTGTTCGATGCCCTGCACGACACCCGCGTAGTACGGGTTGCCGATGTTCGTGATCATGACGCCGACGAGGCCGGACCGCTGCCCCGGGCGCAGACTGCGCGCGTTCTCGTTGCGGTGGTAGCCGACCTCGGCGATCACGCGCTCGACGTGTTCGCGCAGCGCCGGCCGGACGTTCTTGCCGCCGGAGAGCACTCGCGAGACGGTCATCGGACTGACCTCGGCGACCCGGGCGATGTCCTTCACGGTCATCGCGGCCTTCCGCTCCGGTCCGGACCCCGCGGTTGCCTGCATGGGTCCCATGTATACCCGACCGCGCTCTTGCGGCCGGGTCGCCGCCGTGTATGCTCCCGTTGGTAACGTTATCAATTCACCGTCGAATGGAACGCCCGATGCCTCATCCGTTCTCCAGCGGGCCCGGAGTGACCCGCAGGACCGCCCTCGCCCTCGGTGGCGGCGGTCTCCTCGCCATGGCCCTGGCGTCATGCGCTCGGGGCTCCGACACGCTCCCCTCGGCCCCGGGCACCGTCAGCCTGAACAGCGACAACCCGACCTGGGGGCCCGGGTACGCCGCCGCCTCGGCCGTCCTGGCCAAGCGCATCGGGTACCAGATCACGTCCCGGTCGGTGGCCAGTGTCGCCAACTACGGGCAGATCATCCGGATGACGGCGCAGACCAACAGCACGACGGACCTCATCAAGTGGACGAACGGCTACCGGCTGCAGGACATCGCCCGGGCCGACATCCTCACCGACCTCAGCGACGTCTGGGACGACGTCACCGAACGCGGCTGGGTGGACCCGGCCCAGCGCGAGTCGTTCAGCTACCGCGGCAAGCCCTACGGCGTCCCGCTCTACAAGAGCTACTACGCGGTGTTCTACAGCAAGAAGGCCTTCGCGGAGCACGACATCGCCGAGCCGACCACGTTCGACGAGGTCATGGACGCCGCCCAGCAGCTCAAGGACGCGGGAATCACGCCGTTCCTCGCCCCGGGCGCCACGACGTGGGAGGCCGAGATCTGGTTCATGCAGCTGCTCGCGTCGACGGACCCCGACTACTACAAGGCCGTCACCACGAACAAGGCCAGCTACACCGCGGACCAGGCCACCGAGGCCATGGACCTCTGGTCGGGGATGTACGCGGACGGGTTCTTCTCCGCCCCGGACGTCACGTCGAACGACCTCCCCGGGCTCGTCGCGAAGGGGACGTTCGGCATGATGCTCTACGGCACCTGGTTCGCCAACACCCTGCTCGCCGCCGGTCTGACGGACGACGACATCGGCTTCTTCCGTGTCCCGCCCCGCGGTGACGCCGAGCCCGCGATCGTCGTCGAGAGCGGTTCGCTGTCCGTGCCGGTCAAGGCCCATCGGCACCGTGCCGCCGTCGACGTCGCGAAGAACTGGCTCGCCACCGACGTGCAGACCGCCTGGGTCGGGTTCCTCGGCGACACGAGTCCGAACCCGCACGCGCTGCCGAAGTCGGACCTCGTCAAGGACCTCGCGAAGGACGTCGCCCGCGTCCGCCCCGTCGAGCTGACGCGCTACTGGGAGGCCTCACCCACCCCGCTGGTCGAGGGCAACGTGCAGGACCTCGGCGCGTTCATGGTGAACCCGTCGAAGGCCAACGGCGCCGCCACCCTCCGCTCCATGGAGAACCGCGCCCGGACCGAGTGGAAGACCTGGAACGCCGCATGACACTCACGCAACCCCCCGTCCCCGAGACCGCCGTCGACCCGCAGGCCCCGGTGGCTCGTCCGCCCCGTGCCGCACCGGGACACCGAGTTCCGCTCCGCGTCCGGCTCACCGGCGGCGCGTTCCTCGCCCCGTCGGTCCTGCTCGTGCTCGTGCTGCTCGTCGCCCCGTTCCTGTTCACGATCTACCGCAGCTTCTTCAACGACAACGGCTTCACGCGGAGCTGGGTCGGGCTGGGGAACTACCGGGCGATGTTCGCCGACCCGGCGTTCGGGCAGTCCGTCCTGAACACGTTCCTCTGGGTGGTCGGCACGCTCCTGCTGCCGGTCGGCATCGGTCTCGCGATCGCGGTCGGCACCTGGAAGCTCAAGCTCGGTGCGCTGGCACGCTTCGCCATCGTCCTGCCGTACGCCATCTCCGGTTCGGCGACCGCGGTGGTCTGGACGTTCATGCTCTCCACGGACGGCGGCCTGGACACGCTCCTGCGGGCCATGGGCCTCGGCCCGCTGGTGTCGCAGTGGCTGCTGCAGTGGCCGCTCAACACGGTGATGATGATCATCGCGACGACCTGGCAGGCCACGGGGGCGTGCGTGATCCTGTTCCTCGTCGGGCTGCAGTCGATCCCGCCGAACACGCTCGAGGCCGCCCAGATCGACGGCGCCTCCGGCTGGCGGCTGTTCTGGTCCGTCACCTTCCCGCAGCTGCGTCCGATGACCGTCGTCGTCGTGGGCATCTCGATCGTCGGCAGCCTGAAGGTCTTCGACCAGGTGCTGCTGCTGACGAACGGCGGCCCGGGCACCGCGTCCGAGACCCTTGCGCTCACGATGTACCGCGAGACCTTCACGCTGTCCCGGTACGGGTCGGGTGCGGCCGTCGCCGTGTTCCTCACCGTCGTGGTCGTCGTCGCCTCGTGGGCGTACCTCCGCCGGCAACTCCGCCCCACCGACTAGCAGGAGACCGCAGATGACCAAGACCTCCCGCCGCGTCCTCGCGGCCGTGCTCATCGTCGTGTCCCTGATCTGGCTGGTCCCGTCGTACCTGCTCGTCGTCAACGCCTTCACGAAGGGCGCCGACTACTCGGGCACGCCCTCGTGGTGGCCGACCTCGTGGTCCCTCTTCGACAACATCGGGATCGCGTTCCGGAACGCGAACGTCGGCCAGGGCATGCTCAACAGCCTGCTGTACTCCGTGGTCGGTGCCGGAGCCGCGGTGCTCATCGCCGCACTCGCCTCGTTCGCCGTCACGATCATGCCGGTCAAGCGCCCGACCTTCTGGTTCTGGGTGATCTACATCGGGACGATCCTGCCGCTGCAGGCCTTCCTGTCCCCGCTGTTCACCGGGTTCGCGGCCACGTCGCTGTTCGACACGCAGTACGGCATGCTCCTGGTCTACGTCGCGCTGACGATCCCGTTCGCGTTCTTCGTCGTCCGCGGGCACATGTCCGGCCTGCCGAACGAGGTCCGCGAGGCCGCGTCGCTCGACGGCGCCGGGTGGGTCCGGATGTTCTTCCAGGTCCACCTGCCGCTCTCGACGAGCGCGCTCCTGGCGGCGTTCGTCTTCCAGTTCACGTGGATCTGGAACGACCTGCTGTTCGGCCTGACGCTGTCGTCCAGCCCGAACATCCGGCCCGTGATGGCGACGCTCGCCGACCTCACCGGCAACTACTCGACGTACGGACCGCCGGTCGCGCTGGCCGGGGCCCTCGTGGCGTCGCTGCCGACCATCGTCGTGTTCTTCGCGTTCCAGCGGTTCTTCGCCCGCGGGCTGAACCCGACGGCGTGAACCCGAAACCCGGATCCCCCTCCCGACCACCGAAGGAACCCCAGCTCCGATGACCGAACCAGCCCTCGTCTCCGCACAGCCCTGGTCCCACCTGGAGGCCCGTGACGGGCTCCTCGACCGCGCCACCGTGGCCGCCGCGACCGTCCACGGCATCCGTGTCCGGGTCATCCCGGAACCGCTGAAGACAGAGCACGACGGCGTCGCCGTCCAGAGCGTCCGCCTGCTCTTCGACGAGGAGACCGACGGCGCGGCCGACGGCGGGGCCGCCGGCGGGGCCGCCGGCGCGACCGGCGGAACGCCCGCCGGCGCGACCGACGGCGCGCCCGACCACGCGCCCCGCGCCGTGACCGCGACCCTCACTGGCCCGGACGGCGTCGACCGCGTCGTCGGCACGGCCCCGGCGCCGGACACGACCTCCGTCCGGCTGCTGGTCCGCACCGTCGACGAACCGACCGACGTCACCCTGACCGTCGCCAGCACCGAGTCCGAGACCGGGACCGAGCTCTCCTTCGTGCTCCTCCCCCAGCGCGACTGGTCCGTGCACGTCGTCCACCACTCGCACTTCGACTTCGGGTACACCGACCCGCAGACCACCGTCATCTCCTCCCAGCGGTCATACCTCGACTCCGCCGTCGAGCTGGCAGCGGCGACGCGCGAGTGGCCCGAGGCGTCGCGCTTCCGCTGGAACGTCGAGGCGCTCTGGGCCTTCGCCGACTGGGAGCGCCACCGTCCCGCCGCCAAGGTCGCCGAGTTCGTGGAGCTGGTCCAGCAGGGCTCGATCGGCCTGAGCGCGATGCCGTACAACCTGCACACCGACACCTGCTCGACCGAGGAGCTGCACGAGCTGCTGCGCGAGGCCCGCCGGATCCGCGACCAGTACGGCATCGACTTCACCACCGCCATGCAGACCGACGTCCCCGGGCAGGTCGCCGGGCTGCCGGACGCCCTGCACGACGTCGGCGTGCGGTACCTCGCCGTCGCGCACAACTGGGCCGGCCGGTCGATGCCGCACCAGAACGGTGCCCTCGACCTGCCGCGGCTGTTCCGCTGGCGCACTCCCGCGGGCAACTCGATCGTGGTCTGGATGACCGACAGCCCGCACGGGCTGGCCTACATGGAGGGTCCGATGGTCGGGCTCACCGAGTCGTACGAGGTCGCCGAGACCTACCTCCCCGCCTACCTGACGGCACTCGCGACCCGCGGCTACCCCTTCCCGCCCGGGGTCTTCGGTGCGCACGGCGAACAGGCCGAGGGCCGCCCGGGCTACCCGTGGGACGTGCTGCACCTCCGCACCCAGGGGTTCATGGGCGACAACGGCCCGGCACGACTGCACCTCTCCGAGGTCGTCCGCCGCTGGAACGACACCTGGACCTCGCCGACGCTCCGGGTCTCGACGAACGAGGACTTCTTCGCCGAGGCCGAGGCGCGCCACGGTGACGAGCTCATCACCGTCGAGGGCGACTGGGGCGACTGGTGGGTGGAGGGCGTCGGTTCCGCCGCGGTCCCCCTCGCCCTGGCCCGCGAGGCCCAGGTCACCGTGAGCGACGCCCGCTCGTTCTCCCAGGCCGCCGCCTGGCTGGGCGGACAGGCCGTCCCGTCCGAACGCGCCGACGCGGACGCCACGTACGACGCGATCTCGATGTTCAACGAGCACACGTGGGGCGCGAGCAACTCGTGGACCCACGGCGACGAGGGCTACGACTCCGGCGAGCGCCAGTGGCAGTGGAAGGTCGCGCAGGCGATCACCGCCCACCAGCGCGGCCGTGACTTCGAGGAACACGCGCTCGTCTACCTCGCCGACACCGTCTCCGCTCCCGACGACGCCTACACGGCGATCGTCGTGGCGAACGTCTCCGGTGCCGCGAGGACCGGGGCCGTGCGGTTCCTGCTCAAGGAGTCGACCGTCCCCCTCGATGCCCACGTCACGCTCCGCGACGGTCGCACGGGCGCCGACCTGCCGATCGTGATCGAGCCGCAGTCGAACTCCCTGCACCGGGAGTCCGGTCGCTGGATCACCGCGCAGCTGACCGACGTCCCCGCGTTCGGCTTCGTGCGGGTCGACGTGCTGTCAGCAGACTCCGCCCCCGAGCTCCCCCGGATCCACGACGCGATGACCACCCCGGCCGCCGACCTCTTCACGCTCGAGAACGCGTACCTCCGCGTCGCGGTCGACCCGCAGACGTCGACGATCCGCTCGATCCTCGAGCTGGCGACCGGGCGCGAGATCGTCGAGCAGCACGCGCCCGCTGGCTTCAACGGGTACGTCTACGACGAGTACGGCTCGTCGGGGGCCGGCGTCAACCACCTCGCGAACAAGCTGTGGAGCTCCGACCGGCTCGAGCTCCTCGCGTCGCGGACGACCGGGGGCCCGGCCGTCCTGGTCGAGCGGGTCTCCGACGCCGTCGAGGAGCGCCTGGTCTACCGCTTCGCCGCAGCCGGGGTCGACAGCGTCGAGGTCACCCTGCGCCTGCGCCACGGGGAGCCCCGCCTGCGGATCGCGAACCGTCTGGCGAAGCCAGTCACCCGGACCAAGGAGAGCGCCTTCTTCGCGTTCCCCTTCGCCGCCGAGCAGCCCGTCGTCCGGTACGAGGTCTCCGGCGGTGTCACCGGTGACGGCCTGCCGCACATCCCGGGCGCTCCGCAGCACATGCGCGCGATCCGCAACTGGGTCAGCGTCGAGGACCAGGACGCCGCCGTCGTGTGGGTGACGAAGGACGCTCCCCTGGTCCACCCGGGCACGATCTCCCTGCCCTACGCACCGTTCCCGGCGAGCACGAGTCCCACCCGCTCCGCGACGGTCTACTCGTGGCTGCACAACAACGTGTGGGACACGAACTTCCCGATCGAGCAGGGGTTCACCGCGACCTTCGAGTACGCGATCGGCGTCCGCGCGGAACCCGGCCAGCGCATCGAGGCCGTCGCGCTCCAGACCACCGCGGACCTGGTCCGACCGATGGTCACGGCACCCGCCTCCGGCTCAGGCGCCTCCGACGTGCCGTCCGCCGAGCTGCTCACGCTCGACGACGACCGCGTCCGGTTGGTGTCGGTGGTCGCCGGCGAGGACGACCAGCAGTCCATCCTTCGCCTGCAGTCGATGACCGAGCACCCGGTCGACCTCACCATCGGCCTCGGCATCGCGGTCGAGTCGGCCGCCCGCAGCACCTACCTCGGCGACGACGCCCCCGGCAGCGTCCACATCGACGGGGATCGGCTCCACCTGCAGCTCCAACCGTACGAGTCCACGGCCGTCCGGCTCACGAGACTGCCGTAGCGACGCCGGACTGGAGGCTCGCTGCCAGCTGGTGGGGAGCCTCCAGTCCGTCTCGCCCAGCGTCCGCCGTCACCGGTCTGCGCACTCCGGGAGCAGGTGCCGGTAGTCGCCGGCCGCCGCCCGGCGGCGGACCGTGTCGTCGTAGGCTGCCCTCGGGATCGCGCCCGTCGTGATCCTGGTGCTCTCGGCGATGGTGTCGGCGTCCGCGCACACCGCGATCACGACGCCGCCCTCCCCGTCCGGAGCCGGCCCACCGATGAGCGATCCCGGCTGGTGCAGGACCGCTTCGGACAGGTCGTACCAGGCGTACGCGGTGCCGGCCGGGACGTGCCTGACTGTCGCCGCGACCGGCTCACCGATCAACGTGTCCGGGGGCACGCTCGGCGGTGCGGAGCACCCGGAGAGCGCGACGATGAGGACCGTGCTCACGCCCATGACCCCGGCGGTGCGCTGGCGGTCAGAAGCTCCTGATGTCGCAGGAGACACGCGCCGGACCCGGGTTGAAGGCGTACAGCCATCCGGACGTACCGGAGACGTAGTCCTTCCCACCGCCGGTCATGTGCCGCTGGATCTTGTACTTGTAGCGGACCCCGACGGGGTAGGCGACCAGCTGTTTGCCCTTCGGGACGCTCCGCTTGCTGCACGTCACCGAGACGTTCTGCGTGGACGCGGAACTGATGTTGAGCTGCCCGGCCGCCCAGCTCCGCGTCGCGCCGAAGCTGAGGCCGATGGTCCGGGTCGCGGACGATCCCTTGTTGAGGGAGCAGGTCATCGCACTCGTGCGCGAACCGCAGGACGCGAGCTTCTGGGACCCGACGTGGCTCCCCTTCGAGCTCTTGCTGATGACTTTGTTGTAGTGCGCCCACGCTGCCCGGCCGTCCCTACCTGGCTGCGTCGCGCTGTCCGTCGGCGCCTCGGCCGCGCTCGCGGAGGCTCCTCCCACGGCAACGCTCCCCACGAGCACACAGCTCAGGGCGGCGCTGGCCACCACACGTGCGCAGATCCCGGTCTTCTTCATCGTCCACCTCGTTGCATCGCCGGCTCGGTGCCGGATGCCGAGACGGTCGCAGCGCGGAAGTGGACGCGCCAAGCTCCGCGGATACGACATGCGAGATGTACGTGCCGGGTGCGCCGCAACTCGAACGGGGGCTACGACGTCAGTGGCTGCGCGGCAGACACTGGCCGGGGCGACGTCCGGTTCGCCCGCAACCCGAGAAGGAGCTCCCCATGCAGTACGTCGTCCTCCAGGTGATCCTCAAGGAGAAGTTCCTCGGGACCGGTTCGGGCAACCTGACGTCGCTCGAGCAGGCCATCAACGAGCAGGCCGCGAAGGGCTACCGGCTCCACACGATCACCACGGCGAGCAGCGGGAGCAAAGGCCTCGGCGGCGGCGACCGCATCCAGGCCACGATGGTCTTCGAGAGCATCGGCTGACGCGGCCACGGACGGATGCACCGGCGTGACGTCGGCAGGAGTCAGCGCTCGGGCCACCGTCGGACGGTAGGGGTCGCGCAGTGGGTTGCGCGCCATCCCTCGGCGCAGTCGTGGCAGTCCGGAGGTGTGCCTGACGAGGTCCGCGACGGTGAACGCCGCAGCGGGGAACTCGGGCAGCACCTCGGCGACCGGACATTCGACGTCGAGGGTGCGCCACGCAGCGGTGCCGACGAGGCCCTTCGTGATGCTGCCCCACTCGACGAGGGAACCCGTGCAGTAGGACCCGGACGGCCCGCGGACCTCGCTCCACCCGTCCGCACGACGGAGGCTCGCACGCCACAGGCCGGACGTCCTCAGAGGATCACGCAAGAACTGCTCCGTTCACGAGGCCGCGTCGCCGTCGTCCTCCTGACGCTTGCGGTCGATCCGATCGAGCACGGGTTCCGCCACGTCGTAGAGCACGACTGCGACGACGGTCGCGACCACGGCACCGAGGCCGTTCTCCATCAGTGGCAGGAGCACCACCCAGAGGGGAAGCGCTGACGCGATCTGCTTGGCGATCCGACTGCTCGCCGTGCGCCCCGGGAAGAGCCGGTCAACCACTCGTTCGAGCGCACTGCCGAACACAACGGCCAACCCGACGATCAGCATCAGCGCCGCGACGAGGACCGGCAGCGTCACCGACTGCCGGACCCCACCGATGCCCGGGATCAGGTCCGCCGCGATGACCCCGAGCACGAGCGGCGCACTGCTGACGAAGAACGCCGACAGGAACCACCCGAGGACGAGGAGCCGCTCGCCGAAGGTCACGCGTTGCTCCATTACTGCTCCCTCGCGGTTGCGTATGTCACACGCTACCGGCAGGATGGGATCACCGCAGGGGCGATTGACGAGGGGCGAGACGTGACAGGAAACGGGGACCAGAACCGGGGCCGCAGGCTCCCCGTCGCACTCATGCTCGCGGGACTCGCGACACTCGTCGTGGCGTTCGTCCTCGCCGGCCCGGGCATCGTCGGCCTCATCGCCCTCGCCGCCCTGTGGATCGCGACGACGGCCGCGCACTTCGCCGGGAGCACACCACAACGGGACGCCCTCGACGCAACGACTCCCGCGTCCTCGACCGACACCCGGCGGCGGCGATGATCACCGTCGAGATCGCCGCGGCCGTCCTCATCGCGCTGAGCGTCGTGCTCCCGGCCCGGGGCGTCATCCCCCGCAACCGCTGGTTCGGCATCCGCACCACGGCCACCCTCCGGGACGCCGACGCCTGGCAACGAGCGCACCGCGCAGCCCTCGCCCCGATGTGCACGACCGCCGCGGTGATGGTCGTCGCCGCAGTCGCCGGGTGCCTGCTCGGTCAGTGGAACAGCGAACCCCTCCTCCTGGCCGTCGCCGGGGCAGCGGTGGCCGGGTCACTCTGGAGCACCTGGGTCGCCGTGCGCGCCAGCCGGCGACGACCCGAGTCGACCCTCCGCGTCACACCGCCTCCGGGAGCACGATCACCTTCCCGCTGACCCCGCGCTCGGCAGCCTCGACGTGCAGCGCCGGCAGCTCGGCCAGTGAGATGCGCCGCGAGACCTCCACCCGCAGCTCCCCCGCGTCGACCAACCGCACGAGCTCCCCGAGCTGTGCGAGGTCACTCCGCACGAACACGACGACGGACCGCACCCCGCGTTCGGCGTCGTCCGGTGCGGGCATCCAGGCGGTGGTGCTCACGACGACCCCACCCGGACGGACCAGATCGACCAGGGCCGCGAACTCCGCGGGCTCGATCGGCGCCAGGTTCAGCAGCAGGTCGACAGGCTCGGACACGGCCTCATGCAAGGACGACGCCGTGTGGTCGACGACCTCGTCTGCACCCGCAGCGCGCACCGCATCGGTACTCCGCGGGCTCGCGGTGGCGATGACGTACGCACCGGCTCGCTTCGCCAGCTGCACCGCGTACTTGCCGACGACACCGCCCGCGCCGACGATGAACACCCGCTGCCCGGCCTGCAGCCCTCCGTCGTCGAACAGCGCCTGCTGCGCGGTCAGCGCGACCGACGGCAGCGCCGCGGCATCGGCCAGCGGGATGCTCGTCGGCGCGTGGACCAGCACGTCAGCGGGAGCCACGACGTACTCGGCCGCGCCGCCGTCCTCACCCATGGGCAGGAACGCGATGACCGCGTCACCGACCGCGAAGCCCTCCACACCGTCGCCGAGCGCGTCCACCGTGCCGGACACGTCGTAGTCCGGCACGTGCGGCAGAGTCACCGGGATGGGCAGGGAGCCCGCCCGCATGCCAGTGTCCGCGGAGTTGAAGGCGGACGCCGCGACGCGGATCCGCACCTGGCCGGCAGCCGGCTGGGGCTGCTCGACGTCGACGTACTGCAGGACCTCGGGTCCACCGACCTCGAGGAAACGGACTGCCTTCATGATGGGACCTCTCGTCGTGTGCTTCGAGTTCGAAGCAACTGGGGACGACGGTAGCACTGCTTCGAACTCGAAGCAACGGTAGGATCGGACCATGGTCGAACCCCAACCCGGTCTCTCCCCGACGGAGCTCGCCGCGTACTTCGCCTTCACCGAGGTCAGCGCACTCCTGCGTCCCGCGGTCGAGCAGCAGCTCCGCGACGCCGGCGGCCTGAGCTATGTGCAGTTCCAGCTGCTCGCGCGGCTCGGCGACGACCCGACGGGCAGCCGGAGCATGACCGACCTGGCGGACGGCGTCGTCTACAGCCGCAGCGGCCTGACGTACCAGGCGCAGCTGCTCGACAAGCGCGGACTCGTCACGCGCTCGACGTCGCCAGAGGACGAACGCCGCGTGGTCGTCACCATCACCGAGGCCGGCCGAGCCGTCCTCGCCACCGTCTTCCCGGGCCACGTCGCCGTCGTCCGCGGTCTGCTCTTCGAGTCCCTGACCACGGACGAGGTCGACTCCCTCGCGGCCGTCCTCGGCAAGGTCGGCGACCGCCTCCGCGCCGCACCGCCCCGGTCCGCCAGCCCGCGACGCCGCAAGGCGACCTGAGACCCGCCACCCACCGGCCAGGAGGCCCGGCACCAGCCCGATGCGAGCCTCCCGTCCGGTGGTCCGCACCATCTCGGGCCCGCAGCGGCACTTGCTGTTGGCCCACGTCGTCACCTACGGTGAGCGCAGAGGGAAAAAGCCCGCGCCACGTGCGCCGGGCGCGCGCACGTGACTCGCTCGAGTCGCCACTTCATCACCTGAAGGAGTGCGCCCATGTCCGCCGTCCCCACTGTCCGTCCGCTCGCGCCGAGGTCCCTGGGCGACGCGTGGCTCGCCCTCGCCGGGCTGTCCGCCGTGTTCCTGTTCGAGATGCTCGACAACTCGCTGCTCAACGTGGCACTGCCGACCATCGGCCGCGAACTGCACGCCACGACCACCGGGTTGCAGTGGGTCACCGGCGCCTACTCCGTCGTCTTCGGCGGGTTGATGCTGCTGTTCGGCGCCGTCGCCGACCGGGTGGGCCGACGCCGCATCATGCTCGTGGGGCTGGTCTTGCTCGCGGTGGCGAGCCTCGCGACCGTCTTCGTCACGACGACGCCGGAGCTCATCGCCCTGCGAGCCGTGATGGGCATCGCGGCTGCGATGACCACTCCGGGGTCGATGGCGCTGGCGTTCCGACTCTTCGACACCGAGGACCTGCGCGTCCGGGCCCTCACCGTCATCTCGACGGCGGGACTCGTCGGCCTGGCGATCGGCCCGACCATCGGCGGCCTCGTGCTCGCCGTGGCGCCGTGGCAGGTGCTCCTGCTCGCGAACGCGCCCATCGCCCTGGTCGCGTTCGTCGGGATCCGGACCGGCATCGGCGCCGACACGGCCGACGGACTGCACCGCGCACCGATCGACGTCGCGGGTGCTGTCCTCGGCACCGCGACGATCGCCGGGGCCCTGGTGGCGCCGACGCTCGCCGTCGACCTCGGCTGGTCGTGGCAGCTGTCGGTGATGGCGGCGGCGACCGTGGTTGCCGGCGTCGCCTTCGTGCTGCGTGAGCGGTCGGCGGCGCACCCACTGCTCGACCTCGCGCTCGTCGCCCGGCCGCTGGTGGCGAGCGGACTGGCGTTCAAGGCCGGCGCCGGACTCGCCGTCGCCGGGCTGTCGTACCTGGTGACGCTCCAGCTGCAGTTCGGCTGGGGCTGGTCACCGGCGGCTGCGGCCGTAGGGATGCTGCCGCAGGTCGTGGTGCTGCTCGCGAGCGGGCGGTTCGTCGGGCCGTTCGTGCAGCGGGTCGGGCTCCGTCGGGCGGCAGCGTCCAGCTCGGCGGCCGTCGTGCTCGGGCTCGGGGTGTTCGCCGTCCTCGGGCACCTCGGCTACGGGTGGGTGGCCGTCGCCCTCGTGCTCGTCGCCGCCGGCATGCGGGTCGTCGGCGTGGTGGCCGGCAACGACGTCCTCCGGGGGCTGCCCGCCGACCGGACGTCGATGGGCGCCGCACTCGTGGACACGGCGAGCGAGCTGGCGACCGGGGTCGGGATCGCGGCCTCGGGGGCGGTGCTGGCGGCGATGGTCAGCGGGAGCATCGCGACGACGGCCTGGACGAGCACGCGGCTGGCGCAGTTCGAGTCGGGCGTGCAGGTCGCCGGCGTCGTGCTGACGCTCGGGGCGACCGCGCTCGTGACGGTCGGGATCGTGCGGTCGCGCGAGGGCCGGGACGCGAGCTGACGGACCGGGACGCCGGCCCGATGGAGGACGCAGGCGCGCCGGATGACGCAGGCGCGCCGGGTCGGGACGTGGTCAGCGCCCAACGAGCGCCGCGACGGCGTCCACCACGACCTGCCGACGTCGCGCCGGCATCACCGCGGTGACCAGGGCGTCGAACTCCGGGCTGGTCTCGCTCCAGAACGCCGCCAGGTGCACGACGAGCCCGAGCAGCACGGCCGGTCGGACGGTCCGCGGCAGGAGACCCGCGCGCTGGGCCCGTTCGATCTCGGCGACCGCCTCGGCGTTGCCGGCGACGACGGCCTCCATCGGGGCTGCGTCGCCGCGCTCCAGTCGGTACCAGGTCACCAAGCGCTGCGCCCACGGCCGCTGCACTGCGGCGTCGTGCAACCGCCCGGCGTACTCGGGCAGGTCCTCGGCGTCGAGGGGCACGAGCGCGAGCGTCTCCGCGACGGTCTGGGCGTAGAGCGCGTCGAAGAGGCCCTCCTTGCTGCCGAAGTAGTGGAAGATCTGCGCCTTGTTGCTCGACGACGCCGCGGCGATGCGTTCGATCCGGGCGCCGGTGATGCCGACCGCCGCGAACTCCTCGCGTGCTGCGAGCAGGAGCTTCGCACGCATGGCGTCGGCGGGCGGGGGCGTGAAGGTGGCCATGTCGATCACCGTACCGAGCGGGAGGTCGCCGCGGGACTCGGGACCGCAGGACGTCCGCGACAACGTCGATGTCGTACGACGTCGACGTTGTCGCCCACACGCCACGCGACGGCCGCGACCCCGCTCGCGCCGCCACCGCGGCCCGACCGCCCCGCGCGCCACACCACCGGCACCGCCACAGTCGTGAGCCGCACGACGCCACCGGTACCGAGCCTCCCGGCTGCCCGCGCGTAGCGTCGCGAGCACCACCCGGTCTATCGACGAGGAGCACGCACCATGTCCGACACCACCCCCACCGACCAGCACCACATCGCCGACCTGATGAACGACGCGAAGGTCGCGATGCTCACCACGATGACCACGGACGGCAAGCACGTCAGCCGCCCGATGGCCCTGCAGGAGGCCGAGTTCGACGGCGACCTGTGGTTCTTCGCCTACGACGACTCCGCCAAGGCCGAGCAGATCGGCGTCCACCCCGAGGTGAACGTGTCGTTCTCGGACACGAAGGGCCACTCGTGGACCTCGTTGGCCGGCCGCGCGAGCATCGTCCACGACCGCCAGAAGGCCGAGGAGCTGTGGGTCAAGCCGCTGCAGGCCTGGTTCCCGGACGGACTCGACACGGCAGGCCTGGCGCTGATCAAGGTCGAGGCCGACTCTGCCGAGTACTGGGAGGGGCCGAGCAGCACCGTCGCGTACATCGCGAAGACCGCCCGGGCCGCGGTCACCCGCAACCCGGACAAGGACCCGATCGAGAACGGCACCGTCGAGCTCTGACCGACCGGAGTCGCGGCACGCCACACGTCAGGGCAGCAGGACCACCTTGCCGTCGAGCGTCCGCGACTCCGCGAGCTCCATCGCCCGCACGATCTCGGTCAGCGGGAACCGTGCGGCGATCCTCGGTGTGACGACTCCGTCGCGCACGAGCTGCAGCACGCGCCCGAGGTCCTCCTCGAGGTGCGCCCGGAACCGCTTCGGCGTGCGGCTGTGCCCGCTCCACAGGTCGTAGAACACGGCGCGCTGCCCGGGCAGCGTGTTCCAGAACGCGATCCGACCGACGTGGGACAGGAACGGCGGCCACAGGCTGCCCGTCCCGCTGACTGCGTCGATGATCGCGTACGAGACCAGCACCCCTCCCCGCGCGAGCAGCGAACGGGCCGTCCGCGTCGTCGCACCGCCGATGTTGTCGAAGACGGCGTCGACCCCTGCCGGAGCGAGCGCCCGCACCTGGTCGGCCAGGTCCGGGGCGGCGTAGTCCACGGGGTCGACGCCGTCCCGCCGCATGGCCTCGTGGTGCCGCGGGGACGCAGCGCCGATCACGCGGACGCCGTGGTGCCGCGCGAGCTGGATGAGCACGCCGCCGACACCGCCGTTCGCCCCGAACACCAGGATCGTCTGCCCCGGACGCACCCGCGCAGCACGGTGGAGCATCTGCCACGCGGTGACGCCGTTGACGGTGACGGCCTCGGCGTCCTCGGACGTGACGCCGTCCGGCACAACGACCGAGTCCCGCTCGGCGACGACGGCGCGTCCGGTCCACGCGCCGGTCTTGGTGAGGCTCGCCACGCGCCGACCGGTCATCGCGGGGTCGACGCCCGGTCCCACGGCGGTCACCGTGCCGACGAGGTCGTACCCGGGCGTGAAGGGGAACGCCGGCTGCATGAAGTAGCGGCCGCGGCGCATCGCCCGCTCGGCGTAGGAGATGCCGGTTGCCTCGACGGTGACGAGCAGCTCCCCCGGTCCGGGTGTCGCGACGGGGGTCTCCTCGACCAGGAGCCCGGCCGGCTCGACGATGCCCGGCAGGACGACGTGGGTGGTGGTCTCGTTCATGGTGGTCCCGATTCGTTTGGTTACTGATTGAACAGTCACAACTCTGGGTAAGAAGAAGAGCAGGAGGAGGGAGGGGCGTCTCAGCGGTGCCGGATACCGGCCGTGATCGACTGCGCCCACGACGCCCCGACGGCCGCCAGGTCCGTCTGCACGATGAGGTGGCACAGCTGCCCGTACGCCACGAAGCGCTGGACGTCGGCGGGCGCCGCACCCGAGGCCCGCTCCACGGCCCGGACGACCGCACCGAGCCCGCTGCGCACGGCCTCGCGGATCTCGGGCACGCTGCTGGCGCTCTGCGCGTGCGCCTGCATCATGATGAGGTCGCGGTCCTCGACGAGCGCGATGTAGGCGTCGGTCATGGCCGCCAGTCGAGCCGTCGGGTCGCCGTCGTCGATCGACTCGCCCGCTTCGGCGAGCGCCGAGGCGACGCGCGTGTAGGTGTCCTCGACAGCGGCGACGAACACGCCGAGCTTGCCGGGGAAGAGCCGGAAGACGTAGGCCGGCGAGACGCCGGCCTCGGTCGCGACGTCCGCGACCGGGGTGGCGTGGTAGCCCTTCTCCGCGAAGACCCGGACGGCCGCCGCGGTGATCCTGGCACGCTGGGCCTCGGCGGTTGAGCGGGGGCTGGTTCCGGTGACGGGCATGTGACTGATCAAACACTTACAAGAAGCGCGTGTCAAGAGCGGCGGGTGATCCTGGCAGCGCCGGTCGCGACCAGAGCCGGACGGGAGGCCCGGTGC
>NZ_MJGV01000068.1:0-67390 GCF_001865015.1 Curtobacterium sp. MMLR14_010 | reverse complement strand
ACCGAGCCTCCCGTCCGGCGGGTGGCGGAGTCGGCCGGCTACCGCTCGGTGAGGTCCGCGGCGTACGCGCGGACCGACCGGTTGTAGCGCGGGAGCGTCGGTTCGATCGCCTCGACGACCTCGCGGAGCGCCTCGTCATGGCGTCCGGCACTGTGCAGCGCGAGGGCGAGGAACACCCGTGGGGCGGCTCCCGTCGTCGGGTGCGGTGGTGCGTCCCGGAGCATGGCGATGGCCTCGTCGGTACGGCCGAGGTTGCGGAGTGTCGAGGCGTGCTGGACGACGAGCTGTGCTGCCCGGGCGGGATCGACGGCACCGAGGCCGTTCGCGGTCGCATCGGCGTAGTGCACCTCGGCCTCGGCCTCACGTCCACCCGAGTCGTTCGCTCCCCCGAGCTCGAACGCGCCGAGCGCCGGGTGCGGAGCCGCAGCGGCGAGCTCAGCCATGCGGGCGATCCGGGTGTCGTCGTCGATCGTCTCGTCCGACCACAGTGCGGCGACCTGCGCTTCCCACGCCTCGGCGCTCACACCGGCTCCAGCGGCGTCTGCTCGCCCTCGGGGAGCTCGACGCGGACCTGGTCACCCTGTCGGACGACCCCGCCCGACACCACGACGCTCATCACCCCGCCCTTGCGCTCGACGACTCCGTCGTCCGCCTTGCCCAACACCTCGCGCAGGAGCCCCGGCTCGAAGCCGTTGATCTGCTGGCACGGGTTGCGCAGGCCCGTGACGCGGACGCAGGCGTCGTCGCCGAGGTGCAGCAGCGCCCCCGTCGGCAGGCCGAGCAGGTCGATGCCGCGCGTCGTGACGTTCTCGCCGAGCTCCCCCGGCGCGACCGCGAACCCGGCTTCCGCGACCTCGTCGAACAGCTCCGCGTGGATCAGGTGCACCTGGCGGAGGTTGGGCTGCGAGGGGTCCCGCGCCACGCGTGAGCGGTGCTGCACGGTGGTGCCGGCGTGGGCGTCGCCCTCGACGCCCCAGCCCTCGACGAGGGTGAGTTCCTGCACGACCGGCTTGCTGAACCGGTGGTCACTGTCCCTGCTCACCGCGACCACGCGCGGCCTGTCCTCGTGTTCAGCGTCCATGGGGCGATTCTGGCGCACGACCGGGTCGATGAGCCAGAGTGCCCCGTAGTGTTCGACCGTGCCCACCGACCCGCGTCACTGGTTCCTGGCCCGCGACGAACGCGGCAACACCGCCACCGAGGTGCACGCCGGCGCCGGCGACACCCCCGCGTGGTCCGAGGGCAACCTCGTCCGCCCGCTGGTGCACGGGGCGCCGTACTTCGAGCGCATCCACGCCGAGCTGACCGCGCTCGAGCCCGGCGACCGCGTGTGGTTCACCGACTGGCGCGGAGACGCCGACGAGCGCCTGCTGCCCGATGGCCCGACGATCGGCGACCTGCTGGCCGACCGGGCACGGGCAGGCGTCGAGGTCCGCGGGCTCATCTGGCGCTCCCACGGCGAGCGGATCTCGGCGTCGCTCAGCGCCCGGGCGAACGAGCTGCTCGGGCGGAAGATCAACGACGCCGGCGGCGAGGTCCTCCTCGACCAGCGCGTCCGCGTGTTCGGCTCCCACCACCAGAAGTTCTTCGTCATCCAGCACCGCGACGACCCCGCGCGGGACGTCGCCTACGTCGGCGGCATCGACCTCTGCCACAGTCGCCGCGACGACGCCGCGCACGAGGGCGACCCGCAGCCCATCTCGATCGACGCCCGCTACGGCAAGCGCCCGGCGTGGCACGACGCCTCGATGGAGCTCCGCGGACCGGTCGTCGCCGACGTCCTCGCCGTGTTCGCCGAGCGCTGGGACGACCCGCACCCGCTCGACCGCAGCCTGCCGTACCGGATGCTCCTGCAGCGCCTGGTGCGGATGCCGCGCAGGCCGGAACCACTGCCCGAGCGCACGCCGGCACCCCCGCCCGCCGGCGACCACGCGGTGCAGCTCCTCCGCACCTACGGCGTGAAGCGCCCGCCGTTCCCGTTCGCGCCCGAGGGTGAGCGGAGCATCGCGCGCGCCTACGGCAAGGCCTTCCGCACGGCCCGGGACCTCATCACCATCGAGGACCAGTACCTCTGGTCCCGCGAGGTCGCCACCGGCATCGCCGAGGCGCTCGAGCAGAACCCGGGGCTGCGCGTCGTCATCCTCGTGCCCCGCTACCCGAACTCGGACGGGGTGCTCGGCGGACCACCGAGCCGCCTCGGGCAGATCGATGCGATCACGACCCTCCGTCGCACGGCCCCCGACCGCGTGGGCGTGTTCGACCTGGAGCACGAGTCCGGCCGCCCGATCTACATCCACGCGAAGGTCTGCATCGTCGACGACACCTGGTTCACGATCGGGTCGGACAACTTCAACCGGCGCTCCTGGACGGCGGACAGCGAGCTCACCTGCGCCGTGGTCGACAGGTCCGAGGGGGACGGGTCGCTCGCGCGGGACCTCCGACACGAGCTCTGGGCAGAACACCTCGCCACCACCCCGGACGACCCGCGGCTCGACGGCTCCGGTGCCGAGCTCCTCGCGCTCTGGCGGGCCCACGCCCGGGCGCTCGACCACTGGCACGAGGACGGCCAGCCAGGCCCCCGTCCCCCCGGGCGCATCCGGCAGCACCAGCCGGAACCGGTGTCGGCGCTGCAACGTCTGTGGGCTGCCCCGGCGGCCCGGCTCGCGGTGGACCCGGATGGTCGGCCCCGCAGCACGCGGGGCACCACCCGGTTCTGACGCGACCCCGGACCGGACGGGAGGCTCGGTGCCAGCTGGCACCGAGCCTCCCGTCCGTCTCGGTCTCGGTCTGGCCGCGGAACCCCACGGGTCCGCCGCCGACCCGTTCCCGATTCGCGCCGTGACGGATCTGGTCGGCTCGCTCCCGGATCCGCGAACCGGATCCGTCACGCCGCGAAACGAGGACTGCCGTCCGGTGCGGAGACCGTCGTCAGCGCGCCTCCGGTCCGTCAGGTGGGCAGCTGGAACAGCGTCGAGGTCGAATCCACGGCGCCGATGACCACCGGGTCGTGGGTCGCGATCACGATCGTTGCACCCTGATCGGAGAGCTCGCGGACGAGGTGCACCACGCGATCGGTCAGCTCCGCGTCCAGGGCGGCGGTCGGCTCGTCCATCAGCACCACCGGCGGCTTGCGGACGAGGACCCTGGCGATCGCCACCCGCTGACGCTCCCCACCGCTCAGCTCAGCGGCTCGTCGTCCCAGGAGCGCCTGCGGCAGATGGAGGAGGTCTGCCGCTTCGTCCAGGCTCGACGGCTCGCCGACCGGGATGTGTGGCGCTGCCGCACCGGCCGCCGTGATGTTCTGCCGGACCGTCCACCGCTCGACGAGGCCGGCGTCCTGGAACACGAACGCGACGCGGTCGCGGAGGTGTCGACGCAGCTCCGCACCCCGCAGCGCCGTGACGTCGTGGTCGAGGACCCGGATCGTGCCAGCATCCGGGCGCTCGAGTCCCCCGATCATCCGGAGCAGTGTCGACTTCCCGGCACCCGAGGGTGCGACCACCGCGTGTACGTCACCCGCTCGGACGGTCAGATCGAGGGAGTCGAACAGCAGACGGCCGCCGACCCCGTGGCGGATGCCGATCGCGTCGATCGCTGGCTCGCTAGTGCCCATGGGAGAGCAACTCCTTCGTCGTGGCGGTCCGAGCGGTGGTGACCCAGGTCGTCAGGACGACCAGCACGACGACCGCACCGAAGACGCCCCCCACAGTCCGAGGAACGACGTCAGCGCCCGTGAGGCCGCTCTGCATCGCCAGGCCGAGGGCGACCGCGGTCCCTGCCAGGAGTGCCGCGGTCCGGAGCCAGGTCCGGAGATGGACGCGGCTCGGTGATCGTCCGTGCGTGCGGTGGAAGAGCAGGCGGTCGCGGTTCGCGAGGACTGAGGCCCGGGTGCGCACGACGAGCATGCCCACCGCAGCGAGGACCCCGGCTGCGCCACCGACCAGTGCGATGGGGAGTCGCGCTCGGGCCGTCGCGACGCCGCGGTCGATCTGGTCGGCGAGCGCGTCGACCACGTACACGGACCGAGGGACGCCAGCGGCATCGAGCACCCGGTGTGTCGATGCGGCGCCACCGGTGAACAGGAGGTCCCCGGCGGAGCCGGCGGCGAAGTAGGAGTCGTCGTCGAGGAGGCCGGCTGACGCCGGGACGACGACGATGACGGGAGACTCCGAGTACGCCCGGTCGCGCAGGTCCGTCTGGCCGTAGTTGAAGACGGTACCGGGCGTGTACGTGGCGACGTGCGGGCGTTTCGGCGCCGCCCGGTCCGGGACTTCCCCGAGCGGCTCTCGGAAGGACGTGCGCCACTCTGCCGCGATGGCCGCTGCCCGCTCTGCCTGGTCGCTCGGTACCAGGAGCCCCCACTCCCCGGGCCCGTCCGCCCCGTCGAGCGGATCAGGGACCCGCCCCCGCGAACGCTCGATGAACGTCGGGTTGGCAACGATCACGTTCGACCCTGGGTCCCCCGGGGTGTACCGATCACCACGAGCCGCTCCGGGCGCCCAGCTGAGGAGGACCCCACCCGAGGCCTCAGTGGCGCGGACCGCCGAGGCGAACGGCTCCACTGCGTCCTCGAGCGCTGTGGGGCCGTCGAAGCCCTGGAAGATCGTCGTCGTGCACCCTGCGCATGCCTGCCAGTCAGGACGGCTGTCGCGGACGACGACGAGCGATCCCCATGCTGTCCCGGCCTGTGCGACGAGGAACACGACGAGCGTCAACGTCAGCACCTGCACGGCTGGCATCAGGACAGCTCCTCTCCCCCACGGCAGCCATCCCGAGAAGGCGGACCGGAACCGCAGGCGGCGCGGGAGCGAGCCCGACACGCAGGCCCCACAGACGAACGCCATCACGAGGGAGCCCCACACGGCACCACTCACGCCGAGGTAGGCGGCCAGCCGGTGGCCGCCGTTGTAGCCGTCGAGCGCTGCGATCGCGAACCCGCCGACGAGGACGAACGCGCCGGCCGCGAGCAGCACGGACATCCCGACGTCGCGCCCGGACGGCCACCGCACACCGAGCGTCCTGGAGACCGCTGTCACGCGTGCACGCGACGCCGCTCGGACGAACCCGAGCAGCCACGCACCGCTCATCGTGACCACTGCTGCCGTCACCGTCGGTGTGTACCCGACCATGAACCGGAAGAGACTGGCCCACCCGAGCGACTGCACCTGCGCCTCGACACCCGCGCGACCCAACGTCGTCGCGACGTCCTGGAGTGCGCGCGGCGGCAGCGTCGAGAGCCAGCTGCCGCGCGGGTCCCCGGCCGCCTCGAGCTCGGTGGTCAGAGAGACGTCGAACCGCGCGTACTCCCCCGCCGGGAACGCCCGGTCGTGTGCGGCACGGTCACCGATGACCGGGACCAGCGTCCGCGTCGGGGTCCGCCCCGTCGGGTCCATCCGGACGCGGTAGAAGTTGGCGCTGCGGTGCTCTGCCTCCGACCGGAGGACGTCGACGACTCGAGCGGCCTCGTTCGCCTCGGAGATGATCAGTGCCGACCTGATCGTCGCCATCGACTGCGTGTCCTGAACGCTGAGCACGGCGAAGCCGATCAGGAACGAGACCACCGCGGCTGCGAGAGCGGTCCCCACGCGGAGGACGTTCGAGGCCACTCGGGTGCCGTTACTTCGTGTCCCAGAAGGCGGTGTTGCCGCCCGCGGTCCTCAGGACCTGAGCGACGGAGCGCGTGCCCTTCGCCACCCACCCGGAACTCCTGCAGCTCGTCCCGAAGCCGGCGCAGGCCGTCGACTTGTGCGTCTTGCCGCTGTGGTCGTAGTACGAGTACGAGTTCCCGCCGCCGATGCCGTAGATCCACACACCGCCGCCGACTCGCTGCGTGGTCCGCAGACGCCCGTCGTTCGCCGTGTCGTCCACGACGACCCGCGTCCCCTCGCCGCCGGTGATCACGGCAGACCCTCCGGACGCTTGGTCGCCGACGACGCCCTCGCCTGACGCCGACGCCGACGCCGTCGCGGGCAACGCGAGCGCGCCGACCAGGGCGGCTCCGAGTGCCACGGTGACGCACTTGCTCCGCTCCCATGTGATGTGTCTCATGCGGAGAACGTACAACACCCACGGCGACAGCGCACCAATCCAGGACGAATGGCCGCCCATGGTCCCATCCCGATCGCCACGACGGACGGGAGGCTCGGTGCCAGCTGGCACCGAGCCTCCCGTCCGTCCGTGGTCCGGCGCTCAGACCGTCGCTTCGGTCCCCCGCGCCTTCCCGACGACCACGTCGACGATCCCCGCGATCAGCGCAGCGGCGACGAACCCGAGCGAGACACCGAGCCCGAGCGGCAGGCCCTTCGCATAGTCCCCGTTCGAGTTCGCCAGGATCGAGTAGAAGACGCTGCCGACCGCGGCGATCCCCACGGCGGAACCGACTCGAGCGCCCACCTGGATGAGGCCGCCAGCGGAGCCGCCCTGTTCGACGGGCACCTCGGAGAGCGTGAGCGTCTGGTTCGGGGAGATGGTCAGCCCGGAGCCGACACCGGCGACGAGCAGCGGCAGGACGAGCCACCAACCGAGGTCGGAGCGGTAGTGGTTCGCGACCACCCAGATGACCGCGCCGAGCCCGAGGAGCACGAGGATCGTCCCGATCACGATGAGCTGTCGGCCGAAGCGGTGCACGATCCGCCCGCCGATGGTCGAGGCGATGCCGGAGCCGATCGCGAACGGCACCGACGACAACCCGGCCATCAGCGCCGAGTAGTGCAGTCCCGACTGGAGCGCGAGCGTCAGGACGAAGAACAGCGGGGTGAACCCGGCGAAGTAGAGCGTGGCGAGACCGACGCCGAGCGAGAACGACCGGCGGCGGAAGAGCCCGAGATCGATCAGGGGCTCCTTCGTCCGCTCGTAGCGCCGCTCCCAGAGGACGAAGAGCGCGCCGAGCACGACGGCGACGACCACGAGCCACCACTTCGTGTTGCCCTTCCACTCCGACGACTGCACGAACGGCAGGAGCAGGGCGACCACCGCGGCACCGAGCAGCGCGATGCCGACGGGGTCGAAGTCGTGCTTCCGGCTCCGCTCGCTGCTGGTCATGGCCGGCAGGTAGCGGAAGGCCAGGAGGATCGTGACCAGCCCGACGGGCAGGTTCACGAAGAAGACGAACCGCCACCCGTTCTCGGTGCCGAACGCCGTGATGAGCAGGCCGCCGATGAGCGGACCGATCGCGGTCGCGATGCCGACCGTCGCGCCGAAGAGCCCGAAGGCGGTGCCGCGTTCCTTGCCGCGGAACAGCTGCTGGATGAGCGCGGTGACCTGCGGGGTGAGCAGACCGCCCGCGAGTCCCTGCACCAGGCGGGCGATCACCAGGACGAGGCCGTTCGGCGCGAACCCGCAGAGGGCACTCGCGACGGTGAAGAGCCCGACGCCGATGACGAACATGCGGCGTCGGCCGGTGGCGTCACCGAGTCGTCCACCGGGCACGAGCAGCAGCCCGAAGGACAGGGCGTACCCGGACAGGATCCACTGGACGGCCTCGGGTGAGGTGCCCGGGAGACCGGTCGAGATCGACTGCAGCGCGACGTTCACGATCGAGACGTCGAGGAGCACGATCCCGCCGCCGAGCAGGCAGATGACGAGGGCTTTCCAGCGGTTCGGGTCCGGCTGGTCGGAGGGAGCCACGTCGGACTCAGGAGTTGTGCGATCTTCAGCTGTCATGACGATCCCACGCTAGGCTCGCGCGCCTGCTCGTGGTGCCGGGATCACCACGAACCGGGTTGGTAGTCCTTCAGGAAGACGCCGAACAGGTCCTCGCCGGCCTCGCCCCGCACGATCGGGTCGTACACGCGCGCTGCGCCGTCGACGAGGTCGAGGGGTGCGTGGAAGCCCTCCTCCGCGAGCCGCACCTTCGTCGGATGCGGCCGCTCGTCCGTGATCCAGCCGGTGTCGACGCTCGTCATCAGGATGCGGTCCGTCTCGAACATCTCCTGTGCGCTCGTCCGCGTCAGCATGTTCACGGCGGCCTTGGCCATGTTCGTGTGCGGGTGCCCCGGCCCCTTGTAGGCGCGGCCGAACACCCCTTCCATGGCGCTCACGTTCACGACGTAGGTCCGGCGCGCTGCACTCGCTGCCATCGCCGAGCGGAGCTTGGAGATCAGGATGAACGGTGCCGTCGTGTTCGCGAGCTGTACCTCGAGCATCTCGAGCGGATCCACCTCGTCGACCTGCTGCGTCCAGGAGTTCACGTCGTGCAGGTCGGGGACGAGACCACCGGCGTCGATCGCGGTGCCCCCGGCCAGGCGTTCGAGCGAGCTCGACCCCGGCGCCATGGCCTGCTCGGTGAGTTCCTCGGCCCGGGCGGCGGCGGCCGCGAGCACGGGGTGCGCCGTGACCGACCGCGCGAGCGCCAGCGGGTGCTGGTCGTTCGTGTGCCCGAAGGTCACCAGCTCGGGCAGCGGGCCGTCCGGCAGCGGAGCGAGTTCGGCGTCGGCGAGGGGCTGGTAGGCGCCGGGCGACCGACGCACGGTCTGCGTGGCGTTGTTGACCAGGATGTCGAGCGGGCCGGACGCGGCCACGTCCTCCGCGAGCCCGATGACCTGGGCGGGGTCGCGCAGGTCGATGCCGACGACCTTCAGCCGCGAGATCCAGTCGGCGGAGTCGGGGAGGCTCGTGAACCGGCGCACGGCGTCGCGCGGGAACCGCGTCGTGATGGTGGTGTGGGCACCGTCGCGCAGCAGGCGGAGCGCGATGTACATGCCGATCTTCGCGCGTCCGCCCGTGAGCAGGGCGCGCTTGCCCGTGAGGTCGGTCCGGGCGTCGCGCTTGGCGTGGCTCATCGCCGCGCACGCCGGGCACAGCTGGTGGTAGAACGCGTCGACGACCGTGTACTGCTGCTTGCACATGTAGCAGGGGCGTGCCTTCAGCAGGGTGCCGGCGGTGGCCGCTGCCGTCGAGGTGCTGATGGGCACCCCGCGGGTCTCGTCGTCGATCCGGTCGGCGGCCCCCGTCGCGGTCGCGGCGATCACGCGGCGATCGGCGTCGGCGATGACCGCGCGCTTCTCGAGCCGGTGCGCCCGCTTGACGGCCTTGAACATCTTCGCCGTCGCGTGCCGCACGCGGACGAAGTCGGGGTGGGCCTCGTCGATCTCCGTCAGCTGCTCGAGGACCCGGAGCGTGACGGCGAGGTCCTCGGGCGGGATGCTGCTGGGGTCGAGGCGCTCGGAGGTCACACGGGATTCTACGGCGAGCTGACCCAAGAACGGACTGGAGGGCGCCGCCACGAGTCACCCCATGGTCGGTCCCGCGCGGTCGAGACGCAGATCGCGCTCTGGGGACAACGAGGTCCTCCGACACGCGGACACTCTGGAGTTGCCCACGGCGGAACCCGCTGGATACCTTCGTGCTGACCGTTTGTATTTCAAAGGAGAAACATGAGTAGTCCAGCTTTGACCATCCCGTCGACCGGCGGCCTGTCGCTGCGAGAAGCCTGGGTCATCGCCCGCACCACGACCCGTTCGAACGCCGTCATCCCGGTCATCATCGTGGTCGCGATCGTCGTCCTGCTCGCCCTGGCCGTGACCGTCGTCGCCGGCGCGGTCATCATGTGCGCAGCGCAGGGTGCCGTCCTGGACGCCGTCGTGACGCTGAGCACCTGGCAGGTGAAGCTCAAGTGCCACAAGCTGTGAGATCAGGGGCTCCTGCTCAGACCACCGCACTCGCAGCGGTGCTCACAGGTGCACTGTGCGGGCTCGTCCTCGGTGTCGCGGTCGACGCGGCCGTCTGGCTGTGGGCGTTCGGACAGGCCTTGTCAGGGGAAGCCGGAGTCGAGGTCCCGCTCATCGTGTCGACCACGACCGAGAGCGGTGACGTCGTGGCGCAGACCGGGGCCGGCATCCTGGTGCTGCCCCTGGTCCTTGCCGCGTCCGGCGCCGGGCTGGGCTGCCTCGTCTCCCACCGCCAGCGCCAGCGCTCGGGGACGTCGGCTCAGGCATGATGCCGCGTGAGGCCTGGTGCGTCGCGATCAGAGCGGCCCACCAAGCCTCATGGCGGGTCGCTCTGTCGGTGTCGGTCATCGCGAGTGCGCCCCTCGCGCTCCTCGCCGCTGCCGCCGCCGGCCTCGATGGTGGTCGCACCGCACTCCATCTCCTCGCCGCTGCTGTCCTCATGCCAGCGAGCATGCTGGCGCACGAGTTCGGACACGCGGTGACCTACTCGCTGGTGGCACGTCGAGTGACGGCGGTTCCAGAGATCTTCGGCATCGGTCGCTGGGGCGGAGGCCAGGTCGTCCGCTGGGCGCTGGACCGCGAGGGTGACGCCGCCGTTGCGCTCGCGGGGCCCCTCGCCGGGTTCTGCTGCGCGCTGCCCCTCCTGGCGCCGGGTGGCGCCTTCCTCCTGCAGTTCCCATTCGTCGCCCTCTTCGGCGTCCACCTCCTGAGCTTGCGACGCAGCGCGGACGACGGCACGCAGGCCTGGGCCTTCTGGAAAGGACACGACCATGCTCGAGCTCCATGAACTCACGAAGCGCTACGGGCGTCGGACGGTTCTCCACTCGGTGACAGCGACGGTGCCGGCTGGCACGATCACGGCGCTCCTGGGTCCGAACGGAGCGGGGAAGAGCACGCTCCTCCATGCGATCAACGGCCTCATCCCGGTGGACGCCGGTACCGTGTCCGTCTTCGACAGGAAGGGCGAGCCCGCGAGTCTCCGGACGATCGGTTTCTGTCCGGACGACCTCCCCATGGCTGATCTGCTGACCGGCATGGAGTACCTGGACCTCGTTCAGGGCGCGCGCCGCATCTCGGTCCCGGAGCGCGTGATGGACCGTCTGCTGCGCGGTATGCGGCTCTCGGACGCGGCACATTCACTGATCGACACCTACAGCCACGGCATGCGCCGCAAGCTGCAGCTCATCGCGGCGCTGCTGCACGACCCCAACGTGTTGGTGCTCGACGAGCCGATCCGGGGGTTGGACCCCGAGTCGAGCGCGATCATGAAGCAGTTGCTCCGGCGGTACGCGGCGCGGGGGAACGCGGTCCTCCTGTCCACGCACGACCTGATGGTCGCGGATCAGCTCTGTGACCGCGTGCTCGTCCTCGAGCACGGGCGTCTCCGCGCGAGCGGGGACCTCGCGAGCATCCGCGGCGAAGCTGCCGACGGGACCCTCGAGACGAGCTTCTTGGCCATGACGGGTCTTGCAGCCGAGGCCGGACGGGCTGCGGACGACTTCTTCGCCGGCCTCGACGACCTGGCGCGACCGGTGGACACGAGATGATCCCCGCCCTCGCGGTGTCGCGCGCGTCGGCACTGGTCCTTCGACGGCACGTGGTCCGTTCGGTCGGCGGGCACGGTCCCGCGGCGGTGGTCGGCTCGCTCGCCCTCGTGCTGACCGTCGCGATGAACATCCTGCTCTTCCGGTTCTACGACACCCACTTCAGTGCGGCGTTCGATCCTGACGTCGCCGCCCTCCCCCGACTGCGCCAAGCCCGTTCTGCGCTGGTGTTCGCGCAGCTGATGACCGCACCGGTCATCGCCCTCGGCCTCGTCATGCTGACCCCCGCAGTCCCCAGGACGCGACCAGCAGCGCGGATCGCTGGGGCATCGCGGGCGGCCGTGGCGGTCGGTGAGTCCGCCCCGCTGTTGGGCGCCGTCACGCTCGTCGTCGCCGCCGCCGGTGTCGGACCCACCTGGTTCTTCGCCAGCCACCAGCACCATCAGGTTGCGACCTTCATCACGATGACCACGACGGCGGTCGCGCTCGGACTCGCCGCAGTGACCCTCTCCACGTTCGTCGTCGCCGGCGTCCGGGCCGCCAACGGGTCGGTGGTCCTGGCCCGGCTGACGTCCGTCATGCTCGCGTTCTCGGTGTTCGGCGCCGCGCTGGGTGACCTGCTGAACGCCACGACGCACGGCCGGTCCAGCCTGGTCGGGTCCGTCGTTCTGCACCTCTGGGATGCTGACGTCGACAGACTGGACGCGTCGACCGCGGTCCGAGCGACGCTCCTCGCGGTCGTGGCGGTCACAGCCGTGCTGATCGGGAAGCTGCTGGATCGGGACGGCGGAGCGTTCCCGCACCACCCGAAGCTGTTCGGTCTCCGCATCATCGGCAGTCCGGGTCGACTCATCAACGGGGTGGCTCGCGAGACGCTCCTGCTGCTCCGTCATCCCGTGGGGCAGACGACGACCGCTGCCGCGACCGTCCTGGCCGTCCAGCTCCTGCTCGGAACCCGGAGTGGGATGGTCCCACCACCGATCGCGATCTCCATCAGCGCGATGCTGTTCTCCGCCAACGCGGAGACCGCGTTCGGGCGCTCCGCACCGAC
Organism: Curtobacterium sp. MMLR14_010; assembly: GCF_001865015.1. Taxonomy (GTDB): domain Bacteria; phylum Actinomycetota; class Actinomycetes; order Actinomycetales; family Microbacteriaceae; genus Curtobacterium. Next base: position 55,127 of record NZ_MJGV01000068.1, on the reverse strand, counting down.
TTCCTGGGTCCGGCGACTCTCGGGCACGCGACCGATGCGGATCGTCCTCGAGCAGTACCTCGGGGTCCTGGTCCCCGGGGCGGTGCTCGCGCTCGCCACGTCGACAGCGGTCGCCCTGGCGGCACCCGGAACTGCGACGTCGGTGACGGTCACCGTCGCGTCGGCGATGACACTGTTCGCGATGCTCAGCGCAATCGCGTACCTGGCCGGTGTGCTGCTGCCGTACGACGACGCCGCCCCGACTGCGGCCGTTGCGACGTCCCTCGTCACCTTGGCGCTCGAGGCCGCTGTCCTGTGGCTCAGCTCCTGGATCGCGGATCCGGACGCAGCGCTCACCAGCGCTGTCCACCTCGTCATCGGGTTGCTGGTCCTGTTGATCGCCCGGACCGTCGTAGGCCTGCGGATGTGACGGTGCCGCGCACCGTTCCTCGACCGCGGAACCACGCGTTCGACGAGACCAGGAACGGCCGGCCGCCGACGAGGTGGCAGGACCGACCGCCCGTCATCCAGCGGGGAGCTCGGCGTAGGCCCGCTTGACGCCGTTGTACCAGTCCATCGACTGCTTCGGGTGCCGCCACCGCCCACCCCGCGGGTCTCATCGTCGATCCAGTCGGCGGCCCCCGTCGCGTGCCGCACGCGGACGAAGTCGGGGTGGGCCTCGTCGATCTCGGTCAGCTGCTCGAGGACCCGGAGCGTGACGGCGAGGTCCTCGGGCGGGATGACCAGGGTCTTCCAGCGGTCGGGGTCCGGCTGGTCGGAGGGCGCGGTCGTGCGGTCTTCGGCTGTCATGACGCCCCAACGCCAAGCGCGCTGACGGCCGGGGTCCAACCGGGGGCCTCCCCGCTGCCGCAGGGCCCTGCCCCGAGACCGCCGACACACCCTCGTTCTGGGGGCGGGCGAAGTGGACGAGGCTCGTGTCCGCACTTCGGGGGACCGGTACGTTCAGGGCATTCCGCGAACCCGACCCGAACGGAACCCCGTGCTCAAGATCGTCAACGGCACCATCGCCGGAGCAGCCGGCATCGCCCTGCTCCTCGGCGGCGCCAGCACCTTCGCCCTCTGGAACTCCGACGCTGCCACCCAGCCCTCGACCGTCAGCTCGGGCACACTCGCCCTGTCCGCGAACGCCGACGGCGTCTGGACGGACGTCACGAACGGCCGCTCCGACGTCGTGGACATCGCGCGGGTGCGCATGGTGCCGGGCAACACGTACCAGTTCCACCAGACACTGGACGTCATCGCGACCGGGGACGACCTCTCCGCCGACCTGTCCTGGACACCGCAGAGCATCACGGGCGACGCCGACCTCATCGCTGCCTCGACGCAGTCGCTCTCCGTCGCGTCGACGAGCTCGTCCCTGGCCCCCGCCGGCCGGACCACCTGGACCGTGGAGCCCACGGCTGGGACCTCGGTGCTCGACGTGACCTACACGATCGGTCTGGCGTCGGACGTGACGACCGGCAAGGCGCAGACGATCGACCTGAGCGGGCTGACGTTCACGCTGACGCAGAACCCGATCGAGGACTGACCCGGGCGTACCGCTCGTCGTCGCACTGCCGCCGGTGTGATGTTGCACATGTCGCACCTGCGCGGCAAGCTGGGGTGCACCCCGGCGAGGGGCGCCGGGTGGAAGGAGACGACGATGCACTCCCCCGACCGGAGATCGACACGCCTCGTGCGCCGCTGGTCGCCCGCAGTCCTGACGCTCGCCGGCCTCACGGCAGCGATGATCGCATACGCATGGGCCGGGCCGACGATCGCCGGGATCCTGCTGCTCGCGACGGTGTGCGTCGCCGCCTTCTCCAGGCCCGTCATCGGCAACACCCGGGCCACGGAGGCGACGTCCCCCGTCGATTCCGCAGCGGTGCGGCGCTACCGCGAGGAGCATCCGGGCTCGACCATCAGCGAAGCCGTCGCCGCCATCACGCGCCAGTGAAGGGTCTAGGTCATGTCATCCGCAGAGCGGACGCCGCCCGGCAGACGCCGCCTTATCGTGGACGCGATGCGCCTCGGCGCGAAGACAGGAGAACGACGTGTTTGAGAACCTGATCGGCGCCCATGTGCTGGTGATCCTGATCATCCTCGTGCTGAACGCCCTCGCACTGGTCCAGGTCTGGCGTGACCGCCGCCGGAGCGAACTCGTCAAGGTGCTCTGGACCCTGGCCATCCTCCTGCTCCCCGTCGTCGGCGTGCTCGGCTGGGCCGTCAACTGGCTGCTCGGACGCGCCGCCGACCGCTTGAACCGCCCCACCGGACCGACCGCGTAGCTCGGACCTCGGCCGTCCGGCTCTGAGCCCACCGCCTCCCCGGGGTCAGCGCGCCCGGAGCCCCCCCACGACCAGCTCGACCAGCCCCCGCGCCTCCACCGCCCAGTCCGGACGGTCCGTCGCGGACCCGATGCCGTGCAGCGCGACGAGCACAGCTCCCGCAGTCGCGTCCTCGCGGATGGCCCCCTCGTCGACCGCACGCGCCATCACGTCGGCGAGCGTGCGCTCGAGCTCGCTCCCACCCTCGGCCTGGGTCGCCGGGTCGACGACCGACGCGAGGGCCCGCGCCAACGCCGCATGCTCGACGACGTACTCCACGAACGCGTGCAGGAACGCCTCGAGCCGCTCCCCCGCCGGCCGCGTCGAGTCCTGCGCTTCCCCGCAGAGCGCTTCGACCTCACCCTGGTAGACCGCAGCGGCCAAGGCCTCCCGGGTCGGGAAGTGTCGGTAGAGCGTGCCGACCCCGACGCCGGCCCGCACGGCGAAGTCGTCGAACCGCAGCTGCTCGTCGTGTTCGAACACGGTCCGGGCCGCCGCGATGATCGCGTCCCGGTTCCGGCGGGCATCAGCGCGCACTGGTCCTCCTCGGATGCGATAGCAGTCGTTGACAAGTGGAGACAGTCTCCGTATGTTCACAAGGGGAGACAGCCTCCAACTTAGCGGACAGGTGTGCGATGCGGATCCTCATGTTCGGTCGCGGTGTCATCGCGACCATCTACGGCCAGGCCTTCCAGCAGGCAGGCCACGACGTCGACCACTACGTCCGCCCGGGCCGCGCTGCCGAGTACGGCGACCACGTCGACCTGGACGTCGTCGACGGGCGCCGCGGGCTCCTCGGTCGCCGGAGCACATCCTCCTACCGGACGACGCTCCGTGAATCGGTCCACCCGGACGATGGCCACGACCTCGTCGTCCTCAGCGTCGTCCACCACCGACTCCGCGAGGCAGCCGCCTTCCTGGCGCCCCGCATCGGTGACGCGACGGTGGTGGTCCTCGGCAACGTCTGGGAGGAACCGGTCGACGCGATCGCCCCGATCCCCGCTGACCAGGTGGTGTTCGGCTTCCCCGGCGCGGGCGGCGGCTTCAGCGACGACGGCGTCCTGCACGGGGGCGTCCTCCGATCGGTCACCCTGGCAGCGCCGGCATCCGGTCCCGACCGGCGCGGACTGGAGGCTCGGCTCGCCTTCCGACAGGCGGGGTTCGTCGTCCGCGACCAGCGGGACATGCGCGGATGGCTCTGGCTGCACTTCGTCCTGGACGCCGGCATGTTCTCCGCCGGCGTGCAGCACGGTGGGCTCACGACCATGATCGGGGACCGCCGGGCACTCCGCGAGGCGTTCCTGACGAGCCGCGAACTCCTCCCGGTCCTCGAGGCACGGGGCGTCGACCTCAGCCTCCACCGAACCGCGACGGTTCCCGCCCGGTTCCCCCGGACGACGGGGACGATGCTCGCACTGGCCACCCGCCTCGTGCCGATCGCCCGCGCGAGCCTCGCAGCCCACGACGACCCGGACGCCGCGGAACCCCGCGCGGTCATCGACGACACCCTCCGCACCGCAGGGGATCTCGGCATCGCGACGCCGCGCCTCCAGCGATTCGGCAGCAGCCGATGAGATCAGCGCGGAGCGAGCGCGTGGAGCGCGGGCGCGTCAGCGGATCAAGCCACGCCGCCGCCAGCCGCTCTGCTCGAGCACGGTCCGGAGCGGGACCTTGAGCTCCTCCTGCCGGAACCGGTGCGGTGGCGTCGCACTCCCGGTCCGCCGCTTGCGTTCGGCCCGCTGCACCAGCGTGACGATGAGCGACACGAGATTCAGGTTGGAGTTGCGGCTGTAACCGCGGTAGGCGCGGAACGCCCCGTTGTCGTAACCGACGTCACGCTCCGAGCAGCGGAACGTGCCCGCCGACGGGTCGAGCGTCACGACGTACCGGAAGTTCGCTGACGCCCCGCCGTCACCGAGCGCCTCACCGATCGCCGGGTCGTCGAAGTTCCACCGGCCTGTGATCGTCGCCCCCTCGATCGCGTAGACCGCCGGGGCCCCCGGGCCGTTCAGGGCGGCGACTCGTGGCATGAGCTCGTGGGTCGGCGCTGCGGTCATGACTCCCCCTCCCGTCCGGATCGTGTCAGTTCTGGATCGCGCCCCGCTTGCGGTCCTTGACCGCGCGGAACCACGCGTTCGACGCAGGCAGGAACGTCAGGACGGCCGCGACGATCGAGGCGATCACGCCGACTGCTCCCAGGCCGAAGCCGCCGGCCACACCGGTGATGCCGAGGATCGTCACGATGAGCAGGACGATCCGGGCCCAGTTCGCGCCGCGGCGCATGAACAGGTCGAAGATGATGAACGCGATGATGAAGAGCACGCCGATGACGATGCTGACGACGAGCGTCGCACCGAGGATCCCGTCGACGTCGACACCGTTCGTCGAGGTCCCCGACTGCTGGAGCTGGTCCTTCGCTGCCTGCTGCGCTGCCGGCAGCTGCGTCGCGCTGATGATGATGCCGATGACGTGCGCGAGCGCGGTGACCAGGTAGAGCCAGAACGCGACCATCACGACGCGGGGCGTCGTCGTCGCCGACGACTGCTGCGCGTTCGACTGGTAGGGGTTCGACGACATGCGGGTGCTCCTCCTCGGGCCTCGACCATCGAGACCATCCTGTCGATCCTGCCCGACGAGACCGGTTCATGACCGGAACTCATGCTTGATCGAGTTGATCGAGTTGATCGAGTCGATCGAGTCGATCGAGTCGATCCCGGCGCTGCCCGGGCGATCAGCTCCGACGATGCGTCAGCGCGCCGTCAAGCGGTCGCGCAACCGGGACCGCAGGTCGGCGTCAGCGCCGATGGTCGCGAAGGCGGCGTCGACGTCGGCAGCCACGTCCTCGACGATCGGAGCAGTCGTCGCGATCCAGCTGTCGACCTCCTCCGTCCCCCAGGCAGCCTGCCGGTCGTGCTGCGCATGCGCGGTCACCCCGGCCATGGCCCGGACCGACTCCGCGTAGTCGGCGGCGACCACCGCGGGCGCGACGCCCGCGTTGCTGAGCAGGAGCGCACTGATCATGCCGGTTCGGTCTCGGCCGGCGCTGCAGTGCACCAGGAGTCCGTGCGGAGCGTCAGCGATCGCGGTCAACGTCGCGAGCACGAGGTGCGGCAGGATGCGCCAGTTGTGGCGCCAGTACTCCGGCGAGTCCAGGATCGGGAAGCAGATCTCACGGAACTCGGGGTCGTCCTGGTCCTCGGTGGGGGCGTTCACCACCGGCACCGCGTCGAGCGTCTCCGGCGCCACCACCGGGTCGCCGTCTCGGACGCCGACCTCGTGCGCGCAGCGGAGATCAACGACCGCGGCGAGACCCCAGCCGCGGGCGTCCCGCCAGCCGGTCTCGGTCAGGAGCTCGCGGCGTGGCCCGCGTGCCACCCTGCCGAAGCGCGTGGCGCCGGTCGCGGAGAGGGACGTGGGGAGTCCGCCGAGGTCACGGGCGTTCCGGTAGCCATCCCACACGAGGTCGCGCACGCAGACACCATAGCGAGGAGCACGAGCTGCGACAGCGTCTGCCGCCTCGACCGTCCGAGCGATGGGAGGATCTCCTCGTGATCACGACCTTCCTCGTCAACCACGCGTCCGCGGTCCGGGTGCTCTTCTGGGTCGCCCTGGTCGCGCTCACGGCCTTGGGGTGGTTGGTGCACCGCCTGCGGGCTCGGCGGGCGCTCGTGACGCTCGCTGGCATCAGCGCGGTGGGGGTCCTCGCATTGACCATGACCCCGGCCGGCGACGGCGGCAACGGGGTCTTCTGCACGGTGCAGTTTTCCGTGCCGTTCCAGGGCATCGACACGCTCGCCAACGTCGCGCTCCTGTTCCCGTTGACGCTCTTCGCCGCGCTGCTCACGAACCGACCGGTGCCGGTCGTGGCTGCCGCGTCGGGGTTGTCCGCCGCGATCGAACTCGTCCAGGCGCTGCTGCCGAGCCTCGGCAGGGCCTGCGACACGAACGACTGGTTCATGAACACGGTCGGGGCGGTGCTCGCCGGCCTCCTCAGCGCCGGCATCATCACCGTCGACCGCCGCCAGCGCACCCGACGGGCTCATGCGACCGGACCGACGCCCTAGCCGGTGACCACCGCTTGCCACGACGGTCAGGCAGTCACCCCTCGTACGCGGCGAGCGTGGACAGCACGAGCTTCGCGATCCGCCGCTGCCCCGTGTCGTTCGGGTGCAGGCCGTCCGTCGAGTAGATCCCGGTGCCCGAGTACGTGGCCTTCGGGAAGGTGTCGTCCATGCTCACGTACACGGCCCCGGCCCTCGCAGCGGCCTTCTTCGTCGCGGCGAGGTAGCTCGACCAGGGGTCCGACATGTTGTTCGTCATCGCGGGGGCCGGCGTGAACTCGCCGATCACGAGCAGCGACGGCTTGGTGGGGAGTCCGGCGAGCGCCTCGAGGAACGCCCGGTACTGTCTCCCGAGCTCCGCGGGCGTGATGTGCTGCGCGTCGTTGCCGCCCAGCGTGACGGTGATCAGGTCCGGCCCGACGCGGCGCATGGCCGTCAGGAACCCGGCCTGGTCCGCCGTGAAGGTCGTGATCGTCGCCCCGGAGCGCGCGGAGTCGTACAGCTGGATGCCCTTGTCGCGGTCGCCGTCGTAGAGCGTGAACCCCTGCAGCATGAACGACCCCATGGCAGTGACGGTGACGGTGTGCTGCCCCCGCTCGAGGTCGTCCACCTTGGTGACGTTCCCCGTGCTGGACTCCCCGGTCGTCGTCACCGTCCGCGGCTCAGCGCCGTCGATGCTGTAGGTGAAGTCGCCGGAACCGGGGTAGCGCGTCCACCAGATGTCGATCCCGGTCCCCGTGAACGGGTAGGTCCGCGACGCGCCCGCCTGCATGGCGACCGACCGGTAGCCGAGGTCGGGAACGGTCACGTCGTACTCGCTCGTCCCGGTGCTCGCCGTCGCCCAGTCGCCCCAGGTCGAGTCCGGCGCGTAGACCGCGAACTGCGCGGGGAGGTAGCCGACGCCTCCGGGCGTCCCCGACGTCGGGTGGCGCGTCCGGAGCCGGTCGCGCGTCAGGTCCGTCCAGCGCATGGGACGGGCAGTGGCGCCCTGCCCCTCGGTGATGGAGTCGCCCACGGCGACCCACTTCGCCGGGGCACTGGACCGGTCGGCCACGGCGGCGTTCCACGTGGCGAGGGGGTCGCGCTCGGCGGTCGTCGTCGAGGCGCACCCGGTCGCGACGGTGCCGACGAGGGCGACGAGCAGCCCGGCGACCACCCGCGTCGCCGTCCGGGACCGTCGTCGTCGTGTTCGATCGTCCACGTTGAGCCTCCGCATGCGGTTCGGGATGTCGCTCACGACCGAGGTCCTGGCCGGGTCAGGGTAACTGCTCGGACCTGGCAGCGGCGGCGCAGCCGCCGCTCGACGCATGCCGAGCGCAGACGGACTGGAGGCTCGTGGCGGGCCCGCCCCGAGCCTCCAGTCCGGTGTCTGGTCCGCTCAGCCCAGCGGCTCCACGCCGTAACTGGTGACCACGGCCCGCAGCTCGTCCAGGTACGTCTGCGCCTGCACGGTGAGCGGGACGGAGGCGTGGGCGATCCAGCCGATCTCGATGCGTTCGTCGACGTCGAGCGGGATGGCGACGATCTCGGGATCGAGGTCGTCGCTGATCAGCCCGGTCGAGATCGTGTACCCGCCCAGGCCGATCATGAGGTTGAAGATCGTCGCCCGGTCCGAGACGCGGATCTCCCGCTTGCTGGACATCGTCGACAGGATCTCCTCGGCCAGGTAGAAGGAGTTGTTCGCGCCCTGGTCGAACGTGAGCCGAGGGAGGTCCGCGAGGTCGGCGAGCGTCGCGCGCTCCTGGGCCGCGAGCGGGTTCCGCCGGGCCACGAAGATGTGCGGCTGCGCGATGAACAGCGGGGTGAACACGACCCCGGCGTCCCGCAGCAGCTTCCCGAGGACCTGCCGGTTGAAGTCGTTGCGGTAGAGGATGCCCACCTCGCTCCGCAGCGTGCGGACGTCCTCGATGATGTCCCAGGTGCGCGTCTCCCGGAGCGAGAACTCGTACTCGTCCGCAGCCGCCGCTTCGACCATGCGGACGAAGGCCTCGACGGCGAACGAGTAGTGCTGCGCGGACACCCCGAGCAACCGACGCGACGGCTGCCCACCGACGTACCGCTGCTCGAGGAGGGAGACCTGCTCGACGACCTGGCGGGCGTACCCGAGGAACTCCACGCCGTCGACGGTGAGCACGACGCCCCGGGCCGAGCGGACGAACAGCGCGCGCCCGATCCGCGTCTCGAGGTCCTTCATCGCCGCGGACAGCGTCGGTTGCGCGACGTAGAGCAGGTCGGCTGCCGCGCTGATCGAGCCCTCCGTCGCGACCTCGATGAAGTACCGGAGCTGCTGCAGGGTGATGTCGTTCGAGACACGGGCCATAGGCGCAGGCTATACCAGCGCATAGCGTCTGGGGATTACCCGATGACCCGCGCTGCCCGTCATGCTCAGGGGATGGCGAATGACCTGAGCTTCAGCATCACGCGGACGCGGTTCGACGAGGACTACTCCCCCGCGGACAGCTCCCGGCTGACCACGAACTTCGCCAACCTGGCGCGCGGGGAGCACCGCCAGCAGAACCTCCGCACGGCCATCGGCATGATCGACCGGCGCTGCAACGAGCTCGCGGCAACGGCTGGCGCCCGGTACCGCGTCGAGCTCGACATCGTCTCGGTCACCGCGCACTTCGTCGACCAGGGATCCTCCGGCGAGTTCCCCCTGCTCGAGATGCTCGACGTCGCGATCGTCGACCAGCACACCGGCGAGCGCCACCAGGGGATCCTCGGGAACAACTTCTCCTCGTACCTCCGCGACTACGACTTCGCCGTCCTGCTGCCGTCGCTCGACAAGACCGCAGGCCTCCCGTCCGACTTCGGCGAGCTCCACGGGCAGCTCTTCCAGCGCTTCCTCGAGTCCTCCGCGTTCCGCTCGGACTTCAGCGCCGAGCCCGTCGTGTGCATCAGCATCTCCACGAGCCAGACGTACCGGCAGTCGGGGTTCGTCCACCCCGTGCTCGGGGCGGAGTACGAGCACGAACACTCCTCCCTCACCGACGACTACTTCGGTCGGATGGGCATGCAGGTGCGGTACTTCATGCCGGCCGGCGGGAAGGCGCCCCTCGCGTTCTACTCCCGCGGCGACGTGGCGAACGACTACTCGGACCTGCAGCTCATCGGCACGATCAGCACCATGGAGACGTTCCAGAAGATCTACCGCCCGGAGATCTACAACGCGAACACGGCCGCGCCGAGCACCTACCGCCCGAGCCTCGCGCACGAGGACTACTCGACGCCGTCCGTCTCGTACGACCGCGAGGAACGGAGCCGCCTCGCGATCACCCAGGGCCGGTACACCGAGGAGCACCTCGTGACCCCGCACCGAGCACTCCTCGAGCGGTGGGCCGCCGGCGCCGCAGTCCCTTCGCTCTGACCGACACCCCACTCGACAGGAACCCCAACCGCATGAGCACCCTCCTGCCCACCTCCATCGTCGGCAGCCTGCCGAAACCGTCCTGGCTCGCCGAGCCCGAGCGACTCTGGTCCCCCTGGCAGCTGCAGGGGGCAGCGCTGACCGAGGGCAAGCAGGACGCGCTCCGTTCCGCCGTCCACGAGCAGGAGCGCCGCGGGATCGACATCGTCAGCGACGGCGAGCAAACCCGGCAGCACTTCGTCACGACCTTCATCGAGCACCTCGACGGCGTCGACCTCGACCGCAAGGAGACCGTCCGGATCCGTGACCGGTACGACGCTGCCGTCCCGACCGTCGTGGGTGCCGTCAGCCGCCGGGTGCCCGTGTTCGTCGAGGACGCCGCGTTCCTCCGCGCCCAGACCGACCGCCCGATCAAGTGGGCGCTCCCCGGCCCGATGACGATGATCGACACGCTGTCGGATCAGCACTACAAGAGCCGCGAGAAGCTGGCGTGGGAGTTCGCCACGATCCTCAACCAGGAGGCGCGCGAACTCGAAGCTGCCGGCGTCGACGTCATCCAGTTCGACGAGCCCGCCTTCACCGTCTTCCACAACGAGGTGCAGGACTGGGGCGTGGCCGCACTCGAACGCGCAGCCGAGGGGCTCCGCGTCGAGACCGCCGTGCACATCTGTTACGGCTACGGGATCGAAGCCAACAACAAGTGGAAGGAGACGCTGGGCGCTGAGTGGCGCCAGTACGAGCAGTCCTTCCCACTCCTGCAGCAGTCGTCCATCGACATCGTCTCGCTGGAGTGCATCCACTCCCACGTCCCGCTCGACCTCGTCGAACTCATCCGCGGCAAGAAGGTCATGCTCGGCGCGATCGACGTCGCCACCGAGACCGTGGAGACCCCGGAGGAGGTCGCGGAGGTGCTTCGCCGCGCCCTCGCCTTCGTCGACGCCGACAAGCTCATCCCGAGCTCCAACTGCGGGATGGCTCCCCTCGCGCGAGGTGCCGCGCTCGACAAGCTCGGCGCGTTGTCTGCGGGAGCGGCGATCGTCCGCAACGAGCTCTGAGCGGACTACAGCACTCAGTTCACGGAGCCGCGCGCTCGGCGCCGTACGCGCGGACGAAGGCGTCCACGCCGTCGACGAAGACCGCGTCGACAGCAGCGGCGTCGAGTCCCGGTGCGTTCAGCGCGAGGAGGAACGTCAGGGCGGTGAAGTGCTCGGAGGCCCGACGCGGGTTCGCCGCGCGGATCACGCCGGCGTCGGCCAGCTCGCGGAACCGGTCCGCGATGAGCTGCTCGGGGTCGTGTGCCAGGTCCGTCCCGGCCACGGGGACCGACCGCCCCGACTCGAGGAGCATCTTCACGACGGCGTAGTCGGACGACTGCAGCGTCTCGGTGGCGATCCGTCGTGTGAACGCCAGGAGCGCGGTGGTGAGGTCGCGGTCCACGCGGAGCTCCTGGTCGGCAGCTTCCTCGACGGACGACATCAACGCCGCGGACGCCTGCTCCACGACGCTGGCGAACAGGCCGTCCTTGTCCGTGAAGTGGTCGTAGACCGTCCGCTTGGAGACGCCCGCCTGTGCGGCGACGGCATCGACGGACGTGCGGTCGTAGCCGTCCACGAGGAAGCGGTCCCGGGCAGCGTCGAGCATCGCCGCCCGCTTCCGCTCGGAGCTCGGGCGGAGAGCACGGGTGGGAACGGCCATACCCCGACTGTAGCCATCGAGTTTCGGAACTACACGGTGTAGTGTGAAAACTCCGGCACAATCCCGTGCTCCGAACCGGAAGGCAGCGTCATGCCGCACACCACCCCCACCACCCCGAGCCCCAGCCCGACCACCATCACGGACGTCGTGATCGTCGGCGCTGGCCCCACGGGGCTCACGCTCGCCTGCGACCTCGCCCGGCGCGGAACCCGCGTCCGCGTCATCGAGCGGTTCGACGTGCCGAGCGTCGCCTCGCGCGGGAAGGGCCTGCAACCCCGGAGTCTCGAGGTGCTCGACGACCTCGGCGTCGCCGACGAGGTCCTGACGCGTGGTGTCACGAAGCTGCCGGTCCGGATGATCACCGACGACGGCACGGTGATCGACCGAGAGCCCATCACCGTTCCGGTGTCCGACCCGACCACGACCGCCTACCCGGAGACCCTCTGGATCAGCGAGTTCGACGTCGAGGGCCCGCTCCGGGACCGCCTGGCGCTCGACGGTGTCCATGTCGAGTTCGGCACCGCCGCCACCGGCATCGACCAGCAGGCCGACTTCGTGGACGTGCTGGTCGACGGACCGGACGGCCCGGAGACGATCCGCGCGCGATGGGTCGTCGGCGCGGACGGAGGCAGGAGCACGGTCCGGCATGCGCTCGGCGTGGCCTTCGACGGGTTCACGATGCACGATCGCTGGTACCTCGGCGACGTCCGTCTCGAAGGACTCGACCACGGGCGGCAATACATCCTGCCGACCAGTCACGGCATGATCGGCCTCACCCCGCTCCCCACGACGGACCTCTGGCAGTGGCAGTCGACGACCGAGGCCGGCGACGACGCGGAACAACCGTCGCTCGAGCTGTACCAGCAGCTGCTCGACGACCACCTCGGGAAGAACCGGGTGACCCTCAAGGAAGCGACCTGGCTCTCGCTCTACCGCGCCAACGTCCGTCTCGCGGACCAGTACCGCGTCGGGCGGGTGTTCCTGGCCGGCGATGCTGCCCACGCGCACTCGCCAGCGGGAGGGCAGGGCATGAACACCGGGATCCAGGACAGCTGGAACCTCGGGTGGAAGCTCGCCGCAGTCGTCCAGGGTGCGGACCCCGCTCTCCTCGACACGTACGAACTGGAGCGCCGACCGATCGCCGCTTCCGTCCTCGAGATGAGCACGGACAAGATGCACACGTTCCGCGCCGGCGCGACCGGTGGCGCGGAAGGAGTCGACCGCGGACTCGACGGCATGGGCGGTGACGACACCACCGGGCTGTCCCTGCGCTACGCCCCGAACCGTCTGTCCCTCGACGACCAGCCCGCCGTGCGCGCACCGTACGCGACGGGTCTCCGGGGCCTCGGCTTCGCCGGATCGACCTTCGACCTCCTCCGCGGCCCCCACTGGACGGTGTTCGTCCTCTCCGACGACCCCGAGGACATGCGTGCGCTCGAAGCCGCACCCGCAGACGTGCACGTCCACCGGATCGGCGCCGGAGCGATCGAGGACTCGCAGGGCCATGCTGCATCCCGGTACGCGCCAGCGCACGACGCTGTCGTGCTCATCCGCCCGGACGGCTACATCGCCGCCCGCCGTCCCGTGTCCGCAGCCTCCGACGTCCTCGCGCACATCCGGACCGTCGAGGCGGAGGTCGTCCCCGCCTGAGCCCACCTTCCGGTGTGCGTAGCTGCACTGATGCCGTGACCCCCACGCGGATGGTCGTGTGGACCCATGGAACGAGATCCCGAACCGTCGGCAGGTGGAGTCACTCCGGCTGCCTCGAGGGCTGCGTACCGGTCCTGGCTCGTCGCACCTGCGATCATCGTCCTGCTCGGCCTGTCGATCACGTCCGGCCTGCCGTCCCAGATCGCCCGCACCCTCCTCACGCCGGTCGCCGCGGTGTACGAGCACCTCGTGTGCGGGATGCAGCACGCCGTCAACGACATCGCCGACACCGGTTCCTCCTGCCGCTGACGACGACACCGTCGAGCTCCAAGTCCGGCGGTCGCGGTGGGACCGCCGACGGGCGTGACGGTGACAGCCGTGCCACCAACGGACTGGAGGCCGTGCTCACCAGGTGAGCACGGCCTCCAGTCCGTCATGTGGTCCGGTCAGGACCGCTGGCGGCTCCGTCGGACACCCGGGGCGATGACGAGCACCGCTTGGAGGCTCGGTGCCAGCTGGCACCGCGCCTCCAGTCACGGATCTGGTCAGTTCCGGTCGGCCGCGAACGCCGACCGGCGGCCACGGAGGGTGATCAGCAGGGCGATCACGCCTAGTCCCGCCATCAGCACCGCGAGCACCAGGGCGTCGAAGCGCTCGAGCAGCACCGCGCCGAGCACGCCGGCGGCGAAGATCGCGAGGTTGAACGCCACGGGGAGGAACGAGTTCGCGACGTCCGAGTTCTCGCGACCGGAGCGACTGAGCGCTGACTGGAGCTGGGCGGAGGCTCCACCGAAGGTGATGCCCCACAGCACGCTCGCCACCAGGACGAGAGCTGGCACTCCGCGACCCACCAGCAGGATCAGCCCCGCGACGACGAACACCGCGATGCTCAGGTGCAGCAGCGCTCTCGGCCAGCGGTCGATGCAGGCCGCGGTGATCGCGATGCCGATGACGGAGGAGACGCCGTAGACCAGGAGCACGATGTCCGGGGCGAGGCCCGAGCCACCGTCGCGCAGGAACGGTGCGATGTAGGTGTAGATCGTGTTGTGCGCGAGCATCCAGACGAAGATCACCACACAGACGATCGCGACGCCGGGCATCGCGAAGACGCGCGTCAACGGCAGGCTCCCCGCCGCGGTCCTCGGCTGACCGGGCGCGTCCGGCACGAACAGGGCGATCAGCACGAAGGTGACCAGCGCGATCAGGCTCAGCCCGCCGAAAGACCAGCGCCAGTCGAACGTCGTCCCGAGCCAGGCGCCCAGTGGCGTGCCGAGGGCGAAGCCGACCGGCGCGCCGACCGAGACGATCGACAGCGCCAGCCCGGAGCGGTCGCGCGGGCTGATCCGACGACCGTAGGCGGCGAGCATCCCCCAGATGACCCCGGTGAACGCACCGGCGAAGAACCGGGACACGAGCGACACGATGACGTCGCTGGAGAGGGCCGTGACGGTGTTCGCGGCGATGAGGCACGCGATCGTCACGAGGATCAGCGGCTTGCGGCGGAACCCGCGGGTCATGCTGATCGCGGGGATCGTCACGATCACCGTGCCGAGCGCCCAGACGCTGATGAACTGTCCGACGGTCCCCTCGCTGATCCTCATCCTCTCGGCGATGACCGGCAGGAGGCCCGCGGGCATCGTCTCGGCGGCCACGAGGACGAACCCCATCGTGGCGAGGAGCGCGAGGGCGAGCCAGGGCATGGCGCGGGGTTCGTCAGGAGCGCTCTGGTCGGGGAGGCGCACGGGTGCAGTGGATGACATGGGTCCTACGGAGGCTCGGGGCGGCGTCGCGCGGGCGGCGGGGGCGTGGCGCGGAGTCAGTTCGCCGTGCTGGCGGGGAGGCGTGCGATGTCCTCGGTGGCGGCCCAGGTGGCGAGCATCCGGATCTTCTCGTCGGAGGCGCTGCCGGGGACGGCCGGGTACACGGTCATCGAGTGGCCGGGGTCGTCCTGCAGCTCGCTGACCTGGAAGGTGAGCTCGAGCAGGCCGACCACGGGGTGCTGGAACTGCTTCAGACCGGTGTAGTGGCGTCGCACGTTGTGCGCGGCCCACCGGGTGCGGAAGTCGTCGCTGCGCATCGACAGCTCGCCGATGAGCGCCGCGAGCTTCGTGTCGTGCGGGTTGCGGCCCGCGTCGCGCCGGAGGATCTCGACGTTCACGTTCGCTGCCCGCTCCCAGTCGGGGTAGAAGGCGTGCGCGCGGGAGTCCAGGAAGATGAAGCGCGAGTGGTTCGCCGGGCGGTCGACACCCCGGTACATCTCGGAGTAGAGCGCGAAGCCGAGCGTGTTCGCGGCGACCATGTCCATCCGCGTGTTCGTGACGAACGCAGGGGCGCCCGTGATCGCATCGAGCAGGCACTGCACCTCAGGCCGGACCGACTCCACGACCGATGTGCGAGGTCGCGAGCGGACTCCCGCCTCGTTCGCCGTGCGCGCGAGGTCGCGGAGGTGATCGTGTTCGGCGCGATCCAGCTGCAGCGCCCGGGCGATCGCGTCGAGGACGGAATCGGAGACACCGGAGAGGTTCCCCCGCTCGAGGCGGGTGTAGTAGTCGATGCTCACGCCCGCCAGTCGGGCGACCTCGTCGCGGCGCAGCCCCGCGACACGGCGACGGCCTCCGCTCGGCTCGATCCCGGCCTGCGCCGGGGTGAGGCGCCCTCGGCGCGACGTCAGGTAGTCGCGTACCTCTGCTCGGTGATCCACACCTGGAACCGTACGAGCGGACGATGCCGAGTTGAAGGGTTCTGACGGAACCCCTCTGGCGGACCGCGCCTTGAACAACCGGTATTCCACGTTGCGCGTTCTGCGTACTCGGTACAAGGTGGTTGTCACCGAGCAGCCGCTCGTCCAGACCCTTCTGATCCGGTACACGGAAGGAGCATCCCCATGCGTGCATGGCTGCTATACATCCTGATCGTCGTCGCTGCACTCGGAGCACTGCTCGCGATCGCCTACAGCTTGCCCACGGCATCATCGGCCGCCTTCTGTATCGGCACCCCAGTCGTCGTGATCGGGGCCGGCCTCGGCGCCAAGTTCGTCAGGGAGACACGGAGGAGACAGCGCACTCATCAGCGCTGACCTGACGCGTGACTGGCACCGCGCCTCCAGGCCGGAACGCGGTCGCGAACAGCAGCCGCAACCCTGAGACGAAGCACCCTCACCCCTAGACTCGGCAGATGCTCGAGAGCCGTCGCCTTCCACTGTGGGCAGGTCGCACGGCCGCGCTGCTGGGCATCGTGCTCGTGGCGTTCACCCTTCGCCAAGCGGTCGCCGCAGTCTCCCCGATCATCGGCGACATCCGGGCCGACTTCCCCGTCTCGAACCTCGACGTCGGCCTGCTCGGCACCCTGCCGCCGCTGCTGTTCGCCGCCTCGGGGTTCACGGCCCCGCGCGTCGCACGGCGTCTCGGACTCGACGGCGGGATCGTCCTCGCGCTGGTCCTCATCACCGTCGGCCATCTCGTCCGGGCCTTCGCACCCGGCGTCGCGATGTTGCTCGTCGGCAGCATCGTGGCCTTCGCCGGGACCGGAGTCGGCAACGTGCTGCTGCCGTCCGTCGTCCGCCGCTACTTCCCCGACCGAGTGGCCCTGCTGACCGCGGTCTACGCGTGCATCGTGGGTGTCAGCACCGCCGTGCCGGCTGCCCTGGCTGCGCCCATCGCGCAGTACGCCGGATGGAGGACCTCGCTCGCCGTCTGGGCAGTGACCTCGGCGGCAGCACTCGTCCCGTGGCTCGTCGTCCTCGCGCAGCAGCGCCGACTGCGCCGTACGGACGCCGGTCTCGTCAGCGCCGCACCCACCGAGGTCGTCACCCGCCTGTGGCGATCACGCGCTGCGCTGTCAATCACCGCGCTCTTCTCCTCGAGCGCGATCTGCACCTACGCGGCCTTCGCCTGGCTGCCCGAGATCCTGCAGGACGTCGCCGGATCGACGCCGACCGAAGCGGGCGTGCTCCTCGCCGTCACCGGCGTGATCAGTGTCCCCGGCGCTCTCATCGCTCCCCTGCTCGTGCCCCGACTCCGGAACGTCGGCTGGTTGATCGCCGCCGGCGTCCTGAGCTTCGCACTCGGGTACCTCGGCCTGCTGCTCGCGCCAGCGCCGCTCACCCTGCTCTGGGTGCTCCTGATCGGCTGCGGCTCGATCCTGTTCCCGGTCTGCCTGGTGCTCATCAACGTCCGCACCCGGACACACGGCGGAACCGTCGCCTTGAGCGGCTTCGCCCAGGGCACCGCGTACGCGCTCGGCGCCCTCGGCCCGCTGCTGGTCGGGCTGCTCCACGACGCCAGTGGCGGCTGGACGCTGCCGCTGCTCTTCCTCCTCGCCGTCACGCTCGCGGCAGCGATCCCGGCGGTCACACTCAGCCGTCCGACGTTCGTCGAGGACGAGCTCAGCCGGTAGCGGGCACGTCCATCGCGGACCGAGCGGTCAGCGCGCGGGCACGAGGGCTTCGACCGTCGCACGAGCCTCGGCGGCCGACCCGAGGGGCACGGTCCGGCTGCTGACCTCGGTCGCAAGAGACAGCGCGATCGAGACCGCGCCGACCTCGGCCGCGGAGACCCACTCCGGATCGCCCTCGACGAACCGTGTCCGGACAGGCCCGAGCACGAGCGCGTGGATGCGCTTCTCCGGCGACTCCGCGGCCAGAACGCGCTGCATCATGAGCACCGCAGCCTGCTCCATGCTCACCAGCCCGCTGTTGGGCACCGGGAACTCCGCTGACTGACCGACGATCACCGTGTACGCGCCGAGGCCGCTGAGCCGAGGAACGATCGACCGCGCCACCGCCATGTGCACCGTGGCGAGCCCGGTGAAGGCAGCGGCCCAGTCGCCCTCACTGATGTTGGTCAGCGGCCCGCCCTGCCACCAGCCGCCCACGGGCACGATGACGTCGTCGATGCCACCCATCCGCTCGGTCATCTCGCGACCGAGTGCCTCAGCACCGGCAAAGGACGTGTAGTCGTGCGTGGGCAGATGTAGCAACGGGGACGTCCCGACAACGCCGAGAGCAGCGCGCAGCTCGGCTCCGCGCGCCTCGGACCGGGTGGGCACGACGACGTCGGCGCCCGCTTCGAGGTAGGCGCGAACGATGCCTTCGCCGACGCCCCCGGTGCCGCCGGGCACGAGGACGCGGCGGCCGGAGAGGTCGTGGGTGGAGGGTGCTTCGTTCATGGCAGAACTCCTTGGTTAGACCAATGTTGGTTTTACCAGCGGTAGCACTGATCGTTGGTCGAGCCAACTGGTATCGTGCTGCCATGCCTGATGCACCGACGCCCCCCGAGGCACTCCGGACCCTGGTGAGCTGGCAGGCCGGCCGTGTCGCGACGATCGGGGCGCGTCTGACGGGCGCCAGGATGCCGCTCGAAGCGCGGTCCGACTTCGCGGTCCTGTCCCTCCTCGAGGAGAACGGCCCGCTCAGCCAGGCCGACATCGGGCGGATCCTCGGTCTCGACCGGAACAACGTCAACGGCATCGTCGTCCGCCTCGAGACCGACGGGTTCGCGAGCCGGCAGCCGGACCCGGAGGACCGGCGGCGGAACGTCGTCACCATCACGACAGCAGGCCGAGCCAGGTCGTCAGAGCTCCTGGACCACGCGCAGGCGGTTCAGGCGGAGCTCCTGACCGCGCTCTCCCCCGACGAGCGCACGGCCCTCATCGGCCTGCTCGGCAAGGTCCTCGCCAGCCACCCGGCGCAGTCCGCCTGAGCCAGGTCTCCATCTGGTCAGCCTGGAGGCTCGGCGCCAGCTGGCACCGAGCCTCCAGTCCGGAACAGGGTCGCGGACACCCGGCGGCGGGGCCGCCACCGCTCACATGTCGGCGATGAGACGGAGCGTGTAGCCGTCGGGGACCGTCTGGTGTTCGACGTAGTGCATGAAGACCGGCGCTGCCTGGTCGGCCGTGAAGAGCTCTGACGGGTGCCGCGGCTCGTGCGCAGCCTGCACGTCGATGGTCTCCGTGAGCGGTTCCGCGAGGTCGTGGTCACGGCCGACGATGTAGAAGCGGTACTCGCCGTCGTCCTCACGTCGGCGGAGTTCGACGCTCATCTTCTCCGCGGTGCCGCCGGCCTGGAGGTACGAGTTGCCGTACTGCTCCTCAGCCTGTTCGGGGTTGAACATCCAGTCGGCGTCGTCGGGACACCACCAGATCTGCCACGCGAACTGCTCGTCGTTGTCGAGCAACCCCAGCATGCGGCGTACTTGATCAGGTATCGGCCGGAACGTGTCCTGCAGGATGCTGCTGACGCTGCTGTTGGTCTCTTCGATGATCATTCGTTACTTCACTCGTTGGTAGTTGACCGAGGTGATCTTGATGCGTTCACCGTTCACCGTTCAGTGTGGCGTACGCGGGATGGTCGTACGACACCGCTCGGTCGAAGACTTCTTGGGCCCCGGCCTTCGACGTGCCACTCTTCACCTCGACGGTCTCCCATGTGCCGTCGCGCTTCTTAACCAAGCAGTGGTATACCCGCTCCTTTGTCGCGCACCCATGCTGGTGCACACCTACCGCGAGCTTGCGATCTCCGGTCTAGTCCGGGATCCAGTGGCCGCTTGACTCGTCAAGTTGCTCGGCACGGTTCTGGCCACCGCGGCCTCGGCCTCGGCCTCGGCCTCGGCCTCGGCCTCGGCCGGAATTGTCCTACATTGGCAGTGAAGCCCAGGAGCTCTCGAAGAGCTTTACTTTCCCCGATGCTGCCCACAGCTGCATTGAGAACAGCCGCCAGTACATAACCCAGAGATCATCATGCGGGGCGAGATAGGTGACGTTAAGACCGAGGCCGCGCGCATTGTGATGGGAGATCATCTGCCCATGCGAGTGCCACCGCTCTGTGTCTGACAGGTGTGCCGCAATGTCGACTGCCCGATCGTGGTCTCTCACCATGGACTGACTGAGGAGTGCTTCGGCGATCGACCGGGAGCGGGTGATCATGCGTTCGAGCTTACGGACGGTTGCGGGTTCCATCTTTCCCAGCATCAGCCGCGCGACCGGATCAGAGGGCTTCCTCTTGAGACGCCTTGCGTGTCGATGGAACGCATCAAGGTAGCTTTGCGCAGACAGAGTTTGTAGGTGACCGTTGGAGTCAGGGATTTCTACCTGCGGGTCTATGGCGCCAAGCTCCGAAGAGTCCGACATCAGGATCGTGTTTGCGGCAAGGGCGATGAGGGTGCCAGCGCTTTTGGCGTAGTCGGGGACGATAACTCGCACCGAGGCGTCGCCTGCCCGTCGGCGGACGAGGAGGGCGATCTTCTCAGCGGCGTCGATGTTTCCGCCCGGGGTATGCAGCATCAGGTCAATGGGAGTGCCGGGGTGGATGTTGTGTAGCAGGTCCACGATGCCGACGATATCCGTGCGCTCGATCTGTGAGTTTGCGGCGATGTAGCAGATAAGCGTGGTGCCGGTTGTTTTCTCGATGTCGCGGATGAGGTTCTGACGAGCGTAGCGTTCCGCGTGCATCGCTTCGTACAGCGGTGTCCGGGTCGGAATCTTCGGTCCCGGCGTCGGTATGGGGCTTGGCGGCGGTGTCGGCACGTAACTCTGCTGCCCGCCTGAGGCGGTGGCGTCAGCCGCTTCCGCCAGCTCGATGGGTTCCTCCGCTGAAGGGTCAGGGGTGAGCTGATTGATCATCGGTTGTCCGTTCGTTCGATCCAGGTCACGCGGCCCTTGCGAACTACGTAATGACAGTGTCCTACAAGACTGCGCTCATCGACACTGGGGCTTAGCGTCAACGGGTAGGCCTGGTCAATGCGCCATTGGGGCCGGTGGGCAGGGTCGAGGTTCAGCATGACCCGGTGCCCGCGCTCGCAGGGGCAGTCAAAAACGATCCATTTTGGATACTCAGCGGTGCCGGTGATGACGCCGTGGCGTTTCGGCAGGCGCTCGGGGATGTCCCCGACGGAGATCGCCGTGAGGTCGGCCTTTTGACGTCGCCAGTAGAGGAGCCGATTTAGGATGCCCAATTCAGCCCCAGGAACATGTCGGTGTCAGTACCCACCCGGGTAGTGGCTGGGTCGCAGTAGTGGCCGGCATGAGGCGGCTCGACGTTGCCGCGGATGGCGCGGTCGTGGATGAACAGGATCAGTTCGCCCGGGGTCGGTGTGTCGCCATAGCCGACCAGCCGCTCCAGCAGTTCGCTGGTCGCAGTCGCAGCGACCAGGGTGGTAAAGGTCACAACCGCCGGCTCTACACCAGGAAGCGCAGGTGCGTACCCTTCCCGCTCGAGCTTCTGCTGGGCGGAGGCGGCGCGGGTTTCGGCTTCGGCGAGTGCGAAATCAATGCGGTCACGGCACACCAGGCATCCCGTCCCCGGGTGCAAGGTCGTCACTCGAGCAAAGATACCGGTGATGGTGCCATCGGCGTCGGAGGATATCTGAACTCCGCAATCGATGACAGGGACCAGGTGGTAGTAGGGAAGCCGGGACAGGCGGATACGTCCGGCGTTGTCGTCCGTGCACCCAAACACCACATCCGCGCCAACGAGAAGGCGGGCGTTCGCTTCACTCAGGATGGTGCCCTGAACGCGGGTCGTATGGACTCCGGTGGCGATGTGTTCAAGATGGTCACCGAGGACGTCGACCTTGGCCCGGTCGACGTCCTCAGGAGTGGACCCGTAGACGCGGGTCGTGTTCGATGCGGACAAGGTGTCGGGGTCGATGAGGATAAACGAGCGCACCCCCAAGCGAACCAACTGTTCCGCGGTAGCGGAGCCGGTACCGCCAGCGCCGACGATCGCGACCGTCAGGTTGCTGATAGCGGCTTGGATGCCCGTGCCGAAGGCGCGGATGTTCCGATCGAACAACCCCAAACCTGACCCCGCGTCAACGTCGTAGGAGGCACGGAAGAACCACCGCTCACCGACTCCCGACAACTGGGTAATGCGGGCGGTGACCCGTCCGGTGAGTTCGCCGGTGAAGGTCAAGGTGTTGCCGTCGTGACTGACAATGAGGTACCCATACTGGCCGGTGTCGGTGCGATCCGCGAACAGCTCCTCGAGCGCGGTGTTCACGCGGCGGTCGTGGGTGCTGGGTCGGGGGATGGCGCCATCGCCGGGGTGGCTGTGTACCCATACCGCCACCAGACCGCGCTGGCGGGCGCTCTTGAGAGCGTGCACGTACCCTTCGGAGGTGATCTGCAAGGACCGGTCCGTGCGGACCTCGTAAGCATCCGCTGGCACCGCCACCAGCTCGACCCCAAGCAGAACCGTCCGCTCCCCTCGCCCGCCACCGGCGGGGGTCGTGTACTGGTTGGCAAGGAGAACCGCCCCGGTCTCCACCGGGTCAGTGGCCATTGTCAACAGCTCCGCGTGCAGGGCGGCTGTGATGCGCAGAACGGCGCTCATGCGGCCACGTTCCCCGACGCGGCCGTCGTCAGCTCGGTGCGCAACAGCCGCACATAGCTCTCCAAGCTGTCGATCCCGGAGCGCCAGGATGCGGGATCGAGGTGCCGGGACCAGCGCTGCCAGCTACGCCCATCGTATGTTTCGATGAGCTCCGTCGCCGCAATCATCCCGCCGGTCGCCGGAGTGAGGTGGGGAATGACCCACCACATGTCCGGAGGCGTGTCGGGATAGCTCATCGACAGCCGGAACAAGACGTTCGCGTGCGTGGTACTCAGCCCCTCCGGCAAGGGGAAGTCGATCAGTTCCACACTCAGCATCCCGGTGCTGTCGTCGAAGACCCGATAGGTGATCCCGGACCGTTCGAGGAACTCGCGGTCCGGGAGCGGGAGCATCACGCTCCGTCCCTCTCGTCGAGCTCCGAGAAGCCAGATCCATCGGCGCCAGTGTTCGCCATGTCGGGCTGGCCGGGGTTGATGCGCCCGGGGGCGGTGAAGAAGCGGATGCCGTCGTGCAGGCGGATGATGTCCTCGTCCTGCACCTTCACGTCACGCTTATCCGGCACGTCCAGCCACAGGTGCCGGTCCGCCGCTACGTCCGGGCTCGGGACGACCCGCAGCTGCGCGCCGGTCATCTTGCGTTCGAACACCTCGTACTCGACCCGGTCGATACGGATCACGATCGCGTCGATCTCCGTGAAGAACCGCATCCCCTCGACCGCCGTGATTGTGCTGGCGGGATCCAGCTTCTGGTCCTGCTCGTCGTCGATGTCCAGCCAAAGGTCCTTCTCTGCCAGGACCGGTGGCTCCGTCAGCGCGCGGAGCGCCGCGACCAGGGTCGGGCCAGCCGCCACTCGGTAGGGCTGCGTGTCGATGTGAATCGTGATCTGCTTCGCTCGCGCTTCTGCGTGTGCGTCCATGCTGTACTCCTCAGTCGTCGGTTGCTTGACACCATGATACCACGACATCAACGCACCGCGGCACCTTGGTTGGTTGATGTTCACAGGCCTCGGTGGCATGATTGTCAGCATGTCCGGGCAGAAAGCAATGACCATCCGTCTGTCGGCCGAACAAGCCGACCAACTCGAAACTGTCGCTAGTGTCGAGAATCAAGCCGTTTCGGACGTCATCCGAGCGGCGATTGCCAGCCACATCGAACAGGTCAGCCAGGACGAGAAGTTCCAAGAAGGGCTTCGCTACCGCATTGAGCGCGCCCAGGGACTCCTCCGCGGCTGACCATGAACGAAGGCGGCACACCGTCAGGTGCGCCGCCTTGTTATCTGCAGGGTGCCATACGACACCCAACGCCCCGCCGGCCGAAGCCAGCGGGGCGTTCCCACGAGTCAAACCAGGATCAGAAGTCCCAGTCCTCGTCCTCAGTGCTCTCCGCCTTGCCGATGACGTACGACGAGCCCGACCCCGAGAAGAAGTCGTGGTTCTCGTCCGCGTTCGGCGACAGCGCCGACAGGATCGCCGGGTTCACGTCCGTCGTCTCCTTGGGGAACATCGGCTCGTAGCCCAGGTTCATCAGCGCCTTGTTGGCGTTGTAGTGCAGGAACTTCTTGACGTCCTCGGTCAGCCCGACCTGGTCGTAGAGGTCCTGCGTGTACTGGATCTCGTTCTCGTACAGCTCGAACAGCAGGCTGAACGTGTAGTCCTTGATCTCTTGCTTGCGCTCTTCCGAGGCTCCTTCGAGCCCCTTCTGGAACTTGTACCCGATGTAGTACCCGTGGACGGCTTCGTCGCGGATGATCAGGCGGATCAGGTCAGCGGTGTTGGTGAGCTTCGCACGCGAGGACCAGTACATCGGCAGGTAGAAGCCCGAGTAGAACAGGAACGACTCGAGCAGCGTCGACGCGACCTTGCGCTTCAGGGGGTCATCGCCGGTGTAGTAGTCGAGGACGATCTGGGCCTTCTTCTGCAGGTTCACGTTCTCCGTGGACCAGCGGAAGGCGTCATCGATTTCGGGCGTCGACGCCAGCGTCGAGAAGATCGACGAGTAGCTCTTGGCGTGCACCGACTCCATGAACGCGATGTTCGTGTAGACGGACTCCTCATGCGGGGTGATCGCGTCGGGGATCAGGCTGATCGCGCCGACGGTACCCTGGATGGTGTCGAGGAGCGTCAGACCGGTGAACACGCGCATGGTGAGCTGCTGCTCCTCCGGCGTGAGGGTGTTCCACGACTGCACGTCGTTGGACAGCGGCACCTTCTCGGGCAGCCAGAAGTTGTTGACGAGGCGGTTCCAGACCTCGACGTCCTTCTCGTCCTGGATGCGGTTCCAGTTGATCGCGCTGACCGAACGGATCAGCGGGACGGCTTTGCCGGTGGCGTGGACCGGGTCGGTGAGAGTCATTGCTTCTTCCGGAATTGAGATGGTGACGAATCGAAGGCCGGGAGGCGCGGTGCGGGCTGGCACCGCGCCTCCAGGCCGGGGGCGGTCGCGTCAGCGACCGGAGGTCACAGCATGCAGCTGACGCAGCCCTCGACCTCGGTGCCCTCGAGTGCGAGCTGGCGCAGACGGATGTAGTAGATCGTCTTGATGCCCTTGCGCCATGCGTAGATCTGCGCCTTGTTGATGTCACGCGTGGTGGCGGTGTCCTTGAAGAACAGCGTCAGGGACAGGCCCTGGTCCACGTGCTGCGTCGCCGCGGCGTACGTGTCGATGATCTTCTCGGCACCGATCTCGTACGCGTCCTGGTAGTAGTCCAGGTTGTCGTTCGTCATGAACGGCGCCGGGTAGTAGACGCGGCCGAGCTTGCCTTCCTTGCGGATCTCGATCTTCGACGCGATCGGGTGGATCGACGACGTCGAGTGGTTGATGTACGAGATCGAACCGGTCGGCGGGACGGCCTGCAGGTTCTGGTTGTAGATGCCGTGCTCCTGGATGGACGCCTTCAGCGCCTTCCAGTCGTCCTGCGTCGGGATGGTGATGTTCGCGTTGTCGAACAGCGACGCGACGCGAGGGGTGGCCGGCGTCCAGACCTGGTCGGTGTACTTGTCGAAGAACTCACCCGACGCGTACTTCGAGTCGCGGAAGCCGTCGAAGGTCTCCCCGGTCTCGATGGCGATCTTGTTCGAGGCGCGCAGGGCGTGGAACAGCACCGTGTAGAAGTAGATGTTCGTGAAGTCGATGCCCTCGTCGGAGCCGTAGAACACGCGCTCACGAGCCAGGTAGCCGTGCAGGTTCATCTGGCCGAGACCGATGGCGTGCGACTTGTCGTTGCCGTCCTCAACGGAACGGACCGAGGTGATGTGGGACATCTGCGAGACCGAGGTCAGGCCGCGGATGGCGGTCTCGATGGTCTTGCCGAAGTCCGGCGAGTCCATCGTCAGCGCGATGTTCAGCGAGCCGAGGTTGCAGGAGATGTCCTTGCCGATCTCCTTGTACGAGAGGTCCTCGTTGAAGGTGGTCGGGGTGTTGACCTGCAGGATCTCCGAGCACAGGTTCGACATGTTGATCCGGCCCTTGATCGGGTTGGCCTTGTTCACCGTGTCCTCGAACACGATGTACGGGTAGCCCGACTCGAACTGGATCTCCGCGATGGTCTGGAAGAACTCGCGCGCCTTGATCTTCGTCTTCTTGATGCGCGAGTCGTCGACCATCGCGCGGTAGTTCTCGGAGATCGGGACGTCGCCGAAGGGGACGCCGTAGACCTTCTCGACGTCGTACGGCGAGAACAGGTACATGTCCTCGTTGTTCTTCGCGAGCTCGAACGTGATGTCCGGCACGACGACGCCGAGGGACAGCGTCTTGATGCGGATCTTCTCGTCGGCGTTCTCGCGCTTGGTGTCGAGGAACTTCATGATGTCCGGGTGGTGGGCGCTGAGGTAGACCGCACCGGCACCCTGACGCGCACCGAGCTGGTTCGCGTAGGAGAAGGAGTCTTCCAGCAGCTTCATCACGGGGATGATGCCCGAGGACTGGTTCTCGATCTGCTTGATCGGGGCGCCGGCCTCACGGATGTTGGAGAGCAGCAGGGCCACGCCGCCGCCGCGCTTCGAGAGCTGCAGCGAGGAGTTGATCCCGCGGGAGATCGACTCCATGTTGTCCTCGATGCGGAGGAGGAAGCAGGAGACGAGTTCGCCGCGCTGGGCCTTCGCGGTGTTGAGGAACGTCGGGGTGGCGGGCTGGAAGCGGCCGGCGACGATCTCCTCGACGAGGTCGATCGCGAGCTGCTCGTTGCCCTGCGCCAGGCCGAGCGCGGTCATCACGACGCGGTCCTCGAAGCGCTCGAGGTAGCGCTTGCCGTCGAACGTCTTGAGCGTGTAGCTCGTGTAGTACTTGAACGCACCGAGGAACGTCTGGAACCGGAACTTCTTCGAGTACGCCAGGTCGTTGAGCCGCTGGATGAAGTCCATCGAGTACAGGTCGATCGTCGCCTGCTCGTAGTACTCGTTCTCGACCAGGTAGTCCAGCCGCTCCTTCAGGTTGTGGAAGAAGACGGTGTTCTGGTTGACGTGCTGCAGGAAGAACTGCTTGGCAGCTTCGCGGTCCTTGTCGAACTGGATGTTGCCGTCCGCGTCGTAGAGGTTGAGCATCGCGTTGAGGGAGTGGTAGTCCATCCCCGTCGTCGGCGACGTCAGATCGACGTCTGCAACTGCTGCGTCCAAAATGCATCCAATCCTGAGTTGACCGCCGACACGTCGTCAGGCGTGCCGAAGAGTTCGAAGCGGTAGAGCACGGGCACGTGGCACTTGCGTGACACCACGTCACCCGCGAGGCCGTAGGCCTCACCGAAGTTCGTGTTCCCGCCGACGATGACGCCCCGGATCAGTGACCGGTTGTGTCCGTCGTTCAGGAACTTGATGACCTGCTTGGGGACCGCTCCCTCGCCGTTGCCGCCACCGTAGGTGGGGAGGACGAGGACATACGGTTCGTCCACGTGCAGGAACGGTTCGCTCGGGTAGAGCGGGATCCGGTCCGCGTCGCGGCCGAGCTTCTCGATGAAGCGCGCGGTGTACCCGGACACGCTCGAGAAGTAGACGAGTCGGCTCATGGTGTCGCTCCTTTGTCAGGTGCGGACAGACGGACCGGGGGTGTCTGACGGGTGGTGAGTCGAGCCTCCTGATCGAGTTCGACCCACCGTCCGCCGGACGGTGGTGGCCCTACGCCAGTTCGGCGCTGAGGGTCGCGATCTTGTCGGGGCGGAAGCCCGACCAGTGGTCGTCGTCGGTCACGACGACGGGGGCCTGCATGTAGCCGAGGCTCTTGACGTGCTCGAGGGCGGCGTCGTCCGTCGAGACGTCGTGCACCTCGTACTGGATGCCCTTGTTGTCGAGGGCCCGGTACGTGGCGGTGCACTGGACGCAAGACGGCTTGGTGTAGACGATGACGGCCATGTTCTCCCCTTGTTCTCGACCCCGTTCGGAGCCCGAAGTTCTGGTGCTGTGCTGAGCACGACGCTACTACATGTTGTGCCCGATGCCCGGGTGGACCACTAGAGGAAGTGTTACACCCCTGTAGTTTCCACAACGCCATCCACAGTCTGTGGATTCCCCACAGCCCCGGATTTCCGCCAGTCTGCCCCGCACCACCGACACTGCCAACAGCCTGTGGAGGGGGTTGTCCCGAGGTGTGGAAACGGCCCGTTCGTACCCCCTCGTCGGCGTGTCTGAGAACCGGGTCCCGGGCCCCGTCCGAAGCCCCCTCCCCCGGTCGGGTGACACACGCCCCGGAGCGCCCCGTCCGGTCCGTACACTCGTTGCGTGAGCGCGTACGGCAACCTGTTGAAGACCCCCGGCGTCGGCCGTGTGATCGCTGCCCAGCTCACCGCGCGCTTCCCGTTCGGGATGCTCTCGCTCGCCTACCTGCTGCACGTCGAGCACATCTTCGGCTCGTACGGCTCCGCGGGTCTCGTGCTCGCCACCACGAGCGTCGGCCAGGCCATCGCCGGCCCGCTCACCAGCCGGTGGATGGGCAGCTGGGGCATGCGCCCCGTCCTGGTCCTGACCAGCATCGTCGCGCTCGCGAGCATGGCGGTCATCGCGTTCGTGCTGATGCCCCTGTGGGCGTACGTCGTGATCGGGTTCCTCGGCGGGCTGGCGGTGCCGCCCGTGCAGCCCGCGGTGCGCACCATCTACCCGAAGATGGTGACGTCGAAGCAGCTCACACCCCTGTTCTCGCTCGACGCCAGCGCCCAGGAGCTCATCTGGGTCGCCGGCCCGGTCATCACCACGTTCGTCGCGACGCAGATCGGCACCGTCGAGGCGATCGTCGTCGCGATGGTCTTCCTCGTCGTCGGCGGGACCTGGTTCATCGCCTCCCCCGAGCTCGGCCGCGTGCGCATCCCCCGGTCCAAGCGCGCGTTCGGCGTCGTGATGAAGCGTCCGTCGGTCGTCGTGGCCACCCTGACCGGCCTGCTCCTCATCGGCGCGTGCGCCGCGGTGGAGGCCGGCGTCATCAGCGCCTTCGGCGAGGGCAGCCCGAACGCCGGCATCGTCCTCGCGATCTTCGCGATCGGCTCGCTCGTCGGGGGCCTGGCGTTCGGCCACCGCCCGATCTCGCCGAACACGCTCTGGACGCGCATGCTCGTCGTCTTCATCGGCCTGGGCCTCGCCACGTTCGGCACCGGGTTCTGGTGGCTGGCGTTCGCGCTCCTCATCGCCGGTGGTGGCATCGCGCCGGCCCTCGCCGTGATGTTCGGCTCGGTGTCCGCCACGGTGAAGTTCTCCGACACCGCCGAGGCCTACGGCTGGATGGGCACCGGGCAGCTGATCGGTGCCGCGGGCGGATCAGCGGTCGCCGGCTTCCTCATCGACACGCACGGGGCCACGGGTGGCCTGGCGGTCGGGGCAGCAGCGGCGTTCGTCGGGGTGCTCCTGCCGCTGGTCGCGAAGCGCTGGCTCCCCGACCTGCGCGGCCGCGACGCCAGCCCCCTCCCCGACACCGAGCCGGTCACCCTGCCGTCCTGAGGGGTGGTGCGGTCCGGTCCCCGCGCTCCCCTGCCGCGCTCCCCCTCCCGCGCTCCCCCTTCTCGCGCGCCGCAAGCGGAATCCCGCGGAGCGAATTGAAACGCGCGTAGGAGGTCGAACGTTCCGACCCGCAACGCGCGGAACCGCTTCCCACCGCGAGCGTGATGGGAAGGAACGCGCTCCTCCACACCGGTCGACGAGCACGCATCGTCCACAGATCCGGACTGGAGGCTCGTCCCGCCTCCGCCCCGCCCGGCAGGATGGACGCATGGTCACCTCCATCCCCCTCCGCGACGGCAAGTCCGTCCCCGCCGTCGGCTTCGGCGTGTACAAGGTCGACGACGCGGACGCCGAGACCGCGGTCGGCATCGCCCTCGACGCGGGCTACCGCCACGTCGACACGGCCGAGATGTACGGGAACGAACGTGGTGTCGGGAAGGCGATCCGAGCCTCCAGGCTGGACCGCGACGACGTCTTCGTGACCACCAAGGTGTGGAACGACCACCAGGGGCGCGACGCGACCCTGCGGGCGTTCGACGCCAGCCTCGACCGGCTCGGGCTCCACGCGGTCGACCTCTACCTCATCCACTGGCCGGCCGCCGCGAACGACCGCTACGTCGAGACCTGGCGCACCCTCGTCGAGCTCCGGGCGAGCGGGCGTGCCAGGAGCGTCGGTGTCTCGAACTTCCAGGTGCCGCACCTCGAGCGTCTCATCGCCGAGACGGGCGAGGTGCCGGCGCTGAACCAGGTGGAGCGGCACCCGTGGCTGCCCCAGCACGAGCTCATGGCGTTCCACGCGCAGCACGACATCGTGACGGGAGCATGGTCGCCGCTCGGGCGGGGACGGCTCGTCGACGACCCGGTCCTGACCCGCATCGCAGAGGCCCACGAAGTGAGCGTGGCGCAGGTCCTCGTGCGGTGGAACGTGCAGCAGGGGGTCGTCGTCCTGCCGAAGTCGGTGACGCCCTCGCGCATCCGGGCGAACCTCGACGTCGACGGCTTCGTCCTCAGCGACGACGACCTGGCCGCGATCGCGACGCTCGAGTCCGGGCAGCGGACGGGCTCCCACCCGGACTCGGTGTCGTAGCGGCAGGGGTCAGTTGCTCTCCGACTGCCACGGCAGGTGCAGGTCGCCGGGCTCGGGCTCGATGTCGCCCGCGTCGTCGGCGCCACCGGTCCCGGGGGCCGCGACGATCCGCGAGGGGTCGATGCCGTCCTCGCGCAGGTCGTCGTCGTCGCGCTGCAGGGTCTGCGACGCGTCCATCTCCCGCTCGCTCGAGGGGCTGTAGGACGTGTCGGCAGCCCGCTGCTCGCGCTCGCTGACGCCGTCGACGTCGTCGGAGTGCGCAGCGTTCGTCAGCGCCTCGGAGCGGTCGCGGTCGTCGGAGTGCTCGGGGCCTGCGATGTCGTTGCTCATGGTGTTCCTCTCGTCCCCGCCGACGCTAGGCGGGGGACGCCCCTGCGTTCCCAGTTCTGGGGGTCGGACGGGGGACGGCGGGATCGGTACGGTCGATGCGTGATGGATCCTCGTGCCCTGGCCTCCGAACAGCTCCGAAGCGGCGAGCGCCTGCTGTGGGTGGGGCAGAGCGACCCCCGCGTCCTCCTCACCGGACGGGACGGCTTCCTCATCCCGTTCAGCCTGCTGTGGTGCGGGATCGTGATGTTCACGATGGTGCCCGAAACGGTGGCGGAGGGACCCTCGTTCGTCCTGGTCCTCAGCAGCGTCTTCGTCCTCATCGGCCTGCACATGCTGGTGGGCCGCTTCCTCGTCAAACGACACCGCAAGCGCACCGAGGTGTACGCCGTCACCGACCGCCGCGTGTTCGTCACAAACGGCCGCAGCACCCGCGAGACCGACGTCCGTCGAACGGACCGGAGCGTGCACTGGTCCCGCGGCCGTGACCACTGCTCCGTGCAGTGGGAGACAGGGAACTCCGGTGCCAGGGCCTTCTTCGGTACCAACAACGCGCAGGCGATCTACGCCAACACCGGGCTCGACGGCTTCTTCGGGCCGCGTTCGACCGCCTTCTGGGACGTCCCCGACGGGCAGGCGATGATGTCGGCCCTCGACGAGGCGTCCGCCCGCTGACGCGCGGCCGTCCGGCTCGGCCTGCGGTCCAGGCCGGGAGGCTCGGCGCACCTCCCCGGGTCCGCTACCGTTGTCGGGCACTCGCCCCACCTCAGGAGGTCCCCCGTGACGATCGTCGCAGCAGCTGACGGCTCCGCCCTCGGCAACCCCGGTCCGGCCGGCTGGGCCTGGTACGTCGACGACGACCGCTGGGCCGCTGGTGGGTGGCCACGTGGCACGAACAACCAGGGCGAGCTCACCGCCGTGCTGCAGCTGCTCCGCGCCACGAAGGACACCGGCGAGCCGCTGCACATCCTCTGCGACAGCCAGTACGCCATCAAGGCCTGCACCGAGTGGCTCGCGGGATGGAAGCGGAAGAACTGGCGCAAGGCCGACGGCAAGCCCGTCCTGAACGTCGAGATCATCAAGGAGCTCGACGCCGAGCTGCAGGGCCGCAAGGTCACCTTCGAGTGGGTCCGCGGACACATGGGCCACGAGATGAACGAGGCCGCCGACGTCCGCGCCCGTGGTGCCGCGACGGCGTACCAGAACCGCACCGACGTGCCGACTGGTCCGGGCTGGCCGGGCGTCGAGGTCGAGGAACCGGCAGCGCTGCCCGAGGCGACCCCGCCCGCGACCCTGTTCTGACCGACACGGAGCGCTCGCTCCTCGGTCCCGTGCTGACATTTCTCATCTCGTATACTCAGCGGACTCCGTCACCTCGGAGTGCCCCTGAACGAAAGAACGTCAGTTGCATCCCTCGAAGAAGTCCCTCGCCCTGGCCACCTGCGCCACGGGTCTCGTCCTGGCCTCCGTGGCCTTCGGGTCCGGCGCCGCGAACGCCGCTCCCGCCCACTCGACCACTGCTGGTTCCGCGTCGAACAGCTCGACCCGCGCTGTCTCCCCCGTGCAGACCTCCGTCATCTCGTACTCCAGCGGGTCCGTCCTCGTCGGCGTCACGGGGACGCCGGGCACCCTCGTCCGCTTCGAGGACGATGCCCGTCGCCTCACCAGCGTGCGGATCCCGGCGAGCGGTACCAACACCGTCTCCATCCGTGTCGACGACAACCGCGTGACGAACTTCACGGTGACCTCGGTCCTCGACGGCGAGCGCGTCGACACCCCCTGGTCCGTCGACACCCGCACCGAGGACCCGGGCACGCCCGGCGACCCGGGTGACCCCGGTGACCAGGGCAGCGCCCCGAAGGTCGTCGTGGCCGGGTACGCCCACGGCTACGCGACGCTCGCCGTGAGCGGCAAGGCCGGCCAGACCTACAGCGTCACGGACGCAGCCGGTCACTGGGCCGGCAGCGGTGTGCTCGGTGACACCGCCAAGAACGTCTCGGTCGAGGCCCCCGCCGGTGTCTCGACGAAGTACACCGTCTCCCTCAAGGAGAACTACGAGGTCGTCGGCTCCACCACGGTGGTCGTCAACTCCGCCGAGGCGCCCGACCCGGAGCAGCCGGTGACGCCGGAGCCGGGCAACCCGGGCGAAGAGCCCGAGGTCCCGGTCGAGCCCGGCAACCCCGACCAGCCCGGCGGCCCGGACCAGCCGGGCGACTCGGTCGTCGGAGACGTCTCGGTGGGTACGGTCGCGGGGGGCCGCGCTGCCATCACCATCTCGGGTCCGATCGGTGCGCAGTTCATGATCTCGGACGAGAGCGGCGGCTACGTCACCGGTGGCTTCATCGAGGGCCGGAGCGTCACGCGGCAGATCGTCGTCGGTACCGGCT
This sequence comes from Curtobacterium sp. MMLR14_010, assembly GCF_001865015.1. Lineage (GTDB taxonomy): Bacteria > Actinomycetota > Actinomycetes > Actinomycetales > Microbacteriaceae > Curtobacterium. The sequence continues at coordinate 22,008 of NZ_MJGV01000068.1, read as the reverse complement.
CGGTGCGGACGTTCACGCTCCACATGGCCGGCGGCACGAAGACCTTCACGGTCGACGCGCGCTAGTCAGGTCGCCCGGACCCACAGCGAGGGCCTCTGGCTTGACGGTCGTTACAGCTCCCGTTGCACTGCCCGTCATGGCCGGAGGCCCTCGGCTGCGTGTCGGTCAGGAGGTGCCGTCGCGGCTTCGCGGCTCCGTACGACCGAGTTCCAGAATCGCCGTGACGGATCCGTTCGTCAGCGGCGAGAACGAAGTCCGGTGTACCGGCGCCCTGGCGACGCTGCGACGGGCCCGAGCTCGAGAGCCCGGACCCGTCGGTCACGCAGTGTCGATCAGCCGGTAGCTGATCAGTAGGTGCCGTCGCGGCGGTCCTGACGGGTGATCTGCTCCCCCGAGGCCGGGTCGACACCCGAGCGCGTGGTCGTGGTCGTGCGACGGCCGCCGAAGGCCACCGCCAGGCTGATGATGAGCAGGACGACGCCCGCGGCCATCAGGATGTAGCCGATGAGTCGGAGATCGATGCCGGCGAGCTGGATGTCCAGCGCGAAGGCGACGATCGCGCCGATGACGATCAGGGCGATGCTGGAGCCGATGCGCATGTCGCATTCCTTCCGGTAGGTGGCGCCGCAGACGCTACCCGCGCGCGGGGCTTCCGGCACACCCCCGAACGGCCGACGCCGGCCATCCCGACGCCCGGCCGCCCGTCGCCCGGCCGCTCAGTCGACGTCGACCTCGGTCCACCCGTCGAACCGTCCGATCTCGGTGACCCGCACGACGGCCTCGCCCGCTTCGTCCGACGCGTCGAGGTCGATCGTCGCCGAGAACCCGAAGTCCTTGTCACCCGCCGGGTCCGCGAAGATCTGCCGTGCACGCCAGGTGCGCCCCTGCTCGGACAGGTCGAGGTACTGCATCGAGCGGGCGTCGGCATCGATCCCGATGGTGTCGTGCTCGTCGTAGTACTCCTCGAGCACCAGGTCCCAGGCAGCGCGGTCGAACCCGGCGGGGGCGTCGAGCTCGCCGAGCGCGTCGATGTCGTCGTTCGCAGCGAGCAGCACCCGCTGGAAGAGCGCGTTCCGCACGAGTACCCGGAACGCCCGGACGTTGCCGGTGAGCCGCGCGGGCTGGGGCGGCGTGATCTCCGCGTGCTCGGCCTCGGCGAGCGCCACGTCCCCGTTCATCAGGGCCTCCCACTCGTCGACCAGCGACGAGTCGACCTGGCGCACCAGTTCCCCGAGCCACTCGATCAGGTCGTCGAGCTCCTGCGTGCGCTGCTCGTCCGCGATGGTCTGGCGCATGGTGCGGTAGGCGTCGGAGAGGTAGCGGAGCACGAGCCCCTCGGACCGGGTGAGCTGGTAGAACCGCACGAAGTCGCCGAAGGTCATCGCGCGCTCGTACATGTCGCGGACGACGGACTTGGGCGACAGCGTGAAGTCGAGCACCCACGGCTGTTCTGCGGCGTAGGCCTCGTACGCGGCGGTCAGGAGCTCGTCGAGCGGCTTCGGGTGGGTGACCTCCTCGAGCAGCTCCATGCGCTCCTCGTACTCGATGCCCTCCTGCTTCATCCGCGCGACGGCCTCCCCGCGCTCCTTGAACTGCTGCTGCGACAGGATCGCGCGGGGGTCGTCGAGGGTGGCCTCGACGATGGAGACCATGTCGAGCGCGTACGTCGGCGACTCGGGGTCCAGGAGCTCGAACGCGGCCAGCGCGAACGGCGACAGCGGCTGGTTCAGGGCGAAGTTCGACTGCAGGTCGACGGTCACGCGGTACGCGCCGTCCACCTTCTCGATCACCCGGGCGTTGATCAGCGTGCGGGCGATCGTCAGCGCACGACGAGCCATGTCGAGCTGGCGGGACCGCGGCTCGTGGTTGTCGAACACGAGCGAGCGGACGTCCTCGAACGCGTCGTCCGCTCGGCCCACGACGGCGAGCACCATCGCGTGCGTGATCCGCATCCGCGACACCATCGGCTCGGGCTCGGCGTTGATGAGCCGCTCGAAGGACGCCTGACCCCACGACACGAAGCCCTCCGGGGCCTTCTTGCGCTTGATCTTGTTCTTCTTCTTGGGGTCGTCCCCGGCCTTCGCCACCGACCGGGCGTTCTCGATCTCGTGCTCCGGCGCCTCGGCGACGACGTCGCCCTCGGTGTCGTAGCCAGCGCGACCGGCACGCCCCGCGATCTGGTGGAACTCCCGCGCGGACAGCTGGCGCATCCGGGTGCCGTCGAACTTGGTCAGCCCGGTGAGCAGCACCGAGCGGATCGGCACGTTGATGCCCACGCCGAGGGTGTCCGTGCCGCAGATCACGGGGAGCAACCCGCGCTGCGCCAGCTGCTCGACGAGCCGCCGGTACTTCGGCAGCATCCCCGCGTGGTGCACCCCGATGCCGGCGCGGATCAGGCGTGAGAGCGTCTGCCCGAACCCGGCGCTGAAGCGGAAGGTGGCAATGGCCTCCGCGATCTGGTCGCGGCGTTCGCGCGATGCGACCTTGGCGGACATGAGGGCCTGCGCACGCTCCAGCGCGGCGGCCTGGGCGAAGTGCACGATGTAGACCGGCGCCTTGCCCTCCTCCAGCAGCCGCTCGACGGTCTCCTGCACCGGGGTCATCACGTACTCGTACTCCAGCGGCACCGGCCGCGAGACGCCGGTCACCCTGGCGGTCGGCCGCCCCGTGCGCCGCGAGAGGTCGTCCGCGATCGTGGTGACGTCCCCGAGCGTTGCCGACATGAGCAGGAACTGCGCACGCTCGAGCACGAGCAGCGGCACCTGCCATGCCCAGCCGCGGTCGGCGTCGCCGTAGAAGTGGAACTCGTCCATGACCACGACGTCGACGTCCGCGTCTGGGCCCTGGCGGAGCGCGAGGTTCGCGAGGATCTCCGCCGTGCAGCACACGATCGGGGCGTCCGCGTTGACGCTGGAGTCCCCCGTGACCATGCCGACGTTGTGGGCGCCGAACAGGTCCACGAGCTGGAAGAACTTCTCCGACACCAGCGCCTTGATCGGTGCGGTGTAGTAGCTCCGCTTGCCCTCGGCGAGCGCCGCGAAGTGCGCACCGGCCGCCACGAGCGACTTGCCGGTGCCGGTCGGCGTGCTGAGGACGACGTTCGCCCCGGACACCAGCTCGATGACGGCTTCGTCCTGCGCCGGGTACAGCGGCCGTCCGCTCGACTCCGCCCAGTCAGCGAAGGCCTGGTAGACGGCGTCGGGGTCGACGACACCGCCGGGGGCCGCCGGCATCGCGGCGACGAGCGGAGCAGAGGTGGTGACGTCGGTCATGCCCCCATCCTCCCAGCCCCACCACCGCCGACGGTCGGGAGGCTCCACATCCGTGGACAGACACCGCACCTTCCACAGATCCATACAGCCGCATACACTCGACCCGTGCGTGAACTCGGCTTCCTGTCCTTCGTCCCCAACCACGGGGGCGCCGCCGGCGCGGCCGCCGCCCTGGAGGACGGCCTCCGCCTCTTCGAGACCGCCGAGCGGCTCGGGTACGGCACCGGGTGGGTCCGCGGTCGCCACTTCGAGCCGTTCCTCACGAGCCCGATGACGTTCTTCGCCGCCGCGGCGCAGCGGACCAGCACGATCGGCTTCGGCACCGCGGTCCTCGGCATGCGCTACGAGGACCCGGTCCGCCTCGCCGAGGACGCCAGCACGGTCGACCTGCTCAGCGGCGGCCGCGTGCAGCTCGGCATCAGCACGGGGATCGCCGGCTACGGCCCGATCCTCGACCCGGTGTTCGGCGGCGTCGAGCGGAGCTTCCGCGACGAGGCCGAGGCCCGCGCTGCGCGACTGCTCGAGGTCCTCGACGGCAAGCCCCTCGGCACCTCGGGCAAGGGCTACGAGAGCATCCCCGAGGGCACCGACCTCACGCTGCAGCCGCTGAGCCCCGAGCTCCGCGACCGGGTCTGGTGGGGTGGCGGCAGCATGGGCACCGCGGTGCGCACGGCGGAGAAGGGGCTCCTGCTGCACTGCTCGACCCTCAACACCGAGGACACCGGCGAGTCCTTCGCCGTGGCACAGGCGGCGCAGATCGAGGCCTACCGCGCCCGCTTCGCCGAACTCCAGGCAGCGGGCACGCACGTCGGGCGCACCCCGAAGGTCGCCGTCGGCCGGATCGTCGTCCCGCTGCTCGACGACCACGACCGCGAGGTCCACGAGGAGTTCCTCACCAGCTACGCCTCGGGCATGGACGACGAGGGACGCCCCCTGTCCGGCACCCCGCCGTTCCGCTTCAGCACGGTCGTCTCCGGGGAGCCCGCGGCGATCGTGGACACCCTGCGCGCCGACCCGGCCGTCACCGCGACAGACGAGCTCGTGATCACCCTGCCGGCGAACGGCGACGCAGCGTCGCACGAGCGCATCCTGACCGTGATCGCCGAGCAGATCGCGCCGCACCTGCACGGATGACGATGGCATCCGGCGGGGGCCCGCACGAGTCGGTGAGGCTCGGGTCCCCCGCCGGACGACCATCTCGCCCCTGATCCGGCCGAGATGGTGCACCCATCGTTCCACCTGTCGGGCGGTTCGGCACAATCGGGGGACGCTGCTCCCAGTGCATTGTGACCTTCTGTCACCACTTTTTCCCGGGCTGGACGAACGACGGGCTGGACGAACGATGCGCCCCCGCGAGAACGCGAGGGCGCATCTGGCGCACCGGGACCACCGGGGCTCGTCGGCCGGATCAGGAGGCCGCTTCGCACGCGCGGTGGTCCTTCGGTGGTGCGCGCGTCGACGGTAACCAGCCGCCTGACGCTGGTGTCCATGCTAGTGAATGGATCTGGTAATGGCGCGGAAAGCGGATGGGCAAGTGCTCAGGACCTGCGAACTGCTCCCTGCACGCGGCGGTACAGTCCTGCCATGACACGACGGGGTTCCTACGCGAAGGGCATCGCCAAGCGCGAGGCGATCCTCACCGTCGCGCTCGAACTCGTCGCGCGGCAGGGCTTCCACCGCACCAGCATCAGGGACATCTCCGAGGCCGTGGGGCTCACGCAGGCCGGGCTCCTGCACTACTTCGACTCCAAGGACGAGCTCTGGGTCGAGGTCCTCCGGCGGCGCGACGCGATCGACGACGCGACCCACCTCGACGCCGACGACCCCGCCCAGCTCCTCGCCGCGATCGTCCGCCACAACGCCGAGGTCCCCGGCCTGGTGCAGATGTTCGTCAACCTGTCCGCCGCTGCGGCCACCGACCCGGAGCACCCCGCGCACGACTACTTCCGCGAGCGCTACGACAAGGTCCGCCGGATCATGACCGCCGACTTCCGCCGGATGCAGGAGGACGGCCGGCTCCGGACCGACGTCGACCCCGAGCAGCTCACGAGCGTCCTGCTCGCCGTCTCCGACGGCATGCAGATCCAGTGGCTCTTCGACCCGAGTCGCGAAATGGCCGCACACGTCGAGCTGGTCGCCCGGCTGGCGATCGCGGAGGTCGCCGCCGCGTCCGCCTCCTGACGACCGGCCAGGAGGCCCGGCGCACCCCCGGCGCATCAGGGCACCGTCAGTACCTGGTTGCGTCCACCCCCGCACGGCAGGATGGGCGCACGGATTCTCGACGATGAGCGGAGGCGCGATGACTCGCGTAGTGGTGACCGGCGGCAGCGGCAAGCTCGGACGAGCGGTGGTGCGCGACCTCGACGAACACGGGTACGACGTGGTCCTCCTCGACCGGGTCCCGTCGCCCGACAAGCCCGAACGGGTGCAGTTCGTCCGCATCGACCTGACCGACTACGGGCAGGTGCTGAACGCGTTCCTCGGGGTCGACGACCGCTACGACCACGTCGACGCGGTCGTGCACCTGGCTGCCGTCCCCGCTCCCGGGCAGGTCCCGGACGTGGCGCTCATCACGAACAACGTCACCTCGTCGATCAACGTCTTCCACGCCGCCCGCGCGGCGAAGATCAGGAACGTGGTCTGGGCGTCGAGCGAGACCCTGCTCGGCATCCCGATGGGCGAGCACCACCCGCCCTACCTGCCCGTCGACGAGGACTTCCCGGTGCGCCCGCAGTCCTCGTACTCCCTCGGCAAGGCCGTCGAGGAGGAGATGGCCCGGCACTTCACGCGCTGGGACCCGACGCTGAAGATGATCGGGCTGCGGTTCTCGAACGTCATGGACGAGACCGACTACCCGTCGTACCCGTGGGACGCCACCCCCGAGGCCAAGACCTTCAACCTGTGGTCCTACATCGACTCCCGCGACGGCGCCCAGGCCGTGCGCAAGGCCGTCGAGAGCGAGCTCACCGGGTTCGAGGCCTTCGTGATCGCCAGCCCCGACACGGTGATGGACACCCCGACGCTCGAGCTCGTCGAGCGCTTCGTGCCCGACATCGAGCGCCGCTCGGACATCGACGGCGTCAGCTCCCTGCTGTCGTCGGAGAAGGCCCGCGAGCTGCTGGGCTACGACCCGCAGCACTCCTGGCGCGACCACCGCTCCTGAGCCACACCACGACGAGACCCCGGACGACGCCACGCGCGTCCGGGGTCTCGTGCGTCCGGGTGTCAGGCCGGGGTCAGCAGCCCGTCGAGCACCAGGTCCCGCGCGGCCGGCAGCAGGTCCGCGGCGAGCGCCTGCTCGTCCACGCCGGTGATCTGCGCGAGCGCCCCGACGATCGCCGCCACGGAGAGCTCCCCGTCGCAGGCCCCGACGAACGCGGCCAGCGCGGTGTCGGCGTCCACGCGACGACCGAAACCACCGCCCTGCACGAGCGTCATCACGGTCGGGTCGTCGTTGCCCGGCCAGTAGAACCGTTCCTCGGTCACGTCCCCCGCGACCCGCAGGTGCGCCGAGGCGAGCGCGACGTCGTCGTTCGCGGCCAGCCACTCGGCAGCGTCGAGGACCCGAGCCACCGTGGCGCCGAGCCCCGCGGGGTTGGAGCCGAGCGTCTCGGGGACGCGCTCGAACCGCCGGAGCCCAGCCGGGCCTCCCGTCCGGGGTTTCCGCACCACGACGTAGCCGAAGCCGACTCCGGTGACCCGGCGCTGCTGGAAGTCGTCGAGCCAGGCGCCGACCAGGTGGTCGAACGTCGGCGTACCGGGCTTGGTGCCACCGTCGCGGATCCAGGTCTCGGCGTAGCGGTTCGGGTCCTGGCGTTCGCGCTCGACGACCCAGACGTCCAGGTCGGTGTCCGCGAACCAGGCCCGCACGCGGTCCAGGCCGTCGACGCCCCAGTGGTACTCCCAGTTGCCGAGCAGCTGTGCGGTGCCGCCGGGCTCCAGGTGGTCGGCGAGGCCGCGGAGCACGGTCTCGACGAGCGCGTCGCCGACCATTCCGCCGTCGCGGTACTCGTAGGACGGCACGCCCTCGGAGCGGGGCGTGATGACGAAGGGCGGGTTCGAGACGATGCGGTCGAAGCGCTCCCCCGCCACCGGCTCGAACAGCGACCCGAGCCGGAACTCGATGCCGTCCAGGCCGTTGAGCTCGGCGTTGAAGCGGGCGATGTCGAGGGCGCGGCGGGAGATGTCGGTGGCGACGACCTCGTCGGCGAAACGTCGCGCGTGCATCGCCTGGATGCCGCACCCGGTGCCGAGGTCGAGCACCCGGCGCACGGGCACGGGGACCTGCAGTCCGCTCAGCGTGGTCGTGGCCCCGCCGATGCCGAGCACGTGCTCCTCGTCGAGCGCGGCGCCGAGCGCGAGCTCCCCGAGGTCCGAGACGATCCACCAGCTGCCGGCACCCGCGTCGTCGACGAAGGCGTACGGGCGCAGGTCCACGGCCGGTCGGAGGACCTCGTCCTCCGATCGGAGGATGCCGGCGCCGACGAGCCCGTCGACGCCCACGGTCGGGAACGCCGCGTCGGCCGCGGTCCGCTCGACCGGCAGGCCGAGCACGAACAGCGTGGCCAGGGTGCCGAGCGCGGACCTGTCCCGCGCGGCGAGCGCACGCAGCGCGGGCACCCGGTTGCCGCGGTGCAGCGCCTCGGCGGCGTCGGCGCCCCACAACGCGTCGACCCCGTCGACGGTGAAGCCCGCGGCGGTCAGGTCCGCGGCGAGGGCCGTGGTGACGGCCGGGTCGGTGACGATCTCGGGCAGCGTGGACGTGCTCATGCGACCAGGTCCGCCCGCATCAGCGCTGCGGGGACCTGCCACGCCATGACCAGGTCGAGCAGGCCCGGGAACCGCTGCTGCACGTCCTCGACGCGCACGCGGCTGATCCGGGTCAGGCCCTCCAGGTGCTGCTCGAGGAGCCCGGCCTCGCGCAGCACGCGGAAGTGGTGCGTCAGCGTGGACTTCGGCCGGTCGACGCCGACCCATCCGCAGGAGCGCTCACCACCGGCGGCGTCGACGAGGTACCGGTGCAGGATCGCCAGGCGGATCGGGTCCGACAGGGCGTCCAGCACGACGGGCAGGTCCATCTCGGCCGGCGACGGCTGAGGCAGCCGTTCGGGGGCATCCACGCGCTCGGGCATGGACGGGACGCTACCAGGGTTCCCCTCGCAGTACGACTTGCGTCGTACTGGGGGCGTGCTGTACCAATGCGGTACGACCCGACTCGTACAGCGGGTCTCGCACAACGGGTTTCGCACTACGGAAGGGTCGCTCATGCAGTCCACTCGCTCGGTCGCCGGGTTCTGGATCATCGCGGCGCTGCTGCTCGTGTCGCTCGCGTCCTCGGCCGTGCCGTCGCCGATCTACCCGGTGTACGCCGCCGAGTGGCACCTGACCCCGCTCATGCTCACCGCGGTGTTCGCGATCTACGTCGCCGGGCTGCTGGCGAGCCTGCTCGTGGCCGGGCGGCTGTCCGACCACGTCGGGCGGAAGCCGGTGCTCGTGGCCGGCGGCATCGGCCTGGCCGTCTCGCTCGGGCTGTTCGCCGTCGCGGACGGCCTCGGGGCGCTCATCCTCGACCGCGTGCTGCAGGGCGTCTCCGTCGGGCTGCTCATCGGCGCCCTCGGCGCAGCGCTCATCGACAACTCGCTCGAGCGCCACCCCACCCTCGCCGGCGTGCTGAACGGAGCCGTCCCGCCGATCGCCCTCGCCATCGGCGCCCTGTCGAGCGGTGCCCTGGTCGAGTGGGGCCCAGCGCCCGAGCAGTTCGTCTACCTGCTGTTCGGCGTGCTCCTCGTGCTCATGCTCGTCGCACTGGTCATCGTCCCCGAGCAGGTCACCCGGCGTCCGGGAGCATTGCGCTCCCTCCGCCCGACGATCGCCGTGCCGCGCTCGTCCCGCCGGCTGTTCCGCGGTGTCGCCGGCTCCCTCGTCGCGAGCTGGGCGCTCGGAGGCCTGTTCCTCTCCCTGGTGCCCTCGGCGCTCGGCGCGGTCTTCGGCATCGACAACCACTTCGCCGCCGGGGCCCTCATCGCCGTCGTCACCGGCGTCGGTGCCGCGACCGGCATCGCGATCCAGCGGCTCGACGCCCGCATCGGCGTGCTCATCGGCCTGGTCGCGCTGATCCTCGGCCCGGTCGTGACAGTCGGCTTCGTGTTCGCGCACTCCCTGCCCGGGCTGGTGGTCGGCAGTGCGATCGCCGGCGTCGGGTTCGGCGCGGGGTTCCAGGCGCCGCTCCGGATGCTGCTCGCGACCGCTGCCCCGACGCACCGTGCGGGACTGCTCTCGACGATCTACGTCGTGAGCTACCTGGCGTTCGGCGTGCCGGCCGTCATCGGGGGTCTGCTCGAGCCGACGGTCGGCCTCGTGCCGGTCATCGCCGGGTACGGCGCGTTCATCGTCATCGCCGCGGGGGTCGCCCTCGTGCTGCAGCTCGTGTCGAAGGACGCCGCCGTGGTCGAGGAGCACGCGTCCGAGGTCCTCGAGCGCACCGCTACCGGCTCGATCCGCACCGCCAACGCAGCCGACTGACCCCGCGGGCGCTGCCGGCGGGCCCGCACCGTGCGCCCTCCCCCAGCTGGTGCGAGGTTGACCACCCCGTGCGCCGACACGACCTCGCACGGAGTGGTGAACCCCGCACCAGGACGATCACTGACCGAGCGCTAGTGCCCGGTCCGGGTCTGTCGCCCCATGGTCCGGTGAGCGTCCTCGTGTGCGGCGTCGACGTCCGCCTTGTTGCGGTCGGCCATCCGGCGCAGCCACCGGGGACCGCGGGCCTTCGCCCAGTCCCAGAACCGGTGGAGCTGCGCCCGGAGCCACGTGATGATCCGGTGGAAGAAGTGGAACTCGCTGGCCAGGATCGTCAGGCCGATGAACACGACGAGCCACCCGGGCCCCGGCAGCGGCACCAGGACGAGCCCGATGATGACGACGAGCCCGCCGACGATGCCGATGAGCACCTTCCAGAACAGGTGCACGTGCGGCCGAGCGTGGATCCAGGAGCGCATGTCGTGGAACCACCGGAACCGCTGCGGCCGTGCAGCCTCGACTGCGCTCGCAGTGGGGTGGTCCCGGTCCGTCTCCATGCGGGAACGGTAGGGCCCGCGGCTGAGAATCACCGGCGCAGCAGGTGACCGTCGCCTCCGTCGGGGACGGGGGCCGAGCCTCCAGACCGGGTCACGTCACCAGCCGCCGGACGGGAGGCTCGTCACGCGTGCGCGACGCAGGTCGCGGCCCACGGGACTGCCGCCAGTCGCGCCTCCGGGATCGGCTCGCCACCGACCGCGCACGTCCCGTACGTGCCCGCGTCGAGCCGGGCCAGCGCCGCGTCGACCAGCCCGATCCGGCGGCGGGCGTCGTCCCGCACCGCGCCGAGCGAGCCGCGTTCCCAGGCGAGCGTCGCACCCTCGGGGTCGTGCTCGTCGTCCGTGTTCGCGCCGTCTCGGGCGTCGCTGACGTCGCGCATGCTCCGCTCGACGTCGGCCAGCAGCTTCTCGGACCGCGCCCGCTCGTCGGTCAGCGCCTGGCGCGGGTCGAAGTCCATGGAGCCGACCGTAGTCGTGCGGAATGCCGACGTCCTCGGATGCGTTTGCATCGACATGACGAAGATCGGGTTCCTGTCGTTCGGACACTGGCGCGACGTGCCGGGGTCGAGGGTCCGCAGCGGTCGTGAGGCCCTGCTGCAGGGCATCGACCTCGCGGTGGCCGCTGAAGAGGCCGGGGTGGACGGCGCGTACTTCCGCGTCCACCACTTCGCGCAGCAGCAGGCGGCCCCCTTCCCGCTCCTGTCGGCGATCGCCGCGAAGACCAGCCGCATCGAGATCGGCACCGGCGTGATCGACATGCGCTACGAGAACCCGCTGTACATGGCGGAGGAGGCGGCGGCCACCGACCTCATCTCCGGCGGGCGACTGCAGCTCGGCGTGAGCCGTGGGTCACCCGAGACCGCGCAGGCCGGGTACCAGTCCTTCGGCTACGTGCCCGAGGTATCTGACCCGAACGGCGCCGACCTTGCCCGTGCGCACACCAGCGTCTTCCGCCGTGCGATCGCCGGCGAGCCGATGGCGAACGCGAACCCGCAGATGACCGGCGCCGAGGGGTCGCTCCCGATCCTGCCGCTCTCCGACGGACTCGGGGACCGCATCTGGTGGGGAGCCGGCACCCGTGCCACCGCCGAGTGGACGGCCGAGCAGGGCATGAACCTGATGTCGTCGACCCTCCTCACCGAGGACACCGGCGTGCCGTTCGACGAACTGCAGGCCGAGCAGATCGAGCGCTTCCGTCGGGTCTGGGCGGAGTCGGGCTGGGAGCGCACGCCCCGGGTCTCGGTGTCGCGCAGCATCATCCCGATCATCGACGACGAGTCGCAGCACTACTTCGGCCTCCGTGCGCAGGCCGAGGGCTCCGACCAGGTCGGGTACCTCGACGGCGGTCTCGCCCGGTTCGGCCGCTCGTACATCGGCTCGCCCGAGGACCTCGTCGCGGAGCTGGCCGCCGACGCCGCGGTCCACGCTGCCGACACGGTGCTCGTCACCGTGCCGAACCAGCTCGGCGTCGACTTCAACGCCCGGCAGCTCGCCGCCGTCGCCGCGGTCATGCGCGAGGTGGACGCCGTACCCGTCCCCGCCTGAGCCCCGCTGGCCGCCTGTCCCCCTTCCTGCCGACACCCGGGTTGGGACTGGGGCAGGCGGCAGCGTCGTCCTAGCGTCTGAGAGCACCTTCCACCGTTCTCAGGAGCTCGTCGTGACGCTGCCGGCCGCAGGCTGGTTCCCGGACCCCCGGGAGACCGCCCGTCTCCGCTGGTGGGACGGCCATGCCTGGGGTGAGGCCACCAGGCCGCTCCCGAGCCGTCCGGTCGAGGCGGTCCGACCCATCGTCGTGACCCCCACCGGCCCGGCCTTCTCGGTGCTCGCCCACCCGGCCGAGAGCCGCACGTGGGCCTACGGCGTCGGAGCCGCGCAGCGCTTCTGTGCGCTGACGTTCCTGGCCGTCGTGCTGGCGGTCGTCTCCCTGGCGCTGAACCCCTGGGGTGTCTGCAGTGTGCTCGGCTTCGCGGCCGGGCTCGCCGGGCTCGTGCACCCGAACGCGACGGGGCCCTGGCGTCCGGTCGCGCGGAGCCTGTCGGCGTCCGCGATGGTCGTGGCACTGGCGACGGGCGTCGTCGCCGTGTCCCACATGTTCTGACGCCGGACGCCGCACGCGCCCGCCCGCCCGCCCGCCTGCCCGCCCCAGGCATCGAGGGAGCAGTAACTGTCGAGTCGCCCCGAAGGACTCGACCATTTCTGCTCCATCGACGCCGCCCACGAGCGCACGGGCAGGCGAGCGCCCCGATCTACCGCCGCGCCCGCGGGTGCGCCGTCTGGTACACGTCCCGCAGCATGTCCGCCGTCACCATCGTGTAGATCTGCGTCGTCGCGACGCTCGCGTGCCCGAGGAGCTCCTGCACCACGCGCACGTCGGCCCCGCCCTCGAGCAGGTGCGTCGCGAACGAGTGCCGGAAGGTGTGCGGCGACACGTGCTCGGCGAGGTCGGCACCAGCGGCAGCCGCCTGGATCACGAGCCAGGCGCTCTGGCGGGACAGCCGCGCACCCCTGGCCCCGAGGAACAGCGCCGGCGTCGAGGTCCCCTTCGCGGCGAACAGCGGCCGTGCCCGCACCAGGTAGGCCTCGACCGCAGCCCGGGCGTAGCTGCCGAGCGGCACGATGCGCTGCTTGTTCCCCTTGCCGGTGACCCGCACCACGGAGACGTCGGTGTCCTCGTCGGCCGCGTCGTCGAGCCCGGACAGCGTCGTGACGTCGTCCACGGACAACCCGACGGCCTCGGAGATGCGCGCACCCGTGGCGTAGAGGAGCTCGAGCAGCGCCCGGTCCCGGAGCTGCACGGGGTCGTCGCCGTCGACCGCGCCGAGCAGCCGCTCCATGTCGTGCACCGAGATCGCCTTCGGCAGCCGCATCGGGGCCTTCGGCGGACGGACGGAGGCGCCGGGGTCGAGCGGCAGCCAGCCCTCCCCCGCGGCGAACGCGCTGAACGACCGCACGGAGCTGAGCATCCGGGCGACGGACCGCGGCGCCAACGGCGCGGGCTCGCGCGTCGCCAGGTGCGTCACGAACCCGGCGAGGTCCGCACGTGCGAGTCGCCCCACGTCACGGACCACCGACGAACCGCCGGCTCGGTCAGCGCCGTCCGAGGCGACTTCGGGCTGCGTCGCGATCCAGTCGGCGAACGTCGCCAGGTCCCGCCGGTAGGCCGACAGTGTGTGGTCGGACAGCCCCCGCTCGATGGCGACGTGCCGCAGGTAGGTCTCGATGGCACGGTCGAGCGGGATCACCCGACGAGGCTAGCGGCCGCCCAGCCCATCAGCCGCGTTCGATCGCGTCCACGGCGAGCGCCGCGACGATGAGCGCCGAGTTGTGCAGCCGGCCACCGAGGATCCCCGCGACGACCTCGGCACGCGGCACCCAGCGCACGAGGATGTCGGCCTCCTCTGCCTCGCGCTCGAACGCGGACGCGGTGGCCCGGACGCCACGAGCCCGGTAGATCTGGATGAACTCGTTGCTGCCACCCGACGAGGTGTTGTAGTGCACGAGCGGCTCCCACGTGTCGGCCTCGACGTCGGCCTCTTCCGCGAGCTCCCGCTGCGCTGCGACGAGGTGGTCCTCCCCCGGGTGGTCGAGCAGCCCGGCCGGCAGCTCCCAGTCGCGCACGTGCACCGGGTGCCGGTACTGCTGGATGAGGAGCACACGGCCCTCGTCGTCCTCGGCCCAGACGCCGACGGCACCGGTGTGGTCGATGTACTCGCGCACCATGCTGCCGTCGCCGTACGCGACGGTGTCGCGGCGGATGTCCCACACGGCGCCCTCGTACACGAGCGCGGAGTCGGTCACGTCGAAGGATGCCGGTTCGTCAGCGATGGGTGCGTCAGTCACACCCCCATCAAACCAGCGCTCACCGTCACCGCCGGCCAGCTGACGGACGGGAGGCTCCCCACCGGACCGGTGGGGAGCCTCCCCCCACCGGCACGGCCGTCGCGCCGCTGGCGCGTCGCACCGGAACCGGCGGCGTGGGCCCAGTCTGTCTGCTGGTGACGCTGGCTACGCGACCTGCTCCGACTCCGGGTCGAAGAGGCGCGACGCCTCGTTCCGCGCGATCGCGGCCTCGACGAGGCCGGCGAAGAGCGGGTGCGCGTTGTTCGGCCGCGAGCGCAGCTCGGGGTGCGCCTGCGTGCCGATGTAGAACGGGTGCTCCGCGCGGTCCAGCTCGACGTACTCGACGAGGGTGCCGTCGGGCGAGGTGCCCGAGAACACCAGGCCGGCGTCCGCGATCTGCTGGCGGTACGTGTTGTTGACCTCGTAGCGGTGACGGTGCCGCTCGGACGCCTCGGGTGCTCCGTAGAGCGACGAGGCGAGCGAGCCCTCGGTGAAGTGGGCGGGGTAGAGGCCCAGGCGCATCGTGCCGCCGAGGTCGCCACCGGCGATGATGTCCACCTGCTCGGCCATCGTCGCGATGACGGGGGTCGAGGTCTCCGGGTCGAACTCGGAGCTCGAGGCGTCGACCAGGCCGGCCTCGTGCCGGGCGTACTCGATGACCATGCACTGCAGGCCGAGGCACAGGCCGAGCGTCGGGATCTTGTTCTCACGCGCGAACTTCAGCGCACCGAGCTTGCCCTCGATCCCGCGCACGCCGAAGCCACCGGGGACGCAGATGCCGTCGACGTCGCCGAGCTGCTTCGCCGCGCCCTCGGGCGTGGTGCAGTCGTCGGACACGACCCACTTCAGCGTGACCTTCGCGGTGTGCGCGAAGCCACCGGCTCGGAGCGCCTCGGTGACCGACAGGTAGGCGTCCGGCAGGTCGATGTACTTGCCGACCAGGGCGATGGTGACGTCCTTCTTCGGCTCGTGCACCGCGCGCAGCACCGGGTTCCACGAGGTCCAGTCCACCGCTCCGGCCTCGAGGTGCAGGGCGTCGACGATGACCTGGTCGAGTCCCTGGGTGTTGAGCAACGTCGGCAGGTCGTAGATCGACGGCACGTCCACGGCGTTCACCACGGCGTCCTCGTCCACGTCGCACATGAGCGCGATCTTGCGCTTGTTCGAGTCCGACACCGGGCGGTCCGAGCGCAGCACGAGGGCGTCGGGCTGGATGCCGATCGAGCGGAGCGCGGCGACGGAGTGCTGCGTCGGCTTCGTCTTCTGCTCACCGGACGCGTTCATGAACGGCACCAGCGACACGTGCACGAAGAACACGTTGTTGCGGCCGAGCTCGTGACGCACCTGGCGCGCCGACTCGAGGAACGGCTGGGACTCGATGTCGCCGACAGTGCCGCCGACCTCGGTGATGATGACGTCGGGCTGCGGGTCGTTCCCAGCCTGCTCGCGCATCCGACGCTTGATCTCGTCGGTGATGTGCGGGATGACCTGCACGGTGTCGCCGAGGTACTCGCCGCGGCGTTCCTTGGCGATGACCGTCGAGTAGACCTGACCGGTCGTGACGTTCGCCGACTGCGACAGGTTGATGTCGAGGAAGCGCTCGTAGTGCCCGATGTCGAGGTCCGTCTCGGCGCCGTCGTCGGTCACGAAGACCTCGCCGTGCTGGAACGGGTTCATGGTGCCCGGGTCCACGTTGAGGTACGGGTCGAGCTTCTGCATGACGACCCGGAGGCCGCGAGCCGTGAGGAGGTTGCCGAGGCTGGCCGCCGTCAGGCCCTTGCCGAGAGACGAGACGACCCCGCCGGTCACGAAGATCTGCTTCGTCACCTTCGGGGTCGGGGTGCTTGCCTTGGTACCGCTGCTGAGAGTGTCCGCCACGGGATTCCATCGTACGTCAGAAGTGCCGGGAGGCGCGACTCGCGTTCGCCGGGCGCGTTGCGGTGGACGTGTGGTCGCGTTGCTCGGAGCGGCGAGCGCGCCGCCGGCGCGTCACACGGTGTGGCCCGCGACCTCGAGCAGTTCCCGGGCGTGCTCCATGCCGCTGGCGCTGTCGCCGAGGCCCGACAGCAGCCGGGCCATCTCCTGCAGCCGGTCGTCGCCCTCGAGGCGGCGCACGCTCGACGACGTCACCGCACCGCTGGCGTCCTTCACGACGTTGAGGTGGTTGTTCGCGAACGCCGCGACCTGGGCCAGGTGCGTGACGACGATGACCTGGGTGCGTTCGGCGAGCGCTGCCAGGCGTCGGCCGATCTCGATCGCCGCGGCCCCACCGACGCCGGCGTCCACCTCGTCGAACACGAACGTCGGCACGGTCGTGCTGCCGGCCATGACGACCTCGATCGCGAGCATCACGCGGGAGAGCTCGCCGCCGGACGCACCCTTGCCGATCGGGCGCGGGTCGGTGCCCGAGTGCGGCTGGAGCAGGATCGCGACCTGGTCACGGCCGTGGCGTCGGTACTCGCCGGCGTCGGTGACCTCGACCACCAGGGTCGCGCCGCCCATCGCCAGCGTCTTCAGCTCGGCGGTGACGCGCTTGGCCAGGTCGGTCGCGGCCTTCGAGCGAGCGGAGGTCAGCGAGGACGCCGCAGCGGCCAGTGTCTGCTCGTCCTGCTCGACGGCCTGCTGCAGGGCGACGATTCGGTCGTCGTCGCCGTCGAGTTCGAGCAGTCGGTTCGAGGCCCGCTCGCCGAACGCGATGACGTCGTCGACGGTCTCGCCGTACTTGCGTGCCAGGGCGGAGAGGACCGCGCGGCGTTCGTTGATGAGTTCGAGGTCGTGGCCGGCCTCGGGTTCGAGCGAGCCGAGGTAGCTCGACAGGCTGGCCGAGGCCTCGCTGGCCTGGATCCCGAGCTCGGTGAGCTGCTCCAGGACGGGCTGCAGGGTGCTGTCGGCGCTCACGACCCGCTCGACGGCGCGGCGGGCGGCTTCGACGAGGCCGATCACGTCCGCGACGCCGTCCAGGGACTCGGACGAGATGGCCTCGTGTGCCAGGCCCGCGGACAGGCGGAGCTCCTCGAGGTTGCCGAGGCGCTCCGCGCGTTCCGCGAGCTCGGCGTCCTCGCCGGGCTGGGGTACCGCGGCCTCGATCTCGTCGGAGGCCGCACGCAGCCGAGCGGCTTCGGCGAGCCGGTCGTCGCGGTCGCGCGTCAGGGTCTCGAGTTCGGCGGCGTGCTCCTGCCAGGCGTCGTACGCCGTGACGTACTTCCGCAGCGCCTTCTCGACCGTGGCACCGCCGAAGCCGTCGAGCGCCGCACGCTGGGCGGTGGACGACGTCAGGCGGATCTGGTCGGACTGCCCGTGGACGGTGACGAGCTGGTCGGCGAGTTCCCCGAGCACGGCGACGGGAGCGCTGCGGCCACCGACCGTGGCGCGGCTCCGGCCCTCGGCCGAGACGGTGCGCGTGAGGATCAGCTCGCCGTCCTCCACCGCACCGCCGGCGTCCTCGACGCGGTCGACGACGGTGGCGTGGTCCGGCACGTGCCAGCGGCCCTCGACCACGGCGCTCGACGCACCACGGCGCACGGAACCGGCATCGGCACGCGCGCCGAGCAGCAGCCCGAGGGCGGTGACGATCATGGTCTTGCCGGCGCCGGTCTCACCCGTGACGACGGTGAAGCCGGGGCCGAGCTCGAGGGTGGCCTCGCCGATCACGCCGAGGTCGGCGATGGAGATCTCCTCGATCACCGTTCGCCCCCGGTCTCCTCGTCGTCGTGCTGCGGCCCGCGCCAGCCGGCGACCGGGAGCTGGAACTTCGCCACGAGGCGGTCGGTGAAGGGCGCGTCCTTGAGCCGTGCGACACGGACGGGCTCCGGGGAGCGACGGACCTCGACGCGGGCTCCCGGGGGGAGGTCGTGCGTCCGTCGGCCGTCGCACCACAGCACGCCGACACCGCTCGTGCGGCGGAGGACCTCGATCGCGAGGACGCAGTCCGGCCCGACGACGATCGGTCGGGAGAACAGCGCGTGGGCGCTCAGCGGCACCATGAGGATGGCGTCGACGTTCGGCCACACGATGGGGCCGCCGCCGGAGAACGAGTAGGCGGTGGAGCCGGTCGGGGTGGAGACGACGACGCCGTCGCACCCGAATGACGACAGCGGGCGGCCGTCGACCTCGGTGACGACCTCGAGCATGCGCTCGCGAGAGGCCTTCTCGATGGTGGCCTCGTTCAGCGCCCACGACGAGTAGACGACCTCGTTGCCGACGACGACGTCGACCTGCAGCGCCACACGCTCCTCGACGTTGTAGTCGCCGGAGAGGGCGCGTTGCACGGTCTCGCCGAGGCCGTCCCGCTCGCTCTCCGCGAGGAACCCGACGTGGCCGAGGTTGACGCCGACCAGCGGAGCGTGGGTGCCGCGCGCGAGTTCCGCGGCACGGAGGATGGTGCCGTCGCCGCCGAGGACGATGACGATCTCGAGGTCCTCGAGCTGGACGTCGACACCGAGGATGTCGACCTTGCCGACGGAGGCCTCTGCTCGGCGGATGTCGGCGTACTCGTCGAACGGCATCACCGGGGTGACACCGGCCGCGTGCAGCAGGTCGCAGACCTCCACCGCGGCGTCGATCGAGTCCCGTCGACCCGTGTGCGACACGAGCAGGATGTGCCGTTCGTCGCTCATGGAGTTCCTTCCGCCAGTTCCGTGGCCCGGTCGATCCATTCTGTCGGATTCGACCCTGCGCCCCGCTGGAGACGCGCGACGTACTCGTGGTTGCCGTGGGTGCCGAGGATCGGTGACGACGCGATGCCGGCGGTCCCGAAGCCGAGGTCCCATGCAGCCCACAGCACGTTCATCAGGGCGTCGTTCCGGAGGTCGGCATCGTGCACTATGCCCTCGCGCACACCGCCGCGACCGACCTCGAACTGCGGCTTCACGAGCAGGACGTACTCGTCCGCCGGCACCGCCTGGACGAGGGCGGGCAGGACGATCCGCAGGCTGATGAAGGACAGGTCCCCGACGACCAGGCTCGTCTCCCCCGCGACGGGGTCGAGGGCCAGGTAGTCGGCGGCCGTCAGGTTCCTGGCGTTGACGCCCTCGACCACGGTGACGCGGTCATCGAGCCCCACGACCGGGTCGATCTGCCCGTGCCCGACGTCGAGTGCGACCACCCGACGCGCTCCACGGGCCAGGAGCACCTGCGTGAACCCGCCCGTGCTCGCGCCGACGTCCAGCGCGACGCGGCCTGACGGGTCCACGCCGAAGGTGTCGAGCGCGCCGACGAGCTTGAGCGCCGCACGCGACACCCACTCGTCCCCGGCGTCGACCACGATGGCGGTGTCCGCGGTGACCGGTGTCGATGCCTTGACGACCGGAGCGCCGTCCACGCTGACCCGTCCGTCCAGGATGAGCTTGGCCGCAGCGGTGCGGGACTTCGCGAGGCCGCGGGCGGCGACGGCAGCGTCGAGCCGGAGTGGGGCGGAGCTCATCGGCTCGACCGTGCCCGCGGCGCCGTCGGTCTGCACGTGGCCCGGGGCCGCCATGTCGGGGTCAGGCACTCGCGGTGCCGCCGCTCTCGAGCCGCGTGCGCAGCTCGTCGTGCAGGCCGGCGAAGACGTCGGCGCGGTCGGTCAGCGGCAGCTCCTCGGCCGCTCGGGCTCGCTCGGCGATGTCGCTGGGCTGCTCCTGCTGGTCGACTGGCACGTCGGACACGCTACTCGCCGCCGTACAGCTGCGGGTCCACGTCCAGGCCGTAGATGGCCAGGCCGGAGTCCCAGATCGCCGTCGCCCCCGCACGCAGCAGGTCCATCGCGTCGGACCCCGCCTGCTCGACGCGCACGACGTTCCGCTGCATCCGCACGGTGGCGTCGCCGACGCTGACGTAGCGGGTGCCGTCGTCGGCGGTGTGCCGGTGCGTCACGGGGTACGGCGCCGACAGTCCGCGGAGGTCCTGCAACACGTACGTCGGACGCGAGCGCTCGTCGGCCGCCAGCACCTGCTTGGCCTGGTCGATGCCGGTCAGCACGAGCACGCTCGGGATGCCGGCGTCGTTGGCGCCCTTGATGTCGGTGTCGAGTCGGTCCCCGATGAACAGCGGACGCTCGCCGCCGAACCGGGCCAGGGCCGCGTCGAAGATCGGTCGCTCCGGCTTGCCCGCCACGACCGGCATCCGACCGACGGCCTGGTGCACCGCAGCGACCAGCGTGCCGTTGCCGGGCGCGATGCCGCGCTCGACGGGGATCGACCAGTCCATGTTCGTCGCGACCCAGGGGATCTGCGGGTCCGCGAGGGCGAACGAGGCCTCGGCGAGCTGCGTCCACCCGAGGTCCGGTGAGAACCCCTGGATGACGCCTGCCGGTGCGTCGTCAGCACTCGCGGTCACGGTGAAGCCCGCCTGCTCGACGATGCTCGTGAGCCCGATGCCGCCGATGACCAGGATCGTCGAGCCCGCCGGCACCAGCGTCTCGAGGAGTCGCACCCCGGCCTGCGACGACGTGACGACGTCGTCCGGCCCGACCTGGAGCCCGTAGCCCTCGAGGTGCTCGGCGACGTCGGACGGTCGGCGCGAGGCGTTGTTGGTGATGTAGCCGACCCGTGCGGTGCGGGACGCCTGGGTCAGGGCGTCCACCGCGTACGGGATGGCGTTGCGGCCGCGGTAGACGACGCCGTCGAGGTCGGTGAGGACCACGTCGACGCCGTCCGTCGGCGGACGCGGGGTGTCAGCCGGCTGCGGAGCCGTCGACGTCCCGGGGGTTGTCGTCGTCGATCTCGCCGAGGTCGTCGTCGAGTTCGTCGTCGAGGTCGTCGTCGAGGTCGTCGTCGGCGCCGGGGTCCCCGAGGGGCGAGAGCTGGTCGGGTTCGCCGGGCTCGTCGACGTCTCCGGGCTGTTCGGGCTCGTCTCCGAGGTCGTCGGCTTCGATCGTTTCCTCGACCACATCAATTGTCTCCCAAGAGTCTTCGTCAGCGGCTTCGGCGAGGGCCTCGGCTGCGCGGTCGACACGGGCCCACCACTCGTCGGCCTCGTCCTGGCGACCGAGCTCTTCGAGCGTGGCCGCGTAAGCACTGTAGAGCGCGGGCGACCAGGTGTACGCCGTCGACGGGTCGAGCTGTGGAATCTCCAGCTCGCCGAGGGCGGCTGTGGGATTCCCCAGGTCGAGGCGCGCGCCCGACATGGCGATCGCGAGCTCCACCTGCACGCCGGGCTCGAGTGCCCCGCGCTCCACCGACCGGCCGAGCTCGAGGGCCCGCTCCGGACGACCGAGTCCACGCTCGCAGTCGACCATCATCGGGAGCTGGTCGTTGCGGCCGGAGATGCGCCGGTAGGTGCGCAGCTCGCGGAGCGCCGTGCTGAAGTCGCCGAGGCGGTAGGCCGTGATCGCTGCCGTCTCCCGGACGACCGCGACCCGACCAGCACGACGGGCAGCACTGAGGGCGTGCTGGTTCGCGAGCTCGGGGTCGTCGTCGATGAACATCGCCGCGGTGACGAGGTGTCGCGCGACCCACTCGGCGTTGTCCTTGCTGAGGGTCTTCAGCTCCGTCCGGGCCTGCGGGTGCAGATCGCGGGCCTGGACCTCGTCGGGGATCTCCGGGTCCTCGTGCCGTGGGCGGATCGAGCGGGTGCCGTACGGGTCGCGGTCTTCCCAGTCGTCGCGCGCGGACTCACCGAAGCGGGCACCCGGCGCACGGGAGCCGTCGCCGAAGCGCTTGCGGTCGTCGCCGCCGCCGCGCGTGCTGAACTGGCCGCGTTCCTGGCGGTCGTCGTCACGGCGCGGGCGGTCGGAGTTGAACGGACGATTGCCGTCACTACGGGGACGATCCGAGTTGAACGGCCGGTCACCGTCACGACGGGGACGGTCGGAGTTGAAGGGACGATCCCCATCACGACGC
>NZ_MJGV01000067.1 GCF_001865015.1 Curtobacterium sp. MMLR14_010 | reverse complement strand
TCGTCTGGAAACTCAAGGTCAAGGTCGCTCCGCCGCGATTCAGCGAGCGTCCGAAAGCAAAAATGACGCCCCTCAGTAACGAAAATGCCCGGCTCCTCAAAGAGGAAGCCGGGCACACGAAGGACAAACAATTACGCGAGGTTCTCGAAAAACTCGCAAGCCACGTCCGGGATTAAGGCGTCCTGCCTCAGCCCGCCGCCAGCACAGGTTTCATGTAGGAAATCGGGGCAGCGGCCTCGTCGTCGAAGGTCACCACTTCCCACGCATCCTC
>NZ_MJGV01000066.1 GCF_001865015.1 Curtobacterium sp. MMLR14_010 | reverse complement strand
CTTCAGTCGCTGCATCGCCAACGAGTCGCCACGCAGGTCAATGCCGCTGTCTTTCTTGAACTGATCGGCAAGGTATTCGATCAGCTTCATGTCAAAGTCTTCACCACCCAGGAAGGTGTCGCCATTGGTGGCCAGCACTTCGAACTGGTGCTCACCGTCCACATCGGCGATCTCGATGATGGAGATGTCGAAGGTGCCACCACCCAGGTCATAAACGGCGACAGTGCGGTCACCGCTCTTCTTGTCGAGACCATAGGCCAACGCAGCAGCAGTTGGCTCGTTGATGATCCGCTTCACGTCCAGACCAGCGATCTTACCGGCGTCTTTGGTGGCCTGACGCTGGCTGTCGTTGAAGT
>NZ_MJGV01000065.1 GCF_001865015.1 Curtobacterium sp. MMLR14_010 | reverse complement strand
CAGTACGGCCTGAACGACTACGATGCTGGACTACTGGCTGGCGACTCGAAACTGGCCGCATTCTTCGAAGCCGCCGCTGATCGCGGGAAGGACGCCAAGTTGGCTTCCAACTGGGTTCAGGGCGAATTCTCCGCACGTCTGAATGCGGAGGAAAAATCTGTGGCCGACTCACCGATTTCCGGCGAGCAGCTTGGGGATCTGGTGGTGCGCATCGCGGATAACACGATTTCCTCGGCGGGTGCCAAGAAGGTGTTCGAGGCGCTCTGGGCCGGCGAAAATGAC
>NZ_MJGV01000064.1 GCF_001865015.1 Curtobacterium sp. MMLR14_010 | reverse complement strand
GTGTCCTTTCAGAAATTCGCAATATGCGCTCGCAGATGATGGAGAATCAGCGGGTTGAACAGGACAACAACATTCGCGGACGGATGGACGGGCCGTCCAAGGTCCAGGAAACCTCCGACACTCCCAAATTCAGCGACATGCTCAGCCAGGCTGTGGGTTCTGTGAACGAACTCCAGCAAACATCCAGTGATATGAAGACGGCGTATGAAATGGGCGATCCGAACATGGATATCTCCCGCGTCATGATCGCGTCTGAAAAAGCATCCATCTCCTTCGAGGCATTGACCCAGGTCCGTAACCGGGTGGTGAAGGCCTACGAAG
>NZ_MJGV01000063.1:991-1130 GCF_001865015.1 Curtobacterium sp. MMLR14_010 | reverse complement strand
CCCCTCTTCGGCCACGGCGGCGGCGAACGCATCGCCGAAGAATACGACACCACGCTGCTGGGCCAACTCCCGCTGCACCTGACCATCCGCGAACAGACCGACGGCGGCACCCCGTCTGTGGTGGCAGAACCCGATTCGG
>NZ_MJGV01000063.1:0-224 GCF_001865015.1 Curtobacterium sp. MMLR14_010 | reverse complement strand
CGGGTTGGTGCGGAGTTGTCAACACGAGAGCGAAACCTTACCGGTTCGATCTCCAGCGTGTCCGTCACTGAACACTAGTAAAGCCCGCAACACCAAGAGGTGGGCTGAGCTATAGACCACCACGAAAGCTGGATCGCCAGAACAGACGGGGCCTTCCGAAACTGTGAAAAACATGGATGTTTTTCTCAAGCCTACATGGACGTATCAACGGCGTGTTTCGGAAG
>NZ_MJGV01000062.1 GCF_001865015.1 Curtobacterium sp. MMLR14_010 | reverse complement strand
GATCATGGCTCAGATTGAACGCTGGCGGCAGGCTTAACACATGCAAGTCGAGCGGTAACAGGGGGAGCTTGCTCCCCGCTGACGAGCGGCGGACGGGTGAGTAATGCATAGGAAACTGCCCAGTAGTGGGGGATAGCCCGGGGAAACCCGGATTAATACCGCATACGCCCTTTGGGGGAAAGCAGGGGATCTTCGGGCCTTGCGCTATTGGATGTGCCTATGTGGGATTAGCTAGTTGGTGGGGTAAGAGCCTACCAAGGCGACGATCCGTAGCTGGTCTGAGAGGATGATCAGCCACATCGGGACTGAGACACGGCCCGAACTCCTACGGGAGGCAGCAGT
>NZ_MJGV01000061.1 GCF_001865015.1 Curtobacterium sp. MMLR14_010 | reverse complement strand
GCTCGGTTTCACTCATACGATCCTGGTTTTCCAGCACAAAGTGTTGGAAGTAATCTTCAAGGGAGAGGTCACTGGTGGCCTCGGCTTCCCGGGAGGGCGCCTGCTCGTTGTTGCCGTCCACCAGGGTTTCGGGGATGTTGACGTCGCCGCCTTCGCCGTCCAGATCCAGCAGGGACGGGGTGATCAGGTCGCTGTCACAGAGGATGGTGGCGCGCTCGATGGCGTTTTCCAGCTCCCTGACGTTGCCGGGCCAGCGGTGTCGTTCCAGCGCACGCATGGCCTCTGGTGTC
>NZ_MJGV01000060.1 GCF_001865015.1 Curtobacterium sp. MMLR14_010 | reverse complement strand
GCCCTCCGGAGCACGAATCGGTGTCCTTCGCCGAACTGCTGAAGCAGGAAGGGGGTTACGGAGAAAAAACCTAGGCGCGGGTTTTTGCACCCGCTTCCAGGGTATCGAGGATCACCTTGCGTACCCGCGTAAACTGCTCCCTCGAGATGTTAGTAATACGCAATACGTCGTCTTCCGGCATATTGCGCTGGTGGGCATGGCGTAACACCTCCCGGGTGCCGATAATAATACCGTCGTTCAGCGGGGTGTGTTGCTGCCTCGGTGCCGGCCGTTCCGCCGCCAGAAGCTGGGCGTGGTATTTAGGCGGCAGCCCCCATTCATTGGCCAGTAG
>NZ_MJGV01000059.1 GCF_001865015.1 Curtobacterium sp. MMLR14_010 | reverse complement strand
ACCCTTGGGACCGGCTTCAGCCCCAGGATGTGATGAGCCGACATCGAGGTGCCAAACACCGCCGTCGATGTGAACTCTTGGGCGGTATCAGCCTGTTATCCCCGGAGTACCTTTTATCCGTTGAGCGATGGCCCTTCCATACAGAACCACCGGATCACTATGACCTGCTTTCGTACCTGCTCGACTTGTCTTTCTCGCAGTTAAGCGGGCTTGTGCCATTACACTAACCGCATGATGTCCGACCATGCTTAGCCCACCTTTGTGCTCCTCCGTTACGCTTTGGGAGGAGACCGCCCCAGTCAAACTACCCACCACACAGTGTCCTTAACCCCGATAAGGGGTCGACGTTAGAACCTCAAACAGGTCAGGCTGGTATTTCAA
>NZ_MJGV01000058.1 GCF_001865015.1 Curtobacterium sp. MMLR14_010 | reverse complement strand
GACCTATAGCATGCTTTTGAAAAGCGCCAGCCCGGAATCCAAGGGAATGATGATGTCACTCGACCTCGGAAAAAAACTTATCGAGTGGCGAACGCCTGAGGCCCGGATGGGAACCGCAGATATCAACATTGATGACAAAGACAGGGAGCGAATAGCTAGTGGTCAGGACGAAATTGATATCACATTGAAGTACCTATCAGAGATTGATCAATACGTTGAACAGGATATGTC
>NZ_MJGV01000057.1:261710-261907 GCF_001865015.1 Curtobacterium sp. MMLR14_010 | reverse complement strand
CCGACCACGCCGAGGCCGAGCTCGCGGTCATCGCCATCCGCCGTCCCGGTGACGACCCCGCCTTCCACCGCGCGCAGGACGCCGCCGAGCGGATCGAGCCGCTGATGGCCCCGAACGCGGTGCGCATCGTCGTGACGGTGTCCGGTGCGACGCGGCTGGCGCCGAAGCTCGAGCGGACGCTGACCACCGAGGTGCTG
>NZ_MJGV01000057.1:259202-261014 GCF_001865015.1 Curtobacterium sp. MMLR14_010 | reverse complement strand
GCTGACCACCGAGGTGCTGCACCAGATGGGCGCGGCGGCGGCCCCGTTCGGGTTCCGGCGACCCTTCCGGAACCTGCGGAAGCGCCTCGGGCTCGCGGCGCTGCAGACCGCGGGGGTCCGGGTCTTCCGGATCACGATCGGACACTGACGCGTCAGGGCCGGGTGCGCCTGGTCAGCCCGGTCAGCTGGGTGGCGCGGGTGTGCCGCTTCAGGCGGCCGGACCGCCCCGGAGTTCGAGCGCGATCTGCTCGGCGTCGAGGTTCCTGAGCACGGACTCCAGCACCTCGGCGTCGAACGTGCCGTCGTCGCGGGCGTCGAGCAGCGCCGCACGCTGGGCATCGAGGACCCGGAGGCGTCGGACCTTCTCCTGGCCGAGCCATGCCCGGAGTTCGGCTGGGTCAGCGGCCTCGAGGTCCTCCCGAGAACGCGGGGTCGACGGCCTGGGGTCGTCCGCCTGGGTGGCCTCCGCCGCGGCGCGCATCACCACGAGGAGCCGACCGCGCTCCTCGGCGTCGGCTTCCGCTCTGTCGGCCGCCGGCGGACTGATCCGTCGCAGCAGCGGACCGATCGTGCCGCCCTGGAGCAGCAGGGAGAACCCGGCGACGGCGAAGGCGACGAACACGAGCAGCGACCGTTCCGGGGTGCCGTCCGGCAGCGTCTGGGCCGCCGCGACCGTCACCGCTCCGCGCATCCCCGCCCACACCACGGTGGTGCCCTCGCGCCAGCCGAGCGGGGCCTTCCGGAAGTACTGGATGTCCGCGAGCAGCTGACGGACGCGCCCGCCGAACCGCTCGAGGTCCCGTTCGGACGGCGCGCGGTTGCCGAGCCGGTGCTCCTGCAGGGCGGCGCTCGCGGTCTCGCGGTCGGCGTTGCGGTAGTCCTGCAGGCGGTCCTGCATCCGTGCCTGGCGTTCGGCGCTCCGCGTCAGGCCGAACAGCAGCGGGACGACGTACGCGGCACGCACCAGGACCGTGAGCACGAGGGCGCCGAGGGCGATCAGCAGCGCTGGTCCGATGCCGGCGTGGTCGTGCTGCACGTCACCGATGATCGAGGCGAGTTCGAGTCCCATCACCAGGAAGACCGCGCCCTCGAGCACGAACTCGACCGTGCCCCAGTTCTGCGCGTCCGACAGGCGGTGGTTCGGCGGGAGCACCCGCGGCGCCCGGATGCCGGTGATCAGCCCGGCGACGACGGCGGCGACGAGGCCGGAGGCGTGCAGGTGCTCCGCGGGGATCGAGGCGACGAAGGGCACCGCGAACGACAGCGCCGTGTTGACGGTGGGGTTCGCGACGCGGGCGCGGACGGCGAGGTTGAGCCAGCCGACGACCAGGCCGATCGCGACGGCCACCGCGACGGCGAAGGCGAAGTCCCCGACGGCGCCCCAGAACGAGAAGGTCGCACCGGCGGCGACGATCGCCGTGCGGAGCAGCACCAGCGCCGTGGCGTCGTTGAGGAGCGATTCACCGTCCAGGATCGCGACCACCCGTCGGGACACCGAGGTCTGCTTCACGATGGACGTCGCGACCGCGTCGGTCGGGCTGACGATCGCGCCGAGGGCGATGCCCCACGCCAGGCCGAGGTCCGGCACCACCCAGGCGAAGAACAGCCCCAGAACCAGGGAGCTCGCGACGACGAGCACGACCGACAGGCCGCTGATCGCGCCGAACTCGCGCCGGAAGTTCATCGTCGGCATCGAGACCGCGGACGAGTACAGCAGCGGCGGGAGCACCCCGGCGAGGATCCACTCCGGGTCGACCTCCACGTCCGGCACCCACGGCACCAGGCTCGCGACGATGCCGACGGCCACCAGGA
>NZ_MJGV01000057.1:257392-258549 GCF_001865015.1 Curtobacterium sp. MMLR14_010 | reverse complement strand
ATGCCGACGGCCACCAGGACCAGGGGTGCGGCCACGCCGATCCTGGGCCCGAGCACGGCGGCGCCCGCGATGACGAGCAGGGCGACGATGCCGACCACGAGGAGTTCTGTCACGTGCCCAGGGTGGCACCGATCGTCGTCCACAGGTCGGCGTCTCGGGGGCCTCGTCCACAGCCCATGTATCTTGATGTCGAGATACTGCTCACCGCGAGTAGCGTGGAGCCACCGACGCGCGAACAAGGGAGTACCCGCCAGCATGGCCAAGATCATCTACACCCTCACGGACGAGGCGCCGTTCCTCGCCACCCACTCCTTCCTCCCCGTCATCCAGGCGTTCGCCGGCACCGCCGGTGTGGACGTCGAGACGCGGGACATCTCCCTCTCCGGCCGGATCATCGCGCTGTTCCCCGAGCGGCTCAGTGCTGAGCAGCGGATGGACGACGCCCTCGCCGAGCTGGGTGCCCTGGCCAAGACGCCAGAGGCCAACATCATCAAGCTGCCGAACATCTCGGCGTCGATCCCCCAGCTCAAGGTCGCGATCACCGAGCTGCAGTCGCAGGGCTACGACCTGCCCGACTACCCGGACGAGCCCAGCACCGACGCTGAGCGCGACGTCCGTGCCAAGTACGACACCGTCAAGGGCAGCGCCGTCAACCCGGTCCTGCGCGAGGGCAACTCCGACCGCCGCGCACCGCTGTCGGTGAAGAACTACGCCCGCAAGCACCCGCACCGCATGGGCGCGTGGCGCTCGGACTCGAAGACGAACGTCGTCACCATGGGCGTCGACGACTTCCGCGCCAACGAGAAGACGTGGGTCGCGCCCGCTGACGACACCCTGACGATCACCTTCGTCGGGTCGGACGGCTCCGAGCAGGTCCTCAAGCAGTCGATCCCCGTCCTCTCCGGCGAGGTCATCGACGGCACGGTGCTGCACGTCGGGCCGCTCGAGCAGTTCCTCCGGGCGCAGATCCAGCGTGCTGCGGACGAGGGCATCCTGTTCTCGGTCCACCTCAAGGCCACGATGATGAAGATCTCGGACCCGATCATCTTCGGCCACGTCATCCGTGCCTTCTTCCCCGACGTCTTCGACCGCTACGGCGCCGACCTCGCCGCGGCCGGCCTCACCCCGAACGACGGCCTCAACTCGATCCTCACCGG
>NZ_MJGV01000057.1:255376-256729 GCF_001865015.1 Curtobacterium sp. MMLR14_010 | reverse complement strand
TCCTCACCGGGCTCGACGCCCTGCCGAACGGCGCGGAGATCAAGCAGGCCTTCACCGACGGCATCGCCGCCGGCCCCGAGCTCGCGATGGTGGACTCGGACAAGGGCGTCACGAACCTGCACGTCCCGAGCGACGTCATCGTGGACGCCTCGATGCCCGCCATGATCCGCACCTCCGGCCACATGTGGGGCCCGGACGGCGACGAGCACGACACCCTCGCGGTGATCCCGGACTCCAGCTACGCCGGCATCTACCAGACCGTGATCGAGGACTGCCGGGCCAACGGCGCCTTCGACCCGTCGACCATGGGCTCGGTGCCGAACGTCGGCCTCATGGCGCAGAAGGCCGAGGAGTACGGCTCCCACGACAAGACCTTCGAGGTCCCCGGTGACGGCACCGTGCGCGTCACGACCGCCGCCGGTGACGTCGTCATCGAGCACCAGGTCGCCCAGGGTGACATCTGGCGTGCCTGCCAGACCAAGGACGTCGCCATCCGCGACTGGGTCAAGCTCGCCGTCACCCGTGCCCGCGCCTCGGAGACCCCGGCCGTCTTCTGGCTCGACGACAGCCGCTCGCACGACGCCGCCCTCATCGAGCTCGTGCACCGCTACCTCGGCGAGCACGACACCGACGGCCTCGACATCCAGGTGCTCTCCCCCGTCGACGCCATGCGCTTCTCGCTCGAGCGCATCCGCCGCGGCGAGGACACCATCTCCGTCACCGGCAACGTGCTCCGCGACTACCTCACCGACCTGTTCCCGATCATGGAACTCGGCACCTCGGCGAAGATGCTCTCGGTCGTGCCGCTGCTCGGCGGTGGCGGACTGTTCGAGACGGGTGCCGGTGGTTCCGCGCCGAAGCACGTCCAGCAGCTCGTGCAGCAGAACTACCTGCGCTGGGACAGCCTCGGGGAGTTCCTGGCGCTGGCCGTCAGCCTCGAGCACCTCGCCGACGTGACGGGCAACCAGCGCGCGAAGATCCTCGGCGCGACCCTCGACCGTGCCACCGGGACCTTCCTCGAGCAGGACAAGTCCCCCGGTCGCAAGCTCGGCTCGATCGACAACCGCGGCAGCCACTTCTTCCTCGCGAAGTACTGGGCCGAGGAACTCGCCGCGCAGACCGAGGACACCGAGCTGGCAGCGGCCTTCGCGGAGATCGCCCGGCAGCTCGACGCCCAGGAGCAGACCATCGTCGACGAGCTCGTCGCGGTACAGGGCGCCCCGGCCGACATCGGCGGCTACTACCACCCGGACGACGCCAAGACGAGCGCGATCATGCGCCCGTCCACGACGCTGAACGCGGTGCTCGCCGAGCTCTCGGCGTAACCACCCCACGGACAGGAGGCCCGGTGCC
>NZ_MJGV01000057.1:151676-254808 GCF_001865015.1 Curtobacterium sp. MMLR14_010 | reverse complement strand
AGGCCCGGTGCCAGCTGGCACCGGGCCTCCTGTCCGTCTGCCCGCACGTCCGCCACCTCGCCCCGCCGAGTGGTCACGAACTGTCGTCTCGGGGACGCCCGAGCGACGTTCCCTGACCGCTCGGCGGACGTGAGCGGGGTGTCGTGACCAGTCGGCAGGTGGCGCAGCCGCGGCGGGCCCGCGGGCGGCGCGGGTCAGCGGGACGGGACCGGCGGGCCGATCGTCAGCAGCACCGCGAAGACGACCGCCACCAGGACCACCCCGACCAGCGCGGCCACGAACGGGTGCGCCACTACGAGGAAGAGCAGGCGGTCGAGGGGGCCGGGGCGCCGACCCTCGGACGCGGAGCGACGCCAGGGCCCGTCGAGCATGCCGCGCCGGGCGACGCCGACCTCGAACGGCAGCGTCGTGTACGGCACGATCGCACTGGCCCACCCGAGCAGCGTCGCGCCGAACGGCCACCGCTGGTTCACCGCGACGACCGTCGTGACGACGAGGTAGGCGAGGAACACGAAGCCGTGCACGCTCCCGCCGATGCGCACCGGCAGGTCGCCCAGCCCGGCGGCGTACTTCAGCAGCATGCCCACGAGGAGCATCGTCCAGGTCACGAGTTCGGCGACCGCGAGGACACGGAACAGGGATCGAGGCGTCATGCCCTCCATCGTCCCGGACCGGGGGTGGGAACCCCGGGTGAGTGACGCCCGTGCAGGGCCGCCCCCGCGCGTTCCTTCCCACATCGCCCGCGCTGGGAAGCGAGAACGCGCGTGGGGGGTCGGAAGGAATGACCTCCTCCGCGCGATTCGACCTCCTGCGCGCGGAACGACCCGCCGCACCCCGCAAAACACCCCGCCACAGCGCCCGCAGCACGACCCGCCGCGCCGCCGGTCGGAACGATTCGACCCGGCCTCGGGTAGCGTCGTCGGCATGTCGATGACGACCAACACGACCACGGACGCAGCACGCACGCTCCGCGTCGGGGTGGTGGGCCTCGGGTTCGCCGGGACCACGCACCTCGATGCCTACACGGCGCTCCCGGGGGTCGAGGTGGTGGCGCTCGCTGGGCAGGAGACCGCGCGGTTGGCCGAGCTCGCCGAGACCCGACACGTGCCGCACACGTACGAGGACTGGCAGGACCTCGTCGCGCGGGACGACCTCGACGTCGTGTCGATCGGCGTCCCGAACGCCCTGCACCACCCGATCGCGGTCGCTGCGCTCGAGTCCGGCAAGCACGTCTTCTGCGAGAAGCCCCTCGCGACGACCGGCGACCAGGCGCAGGAGATGGTCGACGCCGCCCTGCGGAACGACCGCGTGCTCGAGGTGGCCTACAACCACCGACGTCGTGCGGACGTGCAGTTCCTGGCGGCCCACCTGCAGAACGACGGCGGCGAGAACCCGCTCGGCAGCGTCTACCACGCCCGGGCCAGCTGGCTCCGGAGAGCGGGCATCCCCGGCATCCGGAGCTGGTTCGCGAACAAGGAGACGGCCGGTGGTGGTCCGCTCATCGACCTCGGCTCCCACGTGCTGGACATCGCGCTGCACCTGATGGGTGAGCCGCGGGTCGTCACGGCGAGCGCTGTCACCTACAACGAGCTCGGCCGCGCCGGTCGTGGTGGCAGCGAGCACACGCCGGTGTCCGCGACGACCGACCGTCCGTTCGACGTCGAGGACTTCGCCAGCGCCCTGCTGCGCTTCGACACCGGGGCCAGTCTGCTGCTGCAGGCGAGCTGGGCGTCGTACTCGAAGGACGCCGAGGACATCGAGGTGGAGCTCCTCGGGTCGACCGGCGGCGCGCGGCTGTTCGTCCGCGACTACGCGACCGAGGGCACCGTGACGCTGTACTCCGACGAGCAGGGCGTCCCGACGGTCACCCGTCCCGCCGTGCAGGTGCCGTCCGGGCACCACCAGCGGGTCATCGAGGAGTTCATCGCGACGATCCGCAGCGGCCTGCACGACGGCCACCACGGGGAGTTCGCACTGCACCGGAGCCGTGTCGTCGACGCGATCTACGCGTCGGCGGCTGCCGGACACGAGATGGAGGTACCGGCATGACGAACATCGTCGTCTGGAACGAGAACGTGCACGAGAGCCGCGGGGACGCCGTCGTCCTCGGCCACTACCCCGACGGCATCCACACCGTCGTCGCGGACGCCCTGCGCGCCCACCACCCCGAGGCCGACGTCACGACGGCCACCCTCCAGGAGCCCGAGCACGGCCTCAGCGCGGAGCGCCTGGCGTCGACGGACGTCCTGTTCTGGTGGGGCCACGTCGCCCACGACCAGGTGGCGGACGAGGTCGTCGACCGCGTCGTGCGGGCCGTGCACGCCGGCATGGGCCTCGTGGTGCTGCACTCCGGGCACTACTCCAAGCCGTTCACCCGCCTGATGGGCACGACCTGCTCCCTGAAGTGGCGCAACGACGGGGAGCGCGAACTCGTCTGGACGACCGCGCCCGAGCACCCGATCGCCGAGGGCGTCCCGCACCCGATCGTCATCGACCGCCAGGAGATGTACGGCGAGTACTTCGACATCCCCCGCCCCGACGAGGAGGTCTTCCTGTCGACCTTCGCCGGCGGCGAGGTGTTCCGCTCGGGCGTCGCCTACCGTCGCGGCCGCGGACGGGTCTTCTACTTCTCGCCCGGCGACCAGGAGTACCCCGTGTACCACCACCCGGACATCCAGCGGGTCCTCGCGAACGCCGCCGGCTGGGCGACCCCGACCACGGAACGCCGTGACCTGACCGCCGACCCCCACCCGCGGGACTGGTTCCTGAGCGGCGGTGCGGGTAGACAGGACGGGTGACCACCACCACGGATCAGGGCGCCGACCACCGGGACGCCGTCGTCGAGGCGCTCGCCGTCCTCGGCAGCGGCCCGGAGGAGCGGTTCGACCGCATCACCCGCATGACGCAGCAGGCCTTCGGCGTGCCGCTGAGCTTCCTCAACCTCGTCCACCACGACCTCGTGACGGCCCAGTCCACGCAGGGCTGGGAGCAGGGCGGCTGCGTCCCCGCGAGCATGGTCTTCTGCTCCACGACCGTGATGCAGGGCGAGCCGGTGGTGGTGCCCGATGCGACGCTGGACCCGCGTTTCAGCTCGCTGCCGGCGGTCACCGGTGAGCCGGGCATCCGCTTCTACGCCGGCGCCCCGCTGACCATGCCGGACGGCACCCCCGTCGGCACGCTCTGCATCATGGACCCGCGGCCGCGGGAGCTGTCCCCCGAGGACCTCGCCCTGCTGCAGGACCTGGCCCGGTGGGCCGAGCGCGAGCTCGGCCAGGCCATCGACGTCGACCGCGTCCGGAAGACCCTCGACGGGCTCGTCCCCGAGCCCGTGTCCGTGCCCGGCTACGACTTCGACGTCGTCACCGCCCGGAACGAGCACGGCGGTGACGTCGCCGACTGGCGCGTGGCCGACGACGGTGCACTCCACCTGACGATCGGGTCGGTCTCCGCGGCCGGCCGAGCCGCCGGCCTGCTGGCCGCGACCGTCCGCGGAGCGCTCGTCGCACGCGCCGACCGCTCCATCCGTGACGGTGGCCCCGGTCTGGAGGCCCAGGTCGCCGCCGACCTGGACGCTGCGGGTGCCGTCGTCTCCCTCTTCCACGCGCGGCTCGACCCGACGTCGGGTCACGTCGAGCACGTGGACGCCGGGCACGGCCTCGCCGTGCACCTGCACGCCGACGGCGGCCACGACGTGCTGCGGTCCCTCGACCTGCCGCTCGGCCTGCACGCGCCGTCGGAGCGACGGTCGACGGGCACCCTGGTGCTCGACCCGGGCGACCGGCTCGTGGTGTTCTCCGAGGGGCTGTTCGGCCTCGCGGGGACGCCGGACGTCGACGCCGTGGTGGCCCTGGCGGCGGCCGAGCCGGACGGGGCGGCCTTCGGTGACCGCGTCCGGGCGCTGCTGACGACCGCTCCCGGCGCGGACGTCAGCGTCGCGGTGCTCACCCGCCGCTGAGCCGAGCCCGCGTCAGCGCGACGCCGGACGACCAGCCCGCGCCAGCCCGACGCCGGACGACCAGCCCGCGTCAGCGCGACGACGACCGGCTGGGCCGCGTCAGCGCGACGACGAGCAGCGTCGCCAGCAGCCCGAACCCGCACAGCTCGACGCCGAGCCCGGCGAGCCGCCAGTACGCGCTCCCCACGTGCTGCGGCTGCGTGACGGCGTCCGGCCACCAGGAGTCGATGAGCGGGAAGGTGCCGGGGAACGGGTCGAGCGCCAGCACGACGAGCCCACCGAGGAGCATCACCACGCCGAGCGCCGCCATCGCCCCGAGGCTGCCGCGGAGCATGCGCACGACGAGCGCCGCGGCGATGCCGACGAGCCCGGCGACCGCCACGAGGAACGCCACCACGAACACGCTCTGCGGCACGAGCGCGAACCAGTCGAGCACGGCGGTGGGCACGAGCAGCCACCGCCCCGTCCGGGCCCAGCGCGCGGGGTTCCGCCATCCGTCCATGCCCGGAACCGTAGGGCACGTGTCCTGACGGTTGCCGGGGACCTCCCCGACAGGTGTCGCCGTACGGACGTGCCGGTGGGCCTCGGTACGCTGGACGCATGGCGCAGGACGGCCGGTCACGGCAGCAGCGGGCAGGGGACACCCGGGCCGCGGTCGTCGCCGCTGCCGCCCACGAGTTCGACGACCGCGGCTACGTCGGCACCTCGATGGACGCCGTCGCCGAACGAGCCGGTGTCACCAAGGGCGCGCTGTACTTCCACTTCGCGTCGAAGGCCGACCTGGCCGGGGCCGTCATCGCCGAACAGCACGCGATCTCCCGGCGCTACGGCGAGGCCGCGTTCGCGAAGGCCTCGTCGCCCCTCGAGACGCTGATGTGGATGTCCCAGGGGCTCGCGACGCAGATGGTGTCCGAGGTGATGGTGAGCGCAGGCATCCGGCTCTCGACCGAGGCCGCCACCGCCGACGTCGCCCGCGCGGCGCCGTACACCGACTGGATGTCCGTCACGTCGGACCTGGTGCGCGAGGGCATCGCCGACGGGCAGGTGCAGGACACCTGGGACCCGGACCTGCTCGGACG
The DNA here is from genome assembly GCF_001865015.1 of Curtobacterium sp. MMLR14_010. Taxonomy (GTDB): domain Bacteria; phylum Actinomycetota; class Actinomycetes; order Actinomycetales; family Microbacteriaceae; genus Curtobacterium. Next base: position 249,774 of record NZ_MJGV01000057.1, on the reverse strand, counting down.
CGTGGTGATCCCCGCGTACACGGGCGTGCAGACCGTCTCCGACGTCCTCGCCGGCCGCCGCGACCTGTTCGAGCGGCTCCGCGAGCTCTGGACGGTGCTGCTCGCAGCGATCGTCACGGACCGCGTCCGCCCCGAGATCCCGCGGCTCGTCGGGATCATCGCGCCGACCGTGGCCCCCTGACACCACGACCGGCCGTCCGGTACACGAGTCCCCCCAGTGACACCCACGTCTCCGACTCTGTGAAGGTAGCAAGAGTCTGATCCGCGCTGAACTCCCCCGTTCGCGGGGACCGGTGCCAGCTACCCTGTCGCGATGCCCACCCCCGCCGCCGAGGTCGACGTCGACGAGTCGCTCGTCCGGTCGCTGCTCGCCGACCAGCACCCGCACCTGGCGGACCGGCCGCTGCGCATCGTCGCGAACGGCTGGGACAACGTGGTCGTGCGGCTCGGTGACGACCTGGCGGTCCGACTCCCCCGGCGGACGGCCGCAGCCCGGCTCGTCGAGCACGAACAGCGGTGGCTGCCGGAGATCGCCCGCCGGGTCGCCCCCGTCGTCCCGGTACCGGCCCCCGTCCGCCTGGGTCGCCCGGCGCTCGGCTACCCGTGGTCGTGGAGCGTCGTCCGGTGGCTCCCCGGCGAGGTGGTCGGCGACCGCGCGGCCGGACCGTCCGTCGCCCGGGCGCTCGCCGCCTTCGTCGGCCTGCTCCACGTGCCCGCGCCGTCGGACGCCCCGGCGAACCCGTTCCGTGCGGTCCCGCTCGCCACGCGGAGCGAGGCGGTGCTCGACCGGCTGGCGACCGCGGACGTACCCCGTGCCCGTGAGCTGGCCGCGCTCTGGCGGACCGCAGCGGCGCTGCCGACCCCGGGCCTCCCGTCTGGGTGCACGGCGACCTGCACCCGTTCAACGTGCTGGTGGAGCGTGGACCGGACGGCGACCGCCTGTCGGCGGTCGTCGACTTCGGCGACGTGACCGCAGGGGACCCCGCCGTCGACCTGGCCACGGCCTGGCTGACCTTCGACCGGGAGGGCCGGCGCACCTTCCGCGCGCAGGTGGCGGCCGACGACGCCACCTGGACCAGGGCACGTGGCTGGGCCGTGTCCATCGCCTCGGCCCTGTGGACCAGTGACGATCGCGCGTTCCGGACCGTCGGACGCCGCGGGATCGACGCGACCCTCGACGACTGAGCAGAACGGCGTTATCGTCGCTCCACACCATCCGTGCACGTGAAGAATCGGAGGGGCCTGATGACCCTCGAGTTCCGCGTCCAGCACGACGTCGCCACCGACGCCGCTCCCTCCTCGTCCGCGCCCGCCCGCCCCGGGCTGCGCGGCATCCTCGACCGGATCGCCCTCCGTCGGGACGCCGCCAGGGCCCGTCGTGACGCCACCGAGATCGCCGAGCTCGGCGACCTCGGACGACTGCTCTCCGACGCCCGGGGTGTCGTCGAACACGGCTGGATCCAGCACGCCTGGTTCGCGTACGTGGACGAGTCCGGGCGCACCCGCACGGCCTCCAGCGCTGCGGCGATGGACGTCGTCGGCCGGCCCCTCGTCGGTGCCTGCCTGGTCGGCGCCGTCGTCTCCGCGGCGGGCGGGCCGCACGCGGTGCACGCCCAGCCGGTGCAGCGCGCGCTCGACGTCGTGTGGCACGCCCTCGCCTCCGCCGAGGGCACCCCGGTGCTCTGGTGCCCGGCGCCGGACGTCCGGATGGGCCGGGTCCGCGACCTGACGAGCTGGAACGACCAGCCGGCGCGCAGCGCCACCGACGTCGCGTCGCTGTTGCTCACGGCCGAACGCGTCGCCGTGGCCGAGTCGGAGCGCGTCCGGGCACGAGCGGTGGCACGATCGACCGCATGACCGACTCCCCCGCCAGCACCCCGGCCGCCGACGTCCCGGGCGTCGCTGACGTCCCTGACGTCCCTGACGTCCCTGACGTCCGGAGCGCGGCGGCGTCGTCGTCGCTGGCGTCGGTCGGCACGTCCCGGCTCAGCGACGAGGGCCGGGCGCCCGTGACGGACCAGGCCCAGGTGAAGGCGACGCTGCACCGGTACCTGCAGAAGCACCGGGCCGCGCTGGTCGGCAAGCTCGACGGGCTCGCGGAACGGCAGGCGCGGTGGCCGGTCACCCCGACGGGCACGAACGTGCTCGGGCTCGTCAAGCACGTGGCCTCGGTGCAGGTGGAGTACCTCGGGTCGGTGTTCGACCGGCCCTTCCCCGATCCGCCGGCCTGGGTCACGGCCGAGGACGGCACCGACATGTACGCCAGCCTCGACGAGACGACCGCCGACGTCGTCGCGTTCCACGAGGCCAGCGCCGCGCACGCCGACGCCACCATCGAGGCGCTCGACCTCGACGCCCGCGGGGTGGTGCCGTGGTGGCCCGAGGAGGTCCGCGAGGTGACGCTGCACCGGATCCTCGTGCACATGGCGTACGAGACCGCTCGGCATGCTGGCCACGCCGACATCGTGCGCGAGATGCTCGACGGCCTGGCCGGGGACGGCGACGGCAACCTGGCGGACAAGACGGCTGACGAGTGGCGGGACTGGCGCGACCACCTCGCCGACATCGCCGAGCGGGCCGGACTGCGGAGCGCGGGGCTGTAGCCGACCGCACGGGGGGATCGTTACCGTTCTCCCAGGGTCGCCGGTGCCCACCCCGTCTGACCAGGGTTTTCCGGCTGCGCGGTCACGCAGGTTCCTGACGGCAAGCGGTTCCACGGTTGTACAGATCGCGGACGCCTTGGCTACGTTTGGCCGCGTTCGTGCCCCGATCCGCGGGTCGGACTGCCGACCGGGAAGGGACCGACTCCGTGTTCCAGTACGTCGTGGAGCGGTGGGACCAGATCTGGTTCGCCTCGTGGCAGCACTTCTCACTGGTCGTCCAGTGCGTCGTGCTCGCCACCGTCATCGCCGTGGTGCTCGCCGCACTCGTCTACCGCATCCCCCGCTTCCGGTCGGCGGCGAACGAGCTGTCGACCATCGGGCTGACCCTGCCGTCGTTCGCCGTGATCGGGCTGCTGCTCGTGCCGCTCGGGTTCGGCGTCGTGCCGTCCGTCGTCACCGTCACGTTCTTCGCCGCCCTGCCGATCCTCCGCAACGCGGTCGTCGGGCTCTCCGAGATCTCCCCCGCCGTCGTCGAGTCGGCACGCGGCATCGGGATGAGCCGCTTCCGCACGCTGGTGCAGGTCGAGCTCCCCATGGCGTGGCCGATCATCCTGACCGGTGTCCGGGTCTCCGCCCAGATGGTGATGGGCGTCGCCGCGGTGGCCGCCTACGCCCTCGGCCCGGGTCTCGGCGGCTTCATCTTCTCCGGGCTGTCCCGCCTCGGCGGCGCCAACTCCCTCAACTCCGTCGTGGTGGGTGTGGTGGGCGTCGTCCTGCTCGCCCTCGTCCTCGACCTCCTGCTCCTCGGCCTCGGCCGCCTGACCACCTCGCGAGGTATCCGTGTCCACTGACAACGCCACCCTCACCGCCCCCGACGGGGACGTCACGGGCCGCAGCATCCTGCTCGACACCGTCACCAAGCGGTACCCGGGTCAGGCCAAGCCCGCCGTCGACGGCATCACGCTCGAGATCCCGGCCGGCAAGATCGTCATGCTCGTCGGCCCGTCCGGCTGCGGCAAGACGACCACGCTGAAGATGATCAACCGGCTCATCGAGCCCACCGAGGGCCGCATCGTGGTCGGCGACGACGACGTCACCTCGATCGACGGCGACGAGCTGCGACGCCGCATGGGCTACGTGATCCAGGCAGGCGGACTCTTCCCGCACATGACGGTCGCGGCGAACATCGCGATCGTGCCGAAGATGCTCGGCTGGTCCAAGGCGAAGATCGCGGCCCGCGTCGACGAGCTCCTCGAGCTGGTGTCGCTCGACCCCGACACCTACCGCGACCGCTACCCCCGCGAGCTCTCCGGCGGCCAGCAGCAGCGCGTCGGCGTCGCCCGCGCGCTCGCCGCAGACCCGCCCGTGCTCCTCATGGACGAGCCCTTCGGCGCCGTCGACCCGATCACCCGGGCGCGACTGCAGGACGAGCTCATCCGGATCCAGGAGGAGCTGCACAAGACGATCGTCATCGTCACGCACGACTTCGACGAGGCCGTGAAGCTCGGCGACTGGATCGTGATCTTCTCCGAGGGCGCGCACATCGTGCAGTACGACAGCCCGGAGCGCATCCTCGCCGAACCGGCGAACGAGTTCGTCGAGAACTTCATCGGCTCGGGTGCCGGGCTCAAGCAGCTCACGCTGAACCGGGTCCGCGACGTCGAGGTCGTCGACGCCGTGACCTGCTCCCCCGGCGAAGAGGCCAAGGCCGTCCTGCAGCGGATGCGCGAGGCCGGTGGCCACGGGCACGCCGTCGTCGTCGACCGCCGGCAGCGCCCGATCGGGTGGCCGTCGCGCCGCCAGCTCGAGCGCCTGGAGCGCATCCCCGAGGGCATCGAGCCGAACCTGCCCGTCGTCGGCGAGGCCGCGACGCTCAACGACGCGCTCGACACCATGCTCGTCTCCAGCGCCGGTGCCGCCCTCGTCACCGCCGGCCGTGACGCCTTCCGCGGCGTGATCACCGTCGAGACGGTCATGGAGGCGATCACCCGCTCGCGGGCCGCCGCGGCCGAGGAGCAGGCGTACACGCCGGTCGGGACGAACACGAACCCGATCGAGACCCTGCCGAAGTCACCGGTGCAGGCCTCGACGACCGGGGGCACCGATGACTGACGTCGTCGTCGACCCCGCCACGACGAAGTCCGGCGGGCACGCGACGTCCTGGAAGGCCCTGGTCATCCAGCCCGTCGCGATCCTGGTCGTGCTCGCCGCGTTCGCGATCTGGCTCGCCACCGCGGACCTCACCGACACCGAGCGGACGACGCTGAACCCGGCCGACCTGCTCGCACTGACGTGGCAGCACCTGATGCTGACCATCGTGTCGACCGCCATTGTGCTCGTCGTCGGCATCCCGCTCGGCATCGTCCTGACCCGCGGTCCCCTCCGTCGGGCGAGCGGGTTCATCCTCGCCGTGGCGAACTTCGGGCAGGCCGCACCCGCGGTCGGGCTCGTCGTGCTGCTGGCGTTCTGGCTCGGCTTCTCGTTCTGGGCGGCCGTCATCGCGCTCGTCCTCTACGCGATCCTGCCCGTGCTCCGGAACACCATCATCGGCATCGAGAGCGTCGACCAGCGCACCGTCGAGGCCGGTCGTGGCATGGGCATGAGCGCGTTCTCCGTCCTGCTCAAGGTCGAACTGCCGCTGGCCGTGCCCGTGATGCTCGCGGGCATCCGCACCGCCCTGGTGCTCCTGGTCGGGTCCGCCGCCCTCGCGACGTTCATCGGCGCCGGTGGCCTCGGGCTGCTCATCACCACGGGCGTGAACCTGTTCCTGCCCAAGGTGCTGGTCGCCGGTGCGCTCCTCATCGCACTGCTGGCCCTGTCCATCGACTGGCTCGGCCGCATCGTCGAGACGTTCGCACGACCGAAGGGACTCCGATGACCCGCACGAAGCGCACCCGTCGCGTCGCCGCGACCCTCGTCGCCGGTGCCGCCGCCCTGGCCCTGACCGGCTGTGGCCTGCAGCCGGCGACCTCGTTCGTCCCCGCTGCCGAGCCCGGCACCATCAAGCGGATCGCCGACCTGCCCGAGGATGCCCACATCACCGTCACGGCGAAGAACTTCACCGAGCAGCTCGTGCTCGGCAAGATCGCCGTGCTCGCCGCGAAGGCCGCCGGGTTCGACGTGACCGACGAGACGAACGTCCCGGGCAGCGTCGCCGTGCGGCAGCTCATGACCGGGCACGACGCCGACATGACGTACGAGTACACCGGCACCGCGTGGCTGACCTACATGGGCCACAAGGAGGGCATCCCGGACAAGCAGGAGCAGTACCAGGCGGTGAGGAAGGAGGACGCCGGCAACGGCCTCACCTGGTTGCCGCCCGCGCCGATGAACAACACCTACGCCTTCGCGGTGCGCAAGGAGGCGGTCGAGGACCTCGGCGGCATCACGAAGCTCTCGGACATCGCGAAGCTGCCCGCCGAGGACCGGACGTTCTGCGTCGAGTCCGAGTTCAACTCGCGCGCGGACGGCTTCAAGCCGATGCTCGCGAAGTACGGCATGCAGCTCGGTGGCTCCGGCGACGGTGCGATCCCGAAGGGCAACGTCGACATCCTCGACACCGGCACCGTCTACACGGCGACCGACCGCGGGACGTGCAACTTCGGCGAGGTCTTCACCACCGACGGCCGCATCAAGTCGCTCGGCCTGCAGGTGCTCGAGGACGACGAGGGGTTCTTCCCCGCGTACAACGTCGCGCCGGTGCTCGACAGCGCGACGCTGAAGCGGTACCCGCAACTCGAGGGCATCTACGACCAGATCTCCCCGAAGCTCACCGACGCGGTGCTGCAGGAGCTGAACCGTCAGGTCGACGTCGAGGGCCGCGAGCCGGTCGACGCCGCCTACGACTGGATGGTGAAGGAAGGCTTCATCACGAAGTAGCCGGACGCCCCCGGTTACGCTGTCCCCGTGTCAGAACCACGCCGGAGTCCGGGCAGCCAAGCTTCACTGCGTGAAGCCAACCGGGGGCGGGTGGTCGAGGCCGTCAAGCGCCACGGGGGACTGACCCAGGTCGAGCTGGCCGGTGCGACCGGGCTCTCGCCGGCCACGGTGTCGAACATCGTCAAGGAGCTCGTCGCGACCGGGGCCCTGCACGCCACCCCGAGCACGTCGAGCGGACGTCGGGCCCTCCGCGTGACGCTGCCGCACGGACTCGGGCTCGTCGCAGGGGTGCACGTCGCACCGCGGCACCTCCGCGTGGCCCTGTCCGACCTCAACGGCGCCGTGCTCGCCGAGCGGCACATGCCCCTGGCCCGGGACCACCGTGCCGACGCCGAGCTCGACAAGGCCGCCCTGCTCGTGATGGACATGGCCGAGTCGGTGGACTCGTCCATGCAGGAGGTCCTGTCGGTCGGGCTCGCCGTGGCCGCACCGATCGACAAGCGCACGGGGATGACCGCACGCGGCGGGATCCTGCGCGGGTGGGACGGCATCGCGATCGGGACGTCGCTCGGCGAGCGGGTCGGCAAGCCCGTGCAGCTCGACAACGCCGCCACGCTGTCGGCCCTCGCGGAGCACCGCAGCGGTGCAGGGCGTGGCCGGAGCACCGTCGTCACGCTCGACGTCGGCAACGGCATCGGCGCCGGGCTGGTGCTCGACGGCCGGCTGTTCCGGGGGCACCACGGCGTCGCGGGCGAGTTCGGGCACACGCCCGTCGTGCCGCACGGACCGATCTGCCGGTGTGGGAACCGTGGCTGCCTGGAGGCCGTGGCCGGCGCCCCCGCGGTGCTCGAGTCCGTCCGAGACGAGGTGGGCACGCTCAAGCTGACCGACCTGATCCTCCGGGCGATGTCCGGCGACCCGGCGTGCATCCGCGCCGTGGCGGACGCGGGTCGCGCGATCGGCACCGCGGCGGTCGGGCTCTGCAACGTGCTGGACCCCGAGCGGGTCGTCGTCACGGGGGAGTTCGCCCGTGCCGGGGAGTTGCTGCTCGGCCCGATGCGGCACGCCCTCGAGTCGATGCTCATCGTCGACGCGGACGGCACCCCGGACGTCGTGCAGGGGCAGCTCGGCGAGAAGGCCGCCGTGACCGGGGCCCTCGCCGTGGCGATCGAGGCGGTGGACGTCACCCGAGCCCGGTGACGCCTGACCGCGCGATCCGCCCGAGCCCGGCGACGAGCCGCCTTCGATAACGATTTCGTCACGGCCCGCAGCCCTTGCGTTCAACTCTTGCAGCCAAGAACGCCCGCTGGCACACTCAGGGCACCGCCAACGTGGGCGGTCCACCTGTCGGAGGACGTTTCAATGAAGAAATCCACCACACGCGCCATGCTCGGCGTCGGCGCGCTCCTGATCGCGATCACCACCCTGGCGGGCTGCTCGAACGGGGCCGGCGCCGGGACGGGGTCCGGCAGCGGCGGCGGCGACGCCTCGAAGGCCAAGATCGGCCTGCTCCTGCCCGACTCGGTCACCGCCCGCTACGCCAGCGCCGACCGTCCGCTCTTCACCGCCGAGATCAAGAAGCAGTGCAGCGGCTGCTCGGTCGTCTACGCCAACGCCGACGGTGACGCGTCGAAGCAGCTGCAGCAGGCCCAGTCGATGCTCACGCAGGGCGTCAAGGTCCTGGTCCTCGACCCGTTCGACGGCGAGGCGGCAGCGTCCATCGTCCAGCAGGCCAAGGCGAAGAAGGTCCCGGTCATCTCCTACGACCGGCTCATCGACAGCCCGGACCTGAGCTACTACATCTCGTTCGACAACGAGAAGGTCGGACAGCTCCAGGGGCAGGCCCTCGTCGACGCGCTCAAGGCCAAGAAGGTGCCGGCCGGCTCGGGGATCATCATGGTCAACGGCTCGCCGACCGACAACAACGCCTCGCAGTTCAAGAAGGGCGCGCACTCGGTCATCGACAAGAGCGACTACAAGGTGCTCGCCGAGTACGACACCCCCGGCTGGGACCCCGCCAAGGCGCAGGACTGGGCCTCCGGGCAGATCAGCAAGCTCGGCGCCGACAAGATCACCGGCGTGTACGCGGCGAACGACGACACCGGCGGCGGTGTGATCGCGGCGCTGAAGTCGAGCGGCGTGAAGACGCTGCCCCCGGTCACCGGTCAGGACGCGTCGCTCGCGGGCATCCAGCGGATCCTCTCCGGTGAGCAGTACATGACCGTCTACAAGGCGTTCAAGCCCGAGGCCTCGCAGGCCGCCGACCTGGCCATCCAGTTCGCCAAGGGCGAGACGCCGAAGGGTGACTCGACCGCGAAGACCGCCAAGGGCGACAGTGTGCCGTCGACCCTGCTGGACCCGGTGGCCGTCACGACGGACAACGTCCAGGACACCGTGATCAAGGACGGTCTGTACACGACGAAGCAGGTCTGCACGTCGCAGTACGCCGCCGCCTGCTCCACCGCCGGCATCAAGTAGTCCGACAACCGCCCGCCCGGTCCCCACACGGACCGGGCGGGCCCCACCGATCGAGGACGACCCCGTGAGCAACGAGTCCCCAGCAGCACACCCCACCTCCGAGCCGGTGATGTCCCTCCGTGGGATCACGAAGCGGTTCGGCGCCGTCCAGGCCCTCAGCGACATCGACTTCGACGTGCACGCGGGCGAGGTGATCGCCATCGTCGGCGACAACGGCGCCGGCAAGTCCACGTTCGTGAAGATCCTCGCCGGGGTCTACACGCCCGACGGCGGCACGATCACCTTCAACGGCGAGGAGGTCACCGTGCCGAACCCGGCGGCCGCCCAGTCGCTCGGCATCGCCACCGTCTTCCAGGACCTCGCGCTCGCGGACAACCTCGACGTCGTGTCGAACCTGTTCCTCGGCCGCGAGATCAGCCACCCCTTCCTCGACGAGGAGGAGATGGAACGCCGCTCGTGGGAGCTCCTGCAGCAGCTCGCCGCGCGGATCCCGTCCGTGCGCATCCCGATCGCCTCCCTCTCCGGCGGTCAACGCCAGACGGTCGCCATCGCCCGGTCGCTCATCGGCGACCCGCAGGTGGTCGTCCTCGACGAGCCGACCGCCGCACTCGGGGTCGCGCAGACCGCCGAGGTGCTCAACCTCGTCGAGCGCCTCCGCGAGCGCGGCCTCGGCGTCGTGCTCATCAGCCACAACCTCGCGGACGTGCAGGCCGTCGCCGACCGGGTCGCGGTCCTCCGCCTCGGCCGGAACAACGGCACGTTCCGCATCGACGACGTCTCCTACGAGGAGATCATCGCGGCCATCACCGGCGCGACCGACAACGCCGTCACCCGTCGCGCCGCCGCCAGGACCGAGCAGGAGACCACCGCATGAGCAAGGCCGACGAGACCCTGACCGCCGCGACGCCCACCCCGTCAGCGGCCGACCTGCAGGACGAGCGGCTGCTCCGCGACCAGGGGATCGGCGGTGCCGCCAAGGCCTTCGTCCGCCGGGTCCGCGGCGGCGACATCGGGTCCCTGCCCGTGGTCGTCGGCCTCGTGGTGATCTGGGCGGTGTTCCAGGCCCTGTCGCCGGACTTCCTGTCGCCCGGCAACCTGGTCAACCTCGCGCTGCAGTGCGCGGCGGTCGGCACGATCGCGATCGGCATCGTGCTGGTCCTGCTCCTCGGCGAGATCGACCTCTCCGTGGGCAGCGTCAGCGGGCTCTCGGCCGCGATCCTCGGCCAGGGGCTGACGACGCTCGGCTGGCCACTGTGGCTCGTGCTCGTCGTGGCGCTCGCCGTCGGCGCCGCCGCCGGTCTGCTCTACGGTCTGCTCTTCACCCGGTTCGGCGTCCCGAGCTTCGTCATCACGCTCGCGGGTCTGCTCGGCTTCCTCGGCCTGCAGCTGCTGATCCTCGGTCCGAACGGCTCGATCAACCTGCCGTACTCGTCCCCGATCGTGCAGTTCGCCTCGGCCTCGTACCTGCCCCCGTGGCTCGCGTACCTCCTCGCTGCAGTCGCAGCCGGCGGCCTGTTCGTCACCGAGGTCCGCCGTGCGGGTCGTCGACGCCGTGCCGGCCTGTCCACGGGCGCGATGTCCCTGACGATCGCCAAGTCGCTCGCGCTGTTCATCGGCCTCGGCGTCATGGTCTGGTACCTGTCCCGCGACTTCGGCACGGGCACGTCGTTCGTGTTCTTCATCGTGCTCGTCGTGCTGATGAACTTCGTGCTGAAGCGCACCCGCTGGGGCCGCTCGGTCTTCGCGGTCGGCGGCAACGTCGAGGCCGCACGACGCTCGGGCGTCCGGGTGAACCGGATCTACATCTCGGTCTTCGTGCTCACGTCGCTGTTCGCCACCATCGGCGGCATCCTGGCCGCGGCCCGCCTCAACTCCGCGAGCCTGTCCTCGGGTGCCGGCGACACGAACCTCAACGCGATCGCCGCGGCGGTCATCGGCGGCACGAGCCTGTTCGGTGGCCGAGGCAGCGCGTGGTCGGCCCTGCTCGGCATCATCGTGATCCAGTCGATCTCGAACGGCCTGACGCTGCTCAGCCTCGACTCGTCGATCCGCTACATGATCACCGGCGCGGTGCTCCTGCTCGCGGTCATCATCGACTCGCTCTCGCGACGCAGCCGCGCCAGCCACGGCGCCGCCTGACCGGCCACAGACAGACGGGAGGCTCCCCACCGGACCGGTGGGGAGCCTCCCGTCCGTCTGTCAGCCGGCTGCGATGCGGGCCGCGGTGTCGCGCATCAACGCGACCACCCGGCTGCGGACCTCGTCCGGGTCGGAGCCCTCGTGCCGGGCCGCGCTGCGGAGCGCGGTCATCACCATGCCGAGCAGCATCTCGGCGGCCTGCGCGGTCGCCGCCTCCGGGCCCCAGGCCGGGTCGCGTTCGAGGACCGTGCGGACGGCGCCGGTCATCGCCTCGGCCACGGTCGTCATCCGGCTGACCTGGCGGCGCATCAGCTGCGGGAAGCGCACGATCAGCTCCTTGCGGGCGAGCCGTTCGCGCTCGTCACCGAACGTCTCGCCGAACACCAGGAACGCCAGGTCCACGACGGCCTGCGCCGCGGGTTCGCCCGCGACGGTGCGGAGGTGGGCGTCGAGCGCCTCGGGGGACAGGTCGAGCTCGGTGTGCCCGAGGACCGCGTCCTCCTTGCTCTCGAAGTAGTTGAAGAAGGTGCGCGGTGAGATGTCGGCTCGCGCGGCGACCTGTTCGATCGTGGTGTGGTCGATGTCGTTCTCGAGGGCCAGCGAGCGCGCGGCCTCGGCGATCCGGTGGCGCGTCTCGATCCGCTTGCGGTCGCGGAGACCGAGTGCGGGTGGCGCGACGGACTCAGGCATGGGTCGACTGTAACCGGAACGTCACGTGGTTTGCAGCAGATGCAAACTTTCACTCGTGCATCGGCCACTACGCTCAGGCGCATGACCACTCCCGTGCTCGAGGTCCGAGACCTCACGAGGACCTACGGCCGCGGCTCGTCGCGGTTCGACGCGCTCAAGGGGGTGTCGCTCGCGGTGAACCAGGGTGAGAGCCTGGCGATCGTCGGCAAGTCCGGTTCGGGCAAGTCGACGCTCATGCACCTGCTGGCGCTGCTCGACAAGCCCTCCACCGGGCAGGTGCTGCTCGACGGCACCGATGCGGCGACGCTCAGTGCCCGCGACGTGAACCGCACCAGGAACAGCACCTTCGGGTTCGTGTTCCAGCAGTTCTTCCTGACGCCGAAGACCTCGGTGCTCGACAACGTCGTGCTGCCGCTGAAGATCGCCGGCGTCTCCGGAGCCGAGCGGAAGCGCCGGGGGATGGCCGCCCTCGACGCCCTCGACCTGGCGGACAAGGCCAAGAACGACGCTAACGACCTGTCCGGCGGGCAGAAGCAGCGCGTCGTCATCGCCAGGGCACTGGTGGGGGAGCCGAGCGTGATCTTCGCCGACGAGCCGACCGGCAACCTCGACACGAACACCGGGCAGGTCGTCGAGGACCTGCTCTTCGGTCTGCAGCGCGAACGGGGCATCACGCTCGTCGTCGTCACCCACGACGAGGAGCTCGCCGCGCGCTGCGACCGGAGCGTGAACGTGCGCGACGGGCTCATCGTCGGCGGGTCGGACAACCGCGCCGTCGCCGTCGGGGCCTCTGCCGATGCGACCACCTCGGTCGCCTCCGACCAGCACGGAAGGCACTCCGCATGAACTTCCTCGACCTCCTGCGGACCGCGGTCGGCAACACCTTCCGCTCGAAGCTCCGCACCACGCTGACCGTCATCGCGATCTTCATCGGCGCGTTCACGATCACGCTGACCTCGGCGATCGGGACCGGCGTCGGCAACTACATCGACACCCAGGTCGCGTCCATCGGTGACACCGGCTCGCTGACCGTCACGAAAGCCGTCGACTCGTCCGCGACGGACAGCGGCCCGGCGAAGTACGACCCGGACGCCTCCACCCAGAGCGTCGACCGGGGTCCGGCGTCGTTCGGGTTCCTGTCGGCGTCCGACGTCGAGAAGGTCAAGGGCATCGACGGCATCGGCACCGTCCGCCCGGCCGTGGCGCTGAGCCCGAAGTACGCCGAGCACGATGACGACGGCAAGTACGTCGTCACGCTGACCGCCAACGCGGGGGAGCTCAAGGCCGACCTGGCGTCGGGGAAGCAGCTCGACGACGACACCAAGGCGAACCAGGTGATCCTGCCGACCGACTACCTGGAGAACCTCGGGCTCGGCAGTGCGAAGGCCGCCGTGGGCGAGGACCTGACCTTCGCGGTCGACGACTACCAGGGCACGGAGCACACCCTCACCGCCACGGTCGTCGGCGTGCAGAACGAGTCCCTCTTCGGCGGCGGTGCCGGCGCGAACACGGCCCTCACCGACGCCATGCAGGCAGCGCAGGAGATCGGCAAGCCCTCCTCGATCGCGACCTCGTACGCCAGCGCCTCGGCCACGGTGTCGTCGGGCGCTGACGTGTCCGACGTGAAGAAGGCCCTGGCGGACGACGGCTACACGGGCCAGACGATCCAGGACCAGCTCGGCCAGTTCCAGACGGTCATCAGCGGCATCGTCGGCGTGCTCAACGCCTTCGCTGTGATCGCGCTGATCGCCGCCGGGTTCGGCATCATCAACACCCTGCTGATGAGCGTGCAGGAGCGCACCCGCGAGATCGGGCTGATGAAGGCCATGGGCATGGGCGGCGGGAAGGTCTACACGCTGTTCTCGCTCGAGGCCGTGTTCATCGGCTTCCTCGGCAGCGCGATCGGTGCCGGCGTGGCGATCGCCCTCGGCACCGGGATCTCGAACGTGCTCGCCGGCACCCTGCTCAAGGACCTGCCTGGTCTGCAGATCCTGCAGTTCGCCCCGTCCTCGGTGATCACGATCATCCTTGTGGTGATGTTCATCGCGTTCCTCGCCGGCACGCTCCCGGCACGTCGCGCGGCCCGCCAGAACCCGATCGAGGCGCTCCGGTACGAGTAGCGCGCGGCGGCGGTCGGCATCGCGCCCCGCTCCGGTCATCGCGCCCCGTCACACCGGGGCGCGACGACCGGGGCGGGGCGCGACTCGTGGGGCACGGGAGTCAGGAGCCGTGGACTGTCCGCTGCCAGAGCGCGAAGGTGTGGGCGCCGACGGCGAGCACCAGCAGCACGACCCAGATCGCCAGGGCGACGACGGCGAGCAGGACGCCCCAGCCCGCCCGGCCCCGGGCGGCCGGCTCCTTCCGGAGCGAGGCGATCCCCAGGCTGAGCCCGACGATCGGGGCGAAGAACGTCCACCCGGCGAGCAGTGAGCAGATGCCCAGCACCAGGCTCGCGGTGCCGAGTCCTGTGCGGGTGGGTTCGGGTGCGGTGAGCATGTCGACGACGCTACGGACGCGGTCGAGGCGAGTCGTCCCTCCAGGCGGTGATCCGGGTCCACCTGCGGGCTGACGGACACCGGACGCCGGTATCGTTCGGGGCATGGCTCTGTTCGGACGGCGCAGCAAGACCTCGACCGAGCGACCCATCAGCCAGGTCGAGCTGAAGCGGGCCGTGGACGAGGGCTTCCTCATCTCGCGCGCGGCCATCGTCATCGCGGTCGCGAACCGGATCATCACGACGTCCCTCCGCGAGAACGGCTACTTCGACCACGCCGTCGCAGCCGAGGCCACGCGTGAGGAACTCCTCCGCATGGCGACCGAGCAGCGCGGCGACGCCGAGCGCATGCGGGAGATCCGCTCGAAGGCGATGAAGCAGAAGGGCCGGTCGAAGCACCAGCACGACTACCGCCGCGGCGACGACCTCAAGCTCCGCACGCGGGAGGCCACCTACGAACAGCTCGCCACGATACTCGAGCAGCGTCGGGACGACAAGGGCTTCGTCGACCGCATCGTCCTCGCCGCCCGGGCCCGCGCCTGGGACGACATCGGCACGACGGTCGTGGGGCGCCTCGGTTGGGCGCAGCGTCCGACCGAGGGGTACGAGATCGGCCGGGACGACCGCGTGCAGCAGATGCTCGACGAGGACTTCGCGGCGCTGCTCGCGGAGCACCCCGTCGGCTCGGGGCCCGACTCCGTGGAGGACACCGACGAGCCCGACGACGCCGACGCCGGCGACGAGGGCTCGGACGCGTCGGACGCCGACACCGCGCGCAGCTGACCCGCCTGCTCCGGCAGCACCTGGTCACGCTGGCATTCGTCGTCACGAGTGGACACGAACGTCGCAGGGCAAGAGCAAGTCTCGCGCGTCCGCCGGGTCGTCGAGGAGCTCCGGTAGTCTGGAGACGTACGCCCCAGGACCATTCGGCTCAGCCGGACTCCTGGGGCAATTGCTTTTCCCAGGGGAGTGCGGGACCGCCCACGAGGTGAGCTGACCCGCCGGCTCCGAAGCCACCGAGCCACACGGCCCTAGGCTCGACCCATGGTCGATGCGGTGGTTGTCGGGGCGGGACCGAACGGGCTCGCCGCAGCGGTGACGCTCGCGCGCGCGGGACTGTCCGTCGAGGTCGTCGAGCGGAACGACACGATCGGTGGCGGTGCCCGCACGTCGGAGCTCACGCTGCCCGGGTTCCTGCACGACGTCTGCTCCGCCGTGCACCCGATGGCGCTGCAGTCCGAGTTCTTCCGGCGCTTCCGGATGGAGGACCGCATCGAGCTCCGCCTGCCCGAGGTGCAGTACGGCCACCCGCTCGACGGCGGCCGCGCGGGCATCGCGTACCAGGACCTCGACCGCACCGCCGCGGAGCTCGGCGTCGACGGCCCCGCGTTCCGACACCTGATGGCACCGCTCGCGCGCAACGCCGACCAGGTCGCCGACTTCGCCACCGACGCCCTGCTGCACGTGCCGCGCCACCCGCTGACGGTGCTGCGCTTCGGCCTGCGGGCACTCGAGCAGGGCAGCGCCGCCTGGAACGTCCGGTTCCGCGGCGACACCGCCCCGGCCATGGTCTCCGGCGTCGCGGCGCACTCGATCCAGCACCTGCCCTCGCTGTCCACCGCCGCAGCGGCCCTGTCGCTCGGCTCCTACGCCCACGCCAGGGGCTGGCCGGTGCCGATCGGCGGCAGCCAGGCGATCGTGGACGCGCTCGCCGCCGACCTCGTCGCGCACGGCGGCACGATCACCACGGGGCACGAGGTCCGGTCGCTCGCTGACCTGACCCCCGCCAAGGCCGTGCTGTTCGACACGAGCGTCCCCGGGATGCTCCGGATCGCCGGGAAGCAGATCCCGACTCCGAAGCGCGGTGCCCTCCGCCGCTTCAAGTTCGGCAACGCCGCCGCGAAGGTCGACTTCGCGCTCTCCGACGCGGTGCCGTGGACGAACGCGGACCTGCGCCGCGCGGGCACCGTGCACATCGGCGGCACCCGGGCCGAGATCGCCGAGGCCGAGGGGGCCGTGGCCCGCGGGCAGCACGCCGAGCGGCCCTACGTCCTGGGCGCCGAGCCCACCGTCGTCGACCCGAGCCGCGCGCCCGAGGGCAAGCACGTCTTCTGGGCGTACGCGCACGTCCCCGCGGGCTCGGACGTCGACCCGACCGAGATGGTCACCCGCCAGATCGAGCGCTTCGCCCCGGGCTTCCGCGACACGGTCCTGGCGTCGAGCGCGCGGACCGCCGTGCAGATGGCCGAGTACAACCCCAACTACGTCGGCGGCGACATCGCCGCCGGTGCCGCCAGCTTCTGGCAGCTCGTCAAGCGCCCGGTCCTCTCGAGCGACCCGTGGCGGATGGGCGGCGGCATGTACCTCTGCTCCGAGGCGTCCGCCCCCGGGCCCGGCGTGCACGGCATGGCCGGGTGGCACGCCGCCAAGAGCGCCCTGCGTCACACCTTCGGTCTGCCGGAGGACGTCGACCTCACCCCGGAGGACTGATCACCATGGCCAAGAACGTCCGCATCATCCACTGCTCGCCGGAGGCCGTCTTCGACGTGCTCCGCGACGGCTGGCTCTACCCCACGTGGGTGGTCGGTGCGTCCCGCATGCGGGGCGAGGACCGGGGCTGGCCCGCGGTGGGCACGAAGATCCACCACTCGTTCGGCATCTGGCCGTTCGTGATCAACGACACCACGACGGTGCTCGAGTACGACGAGCCCCGTCGCATGGTCATCCAGGCGCGCGGCTGGCCGGTCGGCGAGGCCCGCGTCGAGGTCGAGGTCGAACCACACCCCCGCGGCAGCCGCGTCACCCTGCGGGAGAACCCGGTGAAGGGCCCCGGCTCCCTCGTCCCCGGCTTCATCGCGCAGCCCGGCATCTGGTTGCGCAACCACGAGAGCATCCGTCGGCTCGGCTGGGTCGCGGCAGGTCGCGTCAGCAGCCGCTGACCACGGACTGGAGGCTCAGGGCGACGCCGCCATGAGCCTCCAGTCCGGCCCGTGGCCGCCTACAGGGCCCGGCTGAACTCGCTCGCGCGGCGCACCTGGTCGTCGGTGAGGGCGACGCCCGTGTACCGCTCGAACTGGCGGGCCGCCTGGAGGGCGATCACCTCGGCACCCGTGATGACGTGCTTGTCGGCCTCCCGGCCGGCGCGCACGAGTGGGGTCTCCGGAGGGAACGCGACCACGTCGAAGACCGTGTGCGCTGCGTCGATGCGGGCCTGGTCGAAGGCGAGCGTAGCTGCCTGGTCGCCGTCCATGCCGAGCGGCGTGACGTTGACGAGCAGGTCGGCGTCGCCGGCGTCCGCCTCGGACCGCGCCCAGGCGTAGTCGTACTGCTCGGCCAGGGCCGGGCCGGTGTCCTCGTTGCGGGCGACCACGGTCAGGTGGTCGAAGCCGGCGCCGCGGAACGCCGCCGTGACCGCCTTCGCCATGCCGCCGGAGCCGCGCAGCAGCACGCGCGCGGACGGGTCGACGGCGTGCGAGGCGAGGAGTGCCGCGACGGCCTCGTAGTCGGTGTTCGACGCCGTGAGGACGCCGTCGTCGTTCACGACCGTGTTGACGGACTGGATCGCGGCGGCCGAGTCCTCGATGGTGTCGACGAGCGGGATGATCGCCTCCTTGAACGGCATCGACACGGAGCAGCCGCGGATGCCGAGCGCCCGGATGCCGGCGACGGCGCCGGGCAGGTCGGTCGTCGTGAACGCCTTGTAGATGAACTGCAGCCCGAGCTCGTCGTACAGGTAGTTGTGGAACCGGGTGCCGATGTTGCTCGGACGGGCAGCGAGCGACATGCACACCTGCATGTCCTTGTGGAGGATGGGCATGCGGTCAGTCTCCCATGACGACGGCGATGGAGCGGTCCACTGGATGTCGCTCACGCGGGAGGACGGGGGAGCAGCGTAGGGTCGCGGACGATGAGCGATCTGCCTGAGACCATGCGAGCCGTCCGCTTCGACCAGTGGGGAGACCGGAGCGTCCTCCGCGTCGACGAGGTCCCCGTGCCACCGGTCGAGCCCGGTCGGGTGCTCGTGCGCGTGCGCGCCGCCGGGATCAACCCGGGCGAGTCCGCGATCCGCCAGGGCCTGTTCGACGGCGAGGACCCCGCGAAGCTGCCGTCTGGCCAAGGCACCGACTTCGCCGGCATCGTCGTCGCGGTCGGCGAGGGCGTCGACGGCGTGGACGAGCGCGAAGAGGTCATCGGCTGGTCGTGGGACCGCGCGAGCCACGCCGAGTACGTCTCCGTGCCGTCCGACCAGGTCGTCCAGAAGCCCCGGCTGCTCGACTGGACCGTCGCCGGCGGACTCGACGTCGTCGCGACCACCGCGGCCGCTGCCGTGCGCGCGGTCGACCCCCGCGCCGGGGAGACCGTCGTGGTCTCCGGTGCAGCAGGCGGCGTCGGCGGCTTCGTCACGCAGCTCCTGACGAACGAGGGCATCGACGTGATCGCGGTCGCGTCCGAGGCGAACCACGAGTGGCTCGCCTCCAAGGGCGCCCGCCCCGTGGCGTACGGCGACGGCCTGCAGGAGCGCATCCAGGAACTGGCGACGAACGGCACCGACGCCCTCATCGACACCCACGGCGCCGAGTACGTGCACCTCGGCATCGCGCTCGGCATCCCCGCCGACCGCATCGAGACGGTCATCGCGTACGAGGCCGCGGCCGAGGTCGGCGCGAAGACCTCCGGCAGCGTCGACACCGCCGACCCGGAGATCCTCGGGGCGCTCGCCCGGATGGTCGCCGACGGCGAGATCGAGGTCCCCGTCGCCGCCACCTACCCGCTCGACCGCGTGCAGGACGCCTACGAGGAGCTCGAGCAGGGCCACACCCGCGGCAAGATCGTCCTGGTCCCCTGACGTGGACGGGTGGGGGCAACCCCACCCGACACCCGGGGGCGATCCGCCTGCTGTCATCCGGCCGCACCCCGTAGCGTCGTCCGCATGACCTCTCTCATGCGTCCTCGTTCCGGCCGTGTCCTCGCGGGTGTCTGCGCCGGACTGGCCGACCGCTTCGGCTGGTCGCGGCTGTTCGTCCGCGTCGCCTGGATCATCCTCAGCCTGTTCCCCGGGCCGCTCTGGATCACCTACGTGGTCCTGTGGATCGTGATGCCGGCGGAGGGAGGGCGCCGCCGCTGACCTCGTCGCGCGACCGCCCGGGAGCTGCTCCGTCCGGACGGGTTAGGGTGGCGGGCGTGCCGGTCTCCGTCTTCGAGCTGTTCAGCATCGGTGTGGGGCCGTCGAGCTCGCACACCGTCGGACCCATGCGGGCCGCGGCCGAGTTCGCCGAGCGCGTCGCGCTGCTGCCGGTCGTCACGATCCGCGTCGACCTGTACGGCTCGCTCGCGTCCACGGGCCAGGGCCACGGCACGCTCGGCGCCGTCGCGGCCGGGCTGACCGGGGAGCTGCCCGAGTCGATCGACCCGGACGCCATGGTGCAGTCGCTCGACGACCTCGAGCACACCGGCACGCTGCGGCTCTCGGGCGGGCAGGTCGTCCCGTTCCGCCTCCGGGACGTCGTGCAGCACCCCCTGACGATGCTGCCCCGGCACCCGAACGCGCTGCGGCTCCGCGCGTTCGACGACACCGGCACGCAGCTCGCCGTCGAGACGTACTACTCCGTCGGGGGTGGGTTCATCACGCGCGACAGCGACGACGCCCCCGCGGACGTGGCCGAGGCCGCGATCCCCGTCGACGACGCCGTGCCGTACCCGTTCTCGAGCGGGGCCGAGCTGCTCGCCGCCTGTGCCGCGTCCGGGCTGCCCGTCAGCGGGATCGCCCTGGCGAACGAGACCGCCACCCGGACCGAGGACGAGGTCCGCCGGGGTCTGCTCGAGATCCACGGCGTGATGGAGTCCTGCGTCGACCGGAGCGTCCGACGATCTGGCACCCTGCCGGGCGGGCTCGAGGTCCGCCGTCGAGCCGCGAACTGGTTCGAGCAGCTCACCCGCGACGACCCGCACCACGACCCGCTCTTCGCGATGGAGTGGACGAACCTGACCGCGATGGCCGTGAACGAGGAGAACGCGTCCGGCGGACGGGTCGTCACGGCGCCGACCAACGGGGCCGCCGGCATCATCCCCGCGGTGCTCTTCTACGCGCTGACGTACGTGCCGTCGATCACGCCCGAGCGTCGCGACGACGCCGTGGTCCGGTTCCTGCTGACCGCCGGTGCCATCGGCTCGATCTACAAGGAGCGGGCCTCGATCTCGGGCGCCGAGGTCGGCTGCCAGGGCGAGGTCGGCTCCGCGGCGTCGATGGCTGCCGGGGGACTGGCCGAGCTCCTCGGCGGGACGCCCGAGCAGGTCGAGAACGCCGCGGAGATCGCGATGGAGCACAACCTCGGGCTGACGTGCGACCCGATCGGCGGACTCGTGCAGATCCCCTGCATCGAACGCAACGCCATCGCCGCGAACAAGGCCGTCAACGCCGCGCGGATGGCCCTGCGCGGCGACGGCGTGCACCACGTGTCGCTCGACCAGGTCGTCGAGACCATGCGGCAGACCGGCGCGGACATGTCGACCAAGTACAAGGAGACCGCCATGGGCGGCCTCGCGGTGAACGTCCCGCTCTGCTGACCGGACCAGCGCGGCGG
Organism: Curtobacterium sp. MMLR14_010; assembly: GCF_001865015.1. Taxonomy (GTDB): domain Bacteria; phylum Actinomycetota; class Actinomycetes; order Actinomycetales; family Microbacteriaceae; genus Curtobacterium. Next base: position 228,910 of record NZ_MJGV01000057.1, on the reverse strand, counting down.
AGGTGATCCGAGCCTCCCGGCCGCCCGTCGCCACCCGTGGAACGAGTGTTGTGCTCCACAACTGGGGGAGGCTCCTGGGCTGCCCTGCGGGGTAGCGTGCACCGTCCCCCTGACGTCCCGGGGTGACCGGCGCCCACGGATCGGGCACCGTCCCGAGTCACGGAGCGACCCCCCTTGATGTCCCACCGCACCCCGTCCCTGTTCACCGCTGCGGCCGTCGTCACGGCGCTCGCCGTCGTCGGTGTCACCGTCCCGGCCGCGACCGCCTCGGCGGCGCCCGCCGCCCCGATGCAGGTCGTGCCCCAGCGCACCCTGCCCGTGCCGACGGACCCGACCACGGGCGCGACGCCGGACACCGAGGCCGTCGACCTGACGGTCGTCCTGCGGCCCACGGACCAGGCCGCGCTGCGCGCCCTGCCGACCACGACGACCGGAGCGTCTGGTGACGAGCGCGCAGCCGCCGTCGCCGAGGTCGCTCCGGAGTCCGACGACCGTGCCACGGTGCACGCGGCGCTCACCGCGGCCGGCTTCGCCGTCACCGACGTGGACACGTGGCAGGTCGAGGCCCGTGGCACCGCCGCGCAGGCCGAGGCCGTGTTCGGCGTCGAGCTCCTCGGCACCGGCGACGGGATGCACCCGGCTGCCGACCCGGTGCTGTCCGGCGTCCTCGGCGGTGCCGTGACGAGCGTGCTCGGGCTGGACACCCGGCCCGTCGTGTCGCACGCTGCCGTGCCCGGCGGATACGCCCCCGCCGACCTCGCGAGCGCCTACGCGTCCTCCACCGCGTCGTCCGCCGGAGCCGGTGCGACGATCGCGACCGTGCAGTTCTCCGGCTGGGACCGCAACGACCTGGCCGCGTACGCGGCGGCCGTCGGCCGCCCAGTCCCGGCCCTCGACCAGATCGCCGTCGACGGTGCCGACGTGCACCGGGGTGACGGGTACGGCGGGGAGACTGAGGTCGCGCTCGACCAGGAGGCGCTGCTCGCCGTGGCACCGTCGGCTCGCCACCGCGTGTACATCGCCCCGAACTCCTTCCAGGGGATGTACCACGCGTACAGCGAGCTCGCGGACGACGTCCGCTCGGCCGGCATCACCGCCGTCAGCATCTCGTGGGGCGGGTGCGAGTCGCTCCTGTCCGACGGCGCCCGCATGGCGCTCGACGACGCCCTCGACCGGGTCGTCGCCGCCGGGGCGACCGTGTTCGCGGCGTCCGGGGACTCCGGCGCGACGTGCCAGAGCGGCCCGTCGACGACGATCCGCGACGTGAGCTACCCGGCGTCCTCCCCGGCCGTGGTCGGCGTCGGCGGCACCGCGCTGCTCGGGTCCCGTGGGCGCTGGAGCGAGACCGGGTGGTCGAACGAGTACGGCGCCGGTGGGGGCGGGACCTCGGGCGCGTACGCGAGGCCGAGCTGGCAGACCGGCGCCGGGGTCACCGGCACGAAGCGGCTCGTCCCCGACGTCGCCGCGGTCGCCGACCCGACGACCGGCCCCGGGATCTGGCTCGGCGCCTCGCACGGGTTCGTGTACGGCGGTGGGACGAGCCTGGCGTCGCCCGTGGTCGCCGGCCAGTTCGCCGCGGCGCTGTCGGCACGCGGTTGCGCGGCGGGCGTGGGCGACGTCCACGGGGTCCTGTACGCCAACCCGGGGGCGTTCCGCGACGTGACGACCGGCTCGAACGGCACCTTCGCCGCGGCTGCCGGGTACGACCGTGCCACCGGGCTCGGCACCCCGCAGTGGTCGAGGCTCGGTGCGCTCCTGCCCGTCGCGTCCTCGTGCCCGGCGCCGATCGGGGCCGCAGCAGCGCGGGCCTCGGCGACGTCCGTGACCTCGTCCGCAGCGACCGTGCCCGCCGGCACCTCGATCCACTCGCCGAACGGGCAGTACTGGCTCGACCTGCAGCAGGACGGCAACCTCGTCGAGTGGGGCAACGGCCGTGTGCTGTGGTCCACCAAGACCTCCGGCGCGGGGAACACCATGTCGCTCGGGACGAACGGCGTGCTCACCGTGCAGTCGGCGTCCGGCGCCGTGCGTTGGTCCTCGAAGACGGCCACCTCGTCCGGGTCGGCCAAGCTCACCGTGACGGACACCGGCGACGTCCGGGTCACGGCCGGCGGCGGGCGCGTGCTCTGGCACGACCGGGCACCCGGGGCGGACCGGCTCGTGCCCGGTGCCTCGTTGGTACAGGGGCAGAGCCTGTGGGACACCGCGGGCAAGCGGCGACTCGTCATCCGGGCGGACGGGCAGATGCGCGTCATGATCGGCAGCCGCACGGCGAAGCGGGTGAACAGCGGCGGTGGCGGGTCCTCGTTGCAGATGGCCCCGAACGGCGACGTCGTGCTGTGGGACCGGTTCGGCAAGCGGGCGTGGTCGACGGGGACGTCCCGTGCCGGCGGCGCGAAGGTCACGCTGCGGATGCAGACCGACGGCAACCTGGTGTTGCGCAAGGGCACGAAGGTGCTCTGGAAGAGCGGGACGAAGGGCTGAGGCGGGCCGGGTCGCGCCCGGGAGCCAGCGCCGGGGCACCGGGCGGCCGGCGCCGGGCGGCCCGGCGCCGGGCCGACCGGCTCGGGGTCAGGCCGTGGCGAGCAGGGTCAGCAGGCGGCTCGTCTCGGCCGTGACCGCGTCACGACCCGCTGAGACGTACTTGCGCGGGTCGACCAGGTCCGGACGCTCGTCGAGCACCCCGCGCACCGCCCGGGTGAACAGCCCGTTCAGGTGCGTCGAGATGTTGACCTTCGTCATGCCCGCGCGGACAGCGCCCTGCAGCTCCTCGTCCGACAGGCCCGACGAGCCGTGCAGCACGAGGGGGACCGGCACGGTGTCGCGCAGGCGGGCGACGAGGTCGCGGTCCACGGCGGCCTCCCGCGTCTGCATCGCGTGCGAGGTGCCCACGGCCACGGCCAGGGCGTCCACGCCGGTCGCCGCGACGAAGGCCGCTGCGTCCGTGGGGTCGGTGCGGACGCCGGGTGCGTGCACGCCGTCCTTGCCGCCGACCTCGCCCAGCTCGGCCTCGAGCGCGATGCCTGCGCGGTGGCATCGCTCGGCGAGGACCCGGGTGGCGGCGACGTTGGCGTCGTAGTCCAGGTGCGAGCCGTCGTACATGACGGAGTCCACCCCGAGGGCGATGCCCTGGTCCACCAGGTCGACGTCCTCGATGTGGTCGAGGTGCACGAGGACCTCGACGTCGGCGGCGCGGGCGATGGCCTGGGTCGCGGTCGTGATCGGGGCGAGGCCGCCGTGGTAGCGGATGCAGTTCTCGCTGATCTGCAGGACGACGGGCAGGCCGGCGTGTTCGGCGCCGGCGACGATCGCCTCGGCGTGCTCGAGCAGGACGACGTTGAAGGCGCCGACGCCGTGGCGCGCCGAGCGGGCCGAGTCGAGCAGTCCGGTGAGGGCGAGGTCGGTGATCATGCGGTGCTCCGGGTCGGTTCGGTGTCGGTCAGGAAACGGTGGACGGCGGCGCGGTCGACCTCGCCGGCGACGGGTCGCAGGACGGCAGCGGCGCCGAACGCCGCGGCGGTGCGGAGGGCGGTGGTGACGTCGGTGGCGTCCCGCGTGAGGGCGAGCACGAGTCCCGCGGTGGCCGCGTCGCCCGCCCCGGTCGGGTTGCCGGTGACACCGGGGACGGCTCCGACCTCGACGACCTCGGAGCGGGTGTGGGCAGCGATGCCGTCAGCGCCCCGCGAGACGACGACCGTGCCGGCGCCGCGGTCGAGCAGTGCGAGGGCCCCGTCGCGCTCGTCCGCGCAGCCGGTGGCCTCGGCGAGCTCCTCGCGGTTGGGCTTGCAGAGCGTGGCGCCGGCGTCGGCCGCGGCCAGGAGCGCGGGCCCCGAGCAGTCGGCGACGACGAGCACGCCAGCGGCGACGGCGTCGGTGATCCACGGCGTCACGACGTCGGCCGCGGTGCCGACGGGCAGCGAGCCGGAGACGACGAGGGCCTCGGCGGTCGGGAGCAGCGCGCGGACGGCCTCGTCCACGGGGAGCCAGGCGGCGGGCGGCACGGACGGTCCGGGTTCGCCGAACATCGTCGGGTGCGCGTGGTCGTCGACGACGGTGACCGTGGTGCGCGTCTCGCCGGGGACCGGCACGGCCGTGGCGGCGAGCCCGAGGGCGGCGACCGCGTCGGCCACCCAGGACCCGGACGCTCCGCCGAGCGGCAGGACCGAGTGCGTCTCGACGCCCTCGCCCGCCAGGACCCGGGCGACGTTGAGGCCCTTGCCGCCCGGCAGCCGGTCGACGGACCGGACGCGCTGGGTGGTGCCGATGCGCTGCTCGTCGACGCGGTAGGTGACGTCGACGGCCGGGTTCGGGGTGACGACGACGATCATGCGGACGCCTCGGTGTGGGGACGGACACGGCCGGTGGTCGTGTCGACGACGATGCGGTCAGGGGTCGCCGGGAGTCCGAGGACCGCCAGCGCCCGTCCGGAGCTCGCGTCGACGGCCTCGTCGAGGGGCGTCCCCGCTGCCAGCAGACGCAGGAAGCCGTCGAGCACCGTGCTCGTGCTGCCCGCCAGGGACGACCCGTCGGCGAGCATCGCGACCCCGTCCGACACGACGACGTCGGACCCGGCGATCCGGTACCGCCCGTCGTCGCAGCCGGTGGCGGCCATCGCGTCGGACACCAGGACCATCCGGCCCCCGGTGCTGCGGCGGACCAGGTCCACGGTGACGTCGTCGAGGTGGTGCCCGTCGACGATCGCCTCGACGTGCAGGCGGGGGTCGGTCAGGGCGACCCCGACGGGCCCGGGGGCACGGTGGTGCAGCGGCGGCATGCCGTTGAAGACGTGGGTGACGAGTCGGGCGCCGGCGTCGACCGCACGCGTGACGGTGTCGGCGTCGGCGTCCGTGTGACCGATCGCGACGACGACCCCGGCCGCGGTCAGGCGTGCGACGGCGTCGAGGGCACCGGGGAGCTCGGGGGCGATCGTCACGATGCGGAGCGTGCCGACGGCGGCGTCCAGGTAGCGGTCCACCTCGGCGGGGGTCGGGGCGTGCAGGAGCCCGGCGGCGTGCGCACCGCGGCGGGCGGGCGACAGCCAGGGCCCCTCGAGGTGCAGGCCGGCGAGCACGCCCTCGGCGACGAGTGGTCCGAGACGCCGGAGCGCCGCCACGGTGTCGTCGGGCGTGCCGGTGGCGATCGAGGCCACCATCGTCGTGGTGCCCCGGCCCGCGTGGTGGGCGACGGCAGCGCGGGCCTGGTCGGCGGAGCAGCTGGCGAAGTCGTGACCGAGGGCGCCGTGGGCGTGCAGGTCGACGAAGCCCGGGACGACGAGGTCGTGGGCGGTCATGCGCGGCCGCCCGTCGCCGCGGGCGAGTCGCTGTCGGTCACCGCGATCGTGGCGGCCGCGGTGTGCGTGTCGAGCAGGTCCCGCGCGAGCAGCCCGGCACCGATGGCCCCGGCGGCGTCACCGTGGCGCGCGGGCAGGAGCGTCGGCGCACGGAGCCCGACGAGCCGGTCGGCCACGGCCGCACGGAGGGGGTCGAGCAGCATCGCACCGGACTCGGCCAGGCCGCCGCCCACGACGACGGCGTGACAGCCGGCCACGGCGGTGATCCAGGCGATCGCCTCACCGAGCACGTCGACGCACTCGTGCCAGACAGCGGTCGCCACGGGGTCGCCCTGCTGCACGCGGAGCATCGCCGCGTGGGCGGACGCGGTGCCGGCACGCCGTGCGACGGCGCCCGCGGAGGCGATCTCCTCGACGCGGAGTCCGGCATGGGGACCGTGCTGGATGCGGACCTGCCCGATCTCGCCGGCCCACCCGCCACCGGACACGACGGCACCGTCGACGACCAGGGCACTGGCGAGCCCGGTGCCGACCGGCACGAAGCCGACGGACCCGCGGTCGAGCGGCTGGGAGGCGCCGAGCACGGGACGGGTCTCAGCGAGGGCACCGGCGCGCACGTCGTGGCCGAATGCCACGGGGACGTCGACACCGCGGGCGAGGAGGGCCGCGTGGATGCGGGAACGGACGGGGACACCCTGCCAACCGAGGTTCACGGCGAGGACGGACACCCCGGTGGCCTCGTCGACGACCCCGGGCACGACGACCCCGACGGCGTCGAGCCCGGCGTCGACGGCGACCCCACCGGAGTGCGCTGTGCTGACCGCGGTGGCCGCCAGCTCGGCGACCACCTCGGCGAGCTGCACGGCGTCGGGGTCGGCACGCGGGGTCGGGACACGGTGCTCGCCGAGCACCGTGCCCGCCGCGTCGGTGATCCGGGCCTTGATGCCCGTGCCGCCGACGTCGACCCCGAGCACCAGCCCCGTCGGGCCCATCAGGTGAGGATGACCGAACGGGTCAGCGACCGCGGGTGGTCCGGGTCGAGACCGCGGCGCTCGGCCAGGGCGACGGCGAAGCGGTGCACGACGACGAGCCCGGCGATCGGGTCGAGCTCGTGCCGGACGAAGCGGGCGCCGGTGGCGGCGACCTCGTCCTCGAGGCCCTCGGGCGACTCGCCGAGCGACCAGACCAGACGGCCCGGCTGCGCGATGGCGATCGGCCCGTGGCGGTAGTCCATCGCCGGGTACGACTCGGCCCAGAACTGTGCGGCCTCGCGCGTCTTCAGCGCGGCCTCGAACGTCAGGCCCACGGCGGCACCACGGCCGACGAAGGACACCTGCTCGGCGTCGAGCAGGTCGTCGATCGGCAGCGTGAGTGCCGTCTCCGCCTGGGCGGCGAGGGCGTCGACGTCGTCGCCGATCGACGCGCGCAGCAGTGCGAGCGTCGTGGTGGCGAAGCGGGTCTGCACGACGCTGCGCTCGTCGGCGAACGGCAGCGCGACGACGTCGTCGGCCTCGGCGGCAGCGGGGCTGTCGGCGACGGCGGTGATGAGCACGGTGCGCTGGGTCGGCAGTGCTGCGAGCAGCGAGACGATCTCCGTCGTCGTGCCCGAACGGCTGATGGTGACGACGCGGTCGTAGTCGCGACCGGTCGGGTACTCCGAGCCGGCGAAGGCGTCGGTGACGCCGAGTCCGGCCTGCTCACGGGCGACGGCGTAGCTCATGGCGATGAACCAGCTGGTGCCGCAGCCGACGACGGCCACGCGCTCGCCGGGCTGGGGGAGGGAGTCGACGAACGAGGGCAGCAGGGCCGCAGCAGCGCGCCACGTCTCCGGCTGCGACGCGAGCTCTTCGCTCACGAAGGTGTCGGTCATGGGTGCCTTCCGATCCGGGGTCGATCCGAGGTGATCGACGTGGTTGGGAGCATAGCGAGCGATCGTGCTCGAAGCGAGGGCAAAACGTCATTTCCGATCAGAGCCGGTGGTTCCACCGCCCGTAGGATGGCCCCCATGACTCCGCAACAGCGGCTCAACGCCCTGCTCGAACTCGTGAGCAACCGGGGCAACGTGTCGATCTCCGAGATCGGCGACGTGCTCGGCATCTCGGCCGCGACCGCCCGCCGCGACCTCGCCACGCTCGCCGACCAGCGCCTCGTCACGCGCACCCACGGCGGGGCCGCTGCGCTCGGTGCCGGGTACGAGCTGCCGCTGCAGTACAAGATCGCCCGCCAGGCCGAGGCGAAGACCGCCATCGCCCGCGCGACGGCAGCGCTCGTGGCCCCCGGCGACACGGTCGGGCTCAACGGCGGCACGACCACGACCGAGGTGGCACGCGAGCTCGGCAAGAGCGAGCGCTTCATCCGCTCCGACGGCGAGTACGGCATCACGATCGTCACGAACGCGCTGAACATCGGGTACGAGCTGTCCGTCCGCGCGAACGTCAAGATCGTGGTCACCGGGGGCGTGGCGCGACGTCAGTCCTACGAGCTCATCGGACCGCTGGTGCGCGACACCCTCGACGAGTTCGCGCTCGACGTGGTCGTCCTCGGCGTCGACGGCCTGACCGGGCAGTACGGCGCCACCACCATGCACGAGGGCGAGGCCGAGGTGAGCCGGCACTTCGCCTCCGTCGGGCGGCGCGTGATCGTCGTGGCCGACTCCACCAAGGTCGAGCGCTCCACGTTCGCGCGGATCTGCCCGCTGGACCGCATCGACGTCCTCGTGACGGACCAGCCGGTCCCGCCGTCGTTCGCGTCCGACCTGGCCGCTGCCGGGGTGGAGCTCGTCGTCGCGGACTGATCCCGAGCCTCCCGGCTCGCCCTGGCCCGTCCTGGCGGCCTCTGGCGCCCGCTGGCGCCCTGCGGACGTTACCGGTGTGTAAAACCCTTGCATCTCGCTTCCGTGAGCGATCTGTGATCGCATATTGTGCATCCATGATCGATTTGGCATCATTGCCGTCACAATCACGCAAGGGAGCGAGATGACCGTCAACACGAACGAAGGCCTCCGCGTCGCGGTGATCGGGATGGGTCAGCGGTCGTACATCGCCCGTCACGTCGCCGACGCGGTCGCGTCCGCCTCCGACCTGGAGGCCCGGGTCACCGCCGTCGTGGACGTCACCGCGGCGGGTCGGGAACGCGGGCACGCCGAGTACCCCGAGGCACAGGTGGTCGAGGACCACCGGGCCCTGGCCGGACTCGTCGACGCTGCGATCGTCACCACGCCGGACTGGACCCACGCCGAGATCGCGACCGACCTGCTGCGCGCGGGCATCGCCGTCTACCTCGAGAAGCCCCTCGCCATCACGGTCGAGGACGCCGACGCGGTGCTCAACACGGCCGCCGAGACCGGCACCCCGCTCTACGTCGGGCACAACTTCCGGCACGCCGCCGTGGTGCGCCTGATGCGCCAGGTCATCGAACGCGGCGAGATCGGCGAGGTCAAGGCCGTCTGGGTCCGCCACTTCGTCGGCAACGGCGGCGACTACTACTTCAAGGACTGGCACGCCGACCGCACCAAGGTCAACTCGCTGCTGCTGCAGAAGGCCAGCCACGACCTCGACGTGATCCACGCCCTCGCCGGCGGGTACACGAGCCGCGTCGTCGGCATGGGCTCGCTGTCGGTCTACGGCGACGTGACCGACCGCCGCGACCGCAGCGACGAGCTGATGACCGACTGGTTCTCGTTCGACAACTGGCCGCCGGCCGAGCAGACCGGGCTCAACCCCGTCGTCGACGTCGAGGACGTCTCGATGGTGATGATGACGCTCGACAACGGCGTGCAGGCCAGCTACGAGCAGTGCCACTTCACGCCGGACTACTGGCGGAACTACACGGTGATCGGGACGCACGGGCGTCTCGAGAACATCGGCGACACCGGCGGCGGCGTGGTCAAGGTCTGGAACCACCGGCGGAACTGGGACGTCCAGGGCGACGTCGAGTACCCGATCGACGGGGTCGAGGACGGCCACAGCGACGCCGACCTGCTCACCATGACCGAGTTCCTGCGCTCCGTCGCCTTCGGCGAGCCGACCTCCCTGTCGCCCATCGCGGCACGGGCAGCGGTCGCCGCCGGAGCCCTCGCCACCCGCTCGCTCCGCAACGGCTCCGAGCCGATCGACGTCCCCACGCTGCCCGAGGCGACCCTCCGGCACTTCGCGACCACCTCCGTTCCCGAAAGGACCACCCGATGACCGCTCCCACCGCCCGTCCGGGCCGCGGCCGACGCCGCGCCCTGCTCGGTCTCGCCGCCGCCGTCAGCGCCGTCGCGCTGCTCGCCGGCTGCAGCACCTCGTCCTCCGGCGGCGCCGGTGGCTCCGGCGAGGTCGCGAAGGACACCAAGGCGAACCTGACGTACGCCGTCTGGGACCAGAACCAGGTGAAGGCGATCAAGGCCAACATCAAGGGCTTCAACGAGAAGTACCCGGACATCAAGGTCAACGTCGACGTCACGCCGTACGCCAGCTACTTCACGAAGCTGCAGACGCAGGGCTCGAGCAACACGCTGCCCGACCTGTTCTGGATGAACGGCCCGAACTTCCAGCTGTACGCAGGCAACGGCAAGCTCGCGCCGATCACCGACGAGGTCAAGTCCGGGGCGATCGACCCGGAGAACTACTCGTCGGCGCTCAACAAGCTCTACACGTACGACGGCAAGCAGTACGGCGTGCCGAAGGACTTCGACACCATCGGCGTCTGGATGAACAAGTCGCTGTTCGAGCAGGCCGGCGTCGCGATGCCGTCGAAGGACTGGACCTGGGACGACTTCCAGAAGACCGGTGCCGAGCTCTCCGCGAAGCTGAAGAGCCAGGGCGCCTACGGGGCCGCTGCGGGCATGGACGGCCAGACCACGTACTACGACACGATCTTCCAGGCCGGCGGGTCCGTCATCGACGGCAAGCAGTCGGAGTACGACTCGAAGGCGACCGAGGAGGGCCTCGCCTACTGGGCCGACCTCATCAAGTCCGGCGCATCGCCCACGATGCAGCAGCTGACCGACACCACCGCCGACCAGTGGTTCACGTCCGGCAAGGTCGCGATGTACCAGGGCGGCAGCTGGTTCCGCTCGGCACTGATCGGCACGGACATCGAGAAGGACGTCGTCGCCTACCCGCTGCCCAAGGGCAAGGAGCAGGCAACGGTCATCCACGGCGTCTCGAACGTCGTCGCCGAGGCCTCGAAGAACAAGGCCGCGGCGCAGGCGCTGCAGGCCTACATGGCCTCGAAGCCCGCCCAGCAGCAGCAGGGCGACATGGGCGCGATCATCCCCGCCTACACGGGGACGCAGGACGCCTTCACGAAGACCATGCCGGACGCCGACCTCCAGGTGTTCCTCGACGCGGTCAAGTACGCCAAGCCGCTGCCGGTGTCGAAGAACACCGCCGCGTGGAACACCCTCGAGACGAACCTGCTCCCGAGCGCCTTCGACGGTTCGAAGCCGGTCGACGAGGTCGCGAAGGAACTGGCCACCAAGATGGACGCGGCACTCGCCAAGGAGTGACGGCCCCGGTCGACCGGCCGGGCCTGATCCCCGGCCGGTCGACCGTCCCGTGTCCCACCTCCACCGACCCGCTCGCGGGCCACGTCCCGCTCGTGCGGGACGTCCCACCAGCACCCGATCCGACCGCCCTGGCCGAGGAGCGACCCGATGACGACCAACACCCAGCGACGCGGAGCCGTACAGGCATCCCCGCCCCCGACGACGAGAGCACCCCGCGACGCCGGAGCGCCGCGCACCGACGGCTTCTGGCCGTGGCTGTTCGTGCTGCCGCTGCTCATCGGCGTCGGCACCTTCTTCATCTGGCCGATCATCCAGACGTTCTACTACTCGTTCACCAGCTGGGGGGTGTTCGGCGGGTCGAGCTTCACCGGCATCGCGAACTACGTCCGCCTGGTCACCGACCCGCAGCTCTACCAGTCACTGTTGAACACGGTCGTCTACACGGTGATCGTCCTGCTCGGCATCCCGATCGCGGTGTGGCTCGCGAGCCTGCTGAACACGCCGGGCCTGCGCTTCGCCCAGTTCTACCGCGTGCTCTTCTTCCTGCCCTACGTGGCGATGCCGGCCGCGATCGCCCTGGTCTGGCGCATCATGTTCAACGGCGACTTCGGCATCGTGAACTCGTTCCTCGGCCTGTTCGGCATCCAGGGCCCGTACTGGATCTCCACCCCGGGCTTCGCGCTCGTCGCGGTCTCCCTGGTCGGGCTGTGGTCGTCGCTCGGCTTCTCGATGATCATCCTCGGCGCCGGGCTCAAGGACATCCCGCCGGAGCTGTACGAAGCGGCCGAGCTCGACGGAGCCAGCCGCTGGCGCCAGTTCCACTCGGTGACGGTGCCGCTCCTCAGCCCGAGCATCTTCTTCGTGCTCATCGTCACGACGATCTCGAGCTTCCAGCTGTTCGACCTGCTCTACGCGATCCTCGGCCCGCTGAACCCGGTGATCCCGAAGACGATGTCCCTCGTCTTCTACTTCTACAACTCCGGGTTCGTCGACGGTGACAAGGGCTTCGCGGCCGCGATCGCGATGGTCATCTTCCTGCTGATCGGCATCATCACGGTCATCCAGTTCCGCGTCCAGAAGAAGTGGGTCCAGTCATGACCGGCATCATCGCCGCCACCGGCACCAAGGCCGCCGTCGCCACGAAGGCGTCCAGCCGCACCCGGACCCGCGCCCGCTCCGGCCCCCGTCGGCGGCAGGGCAGCCACTGGTGGATCCACGTCGTGCTCGGCGTCGGCGGGTTCGTCATGGCGTTCCCGTTCATCTGGCAGATCATCATGGCGCTGTCCACCAACGCGCAGGTGACCTCGCCGACGCCGGTGTTCTGGCCGGGGCAGCTGCAGTGGCAGAACTTCGCGCAGGTGTTCGAGCGGCTGCCGTTCCTCAGCCAGCTCGCGACGAGCGTCTGGGTCACGCTGATCCGCACCGTCGTCCAGATCATCCTCTGCACCTTCGCCGGGTACGCCTTCGCCCGCATGCGGTTCCGCGGCCGCGGGCTGATCCTCGGGATCGTGCTGTCGATCCTGCTGGTGCCGTCGCAGGTGTACCTGATCTCGCAGTACCAGATCGTGCAGGGCCTCGGCTGGCTCGACACCCTCGCCGGCATCGTCGCTCCTGGCCTGTTCAGCGCGTTCGGCACCTTCCTGATGCGGACGGCGTTCCTGAACATGCCGGCCGAGCTCGAGGAAGCCGCCCGCATGGACGGCGCGAACCCGTTCCAGACGTTCTGGCGGATCATGCTGCCCCTGGCGCGGCCGTCGATGAGCGTCCTCGCGATCACCACCGTGCTGTGGTCCTGGAACGAGCTGCTCTGGCCCCTCGTGGTCTCGACCCGCGCCGAGTCGATGCCCCTGGCCGCCGGGCTCGCCACGCTGTCCAGCGACCGGACCGTCAACTACCCGGTGCTGATGGCCGCCAGCCTGATGGCCATGGCCCCGGTGCTGATCATGTTCATCGTGCTCCAGCGTCGCGTGATCGACGGGCTCGCCTCGTCCGGCCTGAAGTGAGCCGGGAGGCCCTCCCCACCTCCGTCGCGCTCCTCGCGTCCGTCGTCGGTTCTGCCCAGGGCCCCACCGAGACCGCGCGGGCGCTCGCCGACAGCGTCGCGCACGTGCCGGAGCCCGAGCAGGACGAGCTCGCGTTCGCCGCCGTGCTCGCGGTCCTGCCGACGACCCACGACTGGCTCGTCGCCCACGGACTGACGGCGGCGCAGGCGGACGCGAGCATCGCGGACGTGGCGCGGAAACGCGACCGGTACGGCATCCGGGGCACCGGGTGGGACTGGTTCTGCGCCATCGTGACCGGACGCGTGGTGGCCGTGGGGCGCCTCCAGTTCGAGGTCGGCACCCACCTGCCCGACGGGACCCCCGCGTGGGGCGTCCACGTCCCCGAGACCGGGCCGCTCGACCCCGCTGCCTGCGCGCGGTCGTTCGCCGCCGCACCGGACGTGCTCCGCCGCCTGGCACCCGATCACGAGGCGAGGGTGTGGAGCTGCCGGTCCTGGACCCTCGACCCGGGGCTCGCGACCGCGCTCGGACCCGAGGCGAACCTGGTCCGGTTCGCGGAACGCTTCGACCTGCTCCCGCCCGGTCCGCACGACGAGGACGAGGGCGACCACAGCGCGGCGAAGTTCGTGTTCGGCACCGACCTCGACGCGGCGCGCGGCACCGTCCCGCGCGGCCGCGTGCAGACCGCCGTGCACGAGCGGTGGGCCGCCGGCGGGCACTGGACGGAACGCACCGGCACCGCGCCCGTCGGGGTACCGTCCTCGGCATGAGCGAAGCGGACCGCGACCACCTCGACGACGGCGTCGACATGACCTTCGACGAGCGGCGACACGACACCCTGCGCCGGATGTCCGGGTCGGACGCCCAGGACGAGGCGCCCCGGGTCGAGGTCGACGAGCTCGACGACGGCACCGTGCGCATCGACGTCGCGGACAGCGCTGCCGTCCGCCCGGGCGACCCCGACGGCCACGCCGCGGAGCACCCGGGACGCTGACGACGGTGGGGCACGGCATGATCGGTGCGTGCACCTCGTCCTCAGCCGCGTCGACGGCGGCGTCCTCGCGACGCCCCTGACCGACTCGGGGACCCCGCAGGGCAAGCCGACCCGGATCGCCGAGCCGAGCCTCCCGGCCTTCGTCGCGCAGCACGAGGCCACCGGTGTGCGCTGGGTGTGGGACGACACCGCCCGGTGGTACCCGGCCGTGCTCGCGGCGGGTGGTCGCGTCGCGCGGTGCGTCGACCTGCGGCTCGGCCACCGGATCCTGCGCTCGGCGCTCGCCGCGCGCGGGTCGGCGCTGCAGCAGGCACCCGCGGGGCCGTGGGACCAGGCGGCTCCGCTCGAACGTGCCGCCCGACCGGCGGCCCAGACGCAGCTCTTCGACGACGCGCTGTTCGGCAGCGGTCGAGCCGACGACGCCGCCGACCCGGTGGACGAGCTCCGCGCGCAGCTCGCTGCCGTCGCCGGGGCGACGGACCCCGGCGCGCTCCGGCTGCTGCTCGCCGCGGAGTCCGCCGGGTCCCTCGTCGCGGCCGAGATGCGCTTCGGCGGGCTGCCCTGGCGGGTCGACGTGCACGAACGGCTGCTCGAGGACACCCTCGGTCCTCGGGTGCCATACGGCGTCCGGCCGCGGCGGCTCGAGGAGATCGCGGACGTCCTCCGCGCCCGGCTCGACGACCCCGCGCTGAACCCCGACTCGCCCGCCGAGGTGCTGCGGTCCCTGCGCCGTGCGGGGCTCGTCGTCGAGAGCACCCGCAAGTGGGAGCTCCAGCAGCTCGAGCACCCGGCGATCGAACCGCTGCTCGAGTACAAGCGCCTGTACCGGCTGCTCACCGCGAACGGCTGGTCGTGGCTCGACGAGTGGGTGCAGGACGGCCGCTTCCACCCGGAGTACGCCGTCGGCGGGGTCGTCACCGGGCGGTGGGCCGCGAACGGCGGTGGGGCGATGCAGCTGCCGAAGGCCGTCCGGGCCGCGGTGATCGCCGACGACGGGTGGAAGCTCGTCGTGGCCGATGCCGCACAGCTCGAGCCGCGGGTGCTCGCCGCGATGGCGGGCGACCTCGCGATGGCCTCGGCTGGCGACGGGCGGGACCTCTACGACGGCGTCGTGGCCTCTGGTGCGGTCGAGACCCGGCAGCAGGCCAAGGGCGCGATGCTCGGCGCGATGTACGGCGCCACCCAGGGCGAGGGTGGCCGCCTCGTGCCGCGGTTGGCGCGGGCCTTCCCCCGGGCACTCGAGCTCGTCGAGCAGGCGGCACGGGCGGGGGAGCGCGGTGAGCCCGTGACGACGCGGCTCGGGCGGACGTCCCCGGTGCCCGAGGCCTCGTGGTTCGAGGCCAGGAACCGCGCGTGGAGCATCGAGGGCACCCCGGCGATGCAGCGCGCGGTGGAGTCCCGGGCGCGGAGCTGGGGGCGGTTCACGCGGAACTTCGTGGTGCAGGGAACGGCGGCGGAGTGGGCCCTGTCGTGGATGGCGTCCCTGCGCACGCGGCTCGCTGCCCGGTGGCAGGGGCCCGTGCGGGACGGCGCCCACCTGGTCTTCTTCGTGCACGACGAGATCGTGGTGCACGCCCCAGCAGCTGACGCGGCATGGGTCGCCGAGCAGGTCGCGGCGGCCGCGGTCGACGCGGGGCGCATCCTGTTCGGGACGTTCCCGATCACGTTCCCGCTGTCGGTCTCCGTCGTCGACGACTACGGCAGCGCGAAGGACTGACGGCCCGCGCCGGTGGCGTGGCGGCGCGGGCGCCCGGCGCGGGTGCGGGTGCCTGGTGCGAGCTCGGCCACGTGGTGCGCCGTGCCGTCCTCGCACGGGGTGGCCGAGCTCGCACCAGCCGGGGGAGCGCGCACCGTGCGAGGCCACCGGAGAGACCGCGCGCGCGACACCGCGCGCGGGGCTCTCGGGTGGGGGCGGGCACGCTGGGCAGATGGACAGCGAGCAACGAGCACGTGAACCCGGGCACCCGGAGCAGGCCGACCGGACGCTCGGGGACGTCGACCTCACCACGTGGCGCACCCCGGCCGGCCGGGCGTCGGCCGAGGCCTCGGTGCGGCTCGGGCACCGCTTCGGCGCCCTGCCCGTGCTCGTCGTCACGCTGCTCATCGGCATCGCGATCGCCGCGCTGGCCACCCTGCTCGCGTCCGAGGTCTACGACGCCGTCCGCGAGGCCGACGACGTCGCCGTGCTCGACCGCCCGGTGCTCGACTGGATGATGTCCGCGCGGACGCCCGGCCTCGAGACCGTGGTGACCTGGTGGACGAACGTCGCGGGGACGATCGGGATGCCGATCGTGGCCGTCGCCTTCCTGGTCGGCTTCACGATCCAGCGTCGCCGGTGGACGCCCGTCGTGCTGCTCGTCGCCGCGAGCGGCGGGTCGCTCCTCATGACCATCGCCGGCAAGGACCTGATCGGCCGCGCCCGACCGCCGCGTGCCGATGCCGTGCCGCCGTACGAGCACTCGCCGTCGTTCCCGTCCGGGCACACGCTCAACGCCACGGTCATCGTCGGCACGATCGTCTACCTGCTCATCCTGCGGCAGTCCCGGCGGGTGACCCGGGTGACGACCATCGTCGTCGGGTCGCTGTTCGTGCTGTCCGTGGGGGTGTCCCGCGTGTTCCTCGGGCACCACTGGCTCACCGACGTGCTGGCCGCGTGGGCGCTCGGCATCGCCTGGCTCGCGCTCGTGGTGACGGCACACCGGCTCTACCTGACGGCACTCGCCCGCGACCGGGGCCGCGACCGGGCACCCGTCGCCCGACACGAGGGCTAGCACTCCGCCCACGTCGTCGTGGTCAGGTGCTGCCGGTAGGTTGCCGGGCATGGCAGAACGGGTCTTCGGCGGCAGGTACCGAGTCACAGGCACCCTCGGGCACGGGGGGATGGCGTCGGTGTACCGCGCGGTCGACGAGCAACTCGGGCGCGAGGTCGCGGTCAAGGTCTTCCGGATGGGGTCCGTCGACCACGGGGAGCGTGCCCGTGCCGAGGCGGAGATCCAGGTGCTCGCGGGCCTGCGCAGCCCGTCCCTCGTGACGCTCTACGACGCCGCCCTCGACGACGCCGACGGCGACTCCTACCTCGTGATGGAGCTCGTCCCGGGCAGCGACCTCGCCACCCGACTCGGCGAGGGGCCCCTCGACCGCCCGACGACCGCGCGCGTCGGAGCCCAGATCGCGGACGGCCTCGCCGCCGTGCACGCACAGGGAATCGTCCACCGCGACGTCAAGCCCGCGAACGTGCTGCTCGAGTCGGACGGCTCCCACGTGAAGCTCGCCGACTTCGGCATCGCGCTGCTCCGTGACGCCGCCCGGGTCACCGGCACCGGCGCGGTGATGGGCACCGCCGCCTACCTCGCACCGGAGCAGGTCACCGCGCAGGCCATCAGCGGGAAGTCCGACGTCTACGCACTCGGCCTGGTGCTGCTCGAGGCCCTCACCGGAACCCGACCGTTCCCCGGCAGCGCGATCGAGTCCGCCACCGCGCGGCTGACGCGTTCGCCGGAGATCGACCCGCACCTGCCCACGGCCTGGCGCACGCTGCTGCACGTCATGACGGCGACCGACCCCGCGGAACGCCCGACCGCCGCAGAGGCGGCGGACCGGCTCCGCGCCCTCGGCCGCGCCGACGTCCAGCCCGCCACACAGCTCCTGCCGGGAGGCCCCGGTACCGTCACCGCGGCGGCCGCGGCCGCCGGGGTGGCCGGCACCACGGCCGCGATGGACTCCCCGACGCAGGCCTGGGACGACCAGGCCACCCGCGCGATGCCCGTCAGCGGGAACGGGGGCGCGGACGACGCGACCCGCCTGCTGCCCGCGGGACGAGCCTCCGACCAGGACGACCTGGCGACCACCGTCCTCGGTGCCCAGCGCGGCGGCGGTGGTGGCACCGGTGGTGGCGCGCCCGCGGCGCCGGTCCGGCCGGCTCCCCGACCGGAGGAACCGGAGCGGAAGAGCCGTCGCGGACTGGTGATCACGCTCGTGGTCCTCGGCGTGCTGGTGCTCGCCGGCGTCATCGGAGTCCTGGCGTTCGCGAACGGCGGCGGCACGCCCGCCCCGAGCGAGTCGTCGTCGACCGCTCCCGAGGAACCGGAGCAGCCCTCGGAGGAGCCCTCCCAGCCGGCCGAGCAGCCGTCGCAACCGGTCGAGCAGCCGTCCGAACCGGTCGCCCCGCAGCCGTCCGAGCCCGAGGAGCAGCCCTCGGAGCCGGCCGAGCCGTCCCAGCCCGCCGAGCCGACGTCGGGTCCGGAGCCGAGCGTCCAGCCGACCGTCCCCGCGCCGGTGCAGACGCAGGCGGGCGACGCCGGTGCCGCTGACACCTCCGCCGACACGAAGGCCGACACGAAGGCGGACACGAAGGCGGACACGAAGGCCGAGAAGAAGGCCGACAGGACTGCCGACACCGGGCCCGGCAACTCGGAGAACGCACCGGGGCACGACGAGGGCTGACGCTCAGCGGGCGAGTGCGGCCTCGATCGCCGCGCGGACGGGCAGCGGCTCCCGACCGAGCAGCTCGCCGAGCAGCGGGTCCACCTGGTCGAACTCGCCGGCCCTGGCGCCCTGGAACATGCCGAGCATCAGGTGTGCGGCGGGCTCCGGCGTCCCGTGGGCGACCTGCTGGGCGAGCCACTCCTCGTCGTCGACGACGGTGCGGCGCACGGTCGTGCCGCTGACCTCGGACAGGACCCGGGCGACGTCGTCGAACGTGACGGCCTCGGACGCCGTGAGGGCAGGCGTGGGGCCGTCGATCGTCGGGCCCTGCGCGAGCAGGACGGCGTCGCCGGCGGCCAGGTCCTCGCGGGCGGTCCACGAGATCGGGCCGTCCTCGGGCAGGAGCAGCTCGCCGCGCTCCACGGCCCCGGCGACGAGCCAGCCGACGGTGTGGGCGTAGAAGCCGTTCCGCAGCGAGGTCCACGGGGTCCCGAGCTCGGCGAGTGCGGCCTCGGTCGCGGCGTGGTCGACGGCGAACGGCACGGGGGAGCCCGCCCGGGTGTTCTGGTGCGCCGTGTAGAACACCCGCGACGCGCCGGCGTCCCGCGCTGCCCGAGCCGCCGCCGCGTGCAGGGCGACACCGTCGGGCCCGAGCGTCGAGCCGGACACGACGAGCACGCGGTCGGCGCCCTCGAACGCGTGGGCCATCGAGTCCGGGTCGGCGAAGTCGCCCTGACGGACCCGCACGCCGAGTCCGGCGAGGTCCTGCGCCTTCGCGGTGTCCCGGACGCTCACCCCGACCTCGGTCGGCGGCAGGTGGCGCAGGAGTTCGTGGACGGTTGCGGAGCCCAGGGCTCCGGTGGCGCCGGTGACGATGATCATGGTTACGTCCTTCGTGTTAGCAGTGGAAACGTCAGGACAGTAGCATCGCTAAACCAGCGGTAACAAGAGCGCGTTATCGTTGGTCCATGAGCATCGTCACGACCGAACGCGACACCGTCCGGGCGCGCATCGTCGACGTCGCGTCCGAGCTGCTTGCCTCGGGCGGGCCCCACGCCGTCACGACCCGGGCCGTCGCCGCTGCGGCCGGCGTGCAGGCACCGACGATCTACCGGCAGTTCGGCGACAAGGACGGCCTGCTCGAGGCGGTCGCCGACCACGTCTTCTCCGCCTACGTCGCCGGCAAGACGGTGCCGGACGACGTCGACCCGGTCGAGCACCTCCGCGACTCGTTCGACGCCCACGTCACGTTCGGCCTGGCGAACCCCGGCCTGATCGCCCTGCTCTCGGACCCCCTGCGCCCGCGCTCCGAGGCCGAGGACCGCGGCATCGCCGTCCTGCGCGAGCGGATCCACCGCGTGGCCCTCGCCGGGCGGCTCCGTGTGCCCGAGGCCCGCGCGGTGTCGCTCGTGCACGCGATCGGCGTCGGCCTGGTGCTGGCGCTGCTCGGCACCCCGGCTGACGAGCGCGACCCGGCGCTGACGGACGCCGCCTGGGACGCGCTGGCGTCAGCGATCCTGACGGACGACACCGAGGCTGGACCCACCGCTGCCGCGGACACGCGTGCTGCGGCTGTCCGGCTCGCCGCCGACGACCGTGCCCTCGCCGTGCTGTCCCCGGCGGAGCGCGGCCTGATGCGCGACTGGCTCGCCCGCATCGCCGCCGACTGAGCGGGTTTCGTCCATCCACTGGAGCAAATAGGGTGGGGTCGTGCGAGAACTGCAACGGAGCGGTGGCCCGACGACGGCCGTCGCAGCCAGGGACCATGTCGGCTTCACGTCGCTCGAGGGACTCCTCGTCGAGCGCCCAGCGGGATCGGACACGGTCGACGCGGTCGTCCCGGGGTTCGCCGGGCGGACGATCCGGGCCGGGGACCGCCTGTCCTGGGTCTGGTTCCCCGAGCGCACCCTGCCCGACGGCCAGGACGAGCCCACCGAGGCCGACCTCGCCCACTTCTGGGACGCGACCGCGTTCACCCTCGACGTCGTCTTCACCGACGGCTCCCGGCTGTCCGACGACGCCCGTGACCAGTACGGCGACGCCCTGACCCCGGCAGCGCAGGACGCCGCCCGCAAGCAGTGGGTGGACCAGTGGAACCGGCGCGAGGTCGACCTGGCGTCCGTCACGGGGCGCGTCGTCGACCGCCTGGAGGCCCGGCTCGGCTCCGCCACGCCCGCCGCGGACGACGGCGGGGCACCGGACAGCGGCGTGCCGTCGCCGGCCCTCCGTGGCTGGCTCGACGACGTCCGGATCGAGGCACCTCGCCGCCCCGTCCCCACCCGCCCGCTCGACCACGTCCGCACCACCCGCGGCACGCAGGCGTCGTCCCGGTTCTCCCGCGGCAACAACGCCCCGCTCGTCGGGCTGCCGCACGGCGGAGTCTTCGGGCTGCCGATGACCGACGCCGCCAGCAACCGGTGGCCGTACGCGTACCAGGAGCACAACCGGGCGAGCGACAACCGCCCCGCGATCCAGGCCTTCGCCACGAGCCACATCCCGTCGCCGTGGATGGGGGACCGCGGTGTCTTCCAGGTGATGCCCTCCCCGCTGGCCCGGCCCGAGGTCGACCGCACCGCGCGGGCCCTGGCCTTCGACCACGACGACGAGCTCGACGGCCCGCACCGCTACCGGGTGGCGCTCGAGCACGGCGTCACCGCGGAGATGACCCCGGGGGAGTTCGCCCTCGGCTTCCGCTTCACCGGCGTGCGGAGCATCGTGTTCGACCACCACGGCCGGCTGCTCGACTGCACCGTCCGGGTCGAGGCCGACGGCACCGGGGTCGTCGACGCGCACCTCGACGACCGCCCCGGCACGCCGCCGCACTTCGTGCACGTGCGGGTCCCCGGCGTGACGGAGGACCACACCGCGGTCACGGACGGCGTGCTGGCGGGGTGGTTCACCGTCGCCGGGGACACCGACGTGCTGCTCGGCATCTCGACCGTCTCGCCCGAGGACGCCCGCGCGAACCTCGACGCCGCCGGGTCGTTCGACGCCATGCGCGCCCGGGCCGAGGCCGCCTGGGAGGCCGAACTCGCGACGCTCGAGGTCGACGGCGCGACCGACGACCAGCTGACCTCGCTCTACTCGGGTCTGTACCGGCTGTTCCTCTACCCGAACCGCGCCGGGGAGACCGCGCTCACGGGCAGCCCGCGCCACCGCTCCCCGTACGGCGCCGTGCTCGCGGAGCCGATCCGCGACGAGCCCGGCCCCGAGGTCGTCGACTCCGCGATGACGACCACGAACGGGTTCTGGGACACCTACCGCACGGCCTGGCCGCTCCTCGGGCTGCTCACGCCGGACACCGCGGCCGACCTCGCCCAGGGGTTCGTCGAGCACTTCCACGACGGCGGCTGGACCCCGCGCTGGAGTGCCCCCGGCGCCGAGGACTGCATGACCGGCACCACGAGCGACACCGTCTTCGGCGACCTCGTCGCGAAGGGCGTCGACGGCTTCGACGTCGAGCAGGCCTACCGGAGCGCGGTGAAGAACGCGACCGTCCCGCCACGGGACGAGCGTGTGGGACGCAAGGGGAGCCTCCCGGGCGCCTTCCGCGGCCACGTCGACACCGACACCGGCGAGGGGATGTCCTGGACCCTGGACGCCGCGATCAACGACTGGAGCATCGCGGTGCTTGCCACCGCGCTGGCGGACCGCACCACCGACCCCGTCGGCGAGCAGCGGTACCGCGCCGAGGCCGAGTGGTTCGCCCGGCGGTCCCTGCAGTACCGGAACGTGTTCGACCGCCGCCGCGGGTTCTTCATCGGCCGCCGGCCCGACGGCGAGTGGCGCGAGGGCGAGGGCCACGACCCCGACCAGTGGGGCGGCGACTACACCGAGACGAACGCCTGGGGCACGATGTTCACCGTCCCCCACGACGGCGCCGGGATCGTCGACCTGCACGGCGGCACGGAGCGCTTCGACGCCGCCGTCGACCGGTTCTTCGCGACCCAGGAGACCGGCGCGACCGACCGCTCCGGGCACTACGGCTTCACCATCCACGAGATGACCGAGGCCCGCGACGTCCGCATGGGCATGCTCGGGCTGTCGAACCAGCCGGCGCACCACATCCCGTTCTTCCCGATGTTCACCGGCCGCCACGACGATGCCCACCGCGTGGTCCGCGAGGCCGTCGACCGGCTGTTCGTCGGCTCGGACCTCGGCCAGGGGTACCCCGGCGACGAGGACAACGGCGAGATGAGCGCCTGGTACGTCTTCGCGACGGTCGGGCTGTACCCGCTGGCACCGGCGAGCGGGTCCTACGTGATCGTGCCGCCGTCGGTCCGGCGCGCGGTGCTGCGACCGGTCGGAGGCTCGCCCACCGTCATCGAGACCGCCGGCGTCGGTCGGTTCGTCGCCTCGGTGACCGTGGACGGGGAACCCTGGACGTCCGTGAGCATCCCGCACGCGGTGGTGGTCGGGGCGTCGCGGATCGTCGTGTCGCTGTCGTCGTCGCCGACCGGGTGGGCGTCGGACACGCGGCCCGTCTCGGCGTCCGAGGTGCACGGGTACCGGGACACCCCGGTCGACGTGCTGCCCGTCGGGGCCTCGCCGCTGACGGACGACACCGGGCGGACCGTGACGGCGCTCGCTGCGGGGGACGTCGTCGAGGTGCCGGTGTCCGTCGGGTCTGCGTCGCTCTACACGGTGACGGTCGCTGCGGCGGGGACGTACTCGTGGGAGGTCGCGCTCGGGGGTGCGGGTGCTGGTGTGGACGCCAGCTCGGGTTCGGGTGCCGTCGTCGTGACGGATGCCGTGTTCGACTGGGCCGGGCAGACGCGGGTGTTCCGTCTCCGTGGTGGCGGGTCGGTGTTCCGGTTCACGGCGACGACGGACGTCGAACTCACGCAGCTCGAGCTCATCGCGTCGGACGGACAGCGTTGACCCGCCGTTCACCCGGGCGGAGCATGCTCGCCCCATGTCGATGAGCGCACCGTTCGATCCGGAACAGCAGGGCAGTGACGTCCCCGTGGACGGCTCGGACGCCTCCGAGCTCGAGGTCGAGGAGGGGCGGAGTGCTGACGGCTCGGACTCGGGTTCGGACTCGGACTCGGACTCGGGTTCGGTCTCCGGCGGGGTCTCGTCCACGTCGGACGAAGCGGACGCATCGCCCGAGCGACTACAGGACGAGGACGAGGCCGGCGGCGGCCCCGTGTTCCGCCGCCCGCAGCCCGGCGACCGGCTGCACGCGGGCGACCTGTCCGAGGAGCTGTCGGAGGACAGCGAGCTCGACTCCTAGGCTCCGCTCATCGGCGGCGGGCATGCTCGTCGCATGTCGATGAGCAGTGCGTTCGACCCCTCGAAGGGTCGCGCCATCCCCGAGGACCAGGTGACCGAGAACGGTCTCGAGCTCGACGAGGACCCGGCACACGGGCTCGACATCGAGGTCGAGGTGGTCAGCCGTGCGGCGGCCGACCCCGCTGCGCCGGCGCTGTTCCTCGCGCCGACGGGGTCCCCGTCGCCCGCGTCCGTCCCGTCGTCCGGCGCGTCCCCGGCGACGTCGCCCGTGCGGGCGGAGGCCGACGAGTCGTAGCCGTCCGGCGAGCTCCACCCCGGCCGTGAGATCGCACTTCGTGTCGGGTCCCCGACCGGGGTGCCGACAGCTCCGCTGGTTGGTCACAATGCGTCGGTAAGAGCATCCGGTACCGACGATCCGTGGCCGCTCGGCGGTGCGCTGACGGGGAGTCGTGACCGGTCGGGCGGGGTCCGCGGAACTGAGGGCGGCTTGCGATCCGCGGCGGTCGTTCGGGTTGCGCTGCCGTTCGACGAACCCGGCGGCCGAGAGCCGGTCGACCGCGTTCGCCACCGCGCTCCGGGAGCGGATGGTCGTCCACGAGCAACGCCGCTGACAGCGCTGATCCCCGGGCCCCGCTGTACCGCAGGATCTCCCAGGGATCACTTCCGCTCCCACCTCGATGGGAGCGACATCAGCATTCTGACACGTCGGCGACGGCGTCACAACGATCCTGACGTCACCGGTCAGGCGGGGTCGGGGTCCTTCGCTGCGGAGATGGCGGCCGCCTGCTGCAGCAGGCCATTCGCGATGTCGCTCAGGGCGTGGAGCAGGTCCTCGGCGCCGGCGGTGTCGACCGTCCGGAGCACGTCGGCGTAGCGCTGCCGGACCTCGGCGACCAGGGCGGTGCCCGCGGGACTGAGCACGAGGTGCGATCCCCGGCGGTCGTTCGGGTTGCGCTGCCGTTCGACGAACCCGGCGGCCGAGAGCCGGTCGACCATGTTCGTCACCGCGCCCGAGGTCAGACCGAGGTACCCGGCGACCTCGGTCGGGGTCGAGTACCCGGTGTCGCTGATCAGGGTGAGGGCGCGGAGGGCACTCTCGTGGATGCCGGCGCGGGCGCTCACCTGCGTGACGACGCTCGCGTTCGCCCGCACGACCGAGTCGAACGCAGCGATGAGCTCACTGCCGTCGCCGTCCAGCCGTCCGGGCTCCATGTCGGTCTCCCCCTCGATGTCTCGACGCCGGACACTACACGGCAGTGTGCAAGAAGCGGTGATCCACTGGGGCCTCCCTCACGGGTGCCCCCTGCTCTGGGGTCGAGCGCGGGCTGGCATGTGTATGAACGCTTGACTATCTTAATGATTAAGCAATCGCGCCCTGCGGTGGCCACCACAACTCCCGAACATCGAGGTACCCCGTGTCGAACCCGCTCCGCGTCTCCCCGCTGAAGCGCCTCCGCTTTGCGCCCGTCGCGCTGACGGCGGGCATCTTCGCAGCCGTCCTGCTCTCCCTCTCCCTCACCGGCACCCTGTCCGGGTTCGCGGCGAGCATCACCAACTCCAACAACACCGCCGGAGCCGGCACCCTGATCATGCAGGAGCAGAACGCCGGTGCGACCGTCACCTGCCTCAGCACTGACGGCGGCTCGGTCTCCACGAACTCCGCGACGTGCGCCACGATCAACAAGTTCGGCGGCAGCACCACGATGACCCCGGGCAACACGGTCAACACGGCGATCTCGATCAAGAACACCGGCACCGCCGCCGCGAGCACCTTCACGCTGACCCCGGGCGCGGCCTGCACGCAGACCACCCCCACCTCGGCCACCGGCTCCGCGACCGACCTGTGCGCGAAGATGAACATCGTCATCACCTCCGGTGCGACCACGGTGTTCTCCGGCACGCTGGCCTCCTTCAAGGGCGCCGCTGCCACCGCCTTCACGATGCCCGCCGCCCCGGCCGCCGGAGCCTCCACGCCCTTCAACTTCGCGGTCACGCTGGACTCCGGCGCCGGCAACAGCTACCAGGGTCTCGCCGCCTCCGTGCCGATGACCTGGACCTTCACCGCCTGATCCACCCCCACCTGACGACGTCCCGCTCGCCATCCGCGACCGGGACGTCGTCGGCCCACGTCCACCACCACCGCACCCGGCACGACCAGAGAGGCAGCAGCGCATGAGCCAGACCACGGCCATCCCGCTGAGCGGCACGCTCAGCCGCCCGCTGCTCACCGGTCACGCCGCGACGCGGACCGAGTCGGTGACGGCCTGGACCGTCGCGGTCGTCGCCGGGCTCCTGCTCGCGGCGGCGGCGGTCTTCCTCGGCAGCGGTGGTCGCTGGTTCGTCGTCGAGACGCCCTCGATGGGTGAGGCGGCCCCGGTCGGCACCCTCGTCCTCGACCTCCCGGTCACGGTCTCCTCGCTCGCGGTCGGTGACGTCGTCTCGTTCGAGACCAGCGCGAACCCTGGTGTCACCTACACGCACCGCATCATCGCGATCGACCACGACGGCGGCGTCCACACCCGCGGAGACGCCAACGGCGCCACCGACCCGTGGACGCTCACGCAGGAGAACATCGTCGGCGCACCGATCGCCCTGGTGCCCCACCTCGGATGGCTGTTCCGCGCGGCCCCGCTCCTGATGATCGGGACCCTGCTCATCTGGGTCCTCACCAGCCCCTTCACCGACAGGGTCACGCGGTCGTCCCTCCGTATCGCCGGCTCGGCCCTGACCGTGTCCTACGCCGCGTTCGTCCTCAAGCCGTTCGTGAACATCACCACGATCTCGAACACGTCCTCGCCGCACAGCGTCGAGGCGACGATCATCTCCTCGGGCATGTTCCCGGTCCGGGTCGACGCACACGGCGGCAACACCGTGCACCTCGTCGACGGCGAGGTCGGCCGGGTGACGATCCACGAGCTGACGAAGAGCGGCCATTACCAGCTGGCGTCGAGCATCGACCTCGACCCCATGGGCTGGGTGTTCCTCATCGTGCTGTGCCTCATCCCGCTGGTCTGCTGCCTGATGGTCGGCCGCGTCGAGACGGTGCGTGCCGAGTGAACCTGCACCGCCTGCGCGACGGCAAGGTCGTCGCCCTCCTGCTCGTCCTGGCTCTTGCGGTCGTCGTCCTGCTCAACCAGTTCGCCCCCACCCGCTCCGGCTTCAGTGCCCAGATCACGAACAGCACCAACTCCGCCGGCACCGCTGCGCCGAACACCTGCACGGGCCAGGTCGGGTTCGACGCCACCACCGCGAAGGCGCTCTTCGCGTACAAGTTCACCGAGACCACGGGCTCCACGACCGCCGCCGACTTCTCCGGCAAGGCCGCCAACGGCACCTACCAGGGCCCGATGACCGCCAGCACGCCGAGCCCGATCGCGTGCCCGCGTGACCCCGGCTCCTCGTGGCTCCTCAACGGGTCGTCGAACTTCGTGTCGACGCCGGCGATCCAGCAGAACCCGACGACCTTCAGCGAGGAGGTCTGGTTCCGCACCACCGTCGCCGGCGGGCTCCTGATCGGCTTCGGCGGCAGCCAGGTGGCCGTCTCGGGGCAGCACGACCGGCAGACCTACCTCAACACCAGCGGTCAGCTCGTGTTCGGCACGTACAACAACGGCACGCAGGTCGTCACGTCACCGAAGGCGTACAACGACGGCAGCTGGCACCACGTGGTGTCGACGATGTCCGCCGCGACCGGCATGCGGCTCTACGTCGACGGGTCGCTCGTCGCCTCGAACGCGAACTACACGGCGCCGGAGAACTACAGCGGCTACTGGCGCATCGGGTACGACACGATCTCCGGCTGGCCCGGCGCTCCGTCCAACTACTACTTCACCGGCTCGATGCGCTTCGCCGCGGTGTACGGCTCGGTCCTGACCACGGCCCAGGTGTCGAGCCACTACGGCGCCGGCCGCTGACCGTCCCCGTCGTTGCTGCTACACAGATTCCTGTGTAGATTCGGGCCATGGTCACGATGAGCATCACCGAAGCCTCGCGCGCCGGGGTGTCCGCGCTGGTCAGTTCGGCGGCTGCGGGCGATGACGTCGCGCTGTCCCGGCACGGCAGGGTCGTCGCGCAGGTCGTCGACGCGACCGAGCTCGCGGAGCTCCGGCGGGATCGCGAGACCCTGCGCGACGCGGCGCTCGTCATGGCCCGCTTCGCCACCGACGACGGCAGCCGGACCGACCTCGACGACGTCATCGACGCCGTCGGCCTCTCCCGGGCCGAGCTGGAGCGTGAGCTCGACGCGGAACAGCCGGACACCGCCCGGTGACGGCCGAGCACCCGAGCGGTCACAGCGGACGCCGTCCATGTCGCGTCCGGTTGACCGCGGACGCGGTGTCCGACCTCGAACGGCTCCGTCGACGCGACCCGGAGATCCTCCGCACGGTCGTGAAGAAGACGCTCCTGCTCGAGCGGTCCCCGGAGGCGGGCGAACCGTTGCTCGGGGCGCTCGTCGGGTTCCGGAAGCTCGTCGCTGGGAACCGTGACTGGAGGATCGTCTGGCGCGTGACCGAGGACACCGCTCACGAGCCCGTCCTCGACATCGCGGAGGTCTGGGCTGCCGGGTCCCGGACCGACGGTGCCGTGTACGAGGAACTCCGTCACCGGGTCGCCCAGGCACGTGGGAGCGACAGCGTCCACGTCCGGGCGCTCGCGGCCGTCGTCGCCGAGATGGCGCACCTCGACGTCGAGGCCACGTCGGAACCCGAGCGGCACCCGGCCCTTCCGGACTGGCTGGCGCGCGGGCTCTCCGAGGTGCTGCACCTGACCGAGGCCGAGATCGCGGAGATCCCGGTCGAGGAGGCCCAGCGCCGGCTCGCCGAGCACTGGTCGCAGCCCCGCTGACACCCGGCCAGCCATGCCGGGGAGGCTCGTGACCTGGTGGGTCTCCACGAGCCTCCCGGCCTGGTCCGCCGCGCCGTGCGCGGCGTCCCGCGCCCGGAGCGACTCAGGGAACGGTGTGCCCCGCGGCGGTGAGCACGCGGTACCACTCCTCGCGGCTCAGCTCGATGTCCGACCCGGCGGCCGAGTCGCGCACGCGCTGCGGGTTCGTCGTGCCGAGGACGACCTGGAAGTGCGCGGGGTGGCGGGTGATCCACGCGACGGCGATCCCGGTCGGGGTGGCGCCGTGGGCGGTGGCCAGTTCCTCGAGCACGTCGTTCAGCTCCGCGTACTGCTCGCGGTCGCCGAGGAAGACGCCGTCGAAGAAGCCCTTCTGGAACGGCGACCAGGCCTGCAGCGTCACGTCGTTCAGGCGCGAGTAGTTGAGGATGTCGTTGTCGCGGTCGACGGCCTGGTCGAGCCCGCCCATGTTCGCGACGAGGCCCTGCGTGATGACGTTCGCGTGCGTGATGCTCAGCTGCACCTGGTTGAAGGCGAGCGGCTGCTGCACGGACTTCTTCAGCAGCTCGACCTGCCCGGGGGTGTGGTTCGAGACGCCGAAGTGGTGCACCTTGCCGGCGGCGTGCAGCTCGTCGAAGGCCTTCGCGACCTCCTCCGGCTCCACGAGGGCGTCGGGGCGGTGCAGCAGCAGGACGTCGATGTAGTCGGTGCGCAGGGCGGTGAGCGACTCCTCGACCGAGGACATGATGTGCTCGTAGGAGAAGTCGAAGTACGCGCCGTTGCTCGTCGGCCGGATGCCGACCTTGGTCTGCAGCACGATCTCGGCGCGCTCGGCCGCGGACAGCGTGACCGCGGAGCCGAAGCGCTCCTCGCAGCCGTGCCAGCCGCCGTAGACGGCCGCGTGGTCGAACATCGACACGCCCGCGTCGCGCGAGGCCGCGTACAACGCGCGGATCTCCTCGTCGCTCATGTCGTTGATCCGCATCAGGCCGACGACGACGTCGGATGCGGTGAGGTCCGTCTGTGGCAACTCCAGTGTCTTCACGGCACCGATCCTGCCATCCGAGGCGGCCTGCAGAGAGGCCCTGCCGGTACCCGCCCCGTGGGCGTCAGGGGCGGAGGACTGCCACGACGGTGGGCTCGGAACCAGCCCAGGTCGCCGTGAGCGTGGCACCGTCCGGCGTGTCCGGCGTGTCCGGCGCGTCTGTGGCCCCCGGCGCGTCCGACACGGTCGCGGTCGTTGCCTCCGCCCCGACCACACGCAGCACCACGAGGTCGCCGTGTCCCATCGACACCGTGCTGGTCGTCCCCGCGGTCACGACGTCCACGGCCGCGACGGTGGGGGAGTCCGCGTCGGACCCACTGCCCACGGCGGCCCCCTCCTTCGTTGGTGCCGCACCGCCCTCGCCCGGCGCTGCCTCCAGGTCGGCCTCGTGCCCACCGGTCGCGATCGCGCGCCGCAGGACGTCCGCGTAGACCGGGTCGCCCACCGCGTCGTAGACCCACCGACGCCCGAGCACCGAGTGGTCCATCTCCGTCACCAGGAAGGCCTCCGCCCCTGGCAGCGGCACACCCCGGTAGGTGAGCGGCACGTGCAGCACCGGGCCGTCCCCGACGCGCACCAGGTAGGTCTCCACGCCCACTTCGCCGTCGGGGTCGTCGAAGCGGAAGCGCCCGAGCGCGACGATCGCGCCGGGGTCCTCGACCCCGCTCCACGGCTGCGACGGCAGCCACGCGGCGATCGCGTCGGTCTTCGACGGGCGGAGTTCCGCGTTGTGGATGACGGCCATGCCCCGACCGTACCGGCGCCGAGCGCCCGTACGCTGGTCCGGTGCGCGACGACCTGCTCCCCGTGCTCGCCTGCCCCGTCTGCCGCGAGCCCCTCGCCCGCACCGGCAGCGGCCAGGCCGGCTGCGCGAACGGGCACCGGTTCGACGAGGCCAAGCAGGGCCACCTCACGCTCCTGCCCGCCAAGCGTCGCGCGCTCACCGCGGACACCCCCGAGATGGTCGACGCCCGCATCCGGTTCCTCGGACGCGGCCACTACGCCCCCGTCGAGCGGGCGCTCGCCACGGTCGTCGGTGCGGCTCCTGCTCCTGGCGTGGTCCTCGACGTCGGGGCCGGCCCCGGCACGTACCTCGCGCATGCACTCGACGCCTCCGGGGCGGCCGGGAGGCTCGGGGTCGCGTTGGACTTGTCTGCAGTCGCCGTGCGCCGCGCGGCTCGTGTCCACGCCAGGGCCGGTGCGGTGGTCGGGGACGTGACGGAGCGCCTGCCCGTGGTCGACGCGGCCGCCGCGGTCGTCCTCGACGTCTTCGCGCCGCGGAACCAGCGCGAGTACGCGCGGGTGCTGCACGCGGACGGCGTCCTGGTCGTCGTGACGCCGCGGTCAGGGCACCTCGCGGAGCTCGCCGAGGCCACGATCAACGTCGACCCCGAGAAGGAACGCCGGCTGCACGACTCCCTGACGCCGTCGTTCGTCCAGCACTCGTCCGAGGACCTCACCTGGACGATGGACCTCTCCGCCGGGGACGTCCACGACGTCGTGCACATGGGCCCGAGTCACCACCACGTCGCTCCCGACGCGGTCTTCGCCCCGACGACGGTGACGGCTGCGGTCACCGTCTCGACCTGGACGCCCACGGCCTGAGCCGCACGCGGTGCTCAGGCGGCGGACGCCGATCCCGGTCGCTGGCGTGGGAACCGACCAACGCGCGCCTCGTACAGCCGACGGGCGACGAACCCGAGGGTGATGCCCGCCATGCCGGCCGTCAGCGTCGCCGGCATCCCGTGGACACCCGCGGAGCCCCAGGCGTTGAACAGGATGCCCCACTGCGCGGCGGCGAACGGTGCGCCACCAACCGCATACCGACTCTGCACCATGCCGCTCCACCACCCCGTGGGCACCGACCAGAGCAGGGTCAGCGCGACCACCACGAGCCACGCTGGCAGCACGTCGGGCGTCGGGACGACGAGCAGCAGAGCGGGGACGACGAGCAGGCCGGCGCCGGCCGCACCCGAGAACGCGAGGGTCGTCCGTTCCGACCGGCTGATCGGTGCCGGGCGCCGAGGACGACTCCGGTCGACGAGCTGTGGCACCTCGGGCGGTCGACGTCGTCCGACCAGCAGCCACCGGAGCTGGATGCCGACCATCCACCCCGCGACCATGCTCACGATGCCCGCGGACACAGCGCCAGGGGCAGCTGGTCCGACCGTCAGCGCTGCGACGAAGAAGCTCGCGACGATGACCGGGACCCCGATGAGCGGCGCGACCGCCGCCACCACCAGGGCGCCCCAGACGACGCCGGCCGCGGCACCCGGCAACGCGACCGGGAGCCCGGCTGCCCCGAGGTCGCCCGGGTCGGCCACGCTGCCGTAGAACAGGCCGTACGCGACGGCGAGCAGTGCGACGAACCACCCCAGCGGCGGGACGGCCCGTCCGCGCCAGTCCATCTGCCGTCGGAGGTTCCGCCGCAGCGCCCGCCGCTTCCGCAGCTTCCGCGCCCGGGCCTTCCGCGCTCGATCGCGGTCCTGCCCCGTCGTTCCTGGTGCCCCCATGCCGTCCAGCATGCCCGAGCGACGGACGACGAGGTCCGCCGGTGTCAGCTGTCGGTCGCCGGAGCGCCGGATGCGGCGGCGGGTGCGACGTCCAGCGCCCAGATCACCCCGAAGCGGTCACGGAGCTGCCCGGCGAGCGGCGACCACGCCGAGGGTCCGAACGGCTGCCGGATCTCGGCGCCGTCGGACAGTCCGTCCCACGCGGCGGTGATCTCCTCCGGGTCGGTGCCGCTCAGGTACACGTAGGACGCGTTCGTGCCCTGGTCGTACGGCTGTCCAGGCCACACGTCGAAGGCCATCACGCGGATCCCCGACGTGGTCTGCACCTGGCCCCACACGATGCGGTCGGCCCAGGCGGGCTCGTCGGAGGCGCCCATCGCCCCGTAGGTCATGGCGGCGACCTCGGAGCCGAACGCCCTGGCGTAGAAGTCGAGTGCCTCACGGGCGTTGCCGTCGAAGTTGAGGTGAGGAGTCGTGATGATCGTCATGCGCATCACTGTGCCGCTCGAAGCGGTCAGATCATGTCCGCTTCTCCAGGGATACTCGATCCATGTCCGGACCGTCCTCGCGCATGCTCGCACTGCTCTCCCTGCTGCAGGTGCGCCGGGACTGGCCAGGAGACGTCCTCGCCAAGCGCCTCGACGTCAGCCCGAGGACGGTGCGCCGTGACGTCGACCGGCTGCGCGAGCTCGGGTACCGGGTCGAGGCGCTCAAGGGTCCGGCCGGTGGCTACCGACTGTCCGCCGGGTCGGAGCTCCCGCCGCTGCTCTTCGACGACGAGCAGGCCGTGGCGATCGCCCTCGCCCTCGCCGTCGCTCCCGCTTCCGGTGCGGACATCGCGGAGTCCGCCGTGCGGGCGCTCGCCGCGGTCCGCCAGGTGATGCCCTCGCGCCTCCGGCACCGCATCGACGCGGTCGAGGTCGTCAGCACCCCGGGTGCGACGACCGTCGACCCCGAGGTCCTGGTCGCCGTCAGCGACGCGGTCCGCACACACCAGGTCCTGCGGTTCGACTACGGCTCCGACGACCAGCACGACCGACCACCCCGGCGTGTGCAGCCGTACGCGGTCGTGGCGCGGAACGGCCGCTGGTACCTCCTCGCCTGGGACCCCGACGCCGGCGACTGGCGCACCTACCGCATCGACCGCGTGCGACCGAGGACGCCGACCGGGCTGCACTTCACGCCCAGGCCGATCCCTGGTGGTGACCCCGCTGCCTTCGTCGCCGCACGCTTCAAGGGCTCGGACGTCATCGACGCCTGGCCCTGCACGGGCACCGTCGTGCTCCACGTCCCCGCGCGTCAGGTGGCCCCGTACCTCGAGCCCGACGCCGTCCTCGAGGACCTCGGCCGCGACCGCTGCCGCATCACGCTGGGCTCGTGGTCGTGGACCGCCCTCGCGGCGAAGGTCGCCGGCTTCGACGCCCCGTTCGACGTCCTCGGCCCGCCGGAGCTCAGCGACGCGACCCGCACGCTCGCCGACCGCCTGCGCACGGCATCGGGACCGGTGGTCAGGCTGCCGTGAACGAGCCGCCGAACCACATCGCGAGCGGAGCCAGCACGATGACCAGGACCCCCGCGATGGTCAGGACGGCCGCCCGGCGCTCCCGAGTCCGAGCCCACCCGACCGCTGCCACCACGGTCCCCGCGACAGCGACCGTCCACGGCACCACGGAGATCGGCGCCACCCAGTACCAGAGCAGGAGCTGCCGTTCCTCACCGACCAGCCAGAGCGGCCCGAACACGACCCCCCAGAGCACGGCGAGCACGACGACCGCGAGCAGGAGCAACGCCAGCGAGACGGCAGCCGCGGTGTGGCCGGGTCGGGCGGGCGGCGGGACGAGCACCATGCTCCCGAGCGTAGGCCGCCGCCGGGCGTTAGCGGAGCGCATGCGTCGCACGGCGGGGCGTCAGGGAACCGTTAGGACGGCTCGGTGGCACCACCACCGGGGACAGCATCGTCAACGCACCCCAACCGGTGCGGCCCACGGCATCTGCTGTGGGCATCGATGACCTCCAGGAGTCCCACGTGTTCGACGTCTTCGTCGTCGCCGGTGTCCTCGCCGTGTTCGGCGTCGTGACACTGATCGCCAAGGGGGTGGAGCGACTGTGATCGCCATCACCGTCGTCGCTGCCGTCCTCGGCATCGCCGCTGTCGTGTACCTCGTCTGGGCGCTCGTGCGCCCCGAGCAGTTCTGATGGGCGGCTCCGCGCAGACCTGGGCCGGCATCGCCCAGGTCGCGGTCCTCGTGCTGCTGCTCGTGGTGTCCTACCGGCCGCTCGGCGACTGGATCGCCCGCGTGTTCGAGTCCAAGCACCACGGCCGGGTCGAACGGGTCGTGTACCGGCTCATCGGCGTCGAGCCCGACGCCGAGCAGTCCTGGCCCGCGTACCTCCGCGGCGTGCTGCTCATCAGCGTCGTCGGCGTGCTGCTCGTCTACTTCCTGCAGCGCATCCAGGTCGTGCTGCCGGGTGACCTCGGGCTGCCGGCCGTCGGCCCGTCGCTCGCGTTCAACACGGCGGCGTCGTTCGTCTCCAACACGAACTGGCAGTCCTACTCGCCCGAGGTCACCCTCGGGTTCTCCGTGCAGATGGCCGGTCTCGCCGTGCAGAACTTCCTGTCGGCAGCGGTGGGCCTCGCGGTCGCCGTGGCCCTGGTGCGCGGCTTCGCCCGGCGCAACACCGGCACGCTCGGCAACGTGTGGGTCGACGTCGTGCGCGGCACCGGTCGGCTGCTCCTGCCGCTGTCCTTCGTGTTCGCACTCGTCCTCGTCGCAGGCGGTGTCATCCAGTCCTGGGGCGCCGGCACCGACGTCACGACGCTGACCGGCGGCACCCAGCACATCCCGGACGGCTTCGTCGCCTCGCAGGAGGCCATCAAGCTCCTCGGGACGAACGGCGGCGGCTACTTCAACGCGAACTCGGCGCACCCGTTCGAGAACCCGCAGGCGTGGACGAACCTCCTCGAGGTCTTCCTCATGCTCGTCATCCCGTTCTCCCTGCCGCGGGCCTTCGGCCGGATGGTCGGGGACAACCGCCAGGGCTACGCGATCCTCGCCGTGATGGGCGCGATCTTCCTCGTGTCCCTGTCGGCGATGTCGATCGCCGAACTCGCCGGCGGTGGCACGGCCACCCACGCAGCCGGTGCCGCGATGGAGGGCAAGGAGGTCCGCTTCGGCATCCTCGGCTCCACGCTGTTCGGCACGACGTCGACCGCGACCTCGACCGGGGCCGTGAACGCGATGTTCGACAGCTTCACCCCGCTCGGCGGGATGATGGCGATGCTGAACATGATGCTCGGCGAGGTCACCCCCGGCGGTGTCGGCTCCGGCCTGTACGGCATGCTCGTCCTCGCCGTGATCACGGTCTTCATCGGCGGCCTGCTCGTCGGCCGCACGCCGGAGTACCTCGGCAAGAAGATCCGCGCCAAGGAGATGACCTTCGCCGCGCTCTACATCCTGGTCACCCCGACCGTGGTGCTGCTCGGCACGGCGCTCTCGCTCGTCATCCCCGGCGTCCGCGAGCAGGTCCTCGGCACGTCGGTCTTCAACCCGGGCAACCACGGCCTGTCCGAGCTGCTCTACGCCTTCACCAGCGCCGGGAACAACAACGGCTCGGCCTTCGGCGGCCTGACCGCGAACACGACGTGGATGAACTCCGCGCTCGGCGTCGCGATGCTGCTCGGTCGCTTCGTCCCGATGGTCTTCGTCCTGGCGCTCGCCGGGTCCCTGGCCAAGCAGGACAAGGTCCCCGCCACGGTCGGGACCCTGCCCACCCACCGGCCGCTCTTCATCGGCCTGCTCGGTGGCGTCGCCGTCATCGTCACCGCACTCACGTACTTCCCGGTGCTCGCACTGGGACCCCTCGCAGAAGGACTGGTCCGATGACCATCGCACCCTCCGAACCGGAGGTGACCACGGCCTCCCGGCCGGCCACCCGCTCGTCCGCATTCGGGCCCCGTCAACTGGTGGCGGGCCTCCCGGGCGCCTTCCGCAAGCTCGACCCGCGCCTGATGTGGAAGAACCCCGTCATGTTCATCGTGGAGGTGGGCGCGGCCCTGACGACGGTCATCGCCGTCGTCGAGCCCTTCACCCGGTCTGGAGGCTCGGCGGACTCCGCCGCGCCGGTCCCGTCCTCCTTCACCATCGCGATCGCCGTCTGGCTCTGGCTGACCGTCGTGTTCGCCAACCTGGCGGAGTCCGTCGCTGAGGGCCGGGGCAAGGCCCAGGCCGACACCCTGCGGAAGACGCGCTCCACCACGAGCGCCCGACGCGTGGTCGACTACTCCGCTGCCGACCCGGCAGCCGTCGTGAACGCCACGGAGGACGTGGCGTCCGTCGACCTGGCCAAGGGCGACGTCGTCGTGGTGGTCGCCGGCGAGGTGGTCCCGGGTGACGGTGACGTGATCGACGGCATCGCCTCGGTCGACGAGTCCGCCGTCACGGGGGAGTCCGCACCGGTGATCCGCGAGTCCGGTGGCGACCGCAGCGCCGTCACGGGCGGGACCCGGGTGCTCTCGGACCGCGTCGTGGTGCGCATCACGTCGACACCGGGCGAGACCTTCATCGACCGGATGATCCGGCTCGTGGAGGGCGCTGCCCGGCAGAAGACGCCGAACGAGATCGCGCTGAACATCCTGCTCGCCTCGCTGTCGATCGTCTTCGTCATCGTCTGCCTGACGATGCAGCCCATCGCCGGCATGGTCGGCGCGACGGTCAGCATCACGGTGCTCATCGCCCTGCTCGTCTGCCTCATCCCGACCACCATCGGGGCGCTGCTCTCCGCGATCGGCATCGCCGGCATGGACCGGCTCGTGCAGCACAACGTGCTCGCGATGTCGGGCCGTGCGGTCGAGGCGGCCGGAGACATCACCACGCTGCTCCTCGACAAGACCGGCACGATCACGTACGGCAACCGCCGGGCCTCCCGCGTGGTGCCCGTGCCCGGTGTGACCGAGCCTGAGCTGATGGCGGCAGCCGCGCTGTCGAGCGCTGCGGACGGCACGCCAGAGGGCCGGTCCATCGTGGACCTGGCGAGCGCTGCCGGCATCACCACGCCCCTGCCCGAGGGCGGGGTCGAGGTGCCGTTCACCGCGCAGACGCGCATGTCCGGCGTCGACCTGCCCGACGGCTCCTCGGTGCGCAAGGGTGCCGCGGCAGCAGTGCTGGCGTGGGCTGACACCTCCGATGCCGGTATCGTCGCGGCCGTCGACGCCACGGTCGCGGAGATCTCCGACCAGGGCGGCACCCCGCTCGTGGTCGGTCGGCGCTCGGCGTCGGGCGCGGTCACGCTGCTCGGTGTCGTGCACCTCAAGGACGTCGTGAAGGACGGCCTGGCGGAGCGCTTCGGCGAGCTGCGGTCGATGGGCATCCGCACGGTGATGATCACCGGCGACAACCCCCGCACCGCGAAGGCCATCGCCGCCGAGGCCGGGGTCGACGACTACCTCGCCGAGGCCACCCCGGAGGACAAGCTCGCGCTCATCCGCCGGGAGCAGGAGGGCGGCAACCTCGTCGCGATGACGGGCGACGGCACGAACGACGCCCCGGCCCTGGCGCAGGCGGACGTCGGCGTGGCGATGAACACCGGGACGACCGCGGCGAAGGAGGCCGGCAACATGGTCGACCTCGACTCGGACCCGACCAAGCTCATCGACGTCGTCCGGATCGGCAAGCAGCTGCTCATCACCCGCGGGGCGCTCACCACGTTCTCGATCGCCAACGACGTCGCGAAGTACTTCGCGATCATCCCGGCGATGTTCCAGGCCGTGTTCCCGGGGCTGGCGGCGCTCAACGTCATGGGCCTGCACAGCCCGGCGTCGGCGATCCTGTCGGCGATCATCTTCAACGCGCTCGTCATCGTCGCACTCATCCCGCTGTCCCTGCGTGGCGTCAAGTACCGCGCAGCCTCGGCGTCGTCGATCCTCGGCCGCAACCTGCTCGTCTACGGGCTCGGCGGCGTCATCGTCCCCTTCATCGGCATCAAGCTGATCGACCTCGTCGTCGGTCTCATCCCGGGGTTCTGAAAACCATGGCATCACCACGTAGTTCCGTCCGTTCGCTCGGTGTGGCCGTCCGCCTCACCGTCCTCGCCACCGTCGTGCTCGGCGTCGCCTACCCGCTCGCGGTGTTCGGCGTCGGGCAGGTCGCCTTCCACGACCAGGCCAACGGCTCGATGGTCACCGACGCGTCGGGGAAGGTCGTCGGCTCCTCGCTCATCGGGCAGGCGGTCAGCGGCAAGCAGGCCGACCGCTGGTTCCAGGCCCGTCCGTCGGTCGCGGGGGAGGACGGCTACGACGCCGGCGCCTCGTCCGGCTCGAACCTCGGGCCGAGCAACCCCGACCTGACCAAGGCCATCGACGAGCGTCGGGCCGCGATCGCCGAGGCGGACGGGGTCCCCGCCGCCGAGGTGCCCGCGGACGCCGTCACGGCGTCGGGCTCCGGCCTCGACCCGGACGTCAGCCCCGAGTACGCCCGTGAGCAGGTCGCCCGGGTGGCGGAGGCCCGGGGCCTGTCCGAGGCGCGGGTCCGTGCCCTGGTCGTCGCGCACACCGAGGCCCGCCAGCTCGGCGTCCTCGGGGCCCCCGCGGTCAACGTCCTGACGCTCAACCTGGCCCTGGCGAAGCTGTCCTGACCCGCCGGAGTCCCGGATCGCGCCCCGCTGTGGGCGTCGCGCCCCATCACAGCGGGGCGCGACGTCCAGGACGGGGCGCGACACCGTGCACGTCCACCACGATGACCAACGCACCACACCAGCACGCGAGAGGATGAGCACGTGAAGCGAGGGAAGCTGCGGGTCCTGCTCGGTGCCGCACCCGGTGTCGGCAAGACCTTCACGATGCTCGAAGAGGGGCGCCGCCTGCGTGCCGAGGGCCGTGACGTGGTCGTCGCCGTCGTCGAGACCCACGGCCGCGCCGCCACCGCCGCCCTCGTCGACGGGCTCGAGGTCGTGCCCCGTCGCACCGAACAGCACCGCGGCGTCGCGCTCGACGACCTCGACCTCGCGGCCGTCGTCGCGCGCCGGCCCGACGTCGCCCTGGTCGACGAGCTCGCCCACACGAACGCCCCCGGCGGCCCGCACGAGAAGCGCTGGCAGGACGTCGAGGCCCTGCTCGCCGCGGGCATCGACGTCATCTCGACGGTGAACATCCAGCACATGCAGTCCCTCGGCGACGTCGTGCGCGAGATCACCGGCACCGTCCAGCGGGAGACCGTCCCGGACGCCGTGGTCCGCGCCGCCGACCAGATCGAGGTCGTCGACCTGTCGCCGCAGGCACTCCGCGAGCGGCTCTCCGACGGGCTGGTCTACCCGGCCGCCCGGATCGACGCCGCGCTGTCGAACTACTTCCGCCTCGGCAACCTCACCGCCCTGCGCGAGATCGCCCTGCTCTGGCTGGCGGACGAGGTCGACGACGCGCTCAAGCGCTACCGCGCCGAACACGGCATCGACCACCGGTGGGAAGCCCGCGAGCGCGTCCTCGTCGCCCTCACCGGCGGACCCGAGGGCGAGACCCTCCTGCGCCGCGGGGCCCGGATCGCGGCGCGCTCGGCGGGCGGGGAGCTCGCGGCCGTGCACGTCACGACGAACGACGGGCTGCGGGAGCGCCACCCCGGCGCGCTCGGCAAGCAGCGCGCGTTGCTCGAACAGCTCGGCGGGACCTACCACCAGGTGGTCGGCGACGACGTGCCCTCGACGCTGGTCCGGTTCGCCCGGTCGATCGACGCCACGCAGATCGTCATCGGCATCAGCCGACGGAGCCGTGCGACCGCGGCCGTCACGGGCCCGGGCATCGGCAACACGGTGATCCAGGAGTCCGGCGACATCGACGTGCACGTGGTCACGCACGAGCGGGCCGGCGGCGGGATCACCCTGCCGAAGCTCGGCGGCAGCCTGTCCCGGGGCCGCGTGGTCGCCGCGTTCGTGCTCGCGCTCGTCGCGGGGCCGCTGCTCACCTGGGCGCTCAGCCTCACCGACGACCCCGACTCGATCACGGTCGACGTCCTGGCGTACCAGCTGCTCGTCCTCGTCGTGGCCCTGGTCGGCGGGGTGTGGCCGGCGGTGTTCGCCGCGGTGCTCTCGGGACTCAGCCTCGACTTCTTCTTCGTCCAGCCGCTGCACCAGGTCACCGTGCAGCAGCCGTGGCACCTCGTCGCCCTGGTGATGTACGTCATCAGTGCCGTGCTCGTCAGCTTCGTGGTCGACCGGTCCGCGCGCCGTTCCCGCACGGCCCGTCGGGCTGCGGCGGAGTCCGGGCTCCTCGTCGGGATCGCCGGCAGCGTCCTCCGCGGCGACGACGCCCTGCAGGCCCTCGTCGACCGCACCCGCGAGGCCTTCGGCTTCACCGGACTGCGCGTCCGGCAGGGGGACGCGGTGCCGGCCACGTCCGGAGCGTTCGAGGACGCACCGGACGCCACCACGAGCCTCCCGTCCGGAGCGGTCCTGGAGTTCGCGGGCGCACCCGACGACCCGACCCAGCGCCGACTGCTGCGGGTCGTCGAACAGCAGATCGACACCGCCCTGGAGCATCGCGCGCTCACCCGCACGGCGGTGGACGCCGAGCGGATCGCGGCGGCGGACCGGGTGCGGAGCGCCATCCTCGCCGCCGTCGGCCACGACGTGCGTCGGCCGATCGCGGCCGCCTCGGCCGCTGTGCAGACCCTCCGTGCCAGCGACATCCGCCTGTCCGAGACCGACCGGGAGGCCCTGCTCGCCACCGCCGACGAGAGCCTCGGTCAGCTCGCGGTGCTGTTGGGCGACCTGCTCGACGTCTCCCGGGTGCAGGCGGGGGTGCTCGCGGTCACACCCGTGCCGCTGCCGCTCGAGACCGTGGTCGCGCCGGCCCTGGACGAGCTGGAGCTCGGGCCGGACGACGTCGACCTCGACCTGCCGGTGGACCTGCCCCAGGTGCTGGCCGATCCCGTGCTGCTGCAGCGCGTCATCGTGAACCTGCTCGCGAACGCCGTCCGCTACAGCCCCGAGGGCACGAGCGTCCGCGTGGCGGCGAGTGCGTTCGGCGGCGGGGTCGAGCTCCGCGTCACGGACCACGGGCCCGGCATCCCCGAGGTGCAGCGGAACGACGTGTTCCAGCCCTTCCAGCGGCTCGGCGACACCGACAACGAGACCGGGCTGGGGCTCGGGCTGGCACTCGCGCGGGGCTTCACCGAGGGGATGGGCGGCACCATCGAGGTCGACGACACCCCCGGCGGCGGGCTCACCATGGTGGTGCGGCTGCCGATCGCCGGGCACCTGGGAGTGGAAGCCCGATGAAGGTCCTG
This sequence comes from Curtobacterium sp. MMLR14_010, assembly GCF_001865015.1. Classification (GTDB taxonomy): domain Bacteria; phylum Actinomycetota; class Actinomycetes; order Actinomycetales; family Microbacteriaceae; genus Curtobacterium. The sequence continues at coordinate 187,797 of NZ_MJGV01000057.1, read as the reverse complement.
ATCGCGGACGACGACCCGCAGCTCGTCCGGGCCCTCGGCGTGACGCTGTCCGCCCGCGGGTACGACGTCGTCACCGCCCGGGACGGCCGCGCCGCCATCGACGCGGTGATCACCGAGCGTCCGGACCTCGTGATGCTCGACCTCGGCATGCCGCGGCTCGACGGCATCGGCGTCCTGCAGGGCCTCCGCGCGTGGACGCAGGTGCCCGTGCTGGTGCTGTCCGGGCGGACGGACTCGGCCGACAAGGTCGACGCGCTCGACGCCGGCGCGGACGACTACGTGACGAAGCCGTTCCAGATGGACGAGCTGCTCGCACGGCTCCGGGCACTCGGTCGGCGGCGGGTCGTGGCGTCCGAGGAGACCCCGTCGATCGCGATCGGCCCGCTGCTCGTGGACCTCGTCGCGAAGCAGGTCACGCCAGCCGAGGGACCCGCCGTCCGGCTGACCCCGACCGAGTGGCGGCTGCTCGAGGTGCTCGTCACGAACCCCGACCGGCTGATGACCCGCGAGATGCTCCTGACCGAGGTCTGGGGCCCGACGCACGGCAACGACTCCGGCTACCTGCGGCTCTACATGGCGCAACTGCGGCGGAAGCTCGAGCCGGACCCCGCGCACCCGCGGTACCTGGTCACCGAGTCGGGGATGGGGTACCGCTTCACGCCCTGAGGCCGGTCGAGACCCGTCGCTGCCGTCAGGACCGAGCGCCGGCCGCTGCCGCGAGCTCCGCGCGGGTCCGGGCGCCGTGCTTCCGGAGCAGGTTCGCCACGTGGTACTTCACCGTGTTGACGCTGATGCCGAGCCCATCGGCGATCTCCCGGTTGCCGACGCCGGTCACCACGAGCCGGAGCACGTCGCGCTCCCGCGGGGTGAGATCGGCATCGTCGGCCACGTCGACCTGCCCGGCCGGCGGGTCGAGGGGGAGCGAGATGTCGAGGACGGAGCCCCACGCCGGCGTCGAGTCCACCCGGAGCCGTCCGTCGAGGGCCGCGACCCGTTCGGCGATCGGCCGCATCGCGTCGTCGTGGGTGTCGAGCGTGCCGGCGCCGTCGTCGCGGAGCTGCATGAGCAGGTTCCGGCCGTCGCAGTCCCACTGGATGCGGACCCGCTGCGCCCGTCCCTCGTCGGCGAGCGCGAGGACCGCCGTCCGCACGATCGCCCTGGCCGCGTGCGCGACGTCGCCGGGCAGCGCGCGACCGGTGGCCGGCGGCTCGACGAACTGCACGTCGAGGTCGCCGAAGCGCACGAGCGGACGGAGGTCGGCACGGAGCCGCGAGAACGCCCCGGTCACCGGCTCGAGCAGGGCCCCACGCTGCAGGTCGGTCGCGGTGCGCAGCTCGACGAGGGCGGCCGAGGCGATCTCGACGGCCTCGGCCCGCGCTGCGGCGTCGCCGACCCGCGACGACCGGAGCACCGCGAGCACCGACTCCAGCGTGAGGGCGTGGCGGTCCGCCTGCTCGGCGACGGTCCTGGCGTGCTCCGCGGCTGCCAGCCGTCCGCCGGGGTCGACCCGGGCCTCCAGGGCGGTGTCTGCTGTGTGGTCCACGCACCGAACCTACGCGGGTCTCCCATCCGTGTGGGTGGGGCCACCCGATCGGGTGGGTCCCCCGCCGTGTCGGGTAGCGGTCCGTCCAGGGGCGGAGGGCCAGTGTGGGTTGTATGGCACAACCGACCGTCCCCGACGCGCTCGACCTGGTCGTCCGCGAGCTCGACGACCTGGCCGCCGCACTCCGGTCGGCCGACCCTGCGCCCTTCGCGCGGGCCGTCGACCTGGTCGAGGGCGCTGACCGCGTCTTCGTCCACGGTGCCGGGCGGTCCGGGCTCGCGCTCCGGATGACCGCGATGCGGTTGATGCACCTCGGGCTCGACGTGCACGTCGTCGGCGAGGTCACGACCCCCGCGATCCGCCCGGGCGACGTGTTGCTCGTCGCGAGCGGGTCCGGTACGACCTCCGGGATCGTCGCAGCGGGCGAGAAGGCCGTCGAGGTCGGGGCGTCCGTCATCGCGGTCTCCACCACCGCGGACTCGCCCCTCGCCGAACTCGCCGCGGTCACGCTCGTGCTCCCCGCGGCCACGAAGACCGACCGCTCCGGCACCGCGTCCGCGCAGTACGCCGGCAGCCTGTTCGAACAGGGCGTCGCCCTGCTCGGCGACGCGCTCTTCCACACCCTGTGGACCAGGGGCGGGCAGTCCGCCGACGACCTCTGGCCCCGTCACGCCAACATCGAATGAACCACTGAAAGGCACACTCATGCAGCTCCAGTTCGCCATGGACACCCTGACCACCGAGAAGGCCCTCGAGCTCGCCGCCGCGGCCGCGCCGCACGTCGACATCATCGAGCTCGGCACGCCGCTGATCAAGGCCGCCGGCCTCTCCGCCGTCACCGCGATCAAGGAAGCCCACCCGGACAAGATCGTGTTCGCCGACCTCAAGACGATGGACGCCGGCGAGCTCGAGGCCGACATCGCCTTCTCCGCCGGCGCCGACCTGGTCACCGTGCTCGGCGTCGCCGGTGACAGCACCATCGCCGGTGCCGTCAAGGCCGCGAAGGCCCACGGCAAGGGCATCGTCGTCGACCTGATCGGCGTCTCCGACAAGGCCGCCCGTGCCCGCGAGGTCACCGAGATGGGCGCCGAGTTCGTCGAGATGCACGCCGGTCTCGACGAGCAGGCAGAGGAGGGCTTCACCTTCTCGAAGCTCCTCGACGCCGGCAAGGAGTCCGGCGTGCCGTTCTCCGTCGCCGGTGGCGTGAACGCCTCGTCCGTCGCATCCGTGCAGGAGGCCGGCGCACGCGTGGCCGTCGCCGGCAGCGCGATCTACAGCGCGTCGGACGTCGGCGCTGCCGCCGCGGAGATCCGCGCGGCCATCACGGCCTGACCCACCCCACCACGATCGGCCCGACGGGCCCCGGCTGCCGGCCGGGGACGTCGGGCCGTCGTCGTGTCGCGTGGTCGCCGTGCGGGCCGGGTGCGGGGCGGGAGTCCAGCCCGGGTGGCGCGGGAAGCGCTAGCGTCGGGGCGTGACGATCACGCTGCGGGCCATGACCGCCGACGACTGGCAGCAGTGGCGGCCGGTCCGGCTGGCGGCCCTCGCGGACGCCCCCGATGCCTTCGGCTCACGGCTCGCCGACTGGTCGGACGCGCCGGAGGACCGCTGGCGCACCCGGCTGTCGATCCCGGGGGCGCTCGACCTGGTCGCGTACGACGGAGAGCACGCCGTCGGCATGGCGAGCGGCGTCCCCGGGGAGGGCGACCACGCCGAGCTGATCTCGATGTGGGTCGCCCCCGCCGCGCGTGGCCGCGGTGTCGCGGACGCCCTCGTCGACGCCGTCGCCCGCTGGGCCGTCGAGACCGGGGCCGCCGTGCTCGAGCTCGCGGTGATGCCCGACAACGCCCGTGCCCGCCGGACCTACACACGCCTCGGTTTCGCCGACTCGGACGTGCCCGGTGACGCCCTGCCCGACGGCCGGTACGAGGTCGTGATGCACCGGGCGCTGGCGGGCCTGCCGGGGTCTCCACGAGCCTCCAGGCTGGTGGACGTGCTGGCCGGGCTGGTCCACCCGGGTGCCCACGTGCTCGAACTCGGCTCGGGGGCCGGGCGCGACGCGCTCGCCCTCGAGGCCGCTGGGTTCCGTGTCGACCGCACCGACGGGGCCAGGACCTTCGTCGACGAACTGCGGGCCGACGGCCACGGTGCGCGGGTGCTCGACGTCCGCACCGGGGTCTTCGGCGGACCGTTCGACGCCGTCTTCGCGACCGGACTGCTGCGCCACGTTCGGCGGGCGGAGCTCCGTGGGGTGCTCCGCCGTGCCCTCGTGGCCGTGCGTCCGGGCGGGGTCCTCGCCGTGACGGTGCAACGGATCGACGACGCCCTCGCGGCCGACGTCGCCGCTGCCGGCTGGGATGACGTCGTCGTCCGGGCAGCCTCGGACGACGGGTCGTTCACGATCACCGCACGCCGAACCGAGGACGCAGGATGAGCCGAGCACGCCGATGGACCGCCTGGGCCGTGGCGGTGGTGCTCGTCCTGGTCGTGGTCTTCCTCGTCTGGGCGAACATCGTCATGCAGGGCACCCGTGCCGCCGCGCTGCAGGTCTGGCGCGACGACCGCGTGGCCGTGCGGGACGCCGGCGACGCCGTGGTGATGACGCCGACCGGCAGCGCGAACGGCATCGGCGTGGTGTTCATCCCCGGTGCGAAGGTCGACGCGTACGCCTACATGGCGTCGTTCCGGCAGGTCGTCGCCGCCGGGACGACGGTCGTCATCACGAAGCCGACGCTCAACCTGGCCTTCTTCGACCCGCGGCCGCTCTCGACGTTCGAGGCCCACGCGCCGGCCGTCCAGACCTGGGCCGTCGGCGGGCACTCCCTCGGTGGCGTCCGGGCATGTCAGCTGGCGGACGGCCCCGAGGTCGCCGGACTGCTGCTGTTCGGCAGCTACTGCGCGAACGACCTGTCCGGGTCGGAGCTGGACGTCTTGAGCGTGTCCGGGTCCCGCGACGGGCTCTCGACACCGGCCAAGGTCGACGCCGCCCGCGACCGGCTGCCCGCGAACGCGACGATGACCGAGCTGCAGGGGGTCAACCACGCGGACTTCGGGGCGTACGGCGCGCAGCCGGGCGACCGCACCGCGACGGTCCCGCGCGCCCAGGCCCGCGCCGAGATCGCCGCCGCCGTCACGCGGTGGGTCGACGGTCTCCGCGCGTCCGGCCTCCACTGATCCGCGCCACCAGGGAGAGGACGACGCCGACCGCGAGCAGCATCGCCGCGTACAGCCACACCTGCCCGCTCTGCTGGGTGAGCAGCAGGATGCACGACAGCACGCCGAGCACGGGGACGAAGGTCCACACCCGGAAGTGGTCGTGTTCCACGCGGTCGCGCCGCAGGACGAGCACGGCGACGTTGGTGCTGATGAACACGAAGAGCAGCAGCAGCACGACGGTCTCGGCGAGGGTGCCGACGTCGCCGACGAGCGTCAGCAGCATCGCCACGACGGTCGTCGCGACGATGGCCGTCCACGGCGTCTTCCGGTTCGGCAGGACCCTGCCGAGCACGGTCGGCAGCAGGCGCTGCTCGGCCATGCCGTAGGTCACGCGGCTCGCCATGATCATCGTCAGGAGTGCACCGTTCGCGACGGCGACGAGGGCGATGAGGCTGAACACCCAGTCCGGGACCGGCACGCCCGTGGCCGCGACGACCTGGAGCAGCGGGCCCGAGGACTTCTGCAGCTCCGAGGAGGGCAGGGCGATGGCACTCGCCAGGCCGACGAGCACGTAGACGACGCCGGCGGTGGCGAGGGCGCCGAACAGGGCCCGCGGGTAGACCTTGCGGGGCTCGCGGACCTCCTCCGCGACGTTGGCGGAGGTCTCGAAGCCGACGAACGAGTAGTAGGCGACGATCGCGGCGCTCAGCGTGGCGAGTGCCGGGTTCGCCTCGGACGGGAACTGACCGATCCGCGAGACGTCACCGCCCCCGCCGCCCATCATGACGGCGACCGCGACGATGACGATCACCAGGCCGGAGACCTCGATGATCGTCATCACGACGTTGCTCTTCAGCGAGTCCGAGATCCCGCGGGCGTTCAGGCACGCGACGAGCGCCAGGAACACGATGGCGGTCGGCACGGGCGGCAGGTCGACGAACGTGCCGAGGTAGTCCCCGGCGAAGGCGAGCGACAGGCCCGCAGCACTCGTGACACCGGCGGCGAGCATGCAGAACCCGACCAGGAACGACACGATCGGCACCTTGTAGGCGCGCTCGGCGAAGATCGCGGCGCCACCGGCCTTCGGGTACTTCGTCACGAGCTCCGCGTACGAACCCGCCGTCAGGAGCGCGAGCAGCAGCGCGAGCACGAGCGGTGCCCAGAGCGCCCCGCCGACGTCCTTCGAGAGCGTGCCCATCAGCGCGTAGATGCCGGCGCCGAGGACGTCCCCGAGGATGAACAGGTAGAGCAGTGGCCCGGTGATCGCCTGACGGAGCTTCGAGCCCTGCCCGTCGACGGCGCGGTCGGTGGTGTCGGTCATCGTGTCCCCTTCGTCACGATGAGCGAACCGGTTGTCCTCTGCGCGCCCTCACAGTCACGAGCACGTTCTCCACCGTCGGTGAACTCTCTCCACAGGGGTGGCTCCGAGTGCCACGCGGCGCCTGGAGCGGTCCTAGACTCGGGCGCACCACTCGTTCGACACGACTCCCTGGAAGGTGTGTCCATGACGTCGTCAGACCGGTCCGCCCCTGTGCGCCTCGCCGATGCGCGGGCACTCCTCTTCGACCTCGACGGCGTCCTCACGCCCACGGCCGACGTGCACATGCGCGCCTGGAGCCGCCTGTTCACGCCGTACCTCGCCGCGCACGGCGTCGCGCCGTACACGGAGCAGGACTACTTCGCGTACATCGACGGCAAGCCGCGCTACGACGGCGTCCGCTCGCTCCTCGACGCCCGGGACATCGAGCTGCCGCAGGGCACCCCGGACGACGACCCCGACCAGGACACCGTCTGCGGGCTCGGCAACCGGAAGAACGCGGAGTTCACCGCCGAGCTGACCGAGCACGGCGTCGAGCCCTACCCGGGGGCGCTGCGCTTCCTCGTCGCCGCCATCGACGCCGGCCTGTCCGTCGCGGTGGTGTCGAGCTCCGCCAACGCCAAGTCGGTGCTCCGGACCGCTGGCATCCTCGAGCGCTTCCCCGTCGTCATCGACGGCCTGGTCGCGCGGGAGGACGCCCTGGCCGGCAAGCCCGCCCCGGACACCTACCTCGACGCCGCCAGCCGCTTCGGCCTGACCGCCGCCGAGTGCGTCGTGGTCGAGGACGCCACGAGCGGGGTGGCCGCCGGCCGGAACGGCTCCTTCGGGCTGGTCATCGGCGTCGACCGCGGTGCCGGTGCCGACGCCCTGCGCGAGAACGGTGCGGACGTCGTGGTGACGGACCTCGCCGACCTCATCGGCGAGCTGCCCGAGCCGGCTGGGCCGGCTGAGCCGGCCGTCCCGACGACGTAGGCGGACCACCGGGCGCGATCCGCGCCTCCAGGCCGTCCCTGACCACCTCCTCTCCCACGGAGCAGCATGAACCCCATCACCTCGGACCCCCTCGACCGCGTCCGCTACCCGGTCGACGAGTGGGCACTCGTCGAGACCGAGTACAGCCCGGACGAGCAGGGCGTCGCGGAGACGAACTTCGCGGTCGGCAACGGCTACCTCGGGCTGCGCGGCAACCTCGACGAGGGCCGCGGCGGCGTGCAGTACGGCACGTACATCAACGGCTTCCACGAGACCTGGCCGATCCGGCACGCCGAGGACGCCTTCGGCTTCGCCAAGACCGGGCAGACGATCATCAACGTGCCCGACGCCAAGGTGATCCGGCTGTACGTGGACGACGAGCCCCTCGTCCTCGCCGAGGCCGACATCCTGCGCCACACGCGCCGACTCGACTTCCGCGGCGGGTTCCTGCTGCGCGAGACCGAGTGGTCGACGCCGTCGGGCAAGCGCGTCCTGATCCGGTCGCGTCGCCTGGTGTCGTTCACGGATCGACACCTCGCCGTCGTCGACTACGAGGTCACGATGCTCGACCACGACGCATCGATCCTGCTCTCCAGCCAGATCCTCAACCGGCAGGACGTCGTCGACGAGTACCACGCCGGCATGCGAGCGGCCGCGACGGCCTCGGCGTTCGACCCGCGCAAGGCCGAGACCTTCAGCGAGCGCGTGCTCGAGCCGCGGCTGAAGCGGAACACGGCGACGCGCTCCCTGCTCGGCTACCAGGCCAAGAGCTCGGGCATGACCATCTGCGTCGGCGTCGAGCACCGACTCGAGACCGAGAACGCGTGGGACGAGTCCTCCTCGATCGAGGACGACCTCGCCAAGCACGTCTACCGGGTGCAGGCCAAGGCCGGCCAGCCAATCCGCCTGACCAAGAACATCGTCTACCACACCTCCCGCGGGGTGCCGGCGCGTGAACTCGCTGACCGCTGCGACCGCACGCTCGACCGCGCGCACGCCGAGACGGTGGAGGAGACCTTCGCCAAGCAGCGCACGTGGATGGACGACTACTGGGCGCGCAGCGACGTCGAGATCGCCGGGCAGCCGGAGATCCAGCAGGCTGTCCGCTGGAACCTCTACATGCTCGCGCAGGCGACGGCCCGCACCGACGGTCATGGGATCGCCGCCAAGGGCGTCACCGGCTCCGGCTACGGCGGGCACTACTTCTGGGACATGGAGATCTACGTCCTCCCGTTCCTCAGCTACACGGCGCCGATCGTCGCGCGCAACGCGCTGCGGTTCCGCTACAACATGCTCGACTCCGCGCGCGCCCGGGCCCGCGAGCTGAACCAGCACGGCGCCCTGTTCCCGTGGCGCACGATCAACGGCGAGGAGTCCAGCGCGTACTACGCCGCCGGCACCGCGCAGTACCACATCGACGCGGACATCGCCCATGCGCTGATGCAGTACGTCCGGGCCTCCGGCGACACCGAGTTCCTGAAGCGTGGAGCGATCGACATCCTCGTCGAGACCGCCCGGCTGTGGGAGGACCTCGGCTTCTGGCGCTCGAACGGCGACCAGAAGTTCCACATCGACGGCGTCACCGGTCCGGACGAGTACACGACCGTCGTCGACGACAACATGTACACGAACGTGATGGCCAGGGCGAACCTGTGGTTCGCGGTCAACGCGTGTCGGCAGCTCAGCGTCGACGACCCGGGCGAGTACGCCCGCATGGTCCGGCGCACCGGGCTCGAGGAGTCCGAGATCGTCGACTGGGAGCACGCCGCCGAGTCGATGGAGATCCCCTTCGACCCGCACCGTGGCATCCACCCGCAGGACGCTCAGTTCCTCGACAAGGAACTCTGGGACCTCGAGCGGACCCCCGAGTCCAAGCGCCCGCTGCTGCTGCACTACCACCCGCTCGTGATCTACCGCTTCCAGGTGCTCAAGCAGGCCGACGTGGTGCTGGCGCTGTTCCTGCAGGGCCACGAGTTCACCCCGGCCGAGAAGCGCCGCGACTTCGACTACTACGACGCCCTCACCACCGGCGACTCGACGCTGTCGGCCGTGGTGCAGTCGATCATGGCGGCCGAGGTCGGCTACCACGAGCTCGCCGAGCAGTACTTCCACACCGCGCTCTACGTCGACCTCGCCGACCTGCACGGCAACACGACCGACGGCGTGCACATCGCGTCGACCGGAGGCATCTGGGGCGGGCTCGTCAACGGCTTCGGCGGCATGCGCGACCACGGCGGCAAGATGTCGTTCAACCCGCGGCTGCCCGAGTCGTGGGAGCGCCTGACCTACCGCCTGACGGTGCACGGCTCGCGCGTGCGCATCGACCTCGAGCAGGAGCGCATGACGTTCACGGTCGAGACCGGGTCCGGCTTCACGGCGTGGGTGCACAACCAGCCGTACGACATCGAGGCCGGCGCACCGACCGTCGTGCCGATCCCGCACCACGGACCGCGCATGTCCGGGCACGCCCCGACGACGAGCGACATCCAGGGCACGCTCCGCGCGGACGGTTCGGTGATCACGGCGTCGATCCCGACCATCTCGCTCGAGCGCGAACTGGACTCGGACGACACCACCGCGTAGCGGCTCCCCGGACCGGGTCGCGCACCACGGTGCGCGGCTCGGACCGGTCTGGAGGCTCGGCTCGGCCCCGGCAGTCCGCTCGCCTGGCCGCGTGTCCAGGCCGGTGCGGGCACGGTGGTCTGCTGTGCCCATCGGGCCGATGGCGTCTCTCCCGGGCACGGACGTGCAACGAGAGGATCCACCATGGGCAAGCGGTTCGAGGGCAAGGTCGCGATCGTGACAGGGGCCGGTTCCGGCATCGGTGCGGCCACGGCGAGGGCGTTCGTCGACGAGGGGGCCTCGGTGGTCCTCGTGGACAGCGTCGAGGAGAAGGTCCGGGCGGTCGGCGACGACCTGCCGACCGACCGCGTCGTCGTGCTGCGCGCTGACGTCGCCTCGCCGGAGGACTGGGAGACCGTCGTCGCCGCGGCGATCGACCGCTGGGACCGGGTCGACGTGCTCGTGAACAACGCGGGTACGTTCACGTCCGGCGACGTCACCGACATCGCGACGGACGAGTGGCGCCGCGTGATCGAGACCGACCTGTCGAGCGTGTTCTACGGCACCCGGGCGGCGCTGCCGTTCCTCCGCGAGACGAAGGGGTCGATCGTGAACACCTCGTCCGTGTCGGGTGAGGGTGCCGACTGGCGGATGAGCCCCTACAACGCGGCGAAGGGCGGGGTGTCGAACTTCACGAAGGCCGCCGCGCTCGACAACGGCCACGCCGGCGTCCGGGTGAACGCGGTCGCGCCTGGTCTCATCTGGACGGACATGACCCAGGAGCAGGCCGAGGACGAGGCCCTCAAGCAGGAGTTCGCCGAGCGGATCGCCCTCGGCCGCGGGGGCCGTGCGGAGGAGGTCGCCGCGGCGGTGCTCTTCCTGGCCAGTGACGAGGCGTCGTTCATCACCGGGGCGATCCTGCCCGTGGACGGCGGCACCACGGCGAGCAACGGGCAGCCCGCGCAGTCCTGACGGCGGCGGTCCGCGCTGTCACTCGACGCGACGGTGCTCCGCTCGTCCTGACGACGAAGGAGCGGTCCGACGACGACGAGGCCGTCCTCGACATCGCCGCACAGCTCATCGCCGCGGTCACCGTCAACGAGTCGCTGCCGCTGCACGACCGCCTGGCGATCCCCTACCCCTGGCTGAAGCTGCTGAGCCGCGCTGACCAGCAGCGGTTCGCCACGGAGATCGTCGAGGTGGCTCGGGGGTCGTTCTCACTCCGACAGCCCCGGAAGCTCCTGCTGGAGATGCAGGCCTGGCGCAACTCCGCCGAGGCGATCGCCGCCGGGTGGGACATCGCGGAGCCGGACCTGCTCGACCCCCCGATCGTCGCTGAGAAGCCGCGACACCAGACGAAGTGACGGTCAGAGGAGCTTGCGCAGGGTGTTCGTGTTGCGGGTCGTCGTGGTGCGCTTGAATCGTGCAGCGCCGGCCCGCTTGGCGAAGACGGTGTCCGTGCTCGACCCCTTCGGGCACGACCAGTAGACGACACCGTCGCCGCGCGCGACCCGCTCCACCGTCTCGTCGAGCACGAGGTCGGCGAGCAGGTCGTCCAGTGCGGCGTCGTCGGACCCGAAGAGGACGTAGTCGTGTCGGTCGGCGGACGACTCGAAGGGGAAGGCGTCGACGAGTGCGGCGAGGGCGTCGTGCGGGACGAGCACGATCCAGGCGTCGTACCCAAAGCGGTCGCGGAGCGCCTGCTCGACGTCGGCCTTGAGTTCGGGCGCGGGCATCGCGGACGAGAAAACGACGTTGCCCGACGCCAGCACAGTGCGGACGTCGGTGTGTCCGCGCTCCTCGAACAGCGTCCGGAGGTCGGCAGATCGGATGGTGATGCCGTTCACGTTCACCCCGCGCAGCAGGGCGATCCACCTGGTCATGTCGTGACGGTAGCGCGTCCGAGGCTCAGGGACCGACGTCGGCATCGCCGTGTTCACGGAGCTGGATCGGCCAGCGGGGAAGATCGACGCGTGGAAACGGTCTCAGAACGGCGGCATGTGCTGGACGAGCATCCCAGCTCGCTCGATGACGGTCGGGACGTGGCGAACGGCGTCATCGAAGTCGTCTCGTGATGCAACCGGTCGGTCCGGGTTCGGGTACTGGGTGTCGTTCCGCACACTGCGCATCCACTTGACCGCGCGGAAGGCCTCCTGCCGGGGAGGTTCGGTCTGGGCGATGACCAGGTCGACGACCGCCGCGTGAGCGCCTTCTCCTCGGGTCTTCAAGCCCTGGTTGACGAGTACCGCTGACAGCGCCAGTCGCGCGGCGTCGTACAACAGGTTGAAGGCACTCTCGACGCTGACGTCGGTCACCATCTCGGCTGCGGAGAACGCCCCTCTGGCCTGTTGGAGCATTGCTTCTGCGAGGTCTCGCGATGCGTCGACCCGAGTCAGTGTGCCGTTGCGCAGTGCCTGTTCAACCTCGGCTCGACCGAGGGCCCACACGTTCGGTGCCACCTACTTCCCTCCCATCGTGATCGGTACCAGCGGACGCTGGCGAACGGTCTTGAGGAACGGGTCATCGGCCCGCTCCCACGTCTCGCGAGACGTCGCACGGATGCTGACGTCGCGGTGCAGCTCCTTCGAGGCGGCATCAGCGGTGTCGAACAGGAGGCTGCGATCGGGCCTCCCGACGACGAGGACGTCGATGTCACCTGGTGGCGAACCGCCTTCTCCGAGTCGTCGCGCTGCCCAGGACCCGTAGACGTACGCCTCTTCCAGGTCGGGGACCCCACTGAGCAGGCGACCCAGCACCACGGTCGGGCCGAAGCTGAGCTGCAGCAGTTCCACGAGTGGAAGGAACGCCGGGTCGTCGGGGTTCGCGCGGACGAGGACCGATCGACCGACGTGCTCGGTCATCACGAGGTTGGTCTCGACGAGGCGTTGCACCTCACGGTGCGCCGTCGCGTACGGCACGTTGGTGAGCCGCGCGAGGTCGCTCGTGGAGTATCGCGCCCCGCCGTCCAGGAACACCCGCGCGAGGATCTCTCCTTGCGCGTCGGAACGGAACAGCGGTGACAACCGCGAGATCGACTTGACCATTTGGTGGATGACATTATCAAGAACGTGGATAGGTCGCGATGGTGATGTCCATGATGACGGTGCCCCGAATCGCCGTCACGACCACGTCCGAGCGACGGCCCACCCGCCGCCGTCCGGGACGATGTCGACCACCAGGGTCTCGCCGTCCTCCGCCGTGACCTGGAAGCGCCAACCGGCAGTCCGTTCGGGCGCGTGGGTGATGGCGGTGGGCAGGTCGGACGGGGTCACGGTGAGGCGTGTCGGCACGTCGGACACCCGCCAGCGGCGTCCCTGCCACACGATGCGCACCGGCATCCCCTGGGTCCACCAGACCGTGGTGGCTGCGTCGACGACGATCATCGGGTCCTCCTCATTCGAACGTGTGTTCGAATGGTAGGCGTCGGTCGGGGGTCCTGCAACCGCCGTCGGATCCCGGGAGCGGTTCCGGGACTGCTCGTGTAGACGGGGTCACATGACGAACGACGGACAGGGACCGGACGCCGCCCACCAGGTGCCAGAGGGGGTGTCCGAGGAGACCGTCGAGGCCCTCGGGACGCTCTCCGCGGCACTCGAGGTGCTCGAGCACGCGCGCGGCTACCTCTACGGGTTCCACCGCCTGACGGGCAAGGCGGACCTCGGTTTCGGAGACGCCGTCGAGCAGCTCCGGAAGGCCGGGCACTCCGAGTTGGCGGACCGCATCGACACGGAGCTGATCGGGCGGAACGTCATCGAGGGCCGGTGGACGTTCCAGATCGTCGAGGACTACGACGACGGGTACTACGCGCTCGCCAAGGACCTGGAGCGCACGGCGCGGGACGACCTCGCCGGGGGCCGCCGCCACCTGCTCGAGGCGGGCATGAAGGAGGACCGGCGCACGCGCGCTCAGCGCCACCACGAGGCGACGCCGGCCGACCTGCCGGAGTAGCCCCGAGCCTCCCGTCCGGACCGACGGCGTCCGCCCACGCCGCACAACCGAAACCGGCCCGCACCACGGAAGTCCGTGGCGCGAGCCGGTTCTGGTTGTGCGAAGCCGATCGGCGCCAGCCACAGCCGTGCCGGCAACCCCCGCAGCCGCAGCCCGCACCCGCGGCCCGGCGTCAGCCGACCCCGAGCACCGACTCCAGGGGCCCGCGCGCGAAGTACAGCAGGAAGCCCGCGGCGACGACGTAGAGCAGCCAGGAGACCTCGCGGCCGCGGCCGGACAGCGCCTTGATGAGCACCCAGCTGATGAAGCCGACGCCGATGCCGTTCGCGATCGAGTAGGTCAGCGGCATCACGACGATCGTCAGGAACGCCGGCAGCGCTGAGCCGAAGTCGGTCCACTCGATGTCCTTGACCTGCGCGACCATGAGCGCACCGACGACGACGAGCCCGGCGGCCGCGACCTCGAGCGGGACGACCTGGGTCAGCGGGGTCAGGAACATCGACGCCAGGAACAGCAGGCCGGTGACGACGGAGGCCATGCCCGTGCGGGCGCCCTCGCCGATGCCGGCGGCGGAGTCGATGAAGACGGTGTTCGACGAGACCGAGGCGCCACCGCCGGCGATCGCACCGGCGCCCTCGACGACGAGCGCCGAGCGGAGGCGCGGGAAGGTGCCGTCGGGCTTCGCGACCCCGGCGGCCTTCGCCAGACCGGTCATCGTGCCCATGGCGTCGAAGAAGTTCGTGAAGACCAGCGTGAAGACGAGCATCGACGCGGCGAGCGGGCCGATGCGGCTGAAGGCGCCGAAGTCGAAGTGGCCGACGAGCGACAGGTCGGGCAGGGCGAACAGCGCGCTCGGCAGGCCGGGGGCGTTGAGGTTCCAGCCGGTCTTGGAGTCGACCGAGGTGGGCACGTGGAAGACGGCCTGCAGGATGATCGCGATGATCGTCGTCGCGATGATGCCGATGAGCAGGGCGCCCTTGACCTTGCGGGCCATGAGCGTGCCGATGATCACCAGGCCGATGAGGAACACGATCGTGGGGAGGGCCCCGACGGAGCCGTCCTCACCGAGCTGCAGGGGCGGCGACGCCAGCCCCGAGGAGCGCACGAAGCCGGAGTCGACGAGGCCGATGAAGGCGATGAACAGGCCGATGCCGACGGTGATCGCGGCCTTGAGCTGCGCCGGCACCGCCGTGAAGATCATCGTGCGGATGCCCGTCAACGCCAGGATGACGATGATCACGCCGTTGATGACCACGAGCCCCATCGCCTCGGCCCAGGTGACCTGGTGCACGACGCTCACGGCGAGGAACGAGTTGATCCCGAGGCCCGCGGCGATGCCGAACGGCAGGTTCGCGATCATGCCCATCGCGATGGTCATGATGCCGGCGACGAGCCCGGTGGCCGCGGCGACCTGGGCGTTCTCGAGCCAGCCGCCGGTGACGTCCTTCGCGGCCTGGTCGGCGCTGAACCCACCGAGGATGAGCGGGTTGAGGATGACGATGTACGCCATCGTGACGAAGGAGACGAGGCCACCGCGGACCTCACGGGGAATGGTCGATCCGCGCTTCGTGACGGAGAAGAAGCGGTCGAGGCCGGACGCGACGCGGTTCCGGGGCGGTTCGGTGGTCTTCGTGGCGCTCACTGACGAAGTTTAAAGGAACCTGGCAGCGTCGGGGGACTGGTGTTTGATGGGCTGCGTGAACCACCGCATGGACCGTGCTCGCATCGAGGCCGCCGTGCGCGAGCTCCTCGCCGGCATCGGGGAGGACCCCGACCGCCCCGGGCTCGCACGGACACCGCAGCGGGTCGCCGACGCCTACACCGAGTTCTTCGCCGGCCTGGGCGAGGACGCCGCCGCGATCGCCCGCGACGGCACCGTCCCGGCCGAGGCCGACGAGCGCGGCCAGCTCGTCGTCGTCCGCGACATCCGCTTCCGCTCCGTCTGCGAGCACCACATGCTCCCCTTCCTCGGCGTCGCGCACCTCGCCTACGCCCCGGGCGAGCGGCTCATCGGCCTCGGCACGCTGGCCCGGGTCGTCGATGCACTCGCCTCCCGCCCGCAGCTGCAGGAGCGGCTCGGCGAACAGGTCGTGCGGGCGGTGCAGGACGGCCTCGAGGCCCAGGGCGTCCTCGTCGTGCTCGACGCCCAGCACCAGTGCGTGACGACCCGCGGCGAGCGACAGACCGGCTCGACGACGGTGACGGTCGCCGCGAGCGGCTCGCTGGCCGAGGCCAACGGTCGGGCCGAGGCGATCGCCCTGATCGGAGCCGGAGCCGGAGCCGGGATCGGTGCCGACGCCGGTCACGACGCCCGCGCCGCCGCAAGTCAGCCCGAGGCGGACGCATGACGCGTGACGGCGCCGTCACGAGCCTCCAGGCCGGCTCGTCACCCGGCTGGGTCGTGCCCGACCTGCGCGACCCGGTCCGCACCATCGGCCGGCGCACCATCGACTTCGACCACCGCATCGCGGTGATGGCGATCGTCAACCGCACCCCCGACTCGTTCCATGACAAGGGCGCCACGTTCGCGCTCGACCGCGCGGTCGAGGCCGCGGTCCTCGCCGCCGAGCAGGGCGCCGACTGGGTCGACATCGGCGGCGTGAAGTTCGCGCCCGGGCCGGAGCTGCCCGCCTCGGAGGAGATCGACCGCGTCGTGCCCGTCGTCGAGCAGCTCGCGCAGCAGTCCGACGTCGTCATCAGCGTCGACACCTTCCGCCCGGAGGTCGCGGCCGCCGCGATCGCCGCCGGCGCCAGCGTCGTCAACGACACGACCGGGCTGTCCGACCCGCGGATGGCTGACGTCGTCGCCGACTCCGGCGCCACCATCGTCATCACGCACTCCACGGCCCTGCCCCGCCAGCAGCTGCCGACACCGCCCGCCTACGACGACGTGACCGGCTCCGTCGTCGGCTTCCTGCGCGAACGCGTGGACCGGGCTCTCGCCGCCGGCGTCCCCGACGCGCGGATCATCGTCGACCCGGGCCACGACCTCAACAAGAACACCGTGCACACGCTCGAGCTCACCCGGCGGCTGCCAGAGGTCGTCGCGCTCGGCTACCCCGTGCTCGCTGCCGTCTCGAACAAGGACTTCGTCGGGGAGTCCCTTGGCCGTCCCCGCGGGTCGCGGCTGTCGGGGTCGCTGGCCGTCGCGACGGTCAGTGCGATGCTCGGCGCCCGTGTCGTGCGGATGCACGACGTCGTCGAGTCCGTCGACGCCATGCGCATGGTCGAGGCCACCCTCGGCTGGCGCGCACCCCTGGAATCGAGGCACAACACGTGAACCTGCTGCCCCCGTCCGTCGCGGACCTGTCCGACGACGACCTGGTCGCGCTGTACAGCGCGGCGCCGGCTGTGGCCGTTGCTGCTGCTTCTGCTGGTGTCGGGGCGGCTGCGGCTGTGGCCGGGTCTGCTGTCGGCCTGGAGGCTCGGGCCGGCTCTGACCCGTCGGCCGCCGGTTGGATCCGGGTCAACTTCGTCAGCACGCTGGACGGTGCCGCGTCCGCCGCCGGCGTAACCGGGGCGCTCGGTGGGCCGGACGACCTGCGGGTGTTCGACCTGCTCCGTCGCATCGCCGACGTGGTGCTCGTCGCCGCCGGCACCGTCCGCGACGAGGGCTACGGGCCCATGCGCCTGCACGATGCCGACGTCGCCTGGCGCCGGGAGCACGGCCTGCCGGACCACCCCGTGTTCGCGATCGTCACTGGGTCGCTCTCGCTCGACCCCGCGTCGTCCGTGTTCACCGACGCCCCGGTGCGGCCACTCGTGCTGACGTCCAACGCTGCCGATCCCACCGCCCGCGCGGCCCTGTCCGCCGTGGCCGACGTGGTGTCGTGCGGGACGGACTCGGTGGACGTCGGGCTCGTGCGTGACGCACTCGTCGCCCGTGGTCTCGGACGGATCCACTGCGAGGGCGGGCCGTCGTTCCTGGGCTCACTCGTGGCGGCGGACCTCGTCGACGAGCTGTGCCTGTCGGTGGACCCGTCGCTCGAGGGCGGCGAGGGGCCCCGCATCGTGCGTGGATCGTCGCCGGAGCTGCGGCGGATGCGGCTGGCGCACGTGCTGCTCGGCGAAGGGGACCTGCTGCTGACGAGGTACGTCCGGTCGCGGTGACCGGGCCTTGCGTCGACTGTTCGACCATCGATACCGTTGCGTGATGGGTGAAGTACCACGTACGACGAGGCGTCTCCGGATCGCTGTCTCCGTGCTCTGCTGCTCGGTGGCGCTCGTCATGGTGCTCGGTCAGGTCGTCCCCGCCCTGCGCTCGGCACAGGTGGTCGTCTGGGTGGTCGCAGCGGTCCTGTCGGTCGTCGCGCTCGTGACGGTCCTCGCCGCCGGGCGGCGTCGCGGCGCCGGCCGGTAGGGTCGGGCACGTGATCGACATCGTGGCGTCCGGGGTCCTCTTCGACATGGACGGGACGCTCGTGGACTCCACCTCGGTCGTCGAGGGAGCGTGGGGCCGCTTCGGCGCAGCGCACGACCTCGCGCCGTCGACGATCCTGGCCTTCTCGCACGGGCGTCAGACGATCGACACCGTCGCGCACTTCCTGCCCGACCTCGACCCCGCGGAACAGCGTCGCCTGGCGGACGAGCTCGTCGCGGACGAGGTCGAGAACACCCACGGCATCGTCGAGGTCCCCGGGGCCGCGGCGTTCCTGCAGCGACTGGTCGACGCCGGCGTCCCCGTGGCGCTGGTGACGAGTGCGCCGCGCGACCTCGCCCTCAACCGGATGCGTGCCGCGGGCGTCACCGTGCCGGACGTGGTCGTCACCTCCGAGGACATCGAGAACGGCAAGCCGCACCCCGACGGGTACCTCCGCGGTGCCGAGCTCCTCGGGCTCGCGGCGACGGACTGCCTGGCGTTCGAGGACGCTCCGGCCGGCGTCGAGTCCGCGATCGCCTCCGGGGCGACGACTGTGGTCGTGGGGACGCTCGAGGCCGAGGTCACGGCTGGGATCCCGCGCGTCCACGGCTTCGACGGGGTCGAGGTCACGCCCGAGGGCACCGCGTTCCGCATCCGCGGCTGACAGCGGTCCCACCGCGGGACGACCACGGGGTGCACCGAGCGCGGTGTGCACGAAGCGCAGGGCTGTGCCGGTGCCCAGCGTCGCCGAGCACGCTGGATCCCGCAGCCGGAGAACCCGGCTCGTGGAAGGAGCGATCATGGCAACCCTCGACGGCAAGAAGATCCTCGTCATCGCGACGAACTACGGCGTGGAGCAGGACGAGATCGTCGTCCCGGTCGACCAGCTCCGCGAACGCGGTGCTTCGGTGACCGTCGCGGCGCAGGAGACCGACACCATCCAGACGCTCGTCGGCGACAAGGACCCCGGGAAGACCCTCGACCCGGACACGACGCTCGCGACCGTCTCGGCCGGTGACTTCGACGCCCTCGTCGTGCCCGGTGGCACGATCAACGCCGACAACCTGCGGCTCGACAAGTCCGCCGTCCGCCTGGTGAAGAGCTTCGCCGAGGCCGGCAAGCCCGTCGCCGCGATATGCCACGGTCCGTGGACCCTGGTCGAGGCCGGCGTCCTGCAGGGCCGCACGATCACGTCCTACCCGTCGCTGCAGACCGACGTCCGCAACGCGGGTGCCGAGTGGGTGGACCAGGAGGTCCAGGTCGACGACACGAACGGCACCCTGATCACGTCGCGCACGCCGGACGACCTGCCGGCGTTCGTCGACGCGATCGAGACCTCGCTGACCGGCGCCTCGGCCTAGCGCGATTCCATCACCGGTACGGGGCGGGCCGTGCGGAGCACCGCGGGACCGAGGGCGAGCACGCCGTCGGACTCGGGGTCGCACCGCACCCCGCCCCGTCCGCGCATGGCCCGGAAGGCACCCGGCGCGATCTCGTGGTCCATCCAGGCGCAGGGGTTCGCCGGGCGGTACCCGCGGAACAGCACCGGCCCGTGGCCGGAGTCGACCGAGAAGGGCTCCCCGCGGAGGGCCTCGACGTCGACGCCGCGCAGGTACACGTTGCGCCGGGTCCGTGTCGGGTCGAGTTCGATGCCGAGCGTGCGGCCCACGTCCTCGAGCGCCTCGAGCCCGATCACGGTGACCGAGGCGTGGACGTGGGCGCGCGCGGCGAAGTACCGGTCGCCGACGATCCCCAGGCCCGCGCGTAGTTCGACCCGGTCGCGCAGCTCGTCCCCGTCCACGGGCAGTGCCCCGTCGGCGGGCCGTCCCTCGTAGCGGTGGCGTCGGGAGACCTGGAGCATCGCGACCTCGACGTGCGTGACGTGCCCCAGCGCTGCGTGGGTGACCGCGTCGGGACCGGGAGCCATGCGGACGACGCTAGCCGAGCCTCCCGGCCGTCGTGTCGTGTCGTGTCGTGCGGCTGGCGGCGGGCGAGACGCCGGTGTCTCGGCGAGACGCCGCACGGCCTCCGAGACGCCGCACGGTCGCCCAGACGCCGCGGAGTTCGGCGGCGTCTGGGCAACTCGGGGGCGTCTCGGGCAGACAGGGGTGTCTCGGCCGAGCACCCGGCCGGAGAACGCGACGCGACGCGACGCGGCGCCGTGCGAGCTTGACCACTCCGTGCGCGCTCGTCCCATCGCACGACGTGGTCAACCTCGCACGGGGCGGAGGCCCGCGCACAGTGCGACCGCGACGCACGGCCCGCGACCGCGACCACGACCGACCCCGCGCCCCCCACCACCCCGTCCGATTCCCGCCAGTCGCTGACGGTGGCCCGTGCCAGGCTGACGGCATGGCCACCCCCGACCCCGACGCGCTGCACGCCGAGCGCCACCGCATCGCCGCCTCGCGCGACGCCCGGTTCGACGGCCAGTTCGTCACCGCCGTGCACTCGACGGGCATCTACTGCCGACCGAGCTGCCCCGCACGCACCCCGCGGTCGACGGGCGTCACCTTCTACCGCACGAGTGCCGCCGCGCACCTCGCGGGCTTCCGCGCGTGCAAGCGCTGCCTGCCCGAGGCGACCCCCGGCAGCCCCGAGTGGGACCTGCGCGAGGACGTCGCCGGCCGCGCGATGCGCCTGGTCCTCGACGGTGTCGTCGAGCGGGAGGGCGTGCCCGGCCTCGCCGCCCGCGTCGGCTACTCGGAACGACAGCTCAGCCGCATCCTCACCGAGGAGCTCGGCGCCGGACCGAAGGCCCTCAGCCGCGCGCACCGCGCACAGACCGCACGGACGCTGCTGACGTCCTCGGACCTGCCCATCGCCGACGTCGCCTTCGCCGCGGGCTTCACGAGCGTCCGCCAGTTCAACGACACCGTGCGCGAGGTCTTCGCCGTCACCCCGACGGACCTCCGCGCCCGACGACGCGTGCTCCCCGCCCCCGACGGTGGCCTGCACGTCCACCTGCCGGCGCGCGCGCCGTTCGACGCGCAGGGCCTGCTCGACTGGCACGCACTCCACGCGTTGGCCGGACTGGAGCGGGTGGTCACCACCGATGCCGGTGTCGTCACCGCCTACGAACGGCTCGTCGACCTGCCGGGAGGCCCTGGCTGGTTCCGCGCCTCGGCCGCCCTCCCCGACGCGGCCGGCCCCAGGGCCGGCATCGACCTGACCGTGCGGGTGACGGACCTCGGCGACCTGCCGACGCTCGTCGCGCGGGTGCGGGCGCTGTTCGACCTCGACGCCGACCCGGTCGCGGTGGACGCCGTCCTCGGGGCCGTGCCCGCGCTGGCCCCGTCCGTCGCCCGCGTCCCCGGACTCCGGTTGCCGGGTGCGGTCGACGCGCACGAGATCGTGTTCCGCACCCTGATCGGCCAGCAGGTCTCCGTCGCGGCTGCCCGTACGGCGCAGACGCGGTTGGTCGCGGCGCTCGGAGCCCCGGTGCCGACGGCGATCGCCCCCGACGGACTGCTCTTCCCGTCCGCCGCCGTCATCGCAGCGTCGGGACACGAGGTCCTGCGCGGGCCGGCCGCCCGCGTGGACACGATCATCCGGGTCGCGGGAGCGCTCGCCGACGAGTCGCTCGTCGTGCACGGCGGCCAGTCGCTCGACGAGCTCCGCGGTGGGCTCCTCGCCGTCAAGGGCATCGGGCCGTGGACGGCGGACTACGTCGCGCTCCGGGTCCGGCACCACCCCGACGTGTTCCTCCACAGCGACCTCGCCGTGCGGAACGGTGCACAGGAACTCGGGCTGCCCGGTGGCGCGCGTGAGCTCTCCCTATGGTCGGAGCAGGTGGCGCCCTGGCGGAGCTACCTCACGATGCACTGCTGGCGGCTGATCGTCGACCGCGCCACGGCAGCCGCTCGTGCCACCCACATCGACTCCCGGAAGGACACCCCATGACCGACGCCGTGATCTCCACACTCCACACCCCCGACGGGTCCTTCACCGTGCTCGAAGACGTGCAGGGGCGCGTGCTCGCCTCGGGGTGGACGGACTCGTTCGACCGCATCCTGGCCCGCATCCCCGCGCAGCACCGGCCCGCGCACGTGTCGACGGGCTCGGTGTCCTCAGCCGAGGCGGTCGACGCCTTCTACGCGGGTGAGATCGACCCGGCGATGCACGTGCCGGTGCGCCAGGTCGGCACCGAGCTCTCGACCGAGGGCTGGCGGCAGCTCCGGCTGATCCCCGCGGGGTCGACCCTGACGTACACCGAGCTGGCGGCGGCGATGGGCCGACCGGACGCCGTGCGGGCGGCAGCGAGCGTCTGCGCCCGGAACGCCCCCGCGCTGTTCGTGCCGTGCCACCGGGTGCTCCGGTCGGACGGCTCGCTCGGCGGCTTCGCGTGGGGGCTCGACGTCAAGCGCTCCCTGCTCGAACGCGAGGCCGTGGGCACGACCGCGCTCGTCCAGCACTGACCCCTGCGGCACCACCCGCGTCGAGGGGCCGAGCGCCGCGTCTGCCCCTGGAAGCGGGGGGAGACGTACCGATTGCGAACTGTCACACTCGGACCACCGACATCCGCACGGCCCACTCGAGGGCCCGACGCAGCGTCGTCGACACACCTCGAAGGACCCCATGAACGCTCCGGTCGACCGAACGGTCACCTCTGCCGACGGCACCGTGCTCGCGGTGACCGAGGTGGGGAGCGGTCCCGCCGTCGTCGTGGTGGCCGGAGCCTTCGACCACCGCGGCACGCCGTCCATCCAGAGCCTCTCGAGCGTCCTCGCCGAGCGGCACCGGGTCGTCACGTACGACCGCCGTGGCCGGGGCGCGAGCGGCGACACCGACCCGTGGGCGATCGAGCGGGAGTCCGACGACCTCCGTGCCGTCGTCGAGAGCGTCGACGGGCCGGTCACCGGCCTCGGGGTCTGTGTCGGTGTGTGCGTGGTCCTGCACGGCATCGCCGCCGGGGTCCCACTCGACGGCGCCCTGCTGTGGGAACCGCCCTACCGCGCCAGCGTCGACCCGCACGCCGAGGACGTCGTCTTCGCGGACACGCTCGACGAACACGTCGCAGCCGGTCGCCGAGGCGCCGCCGTCCGCGCGTTCCTGGCGCAGGTGCTCGGCATCCCGATGGGCCAGATCGCCGGGGTCCGCCTGAAGCCGGCGCTGTGGCGGGCGCTGCTCGCCGACGCGCACGTGCTCCCGCGGGACGTCCGCATGCTGAACGGCCTCGCGATCCCCGAGCGGGTGCTCGCCTCGGTCGGCGTCCCCGTGCTCGTCGCCTCGGGCACCGAGTCCCCGGACTGGATGGGCCCGGCGGCCCGTGCGGCGGCCGAGGCCATCCCGGGGTCCGACCACACCGTCGTCCCCGGGCAGGGCCACGTGCCCGACGCCGAGGCCATCGCCGCCCTGCTCGACCGCATCCGGGCCGCGCAGCACTGACCCCGCGGCGGACGCCCACCGCGGCCCACCGTGCTGCGAGGATGGACCCGTGAGCGCACCCCGACTCGGACTCCTCCTGGACGTCGACGGCCCCATCGCCAGTCCCGTCTCCCGCACCATCGCGATCCCCAGCATCATCGAGGACCTCATCGCGCTCGCCGCCGAGGGGATCCCGGTCGTGTTCAACACCGGTCGGAGCGACGCCTTCATCCGCGAGCAGGTCGTGGGACCGCTGCTCGCTGGCGGCCTCGCCCCGGGTGGCCGCGTGCACGCCGTGTGCGAGAAGGGCGCCGTCTGGTGCTCGATCGGCCCGCAGTACGAGGACGGCATGGGCGACGTCACGGTCGCCGAGGACCTGGCGCTGCCGCGTGACTACGCCGACGAGATGCGTGAGCTCGTGCGCGACGAGTACGCCGACCTGGTGTTCTTCGACGAGACCAAGCGCGCCATGGTGTCGATCGAGCAGCGCGTCGAGGTCCCGAACGCCACGTACCTGGCGCGGCAGCCGGAGTTCGACGCCAAGGCGATGGCGGCGCTCGTGCGGCGTGGCCTCGGCGTGCGTCGGCTCGACGACGTCCGACCCGATGCGTCCGGTGCCGTGCAGTGGCGCATCGACCCGACGATCATCTCCACCGACGTCGAGTCCGACCGCAGCGGCAAGGACATGGGCGCCGAGCGGTCCCTCGAGCTCCTGGCCGAGGACGGCGAGCTCCCGCTGACCTGGCGCACGATGGGCGACTCGCGCAGTGACTACGCGATGGCCGACTGGCTGCACGCGAACGGCCACGACGTGGCCCACGTCGACGTCCGTCCGTCCGACGGGGTCCCGGCGACGCCGTACCCGGTCCTCACCGCACCCGACGGCGTCATCCACGACGACGCCGGAGCCCGCTTCCTGGCGGACTGGCGCCGGTCCGCCTGAGCCGGGCCGAGCCTCCCGTCCGGGTGCAGACGGCCACCGGCCGGACTGCGGCCCGCATGATCCCGTCCGTGTCACCTGTTTGCGCCTCGAGTTGGTACACCACTACGCTTCCCGGGTCCCACGCCAGCCGATGACGGGAACGACCCCATGGCATCCTTGCTCCGTACGAAGTCGATCGAGGCCTCGCTGGCCGACGCCGACGAACAGGGCCGCTCGCTCAAGCGCTCCCTGAAGACCTTCGACATCGCCGCGATGGGCATCGCCGTGGCGGTCGGTGCCGGCATCTTCTCGGTCGGTGCGAACGCCGCCGCGAACTTCGCCGGCCCCGGCGTCATCGTGTCGTTCCTGCTCGCTGCCGTCACGTGTGGCCTGGCGATCATGTGCTACGCCGAGTTCGCCTCGACGATCCCCGTCGCCGGGTCGGCGTACACGTTCACCTACGCCACGATGGGCGAGCTGCTCGCGTGGATCGTCGGCTGGGACCTCATCCTCGAGACCCTGACGGCCAGCGCCGTGATCGCGAAGTACTGGGGCATCTACCTCAGCACCGCGTTCGACGTCTTCGGCATCACGCTGCCGAGCACCATCGCGATCGGGCCGATCGGCTTCACCTGGGGCCCGGTGCTCATCGTCGGCGTCTTCACGGCGCTGCTCGCGTTCGGCACCCGCCTGTCCAGCCGCGTCTCCGCGGTGATCACCGTCATCAAGGTCGCGATCGTCCTGTTCGTCATCGTGGTCGGCGCCTTCTTCGTCAAGGCCGCGAACTTCACGCCGTTCATCCCCGCCGCCGAGCCGTCGAAGGGCGCGGAGGGCAGCGTCTGGACCCAGTCGCTCGTGTCCTTCGCCACCGGGTCCGAGCCCGCGCAGTACGGCGTCTTCGGGCTGCTCGCCGCCGCGTCGCTGGTGTTCTTCGCGTTCATCGGCTTCGACGTCGTCGCCACCAGCGCCGAGGAGACCGAGAACCCGCAGAAGACCCTGCCCCGCGGCATCTTCATCGGGCTCGGCGTCGTGACGCTGCTCTACGTCGGCGTGAGCATCGTCATCACGGGCATGGTGTCGTACAAGCGGCTCGCGCAGGAGGACGCCCCGTCGCTGGCCTCGGCCTTCGACATCGTCGGACTGCCCTGGGCCGCCGGCATCATCGCGATCGGGTCGCTCATCGGCCTGACCACCGTCGTCATGGTGCTGCTGCTCGGCCTGTCCCGCATCGTCTTCTCGATGAGCCGCGACGGGCTGCTGCCCCGCTGGTTCTCGGTCACGAACCCGAAGACGCAGACGCCCGTCCGGGTGCAGCTCATCGCCGGGATCGTGGTCGCGGTGCTCGCCGGGTTCACGCCGGTCGAGAAGCTCGAGGGCCTGATCAACATCGGCACGCTCTCCGCGTTCGTGCTCGTGTCGATCGGCATCATCGTGCTGCGCAAGTCGCGTCCGGACGCACCGCGGTCCTTCCGGGTGCCGTGGTCGCCCGTGATCCCGATCCTGTCCGCCGTGCTGTGCTTCTGGCTGATGCTCAACCTCGAGGTCGAGACCTGGCTGCGCTTCGTCGTCTGGCTCGTCATCGGCTTCGCGATCTACTTCGGGTACAGCCGCAGCCACAGCCGGGTGGGGCGCCGGGAGCAGTAGGGGTCCTGGTGGCGCGGATCGGATCCGCACCAGCAACGACGGCTCGCGCCACCGAACTCGGTGGTGCGAGCCGTCGTCCGTTGTGCGGCGCCAGTCCGCGCCGTGTCAGGCGCCGACGACCAGCAGCGCGCCGAACACGAGCATGACGACGGCGACGCACCCGTCGAACACCCGCCAGGTCATCGGCCGCGCGAACAGCGGCCGGAGCAGTCGCCCGCCGAACCCCAGCGCGCCGAACCACACGCAGCTCGCCGCCACCGCGCCGGCCGTCCACCACCAGCGGTCGTCGACGCCCTGCTGGTTCGCCACGGACCCGAGGAACACCAGCGTGTCCAGGTAGACGTGCGGGTTCGCCCACGTGAAGACGAGCATGGTCAGCACGGCGGCGCGCATGGCAGGGGCGGCGGGGGCGGTCCGGCCGGTCCGGCCGGTCCGGCTGCTGTGGCTGGTCCGACCGGTCCGGTCGCTCCGATCGCTCCGGCCTGGAGGCTCGGCCCGACCCCGCCCCGCCGGCTGCGGATCCGCGTGGGCCGCGCCCGGTGCGCCGGCATCGCGCCCCGCTCCGGGCATCGCGCCCCCGTGCACCGGGGCGCGATGCGCGGACGGGGGCGCGACGGCAGCCGCCGCGCTGGCGAGGCCGCCTCCGGCGTCCGCGGCGCCCGCAGCCGCCGCCCCGGCGGGGCCGGCCGCGGCGGCGACGACGGCCGCCGTCGCCGCATCCACCCCCGCTCCCACCC
This sequence comes from Curtobacterium sp. MMLR14_010, assembly GCF_001865015.1. GTDB lineage: Bacteria > Actinomycetota > Actinomycetes > Actinomycetales > Microbacteriaceae > Curtobacterium. The sequence goes on along the minus strand of NZ_MJGV01000057.1, from coordinate 161,268 downwards.
CCACCACGGCGACCCCGTCGTCCTCGGCCGCGACCCGGATCGCATCGCCCGACGGGCGCAGCGCCCGCCGTGCCGCCAGCACCCCGTACGTCAGCAGGAACGCCGCCCCGACGTACCGGATCACCACGAGCGCCGCGGGGAACCGCTCGACCACGGCCCCGACGCCGAGCACCCCGGCCAGGATGAGCAGCGCGTCCGACACCGCGCACACCAGCACCGCTGCCGCCACCACCCGGACGCGAGCAGTCACGGCCAACCGGAGCAGGTACGTGTTCTGCACGCCGATCGCCACGATGAGGGCGAGCCCGGTGCCGAGGCCGGAGAGGACGGGGAGCAGGACGGTCACAGGACGACGGTACGAGGTTGACGTCATGCAGGACAGCTCACGTTCCTGGTGCGCCGTAAGCTCGGCTCATGCTCCGCTTCCAGCGCGAACACCTCGAGACCCTCCTGACGGCGGTCGACCTCGGCACGTTCGACGCCGCAGCGCGTGCGCTGTCGATCACCCCGTCGGCGGTCTCACAGCGGGTCAAGGCGATGGAGCAGCTCGTCGGCCGCGTCCTGCTGCAGCGGACGACGCCGATCGTGCCGACGCCCGACGGCGCCGTCGTGCTGCGGCATGCCCGGCAGGTCCGCCTGCTCGACGAGGAGACGGCGCGCGACCTCGGCGGCGTGGACACGGACGACGAGGACCGGGTCCCCTCGATCCCGCTCGCGGTGAACGCGGACTCGCTCGGCACCTGGTTCCTCGACGCCCTGGCGATCGTCCGTCGGGACACCGAGGTCGTCTTCGACCTGCACCGCGAGGACCAGGACCGCACGGCCGAGCTCCTGCGGTCCGGCACGGTGATGGCGGCGGTCACGGCGGAGTCGGAACCCGTGCAGGGCTGCTCGTCCGTCGCGCTCGGCATCGACCGGTACCGGGCGGTGGCCTCGCCCGCGTTCGTCGACCGCTACCTCGCCGGCGCCGACTCCGAGCGGCGGATGCTGCAGCGGCTCGACCGGGTGCCGCTCGTGGACTACGACCACGACGACGACCTGCAGCAGGGATTCCTCCGCCGGGTCGTCGGGCACGCTCCCCGGGGACCGCGGCACTTCGTCCCCACGTCCGCGGACTTCGCGCGAGCGGTGGAGCTCGGCTTCGGGTGGGGACTCCTGCCGGAGGCCCAGTGTCTCGACGCCGTTGAACGGGGTGCCCTGGTGGAGCTCACCCCCGGGCGCCGTGCGGACGTCGCACTCTGGTGGCAGCGGTGGAACCTGGCGTCCCCGTTGCTCGAGCGGGTGACCGACGCCGTGCGGGCGACGGCGGCCGAGCGGCTGCACCCGCCGGGGTCCGGCGGTCGTCAGACCGTGGCGCGGTAGCGCAGGCCGTCCACGAGCAGGGCGACCATGCGCTGGCTGTGCTCCGGGCTGGGTGAGCCGTGGCAGAGGTCGGCCACCGCGCGCAGGAGCTGCGGGGCGTCGACGTCGGCGCTGATGGTGCCGGCGGCCGCGGCGGCGTCGAGCAGCCCCGTCAGTGCGTCGCCGAGCCGACCGATGAAGTAGGCGGGCAGCGCCTCGAACGCCGGGTCGCCCGAGTGGAGGGCGGCGGCGAGCCCGCGCTTCGTCGCGACGAACTCGGTGAACCGCTGCAGCCACAGTCCGAGTGCCGCGTCCGGGGTGTTCCGGGCGGCGAGGTCGTCGGCAGCGTCCGCGCAGGCCTCGACCGCGTTCCGGAAGACCGCCACCACCAGGTCGGAGCGCTGCGGGAAGTGGCGGTAGAGCGTGCCGACACCGACACCGGCACGGTCGGCGATCACCTTCGCGGGGGCGTCGACACCGTCGCTGGCGAACACGGCCTTCGCGGCGTCGGTCAGCGCGTCGAGGTTGCGGCGGGCGTCGGCGCGCATGGGGCTCCTGGTGGACGGGGCGGACAACGGGGTGTTGCGCAAACGGAACAGCGTTCCGTATAGTTCCGGAAGAACGTTCCAGTTCGGACCACGATACGGCACCGCGACTCGGGACGCCATCGACAGGAGGAACCCATGCAGTACCGCACCCTCGGCCAGACCGGCGTCCAGGTCAGCCCCTTCGCCCTCGGCGCCATGATGCTCGGCACCGATGGCCGCATCGGCAACGGCGACGAACAGGACTCGATCCGCATCGTGCACCGCGCGCTCGACGCCGGCATCAACCTGATCGACACCGCCGACCGCTACTCCCAGGGCGGCTCGGAGGAGCTCCTCGGCAAGGCGCTCAAGGGCCGACGCGACGACGTCGTGCTCGCCACGAAGTTCCACGGTCCGATGGGTGACGACCCGAACCGGCGGGGCAACTCCCGCCGCTGGGTCATGCGTGCGGTCGAGGACTCGCTGCGCCGACTGCAGACGGACCACATCGACCTGTACCAGGCGCACCGACCCGACGACACGGTGGACGTCGAGGAGACCCTGTCCGCCCTCACCGACCTGGTCCGGAGCGGCAAGGTCCGGATGATCGGCACGTCGGACTTCCCCGCGTCGATGCAGGTGGAGGCGCAGTGGACGTCGGAGCGCCGGGGCCTGGAGCGCTTCCGCACGGAGCAGTCGACCTACTCGATCCTCAACCGCGGCATCGAGCGCGAGGTCCTGCCGGTCGCCCAGCGGTACGGCATGGGCACGCTCGTGTGGAGCCCGCTCGCCGGCGGCATCCTGACCGGGCGGTTCCGGAAGGGCCAGGACAGCGACCTGGCGCGGGTCGGCATGTTCCGCCACAACCAGGACGAGCGCCGCATCGAGGCCGTCGAGCAGATCGTGGCGCTGTCCAAGGAGACCGGCATCCGGATGACCCACCTGGCCCTGGCGTTCGCGATCGCCCACCCGGGTGTGACGAGCGCGCTGATCGGCCCGCGGTCGATGGAGCAGCTCGACGACCTGCTCGCCGGGGCCGACGTGGTGCTCTCCGACGAGGTGCTCGACCGCATCGACGCCATCGTCCCGCCGGGCACCGACGTCGGGCGCCTCGACCAGCAGTACGAGCCGCCGGCGGTCCTGCGGGCGGGGCTTCGTCGTCGTCCCGTCGAGGACCGACCCGCCGCCGTTTGACCCGCGGCGCAGGCTCACCAGCACCAGCACCAGCACCAGCACCAGCACCAGCACCTGTAGCAACAGCGCCGGTGCCGACCCCGTCAGGACTGGCAGCGCGGACACCAGTAGGTGTCTCGGAGCGTCAGGTCGGACTCGCCGAGCTCACCCCGACGGATGGGCGTCCGACAGCGCAGGCAGGGCTTCCGGTCGCGGCCGTAGACCCAGAAGCGGCGGCCGGGTCGGTCGACCCCGGTGGTCACACGGGCGCTGCGGTCGCGGTTCGTCAGGATGAGCCGGTGCGCCAGGGCGATCATCCGCGTCGGGTCCTCGACCTCGCCGGCAGGTCGGGTGGGCAGGACGCCGCGGAGGAAACAGAGCTCGTTCCGGTAGACGTTGCCGAGGCCGGCGAGCACCCGCTGGTCCAGCAGCGCAAGACCGATGGGCCGCTCGGGATCGGCGACGAGGTTCGCCTCGGCGACGGCGGCGTCCCAGTCGGGCCCGAGCAGGTCCGGGCCGAGGTACCCGACGATCTCGGACTCCTGGTCGCGGGCTACGACCTCGAGCACCCCGAGGGTGAAGCCCACGGTCGAGACGTCCTCGGCGTCGAGCACGGCCCGGGCCTGGTGTGCCGGTCGTCGCCAGCGGTCGCCGGGCGCGTAGACGTCCCAGCGGCCCTCCATCTTCAGGTGCGAGTGGACGGTCAGGTCGCCGATCCGGTGCAGGATGTGCTTGCCCCGCGGCACGACCTCGTCCACGGTCCGGCCGACCAGGTCGAGCGTGGCGAACGCCGGCACGCGGAAGTCGCTGCGCGTCAGGACCTTGCCTGCCAGCGCCGTGTGCAGGCGGTGGGCGGCGCGGTAGACGGTGTCGCCCTCAGGCACGGAGCCGCACCCCCTGCGGAGTCGCGGTGAAGCCGGCACTGCGCAGGGCGTCGCCGAACGGGGACTCCAGCACGAAGACGCCGTTCACCCGTTCGACCGAGAGCTTGCCGAGCCCGGTCCGGACGGTCGTGGCGATCGAGGTCGCGGCGGCGGTGAGGTCGGCGGCGTCCTCGGTGAACGTCAGCACGGACTTGCCCCCGCGCTCGACGTACACGCCCAGCTCGCCGTCGACGAGCACCACGAGAGCGCCGGCCTTCCGACCGGGTCGGTGCCCGCGCGGGGTCTTGGCGGCGGCCCCGGCGCCAGCGGTAGGCGCAGTCGCCGACGGAGCGCCTGCGGCGACACCGGCCTCGGGCGCATCCGCCGACGCGTCCGCGGAAGCATCTCCGTCCGTCGGCCACGGCAGCGACGCCCCGTAGGGGTTGGCCGGGTCCGTCGCCGCCAGGGTGATGACCTCGCGCACCCGGTCGGGGTTCGCGCGCTCGTCCTCGTCGAGGTCCCTGGCGTAGGTCCGCAGGCGGTCGATCGTCGGACTGGTCGCGAACTGTGCCGCCCCGAGCCCCTCGATGAAGTACCCGCGGCGGGCCCGACCGGACTCCTCGAACCGAGCGAGGACCCGGTACACGCCGGCGAACCCGCCCCGCACGCCCTCGACCTGCACGGCGCCGCGGGTGACGACCCCGTACCGCTCGAGCAGCTGCTCCGCCGTCGCCGCTGCCCGCACGGTGGCGTCGGCCTCGGCGAGCGGCAGCAGCGACCAGCGGCCACCCACGCTCGGCGGACCGGACTGCGTGGGCAGCGTCGGGCGGCGACGGCCGCGGTAGGCCCGGGTGCGCGGCGCGGTGGTGCTCTTGGCGCGTCCGCCGAGCATCGCCCGCAGTGGCGCGAAGGTGTCGTTCGTGATCTGTCCGCCCCAGACGAGGTCCCAGAGCGCCGTGGTCAGGGCCGCGTCGTCGGTGCTGCCGACGGCCTGTCCGAGCTGCCGGAAGAAGTACGCGCCGCCGCCGGCCAGGGCTCCGAGCACGTCACGCTGCAGCTCGGTGGTCTCGTCGCCCGAGGGCTCGGCCAGCGTCGTCGCGGCGGTGTCCGCCAGGTGCAGCCGCACCCAGCCGTCGTTGCCGGGCAGGGTGCCGCCGCCGGACCACAGGACCTCGCCCGTGGCGGTGAGCTCGTCGAGCATGCTCGGCGCGTAGTCCGACACCCGGACGGGCAGGACGAGGGACTCCCACGCGCTGGCGGGCAGGGCGACGCCAGCGAGCTGGTCGATGACCTGGAGCACGCCGTCGATCCCACGCAGCCCACCGCGGGTGCCCGGTGTCCGGACGTGCTGCCACGCGGGCAGGAACCGGGCGAGGGTGTCCGACGAGACCGGCTCCACCTCGTGCCGGAGCGCTGCGAGCGACCGCGTGCGGATCCGTCGCAGCACCTCGGCGTCGCACCACTCGGCGCCCTGGCGGTCCGGGCGGAACTCGCCCTCGACCAGGCGGCGGTCGGCGACCAGGCGACGCAGGGTGTCCTGCACGACGGCGATCCCGAGCCCCAGGCGCGAGGCGGCGTCCTGCGCGGCGAACGGCCCGTGCGACCTGGCGTACCGGCCGACCAGGTCACCGAGCGGGTCGGCGACGGGCTCGATGAACGCGGTGGGGACGCCGATCGGCAGGGGGACCCCGAGGGCGTCGCGGAGCCGGGCGGCGTCTTCGATCACGGCCCAGCGAGTGGCCCCGGCGTGGGAGAACGACAGCACGCGGCGGTCGCGTTCGAGTGCCTCGAGCGTGGTGCGGAGGGTGTCCCGAGCGGCCGGACGGTCAGCGTCGGTGGCGAGCCAGCTGCGGTCGACCGCCTCGTCGAGGTCGATCGCGCCGACCAGACGCAGGACGTCGACCAGGCCCTCGGTGTCCCGTGCTCGGCGGTCCGGCGAGAGCCGCTGCAGGTCCTGCTCGGTCGACGCGATCACGGCCGGGTCGAGGAGTTCACGGAGCTCCGCCCGACCGAGCAGCTCGCTGAGGAGCGTCGAGTCGAGCGACAGTGCCGCCGCCCGGCGTTCGGCCAGCGGGGAGTCGCCCTCGTACATGAAGGCGGCGACGTACCCGAACAGCAGCGAGCGGGCGAAGGGGGACGGCGTCGCGGTCTCGCTCTCGACGAGTCGGATGCCGCGCCGGGCGATCTCGTCCGCGATGCCGAGCAGCGCCGGCACGTCGTAGACGTCCTGCAGGACCTCGCGCACGGTCTCGAGCACGATCGGGAAGGTCGGGTACTTCTGGGCGACCTCGAGCAGCTGGGACGCCCGCTGCCGCTGCTGCCACAACGGGGAGCGTCGGCCGGGGTCGCGCCGGGGGAGCAGCAGCGCGCGGGCGGCGCACTCGCGGAACCGGGCGGCGAACAGCGCCGAGCCACCGACCTCGTCCGTCACGACGGCCTCGAGGTCGTCCCGCTCGAAGACGAACAGGTCGGCCCCCGGGGGTTCGGCGTCGGTCTCGGGGATGCGCACCACGATGCCGTCGTCCGCGGCCATCGCGTCGCCGTCGATGCCGTGCCGTTCGCGGAGTCGGGCCGCCACGGCGAGGGCCCACGGCGCGTGGACCTGCATGCCGTACGGGGAGTGCAGGATCAGGCGCCAGTCGCCGAGCTCGTCGCGGAAGCGCTCGACCACGAGCGTGGTGTCGTTCGGCACGTGCCCGGTGGCGGCCCGCTGCTCGCGCAGGAAGGTCAGCAGGTTCGTCACGGCCCGCTCGTCGAGCCCGCCGGCGGACACCCGGGCGCGGGCATCGGCGTCGGAAGCGGACTCGACCTCCCTGATGTAGGCCCCGGTCGCGCGCCCAAGCTCGGCGGGACGCCCGATGCCGTCGCCCTTCCAGAACGGCACCCGGCCGGGCTGCCCGAACGCCGGGCTCACGATCACGCGGTCGTGGGTGATCTCCTCGATGCGCCAGCTGGTGGCACCGAGGGCGAAGACGTCACCCACGCGGGACTCGTAGACCATCTCCTCGTCGAGCTCGCCGACGCGGGACGCCTTCTCGCCGACCATGAACACGCCGAACATGCCGCGGTCGGGGATCGTGCCACCGCTCGTCACGGCCAGGCGTTGGGCGCCAGGACGCCCGGTGAGCGTGCCGTGGACGCGGTCCCACACCAGACGAGGACGGAGCTCGGCGAACTCGTCGCTCGGGTACCGTCCGGTGATCAGGTCGAGCGTGGCGTCGAACGCCGAGCGGGGCAGGCCGCTGAACGGGGCACTGCGGCGCACGAGCTCGAACCAGTGCTCGACGTCGAGGGTGTCGACGGCCCCGGCGGCGACGGTGTGCTGCGCCAGGACGTCGAGGGGGTTCGCAGGCACCGAGATGGACTCGATCTGCCCGGACACCATGCGCTCGACGGTGACGGCGCTGTGCACGAGGTCGGCGCGGTGCTTCGGGAAGAGCACCCCGCGGGAGATCTCCCCGACCTGGTGCCCGGCACGGCCGACGCGCTGCAGGCCGCTGGCGACCGACGGCGGGGCCTCGACCTGCACGACCAGGTCGACCTCGCCCATGTCGATCCCGAGCTCGAGCGAACTCGTCGCCACGACGCAGCGCAGCCGCCCGGACTTCAGGTCGTCCTCGATGATGGCGCGCTGGTCCTTGGACACGGACCCGTGGTGGGCCCGGGCGAGCACCGGGACGGCGCCGGCGGTCTGGCCGGACGAGCCGATCATCTCCGCCGGCGGACGGGTCTGCTGCGGGACCGGTGCGTGCGCCGACGCCCGCCCCGGCGACTGCCCTCGCCCACCCGGCAGCCCGACGTCGTCGGGTGACGCCCCGGCGGGGACCAGGACGCCGTCCCCGGCTGCTGCCACCACCCGTTCCTCGTGGATCTCGTTCAGCCGGGCGGTCAGGCGTTCGGCCAACCGCCGGGAGTTCGCGAACACGATCGTCGAGCGGTGCTCCTCGATCAGGTCGACCACGCGCTCTTCGACGTGGGGCCAGATCGAGCCGTTCGACGGGGCGTCCGAGGAGTCCGACCCGGCGGGCGGCGACCCGAGCTCGGACATGTCGTCGACCGGCACGACGACGCGCAGGTCGAAGGTCTTCTGCGCCGGCGGAGCGATGATCTCGACCGGGGCGCGACCGCCGAGGAACCGGGCGACCTCTTCTGCGGGGCGCACGGTGGCGGACAGGCCGATGCGCTGCACGGGCTTGTCGAGCAGGTCGTCGAGCCGCTCGAGCGAGACGGCCAGGTGCGCCCCGCGCTTCGACGACGCGACGGCGTGGACCTCGTCGACGATGACGGTGTCGACGTTCAGCAGGGTCTCCCGCGCCTTCGACGTCAGCATCAGGTAGAGCGACTCGGGCGTGGTGATGAGGATGTCCGGGGGCAGCCGCAGCAGCTTCTGCCGGTCGGACGACGGGGTGTCACCGCTCCGGACACCGACCGTGACGTCCGGGGGTTCGAGCCCGAGCCGGCGAGCCGTCTGCGTGATCCCGACGAGCGGGCTGCGCAGGTTCCGCTCGACGTCGACGCCGAGGGCCTTCAGCGGCGAGATGTAGAGCACCCGCGTGCGCTGCTTCGGCTCGGGGTGGTCCGTCGAGCTGATGAGCCGGTCGATCGACCACAGGAACGAGGCGAGGGTCTTGCCGGACCCCGTCGGAGCCACGACGAGCGCGTGCCGCCCGGTCGAGATGGCGTCCCACGCACCGGACTGTGCCGCGGTCGGGGCGCTGAACGCGCCGCGGAACCACGCAGCGGTGGCGGGGGAGAAGCGCTCGAGGACGTCCGTCATGGTCCGCCCATCCTGCCCGCCGCCACCGACAAGCACCCGTCAAGGACCAGACGAGGACCCTGCCGAGAACGACCCTTGACAGAGCGATAGTTACCGATCTATCGTTACTACATCGCGACAGTGCCGGAACAGTCCGGAACGGATCGCGAGCCCACTTCCACCACGACCCTCGAGAGGAGTCACCATGCACCCCATGGACGACCACGAGAACATGCACGACCACCGCCACGACCAGCGTGGCTCCGGACCGCGCGGCCCCCGCTTCGGCGGCGGGCGCGCGCACCACGGCGTCGGCTTCCCCGGCCGCGACCGCGGCGAGCACGGCGGGCGCGGCGGCTTCGGCCCCGGCCCGATGGGCTTCGGCGGCCGCGGCGGCTTCGGACCCGGCATGGGCTTCGGCCCCGGGTTCGGCGGTCCCGGCTTCGGTCGGGAGCGTCGTCGCCGCGGCGACGTCCGCCTCGCCATCCTCGGCCTGCTGGCCGAGGGTCCCCAGAACGGCTACGCCGTGATCAAGACGATCGCCGAACGCACCGGTGGCGCCTGGAAGCCGAGCCCCGGCTCGGTCTACCCGACGCTCCAGCAGCTCGTCGACGAGGACCTCGTCGTCTCGACCGGCGACGGCCGCAAGACGCTCTTCGAGCTCACCGACGCCGGTCGCGCCGAGGCCGAGGCCAAGGCCGACGAGATCGCCGCCGCGTGGGAGTCCACGCCCGGCATGCCGGACTCGCAGCGCGAGTTCGTCGAGGCGCTCCGCAAGACCATGGGCGTCCTGCACATGTACCGCACGAGCGCGACCGACGAGCAGGTCAAGGCCGCGTCGGCCAAGGTCGACCAGCTCCGCAAGGACCTCCTGCAGATCCTCGCCGACTGAGCCGGCCACCCCACGGACAGGAGGCTCCCCACCAGCTGGT
>NZ_MJGV01000057.1:50516-151108 GCF_001865015.1 Curtobacterium sp. MMLR14_010 | reverse complement strand
CCAGCTGGTGGGGAGCCTCCCGTCCGTCGTCTGGTCCCTCCACCACCTCGCGCCGTTCCACCTGCTTCGCCCCGCCGCCTGGTAGACACGGAGCATGGCCTCGACGCGCACCCCCGATCCCGACCCCGACTCCGGCTGGCTGTCCGACGAGGAGCTCGCGATGGTCCGCCGTCGCCTGCCGATCTGCTACGTCGAAGCCATCCCCGTGCGCACCGACGGACTCGGTGTCGTGACCGAGGTCGGCGTGCTGCTCCGCGTGGCCCCGAGCGGGTCGATCGCCCGCACGCTCGTGTCTGGACGTGTCATGTTCGGCGAGTCGATCCGCACCGCGCTGTTCCGGCACCTCGAGAAGGACCTCGGGCCGATGGCGTTCCCGCAGCTGCCCTCGAACCCGGCGCCGTTCACCGTGGCGGAGTACTTCCCGCTCCCCGGTGCCTCGGTCTACACGGACGAGCGCCAGCACGCGATCTCCCTGGCCTACGTCGTGCCCGTCACCGGGACCTGCGAGCCGCGGCAGGACGCCCTCGAGCTGACGTGGATGAGCCCGATGGAGGCCGCCTCGATCGCCGTCTCCGAGGAGATGGAGGGCGGCCGCGGCGCCCTCATGCGCGCCGGGCTCGCCTCGGTCGGCGCCCTGCTCTAGCACCGCACTGCGCACGACGAAGCCCCCGGGACCGATGGTCCCGGGGGCTTCGCAGCGCGGTCTGTCGAGACCGGCTTGGTCCTACTTGTCGTTCTTGAAGCTGTCGGCCACGCCGTGCGCGGCGTCCTTGACGTCGGTCGCACCCTGCTTGGTCGAGGCCTTGGCCTGGTCGGTCTGACCCTCGGCCTTCAGCCGGTCGTTGTCCGTCGTGTTGCCGACGGCTTCCTTGACCTTGCCGGCCGCTTTCTCAGCGGCGTTCTTGATGTCGTCGATGCCTGCCATGTGGCGGCCCCTTCCGTCGTCGGACAAAACCACCGGTGGTCGCTCTCGCGCCCTCCGATGACCAGAACCGTACGCGCTCTGCGGACATTCGTTCGCAGGGCCCGTCCAGGTTCCGTCAGAGCGGTCGGTCAGCGTCCGGTGCCGGCCGGACGGGAGGCGCGGCGCGAGCCACCACGACGGTTGCCGCTGGACTCGGTGCCGGCTGCGCGACCGGGGGCGTAGCCACCGTCGGAGGACCAGACCTGCGCCGAGCCGCCGCGAGGCGAGTCACTGCCGGCGCGACGGGGGGCGCCACCGGAACGACGCTGGCCGGTCGAGCCGGCGGACGAGGCGGACGCGCCCTCGGCGGCACGACCGCCGCGACGACCCGAACCCGAGCCGTTGCCGGCCGAGCTGGACTGCGCGGCCGGAGCCGAGCCTCCGGTGCGGCCACCGCGGCCACGACCGCGACCGGCGGACGACGAGCCGGCGGCGGAGGACTGCTGACGGCGCTGCGGCTGCTGCTGCTGGACGGGCGCCTCGGCCACGTGGCGGATCGGGGCGATCTCGCCGACGAGCTCGAGCACCGGCGCGGACCGCGGGGTGACCTGCTGCGGTGCGACGGAGATCGCGGCCTTGCGCATCATCTGCGCGACGTCGCGACGCTCGGCGGGCATCACCACGGTGACGACGTCACCGGACGAACCGGCACGGGCGGTGCGGCCCGAGCGGTGCAGGTACGCCTTGTGCTCGGTCGGCGGGTCGACGTGCACGACGAGCTCGACGTTGTCGACGTGCACACCGCGGGCGGCGACGTCGGTGGCGACGAGGACGAGGGCCTCACCGGCGGAGAACTTGGCGAGGTTGCGCTCACGAGCACCCTGCGACAGGTTGCCCTGCAGGTCCACCGCGGGGATGCCCTGCGAGGAGAGCTGCTTCGCCAGGCGCTTGGCGTGGTGCTTCGTGCGCATGAAGAGGATGCGACGACCGGTGCCCGAGGCGAGGGTCTGGACGAGGTCCTTCTTGCCGTCGGCGTCGGCGACCTCGAACACGTGGTGGGTCATCGCCTCGACGGGGCTGGACTCGTCGTCGACGGAGTGCATCACCGGGTTGTGCAGGAACTTCTTGACGAGCTTGTCCACGCCGTTGTCGAGCGTGGCGGAGAAGAGCATGCGCTGCCCGCGCTCCGGCGTGGCCTGCATGATCTTGGTCACACCGGGCAGGAAGCCCATGTCGGCCATGTGGTCGGCCTCGTCGAGGACGGTGACGTCGATCGCGTCGAGGTGGGCGTGGCCCTGCTGCATGAGGTCGGCGAGGCGGCCGGGGCAGGCGACGACGATGTCGACGCCGCTGCGGAGGGCCTCGACCTGACGGCCCTGCGAGACGCCGCCGAAGATCGTCGTGGTGGTGAGGCCCATCGCCTTGGCGAGGGGGGCGAGCACGGCGTCGATCTGCGTCGCGAGCTCACGGGTCGGGGCGAGCACCAGGGCGCGGGGGCGGCCCGGGCGGCGCTTCTGCGGGTTCGCCGCGAGACGGGCGACGAGGGGGATCGCGAATGCGATGGTCTTGCCGGAGCCGGTGCGACCGCGGCCGAGCACGTCCTTGCCCTTGAGGGAGTCGGGGAGCGTGTCCGCCTGGATCGGGAAGGCGTTCTCCTTGCCCTGGCTGACGAGCACGTCGACCATGGGGGCGGGGACGCCGAGGTCGGAGAAACGGATGTCTTCGATGGGGTTGGTCATGACGACCTTTCGGGCCGGATTTGGCCGTGGTGCGCGCTCGATCGGCGCGCGGGCGGGATCATGTCCGCGTCCGTCGTCCGCTCGGGGAGCGGGCTCGTCCTCTGCTGGAGAGGACACGGAGGTGCGGGCACTGTCGCCGCAGCAGAGAGCCTGGCACCGGTGTCCCACCCGGACGGGTTCCGGGGGAGCGGTGGTGCGCGATACGCATCGGTCGAGTTCGACCGGGAGGTTTCGGGGGCGTCCGTACGACGCACGAGGCGATCGGCGCCTCGAGTACGGCCAGTGTAGCGCTCCGACGGGACCCGGCGGAAGAGCAGGCACCGCATGGGACCCTGGTCGTCGTGCGTCTCCGTTCCCTCCTGCTCCCCGCCGTCCTCCTCGTCACCCTGGTCGGCACCGCCGGCTGCGCGACCGACGCCGCCGCCAGCCCCGAGCCCCTCCCGACCTCGGGCGTGCCGGACTACCAGCTCGGCGGGGCGTACACGCCGCCGTCCGGCGTGACCGTCGTCGAGCGCGACAGCACCGAGCGCCCGGCGAAGGGCACCTACGGCATCTGCTACGTCAACGGCTTCCAGACGCAGCCTGGGGACGCCGCGATGTGGAAGGAGCGGTACCCCTCCGCGGTCCTCCGCACCGCGAGCGGGAAGCCCGTGTCCGACCCCGGTTGGCCGGACGAGATGCTCCTCGACACCCGCACCGCGGCGAAGCGTGCTGTGATCACGAAGGTCATCGGGAAGGCGATCACCCGCTGTGCGGACCGGGGCTTCGACGCCGTCGAGTTCGACAACCTCGACTCGTGGACCCGGTCGAAGGGCGCGCTGACGCGGGCGGGCAACGTCGCGCTGGCGAAGTCCCTCGTCGCGGCGGTGCACCGCGAGGGGATGGCGGCGGCGCAGAAGAACACCCCGCAGCTCGGCACGGCCGGCAAGCGGACCGCCGGGTTCGACTTCGCGGTCGCCGAGGAGTGCGTGCAGTACCGGGAGTGCTCGGCGTACACGGACGTCTACGGCAAGCGGGTCATCGACGTCGAGTACGCGGACACGCTGAAGCCGACGTGGTCGGCCGTGTGCGCGATGCGGGACCGACCGGCGATGACGATCCTGCGCGATCGCGACCTGGTGCCGAAGGGCGACTCGGCGTACGTCTTCCGCCACTGCTGAGCGCAGCGGATCCGCCGCGTCCAGCGGACGTGGTCCCTACGCGGGCCAGGCGTCCCGGAGCGCGGCGGCCGCCTGGTCGGCGGAGAGCCCCGCTGCACGGGCCTCGGTGACCACCGCACGGATCGCCGCGGCGACCTCGTCCGGCACCGCTGCCGGCCGGACCACGCGGGTGCCGGCTCCGCGCGCGGTCTGCACGAGCCCCGACTCCTCGAGCAGCTGGTACGCCTTCGCGACCGTGCCGGGAGCGAGTCGCAGGTCGTCCGCGAGCGACCGCACGCTCGGCAGCCGTTCGCCGTCGACCAGGTAGCCGGCGGCGATCTGCGCCGCGATCTGGGAGCGCACCTGTTCGAAGGGCGGGATGCGGCCGCCGGGGTCGAGTGCCACCAGGCTCGTCGTCGACATGTCGGAAGCTCCTAGAAGTCGTACTGCTCGCCGACGGGGATCGGCACCGCGACGGTGTTGCCGGGAGGCGCGAGCGGGCACGCCCACGCCGGGTCGTACGCGCACGAGGGGTTGTACGCGAAGTTGAAGTCGAGCACGAGCTCGCCGTCGTCCCCACCGAGGTCGGAGCCCTTGATCGTGTCGAGCAGGTAGCGCCCACCGCCGTACGTGCCGCGCGCCTTGCCGGCACTGGCGTCCTTGACGGGCACGAAGACGCCGCCCGCGTAGCCGCCGTGGGACCACACGTCGAGCGTGCCGATGCCGGCCAGGGAGACCACGCCGAGGCGGTCGAAGTGCACGATGCCGTCGGTGCCCGTCTCGACGTCGAGCACCTGCGGCTCGGCGGCCTCGATGCGGGCCCGGAAGCGCCACGCCGGGTCGTACGCCGGCACGGGGAGCTCCTCGAAGTCGCGGGCGTCCTCGTCGAGGAGCGGGCTGGCGGGGTGCTCGGCGAACATCGCGTCACGGGTCTCGCGCCACAGCGCGTGTGCCGTCTCCGGGTCGGCTGTCGCGCGGACCCGGCGGTACAGGTCGAACGTCATGCGCCGCCAGTCCACGGTCGCCATCGTGCTGTGCACGCGGTCGTCGGTCGTCGGCTCCTGGGGGCGCGTCTGGCTCACAGGGACGAGGCTACGCCCGTCGCGCTCCCGGCCACCAGGGCTGACGGGAGGCCCGGGTCCGGTCGGCGTGTCCTGTCCAGCCCGCTCCGTGACAGGTCCACGGCACGGGGCGGCTCAGCGACGCGAGTCCGGTCAACGCGGCGGTGCCGCGTCGGTCGGCAGTGTGCCGTCAGGCCGGCGGCCAGGACGGCGCCTGCGCCCGCATCCGGATCGCCCGCCACTGCCAGATGACCCACATGCCGGGCCAGAGCGCGATGCCGAGCACGGCCGGACGCATCCGGTAGTCGAGCCGGTCGACGAACAGGGTCTTCCCGTCGGGGAGCTCGGTCGCGGCCATCCGATGCCGCATGTCCATCCGGGCGAACAGGCCGCTCGTGCCGCCGCCGTTGTCGCGCTGCACGGGGACGCCGTCGACCTCGTACCGGTCGATGTCCACGTGGCTCGCACCGCTCGGCACGACGCCGAAGGCACTCGCGGCGATCGGGTGCGGCTGCCCGGGGGTCCAGCGGCGCGGGAAGCCCTCGGGGGCGAGCGAGCGGTAGACCAGGAACGGCTTGGTCACGCCCACCATCACCGCCGGGGCCATCAGGGCGTCACGGACGGACGCGACCGGGGCGTCGAGGACGAGGCGGAGACCGACGTGCATGACGCCGACCGTACGCCGCGGCGCTGCTGCCGGCCCGTGCCGGGTCAGGCGTGCCGGGCGGAGCGCCGACGGGAGCCCTCGGCCCGGTCGTGCTGCCGGAGGCGCTCGGCCAGGGACAGCCGGACGGTGGGCCACTCGGACGCGGTGATCGAGAAGACCACGGTGTCGCGGAGGGTGCCGTCCCGCCCGATCTGGTGGTTGCGGAGGACACCGTCCTGCTTGGCGCCGAGCCGGGCGATCGCGGCGCGGGACTGCTGGTTGTGCCAGTGCGTGCGGAACTCGACCGCGATGCACTGCCAGACGTCGAACGCCTGCGAGAGCATCAGCAGCTTCGACTCGGTGTTGATCCCGGACCGCTGCGCCGACCGCGCCAGGAACGTCGACCCGATCTCGACCCGGCGGTTGGCGGTGTCGACCGCCATGAACGTCGTCGAGCCCACCACGCGCCCGGTCGGCCGGTCGCGCACGGCGAACGGCACCATCCGGCCGGCGGTCTGCTCGGCCAGACGCCGCTCGATCTCGTCGTCGACCTGCGCCGGGGAGGGGATCGCCGTGTACCAGGTGCGCCAGAGGTCCCCGTCGGCGACCGCCGCGCGGAGGTCGTCCGCGTGCTCGGGGCCGAGTGGCTCGAGCGTGACGCGGTCACCGGTCAGGGTCGGTGCGGGGGCGATCTCCATGGGAGTCGATCGTACTGGCGGCCCTGCTGCCGAACGGTGCGAGAGCGCATCACCTGTGAAGAAGGACAGGTCCTCCACAGCGGTTATCGTGACGAGGTGCGTGAACGAGGCCAGCAGCAGTACCAGGTCCGCTTCGGGTGGGGCATCGCCGATGCCCGTCGGGTCGCCGTCGGGGCGCACCTGGTCGTCTGGACGGACGTCCTGCCGTCGCCGGGCGCCGACGACGACGCCACCCACCGGGCCGTGCGCCGCGCGGTGCCGGCCGGGGCGGAGGTCGTCGTCGGCCACCTCGGCAACGCGACGACGGTCGCGGACCGCGTGACGAGCCTCCAGGCTGCTCTCGGTGACCGCTGTGTCGTCGCGGTGATCGCTGCCGGCACCGCTCCGACGCCCGTCGGGGACGACGCCGCCGAGGCGGCCGGGGAGTCCGTCGACGTGCCGGACGCTCCCGGTTTCGCCGTCGAGGACCTGCTCGGCGCCGGTGCCGTCGTCGACGCGCTGACGGCGGTCGGGATCGACCACTGCTCGCCGGAGGCCGCCGCCGCCTGCGCCGCGTTCACCGGACTCCGACGGGCCGTCCGCCACCTGGTCTCCGCGTCCGAGGCGGCGCGGGAGCTCGGACCGGAGCGGGTGCAGGCGGCGCTCGCCTCGGGGCCGGAGCTCCTGACCGTCCGGCCCGGGGAACACACCAGCCGGGCGTAGCGTTCCAGCCATCACGCCAGCGGTCACCGGATCGCGGGCACGGCACGAGGAGCACATCATGAAGGCAGTCGTCGGCGACACCGTCATCGCAGAGGCATCCGAGGACGACCTCATCAAGATCGAGGGCAACTGGTACTTCCCGCCGTCGAGCGTGAAGACCGAGCTCTTCACCGAGACCGACACGCAGTACCACTGCCCGTGGAAGGGCGACACGCAGTACTTCACCGTGAACGTCGACGGGCAGTCGCTCAAGGACAGCGCCTGGTCGTACCCGACCCCGATCCCGTCGTCCTTCGACCGGGTGGGCAAGGACTACAGCGGCTACG
Source organism: Curtobacterium sp. MMLR14_010 (assembly GCF_001865015.1). GTDB lineage: Bacteria > Actinomycetota > Actinomycetes > Actinomycetales > Microbacteriaceae > Curtobacterium. Next base: position 143,893 of record NZ_MJGV01000057.1, on the reverse strand, counting down.
TGGCGTTCTGGAAGGGCGTCCGCGTCGTCGAGTAGCCCCGGGCTCAGCCGACGAACGTGAGCACCACCAGGGCCACGTTCAACGCGACGATCACCGCCGCGATCACCCACGCCACGACGCGGGTGATCGCGGCGTTGACGTCGGTGCCCATGACGCTCCGCCTGGACGTGTAGACCACGAGCGGCACGAGCGCGAAGGCGATCCCGAAGCTCAGCACGACCTGGCTCACCACGAGCAGCATCGTCGGGTCGGCGCCGACCGCCAGCAGGACGAGCGCCGGCACCAGGGTCACCAGGCGCCGGGCGAGCAGCGGGACCCGCACGTGCAGCAGCCCGTGCATGATCTCCGCGCCGGCCATGCAGCCCACCGAGGTCGAGGCCAGGCCCGACGCGAGCAGCCCCACGGCGAAGAGCACCCCGACGACCGGCCCGACGTTCGCGGCGATCGCGGCCTGCGCGCCCGGGATGGTGTCCGTGCCGGCGACCCCCGGCAGCGTCGCCGCGGCGAGCACGAGCATGCAGACGTTCACGCCGCCCGCGACGATCAGTGCCAGCGCGACGTCCCACCGCGTCGCGACGAGGACCCGCCGGCGCTCCGGTCCCGCGGGGGTGTCGCCGTGCCGGTCGCGGGCGAGGGCTGAGTGCAGGTACACCGCGTGCGGCATCACCGTCGCCCCGAGCATCGACGCTGCGAGCATCACCGACCGGGTGCCCTCGAACCGCGGGACCAGGCCGGACACCAGCTCACCCGGTGACACCTGTGCGAAGAGCAGCCCCGCGCAGAAGCCCACGGTCAGGATCGCGAGCATCGACGTGACGACGACCTCGAACGTGCGGGCGCCCCGCCGGTTTTGCAGCACGAGGATCGCCATCGAGACGACCCCGGTGATGACGCCACCGACGACGAGCGGCAGGCCGAACAGCAGGTGCAGGGCCAGCGCGCCGCCGATCACCTCGGCCACGTCGGTCGCGGCGGCCACCACCTCGGCCTGCGCCCAGAACAGCAGCCGCGGGGTCCGGCGCATCTTCAGCCCGAGCAGCTCCGGCAGCGACCGTCCGGTGACCACCCCGAGCTTGGCGGACAGGTACTGGACGACCACGGCGCTGGCGTTCGCGGCGACGAGGACCCAGAGCAGCAGGTAGCCGTACTGCGCCCCCGCGGTGAGGTTCGCGGCGACGTTGCCGGGGTCGACGTAGGCGATCGCGGCGACGAACGCGGGCCCGAGGAGCGTCAGGCCGGCCGCACGCTTCCGCGGACCGCCGGCGGGTGCACGGCGCGGGGTGACGATGTCGGTCATGGTGCCGAGCATGCCAGAGGATTCGGGAGGCCGAATCCCGGAATTCGGTCGTTCGCAACCCGACGGACAGCCGAGCTTCCGTCGAGGACGTGCCCCGAGCCTCCCGGCTGACTACCGTGGTCGACCATGCAGGGGACCGCAGCACGACTGACCACGGCTGGGGCGCTCACCATCGCCGCCGCCATGACGCTCACCGGGTGCGCCCAGGGCGGCCACGACCTCGGCGACGCCGTGACCACGAAGCTCAACGGCTCCGCGTTCCACGGCCAGCTCGACATCCGGGCAACGAAGGTGGAGCGTGTGACCGCCCGGGCGATGGACCAGTTCGGGCTCGACCCGAAGGGGGACGACGCCTACCTGGCGCACTTCACCGTGCGCACCGAGAGCGGCACCTTCGACACGGACGCCGTCGGCGACCTGGCCAACGACGCCTGGGGACTCCGCGCCGGCGACCGGCTGCAGGCGGGTCCCGAGCTCGACCCGGCCGACCGGAACGCCGTCCTGCAGGACGCCTGCCCGTTCGACCGATCGGCGATCGCCGAGGCGCTCACCGCCGACGGGACCGCTGACGTCTGCGCCGTCCTCCTCGCACCGCGGGGCAGCACCGTCGACGCGGTCAGCTACCTGCGCGCAGCACCGGTCGACGAGGGCCTGGAAGGCGACTCGACGATCACCTGGCGCGCATCCGACGCGTAGCAGCGGGTCAGGCCGCCGCGCGACGGGCGCGGTGTGCGCGCACCTTGGCGCGGTTGCCGCAGCGCTGCATCGCGCACCAGCGACGGGTGCCGCCGCGCGAGGAGTCGTAGAACACCAGCCCGCAGTCCGGCGCCGAGCACCGGCTCAGCCGGGTGGGTCGGCCGTCGGCCTCGACGTCGTCGAAGCCGACCTCGGTGAACAGGGACACGGCGTCGCGAGCGACGCTCGACAGCGCCTGGGTGAGCCGGACACGGTTGGCGCCGGCCCGGCGCCGTCCACCCGGGAGGCTCGGGGGCACGTCCGGCAGGGCGGCGAACAGGTTGACGGTGTCGATGTCGTCGGGCGTGGGACGCGTGCGGCCGCCACCAGCGCGGAGTCCTGCCGCCACGGCGGCCCGGTCCGCCGCGGACGAGGCCGGTGCGGGGGCTGCCGCGACCGCGAGGCGGCCGATGGCGGCACGGAGGGCGCGGGCGTCCTGGAGCTCGCGGGCGTTCGCGCCGACGTCGATGGGCTCGGTGTGCTCGCTGAGCCACTCGTCGAGGTCGGCCGGCGTCATCAGGAGCTCGCCGAGCCGTGACCGCGGGCGTCGGCCGTCGGGGTCGTCGGCGAAGCCACCGGTGTGCGCGAAGTCGAGCGCGATCCGTCCGGCGTCGAAGAACCACGACGAGCCCGAGTCCGTGCGGATGTGCTGCCCCGTGTGCATCCGGCCAGGCTAGTAGGTCGGTTCGCGCTCCTGTTGGCGAGCCCACGTGATGAGGTGACGCTCGTCGAACCGCCGGGAGCACTTCGCGCAGGCCAGGGGTCTGGTCGGCGTCCGGTAGCGGTAGTGCTCGTGGCCGGCAGGGCAGGTCCCCACCCACGGCGCGAGCTCGCTGGCGATCGGCCCGTCGTGCAGCCGCGACCCGGTGTACCCGATCGACCGAGCGGTGCGCCGCCAGGTCGGTCCGTGTCCGGCGCGGGCGCCGCTCAGCGCGTGGGCGACCTCGTGCAGCAGGACCTGCTCGACGTCCTCGTCGGAGAACCGTGCCGCCAGGTGCCGGCTGACCGTGATCCGGCGCTTCGCGAAGTCGCACTGCCCGGCGCGGGTCTTCGCGTGGTCGAAGCCGAACGACCACGAACCGCCGCCGAGGTGCAGGCGCAGCAGCTCCTCGGCCCGGTCGCGGACCTGGTCGAGCGAGGTCACCGGTCGGTGTCGGTGGGGCGCGAGCGGTCCGAACGCCCGGTCAGCTTGCCCCAGATGCTGTCGCCCTCGGTCCGGGCCGCGTCGGGGGCACCGAGGACCCGACGACGGATCGGCGGCACCTCCTTCACCGGCTCGGCCACCCGGGTGACCGGGTCGGTCTCGCGGCGGGCGGCGACCTCGCGGGCCGTCCGGGGACGGTCTGCTGCGTCGCGGTGCTTCGTGCCGGTCGCGGCGGGCTGGGCGATCGACGCGCGCATGGCGGCCTCGACCGCGGTGCGCAGGGCGTCGGTGCGCTCGGACGGCGCCCCGGCAGCGCGGAAGGCCTCGTACGAGCGCGCCAGGACCTCGCGGGCCTCGTCGAAGCGGGAGAGCTCGAACAGGGACCAGCCCTCGATCTCGGCGGCGGCGCCCTCGAGCTCCGGCCACTCCTCGGTCGTGGCGGTGTCGCGTGCCATGGCGGCCTCGCTCGCGGCGCGCTCGTGGCGACCCAGGTCGTGCAGGACGTGGGCGCGGCGGATGCGGGCGGCGACCTTGTCGGAGCGTTCCCCCGTGAACATCGTCAGGCGGAAGACCTCCTCGGCCAGCACGAGGGCTTCGTCGAGACGGCCGAGCAGCCGCATCAGCTCGGCGCGCTCGGCGAGGGCGTCCGTGCTGCGGCTCTGGCCGAGGTCACGGAGGCGGTCCTGCACGGCCTGTACGTCCACGGCGGGGCGCAGACTGATGGGCGCGAAGGTGCTGCCGGGGCTGACGCTCGCGCTTCCGGGGGCCGCGTGACGCGGTTCCCGGGCGTGGTCGTCCCGGTCGAGGTGCTGGCGGTCTTCGGGCGGGTTGGACATCAGGGTCGAGGGTAACCGGGCTCACCCGGGAGTGACCGCTGCCACACGCCGAAGGCCCGCCTCGCGCAGTGCGGGACGGGCCTTCGAGGGTGGGTCCGGTCAGGAACCGGAGACCGCGACCCCGATGTACACGACGAACGCCACGATGAACGCGACGACGGCGAGGATGATCGCGAAGACACCCCAGCGACGGCCGCGCTTGGTGGCGATCGCGACGATGCCCTGCACGATGCCCCAGAGGCCGAACAGCGTGGCCACCCACATGAAGACGCTGCCGATGGCGAACTGGCCGCCGTTCGCGGAGTTCATCAGCGAGTCCTGGAGCTGCCGCTGGAGCTCCTGCTGTTCGGTCGGGCTCGCGGCGCCACCGCTCTGCGCGAGGTCGCGGATGACGCCGGTGGCACCGAGTGCCGTGCCGAGGATCGACCCACCGATGATGCCGAGGACGAGTGCGACGACCGAGGCGACGAAGGCGATGCGGCCGACGGTCGGCTTCTTCGTGACGGGCTCGTGGTGCTGCTGCCACGCGGGGCCGCCGGACGACGCCGGGGCCGACCCGTACTGCTGCTGGTGCTGCGGCTGGTGCTGCTGGCCGCCCCACGAGGGGGCGTCCGACTGCTGGCCCTGCTGCTGCCCGTACTGGCCGTACTGCTGCTGCTGGCCGTACTGCTGCCCGGACTGGTCCCCCTGCTGCTGGCCGTACTGCTGGCCCTGCTGGCCCTGCTGGCCCTGCTGCTGGCCGTACTGCTGCTGCTCGCCGTACTGCGGCGTCGAGTCCGGCGTGATGCGCTCGCCGTAGCGAGGCCGGTCGTCGTTGCTCCGGTCGTCGTTCGTCATGAGGGCTTCCCCGTCTCGTTCGGTCGCGCACCTGCGCGGTCGTCCAGCGTCCATCCTGGCAGCGGGACCGCCCGGTTGCCCGAGAGCGCCGGTGGGCTACGCCCCGAAGACGGACCGGTTCGGCTCCGGGGACGCGACCGCCGTGGCGTCGGTGACGATGGGCGCCCCGGCGATGAACGCCCGCAGCTCAGCCCCGTGCACGACCTTCGCCGGCATCGGGTCCGAGGAGTACCGGCGCGGCATGTCGGCCACGGGCAGGTCGGTCGGCGAGCCGAGGAGGACGATGTTCCCGAAGCGCCGGCCCTTGAGCATGCCGGTGTCCGCGACCGCCGCGACCGAGGGCAGCACGGACTGCAACGTCGACGCCTGGCCGCGGGCGAACGCGAGACCGGCACCGTCGGCGACGTTCACCGCGACGATCCCGGTGGGGGAGAGGAACGCGGCGACCTCGCGGTAGAACTCGACACTCGTCACGTGCGCCGGGATCCGCGAGCCGCCGAAGACGTCCACGACGGCGAGGTCGACCGTGCCGTGCAGCCCGTTCGGCAGCTTGCCGAGGACCTCGCGGGCGTCGCCGTACCGCACGCGGATCGAGGCGCCGCGGGGGAACGGCAGCACCTCGCGCACCTGGTCGACGAGGTCGCGCTCGAGCTCGACCACCTGCTGGCGGGACCCCGGCCGGGTCACCGCGACGTACCGGGGGAGCGTGAGGGCACCAGCACCGAGGTGCAGCGCGGTGATCGGCCCGGGCGGCAGCAGGTCGATGGCGTGCCCGATCCGCCGGATGTACTCGAACGCCAGGTGCGTCGGGTCCTCCAGGTCCACGTGGGACTGGGGCGTGCCGTCGACCACCAGCGTGAAGGACCCCGGCCGGTGCCGGTCGGGCTCGATCACCGAGAACCCCGCACCGAGCTTGAACCCGTCGAACGCATCACCCATGGGTCCATGGAACACCACCGACATCCCCATCCCGGTCACCACCCCTGGGTGGTGGGGCTGCGGAGCCGTTCGTTGAACGATGGGACCACCGGCAGGGAGCCCCCGCCGGACACTTCGGAAGGCGCACACCATGTCGGCTCAACTCCTCGCGAACATCGTCATCGGCCTCGCACTCGTCGGCTTCCTGGCCTGGCACCAGGCGACGTGGCAGTACCTCGACCCCGCCCGCATCTGGCGTGCACCGCTCGTGATGGCGGTCGTCGGGATCGTCGTCCTCGCCCAGTCCACGGCGACGATCGGCACGACCGACGTCGTGTTCCTCGGCATCGAGGCGCTCGTGTCCGTCGGCCTCGGCCTCGCGATGGGCAGCCTGACCCGCTTCCGCACCGTCGGCACCCCCGACGACAAGGGCCGCACGCTGCAGTCCCGCACCGGTACGGCGGGCGCCGTGCTGTGGATCGTGCTCATCGTCGTCCGGATCGGCATCGACGTCCTCGGCGGCCACCTCGGAGCCCACCTGCTCAGCTCGACCGGCGCGATCCTGCTCATGCTCGCGATCAACCGGGCCGCCCGGGCGCTCGTCGTCGACCAGCGCATCCCCTCCCGCGCCAGCGGCATGATGGTCCGGTGACCCTCCTCTCCGGTGTCGAGCCGACCGACCTCACCAGGGGCCGGTCGCGTTCGCGTCTCGGCTGGGGGCTCACCGCCGTCGGGGTCGTCGCCGTCACGTTCTGGTTCGTGCGCAACGGCCTCGCCCTGCACCACCCCGCGTGGGTGTGGGCGGTCGGGGGCGTGGCGCTCGCCGCGTGGGTGGGGCGTGAGGTCGTGCGCTCCTCCCGAGCCGGGTTCGCCCTCGCCGTGGTGATGGTCGTCGCCGGGGCCGTCGTCGTCGTGCCCACCGACGCGCTCCTGCTCGTGCCGGTGATCATCGGCATCGTCGCCCTGCAGGCCAGCGCGGACCTGCCCGTCTGGACCGGCACGGTCGCGGTGCTGACGGCGGTCGTCGAGATCGCCGTCGTCGCCACCCTCGAACGGACGCCCGTCGCGTTCGTCCTCGCTGCCTGCGGTGGGCTCGTGCTCGGCGTGCTGGTCGGCTTCAGTCGCCGACAGGTCCGACTCACGGAGCTCCAGGCGCGCCAGGCCGAGCGGGACCAGCAGCGTGCCGAGCTCCTGGCCGACCGGTCCCGGGCGGCCAGGGACGTCCACGACGTCCTCGCGCACTCCCTCGGCGGGCTCGTGCTGCAGCTCGACGCGGTCGAGGCCCTGCTCGAGGCCGGGCGGATCGACGACGCCACCCGACGTGCGGCTGACGCCCGCACCCTCGCCGTCGACGGTCTCGCCGAGGCGCGGCGTGCGGTCCGCGCGCTGCGTGAGGACGACCCGGCTCCCGCCGACGTGCCGGAGCCGCACCGAGCCTCCCGGCCGGGGACGACCGCGGCGACCACCCCGACCGGTCTCGCGCCCCTCGTCGACGCGCACCGGTCCTTCGGCGGCGACCTGCGCGTCGACGGTGACCTCACCCTGGCCGCACTCGACCCGGCCCACCGTGCCGCCGTCGTCGCTGCCACCCGCGAGGCCCTCAGCAACGCCCGCCGGCACGCGCCCGGCCGCCCGGTCACGCTCAGCGTCGAGCGGACCGGACCGACGGGGCACGTCGACGTCGTCGTCACGAACCCCCTGGCCGACCCCGGACACGGACTCGTCGGCATGCGCGAGCGCTTCGCCGAGCTCGGCGACGACGCCACGATCCGCGCGGAGCGCACCGACGACACGTTCGTCGTCGCGATGCACCTGCCCGTGTCGCCGTCCGGCACGGAGGCCACCGCGTGAGCATCCGCGTGCTCGTCGTCGACGACCAGGCCATCGTCCGCGACGGCCTGGTGACGGTGCTGTCGCTCGTGCCGGACCTCGCGGTCGTGGGCGAGGCCGCCGACGGCGCCGAGGCGGTCGCCCTCGTGGCCGAGCTCACACCGGACGTCGTCCTCATGGACCTGCGCATGCCGGTGGTGGACGGCCCGACCGCCACCGCGCAGATCACGGCGGCGCACCCCGAGGTCGCGGTCCTGGTGCTGACGACCTTCGCCGACGATGACTCGATCACGACCGCCCTCCGCGCCGGTGCCCGCGGCTACCTGACGAAGGACGCGGGCCGCGTGGAGATCGCGACCGCGATCCGGGCGGTGGCCTCGGGACAGTCGACCTTCGACGCCGTGGTCGGGGCCCGGCTCGTCGCAGCGCTCGGCACACCGGAGCTCCCGACACCCCCGACGCCGGTGTCGGTCCGCGAGCGCTTCCCCGAGCTCACCCCGCGCGAGGCCGACGTGCTCGAGCGCATCGCCGACGGCCGGACGAACCCGGAGATCGCCGCCGAGCTGTTCCTGACCGTGCCGACCGTGAAGTCGTACGTGAACCAGCTGTTCCAGAAGCTCGGGGTGCGGTCCCGCGCCGAGGCCGTCGCCCTCGTCCTGCGCTGACACGGACGCGACCCCCGGTGGCGCGTCCCCTGCTCTGGGGTGGATGCGTCCACATGAACGGACAGTGAACGCCAAGGCACGCGACGTACCGTCGACGGGTCGTCCGCCGAGCGCGTCGACCCCCGGAGTCACTCCCGGCGGGTCCGCATCCGGCAGGCCGTGGCGCGCACCCCCACTGCCGCCACCCACGGGTCGCGCCGCAGCACCCGCGCCGTCGGCGCGCCCCGGTGCGCTCCGACCCCGAACACACCGCGTCCTGGGTGCCCCACGCCCCGGACCGCACGCCCCAGGAGACCCACTTGTCCGCCGACACCATGAGCATCCAGACGCCCCGTCGCGTCACCGCGAGCCGATCGACGGGGCCGAGCCGAGCCTCCCGGCCGTTCCACGCCGACCGCGAGGCGGCGCCGCTCTGGATGCGGGCGATCGGTGCAGCGCTCCTCGGCGCCGGAACCGCCCTGTCGGCGGCCGTCCTCGCCTGGCCGGGGGATGCGCCGGAGGTCGCACTCCTGGTACCGGGCGTCCTCGCCGTGACCGTCGGCCTGCTGCTCCTGCTCGCGCGTGCCGGGTTCACCGTCACCGAGCGGCACGTCACGCTGCACTTCCGTCCGCTGCCGCCGCGCCGGATCCGGCGCAGCCGGATCGTCCAGGCGCGCCTGGTCGAGGCCGACGCGACCACCTTCGGCGGCATCGGCCTGCGCATCGGCCGTGGGGTGCGCGCGCTCCTGCTGACGCCGGGTCTCGGCATCGAGCTCACCGACGACCGCGGCCGCACCACCTTCGTCCGGACGCGTCGTCCGGAGGACGCGTTCCGTGCGCTGGCCGGTCTGACCGGTCAGCCGGGAGGCTCGGTGCAGGCCGAGCGCGAACGGCTCGGCTGAGCGGCTGGTCGCCTCCGGATCCGCGGCGCGACGGCGATCGCGGGGCGGCGACCAGCGGGAGCAGTGACGACCTGCTCGTGCTTATACACGGCCCTGGCGATCTTGGTCAAGCCAGGACTGGACAGCACGTGTGACCACTGCATATGATGACTGTTCGCGCTCCCTGGCATCCGCGTCGTCATATTGCGGTCGACCGAAAGTCCTCGAAGGACTCCGCCTGGTGCAGCCGGACCCGCACATGTCGGCAGGTCCCGCTCACCCAGATCATCGCACATGCAACGCCTTCACTCGGATGGTGCATGACCGCGTGTTCTCGTGGGGTCGTCGGCGTTCAATCCACTCACCTACATGCTGCCCGTCAGTATCGGCCCGACGGGGCCAACCGGAGGTCAAACCCTTGGCTGCTGCGCTCAACGCATCCACCAACACCCCCAAGAACGGTCGCAACCACTCGCGACTCTCGTTCGCCAAGATCACGGACACCCTCACGGTTCCTGATCTGCTCGCTCTCCAGACGGAGAGCTTCGACTGGCTCGTCGGCAACGACGTCTGGAAGGCCCGACTGGCCGAGGGGCAGGAGCAGGGTCGTACCGACCTCGCGCTGCACTCCGGTCTCGAGGAGATCTTCGAGGAGATCTCCCCGATCGAGGACCTCGGCGAGACGATGCAGCTCTCGTTCACGTCCCCGGAGCTCGAGGACCCGAAGTACTCGATCGACGACTGCAAGGAACGCGGCAAGACCTACGCGGCCCCGCTGTACGTCAACGCCGAGTTCATGAACCACATGACCGGTGAGATCAAGACGCAGACGGTCTTCATGGGCGACTTCCCGCTCATGACCGAGCGCGGCACGTTCATCATCAACGGCACCGAGCGCGTCGTCGTCTCGCAGCTCGTCCGCTCGCCGGGCGTGTACTTCGAGCGCCAGCAGGAGAAGACGTCCGACAAGGACATCTACTCCGCTCGCGTCATCCCGTCCCGCGGTGCCTGGCTCGAGTTCGAGATCGACAAGCGCGACCAGGTGGGCGTGCGCATCGACCGCAAGCGCAAGCAGTCGGTCACGGTCTTCCTCAAGGCGCTCGGCATGACGAGCGAGGAGATCCTCGAGGAGTTCCAGGGCTTCGCCTCGATCGAGTCGACCCTCGAGAAGGACGCCATCCTCACGAAGGAAGAGGCGCTCAAGGACATCTACCGCAAGCTGCGCCCCGGCGAGCAGGTCGCTGCCGAGGCCGCGCGTGCGCTCCTCGACAACTTCTACTTCAACTCCAAGCGTTACGACCTGGCGAAGGTGGGCCGCTACAAGCTCAACCGCAAGCTCGGCATCGACGCGCAGCTGAGCGACTCGGTCCTGACCGTGCAGGACATCGTCCGCACGATCAAGTACCTGGTCTCGCTGCACGCCGAGAAGACGAACCTCGACGGCGTCCGCGACGGCGAGCCGGTGCAGCTGCGCCTCGACGTGGACGACATCGACCACTTCGGCAACCGTCGCATCCGCGCCGTCGGCGAGCTCATCCAGAACCAGGTCCGCACGGGTCTGTCCCGCATGGAGCGCGTCGTCCGCGAGCGCATGACCACGCAGGACATCGAGGCCATCACCCCGCAGACCCTGATCAACGTGCGCCCCGTCGTCGCCGCGATCAAGGAGTTCTTCGGCACCTCGCAGCTGTCGCAGTTCATGGACCAGAACAACCCGCTCGCGGGCCTGACGCACAAGCGGCGTCTGTCGGCCCTCGGCCCGGGTGGTCTGTCCCGTGAGCGTGCCGGCGTCGAGGTCCGTGACGTCCACCCGTCGCACTACGGCCGCATGTGCCCGATCGAGACCCCGGAAGGCCCGAACATCGGCCTGATCGGCTCGCTCGCGTCCTTCGGTCGGATCAACTCGTTCGGCTTCATCGAGACCCCGTACCGTCGCGTCGTCGACGGCGAGGTCACGAAGACCATCGACTACCTGACCGCTTCGGAAGAGGACGAGTTCGTCGTCGCGCAGGCCAACGCCCCGCTGACGACCGACTTCCACTTCGCCGACGACAAGGTGCTCGTCCGCAAGAAGGGCGGCGAGGTCGAGCTCGTCGGCCGCGGCGAGGTCGACTACATGGACGTCTCCCCGCGCCAGATGGTGTCGGTCGCGACGTCGCTCATCCCGTTCCTCGAGCACGACGACGCGAACCGCGCGCTCATGGGTGCGAACATGCAGCGCCAGGCCGTGCCGCTCCTCCGCTCCGAGTCGCCGCTCGTCGGCACCGGCATGGAGGGCTACACCGCCATCGACGCCGGCGACGTCATCATCGCCGACAAGGCCGGTGTCGTCTCCGAGGTCTCGGCCGACGCCGTGACCCTGCAGCTCGACGACGGTGGCACGCAGTCGTTCTACCTGCGCAAGTTCGACCGCTCGAACCAGGGCACCAGCTACAACCACCGCGTGATCGTCAGCGCCGGTGAGCGTGTGGAGCAGGGCGAGGTCATCGCCGACGGCCCCGCGACGGAGAACGGCGAGCTCGCGCTCGGCAAGAACCTCCTCGTCGCGTTCATGCCGTGGGAGGGCTACAACTACGAGGACGCGATGATCCTGTCGCAGAACCTCGTGAAGGACGACACGCTCTCCTCGATCCACATCGAGGAGTACGAGGTCGACGCCCGCGACACCAAGCTCGGCAAGGAAGAGATCACCCGCGACCTGCCGAACGTCAGCCCGGACCTCCTGGCCGACCTCGACGAGCGCGGCATCATCCGCATCGGTGCCGAGGTCCGCCCCGGCGACATCCTGGTCGGCAAGGTCACGCCGAAGGGCGAGACCGAGCTCTCCGCCGAGGAGCGCCTGCTCCGCGCGATCTTCAACGAGAAGTCGCGCGAGGTGCGCGACACCTCGCTGAAGGTGCCCCACGGTGAAGAGGGCACGATCATCGGCGTCAAGGTGTTCGACTCGCAGGACGGCGACGACGAGCTCGGCTCGGGCGTCAACCAGCGCGTGGTCGTCTACATCGCTCAGAAGCGCAAGATCACCGCGGGTGACAAGCTCGCCGGTCGTCACGGCAACAAGGGCGTCATCTCGACGATCCTGCCGGTCGAGGACATGCCGTTCCTGGCGGACGGCACCCCGGTCGACATCGTGCTGAACCCGCTCGGCGTCCCCGGCCGCATGAACTTCGGCCAGGTGCTCGAGATCCACCTCGGGTGGCTCGCGAAGCAGGGCTGGAAGGTCGACGGCATCCAGGAGTGGGCTTCGGCTCTCCCCGAGGCCGCACACAGCGCCGAGCCCGGCACCAAGGTCGCCACCCCGGTGTTCGACGGCGCCTACGAGCGCGAGATCGAGGGCCTCCTCGACTCGACGCTCCCGAACCGTGACGGCGAACGCCTGATCGGCTCCTCCGGCAAGGCCCAGCTCTTCGACGGCCGCTCCGGCGAGCCGTTCCCGGAGCCCGTGTCGGTCGGCTACATGTACATCCTGAAGCTCCACCACCTGGTCGACGACAAGATCCACGCCCGTTCGACCGGTCCGTACTCGATGATCACGCAGCAGCCGCTGGGTGGTAAGGCGCAGTTCGGTGGACAGCGTTTCGGCGAGATGGAGGTGTGGGCGCTCGAGGCGTACGGCGCGGCCTACGCCCTCCAGGAGCTCCTGACGATCAAGTCCGACGACATCCTCGGCCGCGTGAAGGTCTACGAGGCGATCGTCAAGGGCGAGAACATCCAGGAGCCCGGCATCCCGGAGAGCTTCAAGGTCCTCATGAAGGAGATGCAGTCGCTCTGCCTGAACGTCGAGGTCCTCTCGGCCGACGGCCAGGCGGTCAGCCTCCGCGACACGGACGACGAGGTCTTCCGTGCCGCTGAAGAGCTCGGCATCAACATCTCCTCGCGGTTCGAGTCGTCCTCCGTCGACGACATCTGATCCCGCCCCGCCCGACAACGTTTCGAATTCAGCAAGAGAGAAGAACATTGCTCGAAGCAACTTCCTTTGACGCACTGCGGATCGGCCTCGCCACGGCCGAGGACATCCGCCAGTGGTCGTACGGCGAGGTCAAGAAGCCGGAGACCATCAACTACCGCACCCTGAAGCCCGAGAAGGACGGTCTGTTCGGCGAACAGATCTTCGGTCCTTCCCGCGACTGGGAGTGCGCCTGCGGCAAGTACAAGCGAGTCCGGTTCAAGGGCATCGTCTGCGAGCGCTGCGGCGTCGAGGTCACCAAGTCCTCGGTCCGTCGTGAGCGCATGGGCCACATCGAGCTCGCCGCACCCGTCACGCACATCTGGTACTTCAAGGGCGTCCCGTCGCGCTTGGGCTACCTGCTGGACATGGCGCCGAAGGACCTCGAGAAGGTCATCTACTTCGCCGCGTACATGATCATCAGCATCGACGAAGAGGGCCGGCACGCTGACATGCCGGGTCTCGAGAACGAGATGCGCCTCGAGATCAAGAACCTCGAGAACCAGCGCGACTCGATCATCGCCGACCGCCTCAAGAAGCTCGAGGACGACCTCGCAGCGCTCGAGGAAGAGGGCGCCAAGGCCGACATCAAGCGCCGGACCAAGGACACCGCCGAGAAGGAGATGGCCCAGGTCCGCAAGTCCTTCGACGAGGACATCACCCGTCTCGAGCGTGTGTGGGAGGACTTCCGCAACCTCAAGGTGGGCGACCTCAAGCCCGAGGACGCCGTCTTCCACGAGCTGCAGGACCGCTTCGGGATCTACTTCGACGCCTACATGGGCGCCGAGGCGATCAAGCTGCGGCTCGAGGCCTTCGACCTGACCGCCGAGGCCGAGGCGCTGCGTCTGCAGATCGCCGAGGGCAAGGGCCAGAAGAAGATCCGTGCGATCAAGCGTCTGCGCGTCGTCAGCTCCTTCCTCGCCACCGGCAACTCGCCGGCAGCGATGGTGCTCGGCGTCGTGCCGGTCATCCCGCCGGAGCTCCGCCCGATGGTGCAGCTCGACGGTGGCCGGTTCGCCACGTCGGACCTCAACGACCTCTACCGTCGTGTGATCAACCGCAACAACCGTCTCCGCCGCCTGCTCGACCTCGGTGCCCCCGAGATCATCGTGAACAACGAGAAGCGCATGCTGCAGGAAGCGGTCGACGCGCTGTTCGACAACGGTCGTCGTGGACGTCCGGTCACGGGTACCGGCAACCGCGCCCTGAAGTCCCTGAGCGACATGCTCAAGGGCAAGCAGGGTCGTTTCCGTCAGAACCTGCTCGGCAAGCGCGTCGACTACTCGGGCCGTTCGGTCATCATCGTCGGCCCGCAGCTCAAGCTGCACCAGTGCGGTCTGCCCAAGCAGATGGCGCTCGAGCTGTTCAAGCCGTTCGTCATCAAGCGCCTGATCGACCTGTCCCACGCGCAGAACATCAAGTCGGCCAAGCGCATGGTCGAGCGTTCGCGTCCGCAGGTGTGGGACGTGCTCGAGGAGATCATCCGCGAGCGCCCCGTCCTGCTGAACCGTGCGCCGACGCTGCACCGTCTGGGCATCCAGGCGTTCGAGCCGCAGCTCGTCGAGGGCAAGGCCATCCAGCTCCACCCGCTCGTGTGTGCCGCGTTCAACGCGGACTTCGACGGTGACCAGATGGCGGTGCACCTGCCGCTGTCGGTCGAGGCCCAGGCCGAGGCACGCATCCTGATGCTCGCCTCGAACAACATCCTCAAGCCGTCGGACGGCCGTCCGGTCACTCTGCCCGCGCAGGACATGATCATCGGTCTGCACCACCTGACGACCGTCCGCGAGGGCGCCGTCGGTGAGGGCCGTTCGTTCTCCTCGGTCGCCGAGGCGATCATGGCGAAGGACCAGAACACGCTGCACCTCAACGCGACCGTGAAGATCCGCATGTCGGGTGTCCACTTCGCCGAGGGTGAAGCACCCGAGGGCTACGAGGTGGGTCAGCCGATCCTGCTCGAGACCACCCTCGGTCGCGCGCTGTTCAACGAGACCCTGCCGGCGGACTACCCGTTCGTCCAGAAGGTCACCGACAAGGGCACGCTCTCCGCGATCGTCAACGACCTCGCCGAGCGCTACTCCAAGACCGAGACGGCCGCTGCGCTGGACCGGATCAAGGACGCTGGCTTCTACTGGGGCACGCGCTCCGGTGTGACCGTCGCTCTGTCGGACGTCGTGACGCCTCCTCGCAAGAAGGAGATCATCGCGGGCTACGAGATC
The DNA here is from genome assembly GCF_001865015.1 of Curtobacterium sp. MMLR14_010. Taxonomy (GTDB): domain Bacteria; phylum Actinomycetota; class Actinomycetes; order Actinomycetales; family Microbacteriaceae; genus Curtobacterium. Next base: position 128,606 of record NZ_MJGV01000057.1, on the reverse strand, counting down.
CAGGCCGCCAAGGTCCAGGGTGAGTTCGACAAGGGTCTGATCACCGACTCCGAGCGTCGCGCCGACCTGATCAAGATCTGGACCGAGGCCACCAACGAGATCGCACAGGAGATGCGGGACAACTTCCCCATCGACAACACGATCAACCGCATGGTGTCCTCCGGCGCCCGAGGCAACTGGCTGCAGGTCCGCAACATCGCCGGTATGCGTGGTCTGGTGAACAACCCGAAGGGCGAGATCATCGCCCGCCCGATCATCAACTCGTACCGCGAGGGCCTGACCGTGGCGGAGTACTTCATCGCCACCCACGGTGCTCGCAAGGGTCTTGCCGACACCGCGCTGCGTACCGCGGACTCCGGGTACCTCACCCGTCGTCTCGTGGACGTCTCGCAGGACGTCATCATCCGCGAGGACGACTGCGGCACGACGCGTGGCCTCGAGCTGCCGATCGCGACCGTGGACGCCGACGGCAAGCTGGTCCGCGACCCGCGCGTCGAGAACACCGTGTACTCCCGCACCCTCGCCACCGCGGCGTCGGACGCGTCGGGCACGGTCGTCGCCGAGGGTGGCGAGGACGTCGGTGACGTCCTCCTGGACACGCTGCTCGCTGCCGGTGTCGAGAGCATCAAGGTGCGCTCGGTCCTGACCTGCGAGTCGGCCGTCGGTGTCTGCGCGCAGTGCTACGGCCGGTCGCTCGCCACGGGCAACCTCGTCGACATCGGCGAGGCGGTCGGCATCATCGCCGCCCAGTCCATCGGTGAGCCCGGTACCCAGCTGACGATGCGTACCTTCCACACGGGTGGTTCGGCCTCGGCCGACGACATCACCCAGGGTCTGCCCCGTGTCACCGAGCTCTTCGAGGCTCGTACCCCCAAGGGCGCGTCCCCGATCGCCGAGGCCCCCGGCCGCGTCGTCGTCGAGGACACGGACAAGGGCCGTCGGATCATCCTGACGCCGGACAACGGTGACGAGCCGTTCATCTACCCGGTGCTCAAGCGTGCGACGCTCCTCATCGAGGACAACCAGCACGTCGAGCTCGGCGAGCAGTTCATCGCCGGCACCGTCGACCCGAAGGAAGTCCTCCGGGTCAAGGGTGTCCGAGAGGTCCAGAAGCACCTGGTCAACGGTGTGCAGGACGTCTACGGCTCGCAGGGTGTGCCGATCCATGACAAGCACATCGAGGTCATCGTCCGGCAGATGCTCCGCAAGGTGACGGTCGTCGACCACGCCGACACGGACCTGCTGCCGGGTGAGCTCGTCGACCGGTCGCGCTACAACGCGATCAACCGTGCGGCGCTGCAGGAGGGTCGCAAGACCGCCTCGGCTCGCCAGGAGGTCATGGGCATCACGAAGGCGTCCCTCGCGACCGAGTCGTGGCTGTCCGCTGCGTCCTTCCAGGAGACCACCCGCGTGCTCACGCAGGCGGCCATGGAGGGCAAGCAGGACCACCTCGTCGGCCTCAAGGAGAACGTCATCATCGGCAAGCTCATCCCCGCGGGGACGGGTCTCAGCCGGTACCGCGACGTGGACGTGAACGCGACGGAAGAGGCGAAGGCAGAGCGGTACCCCAACCGCATCTTCGCCGACGACTCGTCGTTCTCGGACGCCGACCTGAGCTTCGTCGACTTCGACAGCTTCTCGTCGGACGACTTCACGCCGGGCACCTACAACTGAGCACGCGCAGCCGGCTGGACACCAGCCGACTGAGTCGATCGGTCTGACGGAAGGGCCCCGCATCCACCTGGATGCGGGGCCCTTCCTGCGTCGTGTCGCGTCCTGCTGCCGGGCGTGCTCCGTCCTGTCGCGGGGTGCACCACGTCCTGCCGCGGTGCAGGCCGCGTGGGTCAGCGGTACGTCACCGTGGCGCTGCCGAGGGGGCCGTCGTCGCCCGTCGCCGAGACCGTCACGGATCCGCCAGCCATCCGCCGCGGGTCGAGGGTCACGCGCCACGAGGAGCTGCCGGGGACGGCGGGCTCCACGCGGTTGCCGTCAGCGTCCGTCACCGGGGTGCCGTCCGCGTCCGTGAAGGACAGGCGCGCGCCGGGTTCGGCGGTGCCGGTGAGGACGAGCCGCTTCGGTGTGTACGAGGCCACAGCGGCGGTCACCGGGAACGGGATCGTGGCACCGGTGGTGGTCGAACCGACCAGTCGGCCGGCGTCGAACACCTGGGCGACGATCCCCATGAAGCGGGTGCCGGCAGCGGGCCAGGCGAGGTCGGCGCTCCAGGTGCCGTCGGCGTTCGTGATCCAGTCCTCGCCCGAGGCCAGCGCCCACGGCGCGTCGGACTCGTCGACGAAGCGCATCTCGGTGCCGGCGGGGCCGCGGCCTTCCACGTGCACGGTCCTGCCGATCGGGTCGACGGACACGGCGTCGACGAGTGGGAACGGCTCGAGCTTCGCCGAGGAGTTCACCCGCAGCTGCTCGGCGCCGTCGAAGTGCTCGGTCGTGGTGACGGTGTGCTCCCCGAACGGCACGCCCGTGACCCGGTGGGCGAAAGCGCCGTCGCGGTCCGTGGTGGTCGTGCCGACGCGGTTCCCGTCGACCGCGAGCTCGATCCGCGCGTTCGGTTCGAGTCCTGCGCCCGTCACCCGGAGCGCCCGGCGCCAGTTGTCGCGCAGCACGCCGATCGTGGTGAAGCTCACGCGGTGGGTCGTCGCGCGCAGGTCCGCCGTGGGGGAGCCGATGGAGTCCGCGACGTGGAACGTGTGCGCACCGAAGCCGTCGACGTGGGCAGTGGTCTGCCAGGACCCGTCCGTCGCGACCCTGGCGTCGACGGGCGCGCCGTCCGACGGCGTGACCGAGACGAGGTCGCCCGGGTCCCCGGTGCCGGCGATGGTCACGTCACCGGCGTTGTGCGCGATCGCTGCGACCCGAGCGGTGAACGCGGCCGCGTGCGCCGGGGCTGCCACCCCGACGGCTCCGAGTGCCACGGCCGCGACGAGCGCCATGCCGCCGATGAGCCGACCTTTCAGATGTGGAATCCGTGTGTTCTGCATGGCGGCCATGCTGGCAGGACCGGCCGCCGAGCGTCCAGCGCGGAAACCAACTGTTCACAACCATGCTGCAGCGCGGAACGAGACCGTCCTGTGGAGGAACGACAGACGGACTGGAGGCGCGGTGCGGGCCCGCACCGCGCCTCCAGTCCGTCCTGGGGCGTACCGCTAGACCGAGCGACCGGCGTCGCTGTCCTGACCCCCGTGGCCGTGGCCCGTCTCGTCCGCGAGGGAGTACAGGCTGAGCACGTTGCCGTCGGGGTCGCGCACGTCGAACCAGTCGACGGCCCCCTCCACGTGGTCGACCGGGCCGACGTCGATGCCCAGCGCCGCGATCCTGCGGTGCTGTGCGGCCACGTCGTCGACGCCGAAGCGCACGAGGACGGCGTTCTCCTCGGCGCCCGGGTCCTCGACCAGCTGGATCCAGATCCCACCGATCTCGTACTCCGCGACGCCCTCGGCGGGCTCGAGGTCGGGGTCGACCCGTTCGAACACGGCGCCGTACCAGAGGCAGGACGCCTCGAGGTCGGTGACGGGCAGCCCCACGGTCACGCTCGTGATCTCCATGACTCATCATGTCCTCTGGGCGCTTCCCGCGTCGAGGGGATCCGCGCGCTGCGGCCGCACCGGTCCCGAGCGGCAGGTGTCTCCTCCACAGGTGCCCTGACGGGCAGAACTGTCCACGCACCCCTGTTCTGGGTGCACGTGGAGGCCCTCGCCCCCTCATTCTGGGACTGCGGCACCGACCGGCGCCGGACGTAGCGTTGACGAGCGCCGAGCCCCCTGGTCGGCGCTTCGACCCCACCCGCTTGCGCGCGACTCCGAGGAGGCTCCGAGACCCATGGCGACGCTCTCCGAGATCCTGATCCTGAACGGCGCTCTCCCGATCGAGCACCTCGACGCCCTGACCGGCGACGAGGACATCGACGAACGCTCCATCCGCTCCCTGGTCACGCAGGGCGTGGTGAGCGAGGCACAGTTCATCACCGCGCGAGCCGCGTCGAACAACTCGAAGACGGTGCCCCTCACCGACTACCCCGTCGACGGCACCGCGGTGTCGATGCTGCCGGCGGCGCTCTGCCGGCGCCACGGTGTGCTCGGCGTCGGGTTCGAGGGCGAGACCCTGGTGCTGGCGATGGTGAACCCGTCGAACGTGCTGGCGATCGACGACGCCCGTGCTGCCTCCGGCCGGACGATCCGGCCGCTGCAGGTGGACGAGCGCGACCTCACAGCCGCTTTCGACCGCTACCTGCGCGCCGACGACGAGCTGAACGACCTGACCTCCTCGCTCGAGGAAGAGGCCGGTCGGACCACCGAACAGCAGGTCGACCTCGCCGACGGGTCGCTCGACGACGTCCCGATCGTCCGCTTCGTGAACCTGCTCGTCTCGCAGGCGATCCAGGACCACGCCTCGGACATCCACATCGAGCCCGGCGAGCACGAGGTCCGGGTCCGCTACCGCATCGACGGCGTGCTGCACGAGATGGCGCCGGCGCCGAAGAACATCCAGAACGGCGTGATCAGCCGCCTCAAGATCATGAGCGACATCGACATCGCCGAACGGCGCAAGCCGCAGGACGGCCGCATGTCCGTGCGCCACGGTGGTCGGCAGATCGACCTCCGCGTCGCGACGCTGCCGACCGTGTGGGGCGAGAAGGTCGTCATGCGCATCCTCGACAACACGAACACGTCGCTGACGCTCAAGGACCTCAACCTGCTCGACCGGAACGCCGCCGCGTACCAGCGCTCCTACTCCAAGCCGTACGGGATGATCCTGGTCACCGGCCCCACCGGGTCGGGCAAGTCGACCACGCTGTACACGACCCTGAACGCGGTCGCCCGACCGGAGATCAACGTCATCACGGTCGAGGACCCGGTCGAGTACCGGATGGCCGGCATCAACCAGGTGCAGGTCAACCCGAAGGCCGGTCTGACGTTCGCGTCCGCGCTGCGCAGCATCCTCCGCTCCGACCCCGACGTGGTGCTCCTCGGTGAGATCCGCGACCACGAGACCGCCCAGATCGCCATCGAGGCCTCGCTCACCGGTCACCTCGTGCTCTCCACGCTCCACACGAACGACGCCCCCTCGGCCGTCACCCGCCTGACCGAGATGGACATCGAGCCCTTCCTCGTCGGCTCCGCGCTCGACTGCGTCGTCGCCCAGCGTCTCGCGCGCAAGCTCTGCGACCGGTGCAAGGCGCCTGCGGTCTACGAGCCCGAGCAGCTCCGCGCCCTCGGGTTCATCCACGGACAGGACGTCCCCGCGTTCTTCGCCCCGGTCGGCTGCGCCGTGTGCTCGAACACCGGGTACCGCGGCCGCATCGCCCTGCACGAGGTCATGACCGTGTCCGAGGAGATCGAGCGGCTCGCAGTCGCCCGGGCCTCGAGCGCCGAGATCAGCCGCGTCGCGCAGGACCAGGGCATGCTCACCCTCCGGCAGGACGGGTGGGAGAAGGTCAAGCTCGGCATGACGAGCATCGACGAGATCCTGCGCGTGGTCGCGTAGCGAGGCAGAGGACGATCACGATGAGCGACTCGGTATACGACATCACGACCGCCGGCGACGAGCCCGTCGCCGGCTGGCACCCCGGCCGCCCGGGGCACGAGATCGGGTCGCGTCGCGCTGCCCGGTTGGCCCAGACCGGTGCCCAGCCGACCGTGGCCCCGCCCGAGCCCGTGCCCGTCGTCCCCGTGTACGACCTCGGCGACGACGTCGGCGGATGGCCTGCGCCGTCCGGATCGCCGGTGGCCGTGCCGGTGGCGCAGCCGCACGCCGCCCCGGCGACCCCGCCGGCCGCGGTCCCACCGTCGACCGCGAGCTACGGCTACCCCGACGCAACGCTCCCCACCCCGGCTGCGGCTCCCGTGACGACGGTGCTGCCCAGCTCGGACGCGTCGGAGATCCACTTCACCCACCACGCGCGCGAGGTCGCCGACCCCGACCTGCTGACCGCGCTCGCGCAGGTCGTCTACCAGGGCGCCTCGGACCTCCACCTGACCGCCGACGCCGCACCCACGGTGCGCGTCGACGGCTCCCTCCGCCCGGCGGTGCCCGGCGGTCCCTGGGCGCGGAACAAGGTGGTGGCGGCCCTCAAGACGCTGCTGTCGCCCGAGCAGGCCGCCCAGTTCGACGAGCAGCAGGAACTCGACTTCGCCTACTCGCTGTCGCCGGAGTACCGCTTCCGTGTGAACTACTACCAGCAGCGCGGCAACTGGGGCGCCGCCTTCCGCATCATCCCGACGAAGATCAAGACCCTCAAGCAGCTCGGCATCCCGGCGCACGTGTCGGAGTTCGCGAAGCTGCCCCGCGGTCTGGTGCTCGTCACCGGCCCGACCGGCTCCGGCAAGTCGACGACCCTCGCCGCGCTCATCGACCTGGTCAACGAGACCCGTGCCGACCACATCGTGACGGTCGAGGACCCGATCGAGTTCATGCACGACCACAAGAAGGCGATCATCAACCAGCGCGAGGTCGGTGCGGACACCCGCTCGTTCGCCGCCGCCCTGAAGCACGTCCTGCGCCAGGACCCCGACGTGATCCTGATCGGCGAGCTCCGCGACCTCGAGACGATCTCCGTCGCCCTGACCGCGGCCGAGACCGGGCACCTGGTGTTCGCGACCCTGCACACCCAGAGCGCCCCCGGCACGATCGACCGCATCATCGACGTCTTCCCGCCACACCAGCAGGGGCAGATCCGGACGCAGCTGGCTTCGACGCTCGAGGGCGTCGTCTGCCAGACCCTCGTGCCGAAGGCCAACGGCTCCGGTCGCGTCGTCGCCACGGAGATCATGAAGACCACCCCCGCCATCGCGAACCTGGTGCGCGAGGGCAAGACGTACCAGATCACCTCGGCCATGCAGGCCGGGCGTGACGCGGGCATGCACACGATGGACCAGGACCTCGCCGAGCTCGTCAACGTCGGCACCGTCACCCGCACCGCGGCGATGGAGAAGGTCCACGACCACGAGGGCTTCGACCGGCTCGTCCAGCGCGTCGAGTCCCCGTCCGACTCGTCCGCCGCGGCCATCGCCGCGAGCGAGATCGACTTCGGCGACAAGTTCTCCGGAGGCCACTGATGTCACTCGCATTCGACTACCGCGGGCGGGACGGCGCCGGCAAGCTCGTCAAGGGGCGGCTCGACGCCGCGTCTGAAGGTGCCGTCGTCGCACGGTTGCGCGGCATGGGCGTCTCGCCGATCGACATCAGCGAGGCCAAGGCCGGCACCGGGCTGCAGACCGAGATCAAGATCCCGGGGTTCGAGAAGGGCGTCGGACTCAAGGACCTCGCGATCATGGCGCGCCAGGCGTCGACCATGCTGTCGTCGGGGCTGTCGCTGCTCCGGGCGCTGACGATCCTGGCCGACCAGACCGAGAACAAGAAGCTCCAGGACATCCTCGGCAAGGTCCGTGACGACGTCGAACGCGGCGTCTCGCTGTCCGACGCGGTCGCGAAGTACCCGGTCGACTTCCCGCCGATCATGATCAACATGATCCGGGCGGGTGAGGCCGGAGGCTTCCTGGACCAGGCCATGGACTCCATCGCGACGAACTTCGAGAAGGAGCACAAGCTCCGGTCGACGATCAAGTCGGCGATGACCTACCCCGTGGTCGTCCTGGTGATGTCGCTCGTCGCGGTCGTCGTCATGCTCGTGTTCATCGTGCCGATCTTCCAGAAGATGTTCTCCGGTCTCGGCGGTCAGCTCCCGCTGCCCACGTTGATGCTCGTCTACATGTCGCACGCCATGACCTACGTGGGACCGGTGCTGCTCGTCGCGGTGGTCGCCTTCTCATTCTGGTGGCGCGCGAACAAGAACACCGACCGCGTGCGGGCGTTCGTCGACCCGGTGAAGCTCCGGCTGCCGGTGTTCGGACAGCTCAACCGGAAGATCGTCATCGCGAGGTTCGCTCGCAATTTCTCGAACATGATCGGTGCCGGTGTCCCCATCCTCCAGGCATTGCAGATCGTCGGCGAGGTCTCGAACAACTTCGTCGTCCAGCGGGCGTTGGAGCGCGTTGCGGAATCGGTGCGGAAAGGTGAGTCGATCGCAGGACCGCTCGCCCAGGAGAAAGTGTTCCCGGAAATGGTTTCACAGATGGTCGCCGTCGGTGAGGACGCGGGTTCCCTCGAAGTGATGCTCGAAAAGATCGCGGTGTTCTACGACAATGAAGTGGAATCCACGACCGAGGCCTTGACCTCGCTCATCGAGCCGCTGCTCATCGCGTTCCTCGGCGTCGTGGTCGGCGGCATGATCGTCGCGCTCTACCTGCCGATCTTCAAGATCACGTCGCTCATCCACTGACGCTGCACGCCCCCGCACGGGGGTCCGCCGAAGACGAATGCCCCCGCTACTGGGGGCATTTTCTTGCCCGGTCACCCCCCGTTCTCGGGATTATGCCGGGAAACCACCGTCAATACGCTTCTACCTGGCGGCAGAGCACAGCCCCCGACACCATTTACCGTCACATTTCGAAAGAATGGAAAGAGCACATGTACTCCGCTCTCATGGGCAAGCTGAACGCTCGCCGCAACGGCCTCGTCGAGAACAACGACAAGGGCTTCACCCTCATCGAGCTCCTGGTCGTGGTGATCATCATCGGCATCCTCGCCGCGATCGCCATCCCGGTGTACCTCGGCGTGCAGAACAACGCGAAGGACTCGGGCGTCCAGAACGACGTCTCCAACTTCAAGACCGCCGTGGTGAGCATCTCCACGCAGAACAGCAACACGCTGCCGGCGGCGGCCACGCTCGCCAGCTCGGCCGACATCACGAAGGCGGCCGTCACCGGCGGCCAGACCTGGGCCGACGCCGGTGTCACCTGGTCGGACTCTGAGAAGTCGATGAAGTTCACCAAGAGCGCGGACGGCAAGAACTTCTGCGTCCAGGGGACGAGCACGACGGACAAGACGTTCGCCGCCACCGAGACCGCTGGTGCCAAGGCCGGCACCTGCGCCGACACCGGCCTCTTCACCGCGGCCAAGTAGTCCGAGCAGTCGAACAACCGGATGGAGGGGAGCCAGCACGTCTGGCTCCCCTTCCGCCGTCCTGACCAGGAACGAGGTGAAGCATGATCCGCATCGCACACGCCGCACGGCGACGACTGGACTCGGATGACTCCGGCTTCACCCTCGTCGAGGTCATCGTCGCCATCACCGTCTTCGGGATGATCATCACCGGCGCGCTCGTCGGCATCGCGTCGGTCATGCGCGTCACGTCGGACAACTCGGCCCGCGCACAGGCGACGAACCTCGCGGCGAGCGCGATCGACGCCGCGCGCATCGAGGCCCAGGACAACATCACCGGCATGGGCGGTCGTTCCGACCCGGTGCCGGTCGACGGCCGGACGTACACGGTCAAGCGCACGCTCGACTGGCAGTACACGGACGGCACGACCAACCGGTGCACCGCCTCGGCCACGGGCGGCACCGCGCAGCTGCTCTTCCTCAACGTGCACATCAAGGTCACCTGGCCGGGCATGGGGTCGGCGGCGCCGGTCGTGCAGGAGACGGTCTTCTCACCGTCCACGAAGATCAACGACCCGACGCTCGGGACGATCCTCGTCCAGGTGCAGTCGATCACGGGGTCGGGCGGCATCGCAGGCATCGCGGCTGCCATCGTCCCCGCGCCGACCTCGGTGGTGCCCGGGAACAAGGCAGCCCCGCTGGCGACGACACCCGACCTGACGAACAGCGACGGGTGCACCGTCGCGATCAAGGTGACCCCCGGCACGTACACCGTGACGCTCGCCGGCCCCGGCGGAGCGCAGTACCGCGACCAGGACCAGGCAGCCGCGCCGACGAAGACGGTCGTCGTGCGGGAGGGGCAGTCCAGCGGCGCCGCGTTCAACTACGACCCGGCCATCGCCGTCGCGATGACCTACGGCAGCAACGGGTCGTCCCCGCTGCTCCCCACGAACCTCACGACCTCGTTCGTCAGCACCTACGGCACCTACAAGGCCACCGGCACGCCGTCCACCCAGTACCTCAGCCCCATCCCGTCCGGCTACGTCGTCTACCCAGGGCCCTACGACTCCAACGTCACGAAGGCGGACGGCTCGGTCAACCCGAACAGCTGCCTCTCCACGGACCCGACGATGTGGCCCAGTGCGGCCGACGGTCGGACGGGCAAGACGCCCACCCCGGCGGTGTCGAAGGACCAGTTGGCCGGCACCGTCACCATGGGCCTGGTCACCCTGACGATCAACAAGTCGGACACGATCCTCACGGCGAGGACGGCCGCGGCGGCGGGCGATGACCCCGGGTGCAAGATCGGGCAGACGCTCGCGTTCTCCCGGACCGCCACCGGCTCGAGCGGCACCGTGGACGTGACCGTGGCCCTGCCGTACGGCACGTGGACGATCACGAGTCAGCAGAGCTCGCTCTCGATCCCGGTGAACCGCACGGCGAAGGGCATCATCGGCGTCATCCTGAACGCCGGTTCGGTCACCCTCGACCCGAGGACCGCCCCGTGATCGCCATCAGGGACCGCATCGCCGGACGCCTCCGGCAGGACGCCGGGCTGACCCTGGTCGAGCTGCTGGTCGCGATCTCGCTCTTCGCGGTCCTGTTGGCGATCGTCGGCGGCACGTTCTACTCGATCACCCGCGCGACGACCTTCGCCGCGGCACGCGACCAGAACAGCCGCGTCGCGTCCACCGCCATGAACGAGATGGTCAAGATGGTCAGGGGCGCGGCGGACAACGCCCGCGTCGGCCTCAACGACAGCCCGGCGTTCATCGCCGCGGGTGGCAAGAGCCTCTCCTTCACCACGCTGGTGTCGACCGGGCGCGTGTCGGTGCCGCAGCAGGTCACGTTCGCCCTGACCCCGGCAGGGGCGCTGACCGAGACGATCGTCGCCGGCACGACGACCGACAACGCGTACTGGTCGTTCGGCGGTGCCGGGAGGACGCAGACCATCGCGACCTCGATCGAGGTGCCCGCGGCGTCGGGTGTGCAGGTGTTCCAGTACCTCGACATCAAGAAGGACGCCCTGACGCCGGACCCGGCGACCGGGGTGCTCTCAGCCGCCCAGGCGGACCGGGTCGCGTTCGTGCAGATCTCCATCCGCGTCTCGTCGACCGCGAGCGCCCTCCGGAACGGCATCACCCTGCAGAACACCGTGGGGCTGCCGAACCTGCTCGAACCCACGGGGGACCCGACATGATCCGACTCCGACGGCTGCTGCACCTCGACGCCCTGCGGGACGACCGCGGCATGGCCCTCGCCATCGCCATCATCTTCGGCACGGTGGTCGTGTTCATGATCGCCACCGCCACGACGGTCGCCGTCGCCGGCATCAAGAAGTCGTCGTCCGACTCGGACTGGAACGCTGCGCTGAGTGCCGCGTACGCCGGTGTCGAGGACTACGAGGCCCGGCTGTCGAACGACACCGGCTACACGAAGTACGGCAACCCCGCCGCGCCGTTCTCGTCGACGAGCTCCGCGCTGGTCCTGCCGACGGGCGGGGCCACGAACGCCGCCTTCGGGACGGGGACCGCCGGCACGTGGGCAGCCGTGCCGGGGGGTGACGGTCGGTCCGCCTACCGCTACGAGGTGGATGCATCCAAGTACTACGACACCGGCGTGATCCGGGTCCGGGCGACCGGCAAGGTCGGCTCGGCCGTCCGGTCGGTGACGGCGAGCATCCGTCAGCAGGGCTTCATCGACTTCCTGTACTTCACCGACTACGAGATCCAGGACCCGGTGCTGACCAACGCCGACACCGGGACCTGCGTCAAGCACGCCTGGGAGGGGCGTCCGACCTCCAGGACGAACCTCTGCGGTGAGATCGCCTTCGACGGCGGAGACTCGATCGACGGTCCGGCGCACTCGAACGACACGATGCGCATCTGCCAGGCGACCTTCACCAAGCAGCCCTCCACGTCGAACCCCACGTCAGGGCTCCGGTACACCCGGACGGACTCGACCGGTGCGAGCTGTGGCGGCCAGACCTTCCCGGCCGGGGTGACGCAGCCGTCCTTCACGTCGACGATCGGGATGCCCTCGACGAACGCGCAGCAGAAGGCGGCGACGCAGTACAACACCGGCACGGCATCGACGCGGCAGCCGGGGTGCATGTACACCGGCCCGACCGACATCACCTTCAACCCCAACGGCAGCATGACGGTGAAGTCCCCGCGGTCGGTCAAGACCCAGACCGACGCCGCGAATCCGACCCAGGGCCAGACACCGGCGGCGTGCGGCGCCGTCGGGACCGGCGCCGGTCAGCTCGGTTCGGCCGGCGGCGCGACCGTACCGGTCCCGGCGAACAACCTGGTGTACGTCCAGAACGTCCCGCTGTCGAACGACGCGAACGCCACCTCGACGACCACGCTGCGGGACTCGTGCAACACCGGGAACGGCGTCGGGTACCCGCGGAGCGGTGAGACCCAGCTCAGCACCAGCCCCTGCAGCTACGGGTCGCGGTCGGGTGACGCCTTCGTCCACGGGGTGCTCGACGGTCAGGTGACGGTGGCGGCCGAGAACTACCTCTACGTGACCGGCGACCTCACCTACCTCGACCGCGGGTCCGACATGCTCGGGCTGACTGCCACGAACGCGGTGATGGTGTGGAACCCGATCTCGAGTGTCGCCTGCGGACGGTCGACGTGTTCGGCGGCGATGCTGGACGACTACGACCGGGAGATCGACGCCGCCATCATCTCCGCGGCGCACACCTTCCAGGTCCAGAACAACGCCTTCGGCGGGGACCGCGGCACCCTCACGATCTACGGCGCGATCGCGCAGAAGTTCCGTGGTGTGGTGCGTTCCGGTGGCAACGGCTACAAGAAGGCCTACGGCTACGACGCCCGCCTCAAGCACACGGCGCCGCCGAGCTTCCTCAACCCGGTGACGACCACGTACGGCGTCACGACGATCGGTGAGGTCTCCCCTGCCTACGCCGTGAACGGCGACTGTGCGAAGAAGGACGGGGCGTGCGTGTGACCGCCGTCCAGCAGCTCGCCGTGGTCCTGGTCGGTCTCGCGGGGGTCTTCGGCCTGCTCATCGGGTCCTTCCTGAACGTCGTCGTGTACCGCGTGCCCGCCGGCCTCTCGGTCGTCCGTCCTGCGAGTGCCTGCCCGTCGTGCGGCCACGAGATCCGTGGGGTCGACAACATCCCGGTCGTGTCCTGGCTGGTGCTGCGTGCCGCCTGCCGCGACTGCGGGTCGCGGATCTCCGCGCGCTACCCGCTCGTCGAAGCGGCGACCGGGGTGCTCTTCGCCGTCGTGGCGGCCGTCGTGATCGCCAGGACCGGGGCCGGGTCCGTGGCGACCGTCTCGGTGTCCCTGGTGGCGATGCTGTACCTCATGGCGATCACGGTCGCGCTGGCCCTGATCGACCTCGACACGCACCGTCTCCCCGACGCGATCGTCCTCCCCGCGTACGTCGTGCTCCTGGTGCTCCTCGCCGTGTGCTCGGCGACCACCGGCGACTGGTCCGCGCTGCTCCGCGGTGTCATCGGCATGCTCGTGCTCGCGGTCGGGTACTTCGCGCTGGCGGTCGCCGTCCCGGGCGGCATGGGCATGGGGGACGTCAAACTGGCCGGCGTGCTCGGGCTCGTCCTCGCGTACCTCGGATGGGGACCCCTCGCAGTGGGAGCTTTCGGTGGCTTCGCCCTCGGGGCTATCTTCGCGATCGGGCTCGTCGCAGCGCGGCGAGCCAGACGAGGGAGTGGCATCCCGTTCGGCCCGTGGATGCTCGCGGGCGCCTGGGTCGGCATCCTCGCCGGCGACGGCATCTGGAGCGCGTACCTCGGCCTCATCGGCCTCACCTGACCTGCCCGAGAAAGGCGACCACCATGGCGAGCAACATCGTCGGCATCGACATCGGCAGTGCGTCCATCCGCGCTGTCGAGGTGTCCACGGGGTCCCGTGGGGCGACCTCGATCATGCGCTTCGCCGAGATCGCGGTACCCGAAGGGGCCACGAGCCGAGGTGAGGTCCTCGAGCCCAACACCGTCGCCGGTGCGCTCAAGCAGCTCTGGTCGCTCGGTCGGTTCCGGACGAAGGACGTCGCCCTGGGCGTCGGGAACCAGCGCGTCCTGTCACGCGACCTCACCGTGCCGAAGGCGCCGATGGCCCGCATCCGCGAGTCGCTGCCCTTCCAGGTGCAGGACCTCCTCCCCGTCCCGGTCGGCGATGCGATCCTCGACTTCTACCCGATCTCGGAGTCGGTCGAGGACGGCCGTCCGGTCGTCCAGGGCCTCCTCGTCGCGGCGATCAAGGACGCGGTGCTCGCGAACGTCCGCGCGGTGCAGCTCGCCGGTCTCAACCCCGTCGGCGTCGACCTCATCCCGTTCGCCCTCAGCCGGGTCTTCGTGCCGTCCACGAGCTCAGTGGGTTCCGTCGCGCTCGTCGAACTGGCTGCGAACACGACCACCGTCGTCGTGACGGTGGACGGCATCCCGCAGTTCGTCCGCATCATCCCGACGGGTGGGGACGACCTCACCAAGCAGATCGCCGCTCGACTCGAGGTCCCGCTCGAACAAGCGGAGCTCGTCAAGCGCTACATCGGCATGGGGGACCGCGCGCGGACCCCGGACGACATGCGTGCCGCAGCCGTCATCCGGGAAGCCGGGCACGAGCTCATCTCAAGTGTGCGCAACACGTTGAACTACTTCGTCAACACCAAGGGCGGCGGCCAGCCCGTCGACCGTGTCCTCCTCGCCGGCGGCGCGCGGGAGCTGCCCGGGCTCCGCGAGGCCCTCGCCGAGTCCACGGGCGTCCCCACCACGAACGGCGACGCGTTCGCCGAGGCACGGCTCGCACGGTCGATCGACCCGGGCATCATCGCGGACAAGGCCCCGGCGATGGCCGTGGCCTGGAGCCTGGCAGCGGGAGGACGAGCCGCATGACGGAGATCCTGGAGAAGCCGACCGGCGAGAAGTCGACGCGGCGCCCGAAACAGCGTGGTGTGCGGATGCCGGTCACCCGGGTCGTGGAGGACCAGGGCGAGCGCTCGAAGCAGCAACGCCGTGGTGCGGGCAAGGCGCTCGTCATCGGCGGCGTGCCGCGCGTCGACCTGCTGCCCACCGAGGTCCTCATCGACCGTCGGCAGCGGACGATCGCTCGGCGCGCCTGGCTCGGTGTCGTCGTCGTCGGCGTGGCGACCGTGCTGGGCGTCGGTGCGGCGACCGTGACGAACGTCTCGGCGGAGCAGCACCTCCGACTCGCCCAGTCCCAGAGCACCTCGCTCCTGCAGCAGCAGGGGCAGTACTCGGCGGTCCGCGACACCGAAGCGCGGACCGGGCTCGTCCAGGCAGGGCAGGCGGTCGGCGGGTCCACGGAGATCGACTGGAGCTCCTACCTCCAGCAGGTGCAGGACTCCCTGCCCACCGGGGTGACGATCTCCGGCATCGACGTGGACTCGGCATCACCGCTCGCGACCTACGCACAGGCCTCGACGCCGCTCGAAGGCGCCCGCGTCGCGACGCTCGGGTTCGAGGCCGACAGCCCGACGCTGCCGTCGGTCCCCGACTGGCTCGACCGGGTGCACGGGCTCCCCGGATTCGTCGACGCGAACGTCGATGCCGTGACGCTCGACGAGACCACGCGGCACTACACCGTGAACATGACGGTCCACATCGACGACAGCGCGTTCGACGGCCGGTACTCGGAGGAGACGAAGTGACCAGGAACCGACTGCAACTCGTCATCGCCGTGGCCGTCGGCCTGCTCATCGTGGCCGGCGGCGCCCTGCTCGGAGTGCAGCCGCAGCTCGCCCAGGCGGCCGCGAACCGGTCCCAGCAGCAGGACATCGAGGCGACGAACCGCACCTACCAGGCCGAACTCGACCGTCTCGCGACGCAGTCGAAGAAGCTCGACGCGATGAAGGCCGACCTCACGACCCTTCAGGCGTCCGTGCCATCGACTGCGGACACAGCGGCGTTCTACAAGGAGATCGACCAGGTCGCACTCGCCAGCGGTGTGACCGTGGCGGGCATCACGACCTCGAACGCTGCTGCGTACACCCCGCCGCAGGCCGCGGCCGCGAGCACCGCCTCGTCACCGCCCTCGGCTTCCGCGTCGGCGACGCCGTCCCCGGTGGCATCGCCGTCGGTCCCCACGGCGCCACAGCCCGTCACGAACAGCTCGATCACACCCGCGAACTTCTCCACGATCGCGGTGAGCATCGACGTCACGGGTGACTTCGCCCAGGCGCTCGCATTCACGAAGGGCATGCAGCACGGCACCCGTCTGTTCCTGGTGAACGACATCGGTTCGCAGAAGGACGACGGCGTCGAGGGCGAGTCCGCGCCGTCCACGTCATGGACCCTCTCCGGGTACGTCTACGTGCTCGCCGACGCCAAGGCAGCACAGGGCACGCAGACCGACGCCCCCGCGTCCGACGGCTGATCCCGCCCGCCCGACCATCGCACCGGCGACCGTGAGCGCCGCCGCCCAGCAGCACCTCCCTGCGCAGGACGGACTCGCCCGCACCGAGCCGCACACGTCCAGAGCCCTCGACGCTACGATCGCTGCATGTCCCGATGGCTCGTGGCGACGATGACGTCCGTCCTGTTCGTCGCCCTCGTGATCGCCGTGACCGGTTTCGAGTCCCTGCTCGCGAACGTCGAGGTGATCACCCAGACCGACGCGACCCCGTACCTCGGCCCGGCCATGGTCGTCGGGGGAGCGGTCGTCGTCCTGTTCGCGACCGCGCTCGGCATCCGCGACGGCAACCCCGGCGTCACCGGGCTCGTCGCGGCCGCCACCGCGTACCTCGTCATGCTCGGCATCGGCGCGGTCGGCTACGCGCTGATCCGTCACGACGTCACGGAGCTCCTGGTGTTCCCCGCCGGGTACGCCCTCGGCCCGTTCGTCGTGAGCTCGGTCGTCGTCGCACTCCTCTGCGTCGTCGGCGGGGTCAGCCTCGCGCGGCACCAGCCCAAGCAGTCGCAGTGACGTCGGTCGCCGGTAGGCTCGATGCTGCCGGAGGACCGAACCGGCAGTGACGACGGGGGATCCATGACCGACCAGCCGACCGCGGCCGGCCAGGCCGAGAACGGCCAGCCGAACGGCCAGGCCGAGAACCGCCAGCCCGCGACCGGCCAGGCCGAGAACCGCCAGGCCGAGAACCGCCAGCCCGACACCGGCTGGACCTCCGTCCCCCGCATCGCCGACATCAGCGGCACGCACGAGGCACCGCCCGCGGTGTCCGCCCCCGCCGGCACCAACAGCACCAGCAGCCCCCGCAGCCCCCGCCGGCGCCTCCGCCGCGGCCAGCTCATCGGCATCATCGCCGGCTCAACGGCGGTCGTGCTGCTCGCGGTCGCCGGCCTGGTCGGTTACTCGGTCGGCAGCGCCTCACACGCACCGGAGCGCCAGGTCGAGGCCTTCCTCGACGACCTCAGCACCGGTCACGTCGACGACGCCCTGTCGGCTGCCGGCATCCGCCACTCGAAGTCCGACGTGCTGCTGACCGATGCTGCGTACGCCAAGGCGTCGGGCCGGGTCACCGGCTACCGCGTCGCCGCCGTCGAGCGCAGTGGCGACACCGCGACGGTGGGCGTCTACCTCACGCAGTCGGGCCGCCGGGTCCCCGCGACGTTCACGCTCGAGCAGGTCGGCACCGACTGGGGTGTCTTCCCGAGGTGGCAGCTCCGTGCGCCGACCCTCGGCTCGGTCGACGTGGCCGTGACGGGGCCGCCGAGGACGGCCGTCGCGATCGCCGGGCAGCGCACCCGCACGGACTCCTCCGGCGCGGTCGCGCTGCGAGCGCTCCCCGGCACGTACGACGTCGCCGTGGACGGCGGCAAGTGGTTCTCGGCCAAGGCCACGACGGCGCGGGTCCTCGGGTTCGGCGAGACGAGCTCCAGCCCGGTCTCGATGACCACCTCGCTCACGGCAGCCGGCAAGCAGGCCGCCACGACCGCCGTCGACGCCTGGGTGGACGCCTGCATCGCCTCGACCGAGGCGGCACCGAGCGGGTGCAGCTTCTACGCCTACGGCGAGAACCCGGCGAACACCTACACGAACCAGAAGTGGACGCTCGACACCCGTCCCACCGTGCAGGTCGACGGCTGGCTGACCAAGGGGTGGATGGTCACGACGTCGTCCTTCGGCTCGGCGACGTTCACCGCGGCCTTCACCGGCCCGGCCGGCACCGGCACCGCGACCGCCGGCCCGATCAACGTCAACGCCAGCGGCTACGTCACCGGCTTCTCGGACGCCGGTGCGACCTTCGTCTCGGCGATCGGCAACGGTTCGTCGGACACCGGTTCCTGAAGCCGTCCCACCTGGCCGAGACCCCAGGTCACACCCGGCCGGGAGGCCGTGGTCACCACTCCGGGACCCGCCCGCTCGTCGACGTGCCCGGCCACGGGGAGCGCCCCGCGCCCAGCGGGAGCGGCCGACGGTCGCGGCGTTCGCCGACGGCCGACACCACGGGCCTCCAGGGCGACGCGCCCGGATTGATTTCGCCCGGTGACGCAGGTAGTCTCATCTGGGTGTGCGCCCTCGGGCGCGCCCTGAAAGTCCGGCTGGTCGATGACCACGACCGGACAGTCCGCCCCCGGACCACGATCTGCCACTTCGGCGGTCGTCTGCGTGGGCGAGGATGCCGACGGACCGCGTCGGCCAGAGAACCACGAGCGAGAACCAGGAGAACAGTTGCCTACTATTCAGCAGCTGGTCCGCAAGGGTCGTACGCCCAAGGTCGTCAAGACCAAGGCGCCGGCACTCAAGGCGAACCCCCAGCAGCGTGGTGTGTGCACCCGCGTCTACACCACCACCCCCAAGAAGCCCAACTCGGCACTGCGCAAGGTCGCTCGTGTGAAGCTCTCGAACGGCACCGAGGTCACGGCCTACATCCCGGGTGAGGGCCACAACCTGCAGGAGCACTCGATGGTGCTCGTCCGCGGCGGTCGTGTGAAGGACCTCCCCGGCGTGCGCTACAAGATCATCCGAGGCGCCCTCGACACGCAGGCCGTCAAGAACCGTAAGCAGGCGCGTAGCCGCTACGGCGCGAAGAAGGGTTAGTCAGATGCCTCGTAAGGGTCCAGCCCCCAAGCGCCCCGTCGTCGCAGACCCCGTCTACGGCGCACCGATCGTCAGCCAGCTCGTCAACAAGATCCTCCTCGACGGCAAGAAGGGCCTCGCCGAGCGCATCGTCTACGACGCGCTCGAAGGTGTCTCGTCGAAGAACAGCCAGGACGCCGTCGTCACGCTCAAGAAGGCGCTCGACAACGTCCGACCGACCCTCGAGGTCCGCAGCCGCCGCGTCGGTGGCTCGACCTACCAGGTCCCGGTCGAGGTCAAGCCGCACCGTGCGAACACGCTGGCGCTCCGCTGGCTGACCTCGTACGCCAAGGCTCGTCGCGAGAAGACGATGACCGAGCGTCTCATGAACGAGATCCTCGACGCCTCCAACGGCCTCGGTGCCGCTGTCAAGCGTCGCGAGGACACCCACAAGATGGCCGAGTCGAACAAGGCCTTCGCGCACTACCGCTGGTAGTCACCGGCCTCGTCAGGGTGCCGGTGGTCAAGAACCCCGGCGCCCTGACGGACGCCATCTCTCCTACAACTCTTCCGGAGGAACCCTGTGGCACAGGACGTGCTCACCGACCTGAACAAGGTCCGCAACATCGGCATCATGGCGCACATCGATGCCGGCAAGACCACGACCACCGAGCGCATCCTGTTCTACACGGGCATCACGCACAAGATCGGTGAAGTCCACGACGGCGCAGCCACGATGGACTGGATGGCGCAGGAGCAGGAACGCGGCATCACGATCACGTCGGCCGCGACGACCTGCTTCTGGGACAACAACCAGATCAACATCATCGACACCCCCGGTCACGTTGACTTCACGGTCGAGGTGGAGCGCTCGCTCCGCGTCCTCGACGGTGCCGTCGCCGTGTTCGACGGGAAGGAGGGCGTCGAGCCCCAGTCGGAGACCGTGTGGCGTCAGGCGGACAAGTACAACGTCCCGCGCATCTGCTTCGTCAACAAGATGGACAAGCTCGGCGCGGACTTCTACTTCACCGTCGACACGATCGTGAACCGCCTCGGTGCGGAGCCCCTCGTGCTGCAGCTCCCGATCGGTGCGGAGTCGTCCTTCGAGGGCGTCGTCGACCTCGTCGAGATGCGTGCACTCACCTGGCGCGGCGACGCGAAGGGTGACGTCCAGATGGGCGCGAAGTACGAGATCGAGGAGATCCCCGCGGACCTCGCCGACCGTGCTGCCGAGTACCGCGAGAAGCTCATCGAGCGCGTGGCCGAGGCCAACGACGAGCTCATGGAGCGCTACCTCGAGGGCGACACGGACTTCTCGGTCGCCGAGATCAAGTCCGCGATCCGCACGCTCACCGTCAACAGCGAGATCTACCCGGTCCTCTGCGGTTCCGCGTTCAAGAACCGTGGCGTCCAGCCGATGCTCGACGCGGTCATCGACTACCTGCCGTCGCCGCTCGACGTCCCGCCGATGATCGGTCACGACGTCAAGGACGAAGAGAAGGAGATCATCCGCAAGCCGGAGGCCTCCGAGCCCTTCTCCGCGCTGGCCTTCAAGGTCGCCGTGCACCCGTTCTTCGGTCGTCTGACCTACGTCCGCGTGTACTCGGGCCACATCGAGTCCGGTGCACAGGTCATCAACTCGACCAAGGGCAAGAAGGAGCGCATCGGCAAGATCTTCCAGATGCACTCCAACAAGGAGAACCCGGTCGACAACGTCACCGCCGGTCACATCTACGCGGTCATCGGCCTCAAGGACACGACCACGGGCGACACGCTCTGCGACCCGCAGGACCAGGTCGTCCTCGAGTCGATGACGTTCCCCGAGCCCGTCATCGAGGTCGCGATCGAGCCGAAGACGAAGGCTGACCAGGAGAAGCTCTCCACGGCCATCCAGAAGCTCGCCGAGGAGGACCCGACGTTCCGCGTCGAGCTCAACGCGGAGACCGGTCAGACCACGATCAAGGGCATGGGCGAGCTCCACCTCGACATCCTGGTCGACCGCATGAAGCGTGAGTTCCACGTCGAGGCGAACGTCGGCAAGCCCCAGGTGGCCTACCGCGAGACCCTCACGAAGGTCGTCGAGCGCTACGACTACACCCACAAGAAGCAGACCGGTGGCTCCGGTCAGTTCGCGAAGGTGCAGATCGCGCTCGAGCCGATGGAGGTCACCTCCGAGAAGGTCTACGAGTTCGTGAACGCCGTCACCGGTGGTCGCATCCCCCGTGAGTACATCCCCTCGGTGGACGCCGGCATCCAGGACGCCATGCAGGTCGGCATCCTCGCCGGGTACCCGACGGTCGGCGTGAAGGCCATCCTCAAGGACGGCGCGGCGCACGACGTCGACTCGTCCGAGATGGCGTTCAAGATCGCCGGCTCGATCGCGTACAAGGAAGCGGCTCGCAAGGCCGGTCCGGTGATCCTCGAGCCGATCATGGCCGTCGAGGTCCGTACGCCCGAGGAGTACATGGGCGACGTCATCGGTGACCTGAGCTCCCGTCGTGGCAACATCGCCGCGATGGAGGACGCCTCGGGCGTCAAGGTGGTCCGCGCGAGCGTGCCGCTGTCCGAGATGTTCGGCTACGTCGGGGACCTTCGTTCGAAGACCTCCGGTCGTGCCGTCTACTCGATGACCTTCGAGACCTACAACCAGGTCCCGTCGAACGTCGCCGAGGAGATCGTCGCGAAGGCCAAGGGAGAGTAACGCTCTCTCGAGCGTGTTCTCCACAGGCGGGGGCGCCCGGCGACGGGCCCCTCGCCACCAAGTAAAGTACAGACACACACACCGCGGACCAACGGAGCAGCACCCCGACAGGGTTGCCTCCGGGGGTGTCGCATCCGAGTCCTGAGGAGGACCCACAGTGGCCAAGGCCAAGTTCGAGCGCACCAAGCCGCACGTCAACATCGGAACCATCGGTCACGTCGACCACGGCAAGACGACGCTCACGGCGGCGATCACCAAGGTTCTGCACGACCAGTACCCGGACCTCAACGAGGCCCGTGACTTCGCACAGATCGACAACGCTCCCGAGGAGCGCCAGCGCGGCATCACGATCAACATCTCGCACGTCGAGTACCAGACGGAGAAGCGCCACTACGCGCACGTCGACGCTCCTGGTCACGCTGACTACGTGAAGAACATGATCACCGGTGCGGCCCAGATGGACGGCGCGATCCTCGTGGTCGCCGCCACCGACGGTCCCATGCCCCAGACGCGTGAGCACGTGCTGCTCGCCCGCCAGGTCGGCGTGCCCTACATCGTCGTCGCGCTGAACAAGTCCGACATGGTGGACGACGAGGAGATCCTGGAGCTCGTCGAGCTCGAGGTCCGTGAGCTCCTCGGCTCGCAGGAGTTCGACGAGGACGCCCCCGTCGTGCAGGTGTCGGCGCTCAAGGCGCTCGACGGCGACGAGAAGTGGGTCAAGTCCGTCCAGGACCTCATGGCGGCTGTCGACGAGAGCGTGCCGGACCCCATCCGCGCCACCGACCAGCCCTTCCTGATGCCGATCGAGGACGTCTTCACGATCACCGGTCGTGGCACCGTCGTCACCGGTCGCGTCGAGCGTGGCGAGCTGGACCTCAACTCCGAGGTCGAGATCGTCGGCATCAAGGCGACCCAGAAGACCACGGTCACGGGCATCGAGATGTTCCGCAAGCTGCTGGACAAGGCAGTCGCCGGTGACAACACCGGTCTGCTCATTCGTGGCCTCAAGCGCGAGGACGTCGAGCGCGGCCAGGTCGTCGTGAAGCCGGGTTCGGTCACGCCGCACACCGAGTTCAAGGCGAACGCGTACATCCTGAACAAGGAAGAGGGCGGCCGTCACAACCCGTTCTACGCGAACTACCGCCCGCAGTTCTACTTCCGCACCACGGACGTCACCGGCGTCATCACGCTGCCCGAGGGCACCGAGATGGTCATGCCCGGCGACACCGTCTCGATGACGGTCGAGCTGATCCAGCCGATCGCCATGGAGGAGGGCCTCCGTTTCGCCATCCGTGAGGGTGGCCGCACGGTCGGTGCCGGTACGGTCGAGACGATCATCAAGTAACTCCGGTTCCTTGCGACAGCGGGGTCGGGCCTTCGGGCTCGGCCCCGCTTTCGTCTTTCCCGGGGCTCCCGACGCGCAATGCGACGTTTCCTGCTCCCTCGAGCAGGCACGACGTGTTTGCTCGGTCGAGTGACACGTCTCCGCAGATCCAAGACCAACGGTCGTGGCTACCACCGGGTCCGCAGCGGACAGGGGTACTCGTACCGCGACCCCGACGGCAACACGGTCACGGACCCCGAGGTGCGCCAGCGCCTCGAGGACTTCGTCATCCCGCCTGCGTGGGAGGACGTCTGGATCTCGCCGTACGAGAACGGCCACATCATCGCGACCGGCTTCGACGGAGCCGGTCGGCGGCAGTACATGTACCACCCGTCCTGGCGCGACCGGATGGACAAGATCAAGTACGACAGGGCCCTCGCCCTCGCCGAGTCGTTGCCCGCCGCCCGCCGCATGGTCACGCAGGACCTCCGTCGGCCGGAGCCGGACCAGCGTCGGTCCCTCGCGGCGGCGTTCCGGATGCTCGACCAGGGCTCGCTGCGCGTCGGGTCCGAGCGGTACGCCACCGAACACGGCAGTCGCGGCCTCTCGACGCTGCTCTGCGCGCACGCCAAGGTCTCCGGCGACGACATCGAGCTGTCGTTCCCCGGCAAGAGTCACCAGGAGTGGTCGTCCTCGATCCACGACGCCGACCTGGCCCGAGTGATCGCGGGCATGAAGCGACGCGGTGCGAACGCGCGGCTGCTGTCGTACCGCGAGGCCCGCGGTGCCGACTGGGAGCCGCTGTCGGCCGAGGACATCAACGCGTACGTCAAGGAGCGCGCGGGGGAGGAGTTCACTGCGAAGGACTTCCGGACGCTGCACGGCACCGTCGCCGCGGCGGTCGACCTCGCGAAGACCGGCCCGCAGACCGGCGTGGGCAAGCGGAAGAGCGCCGTGTCGCACGCGGTGAAGGCCGCGAGCGAGGTCCTCGGCAACACCCCGACGGTCGCGCGGGCGAGCTACATCGACCCCCGACTGCTCGACGCGTACGACCACGGGGAGACGATCGACCCGGCTCGGCTGCACGCCGCAGAGGCCGAGGTCCGCGCGTTGCTCTACCGGCAATGAGCGGATCGGTCCCGCTCCGGGGCTGGATGACGTACCGTAGAACCTTGTGCCGTTCCACCCCCACGCGGCACGGAAGGACCCACACCAGTCGTGACCGACGAGTGCATCCACGGATTCCCCACTGAACTCTGCGACATCTGCGCCCCGCGCCAGCGTGACGTGCCGGAAGTCCCCAAGGCCCCAGCTCCGCGGCGAACCCGCGTGAGCACCTCCCTGCGCTCGACCCCCGGCGGTTCGCCGGCCCGTGCGAAGGCAACCGCTCTGCGTGCTGCAGAGCCCGCGATGCCCGCAGCGCGCGTGTTCGGCACGCTGCGCGCACACCACGTCACCCACATCGACAACTTCGACGGCATCGTCGCAGACCAGGCGATCGTCGCCGCCGACCAGGTGACGCCGTCGTACGACATCAGCAGCCCGGAACTCCGCGAGTCCCGTGCCGCCGCGACCGCGCCCGACGGCTCGAGCGTGGCCGGCCACGTGCCGTTCTCGCTCTCGCCCGACGGCGCCCGCTGGGACGAGGTGCGTCGTGGCGCGCACGACGAGACCCGCTGGTCGGACGCCGCCCGGACCGCCCGAGGCGTCGACTACGTCGTCCTCGTCGTCCCCACCGCGGCGTTCGGCGACTCGGTGATCCTCGCGGACACCGACGCCGACGCCGAGGACGTGCGCTTCGCCGTGGGACCCGAGGCAGCGGCGAACCTGCTGCGCCGCACGGACCTCACCGACCCGGACATGACGGGGCTCGAGGTCCTCGCGGGCCCGAGCGTGCCGTTCTCCGCGGTCGCGGTCATCGGCGTGCCGAACGACCGGGCACGCCACGCGGTGAAGGACATCCTCTCCGAGCACGGTGGCCACGCTCCCCGCGTCGCCGTCTTCCCGCCGTGGTTCGTGCCGCCGGTGGTCCCGGACGAGGACTGACCGCAGCCGAACGACGAACGGGCACAGCACCGCGCACCAGCGCGGTGCTGTGCCCGTTCGGGCGTCCGGCGAACGGTGGTCGGGGACGGCGTCGGAGGTGACGAGCGGGGCGGACGCGGGCCGAGCCTCCAGGCCGGGGGATCCGCGGCAGGACGGGGGCGGCGACCCGGCCGAGGAGCGCGACACGCCCGGGTTGCACCGATGGCAGGGACATGCGAGACTTGTCCGGTTCCGAAATTCCGCCGGCGTACGCGCCCGCCGGATCACTGCTCTGGCAGTGCACAACCCCCCTGTCCAGCAGGGCTGGGTTGGGCCGCAGGCAGCAGAACAGCTCGACTCCCACCACCATGCCGGTCCGCCGGTGTGCGGGAGGCGACACGTCCACGCGGGCCGGTGTGAGCACCAGCAGCACGTCCGCCCGCGCGGTTGACAGGAGAACAGCGGTCATCCCCAGTGGATGCGCCCGGTGATTCACGTAAACAGCCAGGTCCGCACAGGGCGGAACCCGGCGGTGTCAGGCGGCCTGAGGGTGCGCGGCGCAGAGAGGACAGAAGACATGGCGGGACAGAAGATCCGCATCCGGCTCAAGTCGTACGACCACGAGGTCATCGACACGTCGGCTCGGAAGATCGTCGACACGGTGACCCGTGCCGGTGCAACTGTGGTCGGCCCCGTGCCGCTCCCCACCGAGAAGAACGTGATCGCAGTGATCCGCTCTCCTCACAAGTACAAGGACTCGCGCGAGCACTTCGAGAAGCGCACGCACAAGCGGGTCATCGACATCGTCGACCCGACGCCGAAGGCCGTCGACTCGCTCATGCGTCTCGACCTGCCGGCCGACGTCAACATCGAGATCAAGCTGTAAGGGGGCTGCACTGATGGCGAACTCAACCAAGACCGTCAAGGGCCTCCTCGGCAAGAAGCTCGGGATGACCCAGGTGTGGGACGAGAACAACAAGTTCATCCCCGTCACCGTGATCGAGGTCGGCCCCAACGTGGTCACCCAGATCCGCAACGTGGAGCGCGACGGCTACGAGGCGATCCAGATCGCCGCTGGCCAGATCGACCCCCGCAAGGTGAACAAGCCGGCTGCTGGCCACTTCGAGGCCGCCGGGGTCACCCCGCGCCGCACCCTCACCGAGATCCGCACCTCCGACGCGGGCGAGTACACGCTGGGCCAGGAGCTCACCGTCGACGCCACGTTCGAAGCCGGCGCGAAGGTCGACGTCGTCGGCACGAGCAAGGGCAAGGGCTTCGCGGGTGTCATGAAGCGCCACGGCTTCCACGGTGTCTCCGCCTCGCACGGTTCGCACCGCAACCACCGCAAGCCCGGCTCGATCGGCGCTTCCTCGACCCCGTCGCGTGTCTTCAAGGGCATGCGCATGGCCGGTCGCATGGGTGGCGAGCGTGTCACCGTCCTCAACCTCACGGTGCACGCCGTCGACGCCGAGAAGGGTCTGCTGCTCGTCAAGGGCGCCGTCCCCGGTGCTCGTGGCCGCTCCGTCTTCGTCCGCACCGCCGTGAAGGGTAAGTGATCATGGCCACCACGATCGACATCCTCGACGCCTCGGGTGCCGTCTCCGGCACCCTCGAGCTCCCCGAAGCTCTCTTCGACGTCGAGACCAACGTCCCGCTGATCCACCAGGTCGTCACCGCGCAGCGCGCCGCTTCGCGTCAGGGCACCCACAAGACCAAGAACCGCGGCGAAGTCCGCGGTGCCGGTCGCAAGCCGTTCAAGCAGAAGGGCACCGGCCGCGCCCGTCAGGGTTCCGTCCGTGCACCTGAGCACACCGGTGGTGGTGTCGTCCACGGACCGACCCCCCGCGACTACTCGCAGCGCACCCCGAAGAAGATGATCGCCGCAGCCCTGCTCGGCTCGCTCTCGGACCGCGCCCGCGGCGGCCGCATCTCCGCGGTGGAGGGCTTCGTCTCGGCTGACCTGCCGTCGACCAAGACCGCCCGCTCGCTCCTCGAGAAGGTCGCGCCCGTCAAGCACGTGCTCGTCGTGCTCGAGTCGGATGACGAGCTGACGCTCAAGAGCATCCGCAACCTGTCGAACGTCCACGCGCTCACGTACGGCCAGCTCAACGCCTACGACGTGCTCGTGTCGGACGCCATCGTCTTCAGCAAGAGCGCCCTCGACGCCTTCATCGCGTCGAAGACCGCGAAGGAGATCACCGCATGAGCGGCTTCAACAAGGACCCGCGCGACATCATCATCTCGCCGGTCGTGTCGGAGAAGAGCTACGGCCTCATCGACCAGGGCAAGTACACGTTCATCGTGGACCCCCGTGCGAACAAGACCGAGATCAAGCTCGCGATCGAGAAGATCTTCAACGTCAAGGTCGCCGGCATCAACACGCTGAACCGTCCGGGCAAGACCCGCCGCACCAAGTTCGGTCTGGGCAAGCGCAAGGACACCAAGCGTGCCATCGTGACGCTCAAGTCCGGTTCGATCGACATCTTCACGGCTGTCGGCTGAGGACCAGAGGGATAAATCATGGCTATTCGCAACTACAAGCCGACGACCCCCGGTCGTCGTGGCTCCTCGGTCTCCGACTTCGCTGAGATCACCCGCTCGACCCCGGAGAAGTCCCTCCTGCGTCCGCTGCCCAAGACCGGCGGCCGGAACAGCTCGGGGCGGATCACCACCCGTCACATCGGTGGTGGCCACAAGCGCCAGTACCGCGTGATCGACTTCCGTCGTCACGACAAGGACGGCGTGGACGCCAAGGTCGCGCACATCGAGTACGACCCGAACCGCACGGCGCGCATCGCGCTCCTGCACTTCGTGGACGGCACCAAGCGCTACATCCTCGCGCCGAACAAGCTCAAGCAGGGCGACGTCATCGAGCAGGGCGCCGGCGCCGACATCAAGCCCGGCAACAACCTGCCGCTGCGCAACATCCCCGTGGGTACGGTCATCCACGCGATCGAGCTCCGCCCCGGTGGCGGTGCCAAGCTCGCGCGTTCGGCCGGCGCCTCGGTGCGTCTCGTCGCCAAGGACGGCCCCTACGCGCAGCTCCGTCTGCCGTCGGGCGAGGTCCGCAACGTCGACGCCCGCTGCCGCGCCACGATCGGCGAGGTCGGCAACGCCGAGCAGTCGAACATCAACTGGGGCAAGGCCGGCCGCATGCGCTGGAAGGGCGTCCGCCCGACGGTGCGTGGTGTCGCGATGAACCCGGTCGACCACCCGCACGGTGGTGGTGAGGGCAAGACCTCCGGTGGACGTCACCCGGTCAGCCCCTGGGGCCAGTCCGAGGGTCGCACGCGCAAGGCCAACAAGCCGAGCGACAAGCTCATCGTCCGCCGCCGTAACGCCGGCAAGAAGCGCAAGTAGGAGTTCAGAAGATGCCACGCAGTCTGAAGAAGGGCCCCTTCGTCGACGAGCACCTGCTTCGCAAGGTCGTCACGCAGAACGAGGCCAGCACGAAGAACGTGATCCGTACGTGGTCGCGCCGCTCGATGATCGTCCCGAACATGCTCGGACACACCATCGCGGTGCACGACGGGCGCAAGCACATCCCGGTGTTCGTCACCGAATCCATGGTCGGCCACAAGCTCGGCGAGTTCGCGCCGACTCGTACCTTCCGCGGTCACGTGAAGGACGACAAGAAGGGCCGTCGCCGCTGACGCGGCGACGAAGAGGAGGAACGAAATGGTGGAGTCGATCGCACGCGTGCGACACATCCGCGTCACTGCTCAGAAGGCCCGTCGCGTCATCGAGCTGATCCGCGGCAAGCAGGCCCACGAGGCCCTCGCCATCCTGAAGTTCGCCCCCCAGGGCGCTTCGGAGCCCGTGTACAAGCTGGTCGCCTCGGCGATCGCCAACGCACGTGTCAAGGCGGACTCGACGAACAGCTTCCTGGACGAGCGCGACCTCTACGTGAGCCGCGTCTTCGTCGACGAAGGAACGACCCTCAAGCGGTTCCAGCCGCGTGCCCAGGGCCGTGCCTTCCGGATCAACAAGCGCACCAGCCACATCACGGTGGTCCTCGCGACCCCTGACGAGGCCGAGGCCGCTGCCGCGACGAGCAAGAAGGCGAGCAACTAATGGGCCAGAAGGTCAACCCGTACGGCTTCCGCCTCGGGATCACGACGGACCACGTCTCGCACTGGTTCACCGACAGCACGAAGGTCGGGCAGCGCTACGCCGACTACGTCGCCGAGGACATCAAGGTGCGTCAGTACCTGAAGAAGACCCTCGACCGTGCCGGCGTCGCCCGCATCGAGCTCGAGCGCACCCGTGACCGTGTCCGCGTGGACATCCACACGGCGCGTCCGGGCATCGTCATCGGTCGCCGCGGCGCCGAGGCCGAGCGCATCCGCGGTGAGCTCGAGAAGCTCACCAAGAAGCAGATCCAGCTCAACATCCTCGAGGTCAAGAACCCCGAGACCGAGGCCCAGCTCGTCGCGCAGGGCATCGCGGAGCAGCTCAGCGCTCGTGTCGCGTTCCGTCGCGCCATGCGCAAGGGCCTCCAGGGTGCACAGCGCGCCGGTGCCAAGGGTGTCCGCATCCAGGTCGCCGGCCGTCTCGGCGGCGCCGAGATGTCCCGCTCGGAGTTCTACCGCGAGGGCCGCGTGCCCCTGCACACGCTCCGCGCCAACATCGACTACGGCTTCTACGAGGCCCGGACGACGTTCGGTCGCATCGGCGTGAAGGTGTGGATCTACAAGGGCGACATCACGAACAAGGAGCTCGCTCGCGAGCAGGCGAACCAGCGTTCGTCGCGCCCGGAGCGTCGCGGCGGCCCTCGTGGCGACCGCAACGACCGCGGTGACCGCGGTGACCGTCGTGGTGGCGACCGCGGCGGCCGCGAGCAGCAGGCCCCGCAGGACGCGCCGGCCGGCGCAGGAGTTGAGGCGTAACCATGCTTATCCCCCGTCGAGTCAAGCACCGCAAGCAGCACCACCCGAAGCGTTCGGGTCAGGCCACCGGTGGCACCAAGGTCTCCTTCGGTGACTACGGCATCCAGGCCCTGACCCCCGCCTACGTGACCAACCGTCAGATCGAGTCCGCTCGTATCGCCATGACGCGTCACATCAAGCGTGGCGGCAAGGTGTGGATCAACATCTACCCGGACCGTCCGCTCACGAAGAAGCCTGCTGAGACCCGCATGGGTTCCGGTAAGGGTTCGCCCGAGTGGTGGGTCGCCAACGTCAAGCCGGGTCGTGTGCTCTTCGAGCTCTCCGGTGTGAGCGACGAGGTCGCTCGCGAGGCACTGACCCGTGCAATTCACAAGCTGCCCCTCAAGGCACGCATCATCAAGCGCGAGGAGGGCGACGCATAATGGCGATCGGTTCCAAGGAGCTCCGTCCGACGGAGCTCGACACGTTCGAGAACGAGCGTCTCGCTGACGAGCTGAAGAAGGCCAAGGAGGAGCTGTTCAACCTCCGCTTCCAGTCGGCCACCGGCCAGCTGGAGAGCCACGGCCGTCTCCGTGCCGTCAAGCGCGACATCGCCCGGATCTACACCGTCCTCCGCGAGCGCGAGCTCGGCATCCGTGCCACTCCTGCGCCCGTCGAGACCGCAACCAAGGCCAAGAAGACGACCAAGAAGGCTGAGAAGCCCGCTGCGTCGACCGAGGCCGAGACCGCCGAGGAGAACTGATGGCGAACGAAGAGAAGGACTCCGCCGCCCTCACCCGCGGCTACCGCAAGACGCGCCGCGGTTACGTGACCAGCGACAAGATGGACAAGACCATCGTCGTCGAGGTCGAGGACCGCGTGAAGCACGCCCTCTACGGCAAGGTCATCCGCCGCACCTCCAAGGTGAAGGCACACGACGAGGCCGGCTCCGCCGGTGTCGGCGACCTCGTCGTGATCAGCGAGACCCGTCCCCTCAGCGCGTCCAAGCGCTGGCGCCTGGTCGAGATCCTCGAGAAGGCCAAGTAGGCCTCGCGGCCCGCTTGCGGAAATAGGAGACAGCAGTGATTCAGCAGGAATCCCGCCTGAAGGTCGCCGACAACACGGGTGCCAAGGAGATCTTGACCATCCGCGTTCTCGGTGGCTCGGGTCGTCGCTACGCCGGACTCGGTGACGTCATCGTCGCCACGGTGAAGGACGCCATCCCCGGCGGCAACGTGAAGAAGGGTGACGTCGTGAAGGCGGTCATCGTTCGCACCAAGAAGGAGACCCGTCGTCAGGACGGCTCCTACATCAAGTTCGACGAGAACGCGGCAGTGATCCTCAAGGCCGACGGCGACCCGCGCGGAACGCGCATCTTCGGTCCGGTCGGTCGCGAACTTCGCGACAAGAAGTTCATGAAGATCATCTCGCTCGCGCCGGAGGTGCTGTAAGCCATGGCGAACATCAAGAAGGGTGACCTCGTGCAGGTCATCACGGGCGCCACGCAGGCGCGTGGCGGTGACCGCGGCAAGCAGGGCAAGGTCATCGAGGTCCTCCGGGACAAAAACCGGGTCGTCGTCGAGGGCGTGAACTTCGTCACGAAGCACGTCCGCGTCGGCCAGACGCAGCGCGGCTCCAAGACCGGCGGCATCGAGCAGCACGAAGCCTCGATCCACGTGTCGAACGTCGCGATCGTCGACCCCACCACGAAGAAGCCGACCCGCGTCGGCTTCCGCAACGAAGAGGTGGAGAAGGACGGCGTCAAGAAGACCGTCCGTGTCCGCTACTCCAAGAAGTCTGGTGAGAAGCTCTGATGACTGACACGACTGCCGCGACGGCTGACAACGTCCAGCCGCGCCTGAAGCAGAAGTACAAGGACGAGATCAAGGCGGCGCTGACCGAGCAGTTCGGGTACGCGAACGTCAACCAGGTCCCCGGCCTGGTCAAGGTCGTCGTCAACACCGGTGTCGGCGAGGCAGCTCGCGACTCGAAGATCATGGACGGGGCCATCAAGGACCTGACCGCGATCACGGGTCAGAAGCCGCAGGTCACGATGGCCCGCAAGTCCATCGCGCAGTTCAAGCTGCGTGAGGGCCAGGCCATCGGCGCGCACGTCACCCTCCGTGGTGACCGCGCGTGGGAGTTCCTGGACCGCCTGGTCTCGCTCGCACTTCCCCGTATCCGCGACTTCCGTGGTCTCAGCGACCGCCAGTTCGACGGCAACGGCAACTACACGTTCGGTCTCTCGGAGCAGAGCATGTTCCACGAGATCGACCAGGACCGGATCGACCGTGTCCGCGGGTTCGACATCACTGTCGTGACCTCCGCGAAGACGGACGACGAGGGACGCGCACTGCTCAAGCAGATGGGCTTCCCGTTCCGCGCAGCCGAGCAGACGGTCTAAGCTACTCCGGGTGATGCGGGCCGGAGGATCACGTCCTCCGGCCCGCTCGCACGAACACACAGACTCCGGGGAATCGCCCTGGAGTCACTCGATCGCTCAGGTCGGCATTCGTGGAACGGGTGTCGAAACCAGGTGAAGAACGGAATCACATCATGACGATGACCGATCCGGTCGCAGACATGCTGACCAGATTGCGGAACGCGAACTCGGCGCACCACGACGCCGTCTCGCTTCCGAGCTCCAAGCTCAAGACGACCATCGCTGACATCCTCAAGCGCGAGGGCTACATCAGCGAGTGGAAGGTGGAGGACGCCCGCGTGGGCAAGACCCTCACCATCGAGCTGAAGTACGGCCCCGAGCGCGAGCGCTCCATCGCCGGCATCAAGCGCGTGTCGAAGCCCGGCCTCCGGGTCTACGCGAAGTCGACGGAGATCCCCCAGGTCCTCGGTGGCCTTGGTGTTGCGATCCTGTCGACCTCCTCGGGTCTCCTGACCGACCGCGAAGCCGAGCAGAAGGGCGTGGGTGGGGAAGTCCTCGCCTACGTTTGGTGATCGAACATGTCTCGAATCGGACGTCTTCCCATTGACATCCCCGCAGGCGTGACCGTCTCCGTCGACGGTCAGAACGTCGCGGTCAAGGGCCCGAAGGGCGAGCTCGCGCTCGTCATCGCGGAGCCCATCCAGGCCAGCGTCGACGAGAACCAGGTCCTCGTCACGCGTCCGGACGACGAGCGCACGTCGCGCTCGCTGCACGGCCTGACCCGCACCCTGATCGCGAACCAGATCATCGGCGTCACCCAGGGCTACTCCAAGGGCCTCGAGGTCGTCGGTACCGGGTACCGCGTCGCAGCCAAGGGCTCGAACCTCGAGTTCGCCCTCGGCTACTCCCACTCGATCACCGTCGAGCCGCCGGCAGGCATCAGTTTCACGGTGGAGGGCAACAACAGGGTCACCGTCAACGGCATCGACAAGCAGGCCGTCGGCGAAGTGGCGGCCAACATCCGCAAGCTGCGGAAGCCGGAGCCCTACAAGGGCAAGGGTGTCCGTTACGCCGGCGAGAACGTGCGCCGCAAGGCCGGAAAGTCAGGTAAGTGATCATGGCCATCGGAACTCGTACTCGAGGCAAGAGCAAGGCGGCCGCCAAGGCCCGCCGCCACAACCGTCTCCGGAAGAAGATCACCGGGACCGAGACCCGTCCCCGTCTCGCCGTCACCCGTTCGTCACGTCACGTGTTCGTGCAGGTCATCGACGACACCAAGGGTCACACCCTGGCCAGCGCATCGACGATGGAGGCCGACCTCCGCTCGTTCGACGGCGACAAGACCGCCAAGGCCCGTCGCGTCGGCGAGCTCCTCGCCGAGCGTGCGAAGACCGCCGGTGTCGACGCCGTCGTGTTCGACCGCGGTGGTAGCAAGTACGCCGGTCGCGTCGCCGCGATCGCCGATGGTGCCCGTGAAGGAGGGCTGAACCTGTGAGCGACATCGCGAACAACAGCAACGCCGAAGAGACCCCGGCCGTCGAAGAGACGACCAGCGTCGAGGAGACCGCGACCACCTCGGTGGACGAGTCGACCACCGTCGAGGAGTCCGCGAGCTCGGACGACGCCGCGACCACGGACGAGGCCCCGGCCACGGACGAGACCGCGACCACCGACGAGGCCGCGACCGCCGACGGCGAAGCGGCCCCGAAGGGCAAGGAGGCGGAGGCAGCTGCCCCCGTCGCCGAGCGTCCCGTCGAGACCGCTGCCGGCTCGGCGTCGAACAACCGCGACTCGGCCGACAACCGTGGCCGTCGTGGTGGCGGGCGTGACCGTCAGCAGGGCCGTGACCGCGACAAGCGAGGCGGCGACAGCCAGTTCCTCGAGCGCGTCGTCACGATCAACCGCGTCTCCAAGGTCGTCAAGGGTGGTCGTCGCTTCAGCTTCACCGCACTCGTCGTCGTCGGTGACGGCAACGGGCTCGTGGGTGTCGGCTACGGCAAGGCCAAGGAAGTCCCCACGGCGATCTCCAAGGGCGTCGAAGAGGCGAAGAAGAACTTCTTCCGCGTCCCCCGCGTCGGCAACACGATCCCGCACCCGGTGCAGGGTGAAGCCGCCGCTGGCGTCGTCCTCCTGCGTCCGGCCGGCCCCGGTACCGGTGTCATCGCCGGTGGTCCGGTCCGCGCCGTGCTCGAGTGCGCCGGCATCCACGACGTCCTGAGCAAGTCGCTCGGTTCGTCGAACACCATCAACATCGTGCACGCCACGGTCGAGGCCCTCAAGCAGCTCGAGGAGCCCCGCGCAGTCGCCGCACGTCGTGGCCTCGACATCGACCACGTCGTGCCGGCTCGCCTGCTCCGTGCCGAGGCAGCTGCGCGTCACGCCGCGAACGAGAAGGCAGGTGCCTGATGGCCATGCTGAAGATCACGCAGACGAAGTCCGTCATCAGCGAGAAGCAGTACCAGCGCGACACGCTCCGCAGCCTGGGTCTCAAGCGCATCGGCCGTACGGTCCTGCGTGAGGACAACTCCCAGAACCGCGGTTACGTCGCCACGGTGGCGCATCTCGTGAAGGTCGAGGAGGTCGACGCATGAGCGACGAGAAGAACGAGCGCGTCCAGATCCTGAAGGTGCACCACCTTCGTCCGGCCGCTGGCTCGAAGAAGGACCGCACCCGTGTGGGTCGCGGTGAAGGCTCGAAGGGCAAGACCGCGGGCCGTGGTACCAAGGGCACGAAGGCCCGTTACCAGGTCCGCGTCGGCTTCGAGGGTGGGCAGATGCCGCTGCACATGCGCACCCCGAAGCTCCGCGGGTTCAAGAACCCGTTCCGCGTCGAGTACCAGGTCGTGAACTTGGACAAGCTCGCGGAGCTCTACCCGAACGGCGGCGACGTCACCATCGCGGACCTGGTCGCCAAGGGCGCCGTCCGCAAGAACGAGAAGGTCAAGGTTCTCGGTCAGGGTGACATCGACGTGAAGCTCACCGTCACGGTCGACAAGGTCTCGGGCTCCGCCCAGACCAAGATCGCGGCAGCGGGCGGCACCGTCACCGAGTAGTCCCGTCCGGCGGCCCGTGTGCATTGCGCACGGGCCGCCGTTACGGTTTCCTTGATGGAGGCCCGGAACGCCCCGCCAGTCAGGCTGGCGGTCACCGGGCCACGCGGTCGGCGCTTCCGGCCACGGGCGACCACGCCCGGCACGACTGGCCAGTCCGGTCCCAGAAGTTCGGAGTTCTCGTGTTCAGAGCGGTCGCGCGCATCATGCGCACCCCCGATCTTCGGAAGAAGATCGGCTTCACCCTCGCGATCATCGCGCTGTTCCGCCTGGGGTCGTACATCCCGGCGCCGTACGTCGACTACGCGGCGGTCCAGACCTGCCTCGCGAGTGCGTCGTCCTCGGGCGGTCTCTACGACCTGATCAACCTGTTCTCCGGCGGCGCGCTGCTGAAGCTCTCGGTCTTCGCGCTCGGCATCATGCCGTACATCACGTCGTCGATCATCGTGCAGCTGCTGCGCGTCGTGATTCCGCACTTCGACGCCCTCTACAAGGAGGGCCAGACCGGTCAGGCCAAGCTGACCCAGTACACGCGCTACCTCACCATCGCGCTCGGTGTGCTGCAGTCCACGACCCTGATCACGGTCGCACGCTCCGGTCAGCTCTTCGGCACGAACGCCAGCGCCTCCTGCTCGTCGATCATCTCGAACGACAGCTGGTACGCCATCATGCTCATGGTCGTCACCCTGACCGCCGGCACCGGCCTCATCATGTGGATGGGCGAGCTCGTCACCGAGCGCGGCATCGGCAACGGCATGTCGCTCCTCATCTTCACGTCCATCGCAGCGCAGTTCCCCTCCGCGCTCTGGGCGATCGAGCAGTCGCAGTCGTTCGAGCTGTTCCTGTTCGTCATCCTGGTCGGCCTGGTGATCATGATGGCCGTCGTGTTCGTCGAGCAGTCGCAGCGGCGGATCCCCGTGCAGTACGCCAAGCGCATGGTCGGTCGTCGCACCTACGGCGGCAACAACACGTACATCCCGATCAAGGTGAACATGGCCGGCGTCGTGCCCGTCATCTTCGCCTCGTCGCTGCTGTACCTGCCGGCCCTGGTCGCGCAGTTCAACAAGCCGTCCGACGGCACCGAGCCCGCGGCCTGGGTCACCTGGATCGAGAGCAACCTCGTCTCCGGTGACAACTGGTTCTACATGGTGCTGTACTTCCTGCTCATCGTCGGCTTCACGTACTTCTACGTCGCGATCACCTTCAACCCCGAAGAGGTCGCCGACAACATGAAGAAGTACGGCGGGTTCATCCCTGGCATCCGTGCCGGTCGCCCCACCGCCGAGTACCTCGACTACGTCCTCACCCGGGTGACGCTGCCCGGCTCGCTCTACCTCGGTCTCATCGCGCTCATCCCGCTGGCAGCACTGGCGCTGTTCGGCGCGAACCAGAACTTCCCGTTCGGTGGCGCGAGCATCCTCATCATCGTGGGTGTCGGTCTCGAGACCGTCAAGCAGATCGACTCGCAGCTGCAGCAACGTCACTACGAAGGGCTCCTCCGTTGAGCGCACGTCTCATCATCGTCGGACCTCCCGGAGCGGGGAAGGGCACCCAGGCCGGCCGCATCGCCGAGTCGTTCGGCATCCCCGCCGTCTCCACGGGTGACATCTTCCGCAAGAACGTCACCGAGGGCACCCCGCTCGG
Source organism: Curtobacterium sp. MMLR14_010 (assembly GCF_001865015.1). Lineage (GTDB taxonomy): Bacteria > Actinomycetota > Actinomycetes > Actinomycetales > Microbacteriaceae > Curtobacterium. The sequence goes on along the minus strand of NZ_MJGV01000057.1, from coordinate 91,662 downwards.
GGTCGAGGCGAAGGCGATCATGGACGCGGGCGACTACGTCCCGGACTCCCTGACGAACGAGCTCGTGAAGTCCCGCCTGCAGGAGTCCGACGCCGAGCAGGGCTTCCTGCTCGACGGCTACCCCCGCACGGTCGGGCAGGTCGGGTACCTCGACGCCCTCCTCGCCGAGCACGGCACCGCGATCGACGCCGTCATCCGGCTCGTCGCCGACCAGGACGCGCTCGTCGCGCGCCTGCTGAAGCGTGCCGACGAGCAGGGGCGCAGTGACGACAACGAGGAGACGATCCGTCGTCGCCAGCAGGTCTACGTCGAGCAGACCGCACCGATCGTCGACGCCTACCAGCAGCGCGGTCTCGTGCTCGAGGTCGACGGCCTCGGCGCGATCGACGAGGTCGGCGACCGGATCCAGGCTGCCCTCGCATCGCGCGGGCTCGCCGCCACCGTCTGACCGGCGTGGTCCGGTTCCGCAAGCCGTCGATCTACAAGACGCCGGACGAGCTCCGGGCCATGGTGCGCCCTGGGCTCCTGACCGCGGCTGCGCTCGACGCCGTCCGGTCGGCCATCCGGCCCGGCATCACGACGGGTGAGCTCGACGCGATCGCGGAGCGCACCATCCGCGACGGCGGCGGCGTCCCGAACTTCCAGCTCGTCCCGGGGTACCGCCACACCCTGTGCGTCTCCGTGAACGACGAGATCGTGCACGGGATCCCCGGGGAGCGCGTGCTGCAGCCGGGAGACCTCGTCTCGGTGGACGCCGGTGCCGAGGTCGACGGCTGGAACGGCGACAGCGCCTTCACCACCGTGGTCCCCGGCGGCGACGCGACGACCACGGCCGCACGCCAGCAGCTCGCCGACACCACCGAGCGGTCGCTGTGGCACGGCATCGCGGCACTGGCCGGTGCGAAGCACCTGCACGAGGTCGGCGACGCCGTGGAGGACGCCGTCGACGAGACGGGCACCTGGGGCATCGTCGAGGACTTCACCGGCCACGGCATCGGCCGCTCGATGCACGAGGAGCCGCCGGTCTTCAACCACCGCGTCCGCGGCGGCGGTCCGGCGGTCCGGCCCGGGCTGGTCGTCGCCATCGAGCCGATGGTCACCGCCGGCACGATCGAGAACACCACGGACGCCGACGACTGGACCGTCCGCACCCGTGACGGGTCCGACGCGGCCCACTGGGAGCACAGCGTCGCGGTGCACGCCGACGGCGTCTGGGTCCTGACGGCCGCCGACGGCGGTGCCGCCGGGCTCGCACCGCTGGGTGTCACACCCGTCCCGATCCCGTAGGGACAGCCTCCAGGCCCGTGACGGCCCACGGGACGGCCCGGGGGACGGGCCGGGGGACGGGCCGGACAGGCCGGACGGGAGGCCCGGTGCCGGCCCGTCCCGCCGGCGTCAGTTGCCGACGGAGCAGGTCTGCTCGGCGGCACTCTGCCCGGTGATGGTCGAGGGCAGGGCCGTCGGGGTGGCGGCCGTCCCCGTGCCCGTCCCGGTGTCGGTCCCCGCGCCCGCGGACGGTGCGGTGGTCGTCGGCGCTGCTGCCGGCGTCGAGGGGGCAGCGCTCGGGCTCCCCGTGGCCGTCGACTGGTCCTCCGACGCGCGGCCCGTGGACGAGTCGCCGAGCGTGGTCTTCTCGTCCGTCTGCAGCGCCACGTTGAGCGCATGGGCGGTGGTCTCGTCCACGACGACCCGCGCGCTGTCCGCCGGGTCGTCGACGACGGGGTACTGCACGAAGAGCATGTTCGCCGTGTCCATGCCGCGGAGCATCCCCGCCAGCCCGACGAGGGTCTGGGCGCGGTTGAGGCCGTCGGAGAGCACGACGTTGTGGAGCGCCGCCCCGGCGAGCTTGTAGAGCGTGACGGGGTTCGACAGGGTGCCGTCCGAGGTCACCTTGCGCAGGAGCGAGGACAGGAAGACCTGCTGGGAGCTGATGCGTGCCAGGTCGCTGCCGTCGCCGACGCCGTGTCGGCTCCGCAGGAACGCCAGCGCGTCGGAGCCCTGCAGCGCGTGCGAGCCGGCGGTCAGGTGCAGGCCGGTGTAGGTGTCGTCGATCGGCTTCGCCACGCAGACGTCGACGCCGCCCAGCGCGTTCGACATCTCGATGACGCCGTCGAAGGTGATGAGCCCCGCGTACGGGATGCTCAGGCCGGTGAGGTTCTCGACGGTGTCGACGACGCAGGAGACCCCGCCGTTGCCGAGCGCGGTGTTGAACTGCGCGGACGCCGCAGCGGGGTAGTTCGTCCCGGTCTCCGGGTTGCTGCACGCGGGGATCGGCACCATCAGGTCGCGGGGGAAGCTGACCGCGGTGAGCTGCTGGTGGTCCTGCGACACGTGGATGAGCATCGTGACGTCGTTGCGTGCGCCCTCGACGTCCTCGTCGGAGTCGAACTGGCCGACGCGGGTGTCACTGCCGATGAGCAGGATGTTCGCGCCGCCCTTGATCGCGGTGATGTCGGCCGTCTTCGCGGTGCTCTGGTCGTCGGTGCTCAGCTGCACGGACGTCGGAGCGCTCGCGAGCTGGGCGCCGGCGATGGCCGCGACGCTCGTGCCGCTGACCAGGACGACCGCGGCGGCGGACGCGACGACGCCCACGAGCGTCGACCACCCGCGACGGCGGGGGAGACGGCCGTGTCGGGCGAAGGGGCGGGGGCCGCTGTGGGCGTCGGGCACGGGTTCTCCGTTCGTGGGGCTCGGGTGTCACCGTAGGGGTGTCGACCGCCCGTGATCCAGGAGCGCGCCGGGGATCGACTGTGCAAGCGGGCCCAGGCACACAGGAACACCCTCGGACTGGGGTCCCCGACGCGCCCGGGCTTGGCATTCGGGCAGCTGTCCCATAAGATCGATCTTTGGTGTGCCATGCCCTCTCGGGTGTGGCACCCGACCCGCAGACCGGCTCGGGGGTCACACCGGTAATCCAACCAAGCGACAGTGAGGCTATGGCCAAGAAAGACGGCGTCATCGAGATCGAAGGCTCGGTGCTCGAAGCTCTGCCCAACGCGATGTTCCGCGTTGAGCTGACGAACGGGCACAAGGTCCTCGCGCACATCTCCGGGAAGATGCGCCAGCACTACATCCGCATCCTCCCCGAGGACCGCGTGATCGTGGAGCTGAGCCCGTACGACCTGACCCGCGGCCGGATCGTCTACCGCTACAAGTGATCCGCGAGCTGGAAAGGAACGACTCGGCGAACCCGCCGAGCACGAAGCCAGCGAGCACGAGGAATCAGCAATGAAGGTCAACCCCAGCGTCAAGCCCATGTGCGAGCACTGCCGTGTCATCCGCCGCAAGGGCCGCGTCATGGTGATCTGCAAGAGCAACCCGCGTCACAAGCAGCGCCAGGGCTAGTCCCGGCGCTCTGATGCGGATCGCCCTCGGGCGGCCTGCGCAGGAACCACAACTCAACATCGAACGCAGTACCAAGAACCGCGCGAGCGGGGACACCTCGGGTCGGAGGCCCGAGCACCGGTACTGCTCCACACCTCCATCGACAACAGGAGCAGCCAGCACATGGCACGTCTAGCAGGCGTCGACATCCCGCGCGAGAAGCGCGTGGAGATCGCACTCACGTACATCTACGGCGTCGGCCGCACTCGCGCGGTCAAGACGCTCGCGGACACCGGTATCTCCGGTGACATCCGCGTCAAGGACCTCACTGACGACCAGTTGGTCGCCCTTCGTGACTACATCGAGGGCAACTACAAGGTCGAGGGTGACCTCCGCCGCGAAGTGGCAGCCGACATCCGCCGCAAGGTCGAGATCGGCAGCTACGAGGGCATCCGGCACCGCCGTGGTCTCCCCGTGCGCGGTCAGCGCACGAAGACCAACGCGCGTACCCGCAAGGGCCCGAAGCGCACCGTGGCAGGCAAGAAGAAGGCCCGATAGGAGATCACCATGGCTACTCCCAAGACCGCCGCGCGCAAGCCGCGCCGCAAAGAGAAGAAGAACGTCGCAGTGGGCCAGGCCCACATCAAGAGCACGTTCAACAACACGATCGTCAGCATCACCGACCCGTCGGGTGCCGTCCTGAGCTGGGCGTCCTCCGGGGCCGTCGGCTTCAAGGGCTCGCGCAAGTCGACGCCGTTCGCGGCGCAGCTCGCCGCCGAGTCCGCTGCGCGTCAGGCGCAGGAGCACGGCGTCAAGAAGGTCGACGTCTTCGTGAAGGGCCCGGGTTCGGGTCGTGAGACCGCGATCCGCTCCCTCCAGGCCGCTGGCCTCGAGGTCGGTTCGATCAACGACGTCACGCCGCAGGCGCACAACGGGTGCCGTCCGCCCAAGCGCCGCCGCGTCTGACGCGAGGAGCAACCGGCCGTCCCCTGCTCGTTCCCTAGCGGGTCCGAGCAGGGACGGCCATTCCTGGTCGTTCGATCGCGCACATCGGTGCGCGTGATCACAACTCAACAGACCCGTCGGGGCCCGGCTGGCCCCGTCGTACCGCCAAGTGTCATATAGCGGACACTTCGCCGAAAGGAATCCCACAGTGCTCATTGCACAGCGCCCCACCCTCACCGAGGAGCCGATCTCCGAGCACCGCTCGCGATTCGTCATCGAGCCGCTCGAGCCCGGCTTCGGCTACACCCTCGGGAACTCGCTGCGCCGCACGCTCCTCTCGTCGATCCCCGGTGCTGCCGTCACGAGCATCCGCATCGACGGCGTCCTCCACGAGTTCAGCACCGTCGCCGGTGTCAAGGAAGACGTCACGGAGATCATCCTCAACATCAAGAGCCTGGTCGTCTCCAGCGAGCACGACGAGCCCATCACGGCGTACCTGCGCAAGCAGGGTGCCGGTCAGGTCACCGCAGCGGACATCTCCGCTCCGGCCGGCGTCGAGATCCACAACCCGGACCTCGTCATCGCGACCCTGAACGACACCGCGCGCTTCGAGCTCGAGCTCACGATCGAGCGTGGCCGTGGCTACGTCTCGGCGACGCAGAACCGTTCGGAGTTCAGCGAAGCCGGGCAGATCCCGATCGACTCGATCTACTCCCCGGTCCTCAAGGTCACCTACCGCGTCGAGGCGACGCGTGCCGGTGAGCGCACGGACTTCGACCGTCTGGTCGTCGACGTCGAGTCGAAGCCGGCCATCACACCGCGCGACGCCATCGCGTCGGCCGGTCGGACGCTCGTCGAGCTGTTCGGTCTCGCCCGCGAGCTGAACACCGCGGCCGAAGGCATCGAGATCGGCCCCGCGCCGGTCGACGCCGTGCTCTCGAACGAGCTGCAGACCCCGATCGAGGACCTCGACCTGTCGGTGCGCAGCTACAACTGCCTGAAGCGCGAGGGCATCAACACGGTGTCCGAGCTCGTCGCCCTCTCGGAGACGCAGCTCATGAACATCCGCAACTTCGGTCAGAAGTCGGTGGACGAGGTCAAGGACAAGCTCACCGAGCTCGGCCTGTCCCTCAAGGACACCGTCCCCGGATTCGACGGCGCCCACTTCTACAGCGGGTACGACGAAGAAGAGTCCAGCAACTGACCTCGCGCTGATGCGCACGCGCGTCGTCACGGCGCGCACCACTCTTTCACCACTGGAGAACTGACATGCCGAAGCCCACCAAGGGCCCCCGCCTCGGTGGCGGTCCCGCTCACGAGCGCCTGCTCCTGAGCAACCTCGCCAACGCCCTCTTCACGCACGGTCGGATCACGACCACCGAGACGAAGGCCAAGCGCCTCCGCCCGGTGGCCGAGCGTCTGATCACGTTCGCGAAGCGCGGCGACCTGCACGCTCGTCGTCGGGTCATCGCGGCCCTCCGCGACAAGACCGTCGTGCACACGCTGTTCACGGAGATCGCACCGCAGGTGTCCGACCGCCAGGGCGGCTACACCCGCATCACGAAGCTCGGTTTCCGCAAGGGCGACAACGCGCCCCTCGCGTCGATCGAGCTCGTGCTCGAGCCGCTCTCGAGCAGCCCGGCTCCCGTGACCCGCACCGCGGCCCCGGCCGCCGCTGCTCCGGTCGCCGAGACCGCAGAGCCCGAGACCACCGAGGAGGCCCCGGTCGAGACGACCGAGACCACCGAGGAGTCGGCTCCGGTCGAGCCCGAGACCGAGGACGCTGCTGCGTCCGAGGTCGAGGCCGACGCCGCTGCGAAGTCGGACGACGCCACGAAGTCGGACGACACCAAGTAGTCCACGCACCACCACGAGACGGCCCCCGCAGCGCATGCTGCGGGGGCCGTCTCGTGTTCCGAGAACGCACGCACCAGACGGACTGGAGGCCCGTGGCGGCGCCGCCACGAGCCTCCAGTCCGTGACCAGCACCGGCACCACGGAGGACCCATGGGACTCGAACACGTCACGGGGGTGGGGACCAGGATCTGGCGATGGAGCCGGACGTCCGGCACACAGCCGCGCCTGCTGCACGCGGGCAAGGCGGCGGGTGCCGCCGCGCTCGCGTGGGTCGTGGCGCGCCACGTGCCCGGTGTCGCGTCGGACTACCCCTACTACGCGCCGCTCGGTGCCGTCATCGCGATGCAGACCACGGTGTTCGCCGGGCTCCGGAGCGGCATCCAGACGCTCGTCGGGATCGCGCTCGGCATCGGCGTCGCGGGCTTCACGATGTGGGTCGGCGACCCCGGCGTCCTGGCGGTCGCACTGGCGGTCGGCATCGGCGTGCTGGTGGGTGGGTTCCGGATCCTCGGCGAGGGCAGCTCGTGGGTGTCGACGGCAGCGCTGTTCGTGCTGCTCGTCGGGGGCGCGCACGCCGAGGGGTACTCGCTCGGCTACCTCGTGCAGATGGCCGTCGGCGTCGTCGTCGGCCTGCTGGTCAACTTCCTCGTGTTCCCGCCGCTGCACTTCTGGGACGCCGAGCACCGCATCGACGCCGTCAACGGGGTGCTCGCCGACCACCTCGACGGCCTGGCCGCGGTGCTCCGCGAGGGCAAGCGGGACATCGCGGCGTGGGACAAGCAGCAGGACCGGCTCGACCGGGCGATCGCGGACGTCCGATCGCGGGTGTCCATCGCGCACGAGAGCCGCAGGGTCAACCCGAGGGGCGCGCTGCGTGGCTCCCGGGCGCGGCTGCAGGAGGACGGGGCACGCTTCCGCGCGTTGGAGCGGGTGGCCTGGTACACGACGGACCTCACCGAGCTCGTGGCGCGGTCCGGTCCGGTGTCGGAGGGCATCGGCCGCCCGGACCCGGCGTTCGCGGAACCGCTCGCTGCGGCACTCGACCAGATCGCGGCCGTGATCCGTGGCACGAGCCCCGAGCACGAGGCCGACTCGGCCATCGCCGCGGTGGAGAAGGCCCTCGACGCCTCGCGGGAGAACCCCTCGCACGTCGCGGTCACGTCCGCCGCGCTCGTGGCACTGCGCGGGATCGTCGAGTCCGAGCGCCGGGCCACGGCCGACATCGACACGAAGACCGGGCCGTTCGGCTCCGCGCGCGCCGCGGGGCGCTGACGGTGGGTCAGCCAGCCAGGGAGGCCTCGGCCCAGCGGACGACCCCGGCGGAGGGCTCGTCGGCCACCCGCTCGTAGAGCACGAAGTGGGTCCAGTCGCCCTCGTCCACGACGTCGATCGAGCACGCGAGGTCGGTGCAGCTGCGCCACGCGGCCGCACCCGAGGGCAGACCGTCGAGGTCGACACGGTCCGCGCGGTCGATCGTGCCCGCGTCGAGTCGGCGTTCGACGACCCATCCGCCACCGGGCACCACGGAGTACACCGCGCCGGTGATCGCGTACGGCTGCTCGCCGGCGCCCTGGGCCTCGAACACGCAGTTCGAACCACCGAGTCGGTTCATCGCGTACTGCTGGATGCCCGCCGAGGCGTCGCCGCCACGGGTGTGCGGGTCCGCGAGCTCCTTCGACGCGACCGCGTTCACGTTGGCGGCGTCGCAGGTCGTGTACGAGCCGTCGGGGGAGCCGTGCTCGGTCGTGGCCGACCCGAGTGCGCTGCCCTCCACGGCTGCAGCCGTCGCGGCGAGCAGGGCCGTGAAGGCGGGTTCCGCGGCCTCGGGGGTGGCGTCGGCGCTGTCCTGCACCCGGACCGAGCGGATGTCGACCCAGGCCGAGCCGGCGCGGACGGCACCCCCGCAGTACACGCGGGCCGAGTCGCTCGCGTCGCACCGCACGGTCGTCGCGGCGACCTCCGGGCTGGTGGCGCTCGTCTGGGCGTCGGCGTAGTCGGCGTCGGCGTCCGGGAGCACCGTGAGCCGCACACCCTGGTACGCGGGGTCGTCCTTCATGGTCGGCAGGACCTCGTCGATGGCCGAGACACCGTTCGCGCGCTCGCAGTCGGTGCCACCGGCCGTCGCCGTGAACGCCCACGCCCCGGCGATGTCCGGGGTGTCGGCGAGGGTGTCGACGGGCTTCGTCCCGGGGACGAGGGCCTCGACCAGGTCAGCGGGCAGCAGGGCGTCGCACGCGGGGACACCGTCGCGGCTCGGGGCAGCGCCGAAGTCGACCGGGGCGGCCGACGCCGTCGCCGATGGTGTGGCCGAGGACTCGGACGGCATCGCGGAGACGGTCGGGTCAGCGCTCGTGGTGGGGGCGCAACCGGCCAGGGTGACGGCAGCGGCGGAGAGGAGCGCGACGCTCACGATCCCCCTCGTGAAGGTGTGCATGTGCTCAGGCTAGCCAGCGCCGGGCCCCTCGGATGCCCGGTTCCATCACGATCGCGCATCACGTCGACCTAGACTCGGGCCGTGGCAGCGCACCCCCGCATCGCCGTCCTCGGACCGGTCCTCGTCGAGGACCCGGCGGGCGTCCCGGCACCCGTGCCCGGAGCGCTCGCGCGGGCCTTCGTGACCGCCCTGGTCCTCGCCCGCGGGCACGCCATGACGACCGACGCGCTCATCGACGAGCTGTGGGGCGACGCCCCGCCGAAGGGCGCCCGGGCAGCGCTCCAGACCCTCGTCTCGCGGCTCCGGCGGAGCACCACCGAGGGGCTGGTCCTCTCGACGGCGACCGGGTACGCGCTCGGGGTCCGCCCCGAGGACGTCGACCTGGCCTGCGCCGAGCAGCTGGCCACCGATGGCACCCGGGCGGACGCCGCGCTCCGGACGGCGCTCGCGACCTGGCGGGGGGAGCCGGGCGACGACGTCGAGGGCGACCTCGGACAGGCGCTCGCCCACCGCGCGGACGTCGCTCGCCGCGCACTCCGACGCGCCCTCGGCTCGGCCCTGCTCGACGCCGGCGACGCCGACGGTGCCGTGGCCGTCTGGCGCGAGCAGGCCGAGGCCGACCCGTTCGACGAGGTCGCCGTCGCCGGCTCGATGCGCGCGCTCGACGCCGCGGGGCGCACCGCCGAGGCGCTGGCCGCGTTCGCAGCCCACCGGGAACGTCTGGCCGACGGCCTCGGCGCAGACCCGTCCGCCGAGCTCGTGCGGTTGAACGCCGAGCTGCTCCGCCGCGCGCCGTCCGGTCCCGGTGCCGTCCGCCGCGTCGGGCAGCGGGCCGCGCCGAACACGCTGGTCGGACGGGAGGCCGACCTCGCCGCCGTCACGGACCTGCTGTCCCAGGGACGGCTGGTGACGATCCTCGGTGCGGGCGGGCTCGGCAAGACCCGGCTGGCGCAGGCGGTCGCCGCCACGGTGGCCCAGGACCGCGGCGTCGTGGTGCTCGAGCTCGCGCCGCTCACCGCCGGCGAGGACATCGTCCCCGCGCTCGGGGCACTGCTCGGGATCGCGGAGGTCCGCGGGGCGCGGTCGCTCCGGGAGGCGGTCGTCTCCGACCTCTGGGGTCGGGTCGTCCGGGCACTCGCCGAGGAACCCACCGTGCTCGTGCTCGACAACTGCGAGCACCTGGTCGAGGCCGCCGCGTCGTTCACCGCCGACCTGCTAGCCGTCCTGCCGTCGCTGCGCGTGCTGACGACGTCCAGGGCGCCGCTGGCCATCGCCGGCGAGGTCGTCGCGGCGCTCGCACCGCTGCCCGTCGAGGCCGACGGGTCCGCGGTCCGGCTGTTCACCGAACGGGCACGGGCCGCTCGCCCCGGCGCGGTGCTCCCCGTGGACACCGTCAGGAGCATCTGCACGCGGCTCGACGGGTCGCCGCTCGCCATCGAGCTCGCGGCCGCCCGGATCCGGGGCATGAGCGCCGAGGAGATCGAACGGCGGCTCGACGACCGGTTCGCCCTGCTCCGCGGGGGCGACCGTAGCGCGCCCGAGCGGCACCGGACGCTGCTCGCCGTGATCGAGTGGAGCTGGCGCCTGCTCGACGACGGCGCCCGCGACCTGCTCACCCGGCTCGCGCTCTTCCCGGACGGGCTCGCGGTCGACGCGGTCGAGGCCGTCGCCGACCCGGTCCGCCACGACGACGCCCTCGACGACCTGGCGGAGCTCGTCGAGCAGTCCCTCGTGCAGCTCGTCGAACACGAGGGCGAGCCGGTGCGGTACCGCCTGCTCGAGACGGTGCGGGAGTTCGGCGCCGCACGGCTCGCGGAGCGTGGCACCACGGACGCGGTCCGGGCCGCGATGCTCCGCTGGGGACGGGACTTCTCGGCGGCCCGGAACATGTTCACGGTGACGGGCGAGCGCCAGCGCCGGTGGTTCCGCGAGGTCGGGCACGAGGCCGACAACCTCGTCACGCTGCTCCGGTGGGGGCTCCGGGACGGGGACCACCGCACGGTCGCCCAGGTCTTCGCGGCGCTCGGCGGGTACTGGACGCTCCGTGGTGCCCACGGCGAGGTGGTCACCATCGCGCCGGACCTGCTGCCGCTGCTCCGTCGGACCCCGCCGCTGCCGGAGGACCGCGCCGCCGTGGTGCTCGGGCTGGTCCTGACGGGGGCGTCGTCCGTCTTCACCGACCGACGGACAGCCGCGTGGGCGATCTCCGCGCTCCGCCGGGTGGTCCGACTCGGGCCCACCGGCGCGGCGACCCTCGACGCACAGGCTGCCCTGCTGCTCACCCTCGGGCGTCCCGAGGACGGCACGGCCCTGCTCGCGCGCTACCGGGACGGCGACGACGAGGGCGTGGCCTGTCTCGCGTTCCTGCTCAGCGCGCCGCTGGCCGAGAACGACGGGGCGTTCGACGACGCACTCCGGTACGCGCGCCGCGCCGCGGAGCTCGCCGAGCGGGTCGACGACGCCTGGGCGCTGGGCTCCAGCGCCGTCACGCTGGCACAGCTCCTCGCGCAGAACGGGCAGCACGCCGAGGCGCTCGCCGCGGCGGCCGTCGCGCGGGAACGGCTCGAGGTGTTCGGCGCCGAGGACGACCTGTACGAGATCGGGTGGACCATCGGGCTGTGTGCCGCGGCCACCGGGGACGTCGACCTCGCCAGGTCGATCGCCGCCGACCTCGGCGACCAGCCGGTGGCCAACCGCGGGGGCTTCGAGGACGACGCCGTGCAGGTCGGGGTGATCGCGATCGCCATCGACGCCGAGTGCAGCCGCGCGGACGGTGACCTCGACGGTGCCGTCGAGCACTGGCGCCGTGGGTGGGACTTCGTCGTGCCCCGACGCAAGCGCACGCAGAACTGGTGGCTGATGGCCGGGGCCGCGCGCATCGTGGCGGAGGACGAGGCGGCGGCGAGCCGGTCCGGCGGGGCCGCACCGAGCCTCCAGGCCGACCAGCAGGCCGTCGCGCGCCACCTGCGGGTCGGGGCCCTGGTGATGCTGCGCCTGCACCCGTGGTGGCTCGACCTGCCCGTCATCGGCACCGCGCTCGTCGGGATCGCGGTCGTCGCGCTGCGCCGGGGGATGTCCGTCGAAGCGGCGAGGTGCTGGGGCCTGGCCAGGCGGTTCGGCTCGCGGCAGGACTTCGCCGTGCTCGCACACCGGCGCCTGCGCCCGCTGCTGGTGGACGTGGTCGGTGCCGACGCGGTGGTGGACGCTGAGACGGCCTCGGCCGGATGGGACCGGGCCGAGGCCGTGACGGCGTTGCGGGCACTGCTCGAGGAGCTGCGCACCGTCGCGTGAACCGCGCGGAGTCAGGCCTTCCGCATGTAGGCGCGCACCGTGAGCGGGGCGAACACCGCGACGATGACCGCGGCTCCGAGCAGCGAGAGCCAGAGGTCGGCGCCCACCTGGCCGTGGTTCACGAGTTCGCGGACCGCGGTGATGAGGTGTGAGACCGGGTTCACCTCGGAGAACCAGCGCAGCCAGTCCGGCAGGGTGTCCGCCGGGACGAACGCGTTCGAGAGGAACGTCAGCGGGAACAGCACGAGGTTCGAGATGCCCGAGACGCTCGACGCGGTGCGCGCCACGACGCCGAAGTACGCGAAGACCCAGCTGATCGCCCAGGCGACCACGATGACGAGCAGGCCGGCCAGGACGACGGCGCCGAAGCCACCCTCGGGACGGAGCCCCATCGCGAAGCCCGTGACGAAGGTGATCGTCGTCGCGATGGCGTACCGCACGGTGTCGGCGAGCAGGGCGCCGGCGAGCGGGGCGATGCGGGCGATCGGCAGGGACCTGAAGCGGTCGAAGACGCCCTTGTCCATGTCCTCGCGGAGCTGGACGCCGGTGACGATGGAGGACGTGATGTTCGTCTGGACGAGGATGCCCGGGATGATGATCGGCAGGTAGGCCGCCACGTTGCCGGAGATCGCACCGCCGAAGATGTACGTGAACATCACGGTGAAGACGATCGGCATCAGCGTCACGTCGAACAGCTGCTCGGGTGTGCGACGGACCTTGATGAGGCCGCGGTACGCCATCGTGAACGACTGCCGGACCGTCGCACCGAGCCCGGTGCCGCCGACGCCGGGTCGTGGGGTGCTCCTGGCTCCGGTCGTGCCGGTGGACACCAGGTCGGGTGTGGTGAGCGTGGTCATGCGTTGCTCCCTTCGAGCGCGTGCTGGTGCTGGTCGGCGGTGTCGTCGCGGTCGGCGTCGGCGTCGGCTTCGGCGACCGGGTTGCCGGTGATGGTCAAGAAGACCTCGTCGAGCGTCGGCTTCTGCACGCTCATCTCGGCGAGGGAGATGCCCGCGTCGCGGAACGACACGAGCAGGTCGGTCACGCGGTCGGGGTCCGACATCGGCGCGGTCAGGCGCGACCCCTCGGGGCTGACGACCGCGGGGGTGCCGAGCACCCGGGCGACGAGGTCGGCCGCCGTCGCGACGGTCTCGGCGGAGGCGTCGGCGAGCCGCAGCTGCAGCGACGCGGTGCCGATCGACGCCTTGAGCTCGTCGCCGGTGCCCTCCGCGACGACCCGGCCGTGGTCGATCACGGCGATGCGGTCGGCGAGCTGGTCCGCCTCGTCGAGGTACTGCGTGGTGAGCAGCACGGTGGAGCCCGTCGCGACGAGCTCGCGGATCGTGTCCCACATCTGCGCCCGGGTGCGCGGGTCGAGGCCGGTGGTCGGCTCGTCGAGGAAGATCAGCGGCGGCTGCGCGATGAGGCTCGCCGCCAGGTCGAGGCGTCGGCGCATCCCACCGGAGAAGTTCTTGAGCGGACGGGTGGCGGCCTCGGTCAGGCCGAAGCGCTCGAGGAGCTCCGCGGACTTCCGCTTCGACTCCGCTCGGCCCAGCCCGAGCAGGCGGGAGAAGACCACCAGGTTCTCGGTCGCGCTGAGCGTCTCGTCGACGCTGGCGTACTGACCGGTCACGCCGATGAGCCGGCGGACCTCCTGTGCCTCGCGGCGGACGTCGTGGCCGAAGACCCTGGCCTCGCCGGCGTCCGCCTTGAGCAGGGTCGCGAGCATGCTGATCGTGGTGGTCTTGCCGGCGCCGTTCGGGCCGAGCACGCCGTACACGGTGCCGGCCTCGACGCGGAGGTCCACACCGTCCACGGCGCGGTTCTGCCCGAAGGTCTTCACGAGGCCGACGGCCTCGACCGCGAGGGGTGTCGTGGTCATCGTCGGTTCCTTTCTCCGATGGGGCGTCGGCGGTCGCGTCGACGTCGAGGACGATGGTGTCGGCCGGCGCTCACGCGGCACTGACGCGGCGCTGACATCGGTACCGTGGTGGTGTGAGCGAGACGGACGTGGCCGTGGCCCGGGCGCAGGTCGACGGCGGCGTGCGGCTCCGGCTCGACGTCGCGTACGACGGCGCCGCGTTCTCCGGGTGGGCCAGGCAGCCGGGGCTCCGGACCGTGCAGGGCGCGCTCGAGACCGCGCTCGCCACCGTCTTCACCCGCTGGGGCTCGCCGCCGCTGCTGACCGTCGCGGGGCGCACCGACGCCGGGGTGCACGCCGTGGGGCAGGTCGCGCACCTCGACCTCGACGCTGCGCAGTGGGCGGCGCTGGCACGGCCACGGCGGACCGCGGCTGACGGCGGCGGACGGGACGGCGGCGGAGGCGGGCGCGACGGCAGCGGGCGCGATCCGCTCGACGGGCTCGTGAAGCGCGTCAACGGCATCGCCGGGGTCGACGGCGACGTGCTCGTCACGCGGGCGTCGATCGCGCCCGACGGGTTCGACGCCCGGTTCTCCCCGCTCTGGCGGCGCTACCAGTACCGGGTCGCGGACGTCGACGCCCCCCGTGATCCACGGCGTCGTGGGCACACGCTCTGGTACCCGGGGCGTCTCGACCCGGCAGCGATGGAGCGCGGTGCGCTGACGTTGTTGGGGCTGCACGACTTCGCGGCGTTCTGCAAGCCGCGCGAGGGGGCGACGACCATCAGGACGCTCCAGGAGTTCCGCTGGGACCGCGAGCCGGACGGCGTGCTGGTGGCGAGCCTCCAGGCCGATGCCTTCTGTCACTCCATGGTGCGCGCGATGGTGGGGGCGACCATCGCCGTCGGTGAGGGCCGCTTCGGGCCGGAGCGGCTCGAGGAGCTGCGCGTGGCGGGGGAGCGGACCAGCGCGTTCAAGGTGGCACCGGCGAAGGGGCTCACGCTGACCGAGGTGGGCTACCCGGCGGACGCGGAGCTCGCGGCGCGGGCGGACCAGACGCGTGCCCGGCGTTCTGTCGACGGGACCTCGGCTACCGTCGAGGGATGAGCTCCCGCGAACCCCGGTCCGTCGTCTCCGTCGCCCCCGGTGTCGTCTTCGTCGAGGGGCCCGTCTCGAACTGGGTCGTGCTGGCGGAGGAGGACGGCGTCGCCCTGATCGACGCCGGCTACCCGGCCGACAGCGACCTCGTGCTCGACACCGTGCGCTACGCCGGACACGACCTCGGCGACCTGCGCCGCATCTACGTCACGCACGGGCACGTCGACCACGTCGGTGGCATCCCCGGGATCCTCGAGCGCCACCCGCACGTCGAGGTGCTCGCGCACGCCGCCGAGCTCGACAACGTCCGCGGGCCCGACCGGCAGCAGGTGACCCCGGCGGAGATCGGCGGACGGCTGGCTTCCGCGCGGGTGCTCCGCTGGCTCGGCCGGGCGATCCGCTCCGAGGCCCTGCGGCCGACGACCGTGCCCAGCGCCAGGGCCTTCACCGGGGCGGACTTCGAGGGCCGGGCGATCACGCCGTTCCCCGCCGAGGGGCACACGGCCGGGTCCACCGCGTACCTGCTGCCCGCCGCCGACGCGATCGTCACCGGGGACGCGGTCGTCTCCCACCACGACACACAGCCGGCGTCGTGGACCCCGCGGCCGCGGATGATCACGCCCTTCTTCACGGCGGACCAGGCGACGGCGCTCGAGTCGGCGCGGGCGCTGCCGATCCCCGAGATCGTGCTGCCGGGGCACGGGCCGGCGGTGCACCGGGTGGGGCGGGAGTGGGTGGCGGTCGGGTCGTGAGGCGCAGTTCTGTACTGAACGGCAATATGCTGGTCGGATGACTGACGACGTCCCGACTGAGTCCGATGCGATGCGGACGGTGATCGTCGCGGTGCTCGTGGTGGTGGCGACGCTCGCTCTCCTCACGGTGGGTGTCGCAACACCGACGCGGCCGCCTGTGGCCCTGATTGCAGGCGGCGTCGCTGTCGTCACCGGAGGGCTGTCCCTGGTCGGCGCGCGCAAGCGGGGCAACCTCCTCGGTTGGTACGCGATGACGCTCGGGGTCATGGGGCTGCGGGCACTCACCGGGTCGTGAGGCGCAGTAGACCGAAGGGTTCACCTCGCCGAAACCTGAACGCCTCCGCAGATCGGTAGCGTGCGAGGGTCCACGACCCCGCACCGAAGGTCCGCATGCCCCAGCACATCCGTCGCACCCTGCTGTGCGCCACGGTCGCCGCGACACTCCTCGCCGCACCACTCGTCTCCGCCACCACCGCCTCGGCTGACCCCGCCGGCACCGGCCTCGTCATCCGCGAGGCCTACCTCAAGGGCGGCAGCGCCGGCGCGCCCTTCAACCACAAGTTCGTCGAGATCGGCAACCCGACGGCTGCGCCCGTCTCGGTCACGGGGTGGTCGCTGCAGTACCGGTCCGCAACGAGCACCGGCGCGTTCAGCACGAGTGCGCTGGAGGGCACCGTGCCCGCCGGTGGCACGTTCCTGGTGTCGATGGCGGGGAACGGCTCCGCTCCCGTCGGCGCCGACCTCCCCACGCCCGACGACGAGGCGAGCCTCAACCCGTCCGGCACGACGGGGACGCTCGTCCTCGCGGACCGCACGACGGCGCTGACCCTGCCCGCCGGCGCGGTGGCGACCGGCACGCCCGGCGTCGTCGACCTGCTCGGCTACGGCGCGTCGAACACCTTCGAGGGGGCAGTGCGCTCCGTCGACGGCGGGAACCCCGTGCCGAACGCCCTCGTGCGAGCGGGCACGACCGACACCGACGTCAACGCCACGGACTTCTCGAACACCACGACGCCGACCCCGACGAACGCCGCGGGGCAGACGGCAGGCGGGGGCACGACCCCGACCGACCCGACGCCACCGGCCGACCCTGGGCCAGCCGAGGCGGTCACGATCGCGCAGCTCCAGGGCACGACGGACACCTCGCCGTACGCGGGGAGGAACGTCGTCACGTCGGGCGTCGTCACCGCGGTGTACGCCACCGGCGGCTTCAGCGGCTACACGATCCAGACCCCTGGCACTGGCGGCGCGGTCGACCTGACCACGCACACCGCGTCGGACGCCGTCTTCGTCTACTCGTCCGCGACGGCGTCGTCCGTCACGGCGGGCCAGCACGTCGAGGTCACCGGCGCCGTGTCCGAGTTCAACGGCCTGACCGAGCTCACGGTGTCCAGCGCGGCCGGACTGCGCACGCTGTCCGACACCGTGCCCGCCCCGCAGGCCGCGGCCGTCGCCTTCCCGCGGACGGACGCGCAGCGCGAGTCGCTCGAGAGCATGCTCGTTGCACCGCAGGGCGCGTACACCGTCGCCGACAACTACACGACGAACCAGTACGGCGAGGTCGTCCTGGCCTCCGGCACGGAGCGCCTCGTGCAGCCGACCGAGGTCGCGCGCCCCGGCACTCCGGCGGCAGCGGCGGTCGCCGCCGACAACGCCGCCCGGAAGGTCACGCTCGACGACGGTGCCAGCACCAACTTCCTGACGAAGGCCAACCAGGGCATCCCGGTGTCGTGGCTGACGCAGGGCCCCGTCACCGTCGGGGCCGCCGCCACGTTCGACGAGCCGGTCGTGCTCGACTACCGCAACAACGCCTGGAAGTTCCAGCCGACCGCGCCCGTCACCGGTGCGACGCCGGCGGCCGACCTGCCCGTCGCGTTCTCGGACGTGCGCACCGCGAAGCCCCAGGACGTCGGCGGAGACCTGACGCTCGCCGGCTTCAACGTGCTGAACTACTTCCCCACGACGGGCGACGAGCTCACCGGCTGCACGTACTACACCGACCGCGATGGCGACCCCGTCACGGTGAACTCCGGCTGCGACGCCCGTGGTGCGGCCGAGCAGGAGGACCTCGAGCGCCAGCAGGTCAAGATCGTGAAGGCGATCAACGGCCTCGGCGCCGACGTCGTCTCGCTCGAGGAGATCGAGAACTCGGCACGCTTCGGCCAGCCGCGGGACACCGCGGTCGCGACCCTCGTCGGGGCGCTGAACGCCGCGACCGGTGCCGACACGTGGGCGTACGTCCCGTCCCCGGCCGTCGTGCCGGCGAGCGAGGACGTCATCCGCCTCGCCCTCATCTACAAGAAGGGCCGCGTCGCCCCCACCGGAGCGTCGACGATCCTGCAGGACCCCGCGTTCACGAACGCCCGGCAGCCCGTCGCCGACGCCTTCCGTCCGGTCGGCGGCTCCGCGGACGACGAGTTCCTGGTGATCGCGAACCACTTCAAGTCCAAGGGCTCCGGCACCGGTGCGAACGCGGACCAGGGCGACGGCCAGGGTGCGTCGAACGCCGACCGCGTCGCGCAGGCGAACGCCCTGGTGACGTTCTCCACCGCCATGCAGACGCAGTACGGCACGGACAAGGTCTTCATGCTCGGCGACTTCAACGCCTACAGCAAGGAGGACCCGATGGTGGTCCTCGGTGACGCCGGGTACACCGACCTGGGGCCGACGCGGGACGCCGACGAGTGGTCGTACGTCTTCAGCGGCCTGAGCGGGTCGCTCGACCACGTGCTCGCCTCGCCCGCCGCGCTCGAGGACGTCACCGGCGTGGACATCTGGAACATCAACTCGGTCGAGTCGGTGGGCCTGGAGTACAGCCGCTACAACTACAACGCGACGAACCTCTACACGGACGACGTGTACCGCGCGAGCGACCACGACCCGATCCTGGTCGGCATCGACCTGCCAGGCATCGGTGGGACGACGCCTCCTGGTGACGGGACGACGCCGCCGGGTGACGGTGGGACTCCGATCCCGACGCCGACGCCGGTCCCGACCCCTGCCCCGCAGCCCGGCGACTCGACCGCGGCCATCGCCGTCGACGGGCCGCTCCGTGTCGGAGCCTCGTTCCACCTGACCGGCACCGGCTTCGCGGCCGGCGAGCGGACCACGGTGGCGCTGCACTCCGAGCCGGTCGCGCTCGGCACGCTGACCGCTGACGCCTCCGGTCGCCTGTCCGGCACGTTCACGGTCCCGTCGTCGGTCACCGCCGGCACGCACACCCTGGTGGTGACCGGCCCGACGACGGGCACGGTGACCCTGGTCGTCACGGTGGACCCCGCCGCGGGCACCGCCCCGGCGCTCGCGTTCACCGGTGCGGAGCTGACCGGCGGCATCGTCGCAGCGCTGCTGCTCCTGGCAGCGGGCGCCGGCCTGCTCGTGGTGCGCCGACGTCGCCTGGCTCGCGCCGCGTAGTCCACGCGACCACGACCGGACGGGAGGCTCCCCACCGGTCACAGCCGGCCCGCCGCTGGCGCGTCGGTCCGGAACCGGCCGGCGTGGGCCCAGGTGCCAGCTGGCACCGAGCCTCCCGTCCGGTTCTTCCCACCCCGCTCGCGATGGAAGGCGAGATCGCGCGTTGCAGGTCGGAGATCCTGACCCGCAACGCGCGATTCCGCTTGCTGCGCGCGATTCCGCTTGCGGGGGAGCGGGAGCGGGGCGCGGGGAGAGGGCGGGCGGGGCGCGGTGCGCGCGTGCGTTTGACCCGCGCGAGTCGTGTCCGGTAGGCTCTCACCTTGGTCTGCGCGCCGTTGTGCGCCAGACAGTCAGATGAGCCCTCCACCGGGGCGTTCAGCGGGTGTCGCCCGCCAGAACACCCCACCGGAGCGGGATTCACGGACTCCTCACCTCGACACGAAAGCAGCACTCCTGTGACTCGCACGTTCTCACCGAAGCCGGCAGACGTCCAGCACGACTGGCTCGTCATCGACGCCACCGACGTCGTCCTCGGCCGTCTCGCCTCGCACGTCGCCGCCCTGCTCCGCGGCAAGCACAAGGCCACCTTCGCCCAGCACATGGACATGGGTGACTTCGTCATCATCGTGAACGCGGACAAGGTCGCCCTGACCGGTTCCAAGCTCGCCAAGAAGATCTACTACCGCCACTCGGGCTACCCGGGCGGCCTCACGGCGACCTCCTACCCGGAGATGCTCGAGAAGCACCCGACCCGCGCCGTCGAGAAGGCGATCCGCGGCATGCTCCCGAAGAACTCGCTGGGCCGCGAGCAGCTCAAGAAGCTCAAGGTGTACGCGGGCCCCGAGCACCCCCACGCCGCGCAGCAGCCCAAGACGTACATCTTCGACCAGGTCTCGCAGTAACCAGCGGCCACGACGACTTCCAAGGACTAGAGAAAACTCATGGCTCAGATCGCTGACTCCCTCGACCAGACCCCGGAGAGCTTCACCACGGAGAGCGCACCCGCCGCTGCCGAGGCCGCTCCCCGTCAGATCCTCAACGTCTCCGGCGGTGCCGTCGGGCGCCGCAAGGAGGCCATTGCCCGCGTGCGCCTCGTCCCCGGCTCCGGCACCTTCGTGGTGAACGGCCGCACGCTCGAGGACTACTTCCCGAACAAGCTGCACCAGCAGCTCATCAACGACCCGTTCAAGATCCTCGAGCTCCTCGGCTCGTACGACGTCGTGGCCCGCGTCACCGGTGGTGGCCCCTCCGGCCAGGCCGGCGCCGTCCGCCTCGCCATCGCGCGCACCCTGAACGAGATCGACCGCGAGAACAACCGCGCGGCCCTCAAGAAGGCCGGCTTCCTCACCCGTGATGCCCGCGTCATCGAGCGCAAGAAGGCCGGTCTCAAGAAGGCCCGCAAGGCGTCGCAGTTCTCGAAGCGCTGATCCACTGACGTCGGAGGACACCATGCCGCGTCTGTTCGGTACCGACGGCGTTCGTGGCCTCGCCAACGGCGAGTTGACGGCCGCGCTCGCACTGGGTCTTGCCCAGGCGAGCGCGGCCGTGCTCACGCACGGACATCATGCCGACGCCCGACGGGCGTCCGGCCGACGGCGCCCCCGCGCCGTCCTGGCGCGCGACCCGCGCGTCTCCGGTGAGTTCCTGGGTTCCGCGGTCGCGGCCGGGCTCGCCAGCGCTGGTGTCGACGTCCTCGACGCCGGTGTGATCCCCACCCCGGCCGCCGCCTTCCTGGTGGCCGACATCGACGCCGACTTCGGCGTGATGATCTCCGCGTCGCACAACCCGGCGCCGGACAACGGCATCAAGTTCTTCGCCGCGGGCGGGCGCAAGCTCCCCGACGAGGTCGAGGACCGCATCGAAGCCGCGATGCACGACCAGTCGGCACCGACCCCCACCGGCATCGACGTCGGGCGGATCACCCGCTTCGCCGACGCCGAAGACCGCTACGTCGTCCACCTGCTCGGCACGCTCCCGCACCGGCTCGACGGCATCCACGTCGTGCTCGACTGCGCCAACGGGGCCGCCGCGGGTGTCTCGCCCGAGGTCTTCGTGAACGCCGGGGCCAAGGTCACGCTCATCGGCGCCGACCCCGACGGCTGGAACATCAACGACGGCGTCGGGTCGACCCACATCGACAACCTCGCACGTGCCGTGCTCGAAGCCGGTGCCGACGTCGGGATCGCCCACGACGGCGACGCCGACCGGTGCCTGGCCGTGGACGCCGCCGGCAACGCGATCGACGGCGACCAGATCATGGCGATCCTCGCCCTGTCGCTGCAGGAGCGCGGCCGGTTGAAGGACGACACCCTCGTCGCGACGGTCATGTCGAACCTCGGGCTCAAGCGGGCCATGGCCGACGCGGGCATCACGATGATCGAGGCCGGCGTGGGCGACCGCTACGTGCTCGAGAAGATGAACGAGGGCGGCTACTCGCTGGGCGGCGAGCAGTCCGGCCACATCATCTTCCAGGAGTACGCCACGACCGGCGACGGCATCCTCACCGGGCTGCACCTCGTCGCCGAGATGGCACGGACGGGCAAGACGCTGCAGGAGCTCGCGTCGTGCATGACCGTGTTCCCGCAGGTGCTGCTCAACGTGCGCGGGGTCGACCGCCACGGGCTGGCCGACCAGGGCGTGCAGGACGCCGTCGCCGCGGCCACCGCGTCACTCGGTGACACCGGCCGCGTGCTGCTGCGTCCGTCGGGCACTGAGCCCGTCGTGCGTGTGATGGTCGAGGCCGCCTCGCAGGAGACCGCTCAGCGCGTCGCCGAGGAGCTGGCCGCGGTCGTGTCGGAGCGCCTGGCGCTCGACGCCGCGTAGGGGCTGCGTCGGCCGGACCGGCCGGTCGCCCGCTGGCTGCACGTCCGCAAGACACCGGTGTTCGTGCTTCGCGCCGCGGGAAGCCCCGGCGCGAACGACGAACACCGGTGTTTTGCTGCCCCGCCGGGGCCCGCCCCGCCGGCGCGTCAGATCTTGCGGAGCAGGACCGAGCTGACCTTGTGGTTGGGGCCCTTCTTCAGCACGAGGGTCGCCCGGGAGCGCGTCGGCAGCACGTTCTCGACCAGGTTCGGCTCGTTGATCGCATGCCAGACCTCGGTCGCGGTGCGGACGGCGTCCTCGCGCGACAGGCTCGCGAACCGGTGGAAGAACGAGTCAGGGCTCGAGAACGCCTCTTCCTGCAGCGCGAGGAAGCGGTCGACGTACCAGGACTCGATGTCGCGGGTCTTCGCGTCGACGTAGATGGTGAAGTCGAAGAGGTCGGACAGCGCCAGTCGCCCGTGCAGCGGCGGCGCGAGCACGTTCAGGCCCTCGACGATGAGGATGTCCGGCTGTCGGACGACGATCTCGGCGTCCTCGACGATGTCGTAGACCAGGTGCGAGTAGTACGGCGCCCGGACCTCCGCCGCTCCGCTCTTCACCTGGCTGACGAAGCGCAGCAGGGCCCGGCGGTCGTAGGACTCCGGGAAGCCCTTCCGGTCCATGATCCCGCGGCGCTCGAGCTCCGCGTTCGGGTACAGGAAGCCGTCCGTCGTGACGAGCTCGACCCGGGGGGTGTCCGGCCAGCGCTTCGTCAGCTCGCGGAGCAGTCGGGCGACGGTGGACTTGCCGACCGCAACGGAGCCGGCCACCCCGATGACGAACGGCGTGCGCCGGGCACGCTCCCCGAGGAAGCGACTGGTCTCGGCGTGCAGGTCCTTCGCCCCGGCGGCGTACAGCGTCAGCAGGCGGGAGAGGGGGAGGTAGACCTCCTGCACCTCCTGCATGTCGAGGCGGTCACCCAGGCCCCGGAGCTGGACGATCTCCGTCTCGGTCAGGGACAGGTGCTCCTTGGGAGCGAGCTGCGACCACTCCGCGCGCGGGATCTCCACGAAGGGGGAGGGGTGCGCGACGGTGGTCTCCGTGATCGGCATGGCTCCGAGCGTACAGACGGGAGGCCCTGATCACGTGAGCCGACCGGCTCACGTGATCCGGGCCTCCCGTCTGGACCGTCGGCGCGCGCCGGGCGCGACCGCTCAGGCGGGCAGGGCCGCCTCGATGGCCGCGATGACCTCCGGTGCGTCCGGCTTCGTGGTCGGGCGGAAGCGCGAGACGGTGCCGTCCGGCGCGACGAGGAACTTCTCGAAGTTCCAGATCACGCGACCGGCCTTGCCGCCGGCGTCCGGCGTCTGCTTCAGCTCCTTGTAGAGCGGGTGGGCGCCCATGCCGTTGACCTTGACCTTCTCCGACATCGGGAAGGTGACACCCCACGTGGCGGAGCAGTACTCGTCGATCGCTTCGGCGGAACCGAGCTCCTGCAGGAACTGGTTGCTGGGGAAGCCGAGGACCGTGAAGCCGCGCGGGCCGTAGGTCTTCTGGAGCTCCTCGAGCTGCTCGTACTGGGGCGCGAGACCGCAGCGCGACGCCACGTTCACGACGAGCACCGCCTTGTCCCCGAACGCCCCGAAGGTGGTCTGCTCGCCGCGCAGGGTGGTGATGGCGATCTCGTCGAAACGTCCCATGGACCGAAAGCTAGTCGTCCAGGTCGAGATCGGCCTGACGACGGACGAACTCCCCCATGTTCGGCACGGTGAAGGCGACGCGGCCCCGCTCGGGCGAGTAGACGATCCCCTTCGCGATCAAGGACTGCCGCGCGGGGCTCGTCGCCTTCGGCTCCACGCCGAGACGACTCGCGACCACCGCTGTTCCCGACACCCCGGACGGATCGTCCGACATCGCGACGAGGTACTGCCGCTCGACGCGGGTGGCGCGGTCCCACCGCGCCGGGAAGAACCCGCTGTCGAGTTCGGCGTTGCCCCGGTCGATGGCTGCCTACGGCTGTCTACGTTCCAGCGTAGACATGTGGAGAAAGTCGAAGAGACCCCGTGGTCTGCTCCTTCGCAGGGAGCGGACTCCGCCACATCGTAGGATCGTCGCCATGTGTGGAATCGTCGGCTACGTCGGCAGCAACAGCAGCACGGACGTGCTCCTCGGTGGTCTCCGTCGGCTCGAGTACCGCGGGTACGACTCCGCCGGGATCGCGGTCATCGACCCCGCTGGGGACATCACCTCGGCGAAGAAGGCCGGCAAGCTCCAGGCCCTCGTCGACGAGCTCGACGCACGGCCGATCCCCGACGGCGGCACCGGCATCGGCCACACCCGGTGGGCGACCCACGGCGGCCCGACCGACGAGAACGCGCACCCGCACCTCGCCGACGGCGGCAAGCTCGCGCTCATCCACAACGGCATCATCGAGAACTTCTCCGCGCTGCGTGCCGAGCTGACCGACGAGGGCGTCGAGTTCCTCAGCGAGACCGACTCCGAGGTCGCCGCGCACCTGGTCGCCCGGGCGTTCCGCGAGACCGGCGACCTGACCACTGCCATGCAGCAGGCCGTGCAGCGACTCGACGGCGCCTTCACGCTCCTCGTCGTGCACGCCGACCAGCCCGGTGTCGTCGTCGGCGCCCGACGGAACTCGCCCCTCGTGGTGGGTCTCGGCGACGGCGAGAACTTCATGGGCTCGGACGTCGCCGCGTTCGTCGCGTACACGCAGCGCGCGCTGTCGATCGGCCAGGACGAGATCGCCACGATCCGCCCCGACGGCGTCGACGTCATCCACTTCGACGGCACCCCCGCCACCCCGAGCGAGTTCGAGGTGAACTGGGACGCCTCGGCCGCCGACAAGGGCGGCTGGTCCTCGTTCATGGCGAAGGAGATCAGCGAGGAGCCGGAGGCCGTCGCGAAGACCATCCTCGGCCGCGTGCACGAGGGCGCGGTCACCCTGACCGACCTCGACCCGATCGCCGACCGCCTGCAGCAGGTCGACCGCGTCGTCGTCATCGCCTGCGGCACCGCGGCCTACGCCGGCATGCTCGGCAAGTACGCCATCGAGCAGTGGGCACGCGTGCCCGTCGAGGTCGAGCTCGCCCACGAGTTCCGGTACCGCGACCCGGTGCTGAACGACCGCACGCTCGTCGTCTCGATCAGCCAGTCCGGCGAGACGATGGACACGCTCATGGCCGTGAAGTACGCCAGGGAGCAGGGCGCGCAGGTCCTCTCGATCTGCAACACCCAGGGCGCCACGATCCCGCGTGAGTCCGACGCGGTGATCTACACCCACGCCGGGCCCGAGGTCGCGGTGGCGTCGACGAAGGCGTTCCTCGCGCAGGGCGTCGCGCTGTACCTGCTGGGGCTGCACCTCGCCACGCTCCGCGGCACGCTGACGACCGAGCAGGTGGCCGAGCAGGTCGCCGAGCTCGAAGGCCTGCCCGCCAAGCTGCAGCAGACGATCGAGGACGCCTCCGGGGTCGCCGAGCTGGCGAAGTGGATGGCCGACACCCGCAGCGTCCTGTTCCTCGGCCGCCACGTCGGGTACCCGATCGCGCTCGAGGGCGCGCTCAAGCTCAAGGAGCTCGCGTACATCCACGCGGAGGGCTTCGCGGCGGGCGAGCTCAAGCACGGCCCGATCGCGCTCATCGAGCCGGGGCAGATCGTCTTCGTGATCGTGCCGTCGCCGCGTGACGCCCGCTCGCTGCACCCGAAGGTCGTGTCGAACATCCAGGAGATCCGCGCTCGCGGCGCCCGGGTGATCGCGATCGCCGAGGAGGGCGACGCCGCGGTGCTGCCCTTCGCCGACGAGGTCCTCCGGATCCCGCTCGCGACGCCGTTGTTCGAGCCGCTGCTGGCCGTCGCGCCGCTGCACATGTTCGGCATGGAGCTGGCAGCCGCGAAGGGGCTCGACGTGGACCAGCCGCGCAACCTCGCGAAGTCGGTCACCGTCGAGTAGTCGGCGATGATCATCGGCATCGGGGTCGACGTCGTCGACCTGGAGCGGTTCGAGCGCACCCTGACCAGGACGCCCGCCATGCGGTCGCGCCTGTTCACGGCGTCCGAGCTCGTGCGTGACGGGGAGCCCCGCTCGCTCGCGTCGCTCGCGGCGCGGTTCGCCGCGAAGGAGTCACTGATCAAGGCGTTCGGGTCGAGCGCCGGGCTGAGCTGGCAGGACCTCGAGGTCGTCTCCGACGACCAGCGGAACCCGTCGCTGACGCTGCACCGGCAGGCGCGCCAGGTCGCGGACGCGCGTGGCGTGGTGTCGGTGCACCTGTCGCTCTCGCATGATGGGGGCATCGCCACGGCGTTCGTGGTGCTGGAAGGAACAGGGGAAGCGGCTTGAGTGCGTTCACGGGGATCACGGTCGACCGGGAGGCGCTGATCGCCAACTACGCGACGGTCGCCGACCAGGTGGCACCGTCCGGCGTCATCCCGGTCGTCAAGGCGAACGGGTACGGCCACGGCGCGGCTGACGCCGCGCAGGCGTTCGTGGACGCGGGCGCGGCGTGGCTCGGGGTCGCGGACATCGACGAGGGCATCGCGCTGCGGCAGGCGGGCATCGACGAGGGCGTGCGGATCCTCGCCTGGCTGCACGCCCCCGACGAGGACTTCCGTCGTGCCGCCCACCACGGCATCACCCCGGCGGTGTCCAGCGTCGAGCAGCTCTCCAGCGCCGCCGACGCCGAGGTGCCCGCCGTGCACGTCTGCATCGACACCGGACTCAGCCGGAACGGTGCCGTCGAGTCGGAGTGGCCCGAGCTCTTCGACCGTGCGGCGTCGCTCGCTCGCGGTGGTGCACGCACCCGGGTCGAGGGCGTGATGTCGCACCTGTCGAACGCCTCGCGCGCCGACGACCTCGACCAGGACGCCTCGCTGCAGCGGGCCCTCGACGGCCTGGCCGCGCGCGGGATCGTGCCGGACATGGTGCACCTCGCCGCGAGTGCCGCGAGCCTCGCGGTGCCGGAGACCCGACGCGACCTGGCCCGCGTCGGCATCGCGCTCTACGGACTCAGCCCCTTCCCCGACCGGACGTCGGCCGACCTCGGCCTGCGCCCCGCGATGCGCCTGACCGCCTCGGTCCTGCGCACCGTGGTCGTGCCCGCCGGGGACGGCGTGAGCTACGGCTACACCTGGCGAGCCGAGACGGACACACGACTGGCGGTCATCGGCCTCGGCTACGCGGACGGCTTCGACCGCGGGTTCGGCAACCACGTCTCCGTGCGGATCGGTGACCGGCTGTTCCCGGTCGTCGGACGGGTGGCCATGAACGCGATGCACATCGCCATCGGGGACGCCGACGTCGCCGTCGGGGACGAGGTCGTGCTCTGGGGCGACCCGGCCAACGGCGACCCGGCCGTGGAGGACTGGGCGGCGGCCGTCGGCACGATCAACTACGAGGTGGTGGCCCGGCTCGGCCGGAGCATCGAACGGAGGACGACGTGAGCGCGCCCCTGCGTCAGGCCGAGATCGACCTCGACGCCTACCGCGCCAACCTCGAGCGGGTCCGCGGGTGGATGCGTCCCGTCGAGGTGATGGCGATCATGAAGGCCGACGCCTACGGGCACGGCCTCGAACCGATCGCGCTCGCCGCGGTCGACGCCGGCATCCGGTGGATCGGGGTGTTGACGGTCCCCGCGGCCCTGCGGCTCCGGGCGATCGGCGTCGGCGAGGACGTGCACCTGTTCACGTGGCAGCACGATCCGGCGCTGGACTTCCGCGACGCGATCGACTCCGCCGTGGACCTCGGCGTCTCGAACCTCGCCGAACTGCAGCGGATCGTGGAGGCCGTCGACCAGCGTCCAGCACGTGTGCACCTCGGCGTCGACACGGGGCTGCACCGCGACGGGTCCTCGATCGACGACTGGCCTGCGCTCGTCGAAGCGGCCCGTGACGCCCAGCGCGCCGGTCGGATCGAGGTCGTCGCCGCGTACACGCACCTGGCGGAGTCCTCGGACGATGACGACGCAGCGTCGGTGTCCCTGTTCGAGGCCGCGATCGAGCGCGCGGAGGACCTCGGCGTCGACGTCCCGATGGAGCACGTGGCCGCGTCGCTCGCCGGGCTCGAACGCAAGGAGTTCCGCAAGGACATGGTCCGGATGGGGGCGAACCTCTACGGCATCCCCGGCGCCGACGGCGTCTCCGCGGCGGACCTCGGGCTCGAACCCGTGATGACGGTGACGGCCTCGGTCGCGAAGACGAAGCGTGTCCCCGTCGGCACCGGCGTCTCGTACGACTACACCTACCGAACGGACCACGAGACGACCCTCGCGCTCGTGCCCTTCGGCTACGCGGACGGTGTGCCTCGCTCGGCGCAGGGCCGCGTCGAGGTCGCGATCAACGGCAAGCGGTACCCGATCGCCGGTCGCGTCGCCATGGACCAGTTCCTGGTGGACGTCGGCGACGACGACGTGCAGGTCGGCGACACCGTCGTGCTGTTCGGCACGGGGGAGCGCGACGAGATGACCGTGCTGGAGTGGGGCGCTGCGCTCGACACCATCGGCGAGGAGATCGTCTGCCGGATCGGCGCCCGGGTGCCCCGCGTCTACTCTGGCCACTCCGTCGAGGGCCGCGTCGGCGAGTACCTGCGCGGGGACCACGCGTGACCACGCTCCTGGACGCCACCGTCCTGAGCACCGAGGAGATGGGCGCGCTCGGAGCCCGACTGGCCGCCGTGCTGCGCGCCGGGGACCTCGTCGTGCTGACGGGGCCGCTCGGTGCCGGCAAGACCACGCTGACGCGGGGCCTCGGGGCGGCGCTCGGCGCTCGCGGTCAGGTGTCGAGCCCGACGTTCGTGCTCGCCAGGACCCACCCCACGACGACCGGGCCGGACCTGGTGCACGTCGACGCCTACCGCCTGAGCGACCCGGTCGAGCTCGACGACCTCGACCTCGACTGGGACGGGGCGATCGTCGTGGTGGAGTGGGGCCGCGGCATGGTCGACGGGGTCACCGACGCCGTCCTCGACGTCGAGATCACCCGGGCGACCGGTGCCGACGCCGACGTGTCCGCGGACGACCTCGACCCGGACGACGTCCCCGACGAGCCCCGCCGCGTCGTCGTGACCGCGACCGGCTCCCGCTGGGACGGCGTCACCCTCTAGGCGTCCGTCGGGCCATGGCCACCAGGACACCGGCCAGCATCAGCAGGACGAGACCGACGAAGGCCGCCACCTCCCCCAGGAGGACGAGGATCCCCGCGCCGATGTTGGCCACGGTGCCCTCCTCCATCGGCATCTCGTTGAACCAGAGTCCGAGCCAGTACCGACGAATCCGACCACCACGAGGCAGAGGCCGGTGATCGTCATGGCCCGTCGGTCGTTCCACATCGCGCGCACGAGACGACCATGTCGGACCCGTGGGCGTCCGTCCAGCCCCACAGCGGGGCCGAGCGGTCAGTGCGATGCCTCCGGCGGCAGGACGACGCGGTTCTGGTAGGCCCAGACCACGGCCTGCAGGCGCGACCGGACACCGAGCTTCGGCAGGATCCGCGCGACGTGCGACTTCACCGTGGACAGCTCGACGACGAGTTCGGCCGCGATGTCCTCGTTCGACAGGCCCTGCGCCAGGAGCAGCAGCACGTCGTGCTCGCGGGCGGTGAGCAGGTCGTCCGCCCGCGCGCCCGTCACCGGCTGTAGCTGCCGACGGTCGACGAACTCGCGGAGCACCCGCTTGGTCAGCTGGTGGTCGAGCGTGCCGTTGCCCGCGGCGACCTGCCGCACCGCGCCGATGATGGTGTCCGGGTCGGCGTCCTTGAGCAGGAACCCGGACGCGCCGGCCTCGAGGGCACCAAAGACGTAGTCGTCCAGGTCGAACGTGGTGAGCATCAGCGCGGGCACGGCGGGGTCGGCATCCGGGCCGCACAGCGCGCGTGCGACCTCGATGCCGTCCATGCCCGGCATCCGGATGTCCAGGCACGCCACGTCCGGGCGCGTGCTCCTCGCCAGGGCCAGCGCCTCGATGCCGTCCGACGCGACACCGACGACCTCGATGTCCGGCTCGGCGCCGAGGAGCGCCGAGATGCCGGCACGGACGAGGGCCTGGTCGTCGGCGACGAGCACGCGGATCACCGGGAGGACCCCTCGCGCGGGAGCACCAGGCGGACGTCCCAGCCGCCGTCGGCAGCGGGTCCGACGGCCACCGTGGCACCGACGAGTTCTGCACGCTCGCGCATGCCGAGCAGCCCGAACCCGCCCGCCGAGGACCCGGCGACCGGACCCGCCGACGGCGGGTCGTTGTGGACGGCGACCGTGACCTGCTCCGGCGACCGGTCGTCGACCTGGACGGAGCACGTGGTGCCCGGAGCGTGCATGGCGGCGTTGGCCAGGGCCTCCTGGACGGTGCGGTACGCGGCCAGCTGCGCGAGCGGGCCGACCCCGGCACCGAACGATCCGTCGTCGTCGGAGCCTGGCGGGCGGAGGACGGTGAAGCCGACGTCGCCCGGAGTCCGTGCGACCAGTTCGGGCAGCGTGGTGAACGTCTCGACGGAGCGTTCGGCGGCAGCGGACTCGTCACGGAGCAGGCCGACGAGTCGGCGTAGGTCGTCGAGGACCGCGCTGCTCTGTTCGCGCACCTGGCGGACGCCGGCGTGGGCCTGCTCTGGGTCGGTGTCGATCTGTCGGTCCACGACGCCCGCCATCAGGGCGATGCCGGACAGGTGGTGCGCGGCGATGTCGTGGAGCTCCCGGGCCATCGCGGCGCGTTCCCGGGCGAGGGTGGCGTCGACCATGGCCTCGCGCTCGCCGACCAGGGCTCGCTGCTCGTCGCGGCGAGCGGCACCGACCTCACGTCGGGACCGCACCACGAGGGCGGCGAGCAGGGGGAGGACGACGACGCCGACCGCCTGCAGGAGCCCCTGGCCGATCGCTGCGGTGAGCGGTGCGCCGGCGGTCGCGACCATGCTGATCGTGACACCACCAGCGACCAGTGCCGCAGCGGCGACCAGCGCCGGCCAGCGCCGGAGCGGCGGGACGGTCAGCACGAGGAGGACGACGGCGATCCCGACCGGGAGGGCCGTCATGCCGTAGAGCGGCCCGGCGACGGCCGCGGGGACGAGGGCCGCCACCGCCGTGGCGACGAGGACGGACCCCGGCAGCCGACGGACCGGCACGAGTGCGGCCGACTGCACGAGCAGCACGACCAGGAGGAGCCACCAGCCGCCGGAACCGGCGTCGGCACCGAGGGCGACCGCTCCGAGGGAGGAACCGTCCGGGTCAGCGGCGTCGATGGCGTCGATCGCGGGGAGGGAGAGCAGGAGCCCGATCGAGACAAGGGCGGTGACGACGGCGACGACGACGTCGCGGCGACGGATGGACGCGTCGGCGCTCGTCCGGGCGTCAGCGGAGGCCATGAGCCGAGTCTACGAAGCGCTGGTCGGTGCCGTGCACGACGGCGTGGTCGCGGTCGCCGGTGTAGCCGAGTCGTCCGCGGGTGGCGATGATGATCGCCAGGGCAGCGACCGTGGCGCCGACGAAGAGCACGAGCACGCCGCGGTCACCGTCGATGCCCGGGTACATGTCGGTCCAGAGCACGGACACGGTGTTGTTCACTCCGACGTGCAGGAGCATCGACAGCGGCAGGCTCTGACCCGTGCGGTTGAACACCCACGCCATCACGACGTTGAAGGTGATCGTGAAGCCGGCGAAGACCAGCGGCGCGGTCCAGTGCGCGTCGGGCCACCCGCCCCAGTCGCTGAGGAAGAGCGGCATGTGCCAGAGGGCCCACAGCGGACCGAGGACGGCCGCGGCGCCGAGCGGGCCGAAGCGACGCTGGAGGCGGGGGAGCGCGAAGTCACGCCAGCCCGGCTCCTCGGACAGGCCGGTCGTCACCATCTGCAGCGCGAGTGCCGGGACGATCGTGGCGAGTGCCAGCAGCGACGGCGGGCGGATGACCCCGCCGGACGCGATCGCACCGGCGGCCACCACCACGAGCGGCACCGCGACGAGGGCGAGCACGTACCACTGCCACGACACCCGCCACTTCCAGAGCCGGCCGACCCAGGTGCGGAGTCCCGCGCGGCCGTCGGTGACCGCGGTGACCAGGAACGCGGCACCGAGCGGGCCGAGGAGCGCACCGGGCAGGACGCCGGCGAGCTGTGCCGAGCCGAACAGCTCCGGCACGTGGACGTCCCACACGCCGAGCCCGTGCGGGGACAGGATGTACGGGACCCAGGCGAGCCAGCTCAGGCCGCAGGCGAGGACCGCGAACGCGACGAGCGGGTGGCGCCGGACGAGGTTCGGCGCACCTCCCGTGTCGGGCGTCGCCCTGGTCGGGGTGATGGTGGTCATGATGTCCTCCGTGTCGATCCGCAACCGTCGATCGGTCACACCACGACGCTAGGAAGAGCCGTCGCCTGGGACGACCGGAGGAAGGACGAGGTCTCGGACATCGTCCGAAAGGAGGAGGCGTGGCCCGTATGCTTCGGCGGTGGACTCGACACTGCCCTCGGGGACGACACGACGCCGTGTCGAACTCCGGATCACCCGCCCGCTGCTGACCTGGTTCGCCCGTCCGACCGTCACGATCAACGGGGTCGGCCAGCCCGCCCAGTGGGGCGTCGGCACCTGGGCGGTGCCGGACGGCGACACCGTGATCGGGGTGTACTGCTACAACCGCGTGTGGCGGTTCGGGGCCGCGAGCACCACCGTCGCCCCCGCGGACCAGGGCTACGAGTACCGCGCCGGCGTGCTGCCCCTGGGACCCGGATCGCTCCGTCCACAGCCTGCGGCCTAGCGGCCGACGGGGCGCTCGCGACGCCTACGATGGACGGGTGCTGCTCGCGATCGACACCTCCGCCGGGACCTCCGTCGCCGTCGTCGACCCTGCGAGCCGCCGGGTCCTCGCCGAGCGCTCGACGGAGGACACCCGCCGTCACGCCGAGGTCATCGGCCCCTTTCTCGACGAAGCCCTCCGGTCCGCCGGGATCACCCCGGCCGACGTCACCGGCGTCGTCGCCGGCATGGGCCCCGGCCCCTTCACCGGACTCCGCGTCGGCATCGCCGCCGCCCGCACCTTCGCTGCCGCACGAGCCGTCCCGTTGCTGCCGCTCGTCAGTCACGACGCGGTCGCCGCGGACGTCGTCGCGACCGACCCCGTCGACGCCGGCCCGTTCGTCGTCCTGACGGACGCTCGCCGGCGCGAGGTGTACTGGAGCGCCCACGACCAGGCTGGCGCACGCACCGCTGGGCCTGGACTCGCCAAGCCGGCGGACCTGGACGAGGTGCTGGGAGCCTCCAGGGCGGTCCGGCGGATCACGGCGGCCACCGTCCCTGCCGGGAGGCTCGGGGTGCTCGCCGCGGACCGGCTCGCCTCCGGCGCGCCCTTCGCCCAGGACACCCCCCTCTACCTCCGTGACCCCGACGTCACCGTCCCCGGTGCGCCGAAGCGGGTCGCACGGTGACGCTGCCAAAAGGGCTGCGCCTGCGGCGCGCCCACCCGCAGGACCTCGACGACGTGATGTGGCTCGAGCACGCCTCGTTCCCCACCGACGCCTGGTCGGCGTCGCAGATGTCGGGTGAGCTGTACTCCCCGCACGGGTACTACCTCGTCGTCGAGACCACCGGGGACGGTGCACCGACGGTCGTCGGGTACGCCGGACTCTCCTCGTTGCCGGGCAACCCGGTGGCCGACGTCCAGACCATCGCGGTGTCGGCGGAGCACCGCGGGCAGGGCATCGGCCGGACGCTGTTCACCGAGCTATTGGACGAGGCCCGGCGCCGTGGCGTGCACGAGGTCTTCCTCGAGGTCCGCGCGGACAACCCCGTCGCCCAGACCATGTACACCGGGTTCGGGTTCGAGCAGATCGCCGTCCGCCCCCGCTACTACCAGCCGGACGGGGTCGACGCGTGGGTGATGCGGGCCGAGCTGCCGCCGGTTCCGACACCGCCACGGTCCGCGCCCGGCCCGATCGGACAGGAGGCCCTCGATGTCTGAACCACTCGTGCTCGGCATCGAGACCTCGTGCGACGAGACGGGGATCGGGATCGTCCGCGGGACCACCCTGCTCGCGAACGTCATCGCGTCGAGCATGGACGAGCACGCGCGCTACGGCGGGGTCGTGCCCGAGGTCGCCGCGCGGGCGCACCTCGAGGCCATGACGCCGACGCTGACCCAGGCGCTCACCGAGGCCGGCGTCACCCTCGACGAGCTCGACGCCGTCGCGGTGACCGCGGGCCCGGGGCTCGCCGGGGCGCTCATGGTCGGGGTCGGGGCGGCGAAGGCGCTCGCCGTGGCCACGGGCAAGCCGCTCTACGGGGTGAACCACCTGGTCGGCCACGTCGGGGCAGACGTCCTGCGCGCGGACGGCAGCGCCATCGAGCTCCCGACCGTGGCGCTGCTGGTGTCCGGCGGGCACACGTCGCTGCTGCTCGTGCGGGACCTGGTCGGCGACGTCGAGCTCCTCGGCGAGACCATCGACGACGCCGCTGGCGAAGCGTTCGACAAGGTCGCCCGACTGCTGGGGCTGCCGTACCCGGGCGGCCCGCAGATCGACCGCGCCGCTGCCGACGGCGACCCGACCGCCATCCGCTTCCCCCGCGGGCTGACCCTGCCGAAGGACATGGCCGCGCACCGGTACGACTTCTCGTTCTCCGGGCTGAAGACCGCCGTCGCGCGTTGGGTCGAGCGCTGCCGGGACGAAGGGCGAGAGGTCCCCGTCGCCGACGTCGCCGCCAGCTTCCGTGAGGCCGTGGTCGACGTGCTGCTGACCAAGGCGCTGAACGCCTGCCGGGACACCGGCGTGGACCGGCTCCTGCTCGGCGGCGGTGTCGTGGCGAACGCCCGCCTGCGCGCGGTGGCCGAGGCCCGCTGCGCCGAGGCCGGGGTGGCCCTCCGCATCCCCCCGCTCGACCTCTGCACCGACAACGGCGCGATGATCGCGGCCGTCGGGGCGCGGCTCGTCGCCGAGGGGCACGCGCCGAGCGACCTCGACATCGCGGCGGACTCCACGTTGCCGGTGACGACCGTCCAGGTCTGAGCACCGGCGACGGCCACCGTGCCGCCCGAACAGGGCTGGGTCGGCGACTCGGCGCCTGTGGCAGGCTTGCAGGCGACGGCCGCACGGGTCGTCGGGAGGGGTGCAACGTGTCCGATCAGAACCAGTGGCCGAAGCCGGGCGAGCAGCGACCGGACGGACGGCAGCCGGATGCGTCGGCACCAGCACCGGGATCCGCGGCTGAGCCGGGCGGGTACGGGCAGGACACCCCGCAGCAGCAGAACCCGTACCAGCAGCCGGGGCAGCCGCAGGCGAACCCGTACCAGCAGCCGGGGCAGTACGGGCAGTACGGGCAGGGCCAGGGCCAGGGCCAGGGCCAGGGCCAGTACGGCCAGCAGCAGCAGCAGCCGCAGCAGTACGGGCAGCAGCCGGGTCAGTCGGGCCAGGGCCAGCAGCAGCAGTACGGCCAGTACGGACAGAACCAGGGCCAGGGCCAGGGCCAGGGCCAGGGCCAGAACCAGGGCCAGTACGGCCAGCAGCCCCAGTACGGCGCCCCGCAGAACCCCTACGCAGCGTCGAACCCGTACGCCGCCTCGAACCCGTACTCGCAGCAGTACGCCCAGCCCGGCGCCTACGCGAACACCGGCTACCAGCCCTACGCGCAGCGGGCGAAGACGAACGTGCTCGCGATCCTGTCGATCGTCTTCGGCATCGGTTCGCTGCTGTTCGTCTTCATCTTCGTGGGCCTCGCCACGGGTGTCGCCGGCGCGATCATGGGGCACATCGCGCTCGGCAAGATCAAGCAGACCGGTGAGAACGGCCGTGGTCTCGCGCTCACCGGCATCATCACCGGCTGGGCCGCCGCGCTCTTCACCATCCTGTGGATCGTGTTCATCGTGCTGCTCGGCGCTCACGCCGGCGGTGGGTACACCGACTACGGCAGCTACGACTCCGGCGCCTTCATCAGCTGACAAAGCGGACGAAGGCGCAGACGCCCCGTCAGAGCCGCTCGCAGAGGACCGCCGTGTGGCGACCCTCGAGCCGGGTCAACACGAGCGTCACCCGGCCGGTCCCGCCGCGCAGTCGCAGGCGCTTCCGGAACTCGGCCGGGTCGACGTCGACCCCGCGCTTCTTGATCTCGACGGTGCCCACACCGTCGGCGGCCAGGCGTGCGGCGAGCTTCTTCACGTCGAGCGGCATCGTGTCGAGCACGCGGAACCCCTGCGCGAACGGTGTCGTCACGGCACGGTCGGCGCTGACGTAGGCGATCCCCTCGGAGAGCATCCGCCCGTCCAGGTGCCGCGCGAGGTCGCCGATCAACCGGGCGCGGATGACGGCACCGTCGGGCTCGTAGAGGTACTCGCCGAGCGGCCCGGTGTCGACGTCCTCGGTGTCGCCGTCGGCGGTCAGCTCCGCGATGCCGTGCACCCCGATGACGGTCGCCGCGCGTCGGATGCCCGGTCGTGCGAGCGGGCCGAACCACAGTGCCAGCTCGACGACCTCGCGGTCGACGGACGTCCACTGCGCCTCGGCCGTGTCCGGGATCAGGTCGCGGTCGATACCCGGTCCGAGCTTGACGCCCGTCGGGGTGGTCGTCGCGGCGGCGAACACGGTGTCGAGCGACGGCGACCAGTCGTCGGGGTCCGCCAGCCGACGGGTGTTCGTGTGCCCGGTGGTGCGCCGTGCCGGGTCCATCCACACGCCGTCGACGCGGGACAGGTCGAACGCGGCCGCGTCCCCGAGCTCGACCCGGGCGTCCGGCCAGAGCGCGAGGTTGTGCGTCGCGACCGCTGCCGTGACCTCGTCGCGGTCGACGGCCGTGACGTCGAGGTCGAGCGCCGCCATCGCCATCGCGTCCCCGCCGATGCCACACCCCAGGTCTGCGACCCGCCGCAGTCCGGCAGCGGCGAACCGGCCGGCGTGCTGCGCGGCGACGGACAAGCGGGTGGCCTGCTCGAGGCCGGCCTCGGTGAAGAGCATCCGGCTCGCGAAGTCGCCGAACTTGCCCCGCGCCTTCTGCCGGAGCTTCGCCTGTGTCAGCACCGCTGCGACGAGTCGAGGGTCGTGTCCCTCGGCGCGCAGTCGGGACACCACGCGGACGATCTCACCGCCGTCGGAGACCGCCGGGGTGCGGTCGAGCAGCGCCATGCCGTCCGGGGTCAGCAGCTGAGCGAGTTCGGCAGCGTCCATGAGACGATCCTGTCATCACCAGGAGACCTGGCACTCGGATTGACCGAGTGCCAGCCGCCCCCTACAGTTGGACCTGGCACTCTCGTGCGCGTAGTGCCAACCGGTTTTCATCTGTACCAGTCAGTACCGAGAAAGAAGAGGTCACCGTGGCCGTCACCATCAAGCCGCTCGAAGATCGCATCGTCATCCGTCAGGTCGAGGCGGAGCAGACCACTGCCTCCGGTCTCGTCATCCCGGACACCGCGAAGGAGAAGCCGCAGGAGGGCGAGGTCGTGGCCGTGGGTCCGGGTCGCATCGACGACAACGGCAACCGCGTCCCCCTCGACGTCGCCGTCGGCGACAAGGTCATCTACTCGAAGTACGGCGGAACCGAGGTCAAGTACTCGGGCGAGGACCTGCTGGTCCTCTCCGCCCGCGACGTCCTCGCGGTCATCGAGCACTGAGACAGCTCCACTCCTCGAACGCCTCGTCAGCCCCGTGCCGACGGGGCGTTCGTCATCTCGGCGCAGCCGTCGACCATCCCTGGAGGCCCGTCCAGCGTCCGCCGTGTCGCCTGCCGTCCGTAGCATTGGCCCGTGACAGAGCGCGTGGTGCGGAGCGAGGCAACCGTCGGTGTCGTCCAGGCCGTCATCGCGTACGGGCTCTGGGGGCTGATGCCGCTGCTCTTCGCCGCGATGGCCCCGGCGGGCGCGTTCGAGATCGTCGCCTGGCGGATCGTCTTCGGGCTGGGGTTCTGCGCCGTCGCGATCGCCGTGACCCGCACGTGGCTGCGCACCCGGACGCTGATGGCCCAGCGCCGCGTGATGGGCGTGATGGGGATCGCTGCCGTCCTCATCCTCGTGAACTGGACCGTGTACGTGGCCGCGACGACCACCGGCCACACGGTCGAGGCCGCGCTCGGCTACTTCATCAACCCGCTGGTCACGATCGCCCTCGGCGTCGTGGTGCTCCGCGAACGCCTGCGCCCGGCACAGTGGACCGCTGTCGGCATCAGCATCGTGGCCGTCGTCGTGATCGCGGTCGGCTACGGGCAGATGCCGTGGATCTCCCTCGCGCTGGCGTTCTCGTTCGGTCTGTACGGCCTCGTGAAGAAGCGCGTCGGTGGCACCGTGGACGCCCTGAGCGGCCTGACGATGGAGACCGTCTGGCTGGTCCCGATCGCGGTCGTCGCCCTGGTCGTCCTCGGGCTGACGGGCGTCGGCGGCGGGGTGACCTTCACGAGCGCTGGCTGGCTCCACCTCGTCATCACGGTGTTGACGGGCCCGGCGACCGCGGTGCCGCTGCTGCTCTTCGCGTCCTCGGCCCGCCGGGTCAGCCTGTCGACGCTCGGGTTGACGCAGTACCTCGCGCCGGTCATGCAGCTGCTCGTCGGCGTGGTCGTGCAGCACGAGCCGATGTCCCCGTCGCGGTGGGTCGGCTTCGGCATCGTCTGGCTCGCCCTCGTGGTCCTGACGGTGGACTCGTTCACCGCCGCCCGCGCTGCGCGCCGCACCGCTGCCCCCGCGACCGTCTGACGGACCGAGCTGGCGGGGCGGACGCCAGCCGAGCCTCCCGTCCGCCCTGCCGGGACGCGGAACGGCCCCGGGAGCCGAGCTCCCGGGGCCGTTCAGTGGTGGTGCGGTGCTACTTCTTGACGGCGCCCTGGATGGCGCTCTGGTAGACCGGCTTGTTGTCGCCGTCGAACTTGTAGATGCCGATGTAGGCAGTCGACGGGTCGTTGTTCGCGTCGAACGGACCGATGCCGGACGGGCCCGTGTAGTGGATGTCCTTGCCGTCGTCGAGGAGCGTCTTGCAGTCCTTGAACGTGGCGCACTCGGTGCCGCCGTCGACGCCGGAGACCTTGTCCATGTTGGCCTGGATGGTCCCGGAGTCGGTGCCCTTGCCCTTCACCGCGGCGAGGGCGGCGAGGGTGGTGGC
Source organism: Curtobacterium sp. MMLR14_010 (assembly GCF_001865015.1). GTDB lineage: Bacteria > Actinomycetota > Actinomycetes > Actinomycetales > Microbacteriaceae > Curtobacterium. The sequence goes on along the minus strand of NZ_MJGV01000057.1, from coordinate 52,845 downwards.
GTCGTAGGACTCGGCCGCGTACGAGTAGTCGGCGAGTTCCTTTCCGGACGACTTCTTGTAGTACTCGGCGAGACGCTTCTTCAGGTCGTCCTTCGGCGAGGCGCCGGGGATGGTGCCCTGCGCGCCCTCGAGCGTGCCCGGGTCGAAGTCCTTCGAGTAGTCGGCCGTGTTGCCGTCCGACATGTAGATCTTCGACATCGAGGCGTTCTGCGACTTGAGCTCGGGGATGATCGACTTGGTCTCGTCGAACGCCAGCACGACGATCGCGTCCGGCTTGGTCGCGAGCGCGGCCGTCACCTCGGACGAGAACGTGGTCTGTCCGGGCGGGAACTCCTGGCCCTTGCCCTTGGCGCCGTAGACGACCTGGCCGCCGGAGGCCTCGACGGCCGCCTGCACGGAGTTGCGCAGGCCGGTGCCGTACGTGTCGTTGAAGACGAGGAACGCGACCTTGGCGTTGCCGTCACCCGTGACGAGCTGGCCGAGCGCCGAACCCTGCACCGAGTCCGGCGGAGCGGTCCGGTAGTAGTACGACGAGTAGCCCGAGAGGTCGGACGCGGTGTTCGCGGGCGAGATCTCGACGATGCAGTTGCTGGTGAGCTGGTCGATGACGTTGAGCGTCACGGACGAGGACTCGGCGCCGATCGCGACCGGGACCTTCGCGTTGACGAGCTTCGTCGCCGCGGAGCTCGACACGGTCATGTCGGTGCTGTCACCGGAGTCGGTCTGGGGGGAGATGGCGACGTCCTTGTCGAGCACCCCACCGGCGGCGTTGATGTCGTCGACGGCCAGGCCGACACCCGACTCGGCGGGCGGGTTGAGGTAGGCGAGCGATCCGGTGAGGGGCAGGATCGTGCCGATCTTCAGCGCGTCGGTGCCGGGCGACGACGGCGCCTTGCAGCTCGAGGCCGGGTCCTTCTTCGCGGCCGAGGCCGACGAGGACGGGCTGGTGCTGCCGGAGGTGGAGCACGCCGCGAGCAGGACCGCAGCCGCTCCCGCCAGTGCCAGCGCCGTGGTGACGCGGGTGGTTCTGATCATCCGTGGAACCCTTTCTGTGCGCAGAGGCCGTTGCCGCATCGGGTCGAGTGCGGCACCTCCACGTGGGGATGCGAGCAAAAGTAGGGTCTGAGTGTTTCGCCCGTGTGACGGGGTGGTACGGAAAGTGTTTCGTTACGAAGCCGTGACGAAGGCTGTGGGGACGTTCGGGGTCCGGTTCCGAGGCTGGATGTCCGGGTTGCGTCGGGTGGATGGTCCGGCAGGGCGCCCTGGAGGCTCGGCGTACGTTCCGCAGGCATGAGCGACTACCAGCCCACCAGAGCAATCGTCACCGGTTCCGAATCCGGGATCGGTCGCGCCACCGCCGTCGCGCTCGCCGCAGCGGGGATGGACGTCGGCATCACCTACCTGTCCGAGCCCGACCGCGCGAACGAGACCGCCGAGGAGGTCCGCGCCGCCGGACGCCGGGCCTTCGTCGAGCAGATCGACGTCAGCGACCTCGACAGCGCCGGAGCCGTGATCGACCGCCTCGCCGAGCAGCTCGGCGGCGTCGACGTGATCGTCGCCGATGCCGGCACCGGCGACAACGCGCCGTTCCTCGAGATGACGCTCGACCAGTGGCGCCACACGGTGTCCACCGACCTGGACGGGGCGTTCGTCACCATCCAGGCCGCCGCTCGTCGGATGGTCGCGCAGGGTACGGGCGGCCGGATCATCGGCATCACGAGCGTGCACGAGCACCAGCCGCGGTACGGGTCGAGCGCGTACGACGCCGCGAAGCACGGGCTCGGCGGCCTGCTGAAGACCATCGCCATCGAGCTCGCCGAGCACGGGATCACGTCGAACGCCGTCGCGCCGGGTGAGATCGCCACGCGGATGACCGGGGCCGAGGACGAGGACCCGCAGACGATCTCCCGCCCCGGGGTGCCGCTCGGCCGGCCGGGGAACGCGTGGGAGATCGCGGCCGCCGTGGCGTTCCTGGCGTCGCCCGCGTCGTCGTACATCACGGGGGTGTCCCTGCCCGTGGACGGCGGGATGCTGCAGATGGGGCCGCACGGGGGATCGCACATCACGTCGGACGAATGGCGCTCGGCCTGAGCCGTCGCGCGCTGCGTGCGTGTGGCGGGGCGAGGCGCCGGTGTCTCGGCGCGTGGAGGCTGCGGCGGGGGTGTGGAGACGCCGGTGTCTCGGTGCGTGGACGTTGGCGGGTGTCTCGAGACGCCGGTGTCTGGCGCGTAAGGGTTTCGAGACGCCGGTGTCTGGACGCGTGGACGCTTCGAGACGCCGGTGTCTTGGTGAGACGCCTCTTCGACTCCGAGACGCCGCAGTTTTCGGC
>NZ_MJGV01000057.1:49526-49811 GCF_001865015.1 Curtobacterium sp. MMLR14_010 | reverse complement strand
GTCTCGCGCAGACAGGGGTGTTTCACGTGAAGGTACGACGGGTCTCCGCGCGCGAACTTCGGTCAGACAGGGGCGTCTCGTGCTGACGGGGGTGTCTCGCGTGTAGCGGATGAGACGCCGGTGGCTCGGTGCCTCCGCCTGGCGCCTCCGCTCGGTGAGACGCCGGTGTCCCGGCGCGTGGACGTTGGCGGGTGTATCGAGACGCCGGTGTCTCCGCTCGTGGACGATTCGAGACGCCGGTGTCTTGGTGAGACGCCTCTTCGACCTCGAGACGCCGCAGTTTTC
>NZ_MJGV01000057.1:0-48821 GCF_001865015.1 Curtobacterium sp. MMLR14_010 | reverse complement strand
GTCTCGCGCAGACAGGGGTGTCTCGCGAGGAGGTCCGACACGCATCCGGGGTGGACTGCGGCGAGACGCCGGTGTCTCGCGCTGACGGGGGTGTCTCGCGGGCTGGTCAGGCGAGGGCACGGGATCGAGCAAGTAAGTCCGTGTGAGACAGGGGCGTCTCGTGTGGACGGGGGTGTCTCAGGCGGAGGGGCGGGCCCAGCCTCGGGAGAGGGGGAGCCCCGCGGCGACGAGGACCTCGGCGAGGCGGACGGGGTCCTCGGCGTCGCGCATGCCCCAGCGCGCGAAGGACTGCACGTCGGGCAGGCGGCGGAGGGCGTCCTCGCGGCGCTTCTCGTCCCACAGAACATCGCGGTCGTCGTACTTCACGCGGCCGTCGAACTCGCCGATCACCCCGGCATCTGGCCACCAGAAGTCCACGCGGAACCGACCCGCTGCCGTGGTGAACTCCTGCTGCAGGACGGGTGGCGCGACCCCGAGTCGTCGCATCGTCACCCGGCTGATCGACTCGCCGGGTGACTCCGACGCCCGGTCGGCGAACGCCAGAGCCGATGCCGCGGTCTGCGATCCACGTCGGCCTCGACGGGCGGTGACAGCGTGCGCGATGGCGTCCCGGTCGAGCTCGCCGCGCCGCAGCACGTGGTCGAGCACCACGACCGCGTGCTCGAAGGGAACGGCGTGCACGAGGTCGACCACCGTCCGCAGCAGCGAGGTCACACGGGTGCCGTCGAGGGACACCACCTCGTCCTCGGCGAGACGGCCCACGTGGCGGATGACGCCTCGGCCGCTGTGGGTCTTGCGGATCCGGGTGTCGATGACGTGGAGCCGCCAGTCAGGGTGGCCGTGGTCGGGGAGCTCCCAGAGCGCAGCGGCAGAACCGTGGGAGACGACGCCGTCGGCCTGCAGCGTGGCGGCGCGGGCCCGGACGACGAGGCGCCGACGCTCGAGCGGCCCGAGCGCGTCCCAGTCGCGGCGCTCGACGGCGGTGCCGTGGAAGAGCCGGACCGGGTCGACCAGTGCCGACGGCAGGCCGGTGAGGACGGTGGGTGCGGGATGCAGCATGGCCACGACGCTGGCGCAACCACCTGACGGGCGTGCGACGGATGGCGGAGGTGGGGAGAGCCTCCCGGCAGTCTGCTCCTGTGGAGGAGGACGCACCCGTCCACGCGAGACGCCCCCTGGTCGGCGAGGCGGTCCCGAGAAGGGCGGCGTCTCGCTGACGAGGGGGCGTCAGGCGTGTAGGTGGTGCGTCAGCGGCTGTAGTTCGGCGCCTCGACGACCATCTGCACGTCGTGCGGGTGCGACTCCTTGAGCCCGGCCGCGGTGATGCGGACGAACTTGCCGCGGGCCTTCAGCTCGGGGATCGTGCGGCCGCCGACGTAGAACATCGACTGCCGGAGCCCGCCGGTGAGCTGGTACACGACGTTGCCGACCGAGCCGCGGTAGGGGACCTGCCCCTCGATGCCCTCGGGGATGAGCTTGTCGTCGTTCGGGACGTCCGCCTGGAAGTAGCGGTCCTTCGAGTACGAGGTCTTCTTGCCGCGGGTCTGCAGCGCGCCGAGGGAGCCCATCCCGCGGTACGCCTTGAACTGCTTGCCGTTGACGAAGACCAGGTCCCCGGGGGACTCGTCGGTGCCTGCGAGCAGCGAGCCGAGCATGACGGTGTCCGCACCCGCGACCAGGGCCTTCGCGATGTCGCCCGAGTACTGGAGCCCACCGTCGGCGATGATCGGGACGCCGGCCTCTCGTGCGGCGAGGGAGGCCTCGTACACGGCGGTGACCTGCGGGACGCCGACGCCGGCGACGACGCGGGTGGTGCAGATGGAGCCCGGTCCGACGCCGACCTTGACAGCGTCCACACCCGCGTCGATGAGCGCCTGCGCGCCGGCACGGGTCGCGACGTTGCCGCCGATCACGTCGATGGCGTCGAAGGACGGGTCGGCCTTGAGCCGGCGGACCATGTCGAGCACGCCTTCGCTCTCACCGTTCGCGGTGTCGACCACGAGCACGTCGACGCCGGCGTCACGGAGAGCCTCTGCACGCTGCCAGGCGTCGCCGAAGAAGCCGATCGCGGCACCGACGCGCAGCCGGCCCTCGTCGTCCTTGGTGGCGTCCGGGTACTGCTCGCTCTTGTCGAAGTCCTTGACGGTGATGAGCCCGCGGAGCTTGCCGTCCGCGTCGACGAGCGGCAGCTTCTCGATCTTGTGCTGCGCGAAGATCGCGATCGCCGACTCGGGGTCGATGCCCTCGAGTGCGGTGATCAGCGGGGCCTTCGTCATGACGTCCCGGACGAGCGTGGTCTGCTGCTCGAACGGGGCGACAAAGCGCATGTCGCGGTTGGTGATGATGCCGACGAGGGTGCCGTCGTCCTCGATCACGGGGAGGCCGGAGACGCGGAACTGGCCGCAGAGCGCGTCGACCTCGGCCACGGTGGCGTCCGGGGTCGTGGTGACCGGGTTGGTGATCATGCCGGACTCGGACCGCTTGACCTTGTCGACGTAGGCCGCCTGGTCCTCGATCGAGAGGTTGCGGTGCAGGATGCCGATGCCACCCTGTCGCGCCATGGCGATGGCCATGCGGGACTCGGTGACGGTGTCCATCGCCGCCGAGAGCAGCGGGACACTGACGGAGATCCGCTTGGTGAGCCGGGACGCGGTCGACGCCTCGCTCGGGATGACGTCGGTGTGCCCGGGCAGGAGCATGACGTCGTCGTACGTGAGTCCGATGAATCCGAACGGATCCGGCTGGTCCATGGGTCCCCTTCGTGGGCGCGAGGCGTGTCGAGACACCGGACGCAGCGTCGGGTTCCGGATGGACCATGCTAACGCGGCAGCCACGATGCGCATTCCGGCTGTGGAGGACTTGCCGACTGTTCCTCCACAGCATCACAGTTGCGGCACGAATCACACAGGGAACACGTTGGAAACACGGGTGTCACAAAAAGCCCATAGGTTCCTCGGCATCCGAACGAGAGGCTCTTCCGTGGGATCCACAACTCCTGCGGGGCCGGCGCTGTTGCGCCGGTTCCGCCCCGGTGCGCCAGGTCGTCGCCGACTGGTGCTCGTCGTCGTGCTCGTCGCGGCCTTCCTGGCGACCTTCCTGATCGACTGGGCGGTGACGATCCCCGCCCAGGGCGCCACCCCCGCCGCGACGGCGAGTGCCAGCGCCAGCTCGGCCCCGTCGTCCAACCAGCCCTGCACCGTGAGCACGTCGAACGGCTGCATCCAGGGCACGATCCTCGACAGCAAGCGAGAGCCCGCCTCGGGTGTCGACGTCGACGTGGCGGGACCGTCGGGCTTCGCGGCGACCTCCACCACGTCCGCGCAGGGACGCTGGGCAGTCAGCGTGCCGGCAGCCGGCGAGTACTCGGTCACCGTCGACCAGGACACACTGCCCAAGGGCCAGTTCCTGACGAACGCCGCCGACGCCAAGCGCACCGTGCAGGCGAACCTCAACGCGAACGCCGGACAGATCTTCCAGCTGTCGGACCAGCAGGGCGCCACCACCTCGGACGCCGGCACGAGCATCACCGCAGCACGGGCATGGCAGCAGTTCGTGTCGGGCATCCGGCTCGGGCTCCTCATCGCCCTGGCGTCGATCGGCCTGTCGCTCATCTACGGCACGACCGGCCTGTCGAGCTTCTCGCACGGTGAGCAGGTGACCCTCGGTGGCCTGCTGGCGTACACGTTCGCGAACCAGCTCCACATGAACATCTGGGTCGCGGGGGTGGTCGTCGTGATCATCTGTGCGGCGAGCGGGTACCTGCAGGACATGGTGATCTGGAGTCCGCTCCGGCGCCGACGGATCAGCCTCACGCAGCTGATGATCGTCACCATCGGGCTCTCGATCGCGGCGCAGTACGCCTTCCAGTACTTCTTCGGCGCCTCGACCGTCCGCATCCAGCAGAGCAACCCCCAGACGGTGACGTTCGCCGGGGTGACGCTGACCGTGCAGTCCTACGTGGCGATGGGCATCGCGCTCGTCGTGCTCATCCTCACGGGGTTGTTCCTCGCGAAGACCCGCTTCGGACGGGCCACCCGCGCAGTGTCGGACAACCCGGCCCTGGCCTCGGCCTCCGGCATCGACGTCGACCGGGTGATCCGCTTCGTGTGGACGCTCGCCGCCGGTCTCGCCGGGCTGTCGGGCGTGATGCTCGGCCTCGTGCTCAACGGCGTCAACTGGCAGACCGGCCTGCAGCTGCTCCTGCTCATGTTCGCGGCGGTGACGCTCGGTGGCCTCGGTACCGCCTACGGCGCACTCGTCGGGTCGATGATCATCGGCGTCGTCGTCGAGCTCACGAACCTCGTGCTGCCGGGTGACTTCAAGTACGCCACCGCCCTCGTCATCCTCATCCTCATCCTGTTGTTCCGGCCGCAGGGCATCTTCGGCCGCGCCGAGCGGATCGGCTAAGGGAGCGCCGCCATGGACTACATCCTCAACCTCCTCAGTTCTCTGACGCAGGAGGCCCTCGCGCCCACGACGGCCGCGTTCGCGCTCGCCGCCATCGGGCTGAACGTGCACTTCGGCCTCACCGGACTCGTCAACATGGGCCAGGCAGCGTTCCTGCTGCTCGGTGCCTACGGGTTCGCCATCTCGATCACGAACGGCCTGCCCCTCGGGATGGCCGTCCTCGTCGCCCTGCTGGTGTCGATCGTGTTCGCGATCATCCTCGGCATCCCGACCCTCCGGCTCCGCGGCGACTACCTGGCGATCGTGACGATCTCCGGGGCGGAGATCATCCGGATGGTCGGACGCTCGAGTCTGCTGACCACGACCACGGGCGGCTCGAACGGCATCACCGGCTCGAGCTACCGCGACCCGTTCAACGCCCTGAGCTTCCTGCCCGACGGCACCACCACGATCCTGTGGTTCACGTACTCCAACAACGGCGTCAACGGCTGGTGGATCCGCATCGTCGGCTGGGGCCTCGTGGCCCTGTTCACGCTGGTGCTCTTCCTGCTCATGCGCAGCCCCTGGGGCCGCGTCGTGAAGGCCATCCGCGAGGACGAGGACGCCGTGCGCTCGCTCGGCAAGAGCGTCTACTCGTACAAGATGCAGGCGCTCGTCTTCGGTGGTGCGCTCGGAGCACTCGCCGGGATCATCTACGTCATCCCGAGTTCGGTGCAGCCGGACGCGATGGGTCGCTCGATGACGTTCTTCATCTGGACGGCGCTCATCCTCGGTGGGGCGGCGACGGTCTTCGGGCCGGTGCTCGGCGCCGTGCTGTTCTTCGTCGTGCGACTCGGCATCCGCACCCTCGCCGGGGACTTCATCCCGAACTCGATCATGAACGCGCAGCAGGCGGAGCAGTTCTCCTACGTGCTCGTCGGCGTCGCGCTCATGCTCCTCATCGTGTTCCGCCCACAGGGACTCCTCGGCAACAAGAAGGAGCTGACGTTCAGTGTCTGATCCGCACGCACCCGCGACCACGGTGTCGCACACGCCCGGGGCATCGAAGCCCGACGCGATCCTGACGGTCGACAACATCAGCCGGAAGTTCGGTGGCATGACGGCGGTCGACGTCGACCACCTCGAGGTCCAGCGCGGTTCCATCACGGCGCTCATCGGCCCGAACGGTGCCGGCAAGACCACGTTCTTCAACCTGCTCACCGGCTTCGACAAGCCGACGAGCGGGAAGGAGGCCCGCTGGCAGTTCAACGGCGCGACGCTCGGCAACACCGGTGCGGCGAAGGTCGCCCGGGCCGGCATGGTCCGCACGTTCCAGCTGACCAAGGCGCTGTCCCGCCTCACCGTGATGCAGAACATGCTCCTCGGCGCGAAGGACCAGCCCGGCGAGAACTTCTTCGCCGCGCTCATCCGGCCGCTGTGGTCGAAGCGCGAGAAGGAGATCACGGCGAAGGCCGAGGACCTCCTGGCCCGCTTCAAGCTCCTCGAGAAGAAGGACGACTACGCGGGCTCGCTCTCGGGCGGCCAGCGGAAGCTCCTCGAGATGGCGCGGGCACTCATGTCCGACCCGACGATGATCATGCTCGACGAGCCGATGGCCGGCGTGAACCCCGCGCTGACCCAGTCGCTCCTCGGCCACATCCAGTCCCTGCGTGACGACGGCATGACCGTGCTGTTCGTCGAGCACGACATGCACATGGTCCGGCACATCTCGGACTGGGTCGTCGTCATGGCCGAGGGCCGCGTCGTCGCCGAGGGTCCCGCCTCGACCGTCATGGACGACCAGGCCGTCATCGACGCCTACCTCGGCGCACACCACGACACCGACCTGGGCGACGACTCGCTCCTCACCGAGGAGACCTACGAGGAACTCGCCGGGGAGGTCGCCGACGAAGCGCACGCAGGACCCGGCTCGACCGCGGGCGCGCCCGTCGGCAACGCGCCCGGCACGACGCACACCACACCAGACGCGGCCGACGCCGCCGACGACGGGAAGGCCACCCGATGACCGACGCGACCAACGGGTCCCACGCGACGAGCGGCGCGGACGCGGGGCGAGCCTCCAGTCCGGCTGCGGCGTCCGGAACCGCGACCCTGGAACCGGTGATGCGGGCCAGCGGGCTCGTCGCCGGGTACCTGCCCGGGGTCAACATCCTCAACGGTTGTGACCTGGAGTGCTACCCGGGCGAGCTCATCGGGATCATCGGCCCGAACGGCGCCGGCAAGTCCACGCTGCTCAAGGCCCTGTTCGGCCTGGTCTCGGTCCGCGAGGGCTCGGTGACCCTCGAGGGCGACGACATCACGAACATGAAGGCCAACAAGCTCGTGCAGGCCGGCGTCGGCTTCGTGCCGCAGTCGAACAACGTGTTCCCCTCGCTCTCGATCGAGGAGAACCTGCAGATGGGGATCTACCTCCGGCCGAAGAAGTTCGCGGAACGGCTCGAGGTCATCTACGACCTGTTCCCCGTCCTCGGCGAGCGGAAGGGTCAGCGCGCCGGATCGCTGTCCGGTGGTGAGCGGCAGTCGGTCGCCATGGCCCGGGCGCTGATGATGGACCCGAAGGTGCTGCTGCTCGACGAGCCGAGCGCCGGACTGTCCCCGGTGCGCCAGGACGAGACCTTCATCCGCACCCGTCGCATCAACAAGGCGGGGGTGTCGATCATCATGGTCGAGCAGAACGCGCGACGCTGTCTCCAGATCTGCGATCGTGGGTACGTGCTCGACCAGGGTCGGAACGCGTACTCGGGCACCGGGCGGGAGCTCGCCGACGACCCCAAGGTCATCGAGCTCTACCTCGGGACGCTCGCCAAGGACGTCGACGCCGCTCGCTGAGTGGAGTCGACTGCCGGTGCCGCTGTGGGGGCGGTACCGGCACGAGAGGGGTCGTGCGAAGTCGCGTCAGCGCCGCACGGCCCCTTTCCCTCGTTGTGAGGGCTCTGTTCTGGTGGCGACCGGTCACGAATCCCCGCTCACGTCCGCCGAGCGGTCACGATTCGTCGGCCCGGAGGCGCGACACCGACGGCCTGCGACCGGTGGGCGCGGAACCGACGGGGTGTCGTGACCACTCGGCAGGTCGTGGGCCGGCGGCACGGCGGCACGGTGGCACGGCCTGGAGGCTCGGCTCGCCCCCGCCGAGCAGGTAGCGTTCCGCAGGTGGATCGGGTCTCGAGCATCGCGATGGACATCCTCGTGTGGGTGGTCTTCGCGGTGCTCTTCATCGGGGCGGCACTGCTCGTGAAGGTCGCGGCGCTCCTGCTCGTCGTGCTCGTCGTGTTGGCGCTCGGGCTCGGCCTGACGCTGCGCATGCTCCGCCGGAAACGCCGACGCCCGCGCTGAGCTGCGCCCCGCGGACGCCCGCCGCGCGCCCGGCGCCCGCCCGCCGCGCGCCCGCCGCCCGCCCGCCGCACGCCCGCCGCCCGCCCGCACCGTGCGCGGTCTCTCGCCCGGTGCCCCGTTGCCCACTCGGTGCGAGCACGTGTACGCGCACGGGGTGGTCAACCTCGCACCTCGCACCTCGCACCACGCACCACGCACCACGCACCACGCACCACGCACCCCCAGCCGCCCACCCGCACCCGGGCACGCCCACCCCCGCGCCCGCTAGGCTTGCCGGGTGAGTGAAGTCGAGATCGGTGCAGGCAAGCGCGGACGTCGGGCGTACGCGTTCGACGACATCGCAGTGGTCCCCTCGCGGCGCACCCGCGACCCGCAGGACGTCAGCGTCCAGTGGTCGATCGACGCCTTCACGTTCGAGGCCCCGATCCTCGCGGCGCCGATGGACTCCGTGTCCTCGCCCGCGACGGTGATCCAGATGGGCCGTCTGGGCATCCTCGGGGTGCTCGACCTCGAGGGCCTCTGGACCCGGTACGAGGACCCCGAGCCCTACTACGCCGAGATCCGGGCGCTCACCGACGGCAACGTCACCAAGCGCATGCAGGAGATCTACGCCGAGCCGGTCAAGGCCGAGCTGATCACCGCGCGCCTGGCCGAGATCCGTGCCGCCGGTGTCCCGGTCGCCGGCTCGCTCAGCCCGCAGCGCACGCAGGAGTTCTCGAAGACGGTCGTCGATGCCGGCGTCGACCTGTTCGTCATCCGCGGCACCACGGTGTCCGCCGAGCACGTCTCGCAGAACACCGAGCCGCTCAACCTCAAGAAGTTCATCTACGAGCTCGACGTCCCCGTGATCGTCGGTGGCGCCTCGACGTACACGGCCGCACTGCACCTGATGCGCACCGGTGCTGCCGGCGTCCTCGTGGGCTTCGGCGGCGGTGCTGCGTCGACCACGCGTGCGGCGCTCGGCATCCACGCGCCGATGGCGACCGCGGTGGCCGACATCGCCGGTGCCCGACGCGACTACATGGACGAGTCCGGTGGCCGCTACGTGCACGTCATCGCCGACGGCGGTCTCGACACCGCCGGCGACGTCGTCAAGGCGATCGCGATGGGCGCCGACGCCGTCATGCTCGGCACCGTCCTCGCCCGCGCCTCCGAGGCCCCCGGCGGCGGCTTCCACTGGGGTGCCGAGGCCCACCACCCGGAGCTGCCCCGCGGCCGTCGGGTCGAGGTCGGGACGATCGCCCCGCTCGAGGACGTCCTCAACGGCCCCACCCCGACGTGGGACGGCCGCGCGAACATCGTCGGCGCCCTGCGTCGCTCGATGGCGACGACCGGGTACTCCGACGTCAAGGAGTTCCAGCGAGTAGAAGTGGTCGTGGCGCCGTACCACCGCTGACGGCGGTGCGCCCGGTCCTCCGGGTGACGCCCGGCGCCTGAGCAGAGCACGCAGGTGCTCGGGTGCGCGGAGGCGACCATGGCAACGACGGTCTCAGGCAAGAAGGCACCGACGGGTGCGTTCGGCACGGCAGGGTTCGATCCTCGGGCGAGGCTCGGCCCGGACGAACGGGCAGCGGCCATCGAGACGCTGAAGACCAAGGAGCTCGACGTCCTGGTCGTCGGCGGCGGGATCGTCGGTGGCGGCAGCGCCCTCGACGCCGTGACGCGTGGACTCAGCGTCGGCATCGTCGAGGCGCGCGACTGGGGCTCGGGCACGTCGAGCCGGTCGTCGAAGCTCGTCCACGGCGGCATCCGCTACCTCGAGCAGCTCAACTTCGCCCTGGTGCGCGAGGCCCTCATCGAACGCGGCCTGCTGCTGCAGCGCATCGCCCCGCACCTGGTGAAGCCCGTGCGCTTCCTCTACCCGCTCAACCACCGCGTGTGGGAGCGCTTCTACATCGGCATCGGCATGGCGATGTACGACGCCTTCAGCTGGTCCGGCGGGCGTCCTCCCGGCGTCCCGCACCACCGGCACCTCACCCGCACGCAGGTGCTGAAGTCGATGCCGTCCCTGAAGAAGGACGCCTTCGTCGGCGGCATGACCTACTACGACGCGCAGGTCGATGACGCCCGCTACGTGTCCTCGCTCGTGCGGACGGCAGCCGCCTACGGCGCGCACGCCGCTGCACGGGTCCGCATCGAGGGCTTCATCAAGGTCGGCGAACGCGTCGTCGGAGCCCACGCGCACGACATCCAGACGGGGGAGCGGTTCGACATCCGCGCGAAGCAGGTCGTCAACGCGACCGGCGTCTGGACCGACGACACCCAGGCGATGGTCGGCACCCGCGGGCAGTTCAAGGTCCGGGCGTCCAAGGGCGTGCACCTCGTCATCCCGCGTGACCGCTTCCAGTCGAACATGGGCATGATCCTCCGCACGGAGAAGAGCGTGCTGTTCGTGATCCCGTGGGGCCGGCACTGGCTGGTCGGCACGACGGACACCGACTGGTACCTCGACAAGGCGCACCCGGCCGCCACCGCTGCGGACATCGACTACATCCTCGAGCACGTCAACACGGTCCTCCGGGTCCCGCTGACGCGCGAGGACGTCGAGGGCGTCTACGCCGGCCTCCGCCCGCTGCTCGCCGGCGAGTCCGACCAGACCTCGAAGCTCAGCCGCGAGCACGTCGTCACCCACACCGCGCCCGGCCTCGTCGTCGTCGCCGGTGGCAAGTGGACGACCTACCGCGTGATGGGCAAGGACGCCATCGACGAGGCCGTCGCCGCGATGGACGGCACGATCCCGGCGTCCACCACGCAGGACATCCCGCTGCTCGGCGCCGAGGGCTACCCGGCCGCGTGGAACAAGCGCGGTCGTACCGCCCGGTCGTTCGGCCTGCACAAGGTCCGCATCGAGCACCTGCTGAACCGGTACGGCACGCTGACCACCGAGGTGCTGCAGCTCGTCAAGGAGGACCCCGCGCTCGCCGAGGCCCTGCCGGGAGCCGACGACTACATCGGCGCCGAGGTCGTCTACGCAGCCTCGCACGAGGGCGCCCTGCACCTGGAGGACGTGCTCGCCCGCCGCACGCGGATCTCGATCGAGGCCTGGGACCGTGGCGAGTCCGCCGCCCCCGTCGCCGCCCGGCTGATGGCCGGCGTGCTCGGCTGGGACCAGGAGCAGACCGAGGCCGAGGTGGCGAACTACCGCAAGCGCGTCGCGGCCGAGCGCGAGTCCCAGCTCCAGCCCGACGACGAATCCGCCGACCGCGTGCGCCTCGAGGCGCCGGACATCGCGTTCGGCTTCGACGAGGACGACGTCGTGCCCGGCGGCGGCCGCAGCGACGGCGCCGAGGGCGCCACCGCGGACGACGAGCAGGTCGTGGGCGAGAAGACCACCGAACCCAGCTGACCGGCTGGGTACCCACCGGACGGGAGGCTCATGGCTGGCTGGCCACGAGCCTCCCGTCCGTCACATGGCCGGCCGACCTGTGGAGAACGGAATGGACGGTCCCCGGCGGTGGTTAGCATGGGAGTCCTGGGAAAGGGAGCCATCATGGTCGACGTTCATCGCGTCAAACTCCCCGGAGTCGGCGTACTGCACAGCTTCTACACCGACGACGGTGGCAAGTGCGGGGTCATCACGCACAGGTCGGGTCACTCCGACCTCATCTCCTTCGCCGACGTCTCGGACGGCGCCGACAAGTCGGAGAAGGTCTCGCTGCGCCTCAGCGACGACGAGGCCCACACGCTCGCCGAGCTCCTCGGTGGCACCCGCATCACGGAGGGCCTCGACAAGCTCGACGAGATCCCCGGCCTGTCCATCGACTGGTTCTCCGTCGACTACGAGGACGCCATCGCCGGCAAGCCGCTCGGCGACCTGCACGACTCGGGCTTCATCGGCCTGACCGTCGTCGCGGTCGTCCGTGGCGACAGTGCCAACCCCGCCCCCTCGGCCGACTTCGTCGTCTTCCCCGGCGACACCATCGTCGTGGCCGGTTCCCCCGAGAAGGTCACGAAGGCCTTCTCCTTCTACCGCAGCGGTGAGCTCGCGGCGGCTGCTGCTGCCGAGGCGCCGCCCGGAAGGTAACCGGCATGCACCTCGGTGGTGAGCTGCTCACCATCGGAGCCCTGTTCCTCATCGCCTACGTCCTCGGACGACTGGGCAAGCTGATCGGCCTGCCGGCCATCCCGATCTACATGGTCGTCGGGCTCATCGCGAGCCCGCACACGCCGTGGATCGGGCTGAGCGTCGAGTCGCACACGATCGAGCTGATCGCGACCTTCGGGTTGATCCTGCTGCTGTTCAACCTCGGGCTCGAGTTCGACCAAGAGGAGTTCTACGGCAACGCCGGCAAGCTCCTGGTCTCCGGCGGCACGTACGTCGCGATCAACATGGCCGTCGGCTTCGCGTTCGGGTTCTCCCTCGGCTGGGGCACCCGCGAAGCCCTGGTGATCGCGGGCATGACGGCGACCTCGTCGAGCGCGATCGTGACGAAGCTCCTCATCGAGCTGCGGCGGCTCGCGAACGACGAGACCCCGATGATCCTCGGGGTCACCGTGATCGAGGACGTCTTCATCGCGATCTACCTCGCGATCGTGTCCGTCGTGCTCTCCGGTGACACGAACATCTGGGGCGTGATCGGCAAGCTCGCGCTCGCGTTCGGCTTCCTCATCGTGATGTTCACCCTGGCGCGGTACGGCGGCAAGCAGGTCTCGAAGCTCTTCGCCACCCGTGACGACGAGCTCTTCACCGTGCTGTTCTTCGGCCTCGCGGTGATGTTCGGCGGCATCGGCGACCTGCTCGGCGTGACCGACGCCATCGGGGCGTTCGTCATCGGCCTGCTCTGCGGGGCGACGCGCTACCGCGACCGCATCGAGCAGCTCGCGCTCCCGATGCGTGACGTCTTCGCCGCGTTCTTCTTCGTCAACTTCGGCCTCGGGCTGGACATCGCGACCTTCGGCGAGGTGTTCTGGCCGGTGCTCGCCGCGATCGGCATGACCGTCGTGCTGAACGCCGTCGCAGGCCAGCTCGTCGCGAGGATGAACGGCTTCAACGTCCAGCAGGGCATCAACACGGCCGTGATCCTGGTGAACCGCGGCGAGTTCGCGCTGATCCTCGCGACGCTCTCGGCTGCCGCCGGGCTGGAGGACCGGATCACCGCGTTCGCGGGCCTGTACGTCCTCGTCATGGCCGTGCTCGGCCCCGTGCTCGCCATCAACTCGGACCGCATCGGCCGCCTGGTGATCCGTCCGGCGCGGGTCCGCAAGCTGCGGGGGCGCGAGCGCGCCGCGGCGGAGGCCGCCGCCGTCCGCAAGGCCGAGCGGGACCGCCGCTTCGCGGAGGAGATCGCGCTCGTGGAGGCGGCTGGCAGGGACGAGCGGGAGAATGGGCAGCCTGTGGCGACCCCCGAGCCCGAGACCGTGAGCCTGGGGACGTCGTCGATCGAGACCCCCGCCGAGCGCCCCGAACGCCCGGCCCGTCCGCGTGACCCGGAGTACTGATACAGATGTGGGCAGTCGCCCGACGACCGAGGTGGATCGCGTTGCTGCTGCTCGCGCTGGTCCTCGCTGCGGTGTTCGCCTTCCTCGGCAAGTGGCAGCTCGAGCGGAGCATCGAGAACGGCAAGCCGCTGCCGGCCAGCACGGAGACCCGCAAGGTGCTCTCCGACGTCTCGAAGCCCGAACGCGGCGTGGGCGACAGCCTGGCTGGCCAGCGGGTGACCGTCACCGGCCGCTTCGTCGCCGGTGACACCACCGTGCTGACCGGCCGCAGCGGGGGTGGTCGCTACCAGACCGTCGGACACATGGTCGACACGTCCACGGGGGCGAGCCTCCCGGTCGTCGTCGGGTGGTCCGACCAGCGGGCAGCCGCCGTCGCCGGTGGTGACCGCCTGGCCGACGGCGCGACCGTCACCGTGCAGGGCCGGTACTACCCGTCCGAGTCCCCGGACCAGGACGCCTTCCAGCGTGACGAGTACTCGGCGGTCGCCCCCGCCCGGTTCGTCAACACGTGGAAGGCGTTCGACGACCGGATGTACGGCGGGTACGTGGTCGCCGACGGCACCACTGCGTCCGCAGCCGACCTCGGCACCGTCGCCGACCGGGCACCCACGCGCGAGGTCCAGTTCGACTGGCTCAACCTGTTCTACGCGGTCGAGTGGGTCGTCTTCGCCGGCTTCGCCGTGTTCCTGTGGTGGCGCTTCGTGAAGGACACCTGGGAACGGGAAGAGGACGAGCGCCAGCAGGCCGACCTCGCCCCCTCCGGCCTGACCACCGAGCGACGATAGGCTTCCCACATGGCTCTGACCGTCCGTACCCGTGACGTCCCCAAGATCCCGGGGGCCGTCCGGTTCTACCGTGCCTCCGCGTACGTGACCGGCGTGCTCCTGCTCGCCCTGGTCGTCGAGGTGGTCATCAAGTACACGCCGATCCAGCGCGAGATGCAGATCGGCGGCGGAGCGTTCTTCGTCCCGAACGGCACCGCTGGCGAAGCCCCCGGCACCTTCAACCTGTCGATCGCGATCCTCATCGCTCACGGTTGGCTGTACGTCGTGTACCTGTTCGCCGATTTCCGCCTGTGGAGCATCATGCGCTGGCGGCCGTCGCGCTTCCTGCTCATCGCGCTCGGCGGCGTCATCCCGTTCATGTCCTTCGTGGTCGAGCACCGCATGCAGCAGACCGCCATGACCACCTACCACGAGCTGACCGCTGCCCAGCAGCGTGAGAAAGAGAGCGCTCGGTGAGCGAGACCGACCAGCGTCCCGTCCTCGTCGTCGACTTCGGTGCGCAGTACGCGCAGCTGATCGCACGACGCGTCCGCGAGGCCAACGTCTACAGCGAGATCGTCCCCCACTCGATGTCGGCGGAGGAGATCCGCGCGAAGGACCCCGCAGCCATCGTGCTGTCCGGCGGCCCGTCGTCCGTGTACGAAGACGGTGCCCCGGCACTCGACGGGGCCATCCTCGAGCTCGGTGTCCCCGTGCTCGGCATCTGCTACGGCTTCCAGGCCATGGCGACCGCACTCGGAGGCACCGTCGCGAACACCGGGCTCCGCGAGTACGGCGCGACCGCGGTCGACGTGACCGGCACCGACTCGGTGCTGCTCGGTGGTCAGCCCGAGTCCCAGACCACGTGGATGTCGCACGGCGACTCCGTGTCCGAAGCGCCCGCGGGCTTCGAGGTCCTCGCATCGAGTTCCTCCACCCCGGTGGCGGCCTTCGCGTCGGACGAGCGCAAGCTCTACGGCGTGCAGTGGCACCCCGAGGTCAAGCACTCCGCGTTCGGCCAGGCCGTGCTGGAGAACTTCCTGCACCGCGCCGCCGGACTGCCGGGTGACTGGAACTCCGCGAACGTGATCGACGAGCAGGTCGCCCGGATCAGGGCGCAGGTCGGTTCTGCGCGCGTCATCGCCGGGCTCTCCGGTGGGGTCGACTCCGCCGTGGCCGCTGCCCTGGTGCACAAGGCCGTGGGCGACCAGCTCACGTGCGTGTTCGTCGACCACGGGCTGCTCCGCGCGGACGAACGCAAGCAGGTGGAAGAGGACTACGTCGCCTCCACCGGTGTCCGACTCATCACCGTCGACGCCGAGCAGCAGTTCCTCGACGCCCTGGCTGGTGTCAGCGACCCCGAGCAGAAGCGCAAGATCATCGGGCGCGAGTTCATCCGCACGTTCGAGGCGGCGGCAGAGGCCCTCGTGCTCGAGGCTCGTGCTGACTCGTCGGACGACGGCCAGGTCGAGTTCCTCGTGCAGGGCACGCTCTACCCCGACGTGGTCGAGTCCGGCGGCGGTGCCGGCACCGCGAACATCAAGTCGCACCACAACGTCGGCGGGCTGCCCGAGGACATGACGTTCAAGCTCGTCGAGCCGCTGCGCACCCTGTTCAAGGACGAGGTCCGCGCGGTCGGTCGCGAGCTCGGGCTGCCCGAGGTCATCGTCGGTCGCCAGCCGTTCCCCGGCCCCGGCCTGGGCATCCGGATCGTGGGTTCCGTCGACAAGGAGCGCCTGGAGATCCTGCGCGCGGCCGACGCCATCGCCCGCGCCGAGCTCAGCGCCGCCGGTCTGGACGACGAGATCTGGCAGTGCCCGGTCGTGCTGCTCGCCGACGTCCGCTCCGTGGGCGTGCAGGGCGACGGTCGCACGTACGGGCACCCCATCGTGCTCCGTCCCGTGTCGTCCGAGGACGCCATGACCGCCGACTGGACCCGCCTGCCGTACGACGTGCTCGCGAAGATCTCGAACCGCATCACGAACGAGGTGCGCGACGTGAACCGCGTCGTGCTCGACGTCACGTCGAAGCCGCCGGGGACGATCGAGTGGGAGTGAGTCTCCCGTCCTGAAGGGGTTCGGCGCGTGAAGCGTCGGGCCCCTTCGTCGTTCGGGGCGGGGTTCCGGGCTGAGGTCGCACTCCGTGTCGCCTCCGCGCTCCGCGAGCCGACACGAAGTGCGACCTCAGCGTGGGCGTCGGCGTCGGCGTCGGCGTGGACGTGGGGGCGTGGGCGTGCGCGTGGGAGCGGGCGTGGGCGGCGCGGGGACGGACGCCGGGTGCCGAGGGCCGAGGCGCGGGGCGCGCGGCCGGTGCGGGCGGGGTACCTGGCGCCGAGTGGTCACGACTCACCGTCTGCGTGTCGCCGGGCGGTCAGAGTTCGTCGGCCGCGGCATCGTCGAGCGACGGTTCGTGGCCGCTCGACGAACCTGAGCGGGGTGTTGCGACCGGTCCGCGGCGGCGGGGGCCGCGGGGCGGGACGCGCTACGACGGGGGCAGGACGCGCTACGACGGGGGGCGGGACGCGCTCCGACGGGCGCGGGCGCCGGCGAGGGCGGGAACGACGAAGGGCCCCGGCGTGTGCCGGGGCCCTTCGGGTGTTCGTGCTAGTTGCGGGAGCTGCTCGCGATGATGGCGAGGATGCGCAGGATCTCGAGGTAGAGCCAGACGAGCGTCACGATGAGCCCGAACGCGGCTGTCCACCCGTAGATGCGCGGGGCGCCGCGCTCGACACCGGTCTTGATCTGGTCGAAGTCGAGGATCAGCGAGTACGCGGCCATGATGACCACGAAGATGCCGATCAGGACGCCGAGCGGGATACCGAAGAAGGTCACGCCGAGGAGCCCGAACGCGCTGTTGGTCACGCCGGTGAGCGAGAGCACGATGTTCACGAGCGAGAACGCCATGTACCCGACCATCGCGATCAGGAAGAACTTCGTCGCCTTGGGCGTCGCACGGACCTTGCCGGAGCGGAACAGCAGCAGGGTGACGAAGAACACACCCAGCGTGCCGAAGATCGCCTGCGTGACGATGCCCTCGAAGGCTGAGTTGTAGTGGCCGGAGATGCCACCGACGAAGAGCCCCTCGAAGAACGCGTAGGCGAGCACGAGCCCGGCGGACGGCTTCTTCTTGAAGGTGTTGACCAGCGCCAGGACGAACCCGATGATCGCGCCCGCGATCCAGACGATCGGGGGGAGGTTCCACCCGGCCACGGCGCCGACGACGAGCACGCCGAACGCCATGAGCGTCTTGACGATGGTGTCCTCGTACGACATGCGGTCCGTGTCGACGGTGTTCGCCGCCGGACGGTCGTACATGTACTGCAGCTGCTCGGGCGTCATGCCGGCGGACTGCTGCGGCGTCGCGCCCCAGCGGTTCTGCTGCTGCGAGCCGGCGCTCCAAGCGTTCCGGCCCGCGTCGTTGAAGGCGGGGGACTGATCGAAACCGGGCTTGAAAGCCATGGTGTCCTCGTGATTCCTCTGGTCGGATCGTGAGCGGGAACGACGGATGCGTTCCTTCGCGTCCTCTCAGCCTAGGTGCGCAGGTCGACGAAAGGCTGAGGATTCGCGGCAAGCGGACGGCGGTGCTGCTGCCGTCGCGAGCACTCTACGGGCGCGTGCTGCGGGAGCCCCCGGCGATCGACGGGAGTTCGCCGAGAGCACTGCGTCCACGGCAGCCGCAGCGGGGGTTGACACGAGTAAACCCGAGCGCGACGATGGGTCCTGCAACGACGCACACCCGCCAGCAAGGAGCCAGCATGACGTTCACCCTCGGCATGGTCGGAGCCGGCCAGTTCTCCAGCCACTTCGCCACCCTCTTCGAGAAGCACCCGGGCATCTCCGCGGTCTACGCCACCGACGTGCTCCCCGAGCGTGCCGAACAGCTCGTCGAGGAACTCCACCTCGCCGGCACGTTCCCGTCGTTCGAGGACATGCTCGCCAGTCCTGACGTCGACGCCGTCGCGATCTTCACGCAGCGGTGGACGCACGGCCCGCTCGTGCTCCAGGCCCTCCGCGCCGGCAAGCACGTGTACTCGGCCGTCCCGATGGCCACCGCACTGACGGAGATCGAGTCGATCATCGCGGCGGTCCAGGAGACGGGCCTCACCTACATGATGGGCGAGACCAGCCAGTACAACCCGGCGACGGTGTTCGCCCGCCAGAAGGCCGAGCAGGGCGCCTTCGGCCGGGTCTTCTACGCCGAGGGCGACTACGTCCACGACATGGACCTCGGCTTCTACGACGCCTACAAGTACAGCGGCGGTGACGAGTGGAAGGCCACGGCCAGCTACCCGCCCATGTGGTACCCGACGCACGCGATCGGCGGCGTCCTCGGAGCGGTCCCGCGGCACGCGACGAGCGTCAGCTGCATCGGTGTCCACGACGACCGCGGTGACGGGGTCTTCGACACCGAGGTCAGCATGTTCGACAACGACTTCTCGAACATGACCGCACTGTTCGAGCTCGACGGCGGCGGGTCCATGCGCATCAACGAGTTCCGCCGCGTGGGCTTCCCCTCGTTCATCCGCGAGAGCCGCTTCCGGTGGTTCGGCACCGACGGCAGCTTCGAGCAGCTCGTGACGAACTCCGTCTGGCAGGACCGTGAGGGCGTGACCGACGTGTCCGACCAGCTCGAGAACCGTCCGACCATGGAGGACGACGACCCCCGCCTGGCCGACGTGTCGCCGGCACTGCGCAGTTCCTTCGTCTCCGGGCACGCGCCCGTGCACGACGCCCTGACGGACCGGCTGCCCGCCGAGTTCGACTTCGCGCCGAACGGGCACGAGGGCTCCCACCAGCTCCTCGTCGACGACTTCGTCCGCGCCGTGAACGACGGCGTGCTGCCGCCGGTCAACGCCTGGCAGGCCTCGCGCTACACGCTGCCCGGCCTCGTCGCACTCGAGTCCGCCCGCCGTGACGGCGAGCGGCTGCCGATCCCCGACCAGGGTGACGCGCCCGTGGCCGTCGGGGAAGCCCTCCCGGCGGCGCAGCGGGTGTCATGATCAGGACGTGAGCGAAGCACCGGAGCGGCCGACCCGCAAGCCGACCCGGCGCGACGTCGCCCGGCTGGCCGGGGTCTCGGACGCGGTGGTGAGCTACGCCCTCAACGGTGGAGCACCCGTCGCCCCGGACACCCGGCGCCGGGTGCTCGCCGCGGTGGCGGAGCTCGGCTACCGGCCGAACCAGGCTGCACGGGCGCTCCGCTCGGGATCGGCCCGCACCCTGGTGCTCGCGGTGCCCGACCGTGACGACCCCGTCTTCGCGAACCCGTTCTTCGCCGAGTACGCCGCGGCGATCGAGTCGGCGGCACGCGAGCGCGGGTACGCCCTCTACTCGACGGCGACCTCCTTCGAGCCCGACGGACTCCGCGCGCGCTTCGAGGAGTTCGCCGCACGGATGGTCGACGGCGTGCTCGTGCTCTCGAGCGGGGCCGCCGACCGGTCCGCGATCGACCCGGTCGGACTGCCGTGGGTGGACCTCAACGCACCGGGGGCACGGGACGGCGTTGCGAGCGTCGGCACCGACCTGCGTGCCGGTGCCGAGCGCGCAACCGAGCACCTGCTGGACCACGGTCGCACGCGGGTGGCCTTCGTCGGCCAGCTCGACGACCGCGAACCCCGCCACAGCGGATGGCGGGCGGCGTGCGCGAGCCGGGGCGTGCCTCCCGGCCGGGTGTACGACGGCGGCTACACGCGTGACGGGGGCTACGTGTCCGGACTCCGGATCGCCGACGAGGACGACCGGCCCGACGCCGTGTTCGCCGCGTCGGACCGGACTGCCGTCGGCGTGCTCCGGGCGTTCCATGAGCGCGGCGTGCGCGTGCCGGAGGACGTGGCCCTGGTGGCGTTCGACGGCTCGTGGGAGGCCGAGTACACGTGGCCGCCGCTGACGACGGTTCGGCAGCCGATCGAGGCGATGGCGGATGCCGCCGTCGCCCGGGTGCTCGACCCCGCTGGTGAGCGCGCTCACGCCGAGTTCGACGCGGAGCTGGTGCTGCGGGCGTCCTGCGGTCCCCACCGCTGACGGCACTGGAGGCCCGGACCGGCTCACCGGTCAGATCGCGATCACGACGTGGCCGGTGCCGCGGTCCGCGCCGACGTCTGCGCCGTCGTTCACGCGCAGGTCGGGTCGATCGACACCGCCTGGTGGACGTCGGCGGCGTACTGGCGGCCGCCGGCTCGGTACTCGATGACCAGGTCGTCCGCGGTGCCGGACTCGGCCGTCCGCCGCAGGTGCACGACGAGGTCGACGTGCTCCCCGGCCGGGACCGTCCTGCCGAAGGCCGTGCGGGGTGTGCCCCAGCGGCGGTCGGGCTCGATCGGCCAGGGTCCGAACCCGGTGCGATAGTGCGACCCGACGTCCACCAGGGCCGCCCCGACGACCTCGAGGTCACGTGCGCCCTCGGCACGGACCGCCTCGATCGTGATCGGACCGTCCGCGTGGTGGTCGACGCTGATGCCGAGGCCGACGTCCCGGTACTGCGCCGACAGCGCGCACGAGGACACGCCGGAGTCCGGGTAGCTGAGTGGCGCGCGGGGCGGGTCCCCGGCGCAGCCGCCGAGCCCGGCCGCAGCGAGACCGACGAGTGCGATCGACCTGGAGCGCCTCACCGCACGACCGCGCGCTTCGGGGTGCCGACCCAGTAGTCGCTCGTGCCGCAGATCTGTCGGGTCTTCCCGTTGATGCGGTAGTTCAGGGCTGCCTTGTCGGTGTACCCGGTCTTCGCGGTCAGGTCGATGCCGAGCGGGCCGACGAAGCGGACGCCGTGGGACCAGACGTTCGCGGCGGTCGTCGAGCGGGTGGTGTCGGTCCCGCTCGCGTACGGGCGGCAGTAGGTGGCCGACGGTGTGGGGGCCGAGACCACCCAGGCCCCGCCGTCGAAGCGGTTCGCCTTGACGACGTGGTTGTAGACCTGGTTCTGCGTGGAGCCGACGGGCCGGCACCACTGCGCGTACTTGCCGAACCGGAACTGCGTCTCGTAGGACCGCCCGCCGGTGCGCTTGCCGAAGTCGATCTCCACGCTGGACGCGCGGCTCGTCGTGCCGGCCTGCGCCCACGTCCTCTTCGAGCCGTTCACCGAGTACGCGACCCCGAGGCTCGTCGCAGCGCCGGCGCGGTAGACGAACCGGCCTGAGGAGCCCGAGACCATCGCGTACGTCGACCCGACGACGACGCGTCGGGAACCGATGTTCTTCAGCAGGGTCTCCCCGCACACCTGCGTCCGTGGTGCGCCGCCGGACGAGCGCGTGCCGCCCACGGGCAGCCCGGCAGCGGCGGCGTCCGGCACGGTGCCGGTGCTCCTGACCGTGCCGGTGGTGACGTCGGTGCCGAGGCCCTCGGCGGGTGTCCTGCCGCGACGCGTGTCCGTCGCCGAGCTGTCCTGGTCGGGGTCGACGAGCGTCGTCCGGCCGTCGACCTGGACGAGCCTGCGGGTCAGGGCGAACGGGGCGAACGCGGTGCCGTCGACGGCGCGGACCTCGAGGTCGACCAGGCCCGCTGGCGACGCCACACCGCGGAGCCGTTCGGTGTCCGCGATCGTGACGGCGAAGCGTCCGCCGGCGTCGACCGCTCCGGCGGCGACCTGCTCGCTCGTGCGCGATGCGCCCTCCTGCGAGGGACCAGGTGCGTCGTCCTGCGGGATCGCGAAGACCGCGACCGGGGCACCGGCTCGGAACGGGGCGCCGTCTGCATGCTGCAGCAGCCCGCGGACGGTGGAGGCGCCAGCCGCGCCAGCCGCGCTGGTGTCGGCGGCGAACGACGGCGACGCGGTCATCAGGGAGGCGGCGAGGCCGACGGGAAGCAGGAAGCACAGAGCAGGGCGCACGGGGCACCTTTCGTCAGGAGCGGGCCGGTCGGCGGTGACCGTGTCGACACCGTAGAAGTCGTCGCACTCACATGTCAACGGTCAGATACGAGCTGGGGACCGATCGCGTCGGTCTCTGTCCACGACGTGGAAACCGTGGGCCCGTATGGTCGGGAGCATGACCACGACGGTGATCGCCCACCGAGGTGCCTCCGGGTACCGGCCCGAGCACTCGCGGAGTGCGTACGAACTCGCGATCGAGCTCGGCGCCGACGCCATCGAGCCGGACCTCGTTCCCACGAAGGACGGCGTCCTGGTGCTCCGGCACGAGAACGAGATCTCGGGCACGACCGACGTCGCCGCACACCCCGAGTTCGCCGACCGTCGGACGACCAAGACGGTCGAGGGGAGCCGGCTGACCGGCTGGTTCACCGAGGACTTCACCTGGGACGAGCTCCGCACCTTCCGCACCCGGGAGCGCCTGCCGGAGCTCCGCCCGGGCTCGGCAGCGCACGACGGGGAGGACACCATCCTCCGACTGGAGGACCTCCTCACCCTGTTGGACGACGCCCCTCGTCCGGTCGGCCTGGTCGCCGAGGTGAAGCACGCCACGTACTTCGAGCAGGCCGGGCTGCCGATGGCGTCGCTGGTCGGCGACGCGCTCGCCGCGACCGGGTGGCGCGGTGACGACCGGCTCACGGTCGAGAGCTTCGAGAAGACCGTCCTGCGCGAGCTCGGCTCGCGGGGCGTCGGTGGTCGGCTCGTCTACCTCCAGGAGGCTCGTGGCAGCGCCGCAGACGAGATCGCCGTCCACGGGTCGACGGCTCCCACCTTCGCGGACGAGCGCACGGACGTCGCGCTCCGGGCGCTTGCCGAGCAGTTCAGCGGGATCAGCGTGGACCTCCGGACGCTGATGGCCGGGGTGGACGCGGTGGCGCTCGACGACCCACGGCCCGTCCGGTCGGACGTCGTGGAGCGGGCGCATGCCGCCGGGCTGCAGGTCTTCACGTGGACCCTGCGGCCAGAGAACCGGTTCCTCCCCGCGCCGCTGCGTCGAGGGGGCGAGGTCGCCGGCCTCGGGGACTGGGAGCGGTGGTTCACGTCGGTCATCCGCACGGGGGTCGACGGGGTGTTCGCCGACCACACGGACCTCGCCGTCCGGGCGCGGGCGCTGGTGGCGGGTCGCTCGACGGAGACCACCGCCTGACGCCTGACGCCCGACGCGCTGGGCGGGTCAGCAGCGGCCGTGGATGCCGACCGTGGTGTGGGTGTCCACGCGCCACCGCGTCGCGCCCTGGCTGTAGACGACGCTGATGCCGCTCGCGGACCCACCCTCGGCGCTCGTGCGGCGGACGTGCACCACGAGGTCGGCGTGCTCGCCCGGGCGGACCAGGGCGCCCGCGGCCGGCTCCACGTCCGGCCAGCGCTCACGGGACAGCGGGAAGTCGGTGGAGCCGATCCGACCGGCGCCCGCCGGGAACCGCACCAGCACGGTCTCGACCACGCGGACGCCGTCGTGGTCGGCGACCTCGACGGCGTCGATCCGCACGGGCTCGGTGATCGGGTGCTCGGTCCCGTCGAGCTGGATGCCGACGCCGAAGTCGCGGTGGCGCGAGACACAGCCGAACGCGTCCTGGCCGCCGCCGTCGAGGTGCTGCAACGCACCCTCGGCGTGGATCGGCCACCCGGATCCGACGGACCCGATCATCGCCGCAGCTGCGAGGATCGCGCCCCCGATCCGCGCAGCGGTCCCGATGCGTGTCATCCGCGTCCCCCCTTCGTCCGGCCCCGACGTCCTCCGCTCATCATGCCGGGCCGAGCCGGCGGGACGGGGCCGCGCCGAGCCTCCCGTCGGTCGTGTCGCCGGTACCGGGCCCCGGTGACGGCTGTCGGGGGCCGCGCCTAGACTGTCCCGGACATGACGATCGTGCTCGACCCATTCGACTCGACGCCCGAGCCGGGCGCCGGGGCCCGCGCCTACGAAGACCCGTTCACCGCCGGTCTGAACCCCCAGCAGAAGGAAGCGGTCGAGTACCGCGGCGAATCGCTGCTCATCGTCGCCGGAGCCGGTTCCGGCAAGACGAGCGTGCTCACGCGGCGCATCGCGCTGCTGCTGGCGAACCGCGAGGCCTGGCCATCGCAGATCCTCGCGATCACGTTCACGAACAAGGCCGCCGCCGAGATGCGCGAGCGCGTGCGTGCGCTCGTCGGGCAGGCGTCAGAGGGCATGTGGATCTCCACGTTCCACTCCGCCTGCGTGCGGATCCTGCGGCGTGAAGCCGAGCGGTTCGGGTTCCCGCAGTCGTTCACGATCTACGACTCCGCCGACTCGCGGGCCCTGCTCAAGCGGATCATCAAGGACCTCGAAGCCGACACCCTCGGGCTGACCGTGGGGGCGGCGGCGTCGAAGATCTCGAAGCTCAAGAACGAGCTGCAGGACGTCGACTCGTACGCACGGAACATCAACGCGAACGACCCGCAGGAGGTCATGTTCACCGAGGTCTTCCGTCGGTACACGAACGACCTGCGGCGCGCGAACGCCTTCGACTTCGACGACCTCATCGGGCAGACGGTGTTCCTGTTCCGGGCGTTCCCCGAGGTCGCCGCGCTCTACCAGCGCCGGTTCCGCTTCATCCTGGTCGACGAGTACCAGGACACCAACCACGCGCAGTACTCCCTGATCCGCGAGCTCACCCGGCCGGTCCCGGTGGAGCAGGTCGACCGGCTCGAGGACGAGGGCCAGCACGTCGCCAGGATGCGCGAGACCGACGGCTCGATCGCCGGGGCGTCCCTGACCGTCGTCGGTGACTCCGACCAGTCGATCTACGCGTTCCGCGGGGCGGACATCCGCAACATCGTCGAGTTCGAGCGGGACTTCCCGAACTCGAAGGTCATCCTGCTC
The DNA here is from genome assembly GCF_001865015.1 of Curtobacterium sp. MMLR14_010. Classification (GTDB taxonomy): domain Bacteria; phylum Actinomycetota; class Actinomycetes; order Actinomycetales; family Microbacteriaceae; genus Curtobacterium. The sequence continues at coordinate 24,176 of NZ_MJGV01000057.1, read as the reverse complement.
GAGCAGAACTACCGCTCGACCCAGAACATCCTCGACGCCGCCAACGCCGTCATCGCGAACAACTTCGACCGCCAGGTGAAGAACCTGTTCACCGAGGTCGGCGCCGGCGACAAGATCGTCGGGTTCACGGGCTACACCGGGCACGACGAGGCCCAGTTCGTCGCCGACGAGATCCAGCGCCTGCACGAGGACGGCACGGACTACCGCGACATGGCGGTGTTCTACCGCACGAACTCGCAGACCCGTGCGCTGGAGGAGATCTTCATCCGTGCGGCGATCCCGTACCGGGTGCTGGGCGGCACGAAGTTCTACGAGCGTGCGGAGATCAAGGACGCGATGGCGTACCTGATCACCGTCGCCAACCCCGCCGACCCGCTGGCGCTCCGCCGCGTGCTCAACGTGCCGAAGCGCGGGATCGGGTCCGTGACCGAGACCACGCTGCAGCGCTACGCCGACGACCACGACGTGACGATGCGCGAGTCCCTCCGGCACGCGGACGAGCTCGGGTTCGGGCCGAAGGTGCGGAACGCGATCACGGCGTTCGCGGCGCTCCTCGACGAGGTCTCCGCGAAGGCCACCGAGCAGCCCGTCGTCGACACCCTCACCCAGCTGATGGACGGCTCCGGGCTCCTCGAGCAGCTCCGGAAGTCGCCGGACGCGCAGGACTCCGCCCGTGCGGACAACATCGACGAGCTCGTCGCCGTGACCCGCGAGTTCCAGAAGAACAACCCGGACGGCACGCTGAGCGACTTCCTGACCGAGGTCTCCCTGGTCGCCGCGGCGGACGAGCTCGACGACTCCTCCGGCACGGTGTCCCTGATGACGCTGCACACCGCGAAGGGCCTGGAGTACGACGCCGTCTTCCTGACCGGCATCGAAGAGGACCTGCTGCCGCACCGGATGTCCGCGAACGAGCCCGGCGGACCGGCCGAGGAACGCCGGTTGTTCTACGTCGGCATCACCCGCGCCAAGAAGTCGCTGTTCCTGTCGCTCGCGATGACCCGTGCGCAGTTCGGCGACGTGAACGTGGCGATGCCCTCCCGGTTCCTGCAGGAGATCCCCGAGGGGCTCATCGAGTGGAAGCAGTCACCCGGCATGGCGAACAGCCGCGGCGGGACGCAGCCGCGTGCCCTCAACGCCAAGCGTGACGGCGGCTTCAGTGGTGGCGGCGGAGGCGCCGGCGGCGGTGGGTACCGCGGGGGCGGCGGCTGGGGCAGCGGCTCCTACGACCGCGCGGCCGCGGCGGCGAAGACCCGCCCGAAGACCGAGTGGGCGAACCGGGTTTCCGGGCAGGTCCGCGACAACGGCGACATGGAGCTGGCTGCGGGCGACCGCATCAAGCACGTCGACTTCGGCGAGGGCACCGTCGGAGCGGTGTCGGGCCAGGGCGCCAAGCGCATCGCCGAGATCACGTTTGATGCCGCCGGGCGCAAGAAGCTCCTCATCAAGATCGCCCCGATCGAGAAGCTCTAGCGCACCATCCGCGCGGGCCGTGGTCGTCGGTTGTCGGTCGTGTGTCGCGTGTGCGCTCATGCGCGGTGGTGCGTCCTGGCGCCGCACAACGGAAGTCGGCTCGCGCCACGGACATCCGCGGCGCGAGCCGATTCCGGTTGCGCGAGTCCGGTCGGAACCGCCGGGGACGAGCGGCGACGGCGACGGCGGTGCCGCGACGCGACCCGAAGCGATCGCGCGCCAGCTACCGCACCGCGCGCCCGCTACCGGACCGCGCGCCCGCTGCCGAACCGCACGACGAGCCCGGCGATCGCGGCACCCACGAGCGGCGCGACGATGAACAGCCACAGCTGCCCGAGCGGTTCCCCGCCGCCGTAGACCGCGGCGGCGATCGAGCGTGCCGGGTTCACCGACGTGTTGCTGACGGGGATCGAGATGAGGTGGATCAGCGTCAGCGTCAGGCCGATCGCGACCGGGGCGAGCGCGCGGTACTCCGGCTTCGCGGTCACGGAGAGGATGACCCCGAGGAACACCGCCGTCAGCACGACCTCGATGAGCAGGACGGACCACAGCCCGTAGCCGCCGGGGGACGCGGAGCCGAAGCCGTTCGAGGCGAAGCCGCTGTCCCGTGCGGCGGAGAAGGCACCGGGCTTGCCGGCGAGGACAGCCGCCAGGATGCTCGTCGCCACGACCCCGCCGAGGACCTGCGACACCCAGTACCCGACCAGGTGCTTGGCGTCGGTGCGGCCCGCGACCCACAGCCCGAGCGTCACCGCCGGGTTGAAGTGGCCACCGGAGATGTGCCCGACAGCGCTGATGCCGGCGACGAGCGTCAGGCCGAACGCGAGCGCGACACCGAGGTACCCGACGCCGAGGGCGTTGTCGGCGTCGGGGAACGCCGAGGCGAAGAGTGCGGTGCCGACTCCGCCGAAGACGAGCAGGAAGGTGCCGAAGAACTCGGCGCCGTAGAGCTGCAGGGTGGGGCGTGCGGCCGCGTCCTCCTCGCGCTGCTCGGAGGTGGAGTCGTCGACGTCGCGGTCGTCACGCATGGTGCTCCTCGGGGTGGGCAGGCGATGCGCGCCTGCTGTGGTCCACTCAGAGAACCATCGCGGTCCCGTTCTGTCCGCAGAACGCGCCTTCCGACGGACGACGGACGACGGACGACGGAGGACGGACGACAGACGACAGACGACGGACGCCGCACGACGGACGCCGCACGCCGCACCCGTGTCAGGGCTGCAGCACGCTCGACGTCCACCCCTCGTCCGTCGACCGGTACTGCAGCCGGCGGTGCATCCGGTCCCGGCTGCCGTGCCAGAACTCCACCGACACCGGCTCGAGGCGCCATGCCGCCCAGGACTCCGGCCGCGGGACGTCGTCGCCGGCGTCCTCGAGCAGGGCGTTCGCGTCGTCGATGAGGTCCTGCACGGTGCCCTCGAGCGGTGCGGACTGCGCGGCCACGGCGGTCGCCGCGCGGGACTTCGGCGAGCGGGCGGCGAAGAGCTCGTCGGACTCGGCGTCCGACAGGCGCACGACGACCCCCTCGAAGCGGAGCTGCTGCATCGTCTCGCGCCAGTAGACCTGGAGCGCGGCGGCGGGGTTCGCGGCGAGCTGGCGGCCCTTGGGGCTCTCGGTCGAGGTCCCGAACAGCAGCCCGCGGTCGTCGATCGTCTTCACGTCGACGGTCCTGGCGGTGACGATCCCGTCGGCTGCGGTCGCCAGGGTCATCGAGAGCGGTTCGGCGACGTCGTCCTCCTCGGCGCCGGCGAGCCACGCGCGGGCGACGTCGAAGGGCGAGGCGGGCGGGTCGTCGAACTCGGGGAACGAGAACGAGGTGTCACCGGAGAGCGGAGCAGAGGCCATGTCCCCAGCCAACCCGCGTCAGGTCGTCCACGTCCAGACGGCCGGGGGACGTCCGCCGCGAGCGCCGGTCGCCGACGGTTCCGGCACACGCTCGAGCGCCGGGTTCGTCCGCAGCGCCCGGTTGAGGTTGCCGGGGTCCGGGGCGGCGCCGTACAGCGCTGCCTGCAGCCGGGACGCGTCCGCCGTCGTGAACCGCGGCCCCAGGAGTGCGCGGGTCAGCGGCAGGTCGCGCCACAGCCGGGTGCGCACGTCGTCGACGGCGGCCCGGATGATCCGGTCGTGGTCGAACGGGAGGCTCGGCTCACCCCCGGTGGGGTCGCGCCAGACCGGCGAGGGGTCACCGGCAGGGCCGCCGGTCGCCCCGCGCGGCACCGTCGCGTCGGCACCCGAGACGCCCGAGACATCCGAGGCGTCCGCGACGTCCACCACGGCGACGAACGCGATGCTGATCGCCGCACTGCGCGGGTCGCGGTCGGGTCCGTCGAACGCCCCGATCTGCGCGAGGTGCCGGACCGCCGGCCGGCCGATCCCGGTCTTGGTCTCGAGTGCGCGCCGTGCTCCGTCCACCAGGAGTTCCGTGGGCTGCAGGAGCACGCCGGGGAGAGCCTCCTGGCCGGCGTACGGGTCGTACAGCCGACGCGCGGTGGCGACCCGCAGCCCGCCGCCCGTCGTGAACGACATCGGGACGACGTCGATCGCGATGAGCGGCTGGTCGCGGGTCGCCGACGGGTCGGTCACGCCGACGCCGCCGCCCGTCGTGCCGCGCGCTCCGTGCGCTCGCGCCGGAGCGTCGCCCGGACGTCCGCGAACGACTGGTGCACGAGGAACCGGCCGTCGACCCAGACGGGCTGCAGGAGGCTCGTGTCCTCGTCCGCGGCGCTCGCCTGGTCGGTCTGGCGGATCTCGCCGGTCTCGTCGCGGTGCAGGGCGATGCGGCCCTTCGCGCTCTTCTTGCCGCTGCCGGTCTTCGGGTCCTTCTGGATGTCGACGGGTTCGCCGTCCACCAGGGCCCAGGTCGCCTTGACCGCGCTGCCGAGGTTGTCGCGGGTCATGTACTGGTACGTGTACGACCCGATGCCGAGCACGATGTTGTCGCTCGAGTAGCCCTTGGCGGCCAGGCGTTCGTAGATGCGGCGGGCTCGGTCGAGGGTGATGCTGTCGCCGTAGATGACACCGATGTGCTGGTCGAGGACCTTGAAGCCCTGCGCGTTGACGGTGTGACCGAACAGCTCGTCGAGCAGCTCGACGACGCCCTTCTCCTCGTGGCTGCGCGCCGGGTCGGTCAGGGCGGCCTCGTCGACGTCGTGCACGGTGCCGGTGACGATGTCGACCGGGTCGCCGGAGTCCGGGCGGATGACGAGCTTGCCGTCGCGGGCCGTGATGCGGTCCTTGAGCTGGGGGAGCGTCTCGGTGAGGACCTTGAACAGGTCGAAGCCGTCGCTGACTGCCGAGACGATGCCCGTCGGGTAGACGTCGAGGATCTGTGCGAAGGTCGCGAGCTCGCCCTCGGCCCCGCGCACGCACATCACGCTGTGCTCGGTGGCGGGGACGCTCGCGGCGACCATCCCGTTCTCGCCCGGGTAGTACCGGTCCACGAAGTCGAGCGTCGGCATCGAGTCGGTGCCGAGGAACGACAGCAGGTGTCCGGCGCCGCCGGCGGCAGCGGACTCGATGCTCGACTGCCCGCGGAACGAGAAGTCGTGCGCCGCGAAGTCGATGCCCTCGGGGACGGCGCCGGTGCGGGCTGCCCAGTCCTCCATCAGGTCGCGGTACTCGAGCGCCTTCGTGGCGACGGTGGACGGGTGCCAGATCGACGCCGACAGCGCGGTCTCGATGTAGTTCGGCAGCCAGAAGAACTCGTCCACGGTGTTCTCGACGGTCAGGGTCGCGACGCCGATCGGGGCGAGGGTGCCCTCGGGGAGCGCCCGGATCGCGAGCGGCAGGTACCCGAGCCGGTGCAGGGCGCGGACGTGGTCGACGCCGATGTGGTTCGGGCCGAAGTACCCCTGCAGCGCCTGCTCGAACAGCTCGCAGACGAGGTCCTCGTCCGCTGTGAAGAACGGCGCCCAGGACTCGACGAGCGTGCGCTGGATGAAGGCCTGCAGTCCGAAGACGACGGCGTGGGTCGACTCGGGCATGTGCGCGTTCGAGCGGTTCGTCCAGTTGATCAGGATGCGGGTCGTGCCCTCGGGGTAGACCTGCCGGTGCGAGTGCTTGTAGCCGTCGACGGCGAGCAGCGGGGCGATGGGGCTCGGCGCGGTCATCCGGGGCGCGATGCCCGCGGTCGTCGTCGCGGTGGTGGCGGTGGTGGTCTGGTCGGTCATCGGATCTGCTCCGTCAGGAAGGGGGTGAGGGGGACGGTCACGAGGCCGGGGACCTCGGACTGCGCCGGGTAGGAGTCGGTGGTGACGATCTCGCCGAAGTGCTCCGCGAGCGCCGTGGCCCGGCCGGAGAAGACCCCGTGCGAGACCCAGAGGCCCAGGCGGTCCTTCCGGAGGCCCGTGGACCCGGCGAGGCCCATGAAGGTGCCGCCGCCGTCGCAGATGTCGTCGACCACCAGGAAGCGGCCGGTGTCTGGCAGTGGCTCGCAGCTGAAGCCGTCGAGCTTGCCGGTGTCCGGGTTGCGGTGCTTCTTGGCCTTGTACACGGGCAGGTCGCACGCCTCGGCGACGGCCGTGGCCCGGGCGACGGCACCCTTGTCCGGGGCGATGATGCCCTGGTAGCGCTGGTCGGTGCCGGGAGCGCCGACCACGGCGTCACGCACGACCCGCTCGCTGGTGACCACGGTCAGGTGCTCGATGAGCCCGACGATGACCGGCGAGTGCGGGTCGAACGCGATGACCTGGTCGATGCCGAAGCCGTTGATGACGTCGGCGTAGACCTTCGCCCCGAAGGGGATGCCGCGGTCCTGGCGGGCGCCGGGCAGGTAGGGGACGAGCGCGACGGACTTCGATCCCCGCTGCCGCACCGCGTCGGCCCACATGCCGAGCATCATCAGGTCGTCGCCGCTCGCGCCGCGGAGGGTCGCGATCTCGGTGAGCTCCGCCGCGTCGGCGTGGTCGTCCGCGACCTTGACGTGGGCTTCACCCGCGGGGAACCGCATCGTGGAGAACGTCGGTGTCGTCTGGGTGCCCCGGCTGTCCCGGGTGCTGAGTTCGACTGCCATGACCCGACCGTAGCACGGTACTTGTCAGTCTGACAAGAACTTGCTCAGTGTCGGTCGACCATCCGTCGCATCGCGCGGATCAGCAGCGGCCCCGGGAGGCGCAGGAGCGGACCCGGCACGACCGCCCGCACGCGGCGGAGTCCCGCGCTGACCCGGCGGAAGCGCCGCTCCTCGCGAGGGCCCCACGCGAAGCCGTACTGCGTGCGCACGGCGTCCGGCAGCAGTCCGACCGTGACGATCCGGACGAGGGGCATCGCGGCGCGGACCCAGAACGGTGCGAACCGCGGGTGCAGCAGGTCGCGGACGACCCCGCGGGCGTCGTCGGTCACGCGGAGGGTCGCCAGGGTGTGGTCCCAGTAGGCCTCGAAGGCGGCGACCGAGTCGGGCCATCGGTCCGCGGGCACCCGCAGCGCGATGCCGAGGGGCGCGTAGGCGTCGAGCATCCGCTGCGCCAGCTCGGCGGGCACCGGGGCACCGAAGGCCTCGTGCGCCCGGAGCGCCGAGTCGTAGAGCGTCGCCGCCACCCAGAGCTGCCGGTCGACGTCGTCCGCACCGGCCACCGGCACGTGCGCGTGGTTCACGAACGCGGCCGCCGTGGCGGCGTCGGACGGGGTGCCGAGCACCACCGCGTAGACGTACATCAGCGTGTGGGCGAGCCGCTGCTGCGGCCGCCGGGCGAAGTCGGAGTGCCGGCGGACGCCGGCGGCGACCACCGGGTCCGCGATCTGCAGCAGGATCGCGCGACCGCCGGCGACGACCGGCGTGCTGTCCGCGAGGACGTGGGCGAGGGCGCGGTCCCCGCCACGCGACGGACGGGAGGCTCGGTGCGCGTCCGGCACCGAGCCTCCCCCCACGGGCTCGGCCGTCACGGCGCTCCGCAAGCTCCGCGCCGCGCCGGAACCGGCCCGCGTGGGCCCAGTCTGGTCACTGCTCACGGCACCATCATGGCGTGCCGGAGGCAGGTCAGAGCGGCTTCGTACCGAGGTCGTTCCCGAGGTCGGGGCGCTCGGTGTCGTCGTCGTGCTCCCACAGGTCGGCCGAGGCCTCGCGCGGCGCGCCACCCGTGGGGCCGTCGTCGGTGCCGTCACCCGGCTGCGGCTCGACGGTCTCGCCGGCGACGGCGTCGTTCGTGACGGTCTCCAGGGACTCCTCGGTCTCGTCGACCTCGTACGGGCCGACGTGCTCCCGGTCGATGTCGTCGTCGCGGCGTACCTGGTCGTCTGCTGGGCTGATGCCGGGGTCGCTCATGGTGGTGCTCCTTCGGTGGATCGGGGTCAGGGAGGGGTCAGGCGTGCGCGGCCAGGCCGAGCTGCTCGGCGAGGCCCTTCTCGTCGGTGGCACCCCAGCGCTCGGCGATCTTGCCGTCGCGGAACTTCGACACCTGGATGCCGCGCACCGTGAACGCCTTGCCGGTGGCCTCGTGGCCCTGGAACGGACCGGTGTGCGTGCCACGGATGGTGAAGACGGCCGTGATGAAGTCGTCGGTGACGACGAGTGGGTCTGGCTCGAGCGACAGGTCCGGGAACGCCGTCGTGAAGTCCTGCCAGAACGCGACGATGCCCTCGAGCCCGGGGGCCTGGTCGGGGCCCGGGTCGTGGTCCACGACGTCCTCGGCCCACACCTCGGAGAACCGCTCGAACGCCCGCGCCTCCAGGATCTCGCCGAGTCGTTCCTGTGCCTGTTGGTTCTGTTCCGCGCTCATCCGCGCTCCTTCCGTGGGGGGTCCTTGTGTACGCCGCGTCACTGGTGGGGTGCCCAGGATGTCGAGCGTTCACCGGCACGTCACCAGGCGGACACGATGACCGTGCACACTCGCCTCTGCTCGGGGGAGTGGAGCGCGGTCGCCGCCGTCAGGTGGAGCGACCGCGCGTCCCCCCGTGGGCGTCGGCTCAGACGCGTTCGAGCAGCCCGCGTTCCTCGACGTCGGCCAGGGCGAGGGTCCGGTAGCCCGCCGAGTCGAAGAAGACCGTCAGGCGGTCGTCCTCCGTGCTCATCACCGTGCCGTGGCCCCACTGCGGGTGCTCCACCGCGGCGTCCGGCGGCCACTCGGCGTCGTGGCTGCCGTCGGCCGCGTGCGTCTGCTCGGCCGTGCCGGACGTGCAGGTGTCGCAGTTGCCGCAGGGCTCTGGCAGCTCGTCGCCGAAGTACCCGAGCAGGAACTGGCGTCGGCAGCTGTTCGTCTCGGCGAACTGCCGCATCATCGCGATCCTGGACTCCTCGATCTGCTCCCGCTCACGCGCCCGCTCCTTGGCGGCGGTGGCTGCCGCGTCGGCGCTCGCCGGGGCGTCGTCGGCGCGGGCGATGCCGTCGTGGCCGTCGACCAGGACGCCCGCCTCGATGAGGGCGTTCGCGGCGCGGCCGGCGGTGCGGGCGGCCGTGCCGGACGCGTCCGGCAGTGCCGAGCGGGCGATCGCGCCGTCGACGGGCACCGCGTCGAACACCGCGCGCAGCGACTTCGGCGCGGGGCTGCCGGCGGCGAAGAACCGGCGAAGGCCGAGGTCCTCGGCGCGGTAGTGCAGGGTCGCCAGGGCGGGGTCGCCGTCACGGCCGGCGCGGCCGACCTCCTGGTAGTAGGCGTCGACTGACTCGGGCACGTCGGCGTGCACGACGAAGCGGACGTCGGCCTTGTCGATGCCCATGCCGAACGCGCTCGTGGCGACGACGACCTCGATGGACCCGTCGTGGAAGCCGGCGAGGACGCGCTCGCGGTCCTTCACCCGGAGACCAGCGTGGTAGGGCTGAGCGACCCGTCCGCTCTCCACGAGCTCGTCCGCGTAGACGAGGGTCTCCGCGCGGGTGGCGACGTAGACGATGCCGACGCCGTCGAGCCCCGCGACCTGCTCGACGACGGCCTCGCGCTTGCCGTCCTCGTCCTCGTGGCGGCGCACCTCGAGCCGCAGCTCCGGTCGGTCGAACCCGGCGGCGAGCACCAGCGGGTCCCGCATGCCGAGGCGGGCGACGACGTCGTCCCGCACCGGGGAGGAGCCCGTCGCGGTGAGCGCGAGGACCGGCGGACGTCCGAGCCGCTCGATCGCCTCGCCGAGCCCGAGGTAGTCCGGGCGGAAGTCGTGGCCCCACGAGGAGACGCAGTGCGCCTCGTCGACGGCGACCAGGGCGACCCCGACCGCGCGGAGCCGCTCCTGCACGTCCTCCTTCGCCAGCTGCTCGGGTGCGAGGAACACGTAGCGGACCTCGCCCGCCGTGACCGCGTCCCACGCCTCGGTCAGGTCGCGGGAGCGCTTCGTGGCGTTCACCGTGACGGCCCGGGGCGCGTCGGGGTGCTCCGCGAGGCCGACCACCTGGTCCTCCTGCAGGGCGACGAGGGGCGAGACGACGAGCACGAGCGCGTCGAGCGCCAGACCGGCCACCTGGTAGGTGGCGGACTTGCCGGAACCGGTCGGCATCACGGCCAGGGCGTCGCGCCCGTCGAGGACGGCGTCGATGACCGTCTGCTGGTCCGGGCGGAGCTGCCAGCCGAAGACGTCGGCGGCCTGGGAGCGGAGTGCGTCGTGCATCGGTCCACCGTGCCGAGCGGCTGCTTGCGGTCAGCCCGGCGATGCGCGACGCGGCCACGGGTGCGCGACGCGGCCACGGGTGCGCGTCGTGGCCATCGGGTGGTCCGGGGTCGTCCTCCGCCGCTGCCGCAGCACCGCGCACCCGGCGTTCACCCGCCACCGCTAGGCTCGGTCCCGGCCGTTGTCTCGACATCGAGCGACCCTCGACGAAGAGTGCTGCGACCTGCGAAACCGATGCCGATCGCACGACACCGTGCGGGAAGAAGAACAGCGTGGATCTTTTCGAGTACCAGGCCAGGGACCTCTTCGAGTCCTACGGCGTCCCTGTGCTGCAGGGCATCATCGCCGACACCCCCGAGGAAGCGAGGGCGGCAGCCGAGCAGATCGGCGGCGTGGTCGTCGTCAAGGCGCAGGTGAAGGTCGGCGGCCGCGGCAAGGCCGGCGGCGTCAAGGTCGCGAAGACCCCCGACGAGGCCTTCGAGCACGCGCAGGCCATCCTCGGCCTCGACATCAAGGGCCACACCGTCCAGCGCGTCATGGTCGCGCAGGGTGCCGACATCGCCGAGGAGTTCTACTTCTCCGTGCTGCTGGACCGCGCGAACCGCTCCTACCTGTCGCTCGTCAGCGTGGAGGGCGGCATGGAGATCGAGCAGCTCGCGGTCGAGAAGCCCGAGGCGCTCGCCCGCGTCGAGGTCAACCCGCTGACGGGGATCAACCAGGAAGCGGGCGAGGCCATCGCGCGCCAGGCCGGCTTCCCCGACGAACTCGTCACGCAGGTCGCGAGCGTGTTCGTGAAGCTCTACGACGTCTTCGCCGGCGAGGACGCCACCCTCGTCGAGGTCAACCCCCTCGTCCGCACGGGCGACGGCCAGATCGTCGCGCTCGACGGCAAGGTCTCGCTCGACGAGAACGCCGACTTCCGGCACGAGAACCACAAGGCCCTCGAGGACACCGCCAGCGAGGACCCGCTCGAGGCCAAGGCGAAGGCCCACGGCCTCAACTACGTCAAGCTCGACGGCCAGGTCGGCGTCATCGGCAACGGCGCGGGGCTCGTCATGTCGACGCTCGACGTCGTCGCCTACGCCGGTGAGCGCCACGGCGGCGTGAAGCCCGCGAACTTCCTCGACATCGGTGGCGGCGCCTCCGCAGAGGTGATGGCCAACGGCCTCGACGTCATCCTCGGCGACCCCCAGGTGAAGAGCGTCTTCGTGAACGTCTTCGGCGGTATCACCGCCTGCGACGCCGTCGCGAACGGCATCGTCGCCGCGCTGGGCATCCTCGGCGACGCGGCCACCAAGCCGCTCGTCGTCCGCCTGGACGGCAACAACGTGGAAGAAGGCCGACGGATCCTGGCGGAGGCAGCGCACCCGCTCGTCACCGTCGCCGCGACCATGGACGACGCGGCCGAGAAGGCCGCCGAACTCGCCGCTGCCGCGGCCTGAAGGGACTGACCATGTCGATCTTCCTCACCAAGGACTCCAAGGTCATCGTCCAGGGCATCACCGGCGGCGAGGGCACCAAGCACACCGCCCTGATGCTCAAGGCCGGAACCCAGGTCGTCGGCGGCGTGAACGCCCGCAAGGCCGGCACGACCGTCACCCACGGCGACGTCGAGCTCCCCGTCTTCGGCTCGGTGCGCGAGGCCATCGACACCACCGGTGCCGACGTCTCGGTCGTCTTCGTCCCGCCGGCGTTCGCGAAGGACGCCGTCATGGAGGCCATCGACGCCGAGATCCCCCTCGTCGTCGTCATCACCGAGGGCATCCCCGTGCAGGACTCCGCCGAGTTCTGGGCACACGCCAAGGCCCTCGGCGAGAAGACCCGCATCATCGGGCCGAACTGCCCCGGCATCATCACCCCGGGGGAGTCGCTCGTCGGCATCACCCCGGCGACGATCACCGGCAAGGGCCCGATCGGCCTCGTGTCGAAGTCGGGCACCCTGACCTACCAGATGATGTACGAGCTGCGTGACCTGGGCTTCTCGACCGCCATCGGCATCGGCGGGGACCCGGTCGTCGGGACGACGCACATCGACGCGCTCGCCGCGTTCGAGGCCGACCCCGAGACCGAGGCCATCGTCATGATCGGCGAGATCGGCGGCGACGCCGAGGAGCGTGCGGCCGAGTACATCAAGGCGCACGTCACCAAGCCGGTCGTGGGCTACGTCGCGGGCTTCACCGCGCCGGAGGGCAAGACGATGGGCCACGCTGGCGCGATCGTGTCCGGTTCCGCCGGCACCGCCGAGGCGAAGAAGCAGGCGCTCGAGGCCGCCGGCGTCAAGGTCGGCAAGACGCCGTCCGAGACCGCGGCGCTGCTGCGCGAGGTGGTCGCCGCCAAGTAGCGGCGCGCGTCCCCACGGGGACTGCCGGGAGGCTCGGTGCCAGCTGGCACCGAGCCTCCCGTCGTTCCTGTGGCCGGACGCGCCGCGACCGCCCGGGTAGCGTCCTCGCCATGGGGATCAGGGTGCGTCGTCGTTCATGGTCGTTCGTCGGGGCACTTGCTGCCGCCGGTCTGGTGGTCGGTGGGGTGTTCGGTCTGGGACCAGGAGCCGACGCGCCTGCCGCCGCGGCTCCGGCAGCGCCGGGATGCGACTACTCGGCGAGCGGGAGCGGGAGGTACGCCGACACGCTCTGCTGGCTCGATCTGTCGTCCGTCGACCCCGCGGCCGTGGGGAGCCCGCAGCCGCTGCGCCTCGACCTGCCCGGCGGCTACCGGTTGGCCGCCACGATGACGGTGACCGGGTACCCGGTCGCCGCCAAGGCCTTCCCGACCTGGGGTGGCGCCTACCTCGGCACCCGAGGCCACTACACCGGTGTCGACCAGACGATCCGTCCGGCGCTGTACCAGGCGGACCGCACCGGGACCACCGGCCGTGCGACGACCACCGCGACGCTCGCCGACATCGCCGTGACGGACGCTGCCGGACAGTCGGTGCAAGGGTGGTCCCTCGTCGGAGCGGACGCCGAGTCCACCGCACGGGGTGAGTCGATCACGTGGACCTCGGACGCGCCGTTCACCTCGCTCACCACCCGGGCGGACGGCGGGGACGACCTCGGCAGCGCGTGCGGAGCCGGCTTCACCGGGATCGGCACGACGACGGTGTCCTGCACCGGCTCGGTCGACAGCCCCACCGGCACGGCGATCGTCGCGGCCGACACCCCGACGACCTTCACGCAGCGCATGGTCGGCGGTGGCCGCGAGGGGGTCGCGTTCGGCGTCCTCGTGTCCCGCGTGTCCGTCACGAAGCAGCTCGTCGGCGGGTTCGGCAGCGACGCGTTCTCCGTTGCCGTGTCCGATGCCGCCGGGCGACAGGTGGCGACGGCAGCGACCACGGGCAGCACCGACGGCTCCGCGACCACCGGTGACGTGACCGTGCTCGTGTCCGCCGACGGCAACCCGTTGACCTTCTCCGAGCGTCCGGTGGGGACGACCGACCCGAGCCGGTACGCAGCGCCGTCCTGGTCGTGCACGCGCACCGGCGGGAGCGGAGCGTTGCCCGAGGGCGACGACGTCGGCACGAGTGCTGCGATCCCGGTGGGTGTCGGCGACGCCGTGCGGTGCACGGTGACGAACACGGCGCTGCCCCCCGGCCTGACGCTGACGAAGCGGGCCGTCCCCGTCGACGCGGACGGCAACGGGCTGTTCGGTGCGGATGACGCCGTCGGCTGGACCTTCACGGCCACCAACGCCGGGCAGGTGCCGCTGACGTCGGTCGCCGTCGACGACCCCACCGCCGGCGCCGTCGTCTGTGAGTCGGACACGCTCGCCCCCGGGGACAGCACCACCTGCCGCACCACCACGCCCACCGCGGTGTCCGCCGCGGACGTGATCGCTGGTTCGGTCCGGAACACCGCGACGGCTTCCGCGATCGTCTCCGGCACGACGACCGGCGTGACGTCGGCCGCCGCGACCGCCGAGGTCTCCGTCGAGCAGCCCGCCGTGACGGTGGCGGCCGAGGAGCCGGCGACGCCTGCGGCGGGAGCGACGACCGTGGACGTCCCCGTGACCGTGACGAACCCCGGCGACGTGCCACTCGTCGACGTCCAGGTCGACGTCCCCGGAGTCACCCCGACCCCGGTGCCCGACCTGGCTCCTGGCGAGGACACGTCCGTGGTCGTCGCGGTGCCCGTCGACGAGCCACGGACGGTCGAGGTCGCGGTCGAAGCGACGCCCGACGGCGTGTTCGGTGCGTCGGACCCGGTGCAGGCGAGCGTTCAGGTGACCGTCCCCGCTGCCGTGCCGGTCCCCGGTGCCGGCACTCCGACTCCGACCGCCTCGCCGTCTCCGGCTCCGACCGCCTCGCCGTCTCCGGCTCGACCGTCCCCGACGGCGCAGCCCGGGGCGGTGCCGCCTGCTGGTGGCGGAGCGGCGGGTGGGCCTGACGGCAGCCTGGCGTTCACCGGCGCGTCCGGGCTCCCGCTGGCCGGAGGTGCGGCCCTGCTGTTCCTGCTGACCGGCGGGGGACTGCTGTCCGCGCGACGACTCCGCGCCCGACGATGAGGGGGCACGCACGGCGGCGGCGCCGGTGACTCCCGGGCACTCGCGCTGCTGACTCTCCACAGGAGCCGCGCGGCATCGCCGAGCTGCACCGCGGGGCACGTATCCTCGCTGCGATGAACCGCCTGGGAACCGCTCTGCTCGCCGCCGTCGAGGCGCTCGTGACGGTCGGCGTGGGCGTCGGCATCGCGCTGGTGCCGCTCACGCTGCTCTGGGGCTTCGAGTACGGCCTGCAGGTCGACTGGGACGTCTTCTGGAAGGCCGCGGGCAGCGTGTGGCTCGTCGGGCACGGTGTCGACGTGACGTTCGTGCTCGGGTCCACGGTCGCGAAGGCCTCCGGGGTGAGCGGTGCCTCGGCCCCGATCCCGGTGACGCTCGCAGCGCTCGGCTTCGCGGTCGTGACGGTCTGGCTCGGTGCCCGGGCCGGCCGACGCTTCGCCGAGACGGAGCACCGCGTGACCGGGGTGCTCGTCGGCACCGGTGCCGTGGCACTCCTCGGACTCGGACTGGCGCTGTCCTCGACCTCCGCCGCGACCCGGCCGAGCGTGTGGCAGGCCATCGTGTTCCCCGCGCTGTGGTTCGGCATCCCGGCGCTCGTCGCGGCCGAGGTCTGCCGCCGGCGCCGCGGGCTCGGCCCCGATCCCGTCACCGCCCGCGTGCTCGACCAGCTCGACCGCGTGCCGGCCGTCTGGCGTTCGATCGCCGGCTTCGGGCTCCGCGCCGGCACCACCGCCACCGCGTGCGTGGTCGCCGTCGCCGGGATCCTGGTCGGCTTCCTGCTCCTCGGGTCCTTCGCCGAGGTCATCACGCTCTACGAACGCTCGCACGCCGGACTCCTCGGCGGCATCGCGCTCACCGTCGGACAGCTCGCGTTCCTGCCGGACTTCGTCGGGTGGGCCACCGCGTGGCTCGTCGGCCCGGGCTTCGCCATCGGGACCGGGTCGAGCGTCTCGCCGATCGGCACGACCCTCGGCCCGATCCCCGGCCTGCCCGTCTTCGGCGCGCTTCCGGCGGCCGGTCACACCTTCGGACTGCTCTGGGTCCTCGTGCCGGTGCTCGCGGGCTTCGCGGCCGGCGGCCTCATGCGATCGCGGCTCGTCCGCGCGCTCGGGTCGGCCGACAGCGCCCTGCACCGTGCACTCGGAGGCGTGTCCACTGGCATCGTCGCCGGACTGCTGACGGGCGCGATCGCCTGGGTGTCGTCCGGGTCGTTCGGGCCCGGCCGCCTCGCGGACGTCGGACCCCACGCGCTGGTCGTCGGTGCCTTCGCCGCGCTCGAGGTCGGCGTGCCTGCGGTCGTCGCCCTCGCCGTCGGACAGGACCTCGTCCGGCTGCCGGAGCGCTCCTGGACCCGGGAGCGCTGGCACGAGAGCGACGAGCCGGTCGACCAGCCGTCGGAGGGCTCGCTCCTCGACGCCCTCGAGCGTGCCGGGGCCGGGCGCACCACCGACGTGCACCGCTTCGTGGTCGAGGAGGCGCACCACCCGGTGGGCCGGACGACCGCAGCCGAGCCAGACACGAACACGAACACGGACACGGACAGGGTCACGGACACGGACCACCACGTCGAGCTGCCGGACTGGGCGCGGACCGGCGGCGTCGCCGACGTGCCGGCGGACACGGCCGAGCGCGCCGGGGGCATGCGTGACCGGCTCCGCGGCGCAGCCGACGGTGTGCGCGACCGTGCCGGCGGGCTCAAGCAGCGCGCGGGCGGGCTGCGCCAGCGGGCGGACGGCCTCGTGCAGCGCGCCGACGGACTGAAGAGCCGGGCGAGTGACCTGCGCGAGCGTGCCGGTGGCCTGCGTGACCGCGTCACCGGAGCCGATGCCGATCGCGTGGACACGACCCCGGACGACCGCCCGGACCGACACCGCCCCGAGTCGCCCGAGGCCGCAGGGGCCCGTGACCAGCAGCCCGCGTTCCCCTGGAGCACCGAGGAGTTCGTCGCCGGACGCGACGACGTCGACGAGCCGCCGGCGACCCCGGCGCCCCGGACGACCTCGGCGGCACCGACCGCGTCGACGACCCCGCCGAAGCGCTGGGACCAGACCGACCAGGTCCCCGAGGACGAGCTGCCCTGGTGGCGCCGTCCACAGAGCGACCGCTGACGGCGTCGCACGGCGCACCCCGCCGCTAGGCTGGTGGACGTGCTCGAACTGGTCGTCCTGATCTCCGGTACCGGCTCGAACCTCCGGGCCCTGCTCGAGGCGACCCGGCACGCCGACTACCCTGCCCGCGTCGTCGCGATCGGTGCCGACCGCGACGCCGACGGACTAAGCCTCGGCGAGGAGTACTCGATCCCCACGTTCTCGGTGCCGTTCGCGCGCTACGACTCCCGCGCTGCGTGGGGCCAGGCACTCGCCGAGCAGATCCGGCCCTGGTCGCCCGACCTCCTCGTGCTCTCGGGCCTGATGCGCCTGCTGCCGCCGTCGGTCGTGTCCGAGTTCGGCCCCGGGATCATCAACACCCACCCCGCGTACCTGCCCGAGTTCCCCGGCGCGCACGGTGTCCGCGACGCCCTCGCCGCCGGGGTCACCGAGACCGGCGCCAGCGTCATCAAGGTCGACGACGGCGTCGACAGCGGGCCGATCCTGGCGCAGGAGCGCGTGCCGGTGCTGCCGGGCGACTCCGAGTCGACGCTGCACGACCGCATCAAGCCGGTCGAACGCCGACTCCTCATCCAGACCATCCGCGACATCGCCACCGGCACCACCGACCTGAAGGGCACCACGAGCGCATGAGCGTGCACGCAGCCGACCCCAGCCTCTACCGCGACCGGGACGTCGTCGCCGTGCGGCGTGCCCTCATCTCCGTGAGCGACAAGTCCGGCCTGCTCGAGCTCGCCGGCGCCCTCGCCGACAGCGGCGTGGAGCTCGTGTCGACCGGGTCCACCGCGCAGACGATCCGCGACGCCGGGTACGCCGTCACCGACGTGGCGAGCGTGACCGGGTTCCCGGAGTCGCTCGACGGCCGCGTGAAGACCCTGCACCCCGCCGTGCACGCGGGGCTCCTCGCCGACCTGCGGCTGGAGTCGCACGAGCAGCAGCTCGCCGACCTCGGCATCGCGGCGTTCGAGCTCGTCGTGGTCAACCTGTACCCATTCGTCGAGACGGTCGCCTCCGGCGCCGACACCGCGACGGTCGTCGAGAACGTCGACATCGGCGGTCCGGCGATGGTCCGCGCGTCGGCGAAGAACCACCCCAACGTCGCGATCGTCGTGTCGCCGTCGTCCTACGCCGAGGTGGTGGAGGCCGTCCGTGCCGGCGGCACCTCGCTCGCGCTCCGCAAGCGCCTCGCGGCCCAGGCCTTCGCGCACACGGCCGCCTACGACACCGCGGTGGCGTCGTACTTCGCGTCGGACGTGGTCGATGCCGAGCCGGTCGGACACGACCTCGAGACCCCGGGCACGTTCGAGTCGCACCTGTCGTTCGGCGCGGACCTCGCGGCGACGCTCCGCTACGGCGAGAACGCCCACCAGGCCGCTGCGCTCTACACGCAGGCCGGCGGCGCGGGCATCGCGCAGGCGACGCAGCTGCACGGCAAGGAGATGTCGTACAACAACTACGTCGACGCCGACGCGGCGGTCCGTGCCGCGTTCGACTTCAGCGAGCCGGCGGTGGCGATCATCAAGCACGCCAACCCCTGCGGCATCGCGGTGGGGGCCGCTGACGCGGTCGACCCGATCGCCTCCGCACACGCTGCCGCACACGCCTGCGACCCGCTGTCCGCGTTCGGCGGGGTCATCGCCGCCAACCGTCCCGTCACCGTGGCGATGGCCGAGACCGTGAAGGACATCTTCACGGAGGTCGTCGTCGCACCGGGCTTCGACCCCGAGGCGCTCGAGATCCTGTCGCGGAAGAAGAACATCCGCCTGCTCACGCTGCCCGCCGACTTCGCGCTGGCCCCGCGCGAGGTCAAGCAGATCTCCGGCGGCTTCCTCGTGCAGGACGCCGACCGCTTCACCGCCTTCGACCAGTCGACGTGGGACCTGGTCGCGGGGGAGCCCGCCGACGACGCAACCCTGGCCGACCTGGCCTTCGCGTGGAAGGCATCGCGCGCGGTGAAGTCGAACGGGATCCTGCTGGCGAACGCCGGCGCGAGCGTCGGTGTCGGCATGGGCCAGGTCAACCGCGTCGACTCGTGCCACCTCGCCGTGAACCGGGCCGGTGACCGCGCCGCCGGGTCCGTCGCGGCGTCGGACGCGTTCTTCCCGTTCGCGGACGGCCTGCAGGTGCTGCTCGACGCCGGGGTCCGCGCGGTCGCCCAGCCCGGTGGCAGCGTCCGCGACGAGGAAGTGATCGCCGCGGCCACGGCTGCCGGCGTCACGATGTACTTCACCGGGGAGCGCCACTTCTTCCACTGAAGTGAACAAATCGCGGCACCCCATTGCGCTGCGGAGTCCCTCTGAATATCCTGTAAGGCTCCGCGACAGCACCGCCGACGGCCCCCAGGGGTCGGTGGCACCGCGGACACAACGGTGACGATGACGACGACTGGAGTGACGATGGACGACATGACCCGAACCGAGGCGACGCCCGCCCGTGCAGGTCTGGCGTCCACCGTGGGGACCACTCCCGCACGTGGGACCACTCCCGCGCCGCGACGACGAGTGGCGGCCGCCGTCTAGTCAGGCCGTTCCCACGGCCGCGCGTCGCTGCAACCACGACGACGCGAACCACCCGCTGGATCCCCGAGGGACGACGAGTCCCCCGGTGCCCTCCGGCCCGACCGACGTCACCCAGGTGGCGGCGGAGGCGCGACCACGCGCCCGGCCGATGATGACCACGCAACGCACACCGAGCCTCCAGGCCGGTGCCGGACCGGTGACGCCCCCGACAGGGCGGCGCTCGGACGGCCCGACCCCGAGTACCCGGCTGACGCATGAGGACGCAACGCATGTCCAAGTCGCCCACCACGGCGCGCCCGTCCACCTTCCGCGCGATCGCGCGGATCCACCCCTACGTGAAGCCCTACCAGGGCCGCATCATCGCCGGCATGGCCGCCGCGATGGGTGCCTCCCTCGTGGCGCTCGCCATCCCCTACGTGCTGCAGTGGCTCGTCGACGGCCCGATGTCGTCGAAGGACTCGTCGCAGATCTGGCCCGCCGGGCTCGGTGTGCTCGCCCTCGGTGTGCTGGAGGCCTTCTTCATCGCCTCGCGCCGCCGCCTGGTGATGCGTCCGTCCACCCGCATCGAGACCAGCATGCGGAACTCGCTGTACGCCAAGCTGCAGGACCTGCCGGTCGCGTTCCACGACCGGTGGGAGTCGGGGCAGCTGCTGTCCCGGTCCGTGTCCGACCTGTCCCTGATCCGCCGGTGGCTGGCGTTCGGCGTCGTGCTGCTCGTCGTGAACCTCGTGACGATCGTCGTCGGGTTCGTCGTGCTGTTCACCTTCGGGTGGCTGCTCGGCCTGATCTTCCTGATCGCGTCGATCCCGCTGTGGATCAACGGGCTGCTGTTCGAACGTCGGTACTCCGTCGTCGCGCGCCGCAGCCAGGACCAGGTCGGTGACCTCGCGACGAGCGTCGAGCAGTCGGTGCACGGCATCCGCGTGCTCAAGGCGTTCGGTCGTGGCGGCTACAAGCTCGAGGAGTTCAGCGAGCAGGCCGAGGCCCTCCGCGGCACCGAGATCAAGAAGGCGAAGGCCGTCGCGAGCATCTGGCTGTGGCTGCTGCTCGTGCCGGACGTCGCGTTCGCGCTCTGCCTGCTCGCCGGCATCTGGCTGGCGTCGCAGGGGGAGATGACCGTCGGACAGCTGTTCGCGTTCTTCGCCACCGCGACCGTGCTCCGCTTCCCGATCGAGTCGATCGGCTTCCTGCTGTCGATGACGTTCGACACGCGCACCGCGGTCGACCGCTTCTTCGAGGTCATGGACTCCGAGAACACGATCACGGACCCCGAACACCCGAAGACGATCGCTGAGCCCCACGGGGCGCTCGCCTTCAACGGCGTGCACTTCCGCTACCAGGACTCGGCGGCGCAGTACCCGGACCTCATCAACGGGGTCGAACTGCGGCTCGAGCCCGGCGAGACCATGGCGCTGGTCGGTCTCACCGGCTGCGGCAAGACCACGCTGCTCTCGCTCGTGCCCCGGCTGTACGACGTCACCGGCGGTTCGGTCACGATCGACGGCGTCGACATCCGCGACCTGACCCGCGAGGAACTGCGACGCCACGTCGGCGTCGCGTTCGAGGACGCCACCCTGTTCTCGACGACCGTGCGGCAGAACGTGCTGCTCGGTCGCCCGGACGTGACGGGTGACGAGGCAGAGGCGCTCATGCGCGAGGCGCTCGACATCGCGCAGGCGTCCTTCGTGGACGACCTGCCCGAGGGCGTCGACACCCGCGTCGGGGAAGAGGGGCTGTCCCTCTCCGGCGGGCAGCGGCAGCGCCTGGCGCTCGCCCGCGCGATCGCGGCGCGGCCGTCGGTGCTCGTCCTCGACGACCCGCTGTCGGCGCTCGACGTCGACACCGAGGCGCGGGTCGAGGCCGGGCTCCGCCGGGTCCTCGCCGAGACCACGTCGCTCATCGTGGCGCACCGTCCGTCGACGGTGACGCTCGCGGACCGCGTCGCGCTCATGGAGAACGGCGTCATCACCGCCGTCGGCACCCACTCGGAGCTGATGGCCACGAACGACCACTACCGCTACGTCATCTCGTCACTCGACGACGACGACGCGACCGCACGAGAGGAGGCGATGGCATGAGCCAGCAGACTGATCAGAACCTGCCTGGAGGCACGGCCGCCGTTGACGACACGGCTGAGGCCTCGCAGACTTCCGCACCGGTGACCGCATCCATCACCACCCTGGGTGTGCGCGGCGAGGAGCGCGAGGACTTCACCAAGGCCGAGAGCAAGCGCCTGCGGCGCCGGTCCCTCGCCCTGCTCGGGTCCCTCGCGGCACCGTTGAAGATGCGCCTGGTCCTGCTCGGGGTCGTCGTGGTCATCTCGACCGCGGGCACCGTCGCCGGTCCTGCCCTCATCGCGTGGGGCATCGACAACGCCCTGCCGGCGGTCCTCGACCAGAACGACTGGGTCCCGGCGTTCGCGGTCGTGTCGACGTACATCGTCGTCGCGGTCCTCGGTGCCGTCCTGACCGCGTGGTACACCGTGCTCGCGGCCAGGATCAGCCAGGCGATCCTGTTCGACCTGCGCAAGCGGGTGTTCCTGCACACGCAGCGGCTGTCGCTGGAGTTCCACGAGACGTACACGTCCGGGCGGATCATCTCGCGCCAGACGAGCGACCTCGACTCCATCCGCGAGCTGCTCGACTCCGGCCTGAACCAGCTCATCCAGGGCGTGCTCTACATGGCGTTCACCGCGGTGGCGCTCGTGGTGCTCGACCCGACCTCGGGCCTGGTGCTCGCGGTGTCCCTCGTGCCGCTGTGGTTCCTGATCCGCTGGTTCCAGACGAACTCGCAGACGCTGTTCCGTGCCACCCGGGTGGCCTCGGCGCGCGTCATCGTGCACTTCGTCGAGACCATGACGGGCATCCGCGCGGTGCAGGCCTTCCGCAAGGAGTCCCGCAACCGGGACGAGTACGGCGGGTTCGTCGAGGACTACCGGGTCTCGAACACGAAGGTGTTCAACCTGTTCGGGACCTTCGACCCGGTGCTCGTGCTCATCGGCAACGCCACGCTCGCCGCGGTCGTCATCGTCGGCGGCTTCCGGGTCGTCGGCGGGACGCTCGAGGTCGGTGCGCTGCTCGCGGTCGCGCTGTACGCCAAGCGCTTCTTCGACCCGGCGCAGGAGCTCGCGATGTTCTACAACGGGTACCAGTCGGCCTCGGCTGCGATGGAGAAGATCTCCGGCGTGCTCGAGGAACGGCCGAGCGTGCCGGACCCCGCGAAGCCGACCAAGCTGGCCGATGCCCGCGGCAAGATGGACTTCGACGACGTCGTGTTCGCCTACAACCAGGGCAAGGTCGTGCTGCCGGCGTTCGACCTGCACATCCCGTCCGGGCAGACGATCGCGCTGGTCGGGTCGACGGGTGCGGGCAAGTCGACGCTCGCCAAGCTCATGGCGCGCTTCTACGACCCGACCCAGGGCTCAGTGAAGCTCGACGGCGTGGACCTGCGCGACCTCGACACGAAGGACATGCGCCGCGCGATCGTCATGGTCACGCAGGAGGCCTACTTGTTCTCCGGCACCGTGGCGGACAACATCGCGCTCGGCAAGCCCGGTGCGTCGCGCTCCGAGATCGAGGCCTCGGCCAAGGCCGTGGGCGCGCACGAGTTCATCATGGCGCTGCCCGACGGGTACGACACCGACGTGAACAAGCGCGGCGGTCGTGTCTCTGCGGGTCAGCGGCAGTTGCTCTCGTTCGCGCGGGCGTTCATCGCGGACCCGAAGGTGCTCATCCTCGACGAGGCGACGGCGTCGCTCGACATCCCGTCGGAGCGCCTGGTGCAGGAGGGCCTCGAGACCCTGCTCGCCGACCGCACCGCCGTGATCATCGCGCACCGGCTGTCCACCGTCGCGATCGCCCACCGGGTGCTCGTGATGGAGAACGGCATGATCGTCGAGGACGGCACCCCGGCCGACCTCATCGCGGGCACGGGGCGCTTCGCCCAGCTGCACGCGGCCTGGCGCGACTCGCTCGTGTAGGTCGCCCCGTGGTCCCTCGAGGATCGCGCCCCGCACCACACATCGCGCCCCGTCTCGACGGGGCGCGATGTGCGTCCGGGGGCGCGAAGCCCGCCTCCGCGCGTGGTTGAGTTGTGCCCATGAGTGACGACAGCCCGCAGCCCGGCGGTGTGGCCCTCCGGGACCCGTTCATCGGCGCACCCTTCACCGAGGCGCTCCGACGCTTCTGGCGGAAGTACACCGTGTTCACCGGACGGGCATCCCGCTCGGAGTTCTGGTGGTGGTGGATCACGTCGCTGGGGATCGGCCTGGTGCTGCAGCTCGTGCCGCAGGCGTTCACCCCGGACAGCCCGCTCCTTGAGAACCCGGTCGGGTCCTACCTGTTCGTGCTGTGGGTCGTGGTGACGCTGGTCGGGTCCCTCGCGCTCGGTGCCCGCCGGCTGCACGACACGAACCGCTCGGGCTTCTGGCAGTTCCTGCACGTGGTGCCCGGCATCGGGTCGATCGTGCTGTTCGTGATGTGCCTGCTGCCGTCGAACCCGAAGGGCACCCGCTTCGACGCCTGACGCCCGTGCAACGCAAGAACGCCGCCCCCGTGATCGGGGCGGCGTTCTCGTGTGTGGTGCTGCGTGCGGGTTGAACCCGCGGGGGTGTTACTTGATCTGGGCGGTGATGGTGGCGGTCCCGACGAGGAGGCCGGCCTTGACGGCGTCGGTCTTGAAGGTGCTGTTGAGCAGCTTCGCGGCGTCGGCGGAGACGTGGACGGTGGTGCCGGTCAGGATCGCGTTGTCGCCCTCGAGCTGGAGGGGCTTGAGCGAGCCGCCGTGGAGGGAGAACAGGTACGCGTTCGGGGCTGCGACCTCACCGTTGACGAGGACGTCGCCGTAGAGCTTGGAGGAGCCGGGGTTCACGACGAAGTTCTCCAGCGTCACGGTGGTGTCGCCGGCCTTGAGGGTCAGGCCGGAGTCGTCGTGGTTCAGCAGGCCCTGGACGTAGGGGCGGTAGTTGCCGTCCGGGCTCCAGTAGGTGACCGAGCCGGAGGTGATCGGGAACGACACGGCACCGTCGGCGAGCTTGGCGTCGCCGGACACGCCGGGG
>NZ_MJGV01000056.1 GCF_001865015.1 Curtobacterium sp. MMLR14_010 | reverse complement strand
TATTTCCCGCTCTATTCCAGCAACAATCCCGACGCGCACTGGTTCCTGTGCACACAAAAGGTTCAAGGGCATCGTGATCGCGAGGAGAGCGATCAGTAGGGGCTGATAGCGCGCAGACTTCCTGTCCATAAGAGTGACTCGTCAACACGGAGATCCATTCACTCCACAAGCTTAGTTCAATTCTTCATCCCGCTCCACGTAGTGACACGCCACCCAATGCCCTGCCCCGGTCTTATCC
>NZ_MJGV01000055.1 GCF_001865015.1 Curtobacterium sp. MMLR14_010 | reverse complement strand
CACCCATACTCCCCGATGAATCCGAGCTGTCATTTCTGCCTAATCAAAACCGGGCCATTCAGGCGCGCATTGCTTTAGTGAAATCAATGTACAGGCTAAGGCTTGGGAAGCAGTTTGGTGTGGCCGGGAACTATGCCAGAGAGGCGCTTCAGGCTGCCAGCGCCATCTCCGATGCCAGAACCAGGGTCGCCGCCCAGTATTGCCAGGCCCTGGCAGCGTTTGCCCTGGGTTCCTCAAAACCGGCGAAGCGCCTGATTCTTGATGCCAACCTGCATGCGGAGCATCTGAATTGCCACTTTACACCGCTATGGAT
>NZ_MJGV01000054.1 GCF_001865015.1 Curtobacterium sp. MMLR14_010 | reverse complement strand
TTGTGAATCAGATTAAGAACCGTCTGGGTGCGACTGCCGTTCCCATTCAGTTGCCGATCGGTGCCGAAGACGAGTTCGCTGGTCTGGTTGACCTGATTCGTAACAAGGCGATTTACTGGAACGAAGATGATGCCGGTGCTACCTATGACCAGCGCGACGTTCCTGCCGAAATGGCTGACGAAGTAGCGAAGTACCGCGAAGAAATGATGGAAGCGGCTGCTGAAGCTAATGAAGAGC
>NZ_MJGV01000053.1 GCF_001865015.1 Curtobacterium sp. MMLR14_010 | reverse complement strand
ATTAATGGACGACTCACCCACCATGCGAAACGCAGTCAATGAATACTTCGGCGACAAGAGAAGTGCCGAAATATATGGCTCCAAACTGGACATCGTCCTTACCAACGACAAAGACACCTGGTTGCAGTCGGTTGTTCGGGCCCACGAACTGTACGATGCAATCATCGTTGGCACCCACCACACCATCCGGGATGCAGAGGGCACCTACATCGCACCGGACGAACTCATTACCAGAGCGTTCAATCAAAGCCGGGTTCCCATCTTTTCCTTTTGGGATATCAAC
>NZ_MJGV01000052.1 GCF_001865015.1 Curtobacterium sp. MMLR14_010 | reverse complement strand
CAACTTCGTGCTCGTCGTCGGCGGGGAGCTCGACTCCGAGGTCATCCGCCTGCGGCAGCTCCTCGCGGGCATCGACGCCGACGAGTCCATCCGGCTGCCGCTGCGGGACGTCACGCGGAACTTCACGCTGGCCCGGTGGCGGGACGCCGACGTCGCGGCTGCGCGGCAGGTGCGGGTGTCCGCGGCCGAGCTGCCCGACGACGAG
>NZ_MJGV01000051.1:1005-1672 GCF_001865015.1 Curtobacterium sp. MMLR14_010 | reverse complement strand
GCGCTGCACCCCAACGCGAACTGAGCGCGCTGGCCCGGCGGGGTGGTCGGGACCACCACCGGACGAGAGGCTCGTGGCGGCGCCGCCACGGGCCTCCCGTCCGGTGGTGGGTCACGGAAGACGTGCGCTGCTCACACAACCGATATCTTCGTACCCATGCCGGACCGCATGACGCGTGACCTCCAGCGGACCGGGGTCCGTGCGGTCGTGCGTCGTACCTACCACTCGGTGATCCGGCACCGGGTCGTCGACGCCGCGGCGTCCCTGACGTTCTTCGCGCTGCTGACGGTGTTCCCGACGACGCTCGCCGTCGTCTCCGCACTGTCGATCGTCGACCGGCAGGGCGACAGCCTGGGCGACATCATCGAGATCCTCGGGTTCATCGTCCGGCCCGAGACGGCCGTGCACCTCGAGCAGCCCCTCCGGCAGCTCCTCAGCCTGGACAACCCGTGGCTCGGCTTCTGGATCGGCATCGTGCTGACGCTCTGGTCGATGTCCGGCTACGCGACCGCGTTCGGTCGGGCGATGAACACCGCGTACGAGGTGGAGGAGGGCCGCCGGATCTGGAAGTTCCGCAGCATGATGCTCCTCGTCACGCTGCTGATCATGGTCGGCGGCGCCATCGCGATCGTGATCCTGCTCGGCACGCCGACGATCTCGGCGGCGA
>NZ_MJGV01000051.1:0-330 GCF_001865015.1 Curtobacterium sp. MMLR14_010 | reverse complement strand
GCCGACGATCTCGGCGGCGATCGTCGCGAGCCTCGGGTGGGCGCCCTGGATCGACGACGTCTGGGACGTGGTGAAGTGGCCCGTGCTGGCGGTCGACCTCGTGGTGATGGTCGCCGTGCTGTACTACGCGACGCCGAACGTGAAGACGCCGCAGCTGCGGTGGGTGTCCGCGGGCGCCGGGTTCGCGATCGTGACCTGGGCGATGGCGACGTTCGGCTTCGCGCTCTACGTCGAGACCATCGGCGGCAGCAACATCGCGTACGGGTGGCTCGGCGGTGCCCTGCTCCTGCTCGTCTACATCTACATCTCCAACTTCGTGCTCGTCGTCGG
>NZ_MJGV01000050.1 GCF_001865015.1 Curtobacterium sp. MMLR14_010 | reverse complement strand
GGTGTTCTCGCAGCCCAAGATTCACCCCACGCCGAACGAAGCCTATTGGTGGAATATCACCGGTGGCAGCCGTGTCACTGCCATTGAAACCGATTGCGGCCCCATTGGGGTCCTGGTTTGCTACGATGCGGAGTTTCCCGAGCTGACGCGTCATCTGGTGGACCAGGGTATCCAGATCCTGTTCGTGCCTTTCTGTACCGATGAGCGCCAGAGTTATCTGAGGGTACGGTACTGTTGTCAGGCCCGTGCGGTGGAGAACCAGCTGTTCGTGGTCATGTCCGGCAATGTCGGCAACCTGCCCAAAGTGCCCAACATGGAGTTGCAGTACGGCCAGAGT
>NZ_MJGV01000049.1 GCF_001865015.1 Curtobacterium sp. MMLR14_010 | reverse complement strand
CCTCCCGTCCGGTGGGGTGCCGCTCCGTGCGGGCGCATCGGGCGACACGGCGGGGAGGAACGCGACGCGCAATCGGACCGACGATGTCGCTTCTCGCGGGAGCGTCAGGATGCGGACACATGGAGCGACACCGTCGGTGCGTCCGCGGCGCGCGGATGCACGGACGGTGTCGCTTCCGTCGGACGGACGACGACCGTCGCGCCCGGTCGGCGGTGCCGGCACCCACCGGACGGGAG
>NZ_MJGV01000048.1 GCF_001865015.1 Curtobacterium sp. MMLR14_010 | reverse complement strand
ACCCTCGAGCTGGAGGGGCTTCAGCGAGCCGCCGTGGAGGGAGAACAGGTACGCGTTCGGGGCTGCGACCTCACCGTTGACGAGGACGTCGCCGTAGAGCTTGGAGGAGCCGGGGTTCACGACGAAGTTCTCCAGCGTCACGGTCGTGTCGCCGGCCTTGAGGGTCAGACCCGAGTCGTCGTGGTTCAGCAGGCCCTGGACGTAGGGGCGGTAGTTGCCGTCCGGGCTCCAGTACGTGACCGAGCCGGAGGTGATCGGGAACGACACGGCACCGTCGGCGAGCTTCGCGTCGCCGGACACGCCGGGG
>NZ_MJGV01000047.1 GCF_001865015.1 Curtobacterium sp. MMLR14_010 | reverse complement strand
CCCTCGAGCTGGAGGGGCTTGAGCGAACCGCCGTGGAGGGAGAACAGGTACGCGTTCGGGGCTGCGACCTCACCGTTGACGAGGACGTCGCCGTAGAGCTTGGAGGAGCCGGGGTTCACGACGAAGTTCTCCAGCGTGACGGTGGTGTCGCCGGCCTTGAGGGTCAGGCCGGAGTCGTCGTGGTTGAGCAGGCCCTGGACGTAGGGG
>NZ_MJGV01000046.1:679734-849200 GCF_001865015.1 Curtobacterium sp. MMLR14_010 | reverse complement strand
GGGTTTTCTGCGTTCGGCGGGCACAATGAAATCATGGAGACGATCGGGCACCTGTTCGCTGATGTGCGAATCGACGGCCCGGGTGGTGTGTGGGGAGCTGTCGGTGACCGGTTGAGCGATGTCGCGATGCCCGTCTCACGTGGGTCTCTCGACGCCCTCATCAGAACGACGGCCGCCGTCGAATTGGGGTTGCCCGTCAGTTCTCCGCACGGCCCCGTGGCGCCCGCTGTGCTGCAGCAGGATCTGTCCACGCTGCTCGATCGATCTCGGCTGCCCGGGGCGCGGTTCTCTGTCAGGGTCACTGCTGAGGACGACTGGCCGTCGGTCCGTGCCGCTCGGGTCGAGAACGCGACGGACAACCCGGTGTCGTACGGTGCGACCCTCGAGACGACGGTGTCCATGTCCGATGACGACTGGCGGATGCGTGCTCGACGAGGGCATGCGAGCGACGCCACGAGCTTGGTCGCGATCGATGACCTCCGCGGGCGGTGGATCGGGATGATGGGCGCGCAGCAGCATGACGATCTGGTGCTGACTGGCGTGTGGGTCGTGCCCGAGTTCCGCGGCCGAGACAACGGTGTCTCCGAGGTGCTGCTGGCAGAGACGCTGGCATGGGCTCGGGGACGGGGAGACTCCATCGCGCTGTGGGTGGACGAGAACCCGGCGGGGGCGAGGGCACGGTCCTTCTACGCGCGTCACGGATTCGTTCTCACTGGGCGACGCCGTCCGATCGGGTTTGCTCCCGGCGACTCGGTGGAGATGGGTCGGCCGCTGACTCCGTCGTCTCGCTCGGGTGATCAGCACGCTGCAGTCTGAGAGCCGCCTTCGCGGGGCCGGTAGACCGGATGCATGAAGGTCGTCGGAGTGCAGCAGTTCGGAGGGCCCGAGGCCCTCGCCGTCCACGAAGTCCCGGAGCCGCATGCCGGCGCAGGGTCCGTCCGCATCAGGGTCGGCGCGTTCGCGGTGAACCCCACGGACACGGGCGTCCGGGCGGGGGAGCGCGACAGCTCGCAGGCGTCGGCTCCGTACGTGCCGGGCATGGACGCGGCAGGGGTCATCGACGAGGTCGGTCCGGACGTCGACGGGTGGGCTGTCGGGGATGAGGTCATGGCGATCGCGCTGCCGCTGACCGGGCACGGCGGCTCCTACGTCGAGGAGCTCGTCGCCCCGGTGGGGTCGTTCACGCGGATCCCGCGAGGAACCTCGGTGGAGTTGGCGT
Organism: Curtobacterium sp. MMLR14_010; assembly: GCF_001865015.1. GTDB lineage: Bacteria > Actinomycetota > Actinomycetes > Actinomycetales > Microbacteriaceae > Curtobacterium. Next base: position 847,981 of record NZ_MJGV01000046.1, on the reverse strand, counting down.
CCACGATCCCGATGAACGGGCTCACCGCCGTCCAGATCCTCGAACTGGCGGGACTCGCGCGCGGCGACACCCTCGCCGTCACGGGCGCTGCCGGACTGCTGGGCAACTACCTCGTGCAGCTCGCGAAGGCCGAGGGCATCACGGTCATCGCTGACGCTGCCGAGAAGGACGAGACGCTCGTGCGGTCGCTCGGCCCGGACCACATCGTCCCGCGCGGTGACTCCTTCGCGGAGTCCGTCCGGGGCATCGTGCCCGAGGGCGTCGACGCCCTCGCTGACTGCGCGGTTCAGCGAGACGGAGTCGTCCCGGCGCTTCGGCAGGGCGGTGTGTTCATCGACGTGCGGGGCTGGGAAGGGAACGGCGCCGAGAGCGTGCGGTTCGAGCGCGCGCTCGTCGGGAAGGAGTACCGGTCGTTCGACAAGCTCGAGCGACTGCGGCACGGCGTCGAAGGCGGGACGATCACGCCGCGCATCGCCGAGGTCCTGCCAGCGTCGCGTGCCACGGAGGCGCACGAACGACTCGAGGCCGGCGGGACCCGAGGCCGCTTCGTCCTCACCTGGTGACGGTCATCGGACGAGCGTGACGCCCTCGCCCGATCGGTACTCCCAACGTGCCCCGAAGGCATCGGTGGACCGGAGGGAGACGAGCTTCCAGTTCGGGCTCTTTGTGAACGCCCGGGATCCCCGGTTCCCGGTGGCTAGTTCACTGCACGATGCGAGGAGTTCCCACGCGAAGCGCCCGCCTGGCTTCCAGGTCGCGAAGGACTCTCCTGGCGGGCACACCGCGGCAGAGAACGTCGCTTCTCGCTTGTTCATCAGCGCGGTGGCCTCCACGTCGTGGATGACCGCATCAGACGAGTTCCGGATGACCAGGATGTTGCTCTTCTGGGAGTCGTCCTCCGGCGCGGAGACTGACCAGGTGGTGGAGATCCAGGCGCTGACCTTCGCGGCCTCGCGGACGCTTCGCTCCGTCCTCGCTGTGCGTTCGGCCCGTCGTGCGACGGTGATGCTCCAAACCGAGATCACGAGGGTGATGATGACTCCGACCCATGCGGCGGTGGCTTGATTGCTCATGCGTCAACCGTACAACAAGCAGAGTGTGATATATGACGCTGCGCGATCAGAGGAGATGAAGTTCTATCGCGCGGGTGACGGCACGGGTGCGGTCGTTGACGCCGAGCTTCTCGAACACGTGGCCGAGGTGGGTCTTCACGGTCGTCTCGCTGAGGAACAGGGCCCGGCCGATCGCTGGGTTGCTGTTGCCCTGCGCGACGAGGCGCATGACCTCGAGCTCCCGCGGGGTGAGGTTCGGCCCGGCTGGCGTCCCTCCCGTCGCGCGTCGTACGAGGGCCGCCGCCGCCGAGGGAGCGAGTGCGGTCTCGCCTCGGGCTGTCGCCCGCACGCCGGCGAGGATCTCCGACTCGGGAGCGGCCTTGAGCAGGTAGCCCGTGGCGCCGGCCTCGATCGCGGCGAGGATCTGGTCGTCGGACTCGTAGGTCGTGAGGATGAGCACGCGGACGTCGGGCTGCGCGGCCAGGATCTGCGCGGTCGCAGCGTCGCCGTCGAGGAGCGGCATGCGGAGGTCCATGAGCACGACGTCGGGGCGTTCAGCGCGGACGATCGACACCGCGGCTTCGCCGTCGGACGCCTGACCGACGACGTCGACGTCCGGCGCGGACTGCAGCAGCGCGACGATGCCGGCCCGCACGATGGGGTGGTCGTCCGCCACGACGACACGGATCATCGGGTCACCTCCGCCACGGGGCGCGCGACGGTCGGGAGGCTCGGCATCGCCTGGTTCGCGACGACCGGTCCGGCGGTGCTCACCGTGGGCAGCGTGGCCGTCACGGTGGTGCCGTCGCCCGGTGCGCTGGTCACGACGCAGGTGCCACCCGCGAGGGCGAGCCGTTCGCGCAGACCGGCGAGACCGCGCCCGACGCTCCGGACGGCGGTGGCGAAGCCGACGCCGTCGTCCTGGATCCGCAGGACGGTCTGCTCGGGTGCGTGGTGCAGTGCGACGCGCACCGAGGCGGCGTTGGCGTGTGTGCGAACGTTGGCCAGGGCCTCCTGGGCGACACGCAACAGGACCACCTGCGCGTCGCGATCCAACGGGCAGTCCGCCGCGTTGACGGTCACGGGTGTGCCGGTCTCGCGGGTGTGCCGTTCGCCGAGGCGGTGGAGGGCACCGGCGAGGCTGTCGTGGGTCGCGCCGGCGGCCCCCGCGGCGACGAGGACGCGTGACTCCTCGAGCGCGGCTCGAGCTGATTCCTCGAGGACCGTCAGGCGTTCCTCGAGTGCATCGGTATGGTCGTCGGCGAGGTCACGGCGGGCGCGTTCGGTCAACATCACGATGCCGGCGAGGTTCTGCGCGACGGTGTCGTGGATCTCGCGGGCGAGGCGTTCCCGTTCGCTGGCGATGCCGGCGGCGCGGTTCGCCTCAGCGAGGGATGTCTGCGTCGCTCGGAGCTCGTCGAGCAGGGCGCGGCGGGACTCCGAGAGGCCGGCGATGCTCGAGATCCAGACGCCCATCGCGCACGCGCCGACGATGCTGATGCCCTCAATGAGGAGGGTCGCGACGATCGCGTCCGGACCACCACTCACCTGCAGGCCGATGCCGCTCGCGACGCCGACCGCGACCGACAGCACGACCCCGGTGCGGATGCGCTGCGACTGGCGCCAGACGAGCGGGAAGAGGATGCACTGCACGAAGGCCGTGCTGGGGGTCACGGCCGGCAGCACGACGGCAGCGACGACCACCAGCGGGAGGAACGCAGCTGCCGGTCGTCGGCCGTCGTAGCCCCGGTGTCCGTACGCCGCGTAGGCGACGACCAGCACGGCGAGCATCGCGAACGCCGGCCACCGCGTGGACCAGGGGGACCACCCGAACACCGCGATGACCGCGGTGAGCAGCATCGTGCCCGCGAAGAAGACGTGCAGCCACCGGTTCCGTACCCAGGTGTCCTCGCGCTCCGTGACCGTGTCCATGCCGACAGCATCCCACCCTTCGCCGGGCTGGAGGCGGTTGTCCACAGGCCGGACCTGCCGGGGCATCAGACGTCCTTGCGGTTCCAGCGGAAGGTGACCACGCAGGCCACCGTGCCCAGGACCAGCCATCCGACCAACACCAGGGCGCCCAGACCGAGCTGCCACGAGCCTCCCGGCTCACCGGACGCGAACGCGTCCGGCAGGAAGACCGACCGCATGCCGGACGCCATCCACCGGAGGGGGAAGACGGACGCCACATCCTGCAACCAGGCGGGAAGTTGGGTGAAGGGGAGGTAGACGCCGGAGATGAACTGCAGGACCAGGACCACCGGGACGATGGTGGCGGTGGCGCGACGGCCCTCGCGCGGGAGGGCCGAGATCGCGATGCCCAGGACACAGCTGGTGGCGATGCCGAGGAGGAGGACGCCGGCGAAGACGCCCCAGCGGCTTGCATCCGTCGGCAGGTCGACGCCGAACAGGAGGCTCGCCACGGCCAGCAGGATCGCCGTCTGGACGAACGTGGTCACCAGGACCATGCCGATCTTGCCGACGAAGTAGCTCAGGACGGGGAGCGGTGTGCCGCCGAGGCGCTTCAGGGTGCCGTCGCTGCGCTCGGTGGCGATGTCGACGCCGAGGGCCTGGGTGCCCGACAGGAGGATGCCGGTCGCGACCAGACCGGGGAGGTAGTAGGTGGCGTAGTCGACGCTCGTGCCCGGGCCGGCTTGGATGTCGGGCGCGCTGCTGAAGGCGACCGAGAACAGCGCCAGCATGATGATCGGGAACAGGAAGGTGAAGAAGACGGACTCCGGCGCCCGGAAGTAGGAGCGGAGTTCGTAGCTGATGCGGGCGATGCCCACGGTTGCCGGGTTCATGCGTGTCCCACCATCTCCAGGTAGACGTCCTCGAGGGACGGTCGGATGACTTCGAGGTCGAGCATCGGCTCGGTGCTGCTGCGGATGAAGGCGGTCGGGTCCGTCGTTCGTTCTTCGTGGGTGCCGTCCGCGCTGCGCCACCGCACTCGTGGTTCTCGTCCCGCCGGGCCACCGAGTTCGTCGATCGGCGCGATGTCGAGCAATCGACCGCCGACGATCACCGCTGCCCGGTCGGCCAGGTGGGCGGCCTCGTCGAGGTAGTGCGTCGTCAGGAGGATGGTCGTGCCCTCGTGCTGGACCTGTCGGAGGAGGTCCCAGAACTGCCGACGTGCCTCGGGGTCGAAGCCGGTCGTGGGCTCGTCGAGGAAGAGGACCTCGGGGCGGCCGATGATCCCGAGCGCGACGTCGACGCGGCGACGCTGTCCGCCGGACAACTTGCTCAAACGGACGTTGCGGTGCGACTCGAGGCCGGTCGCGGTGAGGAGCTCGTCCGTGGTGCGGCGCTTCGGGTACAGCTTGGCGAAGTGGTTCAGCTGCTCGGCGACCGTGACGTTCGGCGACTCCGCGCTCGACTGCAGGACGATGCCGATGCGGGCGTTGTGGCTGCGGCTCGTCTTCGCCGGGTCGTGGCCGAGGACCCGGACGTCGCCGCCGGTGCGGGAGCGGTGGCCCTCGAGGATCTCGACGGTCGTCGACTTGCCGGCGCCGTTGGGGCCGAGGAGGGCGAAGGTCTCGCCGCGCTCGATCGTGAAGCTGACGTCGTCGACGGCGCGTCTGCCGGTGGGGTACTGCTTCGCGAGGTGGTGGACCTCGATGGCGGGGGAGTCGGGCATGAGACCAGCCTGGTCGGGGGAGGCGGTCGGCGGATCGGTGAAGCGGGCGGGGTGGGGTCCTCCGATCGGAGGATGGTGCTCGAGGTCTCAACTCGTCCTGAAGTCGCCCGGGACCTCGCAGCAGTGTCAGAACGAACCTGCGCGCGGCTAGTACGAGCCGTGGGGGATGAAGTCGGCAGGTACGGGGAAGCACTTCGAGAACGAGTCGACGTCGATGGACTTCCCGTCCACCCACACCGTTGCCAGGAGCGTGGTGCCGTTGTCGTCGACGAGTCGGATCCGGGGTGCGCCGTCTGCCGTGGTGTTGCGGGTGACCCTGAAACCATGCTCGGCAGCCTCGCTGGACAGGTCGCGCAGGACTGCAGGTCCCGCGCTCGGATGCGTCAGCGTGATCCGCGTGTTCCCTGACCACTGTCGGCCACCAGAGCAAGCGAGCACCGTCCCTTCGGGGATCTGCCTGACCTCATCCCGTGCGGCTGTCGGGATCAGGCGCGCGACCGCGCTCTCGGCCGCTTGTGCCTGAGTTTTGAAGAGCAGGATGCGCTCCTCTGGATCAGACGGGAGATGAGTGTCCGTTGCGCATCCCGTCAGTCCGATGACCAGGGCCATGCCCACCAGAAGGCCACTCCGTTTCACTGGCTGCTCATCTCTCTGCTTCCGTGCGTCCTTCATGCGGCCATTCGTCGCTCGGTTCATGAGTGAGGTTCGAAGGGGAGCCTCCTGCCAGAGCGATGAGGAGTGTGAGCGCGATGAGCGTGACCCAGGTCCGTCTTGCAGACTTCACGCTGGCAACCCTCCTGTCGACAGGCCGTTTGCGAGACACGTCTTCAGTAGGAGCGATCAGGGCGGAAGCCCTTCGGGAGCGGGAAACACTCGGAGAACGAATTGACCTCGATCGACCTCCCATCCACCCACGTCGACGCGTACACCGTCGTTCCGTGCCCATCGATGAGGCGCAGGCGGGCAGCTCCATCCGGCGTGGTGCTGCGCGTGACCGTGAAGCCTTGGTCAGCGGCCACCTTGCCGAGTCGATCCACCACCTGCTCGCCGTTCGCCGGGTTCTTCAGCTGAATGGTGGTGCTGCCAGACCATTGTCTGCCGCCGGAGCACGACAGGAGTGTCCCTTTGTCCGCTTGCTCGATGTCAATGCGGTCATCGACGGGGACGAGCTCGGCGGCCTTCATCTCGGCTTCTTGTACCTGTGATTTGACGAGGAGAATGCGGTCATCGGGGTTCATTGGCAGATCTTCGTTCACTGCACATCCACTGATTCCGATGACCAGTGTCAGGCCGAGTAACACCCCTGCTGATTTCATCGTGCACTCCTGTCAAGCCAACCATGGCCATCGCGAGCATCGGACACGATTCAGTACGACCTTGCAGGTACGAAGTCGGATGGCAGAGCGAAACAGTCCGAGAACGAGGCGATGTTGATCGACGCTCCGCCATCCGGTCTGATCAGAAGGGACAGGCCCGAGTGCGATCGAAGGGTGAGTCGGCTCCTGCCCTCACCAGTCGTGTCTCGCGAGGCACTCCATTCCGCCTCGGAGATCGAGTCCTCGATGCCATTGATGATCGCAGCTGCGTTCGCGCCCCGCCGAAGCGTCACCGTCGCGTGCCCGGCCCACTGCTTGCCGTCCCGGCAAGAGACCAGTGATCCGGTCGGACTCTGATTGAGACCCTGGACCAGGTCATCGCCCGCCATATCAACCACCTGCACGACGCCGTCCTGCGTCGCGCTCTTCGCCTTCGTGATCGCCGCTGATGGCGTTTCCATCTGAGGCTGGTCGGATCGTGCGCACCCGTTGAGGAGCAGTGCGGCACCCGCTAAAACGCCGATCAGAATCCGACGCACCTCAGAACGTCCGAGGCCTGTCGAAGTCCGACGGCAGGTCGAAGCACGGCGATGCGGAGTTCAATTCGAGCGCTCGGCCCCCGTCCCACACCTTCACGAGCAGCAGGACGCCTTGTCCCGTCGTGATCGAGTAGCGCTTGTCTCCGGTCAGCACGGTGTCGTCACTGACGTCGTCGCCGCGCTTCTCTGCTGCGACTGCGATTTGCTTCTGCGCTGTAGCGCCGTCCACCCCGTCGCTCAAGGTCACCCGGGTGTTCCCGCTCCACTGATATCCGTCGGAGCAGCCTAGAAACGTTCCCTTCGAGAGCTGCTTGATGTCCTTGACGTCCGACTTGGGGAGGAGCCTCACTGCCGCGAGTTCTGCGCGTTGCGTCAGAGCTTTCGCTCGGCTGATCGCACCTTGAGGGTGCTTCTGGGCGCCGTCTTTCATTGAGCATCCACTGAGCAGCACCAAGGTCGCCGCGACGGCAAATATGCCGCTGATCCTGACTGCTGGTCGTACGGATCGCCGCGTTCCTCGCCGGATCGGGATCGTCGTGTACTCCGACTGGTTGACTTCCGCCATCATGTCGGTGTCGCTTCTCAGAAATCACCGCCCTTGTAGAAGTCCTCGGGAAGGTTGAAACACTCGGAGAATGATCCGCCTTCAAGGCTCCGCTCGGTGGCATCGACCAAGATCGACATCCCCCCTTTGCTCGTGATCGTGACCCGCTGCCCCCCGCCGAATGCTTTGGTCGACTCTACTTCGAAGCCCGCGGTGCGAGCGCTGGCACCAAGACCACCAAGAACGGCGTCGGGCTCCACCCCAGATTTCAAGTGAATCGTGACGCCGCCGGCCCACATATCGCCAGATGCGCACGACTGCAATGAGCCTTGCTGGAGCTGTGTCACCTTGCTCACGTCGTTCTCTGGCACCAGCTTCGCGACACGGAGTTCGAACTGTTGCGTGCGATCCTTTGCGTCCATCACTAGCTGCTTCGGGTTGGCCGGGTCGGCCGGGTCGTTCGCACCGTTCATGGCGCATCCTGTCAGGAGAGCGACCGTAGTCGCTATGGTGAAGAGCTTGACTGCCTTCATGATCACTGTTCCTCGATGAAAGACTTCATGTCGCGCAGGGCAGCTCGGTTGTCAGCGCTTGTTCCAGCAATGAGGTTGTGAAGTCCTAAACCATTTCTGACTGATTCTACAATGCCGTTGAGGGGATGATTCTGCAGGGCAGCTGGTGGAGGGTAGTAGTCGCCGTGTTCGAAACCCACGTCTCGCGGATTGCGCCCACTCCAGACAGGGTTACCCGGTAGATGCTGTGCGTCCTGGAGAACGTCTTCGTAGGAGAAGTCCGCGTACCGCGTGTGTGGCGCCCTTTCCCAAGCAGTTGGCACACCGGCTCCGGACAGCGAGAGGACTTTGCCCCAGTGGGTGCCGGACTCTTCGGCAGCGGTGACGTTCGCCAAGCCCCAGCTGTGACCCATGCCGACCTGCTGCACGTGATCGAGGAGCGGCTGAGCGCTGAGTCCGGCGGTGAAACGGTTGAGTTGTCGACCAGCGGCAAGCGCGAACTCTTGATCGTTCGCCTGAGGAATACTCTGTGGGAAATTTCCGTCCTTGTAGACGAACGCCACGGTCCCTGCCCCGCCTTGCTGCTGCAGGTACTTCGCAACTTTTTGCACCTCTCCGCCGAAGAAATCATCCATTGCCGCAAAGGTGCCCGGGACGTAGGTGATCACATTCTTGGTCTCGTCGGAGGGCGTACCGATCATCTCGACGATTCGATCCCTTCCGCGGTCGTATAGATACAAGCGCACCGTTGGATCGGCGCCCGTAGCGCGTTCCAGGTACTTGAGTTCCTTGTTCAACTCAGCAATTCGCTCGTCGAAGCGGTGTGGAGTGCCTGCGTTCTCCGCGAGCTTCTGCCAGTGCGCGATCGCCTTCTCGAGGGTGTCGATGCGCTCTTGGGCGTTCATCTTGTTTGCCGCGACGCGGGAGAGCGCCGGGACACCATCGAGAGCGCCGACGATGGAGGGAAGCCCGACCGTCAATGCTTCATGCTGACTGCTCGAGAGCGCTCCCCACCAGCGAGCGACTTGGTCTGGATTGGCTTTCTCGAGCGCCTTCGCCAGTTCGGGGTGCCGCGTGAGGAGGATCTTCAGGTCGTTCTCGCTCATGGAGCTGATCAGGTCGAGGAGCGCGCTTGGTGAGGTCCCGGCGATACGCGCGCTCGACAATCCGGCGAGGCCACCGAGGGCTGTCTCTGCCTGCAGCGCAGCCGCGCACGTGGAGTCGATCGAGCTTCTGTCTTTCACCAGCTGGCGCCACTGGGCGTCCACGGCTCGCAACCTGGCATCCGCGTCGTCCACTACCGTCTGTGCAGCCGCTGTCTCTCGCCTGGACGCGGCGACCGCGTCAGTGTCCGGTAGTTCTGCCTTCATGGCTGTCGGCTCGGCGGCGCCTGCAGTGAGGAGTTTGACCCTCGCCAAGCCCACGGCCATCTGCGCACTTGAGCGCTGCTGCTCGAGTACCCGCTGTCGGTCCTTCAGCTGCGACAACTGTCCCGCATACGTCTGCAACGCCGCAGCCTGCGCCTCGAGGCCCGCAGCGAGCAACTCGATGTCCGCAGCGTCCTTCGACAGCTTCGCGGCGAACGCAGTCTGACTCATGGCCTTCCACTCTGCACCAGATCCCGATGCGGCGGCCCGCAGGGCCTGCTGTGCATCGCGGATCTTCGTTGCGCGGGAACTCCGGAGCTTGGCCATGCCCTGGATCGCGGCAGGGCTGCCCTGGGCTGGGTCGTCGTGCGTCCAGGTCATCGTCTCGCCGCCGCTCCGGCGAGTGCCGCGTCCTGTTCCGAGTACGAGCGCTTCGCCTGTAGTGGGAACTTGGACGCAGCCCGGACGCTCTCGGCGGCGAGGTCCGAGCGCTGTGCCTGCTGGGCGGTGGCGTTCGACAGCGCCGACGCCACCGCGTCAGACCCCAGTTCAGCGTTGCTCGCCCCTTGACGGACGCGGGCTCCGATCTGGATGTCATCAGCAGCAGCAGACACCTTTGCCGCTGCCGCATCCAACGCGGCGTAGTCGACCTTCAGTTCTGCACTCACAGTTCACCCCCCTGAGAACGACGCTCGACGCGGTGTCCCCACACCGGCGCGGGCATCCATGATCCCGATTCGTGTCAGCGGCCGAGCTTGGATGCGAGCTGCTGGTCGACGTCGCCCAGCGTGGTCGCGGTGGTGCGGAGGAACTGGGCCAGGTCGTTCAGGCCACCGATGGTGTTCTGCGCACCGGAGGTGAAGCGCTGGTACGCGTCGTTGTACGCACCCGACGAGCGGTCGGTCTGGAACCCCGCCTGCGTCAGCGACGCGATCTGCGCCTGCAGCTTCGACAGCGTCGCGTTGATCTCGTCACGCCCTGCGAGCAGCCGGTCGGCGTTGCCGTTGAGCTCCTGGTAGGACACGTTGATGTTCGGCATGGTGATTCCCCTCGGTGGTTCAGATCGTCAGCCCCTCCGACGACCCTCCGTCACGCTAGCAGGGGGCGGAGAAACATCACCCATGCCATCACAACGGAGGGGTGCATGTAGTTCAGTTGGTCTCTGCGAGCATGCTGCGTGGAGACCGGTCCGGTCGCGGTGCGATGTGCGGCACGATTCCTCAACGACCAAGAGGGGCGAAGCGTATGGAGGTGGAACTCCAGTCAGAAGACCATGTGGTCAGCGGAGCGGGGCGAGCCCGGTCGTCATCCCGTGCGCGGTCGCGGCTCCTGAGCGTGACGGTCGGCACCGTCGTGATCGTTCTCGGGGGCTGCTCGACGGCTAGGCCCGGAGTCGTCACGTCTGTGATGGAGGCCCAGGACCAGGCCACTGCAGAGTTCAGGGAAGTCGTCGCCCTTGACCCCCAGACCTGGAGCGGTGCGACGCCGCCGCCTGTGCCGAACGACTGCACGGCGAACGGGCACCGCGGTGTCCAGTTCACCTACTTCACCGAGGCTGACAAGCCCTCGAACCCAAGAAGCCTCGTCCGCGCCGCAGCTCGACGCTGGAAGGACGAGGGGTACCGGATCGAGGAGGTGTCGATTCCTGTGGACGCAGAGACGGGTGACATCAGCGCGGTGACCGCGCGGGCCGCAGGCAAGCCGAGCGCGTCGATGGCCGGGACGACCATCCGGGCGCATCTCTACGTCGATTCGGTCTGCGTCCGTGGTGATCCGGACTCGTACCGGTGAACGGAAGGGCAGACGGATCGCGCTCGGTGGTCTCAGTCCCTGGGCTCCGTTCACCTGCCGATCTGAGCCCAGAGCACGAGTTCACCGCTACAGCGAAGGTGACGCTTCCATGACCACAGCCAGTCGACGCAACCTCATCGCGTCCGCAGCGATCTTCTCCTCATTGATGCTCCTACTCAGCGGCTGCGCCGCTACCGGAGGTTCGAACGTGCACGTCGACGACGCCAAAGCAGAGGCCGTTGCGTTCCTGAAGGACACCATGCAGCACGACCAGGACGTCGCATGGCCCATGGTTCCCACACCCGTGGCTACGCGATGTCCCGATGGAGATGACGGAGTGCGATTCCAGTACTTCGTCTCGGTGGACACCGATGTGGACGCACAGAAGATCGCTTCGACACTCCAGTCGTACTGGAAGAGCCGTGGTCTTGAGGTCAAGCCATCCCAGGAAGACTCCGGCAAGTACGGTGTCATGTACTCGGCCAGGGCTCGTGCGGATCGGATGCCCTGGGGTTCGTACGAGATCTCCACCACTGGCATCAACTTGTACGTTGACTCTCAGTGCGCCGAGGGGAACGTCAGCGACTACGAGTGAGCAGCGCACGGCCTGGGGACAGTGGTTCTCTTGCTGGTGCTGATCTGCTTTTCGAGGTCAATTCGGCGCTTGGCTCGGCCAGCGCCCCAGAAGGGACGATGAGGTGAGCAGGAGCCGAAGCAAGACCGGCCGCCTCACCGTTCTCACCTTGATCGTGGGTCTCGGGGCAACTGCGTGTGGAGCAGGACACGGAGCCGTGTCCACGCCGCGCGATGCGCAGAAGGCAGCGGTGCAGCTGCTGAACGACACCGAGAAGCAAGCCGATCTGGCCTGGCCAGCGACACCGTCCCCGAGCGCAGAACAGTGCGAAGGCGGCGTTCGGTTCGGGTACTACGTGACGGCGAGGATCCGGACGGACGCGAAGCAACTCGCCACAACGTTCCAGCGGTTCTGGACGGACGAGGGGCTGACTGTGTCTCCGTCGACGACGAACTTCGGCGAGAAGCGCGGCATCTTGTACTCGGCAACCGCGGACGAGGCGGGGGCAGCCAGCGCCGCCTACCAGGTCAGCAACACGACGGTGGTCGTCCGCGTCCTGTCAGCGTGTGCAGCAGGGTCGCTCGACGACTACGAGGAGTGACGCGGCATCGGACACGACTGCGATGCGCTCCTGATCACGTCGGCGTCCTGCCGGCGTCTTCCTGCGGTCCATCGGTTGAGTCGGCGTGCTTGATACTCGTCGACTTGCGACGATCTGAGCCCAGAGCACGAGTTCACGCTCCACCCGGTCAGCAGCCTGAACCGGGTCTTCGTGCTCCCACACGCGAACCACCTTCCAGCCCTCAGCACGGAGCAGCTCGTCGTGCCGGGCATCCCGCTGTCGGTTCGCCAGGCGCTTCGCCCGCCACAGTTCGGCGTTGGCCTTCGGCAGGTGCGCGTGCTCCTCGCAGAAGTGCCAGAAGCAGCCGTCGACGAAGACTGCCACGCGGGCCCGAGGGAAGACGAGGTCAGCCCTCGCCCGTGTCCGTGAGCTGATGCGTCGGTCGACGAAGAACCGCCGACCCCGTGCGTGCAGGATCCGGCGGAGCGCGAGCTCCGGCGCGGTGTCGCGCCGCCGGAACCGAGCCATGTGCTTCCGCCTGGCGTCATCTGCCTCCCACCGCTGCATCCGGCGACGGTATCCGGGCCGCTCGCCGGACGAACAGCAGGCCTCGGACCCTGTGGACAGGCCACCCGCGGCCCCGGCCGTGGACGGCTGGTCCCGTCTCGCCGGAGCGGTCGTCGAGCACGTGGTTGGAACAGAAGGACTGGAGGCTCCGATCGCGTTCCTTGCGTTGCCAACGAGAGTCGAGCCTCCAGTCCGGCGGTGATCGCGTATTTCAGATATCTGGAACTCCCGATGTGAGGTGGACGGAAGTACCGTCCTCTCGTGTGGTCCGACGACGACCGCTGTCGAGAAGGAGGCTGCTCGCCGTGGGTGCCGCCGCACACGGTTGCCGACGCCCACCGGGCGACGGCACTGTCGGGGAACCAGGCCCTCTGGGCAACCCGCGGATGAGGTCCTTCGCGGCTGCCACCGTCGCAGCGGTGGCAGCCGCAGTCCTCGTGGCGACCGGTCTCGTCGTCTCCGCGGTCGGGAGCCTGGAGTCGCTGGGACTGCTCGCCGGGCGCAGCACCGTGGCGATGACCGATCTGCCGTTCGGGCTGACCACGCCGGAGCAGATCGCGACCCTGACTGCGCTCGCGGACGACTCGGACGTCGCGCTCTCGATGCTCGTGCCGGACCGAGAAGGCCGACCCGGGGTGTGGACTGCGTGCGTGCTGCGCGGTGCACCGGCCGAACCGGTGTTCGACGGGAGCCTCCACGTGCGGCCGATCGGCGGCGGTGGGGAGCTCGACCTACGGACCACCTACGCGGTCGGCGGTGATGGTGCCGCGGTCGATGACTGCCTCGAGGACCTCCGGGCCGCCGGCTACCGCTACGAGGACCTGTCTCCGGCCGGCCTTGCGCCCCTCGCTGCTGGGCTGAGGAATCCGGGCAGCCTCGCCGCTGTCACCGCCACGGCGCTGGGGGTGACGGTCGCACTCATCGTGGAGTCCGGTCGTCGGGAGCAATGGCAGGTCCTGCGGCGCACCGTCGGCTGGTCGCGGCGTCGGATCGCTGTGCTCGAAGCTGCATCGATGGCAGCGCTGAGTGGGACCGCGGTCGTGATGTCGCTCGGAGGCACACACCGCGCGTGCCACTTGAGCAGCCGTCAATCGGGTAGGTGTTCAGGCAAACCTTCATGGGCTGCAGGCAGCAGGTGAATCGGCGGTGGGAGAGGACCTCTTCACTGCTAACGTGCGAACATGGCGGATGAGGGGCTACGCGACGAACTCCGCGAGTTCGTAGCGGAACGTGATTGGGCGCAATTCCACTTGCCCGAAAACTTAGCAAAGAGCATCTCGATCGAGGCCGCTGAGCTCCTCGAGTGCTTCCAGTGGTCTGCCGAGGCGGACACGGATCGCGTGCGAGCAGAGCTCGCCGACGTCCTTACCTACTGCCATCTGCTCGCGGATCGTCTGGGCTTCGATCCGACCACGATCGTGCGCGAGAAGCTCGCCGTCACGCGGGAGAAGTATCCAGCCGACCGAGCACGAGGACGAAGCACGAAGTATGACCAGCTTTGAGATCGCCAGGTGGCCGTTCACCGAGGCGCACCTTCGGCTCTGGCGCGCAGAGGATCCACGGTTCTTGAACTGGCCAGTCGTCTACATCCTGGACGACGGAAAGCGTGTCTACGTCGGCGAGACGCTGAACACGGCGTCCCGAATGCGGCAACATCTCGACTCTGCGGAGCGGCGTTCATTGAAGGCCGTTCGTCTGGTGCTTGACAGTACGTTCAACAAGTCGGTCTGTCTCGACCTGGAGTCTCGACTCATCGGACTGTTCGCCGGCGACGACAAGTACACGGTCCTCAACAGCAACAAGGGCGTCGTCAACGCGGACTACTACGACCGAGAGCGCTACCGCGCAACCTTCGAGGAGATCTTCGACGCACTGCGGGAGCAGAACCTCTTCACGCGGAGCATCGCGGACATTGAGAACAGTGAGCTTTACAAGCTCTCGCCGTTCAAAGCACTCAATCGTGACCAGGCGGTGGTCATGGAGGACATCCTTGAAGGACTGTTCGAGGATCTGGAGTCAGACACCGGGAGCACGATCGTGGTGCAAGGTGACCCGGGCACGGGTAAGACGATCGTCGCGGTCTACCTCCTCAAGCTCCTCAGCGACATCGCCAATGGCGTCGGAGTCGACGAGGTCGACGGGGACTCGATGTTCTCGGACTACTTCAACCTGGAGAACCGCGAGCAGCTCGCTCAGCTTCGTGTCGGTCTCGTAGTACCGCAGCAAGCGCTTCGGGCCTCCTTGAAGCGCGTCTTCCGCAAGACGCCCGGGCTGGACCAGTCGATGGTCCTGACTCCATTCGAGGTCGGCAAGAGCGACGAGAAGTGGGACTTGTTGGTCGTTGACGAATCACATCGGCTGAACCACCGCGCCAACCAGGCCTCCGGTCCCCAGAACAAGAGCTTCGGGGACATCAATGAGAAGCTCTTCGGCGCTGACGGTGACCGCTACACGCAGGCCGATTGGATTCGAGAGCAGAGCACGCACCAGATCTTCCTTCTCGACTCGGAGCAGAGTGTGCGGCCTGCTGACCTTCCGCAGAAGCTCCAGTCGGACCTCGCTCGGCATGCTCGGGAAGGTGGACGGTACTACCGACTCTTCACACAGATGCGAGTCCAGGGCGGTGCAGATTACGTCTCGTACGTGCGGGCGATCATGCGAGGTGAATCGCCTGAGCAAGAGACGTTCGGCGACTACGAGTTCCGGATGTTCGACGATCTCGGCGAGATGCACGACGCGATCCGTCTGAAGGACGCGGAGGTCGGACTTGCCCGCTTGGTCGCCGGGTACGCGTGGGAGTGGAAGAGCAAGCGGGACAAGAGCGCGATCGATATCGAGATCGACGGGCGGCGACTCCAATGGAATCAGACTCAAACGGACTGGATCACTTCCCCGGGGGCCATTGAGCAAGTCGGATCGATCCATACCGTGCAGGGATACGATCTGAACTATGTCGGGGTGATCATCGGGCCCGACCTGCGCTTCGACCCCGTCGCACAGCGGATCCTGTTCAACAGGTCGAGCTACTTCGACAAGAAGGGCGTGGAGAACAACCCGCGCCTCGGGATCACCTATTCGGACGACGACCTCCGCCGCTTGGTCGGTAACATCTACGCGGTGCTGCTCACCCGTGGGGTGCGAGGCACGTTCCTCTACGTCGCTGATGAGGATCTGCGCCGCCACCTACGTCAGTTCGTTGAACGATCTGGACGCCGACGCGCGTGAACGCTATGCGGTCGGTCGGCATCCTTCGGCTCAAGAGGGTGTGGATGTAGCGCAACCGGCAGTCACTCGTTAGCCTCTCGTCCGTTAGCAAAACGGAAGAGGGGAAACGTGCGGATCTTCTGGGTCAACCAGGGACAGACGTTCGGAGAAGAGCTGCGAGCGCGCGTGCTCTGGGCGCCCAAGCTGTCGCGGCCACGCGCAGGCGTGGAAGCAGGAACTCCTCGCGGACACTGGGAACGCATGCTCGACGCGTCTGCGGGGGACCTCGTCTTCCACTACTCCCGTGGGGCAGTTCGGGCATGGAGCACTGTCCTCGCCCCCGCCTTTGACGGACCTCCGCCGTTCGAGGATCCCGCGACCCGATGGTCCGCAGACGGCAGAGTGCTGAGAGTCGAGATGCAGGAGCTTGACCAACCGATCGAGCTGAACGGCATTCCTCTCGAACTCCGTACCGAACGGGACAACACCGCGTGGCCGTTCTCAACGCGCGGCGCTGTGAAGCAGGTGTATCTCTCCGAGGTTGCAGGGGCGCTCTCCGAATGGCTGTTGGCGGAAGTTGGCCTTCGCGTGGACGCCGCGCAACTTCCCGCTTGGCCTGATGATGGAACCGCCAATGCAGAGATCGACTACCGAGGGGATCGGCGCGTCGTGATCAACGTCCGGGGCGAGCAGACGCTGCTTCGGAAACATCTCTTCGGGGACGACCTCCTCGCGACCTGTTCGCTGTGCGGTCGGGATCTGCCTGTGGCAATGTTGGTCACCGCGCACATCAAGCGGAGAGCAGACACGTCCCGCGCCGAGCGCGGTCGAACGGACACTGTCATGCCAGCCTGTCTGATCGGATGCGATTCCCTGTTCGAACTGGGTTATGTGGTCGTCAACCCAGGAGGAGTGGTGGCACGCGGCCCGCGCCGCACACCGATGACGGAGGACCTGACTCTCGCCATCGATGCGCTGCTCGGGCGCACCTGTTACGTCTGGAACAAGGCCACAGAGCAGTACTTCGCTCACCATCGTCGATTCCAGAAAGCGAAAGCGCAACGTTACGGCCTTGGCTGATCCTCAGCCAGAAGCTGGACTGCGGGAAGATCCGGCAAGGCCCAGTCAAGGTGGTGGAGGTCCGACGGGAACATCCATTGCAACTCGTCGTGGTCGGCGCTCTCCTTGGGCTCGACACCGTCAAACTCGACTCGATAGCACGCAAGGTCTATTTGCAGCTCGCCCACCCGAGTGGTGGTCCGAGTCACCAGAAGCCCAATGCGTATCTTCGTGTCGAGTTCTTCGCGGATCTCTCGAATCAGTGCCTCTCTCGGATCCTCGCTTCGCTCGACTTTCCCACCGGGAAACTCCCAGAGGCCGGCAGACGTCCGCCCAGGCGCTCGTCTGCATGCGAGGATTTGACCGTTCTCCCGATTAATCACGGCTGCAACGACTTCGATGACCCGCATGAGTCAGTTCTATCGTGTCGCGGCAGGCCCGTGGTGCCTCACCGCTCGAGCTCCTGTTGCAGGAACTTCTGAACGCCCTCGTGCTCGGGTGTTTCCTCCACTACATAGACCTCCAGATCGCCATCCTCGGCGGTGATGTCGGCGACCCGATCCGCAGTTGCCCCCGCGTTGCACGGAGCGGAGACCAGCAAGGAGGCCGGATGCCAAGCCTCCCGAACGGCTACGACCACACGGAGCGACCTGTGGAACGCGCTGATTTCGGCGACCACGTCGCAAGTGGAATCGGCCGGTGTTCATTCTCTGACCTGTGGCGGGTTCTCGCGTGGGGAGGCCGTGTTTTGCGGTGGCTGCCCGGCCGTAGCATCGGGTGCGTGAGCAGCGACGTGACCCCGGGACGCTACCGACACTTCAAGGGCGGCGAATACGAGGTGCTGCTCGTTGCGAAGGACGTCGAGACCGAGGCGCCGGTCGTCGTCTACCAGGCGCTGTACGGGGAGCGCGGCCACTGGGTGCGGTCGCTCGAGGACTTCACGGCACATGTCGTCCGTGACGGGTACGACGGACCGCGCTTCGTGCCGATGTCCGGGCGCTGACGGCCCCCAGCTCGTCCCGCTGTGTGACGCGTCGAAGGACGGCCGCTACCGATCATTCGTCGCGGCCAGGTACCGGCGCGCGCCCCGGATCTGACGGCCGAGCACGACGCTGAAGACGGTCGCCACCACCACGAGGGCAGCGATGAGGATGCGGGGGAACTCCGGGTTCCAGACGTCATCGCGGATCACGTTCGGGACCTGTGGCCCGGCGATGCCCGCGTACAGCAGCAGGAACTGTCCCAGGGCCACGGGCAACG
The DNA here is from genome assembly GCF_001865015.1 of Curtobacterium sp. MMLR14_010. Classification (GTDB taxonomy): domain Bacteria; phylum Actinomycetota; class Actinomycetes; order Actinomycetales; family Microbacteriaceae; genus Curtobacterium. The sequence goes on along the minus strand of NZ_MJGV01000046.1, from coordinate 829,997 downwards.
CCACCACGCTGCCCCGCGCCCAGTCGTGAGCCCTGTGCGCCAGCTCGGACCCCGCGGGCTCGATCGGCTGACCGGAGAACACCGCGCGCCGAACACCCTGCTGGTCCGCGCGGCCGAGCCCGCGGAGGGGGCCCTGCAGCGACGGAGCGACCCGGAAGGTCGCCGTGAGCAGCGAGAACGTCCCGCTGAGTCCGCCGACGCACAGACCGAAGCCGACGACCGACAGGAACCGTCCCAGCGCCGAGTCGGTGCCCGGCAGCAATGCCCCGATGACGGCTCCGACGACGAAGCCACCGATCGCGATGGGGATGGTGCGGCGCCACGCCCGCCGTGCGATCTCGTCGAGTTCCCCCATGCCTCCACCCTAGGAGGCACGGCTGCTCTCCGGCGCGCAGCCGGCGGTCCAGGGGGACCGGTGTGGAGGCCCGGATCACCTCGTCAAGGTCACGTGCGTTGCGGAGGTGAGCCGCGCCTCCAGGCCGGGTCTGCGCCGTCAGGCGACGTCGCGGAGCGGCCGCGCGCTACCGCCGGTACAACACCGCCGGCTTCCCCGGCCCCGCCGCTCGCTTCTCGGCGGTGGCCGTCAACATCGGCAGCATCGCCCGCCGGAACGAGTCCGGCAGCAGCCGCTCCCCGAGCACGGCCTCGTGCAACCCCCGCAACGCCGACATCGTGAACGGCGACGGCAGCAGCCCGTGCGGATCGGGAGCGCCCCGGTGGTCGGCGCGGAGCTGCGCAACCGCGAACTCGAGGATGTCGTCGTGCCCATGCACCATCCCGGTCGCCTCGCTGACGGGCGTGACCCGAGCCTCCAGTGCCGTCTGCAGAGCAGCAGCCGGCACCACGTCGAGGTGCGCCACCGACAGCACCCATCCCCGGTCGTCCCGCGAGGGATCGTCGAACACGTGCAGCTGCCGCGGCGCGAGCCCGGTCACGCCGGCCTTGTCCCGCAGTGATCGCAGCACAGCGTCAGCGAGCCGTTCGCCCTCGTGGACGAACGTCCCCGGCAGGCGCCAGTCCCCGGCGACCTGGTCGCGGACTTGGACGACGGAGAGCGGCCCACCGATCGGCACGGTCAGGACGGCGGTGTCCACCGCGACCGAGGGCCGAGGGTAGTCCGACAGCCGCTTGCCGCTGCTGTCCCGGAAGGAGTCGCTCATGCGGCGAGTTTACGCGGTCTTGCGCAAACGTGAAGCGCCGTGCATGATGGGTTTACGCGATCCTGCGTGAACCCGAACCGATCGGAGCGGCCATGACCCTCAACCCGGACATCCTCGACCGTGCGGTGGGCGCCGTTCTCGGATCCGCCGCGGGCGACGCCCTCGGCGCCGGCTACGAGTTCCAGCCGCCCGTCCCGGAGCCCACCCTGATCCGCATGAAGGGCGGCGGGATGTTCAACTGGGCACCGGGGGAGTGGACCGACGACACGAGCATGGCCGTCCCGATCCTGCGGACCCTCGCCCGCGGTGGGTCCTTCGCCGACGAGGCTGTCCTCGACAGCCTCGTCGCGGCCTGGGCCGACTGGGCGCGGACCGCCCCGGACGTCGGCATCCAGACACGGAGCGTCCTGGCCGGTCTGGGCCCACGCGAGCCGGTTCCGGCGCGGCGCGGAGCTTGCGGAGCGGCGGGACGGCCGAGCTCGTGGGGAGAGGCTCGGACCGCCTCCGCAGCGCGCGCTGCGGCCCGTCTCGAACACGACCAGAGCGGTCGTTCCGCTGGCAACGGTTCGCTGATGCGGACGACGCCGCTGGTCCTCGGGTACCTGGACGACGAGGCGGCGCTCGTCACGGCGGCGCGCGCGGTCAGCGATCTGACCCACTTCGAGGCGGACGCCGGTGACGGCTGCGTGCTCTGGTGCCTGGCGATCCGGCACGCGATCGTGCACGGGGTGCTCGACGTCCGGCGGGGGCTGGACTTCCTGCCCGAGGACCGCCGCGCGCTGTGGGCTGACCGGCTCGACGCAGCCGAGGCCGGCGTGCCCGTCGACTTCACCGCGACGAACGGCTGGGTCGTCTCGGCGCTGCAGGCCGCGTACGCCGCGGTGCTCCGGGCGGACTCGCTCGAGGACGCCCTCGTCGCCGCAGTCCGGTCGGGCAACGACACCGACACGGTCGCGGCGATCGCCGGAGGACTGGCGGGGGCCGTCCACGGCGCGTCGGCGCTGCCCGCGCAGTGGCGTGAGTTGCTGCACGGGTGGCCGGGGCTCCGCGCGGACGACCTCGTGGCGCTGAGCTCGCAGGCACTGCGGGGTGCCGCGGTCTGAGTCGGCGCGGCGTCGGAGGCTTCGATGGGGGGAGTCTCCGGCGCCGGCTGGGTGGTCGGGATTGCGGGCGAGCCGCGGCTCAGTCGAAGTCGCTTGCCGCTCCGTCCGCGCAAGCGGATGAGACCTGCAGCACCGTGTTCATCGCACTTGCGCTCAGAGCGACCTGTGCGCCGCTCGACGATTCGCCGCCGACGAAGTAGAGGGGCCGCTTGTCGGTGAGTTCGCTGGTCGACCGGTTCGTCGAGAAACCAGCGCCCTTGAGGACAGTGGCTGCGCGTGCGGCATACTCACGTGGGTCCTCGGTGGCAGCGCCCTGGACAGCCCAATGGAACTCGACGCCTTCGTCCGAATGCGGTCCGCACTCCACCGAACTGGGCGACGGGGACAGCGGCACGGCTTCGTCGTCGAGCTTCCGCAGCTCGGCGATGACGTCGCTGCCTTCCTGGCGCGCTTCGGTGGGTCTCACCGTCTGTTCCTCGGACTGCGTTGGTGTGGATGACCGGACCGGGCCTGAGCCCGCGCACGCGCTGACTGAGAGCGGGACGAGCGCGACGAGCGCCGCCATGATGATCGTGCGTCTCGAGTGCATTCGAGGTGGTCGCTTCCGCAGGGCTCGGCGGTGACTTGATGTTGCGGCTGAAGCTCGGGTGGCCTGTTCTCGGGCGCACGGCCCTCGGCGATCGGTCATGTTCGCCCTCGGCCAGATCCTCGAGACGCCGGGATGCAGGTCGATTCGACTGTGACTGTCGTCGTCCGCGGATTGGCTGTCACCGCGATGGTCGGGCGTCCGTCGTCGTCGGCCGTCGCCTGGTACAGCGTCCCGTACGTCCCGGCTTCTGCTGAGGTGATGGTGACCGGCCGGGCGTCATGTCGCAGCGTCGTCGCGACCGAGTCGATGTAGGCCTTCGGATCCTCCGATGCAGAACCCGCCGCGTTCCAGTGCCACTGCTGGCCGCCGTGCGGATCGCCGTGGTGCGTGCACTCGGCGTCGGCGGGCTCGGAGTTCGTGTTGCCGGACGACCACGTCGAGCCGGGGACCGAGAAGACCAGTCGGAGCGAATCTTCTGCGGCATACCGAGTGCTCGTGCTGTTCGTCGACGAACTTCCTCCGGGATCGGACGCGCAACCGGCGACCCCCGCTGCAAGCAACGTCGCGAGGACTGCCGAGACTGCACCAGACCTACCCATCGCTCGCACCACCGATGTAGTCCGAGACTTCCCCCGTCCCGCACAAGGACTCCACCTGGATCGAGGTCCGGTGCTCGCTCGCGTTGACCGAGATGGATCGCACGGGTTCACCTTCGCCCACCACCGTGTAGAGGGTCAGCCCGTCGCCTCGCTGACCCTGGCGCTCCGAGTTCGTGAGGCCCTGCGCTTTCCAGTACTTCTCAATCCGGTGGACCAGCGATTCCGGGTCCGCTACGCCTGCGGCCTGCTGGTTCCACGAGAACGAAACGCCAGAACTTCCAGCCTTCAGAACACAGGCGTCGGGCGACGGCGCGCCGCCCACGCTGGTCCACTCACCGTCGGCTTCCGTCATGGTGTCCCGCACGAACTGCTGCATCGAAGAGCGAACCTTGTCAGCGTTCATCAGGTCTGCACCCCCTTCGTCATGCGACTGCGAGCAGCCGGCGAGACACAGTGTCGTACTGAAGGCGATCGCTCCAGACAGGAGCAGGGAAGTTCGTCGCTTCACCGATCACCCTCCCATTCGGTCTCGCCAGCAACGGTCCGGTCACCCGTTGGACCGAGTTTCTCCGCGTCGCCAGCGACGCAGACCGAGTCCACCATGATCGAGGACCCTTTGGCATTCGCTGATGCAGCGACCGTCGGCAAGCGCTCGCCCCGAGCCACTGCCTCGTGGAGTGTCCCGTACTTGCCGTACTCGGTCTCGCGGAACTGCACCGAGAAGCCTCCTTCGCGCAACGCCTTGCCGACGGCCGCGATGTACGCCTTGGGGTCCGTCGGAGCGCTCCCGTTGACGAACCAGTGGTACTGCACGCCAGCGTGGGCATCACCGTTGAACGTGCAGACAGTCGGCGCAGGCCTGGCCTCGCGTTGATTGGCGGGCCAGTCGCTGCCAGGGACGTCGAACACGCGAAGCAGCGCCGCGTCGCCATCCTGCTTGCTCTTCTGTATGTCCTTGTCGGAACTTCCCGTGCTCGCGCAGCTGGTCAGCACCGTCGCGATCGTGAGGAGAACGGCGGTCCGCCAGGGAAGCACTCGGAACCGCTGGTGCCAGCTTCTCGGTCGCTCGGGCGATGGCATCTGATTGCGTCCGCTGATCCGTCAGCGCTTGATGAAGTCGTTGACGTTTCCCGTGCCGCACAAGGACTGCACTTCGATCGTCATGCGATCCGTTGTGGCGGAGAACAGGATCGTGTCGACGTCCCTGTCGACGGAGCCCACTCGATGCAGGATCTCGCCGTCCGCGCGTTTGACGCTCTGCGTGTTCGTCGCGAGACCCTTGTCCCGCCAGGCTCCGTCGACGCGCTCCAGGGCCGCCGTCGGATCTTCAACCCCGTCGGCAATCTGGTCCCAGGAGAAGGTGACCCCTTCTTCACCCGACGGAGTACTGCACGAGTCAGGAGAAGGCCCGTCGCTGGTGCTCGTCCACCTTCCACCCGCGACTTTCATCGTGTCCTTGACCAGCGACTGCATCTGATCAGATGCGTGGCTCGCTGTCGCAATCTGCCCGAGCGGAGCCCGGGTGCACGAAGTAACAGTGAACATCATCGTCAGGGTGAGCGCCGCCGTCGCAAAACGATGCGCACCAGGGCGTTCTTGACTACTCGTGATCGACAAAGCCAAACCTGCATCGTCAGTGCTGAGTGAAGTCGTCGACATCACCAGAGCCGCAGAGCGACTCCACGTTGATCGACATGCGGCCCGTCGTGGCGTTGAACTGAATTGAGTCGACTTCGCGACCTGCAGAACCGACTCGATGCAGGGTCAGACCGTCCGCACGCTTGACGCTCTGAGTCCTGGTCGCGAGCCCTTTGTCTCGCCAGGCTCGATCGACGCGCTGCATCACGGCTTCCGGATCGCTCGGACCGGCGGCGTCTTGATCCCAGGAGAACCAGACGCCCTTACCGCCGTCAGGCGTAGTGCATGGGTCCGCAGCCGGACCGTTGCTCGCGCTTGTCCACTTTCCGCCAGCGACCTCCATGGTGTCGCGGACGAGGGATTGCATCTGCTCCGAAGCGTGCTTGGCGTCCAAGGTCGATGTCCCCTTCGTCGTAGTGCATGCGCTGGTGGCGAATGCGACCGTCAGGATGAGCGCGGCCGTCGTGGCGCGGCGGATGTGTGATGTCATCGGGTCGGGAAGTTCCCTGTCGTCGCACGGGCCATGTTGTTGAGAGATTCAGTGTCCATGTCGAAGTAACCGTACGAGTTCGGACGCGACGCGCTGTTCGCGAGCGGGTCGTGTGTCGTGACGCCGTGCATGTCGTCGAGTCGTGGCACCCCAGCGGTCGCCAGGTACGTCCCGCCGAAGGACGGGCTTGCCGGATCGTGTCGGGTCATGCTGCCCATCTGCCCCAGCCACGACCAGCCGTCGCCTTTCTTTCCGAGGAGGCCGTCGTCCCCGATCGAGCGTGGTGCCTGTGCGACGAACACGTGATCGGCGTGGATGTCTGCAGCGGTCGGGATGTCCTGTTCAATCCCCGCAGAACCGGCTGACACCCAGTTGTCGACGCCGTAGTCCCGCTCGGCGAGTGTGATCGACGAGGTCGTTGTGCCGTAGGAATGTGCGACGACGTTGAGGTGCCCTTTGCCGTCTCCGCGCGTCGCGTTGAACCCAGCGAGGTCATCGCCGAGGCGTTCCGCTCCTGCTCGAGCCATGTCTCCGTGCAGGACTGCTGGCGGCCCACCAGGGGTCTTGTAGTTGAGCCAGGCGACGACTGCGGTGGATTCCTCTGTCCATGCGCGTTGCTGACGGCGGAGGTCGTAGGCCGCACGCTCGACGACCGTCGTGTTCGGAGTGTCTGAGTTCATTCCGGGTACGACGTAGGTGACGTTCTGGGCAGTGTCGAGGTTCCCGATCGCGACCGCGGCGAGTGGTGGGTGATCGGGCTGCAGGGTGATCAGGGAGACGCCCTTGAACTTCTTGAGGGAGGACTTGATGTTCTTGTAGGCGACAACGTCTTGCCCCGACGCCGTCTTGAGCTGCGACTCGAGCGTTGTGCGGTTCGCCTTGTCGCGAGCCCAGTAGGCCACGCCGTTGAGATTACCGAGCAGCAGCGGGACACCGTCCACCAAGGCCTGCTGTGCGTCACTGTGCGTCGAGGCGCTGCCCTTGCCGTCCGGGCCACCGAGAGAGTTCCACCAGTCGGCGATGACCTTCGGGTCCCGGATCTGCCCCAGTCGATCGGTCACGGCCTTGTCGAGCCCGATCCGGGGGAGCGCGTCCGCCGGCTGACTCGCGAGCCAGGCGAGGAACGCTGCATCGCTCATGCCGTCGACCGCGGACGCAGACGGCGGCGGCGTGCCGAGTGCCTCGTCGCCCTGGAGCTTCGCGACGACGGCAGCATCGGCGGACTGGCGGCGGGCGACGAGGTCATTCCACGACCGGTCGAGGGCCAGCTTCGTCGTCTGGTAGGCGACACCGAGCGCCGACGCCGTGACGACCTCGGTCATTGACTGGTCATCATCGGCGGTGCTCAGACGGTCGAGCGTGCGAGTGTTCGATGCGATGTCCTGGTCGTTGCGCAGCTGCGCGGCCTTGATCGTTCGCGCGTCGGACTGGATCTGCTCGAGCTTGGCTGCGTAGTCGGACAGCGCGAAGGCGACGGTGTCGATCCGACTCGACACGCGTCCGACCTGGGTCCGCAGCTCCTGCGCCTTGGCGGTGAACGCCGTCCGGGATGCGGCTTCCCAGACGCTGCTCGTGGCAGACGACGCGGCGGTGCTGATCGACTCACCGGCGTTGTCAACGGAGATCGCCCGTTGGTCGAGTACCTGAGCGAGTCGTCGGATCGAGTCCACGTCGCCGGACATCGGGTCGACGCTCATCCGTGTGCCTTCTTGGCGAGTTCGTCGTCTGCCTGGGTGAAGCTCGTCACGGTCGCTCGGACGCCGGATGCGAGAGCGGCAGCGGAGGCTGCGACCGACTGCAGCATCGCCGACTGGATCCGGACCGCGTTCTCGAGCGCTGCGGTCACCGCCGGGCTGCCGGTGTCGGCCCCTCCAGCTCGAGCGCTCAGCGTCAGGGCCGACAGGTCGTCCCCGCTGCCGCTGACCTTGTCCGCGATCTGCCCGACCGCCCCCTTGTCGAACACGAGTTGCGCCATGTCATCACCCTCCCCCGAGATGGTACGAACGGCAGCATATCAGTAAGTCGTGCGGGCGAGGAGCAGCTCGATGTCGTCAGCGGCCGCCCCCTTGTCCTCCTGGGGTGCGTCCGACCAAGTGGCTACTTGGGCAGCCCCAACCGCTCGCACTCTGCCCACTGCTCGGGGCGGCGCTCGGCGATCCACGCGGTGAAATCCCCGTACCCACGGTGGTTCGTGAAGATCATGAACTGCTTCTTCCGCTGCGCGTTCCAGGCGGTCAGGCTGATGAAGGTCGGACCACCGTTCGACTGCACTCCGTAGCGGAGGGTGTGGATGTCGTCGACCTCGCGACGGCGGAACCGGCCGAAGCCGGACTTCACGTCGTAGTGCCGGTCGTAGACGTTGATGCGACCAGCCGCGAGCGCCAGCCCGAGCAGCAGCGACCCGGCTCCGAGACCGAGGAAGATCCCGTACGCGGGACTGTCGTCACTCGGTGTCGAGACCAGCTGCACGATGATCCCCGGTACTCCGATCAGCAGGCAGAAGGTGCCGAGGACCGTGAAGACGACCCCGGGGAACCGAGGTCGTCGGACGACGATCATCGGCGCCACCTCCGCCTTGGTCGCGCTTCCGCCCCATGTGTTGATGCTCTCGCTCATCGTTCCCCCTCCGACGGCGACTGTACCGCCGGGAGGCACCCTTGCCGATGAGCACGATGACGTGGTCGACCGCACGGCAACGCTCGGGGACGAAGCGCGGCCGCTAGAGGTGACCGTTCGATGTGTGGACCGTCGGGGGAGCAGCGTCTCCCTGCGGGGTGATCGCCAACGGCATTCGCCGGGGACGTCGCCCGTCGAGGACGACACCGACGAGCTCGCTGCACACGAACACTGTGGCAGAACCGATCATCGTGGTGAGCGCGGCGACGATCGGCACGGTCGGGCTCACGGCAAGGAACGCCGAGGCCTCTATGCCGCTCGCCATGCCCACCAACGCCACAGCGAGCGCTGCCGAGAACCCGATCAGCGCTCCGCACGCCCCGACCGCGATGGCCGCGACGAGCAGCGCGGCTCCGGTGCAGGCACTGGTGCAGCCGATTCGTCGGAGCCGGGCGAGGTCGGCACCCGTACCGCGACTCTGAGCCAGAGCTGCGCCGACCGCAGCCGCACTGGAGATGACGAGCGCCGGTCCGAGTGTGACACTCAGCTCGAGCATGCCCGCCCCGGCCTTGTCGCTCGCCATGCTGGCCGCGACGGACGCCGTCATGGCCCGCGTCACCGCGAGCCCGACCCCGGCTGTGACGAGTGTCGTGAGCGCGCCGAACGAGGCGATCCGTGCTCTGGCGATCCGGAGGCCGATGATCGTTCCAGTCGGCCCTGCTCGCAGGAGACGAGCGACGATCCCGACGACGCCCCGGGCTGCGTCCGATGCGAGGATGCTCGAAGCGCCGACGAGCGCGAACGCCGCTGCGGAGAGGATGACAAGCGGTCCGTCGGTCGAGTCGAGCGTCCGCAGCCGGTCGGCGGCGACCTCCTCTCCGGCGCCTCGGGCCAAGCCGACCAACTGTGGTGCCAACGTGACCGCGAGCACGGACGGGATCAGGATCATCGCCACCAAGAGGAGAGCGCCGGCAGCCCTCCAGACAGGACCGGAGCGGGTGACGCGGGCTCCACCCGCGTGGGGCCCGCTCCACCAGCCGGCCGCGCTCACACAGGCGAGCAGGCCACTGATCTCCCCGGTCGGCATGCGCCCCAACGGGGGAGGCGCCACGTGGAGCACCTCCGCGAGTCCGGCGAGCCAGGACGTGGTCAGGTACTCGCCGGACAAGACCCCTGCCAGCGCGGCGACGAGTGCCGCGAACGAGACCACCAGTACCCCGAACACACCGAGGGCCACCTCGGTCGCGCCGAGCGCCCGCAGGACACGCTTCTCTGGCTGCAACGAGATCGCGAGGCCGCGAGCAGCCAGGAAGGACGCGACCACGGCGCTGAGCGCGGTGAGCTGCACGATCGCCTCGAGCGGCTCTGCGGTACCCGAGGTGCTCGAAGCGAACGCGAGCGTGCCGCCGAGCACCACGCTGAGTCCGAGCGTCGCCGTGACCACCGTGACCAGGAAGCCGAATGCTGGCCGGGGGTCAGCACGAATGGTTCGGACGAGTACCGGGACAGCAATCACCGCGACGCCCCCATCAGGTGACGGACCTGCTGCTCCGAGGGGCGATCGAGCACAGCGTTCGTCCGGCCGTCGACCAGCTGGACGAGGCGATCGGCGTCCGTCGCCAGCTCGACGTCGTGGGTCACGACGAGCACCGTCCTCCCTGAGTTCGCAGCGCCGCGGAGCAGCGAGCGGACGAGTCCGGCCTTCGACTCGTCAAGGGCAGTGGTCGGCTCGTCGCAGGCCAGCATCGGCGTACCCGTCGCGCATGCCCTGGCGATGGCGACACGTCGGCGCTGGCCTCCCGAGAGGTGGCGAACCGGTGTTCGACGTACTTCGCGGTCGAGGTCGAGCGCCAGGAACATGTGTTCCGCGAACCCACGGTCCGGGTTGCGAGCGAGCCGCTGAGCGAGCAGGACGTTCTCATCGACGGACAGCGCATCGATGAGGTCATCCGTTTGACGGGCGGAGGCGATCACTCGCGCCCGGAGGCGTGCTCGACCGCGGTTCGTCGCGGGGTGCATGCGTGTCTCGCCGAGCAGGACCGAGCCGGCTGCGGGGACTTGGATCCCAGTCACCAGGTCGAGTGCGGTCGACTTGCCTGCACCCGACGGCCCGACGACGGCGGTGAGCATCCCCGGTTCAGCGCGGAGGTCGAGGCCGCTGATGATCTTGCGTCCGTCCGGGTACGCCGACCGCGAGGATATCCCGAGGGCTGACAGCGCGATCATCAGCGTCCACCGCGGAGGAACGACGGAGTGTCCTGCGGGCCAACGTGACCGCGATCGAAGTCCTCGATCGCGGCCAACGCGCTGAGTATTCCTGCCCCGCCGTGTCCCCAGCCGTCATCGACTGCTCTGAGGTGTTGGTCCGGGTAGGCGACCCCATCGGCGGTCTGGAGGCGGTGGAGCGCGAGTCGTCGACGATGCTCATCGAGTCGCTCCGAGACGGAGGTGACGGCGGACGGCGTTGCTCCGAGCTCGCCGACGTCGACGAGGAAGTGAACGAGGCCTGCGCGTCCGTCGAGTAGTCCCGGATGCGCGGTGAATGCGGGCGAAGCCGATGCAGCCACGTCGTGAAGGACCGGTAGGAGCGATTCGTCCGACGTGGCGCGGATGACCTGGACGAGGGCGGCCCCGACGCCGGCGGACCCAGACGCGAGGAAGGGCACGAGTCGGCTGCCGTTGCGAAGCTGCAGGCCCCAGCCTTCTCGGTGCTCAAGGCGCTGCAGATCGAGCTCGAGCAATCGGCTTGCGGCCTCGACGGCTCGGGCATCGTCGTGTAGACGCCCGTGGAGTGCCAGGAACAGGGCAATGCCGGAGGGGCCGTGGCGGAGACCCGGTGCCAACCGCAGTGAGCGGTCGCGGTCCGCACTGAACGCAGTCAAGCGTCCTGCGATCATTTCGGTCATCTCTCGGTGGACCGCTCGTGCGGGAGCACACAGGAGAGCGAGCCCGATTCCCGCGAGCCCGTCCTCGAGGTCGACGCGGTGCAGGTCGAGCACTGCCGCCCGCAGTCCGGCCAGGAACCGGGGATCAGTGCAGCCGAGCAGGGCCTTCGAAGCCGCCCCCGAGAACAGTCCGACTCCGGCCATGAAGCTGCCGTCGGCGATCGCGTCGGGGGCACCGGTGTCGATCCCGGAACGTTCGAGCGCGAGTCGGATCCCGTCACCGCCGTGCTCGAGACCCGGCCGGACATCCGGGTCTGTCGAGGCCGTTCTCGTCTGGACGGCGCTCCGAGTCTCGGCGACGTCGGGGAGCGCCGTACGGGCAGCATCCGGGCGGGGAAGTGCCACGCAGCGACCGAAGGCGCTCCGGAGCCGGTCCACCGGCGCGTTCGGGAACCAGGATGCCGCCGCGGCGAGCGTCTCCTCGATCTTCCCGGCGTCGAGGGGGAACAGCTCGGTGAGTGGGACGAGCGCAGCCAGGTGCAGGCACGCCACCGCGAACCAGTCCCGGTCCGGCCCGGTGACCGCGGTCGGAGCGCTGAACCCAGGGGTCGCTGGCCCGGGTGCGACGGACTGCCCAGCGATCACGCACGACTCGAAGTCGATGAGCCGCACGGCGGTCGGCGACTCCAGCAGCACGTTCCGGGGTGAGACATCGCCGTGGACAGCTCCGGTGGCGTGCAGCCGGGTGAGCTCGCGCTCGATGGCATCCACGGCGACACGAACGGTTCGCTCGTGGTCGTCGAGCCTGCTGCGGTCAGCCGCGGCAGCGGTCAGCGGGTTGAGCGACATGACGGCGCGGTTGAACGGCGTACCCGGCAGGCGTTCGATCATGGTGAATGCCGAACCACCGGAGCGGAACGTGCCGAAGGTGCGGGGTGCCACCTTCGCGGCTTCGAGCAGCTGAAGGACCTCGTTCTCGTGTTCGAGACGGCTCGCAGCGTCGAGACCGGCGTGCTCAGCGACGAACTCCCTGCCTTCCTTGAGGACGACCTCGCCGTGCACGTCGTGAGACGCGCGATAGACGCCGCCAGCGTTCGAGAACGAGTAGGCGCCGGTCACGGACATCCGGGACAACGCCTCGTCGGGTGCAGTGGTGCGGAGACGTTCCGCCGCCGCCCAGCTCGGCAGGTCCACCCAGTCGGGTGGGTCGAAGACGACGCCTCGGCGGTCGGGTACGAGGCGCCCGCTCGGGGCCCGGACAGCGGGCTTCCCGTTCCACGTTGAGAGTGAGCGGAAGGCGCCGTAGCGGATGTGCACGATCGAGTCTCGCCACTGGAGGTCTCCGAGGATCCGTGGCCCGCGGCAGCCATGGAGGAGTGCGGCGAGGCGGTCGAGCAACGCTTCGTCCACCTCGGACGCGGGAGGGTAGATCGTCACGAACTTCCCGCTGCTCGCGCGCGGCGCGTCCTTGTCGTTGGATCGGATGAGCCCAGTGGTGTCGACCAGGTGCTTGAACGGCCACCCCGCGGTCCTGCAGAAGACGGCTGATCGTGCCTGGACCTCATCGGCGTCCTCTGTCCGAGCAGAGAGGTGGATCTTCCAGCCCTGGTCGGGCAAGGCGGCATCGGAGCGCGCGTAGCGCGTCCAGTTCTGGTCGGTCGCGACCCGCCATCCTGACCAGTCGAGGTCCTGCTGTACCCATCCGTTCGCCATCCAGCGATGCTGGCAACGCTGGTATTGACATGTCAAACGTGGCGTGTGTACGTTCGGAGCGTTTCTTCATCGCGAAAGGACGAACGACATGAACGCTCACGACCTGCAGGCGATCGAGCCGGACGCGCCCGAGGAAGGCGGCCACATCCTGCTCTCCTCGGTCAGCTTCTACATCTGCTGGTAGTCCGAGCGCACCACGGAACGGGTCGGACTCCCTGCCAGGAGCCCGACCCGTTCTCGTGCAGTGCCGACGTCACCGGCCGCCCCTACGGTTGATCCCATGCAGATCACCACCGAGGGCCGGCCGCTCCTCAGCCCGAGCGACCTCACCACGTGGGCGACCTGCGAGTGGGCGTTCCTCCGCCGCCTCGACGCCAAGCTCGGCCGTGCGGAACCCCTGCCGGACGAGCACGACGACATGCTCGACCGCACGGCCAAGCTCGGGGACCAGCACGAGTCCGACTACCTCCAGATCCTGAAGCAGACGCACGACGTCGTCGAGTTCGACCGCCCTGCACCGCCGCAGTACGCCGAAGCAGCGGAAGCCGCACGAGATGCCATGCACGACGGCGCCGACGTCCTCTTCCAGCCGACCTTCCATGCACCCCCGACCGCCCACACCGCGGGCTTCATCGGCTTCGCGGACTTCATCATCCGCAACGACGCGGGGGAGTACGAGGTCTACGACACCAAGCTCGCCCGCCACGCCAAGATCAGCGCGCTCCTGCAGCTCGCCGCCTACGCCGAGCAGATGCAGGCACACGGCATCCCGACCGGGCAGCAGGTGCACCTGGTCCTCGGCGACCGCACGACGACCACGCACGACCTGGCCGACATCGCGCCGGTGTACCGCACGCAGCGCGCCGAACTCCAGCGCGTGATCGACGAACGACTCGGCGCCGACGAAGCCCTGCAGTGGGGCGACCCGAGGTACAGCAGCTGCGGCCGCTGTGGGGCGTGCCAGCAGCAGGTCGCGCAGCACCGCGACCTGGTCCTCGTCGCCGGCATGCGCCTCGACCAACGGACCAAGCTGATCCGGCAGGGGGTGCGGACGATCGACGACCTGGCGGTCCGCACCGCCCCGGTGCCCGGCATGTCGAGCACGACGCGAGATCGCCTGGTCCGTCAGGCGAGCCTCCAGATCGAGACGGAACGAACCGAGACGGAACGACGTGCCGCGGAAGACGGAACGCAAGCGGGTACGAGAACGCCGGCCTTCGAACTCCTGGACCCGACCGCACTCGATGCCATCCCGGCGCCGGATGCCGGCGACGTCTTCTTCGACTTCGAGGGCGACCCGCTGCACACCGAGGACGGCGTCCACTGGGGCCTCGACTACCTCTTCGGCCTGGTCGACGACCGCGCGGACTTCACGGCGTTCTGGGCGCACACGATCCGCGACGAGCGTCAGGCGCTCGTGGACTTCCTCGCGTACGTGCAGCAGCGCCGCGCGCAGTACCCCGGCATGCACGTCTACCACTACGCGTCCTACGAACGGACGCACCTGCTCTCGCTCGCAGCGCGGCACGGCGTGGGGGAAGAAGCCGTGGACGACCTGCTCCGCGCCGGGGTCCTCGTCGACCTGTACCCGATCGTGCGCAAGGCGCTGGTCGTCGGCAGCCGCAGCTACTCGATCAAGAAGCTCGAGCCGCTCTACATGGGGTCGGACCTGCGCGAGAGCGACGTCACGAACGCGGTGGACAGCATCACCGCCTACGTCGACGCGATCGAGGAGCTCCGCACCGGTGACTCGGCCGAGGGGCAGCGGATGCTCGACCAGGTCGCGGACTACAACGCCTACGACTGCCGCTCGACGCTCCGCCTGCGCGACTGGCTCCTGTCGCTCAAGCCCGCCACGACGGACGCGCCGCTCGAGCTGGACCTGCCGCCGGTGCCCGTCGAGCGCGAGCCGAACCCCGTGTACGTCGCACTGAGCCAGCACCTCGAGCACGTGGACGCCCTCGACCGCACTCCCGACGAGACCGCGCTGGCGCTCGCCGCAGCCGCGATCGACTACCACCGGCGCGAGGCCAAGACCTTCTGGCAGGACCACTTCGACCGTCTCCGCAACCCGGTCGACGAGTGGGCCGACACGCGCGACGTCCTGGTCGTCGAGCGCGCGTCCGTCGAGCGCGACTGGGCCACGATGCCGCGCGCCCGGTCGCAGTCACGAGAACTCCGGTTGTCGGGGACGCTCGCGCCCGGCAGTCGGCTCCGGCCGGGAGGCTCGCCCCACCTCGTCTACGACACCCCGACTCCGCCATCGGTCGGCTCGCCCGGCCCCGGGTCGAAGGGGGCGTCGGACCGTGCGGTCATCCTCGACGTGCGGGACGACGGCGAGCACACCGAGGTCCTGCTGCTCGAACGGCTTCCGGTCGGCGGTGAGCCCCACCACGAGTACCCGGTCGCACTCGCGCCGTCGGCCCCGCCGCGCGCCAAGCCCCAGCCCGAGGCCATCGCGGAGTGGGGCGCGCTCGTGCTCGACGAGCTCCCGGCGATGCTGCCGGACCCCGCGCTCGACCTGCTGCGCCGGGTGCCGCCACGGGGTGCATTGGAGCCCGTGGCCGGAGACGACACCGTCGGCGCGGTCGTGACGACGCTGCTCGGGTTCGACCGCTCGTACCTGGCGATCCAGGGGCCTCCCGGCACGGGCAAGACGTACGTCGGATCGAACGTCGTCGCGCGGCTCGTCCGTGAGCACGGCTGGCGCGTCGGCGTCGTCGGACAGTCCCACGCGACGAGCGAGAACTTCCTCGACGCCGTCATCGCCGCGGGGGTCGCAGCCGAGCGGGTCGTGAAGGTGCCGAAGGCCGGCGCGTCCGAGGACGAGCTCGAGGCAGCGCGGTGGACACCGGTGAAGAACAACGCCGCGGTGGGTGCGTTCCTGTCGTCGTGCGAGGAGTCGGGCACCGGAGGAGTCGTCGGTGGCACGGCGTGGACGTTCGCGAACGAGACGACGATCGCCCGGCGTTCCCTGGACCTGCTCGTGGTCGACGAGGCCGGGCAGTTCTCGCTGGCGCCGACGATCGCGTCCTCGATCGCGGCGACCCGGCTGCTGCTGCTCGGGGACCCGCAGCAGCTGCCGCAGGTGTCGCAGGGCTCGCACCCCGAGCCGGTGGACCAGTCGGCGCTCGGATGGCTGGCGGACGGCGAGCACGTGCTGCCGCCGGAGTTCGGGTACTTCCTCGCGCGGACCCGGCGGATGGAGCCGGCGCTGACCTCGGCGGTGTCGGGGCTCTCCTACGACGGGCAGCTGACGTCGATGGTCAGGGGCCGGCACCTCGAGGGCATCGAGGCCGGCGTGCACCCGGAGCCGGTCGTGCACGCGGGCAACACGACGTCCTCGGAGGAGGAAGCGGCGCGCGTGGTCGCCCTCGTGAAGGACGTCGTCGGGCGCACCTGGACTGACGGCGACACCGTGCGGACGCTCACGGACGAGGACGTCATCGTCGTCGCGCCCTACAACGCGCAGGGGGCGGTGATCCGGCAGGAGCTCGACCGGGCCGGACTCCGGGGGACGCAGGTCGGCACGGTCGACATGTTCCAGGGGCGTGAGGCCGTCGTGTCGATCGTCTCGCTCGCGGCCTCGTCCGCATCCGAGATCCCGCGCGGGCTCGACTTCCTCCTGATGCCGAACCGGCTGAACGTGGCGCTGTCGCGGGCGAAGTGGGCGGCGTACCTCGTGTACTCACCCGCGCTGACGACGGCCCTGCCGCCCTCGATCCCGGGGCTGTCCCTGCTCTCCCGCTTCATCGAGCTCGTCGAACCGCGGGACTGAGGTACGTCAGCCGGCTTGGACCGTGCCGACGGCCGAGGAGTAAGTGGCCACGGCACCGAAGCGGGCGCCGATGACGGTGACGGACCAGGCGGTGGCGTCGTCGGACACCGAGTAGAGCACGCGGGCGTCGTCCGGGACCGGTGCGAGCCCGGTGCCGTCGACGAGCATGATCCGCTGCGGCGCACGCATGCCGACCGCGAGCTCCGGCGGGAACGGTCCCGCTCCGAACCGCTCGCGCATCACGAACGCGAGCGTGCCGGCGCTCTGCGTCACCGCGGCCTGTTCAGCGTCTCGCGTCGGCGGCTCGGTGGCGCTCGCGGCGACCGAGGGGTCCTCGGCGGTGCTGGGCGCGGCGGCGGTTCCGGCCGGGCTCGTCGTGGACGCAGCAACTGGTGCCTGCGGCGCCGGTTGGTCGGCTGCTTGGAGGACGGTCGAGGTGTCGCCATCGCGGATCGGCAGTGAGAGCGCAGGCAGCTGTACGCCGACGTTCGTCAGTGCCATGCTCATCACGGCGTAGACCATGAGTGCCGTACCGACCGATCCGAGGATCGCGCCGCCGCGGCCGAACGCCCGAGCCGTCGCAGAGCCCCACCGCGCCGCACGCTTGGCTCGGACGCCGACCACGATCGCGGTGATGCCGATGGTCGAGACGATGAAGCCGGTCGGGATGCCACCTCGTTGCGGTTCGACGAGAGCGATCACGACGCTCCCGCCACCGAGGAGCATCGCCATCGTGGCGTACGCCCACGGGCGGGTCCGACGACGAGGCGCGACTCCGAGCCACGGCTTCGGGTCGTGCAGGGCGGCGCCCCCGCGGCTGGGTCGGCTCGCTGATGCGAACGACTCCGGCGGGGACCAGTCACGCGGTCCGGGTCCACCCAATGGCATCGTCGCCCCCCGATCGTTCATCTGCGACGGACGGCATCCTCCCGTGGATCGATGGACGTGAACGATCCCCAGAACGGGGCGGGAGCAGGAGCGGGCCGCATGCGCTGTCAACACTGGCCCCGCGCCGCCGGGAGTCGGCCGTCCGTGCAGCAGAGTTCCGAAGGGGCTGTGACGGATCCGGTTCAGGAACGTCGAGGTTCGTCGACCGGATCCGTCAATGCCGAGAACGGGATCGGTCGTACCGTCGCTCGGGCCGCCGCATCGGGACGATCAACTCGTGATGGACGTCGTGGCCGTCGTCGCCGCGGTGACCGCGACCACCGAGACGATCACGGCCATCTGGAGCTCGTCGAGCACGGCCTTGACCGCGGGGGACGCCCACGCGCCCGATGTGACGTCGGCGACGAGCCCGCGGTCGACCGTCCCGAACTGCTTCCGCAGCGAGCCGGTCGCGTCCAGCAGCCCGATGACCGCCGCCGTGAAGGGCGTCGGAGCGGATCGGGCGGCGAGGACGTCCGCGATCGCCGCTCGGAGCAACGACTCGGGTCCGCCGTCCCGCTCGGGGTAGGTGGTCGACGGGAAGATACCGAGTGTCTTCCGCTGCGCCTCGGAGAGCAGACCATTCGCGACGAGGCCGCCGAGCACGTCATCGCGGAGCGGACGTCGCCCGAGCTTCGACACCCACCACGTCGCCTTGCGCGGTGCTCCGGAGCCTGCGATCACGCCGACCACTGCGTCGAGGACCGGGTCGCCCGTGGCCGTGCCGTCGACGACCTGGACGTCCTTGCCGTGGAGCGACACGGCACCGCGCAGTACGAGGTCCGCCAGGACGGCACCGGCCAGGCCGGCGTCGAACGTCTGGCCGGCGACGGCGCGACGCCCGTCGGGCTCGATGAGGAGCAGCGCGAACGCCTGGGGGACGGTGAGGTGTTCGGTCATCGGGGGAGTTCGCGTCCGTCGTCGCTCGGCTGCGTCCGCTCTGCACCTCGGCCGAAGCTGGATCCTGTCGCCCCGTTCGCGTTCATCGTCTTCCCCTCGACGGTCGTGTGGTCGTCCATGCTGCCACGGCCGCTCAGCTCGTGCCGTCCTCCACAGGCAGCGGCGACACGGACGCCGTCCACAGGAGCTTCCTCGGCGCTCACGGGTCCTTCGTGTGTTCCTACGCTGCCGGGATGGACGTGCAGGAGACGACGATCCGGCAACTGCTGGAGGGCTCGAAGCAGTACGTGGTACCGCTGTACCAACGACCGTTCGGCTGGGGTGCCCGGCAGCGCACCCGGCTGTGGCAGGACGTGCTGACGCTGGCGGCGCTGCGGCGGACGAACCCCGCGGCGACGCACTTCATGGGGTCGCTGGTCCTCGCCTCGGGCAGGGTCGGGCCGACCGGCGTCGAGTTCTTCGTCGTCGACGGGCAGCAGCGGCTCACCACGCTGTCGATCCTGCTGTGCGCGATCCGTGACCACCTCGGGGCGCACCGCGCCGACGACCCGATGCTCGCCGCGAGCCTGCACGACCAGTACATCGCCGACCGGTACAAGTCGGGAGACGCTCGGCTCAAGCTCCTGCCAACGCGTGCGGACCGAGAGAGCTTCCGCTCGGTGGTCGACGACGGGCTCGGTGCGTCGTCGGACACCGCCGCCGCGCCGAGCGAGGTGACCGCCACCTACCGGGACTTCCGCTCGGCGCTCGACGACCTCGAGGACGGCGTGGACCGCCAGCGCGTCGAACACCTCCGGGACGCGGTGCTCGGCGGACTCGCGTTCGTCTCGATCACAGCGAAGGGTGACGACGACGTCTACCGGATCTTCGAGTCGATCAACACCACGGGGCTGCAGCTGACGCAGGCGGACCTGGTGCGCAACCACCTCTTCATGCGGCTGGGGTCGCGCGGCGAGACCGTCTACACGTCGTGGTGGCTGCCGATGCAGGAGCGCCTGTCAGCCGAGGACCTCGAACTGCTGTTCTGGCTCGACGCGGTCGCGGACAGTCCGTCGTTGAAACAGTCCGAGATCCACCCGGCGGTGCAGTCACGACTGGCCGAACGGTCGGACGCGGAGGTGGTCGACGAGGTGGTGCGGCTCGCGCGGCTCTCCGAGCTGTTGGCCGTGATCCGGCAGCCGTCGCTCGAGTCTGACGTCGCCGTCCGTGAGCGCCTCGAACACCTGGCCGAGTGGGGATCGACCACGACGGTCCCCATCACGCTCCGGCTGCTCGCACGTCGTGCCGCCGGTCGGACGACGTCGAACGAGACCGCCGGGGCGCTCGCCGCGATCGAGTCGTTCCTGGTGCGCCGCACGATCACGGGACGTGGTGGTGAGGGCGTGAACCGCACGCTGCTGCAGGCGTGCGGGGAGCTCCGGGACGACGCCGCGACGTCGGACGACCGGGCGGTGCTCGACTACCTCTCGGCCGGACGGAAGCACTTCGCGGACGACGCCGCCGTGACGGAGGCCGTCCTGAACGCCCCGTACTACCTGCGAGGGCGGCGTCCCCACCAGAAGCTGGTGCTGGCGTGGGTGGAGGAGTCGCTCCGACCGAAGGAGCCGATCGACCTGTCCGCGACGACGATCGAACACGTGCTGCCCCAGCGCCTCACCCCGGCGTGGCGGCAGGTGCTCGAGGCGGATGCGGGGCCGGGGGAGTCGGTCGAGGCGCTGCACGACGGACTGGTCCACACGCTCGGCAACCTCACGCTGACCGGGTACAACGCGGAGCTGGGCAACCGGCCGTTCGCGGAGAAACGCGTCGAACTCCAGGCGAGTGGCCTCCAGCTCAACCACCGCATCGCCGCGGAACCGGAGTGGGGAAGGGCTGAGATCCGCGCGCGCGGGACCTGGCTGGCGCGGCGGATCTGTGCGCTCTGGTTGCCACCGAACCCCGAGCAGCCTGCACGTGTCGGTGCTGTCCGGTGGGACGTCGTCCACCGTGCCGTCGCTGCCGTGCCGCCCGGGTCCTGGACGTCCTACGGCGACCTCGCGGCGCTCGTGGGGACGCACCCGATGCCGATCGGACAGCACCTGGCGACGACGCCGATGCCGAACGCGCATCGGGTGCTCCATGCGCAGGGATCGATCCCGCCGGCATCGCGCTGGTCCACAGCCGACGGCCGCGACGTCCGGACCGTCCTGGTCGAGGAGGGCATCGTGTTCGGCACCGTCTCCGGCCGCGCGTCGCAGTCGCAGCGCCTCGACGCGGTGGCCCTGTCGCGCCGACTCGCGACGCCGCCGCCGCCGCTCCAGGCGTGGCGGGCGCGAATGGAGCCTCCTGGCCGGTGTGCCGGCCCTGGCGCCGTTGGTGACGAGCTGTGACGGATCTGGTTCGCGATGTCCGGGTCACTGCCACCGGATCCGTCAGCGCGCGGATCGGGAGCGGCCGTCTGCCGGACGGGCGGGGCGGGACGGTGGCGGGCCGAGCCTCCAGCCCGTTCGCGGCCCCGCCGCCTCGATCGGACTCAGTACTTGGCCGACTGCCCGCCGTCGATCGGGACGACCGCCGCATTGACGTAGGAGGCGTCGTCGGAGAGCAGGAACGCGACGACCGCGGCGATCTCGGGGGCCTCGCCGTAGCGCTTCGTCGGGTTGACCTGGATGAACTCCTCGGCGGCCTTCCGCGGGTTCTCCGGGTCGATCTGCTTCATCGAGTTCTCGACCATCGGCGTCCAGATGGCGCCGGGGGCGATGGCGTTGATCGAGATGCCGTACTGGCCGTACTCGACGGCGGAGTTGCGGGTGAGCCCGACGACGCCGTGCTTGGCGGCCGCGTAGCCGGACTGGTTGCCGACGCCGCGGATGCCGCCGACGCTCGCGGTGTTGACGACCTTGCCGGAGCCCTGCTCGCGCATGACGGCGAGGACCTTCTCGAGGCCGAGGAACACGCCACGCAGGTTGATCGAGACGACCTTGTCGAACTCGGCGGCGGTGAAGGACTCGGTGAGGTTCTGCCTGCCCTCGATGCCGGCGTTGTTGAAGAAGCCGTCGATCCGACCGAAGCGCTCGACGGTGGCGGCGACGTAGGCGTCGACCTGGGCCTCGTCCGAGACGTCCGCGATGGTGGTGAGGACCGCGGCGTCGGGCGCGACCTCGTGCACGGCGGCGACGGACGCGGCGAGGCCCTGCTCGGACACGTCGACGAGGGAGAGTGCTGCGCCCTCGGTGGCCAGGCGGACGGCGGTGGCGCGGCCGAGGCCGGAGCCGCCGCCGGTGATGAGGACGACGCGGTCGGTGAAGCGGGGGGTGACGGTGCTGGTCACGGTCATGGGAGGCCTCCTGAGGTCTTCGACGTTGAAGGTCGATGCGTGCGCATCAGCCTTCGACCAGGCTACACCTGTCGTCTATCTCGTTCGGTCGGGTCCGTCGACCGGGTCGTTCGGCCGGGCTCCGTCGGCCGGGCTCGCTCGGCCTGGCTCCCTCAGCAGCGGGCGAGGACCCGTTCGATGGCGGTACGCTCGGCGGGCACGACCCAGAGCCGGTACGTCGTCTTGACCGCGACCTGGTGCTCGACATACGTGCAGCGGAACGCGGTGTTCGAGGGCAGCCAGGTGGCTGCGTCGCCGGACCGCTTCTGCGCGTTCGAGTGCTGGTCGACCGCGAAGAGGTTCTCGGGGTCGTTGGCCAGGGCCTCGCGCTCGTCCTGGGAGAGCTGCTGCCCGCCGGTGCGCCAGACGTTCTCGAGGGCGACAACGTGGTCGATCTGCACCTCCGTGGACGTCGTGTTCCCGCGCACGAAGTCGATCGTGGCGCCGGTGTACGGCGACACGAGCTCGCCGGCGAGCACGCGGCACGGACCACTGCGGACGACGTCGGTGAGGTCTCGCGCGAGGACGTCGTTGCGCGTGTCGCAGCCGTTGCGGTCGACGTCGAGCCAGGCGGAGCCGAAGTCCCCGGTGCGGTCGTACCCGGTGGCCGGCGCGGGGCCCTTCACCGGGAGCGCGGCGAGCAGGTCGCGGGTGTGGGCCGCGGCAGCAGCCTGTGTGGCGGTGGGCGCCGTCGGCGCGGCGCTCACGGAGGTCGCTGGGCTCGCGGAGAGGGTGGGGCTCGCTGGGCTCGTGGGGCTCGCGGCGGTCGGGCTGGAGGCTCGGTTCGGCTCCGGCGCGGACGGTTCGGCCGTCAGGGTGGCGTACCCGGCGACGACGATCGCGAGGAGGACGAGCACGGACGTGATGCCCGTGCGGAGGCGGATGGGTCGGCGTCGGCGGGACGGCATTGCTGGTGGGACTCCTGTGGTGCTCGGCGGTTCCCGTCGATCCTGGCGGACGCCCCCGACATCGCCGCGTAGACACGAGGACATGACCGACTACGCAGAACCGTCCGTTCCGGTGCCCGGTGGAGCGATGCCGCTCCTCGGCTTCGGCACCTGGCAGATCGACGACTCCGACGCGCCCGCCGCCGTGAGTTCCGCCCTCGAGGCCGGGTACCGCCACATCGACACCGCCACCGGGTACAGCAACCAGCGCGGCGTGGGGAAGGCCATCGCCGACTCCGGGCTCGCCCGCGGGGACGTCTTCGTCACGACGAAGCTCCCGCCGGACAACGCCGACCGCGTCCGCGAGACCATCGAGGAGAGCCTCGACCAGCTCGGGCTCGACCACCTCGACCTGTGGTTGGTGCACTGGCCGCCGAACGGTGAGGCCCGCCCCGACGTCTGGCAGCAGCTCGTGCAGGCGCAGCAGGACGGCCTGACGAAGGCCATCGGAGTCAGCAACTACTCGCTCGCCCAGATCGACGAGCTCATCGAGGCCACCGGGGTCACGCCGGCCGTGAACCAGATCAAGTGGAGCCCCGTCGAGTTCGATGCCACCATCGCGGACGGGCTGCGCGAGCGTGGTGTCGTGCTCGAGGGCTACAGCCCCTTCAAGGCGAGCAACCTCGAGGACCCGACGCTGGTCTCCATCGCCGAGGCGCACGACGCCGACGCTGCCCAGGTCATCGTCGCGTGGCACGTCGCCCACGAGTTCGTCGTGATCCCGAAGTCGTCGAACCCGGAGCGCATCCGGTCGAACGCTGCCGGTGCCACGATCAGCCTGTCCGAGGACGAGGTCCGTCAGATCGACGCGCTCGGGCACTGACGTGGCCGGCAGCGCACTCCTGGTGATGGACTACCAGAACGGCATCGTCGACCGTCTCGGCAGCGAGGAGTCCCTCGCTGCCGCGACGGCCGCGGTGTCCGCCGCGCGTGAGCGGCACATCCCGGTGGTGTTCGTCCGGGTGGCGTTCCGCCCGGGCGCTCCCGAGGTCGCTGCGTCCAACCGGATGTTCGGCGGCATGCGGGACCGCATGGGGTCGCAGGCTCCCGGTGCCACGGACGTCCACGCCGCGTTCGGCGTGGACGACGACGACCTCGTCGTGACGAAGCTCCGCGTGAGTGCCTTCGCCGGGTCCGACCTCGAGGTGCTGCTCCGTGGGCTCGAGGTGCGCAACCTGGTGCTCGCCGGCATCGCCACGAGCGGTGTCGTCCTGTCGACGCTGCGGCAGGCGGCAGATCTCGACTTCGGGCTGACGGTGTTGTCGGACGCGTGCGCGGACGGCGACCCGGAGGTGCACCGGGTGCTGCTGGAGAAGGTGTTCCCGCGGCAGGCCGACGTCGTCACGACCGCGGAGTGGACTGCTTCACTCGGCTGAGTGGAACGCGAGCGGCCAGTCCGGCAGGTCATCCGGCGCATCGGTGATCACGGTGACGTCAAGTCGTTTCGCCGCCGACGCCAAGCGCTTGTCGAAGGTGGCCAGAGCGTCGGCGCTCGAGACCGCCGTGTGCAACACCGTGGCATCGGGCGCGCGGAGACCCAGCTCCGCGCGGAGAGCTGCGACCCCGGGTGCGTCATCCGAGGTGATGGGCAGCACACTCACCCCGAGCGCGGCCAGCAGCGCCGTCACCCCCTCCGTCCGACCACGTCGGTGCGGTCGGACGAGAAGCTCGGAGAGTGCAACGGCGTTCGTGGCGAACTCGTCCCACTCATGCTCGTCGATCAGGTCGACGGCGCGCTGATGGCTCGCGTCCTCAGCGTCCGACCACGCGATCAGGACACTCGCGTCGAGGGCGATCACTGGTCGGCGGAGCGCAGGTCTTCGAGGTAGTTCGGCGGGTACATGCCCGAGAAGATCCCGGTGCCGCCGAACAGCGGCACGTCCGTGCCGTTGGGCAGCCTCAGGACGGATGACATTCCGGTCGCGGAACGCACCACATGGGCGCGGTCAGGTTCGAGGACAGAGCGACTGATCGGCGGCGCATCGAGAAGGAGCATGCGCCGACGCTAAGCGCGGACAACCCGCCGCCGCCAACTCTCCGGATGTTGCATCTCGCCGCCGGTTCAGTCGAACAGGGAGCGCACGTCCTCGGCGGTCAGGTCGTCCGCGAACAGGGCGTCGTCATCGATCATCGTGGCGAACAGCTTCGCCTTGCGGGCCGCGAGTGCCAGGACCTTCTCCTCGATGGTGTCCTCCGCGATGAGCCGGTTGACGTTCACCGGCCGGGTCTGCCCGATGCGGTGCGTCCGGTCGACGGCCTGCGACTCGGCCGCGGGGTTCCACCACGGGTCGAGCACGAACACGGTGTCGGCCTCGGTCAGGGTCAGCCCGAACCCGCCGGCCTTGAGCGAGATGAGGAACGCCGGCGCGGTGCCGGTGCGGAAGCGGTCGATGACCTTCGTGCGCTGCCTGGTCGACCCGTCGAGGTAGTCGTACCCGATGCCCCGCTCGTCGAGGGCCGTCGCGACGAGCCGTAGGAACGACGTGAACTGGCTGAACACGAGCGCACGGCGTCCCTCGGCCGCGAGCTGTTCGAGCTCGTCGAGCAGCAGGTCGAGCTTGGCGGAGGGGATCGACGTGTCGCCGTCCGCGACGAGGGCGGGGGAGAGCGCGAGCATCCGCAGCAGCGTCAGTGACCGGAACACGATCATCCGGTTGCGGTCGAGGTCGTCGATCAGGTCGAGCACCTTGAGGCGCTCCCGGTTCAGCGTCCGCTCGTACACCTCGCGGTGCGCGGGGTCGAGCGTGACCCGCACGACCTGCTCCTGCTTCGGCGGCAGGTCGGACGCCACGCTCTCCTTCGTCCGGCGGAGCATGAGCGGGCGGATCCGGCGACGGAGTCGGGCGGTGAGCTCCGACCGGGCGTCACCGCGGAGGTCAGGCGACGCGAGCGGCTTCACGTAGTCGTCGCCGAACCGCGTCCACGACGACAACAGCCCGGGTGCGACGATGGAGAACAGCGCCCAGAGGTCGGTGAGGCCGTTCTCGAGCGGTGTGCCGGTGATCGCGATCTTCACGGGTGCCTGCAGCTCCGCGGCCACCCGGTGCGTCTGCGACTGCGGGTTCTTCACGAACTGGGCCTCGTCGAGGAGCAGCGCCGACCACCGCTGCTCCGTGTAGGCCGCGGCGTCGAGCCGGAGCAGCGCGTAGGAGGTCACGACGACGTCGGCGTCCGCCGCGGCCCTGGCGACGAGCGACGGGTGCTTCAGCGAGGTCGTCTCGATCGTCGTGACCCGGAGTGACGGGACGAACCGGGCGGCCTCGAGCGCCCAGTTGCCCACGACGGAGGTCGGCGCGACGACGAGGAAGGGCGGGTCGTCCGGGTGTGACGCCCGCCGGTCGGCGATCATCGCGAGCGCCTGCAGGGTCTTGCCGAGCCCCATGTCGTCGGCGAGCACGCCACCGACCCCGTGCGCCACCAGGAACGACAGCCACGCGTACCCGGACCGCTGGTACGGCCGCAGGTCCGCGTGCACGGTCGACGGCACCGCGAGGTCGGTCTCGGGGGCAGCGTCGAGCAGCCGCGAGGCGATGTCCTGCCAGCGTTCGTCGTGGTCGGTCTCGTCGGCGAGCTGGTCGAACTCGGACCACAGCCCGGCCTGCAGCGGCGTGACCGTCATCGTC
The DNA here is from genome assembly GCF_001865015.1 of Curtobacterium sp. MMLR14_010. Taxonomy (GTDB): domain Bacteria; phylum Actinomycetota; class Actinomycetes; order Actinomycetales; family Microbacteriaceae; genus Curtobacterium. Next base: position 803,674 of record NZ_MJGV01000046.1, on the reverse strand, counting down.
TGCGACGGCTCCCACTCGTCCTGCTCGCGGGCTTCCTCGATGAGCTCCTTGAGCCGGTCGAAGGCGGGGTCGGCGAGCGACAGGTAGGAGTTGTCGATGAGCTTCATCCGCCGGTCCCGCTTGGCGAGCGCCCGGAGCAGCGGGGTGAACGGGATCTGCTTGCCGTTGACGCTGACGAAGATCCCGAGGTCGAACCAGTCGTGCTTGTCCGACGGCATCGTCGTGACGCGGATGTGCGGTCGCCCGGTCAGGCGCTCGTAGTCGAGTCGTTCGCCCTGCACCACCACGCGGACGCCGTGGTCGCCCAGCGTCGGCAGCAGTTCGGTCGCGAGGACCGCGACGTCCGCGCCCTCGACGGTGCCGTCCTGGAACCAGTCGAGTCCGCCGCCGGGTCCGGTCGCGACGTGGTCGCCGTCCACACCGACGGGAGGCTCGACCTGCGCTACGTCGTCGGCCGCCGGTCCTGACGTGGCCGGCTCCGCGGCCTCCGCATCGGGAGCAGGTGAGGAAGCGGCAGGGGCCAGGTCGTCGGTCGGCGCGACGTCGTCTGCCGCCAGCACCGTGCGCAGGTCGGGCAGCGGTCCGTGCATCGACACCGCGTCCTTGCGCCCGTCGACGTGCCAGCGCCACTGCAGGTGCGCGACGTCGTCGGTCCGTGGCGCCCGGGCCGGCTCGAACGTCACGGTGAGGACGAGCTCGGGCGGCGTCCGTTCCGGCAGCTCGATCGAGCCGTCGGAGCTCACGAGCCCCAGCGCACCGCGGAGTCGAGGGGACCAGTCGGCCAGGAACTCGTCGACCTCGGCCGTGGGGACGGTGATGCGCGAGCCCTCGACGAGCATGCGGCGTTGGTCCTCGGGCACCGGGTCGGGCGTCGGCGCGAGGTCGACGTGGAACTCGGGCGACTCGCGGAAGACGTACACGCCGTGGTCCCCGACGAGCCGCGCGGCGCCGTCGGCTGCGGGGCGGCCGTCGAGCACGGCGCTCGTGCCGATGACGAGTCCCGCGTCGGACCGCGCGACGTCGAGCAGCACCCGGGCGTCGGCGCCGAGGGCCACCCCGCCCTCGCGCTTCCCGGTCACGAACGCGACGCCGAGCCCTGGGGCCTGCCGCAGCAGTGGCCACAGCAGGGGGCTCTGGAAGTCGTCCAGGTGGATCCAGTCGCTCTCCCCGGGCAGCCCCGCGAGCTGACCCGCACGGTGGAGCGCGGCGAACTGCAGGAACCAGCCGTGCTGCTCGGGGGAGAGCCCGAGCCGGTTCATCGAGTAGGGGAGCGTGCCCCAGGTGAGCTGCCCGCGCACCCAGTTGCCGGCGCCGCTCCGCGTGACGGGCCGGACGCCGAGCCGCACGGAGCGCGAGGGCGCCGCGAGGGTCCGCCCCGCGGCACGCGCTCGCGCGGCCATCCGTGCCGGGACGGCGTCGCGGAGCTCGAACTGCAGACCGAGTGGGGTCGTGGTGCCGGTGGTGATCGGCTCGTCGGCGTCACCGGCGAGGCGGGCGACCTCGTGCCTCCAGTCCGTGGTGGACGCGACCGGTGCTTTGGACCGGGGGCCAGCGTGGGCGGCGACCGCTCGCGCGTTGATGGTGAGGAGCGCGGCGGCGACGTGCTTGCACTCGCCGCCGATCGGGCACGTGCAGCGGGACCGGACGGGCCGGACGAACTCGCCGCGGGCGACCGTGGTGTCGACGTGGACGTCGTAGGGCTCGTCGGCGGAGCCGGCGACCGTGGCGGTGATCGAGCCGTCCTCGTGGGAGGTGGCGTCCTCGACGAGTCCGCGGCGGACGAGGTCACGCGCGCGGCCGAAGGTCTGGGGCCCGACGAAACGGATGACGTCGACGGCGTCGATCATCGGGGCTGCTGGCACAGGCCCATCGTGCCACGCACCCCGGACAGGGGCTGTCGCTGGTGTGGCAGACGAGGCAGGCTCAGGGGAGGTCCGTCAGGGAGGAGCACCATGCTGCAGTCACTGGTCTACATGAGCTCGGCCGTCGAGCAGTTCGACGACGACGAGCTCGAGGCGGTGCTCGCGTACTCACGTGAGCGGAACACCGCCGATGGCCTCTCCGGCATGCTCGTGCACCGCGCCGGCCGCTTCATGCAGCTGCTCGAGGGGCCCTACGACGCCGTGATGGCGACGTACTCCCGCATCCTCGCGGACGAGCGCCACGGTGACGTCTCGCTGCTCGTGGAGGAGTCCATCCACACCCGGCGCTTCCCGGAGTGGTCCATGGCCTTCGACCGCTCCGAGGAGAACGGCACACCCGACGGCTTCAGCGGCTTCCTGACGCAGGGTGACCAGAGCGCCGACCACAGCCGGCCCCGCGAGCTGCTGCGGTGGTTCCGCAACCACCCGCTCGCGGACCCGACGGCTGCCGAGGGCAAGCACCGGCGCTGACCGGCGTCGGGCCTCGTCGTCCAACTTGCTGTGCCTGCGGGGCGGCTGTCAGGCCTTCTCGGCCAGCTTGCTGTGCTTCCGCGAGTAGCCGAAGTACACCCCGAGCCCGATCGCGAACCACACCGCGAAGCGCACCCATGTCTCCCACTGCAGGAACGTGACGAGCCACAGTGACGCGATCACGCCGATGACCGGCACGATCGGCATCAGGGGCAGCTTGAACTGCCGCGGCAGGTCCGGCTGCGTGTAGCGGAGCACGACGACGGCCGTGCAGACGACGACGAACGCGAGCAGGATGCCGATGTTCGTCAGCTCGGCGACGACCCCGATCGGCAGCACGCCCGCCAGCACCGCTGCCGCGATGCCGAGGATCCACGTGACCCGCGTGGGGACGTGTCGCTTCGGGTCGGTCTTGGCGAACCACGCGGGCATCAGGCCGTCGCGGCTCATCGAGAACCACACCCGCGAGGCGCCGAGCATGAACGTCACCAGCACCGTGACGATGCCGACGATCGCCCCGATCGCGATGACGTTCGCCACGCCCCCGAGCCCGACCGACGCGAACGCGGAGGAGAACCCGGACGCCGGGTCGATGTCCGTGTACTTCTGCATGCCGGTCAGCACGATCGTCGCCAGGACGTAGAGCACCATCGAGATGCCGAGGGACAGCAGGATCGCCTTCGGCATGTGCTTCCGGGCGTCGACGGACTCCTCGGCGGCGGTGGACATGGCGTCGTAGCCGAACACGGCGAAGAACACCGTCGCGGCTCCGGTCATCACGCCACCGAAGCCGAACGGGAAGTACGGGTCGTAGTTGGCGCTGTCGATGTGGAACACGCCGAGCACGACGATGAGCACGACGAGCGCGACCTTGATGCCGACGGTGACGAACTCGAACCGCGCGGCACTGCGGATGCCCCGCGTGAGCACGAACGCGGTGAGCAGGCAGAGCAGGATCGCGAAGACGTCGATCACGTGTCCGTCGCCGGTGCCGGGCGCGCCGAGCATCCACGCGGGCAGGTCGATGCCGAACTGGCCGACCAGGAACCCGACGTAGCCGGAGATGCCGATCGCGACCACTGCCACGATCGCGGTGTACTCGAGCAGCAGGTCCCAGCCGATGAACCACCCGACGATCTCGCCCAGCACCGCGTACCCGTAGGTGTAGGCGCTGCCGGCCTTCGGGATCATCCCGGCGAACTCCGCGTAGGACAGTGCAGCGGCGGCACTCGCGACCCCGGCGACGAGGAACGAGATGAGCACGGCGGGTCCGGCGACACCGTGGGCGACCGTGCCGGCGAGGGTGAAGATGCCCGCGCCGATGATCCCGCCGATGCCGATCGCGGTGAGCTGCCACAGCCCGAGGTGCCGCTGCAGGCCGCCGTCGCCCCCGGTGTCGTCGTCGATCTCCTCGATCGGCTTGCGACGGAACAGGGTGGGGCGCGGCGTCGTTGTCACCCGGCCAGGATGCACCTTCGGCGGGGTCCGTGCTCGGTCCTGCTCGTCTTCGGTGGTTCGCGCTCCTGCGCGCCGTCCTGCGTCCTCAGTGCGTCGCGTAGGGGGACCAGAACGGCCGCGGCAGCGCACCGCCCGAGACCATCTCGAGCACCTGGTAGAGCAGCATCGCGAGCCCCACACCGGCGACGACGACGGCGACCCACGCCCAGGCCCGCGGCGCTCGCCGACGCCCGGAGATGCTGATCGCCCGCCAGGAGCTGAGCAGCGCGGCCAGGCCGAACACCGCCCCGAGGACGCAGTGCCGGACGATCGACTCGGCAGGCACCAGACACCCGAGCACGAGCGCGATCACCGCGAGGACGACGGCGGCGAACGCCGGGGCTGCGGGGGGTTCGTGGTCTCGGGTCCGAGCGGCCATGCCCTGACCATACCGACGCGGCCAGCTGTCCGGGAGACGCCGGTCCAGGGGGCACGGGCTGACCGACGGTCGCTCCGGCGGGCATGCTGGGACCATGCGTTCGACCGTCCGTCTCCTGCCGCTCCGGGCCGTGCCGTCCCGGCTTCGCGGTGTGCGGCGGCCGTCCGGCGGGCGCCGCTGATGCCGCCGCGGCTGTCCGCTCCGGACGCCCCTGCGTCGACGACCGGACGGGAGGCTCGCCAGCCCCTGGTCGGCGGGCGTCGCGTCGCCGACATGGTCGCCACGATCACCGTGCTCACCATCGCGACGGCGGCTGCGCTGGCGGTCGCGTGGGGGATCGTGTTCCTCTCCCTCGGCTTCCACTCGTGCTCGGCGCCGGGGAACCGGTGTGACGAGACCCTCGGCGGGGTGGTCGTCTACGCCGGACCCGTGGTCGTCGCCCTCATCGTGGTGCTGGCCGTCGTGGTGAGCGTCCTGCGGCTCGTCCGGCGCCGCATGGCCTGGCCGATCGCGGTCACCGGGCTCGTTGCCGTCGTCGCGGTGTTCTTCGCGGCGCTGTTGCTCGTCGACAGCGCGGTGACGCTCGGGATCTAGGACTCCGCTGCGGAGCCGTTCCTCCACAGGGCCGGTCATTCCGTCGGTTGTCCACAGTTCTCGTCGTGGGCGTGCTCGGGGCGTCGGCGTCCGCGAGCGTGGAGGCATGCCAGACACCGACGTGCTCGACCGACTCGAGCGAACCGCAGTCCGTACCGACGACGACGTGGTCGACCTCGTCGTCGCACTCCTCGAACGCCCCGTCCGCCGACAGTGCTGGGTGCTGTTCCTCGGCGCCGACGCCGTGCCCATCCGCCTCGTGATCCCGATCGCCGACCTGCCGTACCAACCCGACGAACACGTCGAGGACTTCGCCGCCCTGGTGGCCGACCTCATGGAGCAGGTCGATGCGAGAGAGGTCGTGCTCGCGTGGGAACGCCCGACCACCACGGAGCTCTCCCCGGTCGACTGGGAGTGGGTCGACGCCATGGTGTGCGTCTTCGCCGAGTACCGCGTTCGACTGCGAGGGCAGGTCGTGGTGCACGACGGCGGTGCGTCGATGGTCGAGCTCGACGACGACGAGGTCACCGGGGCCGCGGCATGACGGGGTGCAGCGCGGTGCGGAGCGTGGTTCTGGGGGTCAGCCCTGCGGGGCGGTGTCCGGCACGGTCTCGCCGGTCAGGCGCTCGACGATCGCCTTCGCGGCCGGCCACGACTTCGCGTAGTGGTCGGGGTCTGCGTTCACCTGCACGGCGTGCGCCATCTGCGTCGGCGTCATCGTCTTCCACCCGGGGACCTTGACGAGCTTCGCGTAGAACATCGACGCGGCCGTGTACGGGTCCATCCGGTCGGCGTACGTGCCCCAGGCGCCGTTGTCGCGCTGCTGGAACAGGCCGCGGCTGTCCGGCCCGACCGTGTCCCCGTGGTCGAGGTTCTGCAGCCCTGACTCGCCGATCGCCGTCATCACGCCGACGGCCTGGGTGTGCGGTCCGATGCCGAGTGCCCGCGCCGCCTGGATCACCGAGGCGGCGTTGACCAGGCGGTCCTGGCAGTACCCGGCGACGGGGCCAGCGGGGACGACGATCCCGCCGACGGTCTTGGACGCGACCGCCGGACACGTCACCGCCCGCGGCGTGGACGCCGAGTTGCCGATGCCGGAGAGCGAGTTGACCGCGATCACGACGAGCACGACGACACCGATGCCGACCGCGACGATCCCCGCGCCGAACACCGATGCCAGGGTGATGCCGACGCGGCGCATGCTCGGGTCCTTCCGTCCGGGTGCCAGGACGAGGGTACGAGGGCGGCCTGGGAACGGCCGCCCTCGACATGCCCCGGTCCGAGGGTCACCCGTGCGCGCTCGGTGCGTCGGTCGGTCAGCCGCGGTGCTCGTCCTGGTGGACGACCTTCGTCGGCTCCGTGACCACGCCCGTCGGCGGCTTGCCGGCCTGCTTCCGGCCGTGGGTGAACCACGTCACGGCCCACAGCAGGATGCCGAGCCCCAGCAGCCCGCCGGCGATCTGGTACTGCTCGATGTCGCGGCCGGACGAGAACGGCAGCACGAGCCACAGGCAGGTGACGATGCCGATCACGGGGATGACCACCCCGGCCTTGAAGTGGCGGTGGTCGACCTTGTCGCGGCGCAGCACCAGGACCGAGACGTTCACGACGGCGAAGACCGACAGCAGCAGCAGCGACGTGGTGCCGCCGAGGACGACGACGATCGGGGAGTCCGGGCTGAGGGACACCCACCCGATCAGCGCGAGGGAGATCAGCGTCGTGAAGACGATCGCGGTGGACGGCGTGCGGCGGGTGGGGGACACCTTGGCGAGGAACCCGGGCAGGACGCCCTGCTTGCTCATGCCGTACAGCAGTCGCGACGCCATCATCATGTTGATCAGGGCGGTGTTGGCGACGGCGAACATGGAGATGAACGGCAGCAGGTTGCCGATCGGGAAGTCCGGTGCGGCGGTCTGCACCACGGTGACCAGCGGCGTCTCGTTGCCGGCGAGCTCACCGATCGGCACGACGGCGACGGCGCAGATGGACACGAGCACGTAGATCACGGCGGTGATGCCGAGGCCGGTCAGCATCACCTTCGGGAAGATGCGCGAGGGGTCCTTGGTCTCCTCGGCCATGTTCACCGAGTCCTCGAAGCCGACCATCGCGAAGAACGCCAGTGAGGTCGCGGTGGAGATCGACAGCAGCAGGCTCTTGTCCTCGGGCGTCTCGAACATCACCACGCGGGAGAAGTCGGCGTTGCCGCCCGCCATCGCCCAGAACCCGATGAGGATGACCATCACGAGACCACTCAGCTCGACGAGGGTCAGCACGACGTTCGTCTTGACGCTCTCGCTCACCCCGCGGAAGTTGACGAGCATCACCGCGAGCATGAAGCCCATCGCGATGAGCATCACCACCGTGTTGGGCAGCTCGAGACCGAAGCCGACGCCGAGGTTGGCGGCGAACGCACGCGATGCCGTCGACGCCGAGGTGATCCCGGAGCACATCACGATGAAGGTCACGATGAACGTGACGAAGTGGACGCCGAACGCCTTGTGCACGTAGAGCGCGGCACCGGCGGTCTGTGGGTACTTCGTCACGAGCTCCAGGTACGAGAACGCCGTGAGCAGGGCGACGGAGAACGCGATGAGGAAGGGGAGCCACGCTGCCCCGCCCACCTCCGCGGCGACCTGACCGGTGAGCGCGTAGACGCCCGTGCCGAGGATGTCTCCGATGATGAACAGCAGCAGGAGCTTGGGGCCGATGACCCGTCGGAGCGCTGGCTGCTCCGTGGACGGGCGTTCGGTGTTCGTGGTGGCCATGCACACACTGTTCCCGACGATCGCTTCCCTGTCGAGTCTCACAGAGTTCTCGACCTCGATCGCAACACGGCCGTGCCCTGCCCGAAACCGGACGACGTGCCAGCGCCCGGCTACGATCCGCTGCATGGACGACGAGTCGAACACCACCGAGGAACCCGTCGAGTTCGCGGACTTCAACGCCAAGCTGCTCGTGCTCGACGTGCTCTGCTACGACCTCGGCGTGCTGGAGCCCTATGACGCCGACACCGCCGACGAGACCGATGAGGACCTCGACGTCGAGGGCCAGGACGACCGCGCCCGCGAGTACTACGACGACCTCGACCTGCTGCCGTCGCACCTGTCCCTGGTGACGGAGCTCACCGTCGACTCCGCGCTCGAGGTGCTGCAGGACGTGCACCCCGGGTGGGAGGGCACCGACGACCGCTTCGACCCGCAGAACTGGGACGACGTGCTCGACCTCCCCGCGCTCCGCACCGTGTACGCCGCCACCCGACTGCCGGCGCACGTCGCCGACGCCCTCGCCGCGAAGGACATCGAGGTCCGCTCCGCCTGACCCGGCGCCGCCCTGCCCCGCCCGCGCGAGACGCCCCTGTCTGCCGCGAAACACCCCCGTCTGCTGCGAGACACCCCTGTCTGCGCGAGACGCCCTTCTGAGCGCGAACCGGCCCTGCCTGCTGCGAGACACCGCTGTCTGTGCGAGACGCCTCCTCGTACTCGAGACGCCGCCGAAAACTGCGGCGTCTCGAGGTCATAGGGACGTCTCGCTGACACACCGGCGTCTCGCCCAGGACTCGCACGTGAGACGCCGGCGTCTCGCAGAACTTCGAGACGCCGGCGTCTCACCGAGCCCCGGCGGCGAGACACCCCTGTCTGCGCGGGACGCTTCCTCGTGCTCGAGACGCCGCCGAAAACTGCGGCGTCTCGACGTCGAGAGGGCGTCTCGGCAAGACACCGGCGTGTGGGCGACCCCGACCCGCGAGACACCGGCGTCTCGGCGAATCCAGCGTGCCCGACCCGCGAGACACCGGCGTCTGGGCGACCCCGACCTGCGAGACACCGGCGTCTCGGCGAGCTCAGCGTGCCCGACCCGCGAGACACCGGCGTCTCACGGCGGACACGACCACGAACACGACCGCGCCCACGCCTACGCCCGCGACAACGCCAGCACCTGCTCCGTGAACTGCCGCGCCCCACCCTGCGCCGGATGCCGGACGGCCACGGCGTCGATGCCCGCGGACGCGAGCGCCCCCTGCGCCTTCCGCCCGACGGCGACCACGCGCCGGACCCCGAGCGCAGCGATGAGCTCGAGCGCGACGGGCGCTCCCGCGCGGACCTCGGCGGGACGCGGCGTCCGGTTCGTCAGCCGGTCCCCGGGGACGAACGGGTGGTGCGGGAAGATCGCCCACGCCACGGGGAGCGGCCCCTGCCACTCGGCGAGTGCAGCGTGCACGACGCGCGAGGACGCCTCCCACGGGGCGGTCGGCGCCGGCGGCACGAGGTACTGCGGCCCGAGCTCCCGCATGCTCGTGAACGGCACACCGGTGTTCGTCATGCCGCGCCACCCGGGAGCCTCCGCGACGAGCAGCGTGTCCGCCCCCGGGCCGACGGCGTCGAGGTACCGCGACAGGTTCTCCCGACGGAGAACCCCTTCGGCGGTCCCCGCGGAGTACAGCGCTTCCGCGTCGGCTGCGACCGGCACCGCGTCGAGCGCCGCCCAGAACCCGTCGAGCTCGGTCACGCGGAACGCCCGAGCACCCGCCGGTAGACGTCTTCGAGCCCGGCGGCGGACCGCTCCCAGCTCAGGCGTTCGGCGTGCTCGCGCCCCGCTGCCGACAGCCCGCGGGCGTACTCCGGCTCGGTCAGGATGCGCTCGATCTCGGCGGCCCAGACGCCCGGGTCCCGGGACTCGAGCACCACCCCGGTCTCCCCGTCGAGGACGGCCTCGCGGAGTCCACCGGCCGCGGCGGCGACGACGGGCACCCCGGACGCCGAGCCCTCGAGTGCGACGAGCCCGTACGTCTCCGAGTGCGACGGCACCAGCACGGCCGAGGCCCCGCGGAACACGAGCGCGAGGTCGGCCCGCGACTGCGGTCCGATGAAGGTGACGCGGTCGGCGATGCCGTGCGCGGCGGCGAGCTCCTGGAGTTCGGCCATGTGGTCGCCGGCCTCGCTCGAGGAGTCGCCCGCGATGACGAGGGTGGGACGGGCCTCCTCGGAGATGCCCGCGATGGCCTCGATCGCCAGGTCGAGCCCCTTGAGCGGCTGGACACGGGCAGCGGCGACGACGTAGGGGGCCTCGGGGCGGCGCGCACCGACGGCGGCGGGGCGGAAGACGGACCCGTCGACCCCCGGCGGCACGATCCACACCCGGGACGGCTCCCCGCCGAGCCGGGAGCGGACGGTGTGCGCCTCGGCCTCACTGACGACGACGACGGCGTCGGAGTCCCGCGCGAGCATCGCCTCGCCGGTCATCCGCCCGGCGGACTCGGCGCGCTCGCCCTCGGACAACGGGGTCGCGGAGTCGGCAGCGATGGAGTGGAACGACTGCACGTGCGGGACGTGCCGCTCCCGGGCGACAGGCAGAGCGGCCACGCCGGAGAACCAGTGGTGCGAGTGCAGGACGTCGAACGGCCCCAGGGCCTCGAGCTCGTGCCGGAAGGGCTCGATGAAGGCGTCGTGCTCACCCTTCGGCACGGGTGCGGCCGGTCCCGCGGAGAGGAAGCGCAGGCACACGCCCGGCACGAGCGACACGGAGTCGGGCTGGGTCGGCGACGAGCGTCGCGTGATGATCTCGACGTGGTGCCCGCGGTCGGCGAGGGCCTCGGCCTGGTGGCGGACCACGACGTTCATCCCGCCGACCTCGCCGGAGCCCGGCTCGTCGCCGGGGGAGGTGTGCAGCGAGACCAGCCCGATGCGCAGGGGTTCGGTGGTGGCGCTCACCGGTCAAGACTAGCCGCGGGGCCGCCGCTGCGACGCGCGTGCGGGCGTCACGATCGTCGGCATCCGGCCCGCCTCGTCCACCGGGTCGGACGGGAGGCTCGGATCACCTCCCAGCACCTGCACCCGCTGGTCGCCGTGCCGCTCCCAGAACGCGGCGGTCCAGGCACACAGGACGCCGTCGAGCAGGTCCTCCCGGTGCTTGTGCGTCGGACCGTGGATCCCGGAGGTCTCGGCGAGCCCGGCGGTCAGGGGATGCGAGTCGAGGTGCAGGGGTGGGTCGAGCGGAGTCTCGCGGAGGCGTCGCACGAGCTCGTCGAACGCGAGGGCACGGCGGCCCCTCGCCGTGGGTGCCGGCAGCGCGGTGTCGAGGCGCTTGTAGCGCGGGCGCTCGTCGTCGTACCCGAGCTCCTCGACGCCGACCAGGGTCGTGTAGGGGTAGCACTCGAACACCGCTGGACCCGTGCGCTCCCGCATGCCCGTCGTGTCGGAGGCGTAGGTCACCCCGAGCGCGGTCAGCCGGTCGAGCAGCTGTGCACCGGCACTCGCGGCGGAAGCGAGGTTCGTGGGGTTCGCCGCGACCTTCCACCGGCCGTAGCGCTGCCCGACCTGCCGTTCCGCCTCGCGGATGCCGGTCGGGTTCGTCACGACGAGCGACGCGTCGACGGCGATGAGCGTGCGTGGGCCGAGGTGCGACGCGACCCAGGCGGTCACGTCGTCCACGCCCCGGGCCCACCCGGCGTCGCGGACCCGCCCGGCGTCGTCGAGCGCGGCCAGCCCGGTCTCGTTCGGCCGGCGCGTCGCCGTCCCGAGCCCCCAGGCCAGGTCGACCCCGATGTACGCGCTCACCCGCCCATCCTGCCGCGCCCGCCGCGTGACCGACGCACACGGAGCGCCCGCGTCCGCGTGACGGACCCACACGGAGCGCCCGCGTGGGGACGCACACGGAGCGCCGAGTAGGTTCCCCAGCATGGCGAGCGAAGCGACGACGCTGACCGTGCCCGGGCCCGACGGCGACCGGGAGGTCCGGATCAGCAGTCCGTCCCGCGTGCTCTGGCCGGCCGCCGGCATCACGAAGCTCGACCTGGCGCAGTACCTCGTGACGGTCGGCGACGCCTTCGTCCGGGCGAACGGCGACCGGCCGCTGTCGCTGCAGCGGTTCCCGGGCGGTGTTGACGGCGAGCAGTTCTTCTCGAAGAACCCGCCGAAGGGTGCACCCGACTACGTGCGCTCCGTGACGGTCACGTACCCGAGCGCCCGGAAGCACCCGCAGCTGGTGCTCGACGAGCCCGCGGTCGCGGTGTGGGCGGCGCAGATGAACACCGTCGTGTTCCACCCGTGGGCCTCGAAGGCGTCGGACAGCGACCACCCGGACCAGCTCCGCATCGACCTCGACCCGCAGCCGGGCACGGACTTCCACGACGCGGTGCCGGCAGCCGAGGAGCTCCGCAAGGTCCTGGCCGAGGTCGGCCTGACCGCGTGGATCAAGACGAGCGGCAACCGCGGGCTGCACGTGTTCGCCCCGATCGAGCCCGAGCACGAGTTCCTCGACGTGCGGCACGCGGTGATCGCCGCCGCACGGGAGCTCGAGCGCCGAATGCCCGACCAGGTCACGACCGCGTGGTGGAAGGAGGAGTGCGGGGAGCGCGTCTTCGTCGACTTCAACCAGGCGAACCGCGACCGGACGATGGCCGGTGCCTACAGCCCGCGTGCACTCCCGCACGCCTCGGTGTCCGCACCGCTGCGCTGGGAGGAGCTGCGGGACGCCGACCCCACGACGTTCACGATCCTGACGATGCCGGAGCGCCTCCGGACCGTCGGCGACCCGTGGGAGGCGATGGGCGAGGAGCCCGCGTCGATCGCACCGCTGCTGGCGTGGTGGGAGCGGGACCTGGAGAACGGGCTCGGTGAGCTGCCGTTCCCGCCGGACTTCCCGAAGATGCCGGGGGAGCCGCCCCGCGTCCAGCCGTCCCGCGCCAAGAAGGCCTGACCAGAGACGGTCAGACCGGAGGACGCCTGAGCGGCGCGGGCTCAGACCCCGGGGACCTCGGGCCGCGCGTCGGCGGAGTCGATGAGCGTCGTGTGCATCGGCAGCACGACGGTGGCCGTGTGCAGGCGGGTGAGCCTGGACCAGGTGCCGCGGTGGGCGTCGGTGATGCCGTCGACGATCATGCGCCGAGGCCGATCGTGACGAGGGCGAGCGCGGTCGCGGTGACGCCGGCGATGCCGCTGATCACCGCGCTGATCTGCAGGGCGCGCTGGTGGCGGGCCTCACGCAGCTCGCTGAACGGGTGGCGCTGCGAGTGGCGGACAAGTGTTGCACTGCTCATGTCGATCCGCTCCGATCTGCTGGCACTCCCTGCGAGTGCCGCTGGAGACGATCATTCCACGCGGTTGCTAGTTCGCCTAACTACTTTCGACTACTGGACATGGCCGGCCGCAGAACGGACAACGACGCTCAGGACAAAACGTCCCGCAGGTCGTACGCCGCCGGGACCTCGAGCTGGTCGAACCCGCACGAGGTGGCCTCGCGGTCGGGCCGCCAGCGCTCGAACTGCACGGTGTGCCGGAACCGGTCGCCCTCCATCTGGTCGTACCGGACCTCGAGCACCAGCTCCGGCGCCAGCCGGACGAAGGACGTGTCGCGACCCGACGAGAACCGCGACGATTCCCCGGCACCGGTCACGGGCCTCCCGTCCGCGTCCTTCACGACCACCGGGTCGAGCTCGTCGATCAGCGCCAGCCGCCGCTTGTCGGAGAAGGCGGACACGCCGCCGACCTGCCGGACCTCGCCGTCGTCGCCGTACAACCCCACGAGCAGCGAACCGACACCGCTGCCGCTCTTGTGGACGCGGTACCCGATCGCCACGACGTCCGCGGTGCGATGGTGCTTCACCTTGAGCATGGAGCGCTTGCCCGGCTCGTAGGCCCGCGTGCGGGGCTTGGCGACGACGCCGTCGAGCCCGGCCCCCTCGAACGTCGTCAGCCATCCCCGTGCGACGTCCACGTCGAGCGTGGTCCGCGTCACGAACAGCGGGTCGGCGAAGTCCTCGGACAGGGCTTCGAGCCGCGCACGCCGCTCGTCGAACGGCAGGTCGACGAGCTCGTCACCGTCGGCCGCGAGCAGGTCGAACGCGACGAACTGCGCCGGTGTCTCCGCGCTGAGCTTCGCGATCCGCGAGGCCGCCGGGTGGATGCGCTGCGACAACGCCTCCCAGTCGAGCTTCTCGTGCCCCGGCGCACCGGACCGCAGGATCACCTCGCCGTCCAGGACGACCGGGTGGCCGCGTCCGCCGAACTGCGCCCGGAAGGCCTCGACGAGCTCGGGGAAGTACCGGGTGAGCGGCTTCGCACCGCGGCTGCCGATCTCGACGTCGTCCCCGTCGACGGTCACGATCCCGCGGAAGCCGTCCCACTTCGGCTCGTACCGCAGGCCGCCCTTCACACTGTCGGGGTCCGGGACGTCGGGCACGGCCTTGGCGAGCATCGGTGCGATCTCCATGCGTCCTGTCTACCCGCAGGTGCCGTCGGGGAGCCTCGGCTCGGTTCGTCCGTCCGGGTCGGGACCGCCGGCCGGGAGGCCCGGGTCGGCTCGTCCGCGTCCGTCCGGTCGTTATGGTGGCCGGGTGTCGACCCGTCCGTCCCCGCCGCCGGCTGCCCCGCCCCCCGTCCCGATCAGCACCGTGCAGGCCGCGGCGCTCGCCGCGGGGGAGCTGCCGCCCGTCGAGGAGGTCCGGCCGGGCATCTGGACGCTCGCCGTCCCGTTCCGCGGGGGCGTGCCCGACGCCACGCTCGTGTACGTCGTCGAGGGCTCGGACGGCTCGCTGACGGTCATCGACCCCGGGTGGAGTGAGGACGGTGCGCTCGACGTGCTGACCGCGGGGCTGGGCAGCATCGGCCGGACGGTCTCCGACGTCGGTCTCGTCGTCGTGACGCACCTGCACGCGGACCACCTCGGAGCGGCCGCTGCCCTCCGCCGGGCCTCGGGCGCCCGGGTGGCGATGCACGCGCTCGAGGTGCGCGCGCTGGAGCACGAGCGCGAGGACGCCGCGCGGCACGAGGCCGACATCGCGACGTGGGGCGTGCCGCAGGCGTTCCGCGATGGGCTGAGCGCGGCGTGGGGGACCGGGCGGCGCATCGGGCTCGGTGCCGCCGAACCGCCGTGGGCGGACCTGCTGCTCGAGGACGGCGACGTGCTGCCGGTCCCGGGCAGGACGATCCGGGCGCTGTGGACCCCCGGGCACACGGGCGGGCACCTGTGCTTCGTCGACGAGGCCGACGGGCTGCTGTTCACCGGCGACCACGTGCTGCCGCGGATCAACTCCGGGCTCGGGCTCGGCGGGTGGACGGAGACGAACCCCCTCGGCGACTACCTGGCGTCCCTGGCGCGGCTCGACGGGTACGCGGACCTCGAGGTCTGCCCTGGCCACGAGTACCGCTTCCGCGACGTGGTGTCCCGCGCCGTGACCCTCGCGCGCCACCGGGAGGAGCGGAGCGCCCACGTTGCCGCGGCCCTCGACACGCTGGACGCTCCGACGCTGTTCGAGGTCGCGTCCCGCGTGCCGTTCAGCGGGGGCATCGCGTCGATGCGGGGTTTCCTGCTCGCGAGCGCGCTGACGCAGACGGCCTTCCACGCGGACCTGCTCGGTCGCCGCGGCGAGGTCCGTCCCGCCTGATCAGCCGAGCGTCGCCGCCAGGCGCTCGAGCGTGGTCTTGGCGTCGTGGAACTCAGCCGCCGCGTGGTCGGCCATGGGTGCGAGGGCCGGCAGCCGGTCGGAGAGCGTCGCGCTGACGGTGATCGGGTGGTGGCGCATGCCGAGCGCGCTCCCGAGGACGATCTCGAGCACGGGGGAGCCGTGGTCCCAGTGCTCGGTCGGGGTGCCGACGTCGTAGGTGCCACCGCGGCTGACGACGGTCACGACGGGCCGACCGGCGAGGGGCTGGGCGTCGCCCTCGGCCGCCGGGGCGAGCACCCCGGGCACGTGCACGCGGTCGATCCAGGCCTTGAGGGTCGACGGCACGGTGTAGTTGTACAACGGTGCGCCGATCACGACGACGTCGGCGCCGAGCAGCTCGTCGATCACCGCCTGCCGCAGCGCCTCGGCCTGCGGGTCGACGGACTCCTCGGCGGTGCGGTCCGCGGCGGCCCAGTGCAGCGCCGAGGTCTCCAGGTGCGGCAGCGGGTCCGTGTGCAGGTCGCGGCGGACCACCGTGTACTCCGGACCCCGGGCACGCCAGGCATCGGCGAACGCGGCGGTCAGGGCGCGTGAGCGGGAGTGGGCGAGGTCGGCCGAGGAGTCGATGTGCAGCAGTGTGGGCATGGCGCCAACGGTACCGACCGGGCGGCGTGACGGACGGGGACGCGCAGGACGGCCCCGTCGGACCGGTGACCGGTCGGACGGGGCCGCGGGAGGAGCCTCCCGGCCGTGTCAGGGGTGCACCCGACGCGACCAGGAGGGGCCGTCAGCTCTGGGCGCGGCGGCGGAGGGTGCGGAAGCCGACCAGACCGGCACCGGCGAGGAGCATCGCGAGCGCCCAGGGGAGGGCGTTCGTGGCGTCCGAGCCGGTGTAGGCCAGCTGCCGGCCGGCGGTCGGCGCGGCGGCGACCGGGGCGGCTGCCGGTGCGGCGGGCTGGACGAACGCGACCGGGGGCACCGGGGCGACCGCCGCGGTCGGCGTGACCTCGACGTCGAACGCCGTGGCGAAGCCGGCAGCGGTGTCGGCGACGGTCAGGTGGTGCGTCGAGGCCTCGTGCACGGTGACGTCGACCATGCCGTAGTCGCCGTTCTCCGGGTCGGTCCGGACGACGTCGCTCGCCACGTCCGACGTGACGGTCGGCGTCGGGTAGGTCCAGCCACCCTCGTCGTCGGTGGGCACGTCGGTGTAGTTGCCGAATTCGTCGACGGTGTTGCCGGAGATGAACAGTGTGCCGCCCTGCTCGATCGTCGGCCGGCCGCCGGGGTCAGAGAACCCGAAGCCGTACCCGTTGCCGTCCTCGTCGACCTCCTGCGTCAAGTGCAGCGTCGACACGGCGCCGTCCGGCGCGATGATCCACTCCACGACCTCACCGTTCTTCGTCAGGTCGTCACGGTCGCCCGTGGTGACCTCGAGCCCTGCGGGAGCTGCGGGCAGGACGTCGAGCTCGACGTACTGCTTCGCCGTCCCGCCCGCGTTCGTGGCGTCGACGCTGAAGGTGTACGTCGAGGCGCCCGTCGGGGTGCCGGTCAGGACGCCGTCCTCGAAGGTCGTCGCGTCGGGCAGGTCCAGGTCGGGCGTGTAGCCGTCGCCGACGTCGGCGACCTCGTCGTCATCGAAGAAGTCGAGCGCGTACTCCGGTGCCGGCTCGCCGGTCGCGGTGAACGTGTACGAGTAAGGCTCCCCGGCGACCGTGGTGAGGACGAGCGGGTCCTCCTGGATCGTGCCCTCCGTGAAGGCGGGCGGCAGCGGGACAGCGGTGGCGGTCCGGGCCTCGGCGGTCTCGGTGCCGCTCGTCACGGTGACGTGGACGACCTTGCCGATGTCGGCGGTCTGCACGGTGTAGCTCGCACCGGTCTCGGCAGCGACGACGTCGCCGACGGTCCAGACGTAGGAGTACGTGGCGGGGGCGGTGAAGCCCGACGTCTTCGCGACCAGGTCCTCGCCAGCGCGGGGCGTGCCGGTGATCGTCACGGTCGGCGTCGTCGCCGCGGGGGACGGGGTGGTGGCGCGCGGTGCGGTGAGCGACGGCGGCAGGGTGCTCGGCCCGGCGCCGGTGGTCGGGGCCGCGGTCGGCGTGCCGTGGCCGGCTCCGGTGGGCGCTGCGGCTGTCGGCGCGTCGGTCGGGAGGCCCTGGTCGGGTCCCGCGGTCGGCGCACCGGACGGGTCGGTCGCCGGCGTCGTCGGGCTGGCCGGGTCGGTCGGGGTCGCGCCCGGCGTCGGGTCGGCGGTCGGGTCGGCGGGCGCGACCGGCGCGCTCTGGCCGGTGGTCGGGTCCGCGAGTTCGTCGGCGGAGGCCGCGGTCGCGGTGACGAGGCCGAGGCCGGTCGTCAGGCCGATGAGTGCGATGGTGGTGCCGACGGCGCAGGCGCGTCGAGCTCCGGAGGTGCTGCGGTGCACGGGTTCCCCCAGGGGTGAAGTCCGGTCGGGTGCCGGATCGTGAGCGTTCGCTGGCCGGGTGGGCAGGAACGGGAGAGGACGAGGGCGCCCCCGGTGGAGACGCCCTCGTGGTGTTCGCTGTGTCGCGCGGGTCAGCGCTGGGTGCGGCGGCGCAGCACGCGGAAGCCGACCAGGCCGGCCCCGGCGAGGAGCATCGCGAGCGCCCAGGGCAGGGCGTCCGTGGTGTCGGAGCCGGTGTAGGCGAGCTGACGGCCGGCGGTCGGCGCGGAGGCGATCGGAGCGGCTCCCACCGGGAAGACCGGAGCCGCGGCCGCCGGGACGACCGCGGGGGTCGGGACCACGGTGACGGGGAACGACACCGAGACGTCGTCCTGTGCGACCGTGAGGCGGTGCTCGGACGCGTGCGGGAACGTCACCTTCGTCGAGAAGGAGTCCTCGTCGAACGCGATCACGTCGGTGGCGTGGTCACTCGTGACGGTCGGCAACGGGTAGTCCTCGTCGTCCTCCCACTCGTCGGTCGGGTTGCCGTACTGGTCGACGGAGCTGCCCGAGATCCAGAGCGACTGCCCCTGCTTGACCGTCGGCTGTCCGCCGTCGGCGAGGCCGTAGTTGATCTCGTCGTCGCTGGAGGACGAGAAGTGGATCGTCTCGATCTCACCGTCGGGCGTGATGATCCATCCGGTCGCGTCGGTCGTCCGCCCGTCCTCACCGAGGAACAGGTCCTCCGGCGACGTGTCGATGGCCGAGGCGAAGACCCCGATCGCGGCGTCCGGCGCGACGACGACCTCGACGTACTGCGTCGCGGTCGAGGTGCCGTTGCTCGCGACGACGGTGAAGTCGTAGTAGCTCGCGTTGGTCGACATGCCGCTGAGCAGGCCGGTCGCGGGGTCGAGCTTTACGCCGTCCGGCAGGTACGACGCCGGCTGGTCGTCGGGGTCGGTCGGGTCGGCCCACTCCGGCTCGGCGTACCCGACGGAGTAGGTCACGTCGCCGCTGCCCGCGGTGACGGCGAACGACTGCGCGAACGTGGTGCCGGCCGTCGTGTCGATGACCAGGGGCTCGTCGTAGGAGGTGGCGTCCCCGCCGAAGGTGACGTCCTCGGTGACCGCGGCGGTCGTGGCCTCGGCGGTGACGTCGTCGGCGCCCGTCACGACCACGGTGATGGTCGAACCGATCTCGGCTCCCGTGACCGGGAAGGACGGCTTGGTCGAGACGGTCGGACCGTCCCCGACGGACCAGGCGTACGCGTACGGACCGGTGATGTCGGCGGTGTCGACGCGCAGGACCGAGCCGACCTTCGCGTCGCCGACGATCTCGGCGGCGATGCGCGCGGTAGCGGGGGCGGAGGCGTCAGCCGTCGGTGCGGAGCTCGACGGAGCGGTGGGCTTCGTGGGCCGAGGCGTCGCCGGCGCGGTCGGCGCCGGGGCAGCGGGCTCGGTCGATGCGGGCGCTGCCGGCTCGGTCGACGCGGGCGCTGCCGGTTCCGTGGACGCGGGAGCGGTCGGCTGGGCGTCGTCCGGTGCGGGCGTGCCGTCGGCCGGGGCCGTCGGGCCAGTCGAGTCGACGGGCGCGGAGACGCTGGTGGTCGGGTCGCTGATCTCGTCGGCGGAGGCCGCGGTCGCGGTCACGAGGCCGAGGCCGGTGGTCAGACCGATGAGTGCGATGGTGGTGCCGACAGCGCAGGCGCGTCGAGCTCCGGAGGTGCTTCGGTGCACGGGTTCCCCCAGGGATGCAGTCCGGTCGGGTGCCGGAACATAAGAATTCGCCGAGAATCCCCGACGTGATCGGAGCGTATTGGTATCCGCGCGCGGGGCGGTAGTCGGAAACGCGCAATGTCACTCGCGTTGGGGGTGCTGCTGTGCGGCCGGTCAGGAACGCGGACGAGGGCGCCCCCGGTGGGGACGCCCTCGTGTCGTGTTCTCTCGTCAGGCGCGACGGCGACCCAGACGAGCCGTCAGCAGGGCAGCACCGGCCGCGAGGAGTCCGAGCGCCCAGGCGATCGGACCGGTCTCGTCGGCACCCGTGAAGGCGAGCTGCGTCGGTCCTGACGCTCCGGCCCCCGGCCCGTCAGAGCCCGCTGCAACCGGGACCTCGGCGGGCGTTGTCGGCGCCACCGCTGCCTCGGCAGGAGCGACGTGCACGGTGAAGCTGATCGTCCGGCCGTCGACGGCCCTGCCGGTGAGCACACGGTCGCCGGGTTCGAAGAAGCCGACACCGGTACCCGGGTCGTACTTGCCCAGGACGTCACTGGCGACGGAGGACGTCCAGTCGTTGTCGACCACCGCGTAGGGCTCCGTGTTGCCGTAGCGGTCGCTCAGGCCGGCGTTGACGGTGATGCCGGCACCCACCATGGAGGTGATCGGTCGGGTCGGGTCCGTTCTCCTGTTGAAGAGGATCGTCCCGTCGGCGAAGACCGTCCATGCGGAGGTGTCGTCGAGGTCGTTGCTGCTGACCCCGGCGGACATCTGGGCGTCGGCGGCGAGACCGATGCGGAGCTGCACGTGCTGCCCCGCCGCGCCGTCCGGCTGCTGCGTCGTGCGCGCGAGCACCCAGAAGTCGACGACCCGCGCCGTGGTGCTCGAGCCGGAGAGCACGCCGGTGCTCGAGAGCGTCAGCCCCACGGGCAGGGCTCCGACGTCGACCGGACCCTCGGCTGTCCTGCTCACCCCGTACTGCAGACCGCCCTGGTCACCGGTCAGCGCCTGGATCGGGATCGAGATCGTGTCGCCAGCGGCCGCGTCGAGCTCGCGGACACCGGTCGTGAACGTCGACCCGTCGTTGGTCTCCACACGCACCGATGCACTCGTGACCGTCGTGGGGTCCTCGTCGGGAGCGGTTCCCGTGACGGCGACGGTGAGGTCGTTCCCGGCCTCGGAGGCCCCGAGCACGTAGGAGTCGCCCGTCGCGCCGTCGACCACCTGGGTGCCGAGCGTCCACTGGTAGGTGAAGGTGGTGCCGGTCGGCCAGCCGTCGGTCACGGCGCGGAGCGTGTGCCAGGTCGTCGCGGTGCCGCTGACGGCGACGGTGCCGGCTGCCGTGGCTGCCGGGGCGGCCGCCGGAGTGGCGTCCGCGGTCGGGACCGTGGGGGGCGTGGAGGCCGCGGCCGG
The DNA here is from genome assembly GCF_001865015.1 of Curtobacterium sp. MMLR14_010. Classification (GTDB taxonomy): domain Bacteria; phylum Actinomycetota; class Actinomycetes; order Actinomycetales; family Microbacteriaceae; genus Curtobacterium. The sequence continues at coordinate 782,907 of NZ_MJGV01000046.1, read as the reverse complement.
CGTCGGGACGCTGTCAGCCGGGACAGCGGGGTCGGCGCTGGGCGTCGGGGCTGCGGTGGTGGGCGGTGCGTCGGACGGGTCCGCGCTCGGTTCGGCGCTCGGCTCGACCGTCGGCGTCGGCGTCGGGTCGGCCGCGGCCTCGGTGGCGTCGACGGGCCCGGGCCCGGACCTGGGCGTGGGCGTGACCGACGGACTCGTGGTGGACGTGGCTGGCGCTTCGTCGGCGACGGCCGCGCCGACGCCGAACGCGGACGACATCGCGATCATGGCGACGACGGTGCCGGCGGCCGCGGACACGCGGACTGCCGACCTGCAGGACAGGTGCATGGGTTCCCCCCGATGGGACGGACGTGCTGGTGGGGCCGAACGGCTCCCTCGGAGCCGATCGTAGGGTGCGGCAGACCCCCGCGAGCAGTCGGAACGGTCACGGTTCCGTCACGGAAAAAGCTGCGCGAACCCTGTCATGATCAGGGAAAACCCGACATGGGGCGTTCAGGAACGGGACGTCGCCGCAGCCCGCTCGAGGGCGTCCCGGAGCGCTGCCACCGCGGGGGAGAGCGACGACGCGGTCCGCTGCGCCGTGAAGATCGTCCGCTCGGCGTCACCGGGCAGGTCCAGCAGCCGACAGGTGGTCGAGCGACCGGCCCAGACGAGGTCGGGCATCAGCGCCACGGCGTTGCCCGACTCGATCAACCGGATCTGCGCCTGCAGGTCCGCGGTCTCGTAGCGGACGTCGGGTTCGAAGCCCGATCGTCGGCAGAGCTGCTCGGCGAAGTGCCGCGACGCCGTCCCGCGCGGCTCCATCACCCACGGCAGGTCGGCCGCACCGGTCAGGGAGTCCACCGGCCACAGCGACGTGTCCACCGGCGGCAGCGCCAGGCGGACGGCGTCGGTCGTCAGGTCGCGTCGGTCGAGGCCCGGGAACCGCGGGGCCGCGTGTGCCGGGTACTGCTCGGCGATGACCATGTCGAAGTCGCGCGCCCAGGTCTCGTTGAGCGCGGTCTCCGGCTCGCGCTGCACCATCTCGACGCGGACACCCGGGTGCTCGGTCACCATGATGCGCAGCGCGTTCGGCATCAGGGCGAGCGCGGCCGACTGGAACACGGCGACCCGGACGCGCCCCTGCACGCTGGTGAGCGTGGCCTCGACCGTGGACTGCGCCCGCTCGAGCGTGTCGAGCACGTCGCCCGCCGCGGCCACGAGCACCTCGGCCTGCGGGGTGAGCTGGAGCCGCCGTCCGGCCTTCCGGAGGAGCTGCACGCCAGCCTCGCGCTCGAGCACCGCGAGCTGCTGCGAGACCGCCGACGGGGTGAAGTTCATCGCTTCGGCGACAGCGGCGACCGTTCCGCGGATCGACAACTCGCGGAGGAGCACCAGGCGGCGGACGTCGAGCATGACGAAAGGGTAGTTCACCTGAACGGAACACATCAGGAAGAGTTGCTTCCGCTACCGGAAGCGCGAGCGACACACTGATCCCATGACCGACGTCCAGCCGCGCAACGACGCAGCGACCACGACCGACCGCGCATCCGCCACCGACCACGCCGGACTCGCCGACGAGTCCGTCGCCCTCGTCCGGCAGTGGCTGGCCGAGGCCGAGACCCACCCGGTCGACGGCTCGGCGAAGCAGCTCGCCGGTGTGCTCGCCGACCCGAAGGGCCTCGCGTTCGCCGTCGGGTTCGTCGACGGGGTCGTCCGACCGGAGGACCTCGGCGTCGCCGCGCGGAAGCTGCGCGCCATCGCGCCGGACGCACCCGGCTTCCTGCCCAGCGCGCTCCGTGGTCTGGTGCGCCTCGGTGGCGGACTCGCGCCGAGCCTCCCGGGTGTCGTCGTCCCCGTCGCCCGACGCGTGCTGCGGAACATGGTCGGCCACCTCATCGTCGACGCGACCGACGCGAAGCTCGGTCCCGCGATCGCGAAGATCAAGCAGGACGGCGTCCGCCTCAACGTGAACCTGCTCGGCGAGGCCGTCCTCGGCGAGGGCGAGGCGGCCCGACGGCTCGAGGGCACCCACAAGCTGCTCGCGCGCCCCGACGTCGACTACGTGTCGATCAAGGTCTCCTCGACCGTGCACCCGCACTCGCCGTGGGCCTTCGACCACGCCGTCGACGACATCGTCGACAAACTGCGCCCGCTCTTCGCCCGCGCCGCATCCTCCGATCCGGCGAAGTTCATCAACCTCGACATGGAGGAGTTCAAGGACCTCGACCTGACGATCGCGGTCTTCACGAAGCTCCTCGACGAGCCGGCGTTCCTGGGGCTCGAAGCCGGGATCGTGCTGCAGGCCTACCTGCCGGACGCGCTCGCCGCGATGCAGCACCTGCAGGAGTGGTCCGCCGCCCGTCGCGCCCGCGGTGGCGCCGGCATCAAGGTGCGCCTGGTCAAGGGCGCGAACCTGCCGATGGAGCAGGTCGAGGCCTCGGTCCACGGCTGGCCGCTCGCGACCTGGCACACGAAGCAGGACTCGGACACGAACTACAAGCGGGTGCTCGACTGGGCGCTGACGCCCGACCGCGTGGCGAACGTCCGCGTCGGTGTCGCCGGCCACAACCTGTTCGACGTCGCGCACGCCTGGCTGCTGGCCGGTGAGCGCGGAGTGCGCAACGGCATCGAGTTCGAGATGCTGCTCGGCATGGCCCAGGGGCAGGCCGCCGCGGTGCGCAGGACCGTCGGGTCGCTGCTGCTGTACACGCCGGTCGTCCACCCGGGCGAGTTCGACGTCGCGATCGCCTACCTCATCCGCCGACTGGAGGAGGGCGCCTCGCAGGACAACTTCATGTCCGCGGTCTTCTCGCTGCACGCGTCGCCGTCGCTGTTCGCCCGCGAGGAGTCCCGGTTCCGGGCGTCCCTGGAACCGCTGTCGCGACCGGACGGGCTCGCCGTCCCGGAGTCGCACCGCGTCGCCGACCGCTACGCGGCCGTCGGCCGTCCGACCCCCGGTCACTTCGAGAACACCCCGGACAGCGACCCCTCGGTCGCCGCCACCCGCGCCTGGGGTGCGGCCATCACCGAGCGGATCGCGTCGTCGACGCTCGGGGTCCGGGGCGTCCAGGAGGCTCGGCTGACGTCCGACGCGCAGCTCACCTCGGTGCTGCAGCGCGTCCGCAGCGCGGGTGCCGTCTGGGGGACCTGGTCAGGGGCGGCGCGTGGTGCGGTGCTCCACGCCGTCGGCGACGCGCTCGAGGCCAACCGTGCGGCCCTCATCGAGGTGATGGCCTCCGAGACCGGGAAGACGATCGACCAGGCCGACCCCGAGGTCTCCGAGGCGATCGACTTCGCCCACTTCTACGGCGACATGGCCGCGGCGCTCGACGAGGTCGACGGCGCCACCTTCTCCCCGGCAGCGCTGACCCTGGTCGCCCCGCCGTGGAACTTCCCCGTGGCGATCCCCGCCGGGTCGACGCTCGCCGCCCTGGCAGCCGGGTCCGCCGTCGTGCTGAAGCCCGCGCCGCCGGCCGCCCGCAGCGGTGCGGTGCTGGCGTCGGTCATCGACACCGCGCTGGACGCCATGGGTGCCCCCGCGGACGTGCTCGCGTTCGTCGACGTCTCGGAGGCCGACCTGGGTTCGACGTTGGTCGCCTCGCCGCTCGTCGACCGCGTGATCCTGACCGGCGCCTACGAGACCGCGTCGCTGTTCCGGTCGTTCCGCAAGGACCTGCCGCTCCTCGCCGAGACGTCGGGCAAGAACGCGATCATCGTCACGCCGTCCGCCGACCTCGACCTCGCCGTCAAGGACGTCGTCGCGTCGGCGTTCGGGCACGCCGGCCAGAAGTGCTCGGCCGCGTCGCTCGTCGTGCTCGTCGGGTCCGTCGCCCGCTCGCGCCGCTTCCACTCGCAGCTCGTCGACGCCGTGTCCTCGATGACCGTCGGCTACCCGACGGACCCGACCTCGCAGATGGGACCGATCGTCGAACCGGCCGCGGGCAAGCTGCTCGACGGCCTGACGACGCTCGGCGCGGGGGAGTCCTGGGCTGTCCGCCCGCGGAAGCTCGACGACACCGGCAAGCTCTGGAGCCCCGGGGTCCGCGGTGGTGTCGCCCGCGGGTCGGCGTTCCACCGCACGGAGTACTTCGGCCCAGTGCTCGGCGTCATGCGCGCCGCGACCCTCGACGAGGCGATCGACATCGTCAACGAGGTCGACTACGGCCTGACCTCGGGCCTGCACTCCCTCGACCCGGCGGAGATCGGCACGTGGCTGTCCCGCATCGAGGCCGGCAACCTCTACGTGAACCGCAGCATCACCGGGGCGATCGTGCGCCGGCAGCCGTTCGGCGGGTGGAAGAAGTCGGCCGTCGGTGCGGGCACCAAGGCCGGTGGGCTGAACTACCTGGTCGGGCTCGGGTCGTGGGCACCTGCCGACGCCACCGCCGGTGCTCCGGTTTCGGCGGCCGTGTCGGCGTTCGTCCGTGCCGCCGGTGTCTCCTCCCCGGCGCTGTCCCGGGCGCTGGCCTCGGACGAGCTGGCGTGGACGTCGGTCTTCGGCGCCGCGGTGGACGTGTCCGGGCTGTCGGCCGAACGGAACATCGCACGGTACCTGCCGTTCCCGGGCGTGCACGTGCGACTGGCATCCTCTGAGCCGGATGACGTCGAGTCCCTGGTCCGGGTCGTCGCCGCCGCGCTCCGTGCCGGGACGACGATCGACGTCTCGTCGACGGGGACCGTCCCGGCTGCGATCGCCGCGCTGCCGATCGTCCGGTCGGCCACGTCGTCGGAGTCCGACTCGGCGTTCGGTGCCCGTGTCGCCCGAGGCCCGTCGACCCGCGTGCGGCTCATCGGCGGCTCGGCGTCGGCCCTGTACGAGGCGGTCGACGGTCGCCCCGACGTGGCGGTCTACGCGGAGCCGGTGACCGAGGCCGGGCGGATCGAGATGCTGCCCTTCCTCCGCGAGCAGGCGGTGTCCATCACGGCGAACCGCTTCGGCACGCCCAACAGTGCGGTGTGCGCTCTGGCGGACGCTCTGTGAGCAGAGCCCGGCCGTGGAGAACGGCCGGGCTCTTTTCGGGTGGGGCTAGTTATTGAGCGAAGCCTGGTCGAGAATCTCCGACGCCTTCTCAGGCAGGACGCGCACGGTAGTGGTCCAGCTGACCTCGGCATACTCGATCCACTTATTCACGCGGTCGCGGTCTGCGTAGCCGACTTGCACGCTCGACACCACTGGTTCGCCGAGGAGCTCTGTGCTCGGATCCAGTGACTTGGTCAACTCGACGATCTTGTTGTCGTCATAAGGGCGGTTCGTGATAGCCATGGCGCGAGATTACCTCAGGATAGAATGAAGCCCCCGACCGGGCAGGGTCAGGGGCTTTCGGGTTCGGGCGGGTCGATCCATCGCGTGGTCCGCTCGTCGACGGCTACTATCGGCGAGCTCCTCGGGCCGCTGCGCGGAAGGCGGCGAGCGAGACGGCAAAGGCGGCGACGGAGACGATCAGCGTCAGGGTTTCCATGCCGCGATCCTACGCGGCGACGAGGTAGTCGTCGGCTTCGTCCAGGAGCGGCCTCGGCGCCCAGCCGATCACGTAGGACTCGTCGGAGTAGGTCGTGGGGATGCGACGGTCGGCGTTTCGATTGCTGCCCGACAACGACAAGCTCAAGCCCCAATGCGTCCGGCTCGCCGACAGCGAGCTCGCCGAGATCGCCGAAGTCTCGAAGCGCGACGGGACCGCGGCCGTGAGTTGATGGATTGCCGAGGCGGCGCTGGAGAAAGCTCGGCGCTGGCGCGCCTGACAACGACGAAACGCCCCGGTCCCGGGTCGTCCCCAGGGTGAGGGCGTGATCGTGCGCGAGGCGTTTTGCTGGCGATTGTCAGAGCGGTCTTGGGCGTGCGGGGACCAAAGAAGATCGGCCATCTCCTTCGACACCCTCGCCGATGCAGCGAACAGTGGTCCCTACTCGCTCACGCGGGACGGGCCCCTTTTGTGCTTCACGCCAGCGCTCCAGACCCAGGCGTCGAGCGTCAACCCGTCGTCGCGATCCCAGCGCACGAGGACCGCGTCCGGGGTCTGCGAGACCGCGACCCCGTCCACGCGGAAGAGCCCGTCCGGCGTCTGGACGTACGTGCGGACGGGCAGGAGCTCAGCGCCGACGACCGGGCCCCCGTACGCCTCCGGGGAGAGGCTGAAGGGGGTCCCGGTCACCGGAGGCTGGAAGCGGTCAGAGCGTCGGCGTGCCATGCGCCGAGCTTGGCGACTGCCACCGACGTCACAATGCGAGAGTGCCCCACCGCTGAATGCGAGTGGGCCTTCGTAGTGCAGCTACCACAGCGAGCCTTGCCCGTGGGCTGATCATCGAGGCTCTGCCGATCCGCCCTTCCGGCCACCGAGGTGCGGAAGTTGCCCCGCATCCGCCTCTCTGACGCCGGGCCTGAAGCAATGGCCACGGTGGCGGGAGCGGTCGAGACCGCGGTTGTCTCACGATGAATTTGCGGTGCGGCACTGAAGAAGACACGGCGGCGTAGCGCGGCCCGATATGCTCACTTCCGCTACCAAGGAGGGTACGTGGACACGATAAACTCATGGATCTGTGACGAGTGTGGCGATGCGATCGAGTCGCCGAGCAAGGGGCTGCTTGTCTGGGATAACGGTGAACGAAAGAGTAACTTCCGGATCGTTCACAAGGGCCAATGCGACGTTGACAACAGTCAGGCTACCGCTGAACTGAGCGAAGTCACCGGCCCGGACGGTCAGGTTCGCCTGCTGGCCTTCCTCAGCTACGGACCTCTTATGGGGCCAGGGAGCATCCCTGTTCGCGTAGCGGACCTCGATGAGTGGGTCGATGTGTTCCGGCGCCTTCAGACTCCCCACTACGAAGAGGCACGCATCCTTTACAAGCGGCCGGAAGTCAAGGAAGCGCTTGACGATGCGAACGAGCTCTTCCCTTATGAACCGGACACGATGAGGCGCTTGCTCGACGAGTACCGCGAGGAGCGCTGAGCGTCGAGAGGACACGAAACGCCTGCGTTGTGGTATCCCCAGGCGGGGTCGTAGTCCGTGCCCGAGGTGCCTTTCTAGCGATTGTCGGACTGGTGCCCCGTCGCGCAAGGCGCCGTACTTGACCCTCGCGACGATGCGCCCCGACGTACCTCTTCGATGTTTGGCGTCCGCGCTACCGAATGCACGGCAGAGGTGAGTTGCAGCTGGTCGCGAAGTCTGACCGCTTCCGTAACAGGGCAGTTGCCACAAATGGGAGTGTGGGACTGAGGCAATGAATTGCTAGGTAAACAAGTGCTGTCGCTGCGCCTCCCTCCGTCGCGGGCCGCCGGAGGGAGAGCTGACGGTGCTTCCCTGAAAGCAAAACCGAAGGCCGCTTCAACGGAAGGCGCGGCCTTCAGCAGAGTCAGAGGGTCAGTGGTCCCAAAGGGTGAATTCTTCCTGCGTTGCGGTCTTGCGCTGCGCCTGAATGTACGGAAGTAGCGTCGGGGGCAGGATAAGTCTTTTCCCGCTGAGAAGCTCGGGGACGGTGATTATCTGAATCTTGCGGTACACCTGACCATTTGCCGGGTGTGTGTAATTCCCGGCATGATTGACCGCGTCTATCATGCCCTTTGTGGGTTCACTCAGAGTAATAAGCACTCCAAGTTCCGCCTTCTGGGTTTCCACCGTGCCGACGAGGTCGCGCACCATCGCCGGATTCAGTTGCTTGCCGCCCTTGACGGAGGCAAGAATCCGGCCGTACTGACCCTTCGGTCCGAGAGGGAAGCGCGCGACACCGTCGATTCCCTTATCACCGACCTGCTTCGCGTTGGGTTGAGCTCCGATCATCGATACCGCCCAGCGTTCGAAGTCGAACGGGTTCTTCTTGAAGAGTGCAAAAGCTGCAGCCTTGTCGTGCGGGATACCCGAGACGACAAAGGAGTCCTCGATATCCTCGCCATAGGTGCTCACCAGTCGCTTCTCGATGAGGTCAATGGCGATATACGTGATATCAATGCCTAGCCAACGTCGCCCGAGCTTCTCAGCGGCGTCTACCGAAGTACCGCAGCCACAGAACGGATCGAGGATCACGTCCCCGGGTTTTGTAGCGCTTAAGATGATTCGTTCTAGAAGAGCAAGGGGCTTTTGTGTGGGGTAACCGAGGGCTTCCGCGGACGAATTATTCAGCTTGTCGATCGTCCATACGTCGTCCATCGGTCGCCCGTACGCCATCGCTTCTTCGATGTACCGCTTGATCCGCTGGCCGCCTCCGCGGTCGCTCATTACATATTCGCGGCCGTCCTCCTCACGGTGCAGCTTTTGCTTTCGTGTGGTCAGGTACTGTTCTTTCGAAAGCCAGGGCTGGGTGACAGAGTTGAACGCGAGCGCGTCGGACTTTGAATAAGAAAGGATCACGTCGTGACGACGCTCGTAATGAGCCTTGAGCTTCTTGTTCCATCCGCTGTAGTGCCAGATTATCTCGTTGCGGAACTGCTTCGGTCCGAAGATCGCGTCAAGCAGGATCTTCAAGTAGTGACTCATCGTCGGGTCACAGTGTAGGTAGACGGAGCCGGTGGGCTTCAAGACGCGGTGGAGTTCGACAAGCCGCGGTGCCATGTTCACGAGGTAGGCGGATGCGTCGTTCTCTCCCAAAAGCGTTCGCATTGCTACAAGCGTGTCGGAAACTTTTGGAGGTAATTCGCCGTTAACGTATTTGTCGTACTGGCGGTCCGTCTCGGGCGTCCAAGTCCAAGTATCCTCGAACGCTTCGATTTGCGCGGAAGCCTCCGAGTCGGCTCGGTCGACGCGGTTGAAGATGACGTTGTAGTTTCGAGCACTGTTGAACGGCGGATCCAGGTACACCAGGTCGACGCTCTCCGAGTCGATGCTCTTTCGCATCACTTCAAGGTTGTCGCCGTAGTAGAGGTGGTTTCGCTCCATCGTCCAAGGGTAGTGCTCGCAACGAGCGGTCCGCATCGCCGCGCGGGCATGTTCCCCAGAGGCCGTGTGCGGAGAGGGGCGTCCAGTTGGCCGCCTTGATCCTGAGGAGAGCCTCCCGTCGCTCGGCTTTCGCGGAGGATTGGTTTGAACCGGTCCGGTCGCGGCCACGGTCCCGCTAGTCGCGCGAACACCCCCGCGTCCCGGGCAGTTGTTGAAAACCTCAGACTCACGCTCGCAGCCGCTCGCTATGCCGGTTCGGTTCGGGGGACTCCCCACCCCGGGGAGTCCCTCCCCGCGGTCAGACGATTCGAAAGTCGCTTGGTTCCTGTCGGGTGGTCCGCGTTGGGCGATGGGCCTCGGACGACGGCGGTTCGAGTCGAGTCGGCCAGCAGGCAGCAGGCAGCAGGCAGCAGGCAGCAGTTGTCGTCGGGGAAGAACAGCGGCGACGCGCGACAACCGTCAGGTGCCACGACGGTTCAGCGGTTGGGGGACCTCGATCTGGAGCCAGCTTCAATCAGCGGGACGGGGTGAGGCTGCGAGGTGCGGTCAAGACTTGCTCCCCGAGTTGGGGTGGCCGGCCAGGTCATGGTTCTGGGTATCCTTCGAGAAACTTCGACGCGAGGGATTATCAATGGCGATTGCGAACATCCGGTTCTCCCTGGAAGGCGACTACGGCAGCGCGACTACCAACCGCTGTCGCGGTGTCCTGCGCGACTACGGATTCGTAAACGTGAGTACCGGTTCCTACACCGCAGAGGGGCCGATGCACGACCTGCTGGCAGGGATCGCCGCTCTAACGGACGAGCTTGTCAGCGCGGGCGCAGCGCCCGTTGATCACCTCTGGGTTCAGCTAGGGAAGCGGTGGAACGACGCAGCATGATCGCTCGGTAGTGGCTGTGAGACGACGAACTCATCTTGTTGCGAACGCCGCGTGGCGAAGCGTCAGCTCAGCTGCTGCGCACGCGGCACGGACCGGGAGTCGAGTCTGAGAGGCGCCCGTCTCGCCGGTACAGCCATTTGCCCTCTGTTTCCGCGCACCCGACGTCGGCCCCAACGGCGGCGTACTGACCGTGTGAAAGGTCTGCTGGCATCTCCGACCGGATGAGCGCTGTGACGTACGGGGACAAGGGCGACGGCGTCACGGTGTGGCGGGACGGGCCCTGGCCGCCGCCGAGCACCTGTCGATTACTCGCCTGTCGACGAGCAGGGAGGAGGGGCCGCTCCCCTATGCGGCCCCTCCAGCTGTTACGCCTGCGTCGTGTACACGATCCGGCGGGTGCCGCTCCCGCGGCACGCGCGGCGCGCGCGGGTGGCGATCCGGTCGGCGCGGAGGGTCGCCTCGCGCTGCTCGTGATCGAGTCGAAGGCCCTCGGCGATGATCTCGGCGAGGCTCACGCCTCGGCGGAGTGCTTCGGCGCGGACACGAGCGGCGGTCGCGGGAGCGAGCTCGTCGACCGACGGCACCGGGCTGTTGCGGAGGACGTCGTCGACGACGGCCGCGATGACTTCGAGGCTAGGCATGGGGTTCCTCTCAGGCCGAGGCGGTCAGGACGCGGACGGCGCCTGCGTTGGGCTTCAGCGTCACGGTCCCGTCTTCGTTGTCGACCGCCAGCGGCATCGCCTGAACGCCGACGAAGGCGCTCAGGAGCGACGTGTCGACCGCGAGGCTCGGGTCGTAGCTACGGATGTGGCGAAGGGCGAAGCCTTCCGACTTGACCGACGCGGAGTAAGGTGCGCCGTCGGGCGCCGCCGGGGCGCGGACGACGAGAGCGAACGCCTCAGGGACGAAGGCCACGATCTCGTCAGCGGCGAGACGGGTGGACTCGATGACCTCGAAGCCGCGGACCTTCCCGTCGGCATCGAACGTGGTTCCGGACGAGCCGACGGGCCCGTCGATCAGGTCGGCCATGACGCCGGAACCGACGGCAGTGATCAGCGTCGCCGTGGTGGGGACCCCGTTGTCGCGGAGCTGGCGGCGAATCTGCGTGAAGACCCGGGCCGGGTCGGCCGGGTCGTAGCTCAACTCGGTCTCCGGCGTCGCCTTCAGCGTCGCGGCGACGGTGCGCTCGACGTAGTTCACGATCGCGTCGGCCTGCGGGAGAAGAATCTGCTTCGCGAAGTCGGCGACCTCCAGGTCCATGTCGCCCTCGGACAGCACGACGCTGTCGTAGGCGTGGGTCGTCAGCTTGACGTCGATCGACTGCTCGGAGATCGAGCCCCGGACGAGCGGGGTCGTCGTGTCGTAGATGCCCTTCGTCTGGACAGCGATCGCGCCGGGCACGCGGACCTTCACGGTGTCGCCGGAGCCTGCGCTGAAGTCGGCTTCGAGGTCGCGGTGCAGGAGCGCGGCGAGGCCGAGGCCCTTACCGACGAGCGCGGCGGCAGTCGAGGCGATGTTGTCAGGGGTGAGGAGCTGATTAGGCATGAATTCCTTGCGGTAGGAGTGACCGGACGGCTGCTCGTCCGGGCGCGGATACGTGGGTCAGGCGCCGAAAAGGCGCCGGACGTGCGAGGCGATCTCGCGAAGCGCCGCTTCAGCGGCCGAGCAGGCGACGGGATCACCCCACACGGAGGCTGCGTCTCGGTCGGCGAGGGCGCGGGTCTGGCGGAGGAGGAGCGACGTCGCGGCGGCGTCGCGCGCGGCGTCGAGGTCACGCTCGCTGCGGAGGCGGGTAACGCGGCACGTGCTGTTGCAGTAGCGGGCGTCTGCTCGGCGGTCGGGCGTAAGCGGGGCGCCGCATGCGGCGCAAGTGCGGTTCACGGTGGCTGCTCCTCGGTTGGTAACGGCTGACGGCGAAAGAGAAGCGCCCCGTCTCGACATGGCGATTTGCCGAGACGGGGCAGACCTTCAAGAAGGGCCTTCCCATGAATGGCGACATGGGGGGGGGCAGAAGAGAAGGGGGCCAGGCGTATGACCAACAAAGCGTTACCAACGTCGCCTCCGGCAGGACCGGCAGCGCGAGGCGAGCGCGTCTGCCTTCTGCGCGTCAGCGCTGAACGCCGAGAGCGGCTTCCGCTCGCCGCAGGCGGCACACGTCTTCCCGGATCCGGCCTGGCGGCGAGCGAGGGTCCGAAGGGCGGAGGCCACAACTTCGCCGGAGCCGTCGTCGAACCTCGCCGCCACCCGGCGCACGTGATCCTCTGGGGTCGGCATGTTGGCTCCTTTTGTCGGTGACGGGGACAGAGGAGAAGGGGGCCAGGCGCATTGAGCTGCTCACGCCGAGGGGCGCCGGAGGCGGGGCGGTGACGAAGTGACGGAAGTGCACCCTCTTCTAGTTCTCTCTCTGAGTGGAGACCGACCTATAAGCACTAACCAGAGGAGGGGGTACTTCCGTCACTTCGTCACCCCAGAGGGCCTCACGGAGCCGTGTAAACGCGCCTTCGGCGTCAATCCGGCGTTCAGAAACGACGAAGCCCTCTCGCTCCGGCGAGGGAGGAGAGGGCTTCGAGCGGCGCTCGCCTAGGTCAGACCTCGACTTCGTCGCTCCAGCGGAAGACGACGCGCTCGCGATCGAGGGCTCGCGACCGGCGATCCGGGCTCGTGGACTTCAGGATCGCGACGTGATCGAGCGCTTCGAGGAGGACGGCTCGGCGGCGGTCGAGGTCTTCGTCCGCGTGCCAGGCGTCTGCGAGCGTCCGACCGGTCGGCACGAGTCGCGTCGTCACGGTCGCAGAGGCGGCCGAGGCGCGCAGCTCTGTACGTCGGGCCTTCAGGGCGTCGATCCTCCGCATGAGGGCCGCTGGGTCCGCGTCGTCTTCGAGGAGGGCAGCGGTCGCCTCTCGAAGAGCTGCCTCGACGTCCTGGAGGTCCGCGGAGTCGTCCCGGGAGTCGACCGTCTGCTCCTCGCGCATTTCGGGGAAGGGGCCGCGGAACGCGAGGAACTCGGAGACGACGAGGGCCTCCAGGTTCACCGCGTCGACGCGCGGGTAGCCGGTGCACTCGCCGTACTCGCGCGGCTTCGCACACTGGTAGATCGGGCGGCTGCCCTGGGTCGAGACCCAGAGCTTCGAGTCGCAGTGCCCGCAGAAGGCGACGCCGGACAGAAGCCGCGCCTTCCGGGCGACGCGTGTCACGGGGCCGCGCTTCGCGTCAGCGTAGCGAGCTCGGAGGCGCTCGACCGTCGCCCTGTCGAGGAGCGGCTCCCAGACAGTCGCCGGGAGGCCGTCCTCGTCCCGGACCAGGGCGCCGCGGTGCGTGACCCGGCCGAGGGCGAGGTCTTGCGTCACAAGGTCTTTGACCGTGTGGGCGCGCCAGAGCCCGGCGTCGAGCCCGGCGTCCGGCTTCCCCAGCTTGCGAGCTCGTCGCTTCGGAGAGCGCGAGGTCGGGACGCCGCGGGCCGTGAGCTCGATCGCGAGCTTCGTCAGGGACACGTCGGACTCCAGGAGCCGCCGTGCGATCTCGCGGACGACGACGGCCTCCTCGGGGTCGTGCACGAGCACCCGGCCGACGCCGTCGGGCGCCGGGACTGAGTCGAAACCGAAGGGGATCGTCGCGCCGCCCGTGTAGCGGTGGGCTACCGTCCGGCGGTGCGCGATAGAGGAGGCTACTCGCTTCGCGGTGTTGTCGGCCTCCGTGCGGGCCACCTCGGAGAGGACGGCGGCGATCAGGCGCCAGGCCGGTTGATTTGAGCGGAGGCCGTCCTGCATCGCGACGAACGTAGCGCCGGGCGTCGCGTCGAGCGTGTCTGCGAGAGCACCGATCGCGCCGAGGCCCTGGCGGGTCCAGCGGTCGAGCTTCCACACGGCGAGCACGTCGGCCTCGCCGTCGCGGAGCATCCGGAGCGCCGCGGCGGCGTTCGCCCGGGCCTTCCGCCCCGAGATACCGTCGTCCGTCAGCGTCTCGACAACGTCCCAGCCTTCGCGCTCAGCGAGACCCTGGAGGTCCGCGCGCTGGCGCTCAATCGAGGTCGAGTCTTCGGAGATCGAGGACAGGCGGAGGTACAGGACGGCGCGCTTCATTCCTCGATCCTAGAGCTTACTGTGAACGGTTGGGCACGCCGAACCACCTCACCGACGACCTGATCTGACCGGCACCATCGCACCGGGCCACGAAACGAACGCAGCACCGCGGAACTCCGCGGTGCTGCGTTCGTCTCGTGGTGCAGCGCCGCGGAGAGGTGCCGACTGAGGCGGAGGACGGCCGCTCGGCCCCTTGCGAAACGCTCGAGGCACCCCTACTGTACTGGTGTACCTACACAGTAAGCACGCCACCAACGCCACGAAAGAGCGCTCATGCGAAACTCGCTGATCATCGGGGCCGTCCTGGTCCTCGCCGCCGTCGTCCTCGCCGTCCTGCACCTCTGGGGGGCAGCCACCCTGACGGGGGTCCTCGGGATCGTGATCGCACTCGCGGTCGTCTTCCGTCGCTTCGGCCGCGCCGGCGACTTCAGCCGCAGTGGGTGGACCGGCCAGTGACCTCCCCGCCCGGCACGGGTCTGCGCATCGTCCTGTCGTCGAGTTCCGGCGTCCCGATGTACGAACAGATCAAGACGGCGGTCCGCGGCGCGGTCCACAGCGGCGAGCTGCCCCCGGGCGCGATGCTGCCGTCGTTGCGGCAGCTCGCCGCGGAACTGCGCGTCAGCATGGTGACCATCACCCGGGCCTACAACGACCTGGTCGCCGAGGGTGTCGTGGCGAACGAGCACGGCCGCGGGTTCGCGGTGCTGCCCGTCGACCCGGACGTCGCGCTCACGGCGCTCGTCGAGCGGGTCGACACCGCGGTGCAGGACGTCGTCCGCGCCGCACGTGCCGCACGGATGACCCGCGAGGACCTGGACTCCCGCATCGACGACGAATGGAGACGATGATGACCACGAACGCGATCGAGGTGCGGGGGCTCAGTCGAGCCAGCGGCACCTTCCGGCTGGACGACGTCGACCTGGTGCTGCCCGTCGGCACCGTGCTGGGCCTGGTCGGTCCGAACGGCGCAGGCAAGACGACGACCATCCGATCGGTGGTCGGCATGATCGACACCGAGCCGGGCAGCGTCACGCTCTTCGACGGCCTCCGCCCCGGCCACCCGGACGTCGCCCAGCGGCTCGGGGTCGTGCTCGACCTGCCGTTCGTCGGGCCTGAGTGGCGTGTCGACCGCATCGGCCGACGAATCGGCGGCTTCTACGAGCACTGGGACGAGGCCTGGTTCCACGAGCTCCTCCGTCGGTTCGAGGTCCCGACGACCACGAAGGTCGGCGGGCTCTCGCGCGGGCAGGGCGTCAAGCTCTCCGTGGCCACGGCCCTGGCACATCGTCCGGAGCTGCTCGTGCTCGACGAACCGACGAGTGGGCTCGACCCGGTGTCCCGCGCGGAGCTGCTCGACGTGCTGCGTGAGTTCATGACCGACCCGTTGCACAGTCTGCTGTTCACCACGCACACCACGGCCGACCTCGACGCCCTCGCCGACCGGATCCAGGTCCTCGGCCGCGGGCGGGTCGTCTGGAGCGGTACCGTCGACGCCCTGCACGAGGAGTTCGCGGTCGTGCGCGGGGCCGGCCGGCCGGACCCCGGTACCGAGCGCGCCGTGATCGGTCTGCGCCTCGAGCACGACCGCTGGGACGGGCTCATCCAGTTGGCGGACTCCGCCCTGTTCGGTCCCGACGTGGTGGTCGACGACGCAACGGTCGACGACGTCGTCGTCTTCTCCGCCCGCCACCACGACCGGACCGAGGTCACCGCATGATCGGCACCTTCGCACGCTTCGACCTCCGCAACACGTTCGGGCAGGGGACCCGCGTCCTCGCCCCGTTCGCGTTCGTCGCCGTCATCGCGATCGTCTTCCCGCTGCCCGCCTTCGCCGTCGTCGGTGCGGTCGCGGTGGGCTCGCTGACGGCGTCCGGGCCCTTCCTCGCCGATGAACGGGGACGCCTCGACACGCTGTACGCGACGTTGCCGGTCACCCGGCGTCACGTCGTCGTCGGCCGCTACGTCACGCTCGTGGTGCTCTACCTCGCGGCCGCCGCGATCGCCTCCGTCGTCAGCCTGGTGGGAGCCGGCGTCCGTGGCACCCCGTTCGACGGCGGCGCGTTCGTGCTGGCGCACGCCGTCGGGTTCCTGGCCGTGTCCGTCGCGCTCGCCGTCCAGGTGCCGTTCTTCTTCAGCGTCGGGTTCACCCGAGCGCGGCCGATGATGTACCTGCCACTGGCCGTGCTCGTGGCTGCGGCCTGGCTGATGTCGAACTCCGGACTGCTCGACCACGTCACCGAGATCCGCGTGGCGACCGTCCCGCTCGCCGCGGCGGAGGGGCTCGCGGTCCTGCTGGGACTCGCCCTGCTCGCCGGCTCCGCCGCCGTCTCCGTCAGCCGCTACCGGCGTCGCGCGCTGTGACGGTCCCGAACGCGCGCCGATGACGGACGGGAGGCCCGGTACCAGCTGGTACCGGGCCTCCAGTCCGTCATCAAGTCGAGTCAGCGGCCGTCTCCCGCTCACGCGGACGGCGCTGCGGTGTCCGGTCTCCGCGCGGCGCCCTGCGGGTCCCCAGGCGCGGGGCGTTGCGTCGTGGAAGGCGTCGGAGTCGACGCCGACCGACCTCCCGAGGAGCACCACCATGACCGAGTCCTTCGCACACCCGACCGCCCTGGCCCATGTCCGCGTCACCGTGACGGACATCCACCGGAGCAAGGCGTTCTACCAGCAGCTGCTCGGGACCGACCCGGCGATCGACTTCAGCGACCAGGTCGACGAGCCCGGTGTCCGCGAGGACCGCGCGCGCTTCTACGGTGGCTGCGTGTTCCGGCTCGGCGACCAGGTCTTCGGGCTGCGGCCGGTCGCTCCCGCGGGTCAGCGTTTCGACCCGGACACCGTCGGGCTCGACCACGTCAGCTTCGTGGTCGGCAGCGTCGACGAGCTGCACCAGGCGGCCGCACGACTCGACGCCGCGGGTGTGGAGCACGGTGAGGTGACCGACCTCGGCGACGCGGGCATGACGATCCTGTCCGTGCAGGACCCCGACGACATCAACCTCGAGCTGGCGGCCCTCAGCAGCTGACGCGGTCCCTCAAGCGGCGCTCGCGACCATCGTCGACGTGACGAGGTCGCGGAGCTCCGCCGGCAGGGGCATCGGCCGCCGGGAGCCCTCGCGGTCGATGATGACGTGCACGAACTCGCCCGTCGCGAGCAGCACCCCGTCCGACTGTCGGAACAGGCCGAACTCCCACGACAGGCTCGTGGTGCCGAGGTGCTTCGAGCGCATCCCGACCTCGATGACGTCCGGCCACACGGCGGACTCGACGAAGCGGCAGCTCGAGGTGACCAGCACGGCGATCCACGTGGACGAGAAGGGGTCGAGGCCGGCCTGCTCGCGGAACCAGTACGTGGACGCGTTGTCCATCGCGCTGTAGTAGATCGTGTTGTTGACGTGCCCGAACATGTCGTTGTCGTTCCAGCGCGTGGGGTAGGTGCGGCGGAACGGGTACTCGTCGATGGTCATCGGTCTCCGATCGAGGGTGTGCTGGGGCGGAGGACGTACTCGAACGTCGTCCGTGCCCGCAGGGGGTCTGGCGTCTCACCGGAGATCAGGTCGGCGTACGTGAACGACTCCGAGATCCGGACGAGCAGGCGAGCGAGTTCCTCGGCCGACAACGGTACGGGGTCGAACTCGCCCGAGCGTTCCTCGACCGCGACGAGCTCGGTGACGGCGTGCACGAACCGGCTCTGCACGTCGCTCTCGGTCGTCGTGAGCAGCCGGAGTGCCCGGGCCGGCTCGCGGGTCAGGAAGCGCCGGAAGTAGGGCGCCTGGATGAGGTCCGCCGTGAACTGGTCGAGGACGTCGACGATCCGGGCTGCTCCCGACGGGGCGGCGTCGCGGCGGGCGGCGTCGAGCGTCGGCACTGCCAGTGACCACAGCACCTCGGACAACAGTCGGTCCCGGTTGCCCACCCACCGGAACAGGGACGTCCGGTCGACGCCGAGGGAGGTGGCCAACGCGCCCATGTCGATCCTGGACCCGGCGATGAAGGTGTGGCGAGCCTCCCGGAAGGCGCGCAGCGCGGTTTCCGACGTGTACACGAATCTCCCTTGCAACGTTTCCGAGAATGATGCATCGTTGGTCTCATGTCAACGTCGGTGTCCCTGCCCTCCCTGCTCGAGTCGGACTTCTACGGGTTCGCACTGCAGTTGACGGAGCGTGAGCGCGAGTCGCTCGGGCGCCTGCGGGAGTACCTGGAGCGCGAGGTCGCCCCGATCGCCGACGCGTACTGGGCCCGTGCCGAGTTCCCGATGCAGGTCATCAAGCCGCTGGCCGACCTCGGCATGTACGGCCCCGGCATCCCGCTCGTGCGCGAGTTCGAGAACTCCGCCGTCTACCGCGGGTGGGCGGCTCTCGAGCTCGGACGCATCGACGCCAGCGTCGCGACGTTCATCGGTGTGCAGTCCGGCCTGGCGATGAACTCGATCGCGGTCGCCGGCAGCGACGAGCAGCAGCAGGAGTGGCTGCCCCGGATGGCGACCGGGGAGCTCATCGGCGCCTTCGGCCTGACGGAGCCGTACTCCGGCAGCGACTCGGCGCGGGGCCTCCGCACCACCGCCCGCCGTGACGGCGACGGGTGGGTCCTCGACGGCGAGAAGCGCTGGATCGGCAATGCCACCTTCGCCGACGTCGTCGTCATCTGGGCCAAGGACGTCGCCGACGACCAGGTCAAGGGCTTCCTCGTCACGACGGACACCCCCGGCTTCACCGCGACGAAGATCGAGGACAAGATCGCGCTGCGCGGTGTGCAGAACGCCGACATCGTGATGACCGGTGTGCGCGTGCCCGAGAGCCGGCGGCTGCAGCGGGCGACGTCGTTCCGCACGACGGCCGAGGTGCTCCGCCTGACCCGGACCGAGGTCGCCTGGCAGGCCATCGGCATCGCGGTCGGTGCGTACGACGCCGCCCTGGCCTACGCCCGCGAGCGCATCCAGTTCGGCAAGCCCATCGCCGCACACCAGCTCGTGCAGGACCTCCTCGTGAAGTCCCTGGCGAACATCACCGCGTCCATCGCCCTGTGCACGCAGGCCTCGGCGATGCAGGACGCCGGCGTCGGCGCGGACGAGCACTCCGCGATGGCGAAGGCGTTCGCCACGTCGAAGATGCGCGAGACCGTCGCCTGGTGCCGTGAGGTGCAGGGCGGCAACGGCATCGTGCTCGACAAGGGCGTCGCCCGGTTCTTCGCCGATGCCGAGGCCATCTACTCGTACGAGGGCACCCGTGAGGTCAACACCCTGATCGTCGGGCGGGCCATCACCGGTCAGGCCGCGTTCGTCTGAACGCAGCCCGACCGGCCGGTCACCCGAGCAGCTCGGGTCGCTCCCACGGCTCGTCGAGCACGTGCTGCGCCAGGAACGCGAACACCGTCTGGTACCAGACGGACGCGTGCTGGGGCTTGAGGATCCAGTGGTTCTCGTCCGGGAAGAGCAGGAACCGGTGCGCCATCGTGCCGTCCGGCCCAGCGTGGTGTTCCGCGAGCTCTGACCACAGCCGGAGCCCCTCGCCGATCGGCACCCGGTAGTCCTTGTCCCCGTGGATGACCAGCATCGGGGTGACGATGTCCTCGACGAAGCGGTGCGGGTCGTTCTCGTGCATGCCGTCCGCGTCGAAGATCGACTGCCAGTAGTCCGAGGAGTCGGTCGTGCCGTTGAACTGCTCGAGCGCCCAGAGGCTGGCGTGTGTCACGACCGCCCGGAAGCGGTCGGTGTGCCCGGCGACCCAGTTCGCCATGTAGCCGCCGAAGGACCCGCCGAGCGCCGCCGTGCGGGTCTCGTCGATGTCCGACCTGGCGACGACGGTGTCGGTGATCGCCATCAGGTCCGTGTAGGGCGCCTGCCCCCAGGCGTTCCACCCGCGGTTGACGAAGTCGAGGCCGTAGCCGGTCGACAGCGCGGGGTCCGGCAGCAGCACCGCGTACCCGCGCGCCGCGGCGAGCATCGGGTTCCACCGCCACGACCACTGGTTCCAGGAGTTCAGCGGTCCGCCGTGGATCCAGAGCAGCAGCGGGTGCGGCCCGTCGCCCTCGGGCAGGACGAGCCACCCGCGCACGCGTGCCCCGTCGGCGGCGGTCGTGTCCACTTCCTCCAGCCGGCCGGGAACGGCCGGGAGGGCGGCGGGCGTCGCCAGCGGGGTCACGGTGCCGTCCGCGTCGATCCGGACGGGGTGCAACGGCGCCGCCCAGGAGGCTCGGAGCGCGACGACCACACCCGTCGCGTCGGCGACGCGGAGACCCGAGTACGCCCAGTCGTCGTGCGTGAGCTGTTCGACGGCTGCGCCGTCGAGCGGCAGCCGGAAGACCGGTGCGCGCCCGTCCTGGTCGGCGGTCGCGAGGAGCGCGCCGTCGCCGTGCTCGAAGACGAGCTCGTTCGGCCAGCGATCCCACTCGGTCGCGATGCGGCGCGCACCCGAACCGTCGACCGAGGCCACCCAGACCTCCTGCTGGTTCGCACCGGCCGGCGTCGACCGGACCGTGCGCACCCAGGCGATCGTGGTGCCGTCGTGCGAGATCGTCGGGAGTTCGTGGTCGACGTCGGGGTCGTCGAACAGCACGGTGCGCTCAGCGGTGGCGACGTCGATGGCGACGAGCACGGAGCGGTGTCCCCGGACCTCGGGCACACCGACCGCGGCGACGAGGGTGGAGCCGTCCGGGGTGAGGGCCCCGGACACGTGGTCGAGGGCGCGACCGGGCTGCGGCGTGAGGTCGACCGGCGTCGGCAGGTGTGCCGGGTAGGACACGGCACGGTCCTCAGTCGACTCGGCCGCACTCGCCGCGGTCGTGACGCCCGTGGCCGGTTCGAGGGCGGTCGGATCCGTCAGGTCGCCGAGGTCGATGCCGAGCACGTGGGTCTGGTCGGGGCCGAGGTCGTGGTCCCAGTACCGCACCGGGTACGACTCGTGCAGGATCGCGCTGACCTTCTTGTCGTCGCGGCGCTTCCGCAGCGCGGCGTCCCGCGTCACGACGCCGACGCGCTCTCCAGTGGCGGGCGTCGGCAGCAGGTCTGCGGTGACGGCGACCACGTCGGCGGCGCTGGCCGTCGCGAGGACGCCACCCGTGCCTCCGGCCAGACGCGTCACCGGGCGTGCCTCGCCCCCACCAGCCGGCAACAGCCAGAGCTGCGCGGTGTCGTCGGCGCCGCCGTCGGCGTCCGGGCGGCCCGAGACGAACAGCAGGTCACCGTTCCGGGTGAAGGCCGTGCCGGACTCGCCCTTCGCGCTCCTAGTCAGACGGACGGGCGTGCCGTCGCCGACTGCCGGCACGGACCAGACCGCACGGCGGTAGCCGGTACCGTCCGGGTCGAGTGTGCTCACCGTCAGCGCGACACGGGTGCCGTCCGGGCTGAGGGCGATGCCGTCCACCCGTGGGAGTGCGAGGTACTGGTCGAGGTCAGAGAACGCCGTCGTCATGCCACCACGCTAGCGGCGCACCCCGACGCTCCGTTCGGTTGGCGACGAGACTGTGGACAACTCGGTCAGGCCCAGAACTCCGCGATGCGCTCGGCGATGGCCGACGCCTGGGCCCGACCGGCCTCCGCCGCCGGGCGCTGCGTGGACAGGGAGAGCGAGTTCGTGCCGAAGGCCTGCTGCGACGCGCTGTCCGCGACGACGACCTCGACGCTCGAACCCGCGGCACGCAGGGTCTCGACGGCCTCGTCGAGCCACGGACCGAGCGGTGACGGGGCCTCGGGACCGCACGCGATGACCAGCACACGCTCGTGCCCCGCGGCGACGTCGGCGTTCGTGCCGGACCGGACACCCCCGTCGACGTAGGGGCGGCCATCGATCATGACCGGCGACCAGACGAGGGGGACGGAGCAGCTCGACGCGACCGCGCGGGGGAGCGGGATGCCGTCCGCAGCGGTGAGCACGCGGAAGGTGCCGTCGGTGGCGTCGACCGTCGTGACCGCGAAGGGCCGGTCCGGCCACTCGGACGACGGCAGGGTCTCGCCGAAGGTCGCGACGCGCTGGTCGTCCGTCTGCCCGGACGTGACGCGGAGCGCCGCCTGCCCGAGCCGCGCACGGCCGTCCTGCTCCGAGGTCATGCCGGCGAGGGCCTGTTCGAACGCGCGCTGCATGCCCTCGGCGTCGATCACGCCCGGCTCTTCGTACGTGGTGGGGAGCGGGGAGATCTGCTGCTCGAACGCGGCCTGCACGCCGCCGTGCCGGACGAACGTGCCGACGACGCTGCCGGCGCTGGTGCCCACCACCAGGTCAGCGGCACCGAGGTCGACGCCCGCGTCCTCGAGCGTCGCGAGGACACCGAGCTCCCACGCGATGCCGGCGACCCCACCACCGCCGAGGACGATCGCTCGGGATCCGGCGTTGGGCGGTACGAGTTGGCTCATGCACCATGCTTACCAACTCCGCGGTGCGCGCGGTGCGCGGACAGCGGTGCGTCCGGACACCGGAGCGGACCGACAGGGGAGTCGGTGGTCGGCCGTACCGTCGTGGCGTGGGTCAGGGGAACGAGCGAACGAGCAGCCGTCGGTACGGGGACGTCGTGCTGCCCGTCGTCGCCGCCGCCCTGCCGACCGCCGTGTTCCAGGTGCCGAACCTCGTCGGCGTCCCGGTGAGCAAAGCCGTGCTCGTCATCGTCGCGCTCGCCGTGTTCGTCGGGGTCGTCGTGTGGCAGGCGCTCCGGGCACGGCGCACCGCGGACGCCCGCCGTCGCGCTGAGGACGCCGGGGCCACCGCGCTCGCCGCGTACGAGGTCGCCGTGCAGTACGGCTTCGGCCAGATCGCCACGCGGCTGACCCGGTTCGCGGTGCACGACCACGCCACCCGGCGCTCCGAGCTCGGGGCCTTCGCCGACCGGGCAGCGGCAGCCCTGGCCTTCTACCTGCTCCCGCACGTCCCGGACGTCCGCGCGAACGTGTACCTGCTCGCGCCGTCGCTCGACGCCCTCGAGCCCATCGGGCACGGCGGCGCCGGCGACACCGCGGGGGTGTTCCGCGCGGGGACGCCGTACGGGGACCGGAACCTCGACTGGGTGCTGCAGGGCGGGCCGCCGCGCGTGGTGGGGGACCGTGAGTCCGACGTCGACGCGGTGGACGACGACCCCGACTTCGATCCGCGGTACCGCTCGTACGTGGCCGTCGTCATCCGGGGCGAGGGCTACTCGTTCGGCATGCTGACGGTGGACTGCCCGACGCCGGACGCGTTCACGGACCTCGACGTGCGGAACGTGGGCGTCGTGGCGCAGTACGTCGGCGTCGCGTGCACGCTGGCGTTCCCCGTGCGACACCAGCAGCGCTGAGCGCTCGCGCGTCGCCGTGACGACTGTCGGTCGGCGGTCGTACCCTGACGGCATGACGAGCGTGCACCCGACCCCGCTGTCGTTCGGCCGCGCCCCGGTCCGTGCGACGGACCGGCGCGTCGACGCCACCGACGCCGACTACGACGACCCTCGGGTGGTCGCGGCGAACCTCGAGCGGGCGCTGCGTGCGGCCCGTGCTCGGTTGACGGGTCGTACCCGCCGCCGGTGACGGCCCGCCGGCCGCACGGCTGACGCGGACGCAGCGCCCATCGGGTGCCGCGGACGCAGCGGCGTGCCGTCCCTGTCGTCGGACAGCGTCCGGTGGCGTCGCACCACCGAAGACGAACCGAACCGCGGAATTCGCTGGTTCGAGCCCACTTCGGTTGTGCGACGCCGATCCGCGCCAGTGCCCGAGCCGCGCCAGCGCCGCGCCCTACTCGCCCTGCACGTCGATGAGCACCTTGCCGACGGCGTCCTGCTCGACGGCGTCGTGCGCAGCAGCGGTGTCCTCGAGCGCGAACCGCGTCAGCGGCAGTCCGGCGTCGTCGCCCACGGGGAGCACGTCGTCCTGCAGCGCTGCGGTGATGTCCTCGGCGGCCGCGGAGAGCGCCTCGTCGCCGATCGTGTAGAGCAGCAGGAACTGGTACCGCGCGTTGATGCTCATGTTCGGGCGGATCGGCAGCGGCGCCTCGTCCCCGCCGTTGTTCGCGTAGATCGACACGACGCCGTGGTTCGCCAGGACGTCGGCGACGAGGGCCGCGTTCTGCGGGATCGACACCTCGACGACGATGTCGACACCGTCGGGCGCGATCGCGCGGATCTGCCCAGTGGCGTCGTCCGACCGGTAGTTGACGGTGTGGTGCGCCCCGGCGGCCGAGGCGAGCGCGGCCTTCGCGTCAGAGCTGATCGTCGAGATGACAGTCGCGCCGGCCCACCGGGCGAGCTGGATCGCGGCGTGGCCGACGGCTCCGGCACCACCGGCGACGAGCACGGTCCTGCCCTCGAGCGCGCCGGGGTCCAGGCGCGCAGGGCCCTGCTCGTGCGTGGTCAGTGCACGGTGGGCGGTCATCGCGGGGACACCGAGCGAGGCGCCGACGTCGAACGACACCCCGTCCGGCAGGCGCACGGCGCGGGACGCCGGCACGACGGTGGACTCCTGCGCCGTGCCCGTCGGGCGGGACGCCGCCGCCATGTACAGCCACACGCGGTCACCGACCGCGAGCTCGTCGACCCCGGGGCCGACCGCGTCGACGACACCGGCGCCGTCCTGGTTCGGCGTGATCTCCGGGAACGGCAGTCCGTCGCCGTAGGTGCCGCCCGCGCGGGCCTTCCAGTCCGTCGGGTTCACGCCGGAGACGACGACGCGGACACGGACCTCGCCGGGACCGGGCTCCTGCACGTCCCGGTCGACGAGGGAGAGGACGGACGAGTCACCGGGCTGGGAGTAGACGATCGATCGCATGTCTCCACGCAACCACGTCCGCCCGTGCGTGATTCCGGGAACAGTCGACGCCGCCACCCCACGACACTGCGGCACCGCGCCCGCACCCACCGCGCCCACTGCACCACACGGCGGCACCGCGCCCGCGCGACACGGCCGCACCGCACCTCGCTCACCGCGTGGCGTCGTACTCCTCGCGCGCCACGGCGACCGCGGCCATGTGCGACGTCGCCCAGTCCTCGAGCGGCTGCAGCACCGCGCGGAGCGACCGTCCGGCGTCGGTGAGCTCGTACTCGACGCGTGGCGGGACCTCGGGGAAGACGGTCCGCGTCACCAGGCCGTCGCGTTCGAGGGCCCGGAGCGTCTGCGTGAGCATCTTCTGCGACACGCCCTGCACCTGCGCGGCGATCGCCGAGTACCGCACGGGCCCGTCGGCGAGCGTGCCGATGACCAGCACGCTCCAGCGGTCGCCGATCCGGTCGAGCAGCTGCCGCGAGGGGCAGTCCGCCGCGTAGGGGCTGTACTCCAGAACACGCACGTCGACCTCCGTCACGCACCACGAGGTGCCTACTTACTGAAAGAGAGTATCGCCTCTACAGTGGGTCGAGCACGCCCGTACCGATCGAACCAGGAGCACGCATGTCCACCATCGTCGTCTTCGGAGGCACCGGCTACGCCGGCTCCGCCATCACCCACGAGGCCCTCTCCCGCGGCCACCAGGTCGTCGCCGTCGCGCGCGACACCTCCAAGCTCGACGCCGCCGACGGCCTCACCCTCGCGCAGGGCGACGCGTTCGACGCCGACTTCGTGGCCGAGGTCACGAAGGGCGCCGACGTCGTCGTCGTGGCACTCCACGCGGTCCAGTCGGACGGCAGCGAGCTCAAGGACCGGTTCCAGCACTTCGTCGACGCGGCTGCCGCGGCCGGCGCACGGCTCGGCATCGTCGGCGGAGCCGGTTCGCTGCTCGTCGCCGACGGCGGCCCGGCCCTCTACGACACGCCGGAGTTCCCGGACGCCTTCAAGGGCGAGGCGAAGAGCCACGGCCTGGTCCTCGAGGCCCTCCGCGCCTCGGACACCGACGTCGACTGGTTCTACGTCAGCCCCGCCGCCGCCTTCGGCAGCTTCAACCCGGGCGAGCGCCTCGGCACCTACCGCACGAGCGACGACCTGCTGCTCACGGACGCCGAGGGCAACTCGGAGGTCTCTGGCGCCGACTTCGCCATCGCGTTCGTCGACGAGATCGAGACGCCGGCACACCACCAGGCGCGCTTCGCCGTCGCCTACTGACCCGTCGCCGACTGACCCCTCGCCGAGCGACCCCTCGCAAGACACCGGTGTCCAGCAGTCACGCCGCGGCTTTCCGCGGCGCTGAGCCTGGACACCGGTGTCCAGCAACCAGGACCACCGCCAACCACCGGACGGGAGGCTCGTGGCGGCCCGCCACGAGCCTCCCGTCCGCCGCGTCAGCGGTGTCCGACGATCGCCGGCAACGGCATGTGGTGCCGCATCCGGACCGCCAGGTGGAAGCCGCCCCGGCGGGCGAGCACGACGCCGATCACGGCGGCTGCCGCGGCGGGCACGCCGCCGGCGACCATCATCCCGACGTGCGCGCCGAAGTGGTCGACGACCTGGCCCATGAGCGGCCCACCGATCGCCTGACCACCGAGCAGTACGAGGATGTAGAGCGACATCACGCGCCCGCGGATCGCCGTGTTCGAGGACAGCTGCACCATGGAGTTCGACGCGGTCTGGAACAGCAGCTGTGACATCCCGACGGCGACGAGCATGACGGTGAACGGGGCGATCACCGGGATCGAGCCGGAGACCACGAGCAGGATCCCGGTCCAGAACACCCCGCCGACGATCGTGCGCAGCCGGACCACCGCACGCCGGGTCGACAGCAGGGCCCCGACCAGGGCGCCGACCGCGACCGCGGAGTTGAACAGGCCGTAGCCCCCGGCGCCGACGTCGTAGACCTGGGACGCGAAGGCCGACAGCAGCACGGGCATCGTCAGCGCGAAGACCGAGAAGAACGCGACGAGGATCACCGGCACGATGATGGTGGGCTTGCTGACGGCGTAGCGGAGCCCCTCGCGGAGCTGCCCCTTGCCGCGGGGCGCCGCCGGGGTGCGGTGCAGCTCGGACACGCGGAGGAACCCGAGCGTCACGACCACGGCCACGCAGGCGATCGCGTTCACGCCGAACGACCACCCCGCCCCGACGGCCACGAGGAGCGCGCCGGACAGCGCCGGGCCGATCATGCCGCCGAGCTGGAACACGGACGAGTTCACGCTGATGGCGTTCCGCAGGTGCTTGTGTCCCACGATCTCGGTGACGAACACCTGGCGCGCGGGGTTGTCGATGACGGTGACCATGCCGACGACGAAGGCGATCACCCAGATGTGCCACGCCTGCACCACCCCGGCCAGGGTCAGGGCGGCGAGCAGCGCGGAGAGCAGGGCGAAGGCGCCCTGCGTGATCATCATCAGCGCCCGCTTGGAGAACCGGTCGACGAGCACGCCGCCGAAGAGCCCGAACAGCAGCATCGGCGCGAACTGGCACGCGACGGTGATGCCGACCTGCGCGACGGAGCCGGTGAGCTGGAGGACGAGCCAGTCCTGCGCGATGCGCTGCATCCACCCGGCCGTCATCGCGACCAGGTTCGTCGCGGTGAACAGGCGGAAGTTCGGGACGGACAGCGCGATCAGGGTGTGGCGCCACGGCGGACGGGTGGCCTGGATCGGGAGCGGTTCGGTGGGCGGGTGGAGGGTCGTCGATGACGCGCTCACAGTGGGGCTCTCCGGCGGTCGAGGGCGGGAAGGTACCCACTCGAAACTAGTCGATGCCGGGCCATTCGACACCCGTATGGTGGCTATCAGTCCATTGCGTTCTCGAATGACCCGTGTCACCGGAAGGCCCATCGTGATCGATCCCGTGCTCCTGCAGACCTTCCTGGCGGTCGCCGAGACCCGCAGCTTCACGCAGGCCGGGGCGCGACTCGGCATCAGCCAGCCCACCGTGTCGCAGCACGTCCGACGGCTCGAGACCGCGGTGTCGCGGACCCTCGTGGCGCGGGACACCCGTGGCGTGACGCTGACGGACAACGGCGACGCGATGGCCGGGTTCGCGCGGACGATCCTGGCGGCGCACGCCACCGCGGACGCGTACTTCTCCGGCTCGGCGACCCGCGGGCGACTCCGGTTCGGGGCGGCGGACGACCTGGCGATCACGCAGCTCCCGCGCATCCTGCGGGACTTCCGGCGCCTGCACCCCCAGGTGAACCTGGAGCTGACGGTGAACCAGTCGTCGCCGCTGCTCCGCCGGGTGCACGCCGGCCAGCTCGACCTCGTGTTCATCAAGCAGACCGCGGGGGAGTCGGCCGAGGGCACCCGCGTGGCGACGGACCAGATGGTGTGGATGGCGCAGGACGGCATCGCCGTGGAGCGTGACGAGCCCGTGCCGCTCATCGTGTACCAGGCGCCGAGCATCAGCCGGCAGATGGCGATCGACGCGCTCGAGGCCGCCGGCCGCACCTGGCGCATCACCTGCAACACCCGCGACGTGAACGGCGTGCTGGCGGCCGTCCGCGCGGGCATCGGCGTGGCGGTGTTCCCGCACTCGCTCATCCCCGCCGACCTGGTGAAGGTGTCGCAGCGACTCGGGCTGCCCGACCTGCCGGCCGTCGACTACGTCCTCATCGCCAACCCGACCGTGCAGCGCGAGCCGATCGACGCCCTGACGAACGCGATCCTGTCGCGCGGGGTCGTCCGCGCGGTCTGACGCGAGACACCCCCGTCAGCGCGAGACGCCCCTGTCAGCCCCGACCCGGCGACATCGAGGGAGCAGAAGACGTCGAGTGCGCACGGGCGACCCGACGATTCCTGCTCCCTCGATGCGGAGACGGGACGCGCGGGAGACGGGACGCGCGGACGCGTCAGGGCGCGAGCGTGGGGACGACGCCCGTGCCCGTGAGGTCGGGGAGCGTCACGCCGGCCATGGCCAGAACCGCGCTCGCCACCGCCCACAGCAGCACGAGGGTCCCGACACCGCCGAGCACCGCCCCGAGCAGGGCGACCGGCCGCTGCCACGTGGTCGCCGGGTTCCGCAGGGTCACGACCGAGCAGACGAGCGCGACGAGCCCGAGCACCAGCCCGACGGCGTGCACGGTCGTGGGAGCGGTGAACCACCAGGCCGCCAGACCGACGGTCGCCAGGGCGGCCACCACGCCCAGCACGGCACCAGGGGTCGCCCCGATCGCCGCACGTCGCGCGGTCGTCGGTGCGGCCGGCGCACCGGACGGGAGGCTCGGCTCGGCCTCGGCGGACCCGGTCGCCGCCGTCGCGGTGCCGGTCCCGAGCGGGACGGACGCCGCCGGAGCGGTGACGGGAGGCGCGGCGAGCAGCTGGTCGAAGGGGGTGGTCGCGGCGGGGGCGACGGCAGCAGCGGCGCCGGCGCCCTGCTGGTGTGCGAAGCGGCGAGGCGTGCGGTAGCCGACGGGTCCCGAGGGTTCCGGCTCGGTGCCCTCGACCACGACGTGCTCCAGGCCGGGGACGGAGAACCGCGGCTGTCCGGTGCGGGGGACGACCGGTCCGACGTGCACCCCGGCCGCGGCGGGCGCGCTCATGCCGGCGCCGACGAGGGCCGCGGCGCGGGCTCCGGCGGTCGTGGTCGTGCCGGCGTCGACGGGGGAGACGGGCGTGGGGGCGGGCAGCTCGGCCGCGCGGTCGAACGGACGCGTGTGGACGGTCGGCGAGGTGGGTGCCGGCGGCAGGTGCTCCTCGGACGGCATGTGGTCCGGGACGACGACCTCGGGGTAGCCGGCATCGGGCGCGCTGACCGGGACCGGCACCGAGCCGGGGGTGCCCTGCCGCGGGGTGGAGCCGTCGGTGTGCGCGGCCGGAGCGGTCGTGGCGGACGCGGGGGGAGCCTCCAGGACGGTGGTGCCCTGGGGGCTCTCGACGTACGGGGCCGTCACCCAGGCCGGGACGGGCCGGCGGGGTCGATCGGAATCGGGCATGCGGTGCGACGCCACGTGTGCTGCTCCCTCCGTCGGTTGATCCACCATCAGTTCTAGCCGGAAGACGTGGTCTCGGCGCAGCCCCAGTTCCGGGGTGGCGCCGGTACGGTCGGAGCATGACGGGCATCGAACACCGTCCTCTCGGCCCCTCGGGGCTCGTCGTCTCCACCGTCGGACTCGGCTGCAACAACTTCGGCAGACCGGGGACGGTGACCGAGACGCAGGAGGGCACCGACGCCGTCGTGCACGCGGCCCTCGACGCCGGCGTCACGCTGCTGGACACGGCGGACATGTACGGCGGGACGCCGGGGCAGTCGGAGACGATGCTCGGTGCGGCGATCGCCGGACGGCGCGACGAGGTCGTGCTCGCGACGAAGTTCGGCCTGGACATGGGCGGGGTGAACGGGCCCGACTGGGGCGTGCGCGGGTCCCGGCGCTACGTGCGGCTCGCGGTGGAGTCGTCCCTGCGGCGTCTCGGCACGGACTGGATCGACCTCTACCAGATGCACCGGCCGGACTCCGTGACGCCGATCGAGGAGACCCTGTCGGTCCTCGACGACCTGGTGCGCGAGGGCAAGATCCGCTACGTCGGGCACTCGAACTTCGCCGGGTGGCAGATCGCCGAGGCCGAGCTGACCGCGTCCATCGCCGGCACCACCGCGTTCGTCTCGGCGCAGAACGAGTACAGCCCCCTGTCCCGCGACGTCGAGGCCGAGGTGCTGCCGGCGGTCCGGGCGTACGCGCTCGGGTTCCTGCCCTTCTTCCCGCTGTACAACGGGCTGCTCAGCGGCAAGTACACCCGCGGTGACCGCCCCCAGGACGGCCGCCTGACCCGGCTGAAGCCCGAGCTCCTCGACTCCGCCCCGTGGGACGTCCTCGAGGAGTACCAGCACTTCTGCGACGAGCGGGGCGTCACGATGCTGCAGGCCACATTCGCCTGGCTCCTCGCGCAGCCCGGGCTCACCAGCGTCATCGCGGGGGCCACGCGGCCGGAGCAGATCACGCAGAACGTCGACGCGGGCACCGCGTGGGTACCGAGCGAGGACGACCTCGCCGAGATGACGGTCGTGTTCGACGCGGCACGACCGGCCTGACCCCGGACGACGAGGGGCCGGGCACGCGTGCAGCGTGTCCGGCCCCTCGTCGCGTCTGCGGGTGGGTCACATGTCGCGGTAGCGCTTCGCGTCCGCCACGGCCTGCTCGAGCTGGAGCGCGTCGAACTGCTTCGTGTAGCCGGGGGTGTCGCGTTGGATGCGCCATCCCTCGGACAGGGCGCCGATGTCGACCGGCTCGAAGCCGAACTCGTCGATGAGGTCCGCCACGGTCTGCTTCGCCTCGGCGTCGTCGCCGGCGACGATGAGCGCACGACGGTGCTGCGTCCCGCGGGGCGAGCCCTGCGCGGGCAGGTCGGGCGCGTAGATGTGGTTGAAGGCCTTCACGACGCGGGCACCGGGCAGGTGGTCCTGCAGCAGCTCCGCCGTGGTGGTGGTCTCGTCGTCGAGCGCGGCGATGTGGCCGTCACGCTCCGGGTAGTAGTTGTTCGTGTCGATCACGACCTTGCCGACGAGCGGCTCGACCGGGATGCTCTCGATCGCGGCGAGGGGAACCGTCACCACGACGAGGTCCCCGGCTGCTGCCGCCTCGTCGCGCGTGACCGCACGCGCCCGGTCGCCCAGCTCGGACACGAGGTCCGTGAGCGTCTCCGGTCCGCGCGAGTTCGCGATCGCGACGTCGTACCCGTTCTGCACCGCCAGCCGTGCCAGCGCTGATCCGATGTTGCCTGCTCCGATGATGCCGATGGTCGTCATGCCTGGAGTCAACGCCGTGCCCCCTGGCGCATTCCGAGGCATGATGGCGACATGGCACACGAGTTCCGCGACGAGGCAGACCAGCGTCGGTACGCCATGTACGTCGACGGGGACCTCGTGAGCGTCCTCGACTACCGCCAGAACGACGACGCCGTGACGTTCCCGCACACGTACACGGTCCCTGCGCACCGTGGCCACGGGTACGCCGGCGAGCTCGTCGCGTACGCGGTGGACGACGTCGAGGCCAGGACCGACAAGCGCATCGTGCCGATGTGCTGGTTCGTCGGCACGTGGTTCGACGCACACCCCGAGAAGACCCCGCTCCTCAGCCGCAACGTCGCGGACTGAGCACGTTCGACAGGACCAGCCCGTGCAGCAGATCGTCCCCTTCCTCTGGTTCGACGGACAGGCCGAGGACGCCGCCGCCTTCTACGCGTCGGTCATCCCGGACTCCTCCCTGGACCACGTCGAGCGTCTACCGGACGGCTCCACGATGGTCGTCGAGTTCCGTCTGCACGGGCAGCCGTTCCGGGCGATGAACGCCGGCCCCGGGCACCCGCACTCGGACGCGATCTCGTTCCAGATCGACGTCGACGACCAGGCCGAGCTCGACCGCGTCTGGGACGCGTTCCTCGACGCCGGCGCCACCCCGTCGATGTGCGGGTGGCTCACGGACGCCTGGGGTGTCGCGTGGCAGGTCACCCCGGCGAACTGGGGCGAGCTGATGAGCGCCGGCGGTGACCCGGCCGGGGCCGCCCGCGCCTTCGAGGCGATGCGGCAGATGGTGAAGCTCGACATCGACGCGCTGCAGGCGGCGATCCGCGGCTGAGGCTCCCGAGGGGGCATGACGGCTGCCGGTACTGTGACCGGCAGGGGAAGAGCGCCGGCCCACCGGCGTGCAACAAGCTGGAGGCACGATGGACCACCCGAGGTCCGACGTCCGCAACGCTGACATCGGACGCGCCTACACGGAGCTCTCACGCATCACACGCCGCGCGAGCATCCGCGCCCGCGGCAACGACGCCGTGCTGAGCATCGTCGACCAGTCGCTCGTCGACTTCGTCGTGCAACATCCCGGCTGCATGGCCATCGACATCGCCCGGTACCTGCGCCTGAACCGCTCGACGATCTCCCGACAGCTGGCCGGTCTGCTCGCCGCCGGCCTGATCCGCACGACGGACGGCGGTACCGGCAACGCCAAGCCCCTCGAGGCCACGCCGGCGGGGTGCGCGGCGCTGGAACGGTCCGTGCAGCTGCACCGCGACGCCCTCGACGAGCGGATCGCGAGCTGGTCGGACGACGACATCGCCCTGCTGGCCGGGCTGCTCGAACGCCTCGGTGCCGCGGACGAGGCCGGACTCCCCGTCCCCAACCGGGTCACCGACGCGTGAGCACCTCGCTCCTGGTGCTGTCCGACACCCACCTGCCGAAGCGCGCGAAGGACCTGCCCACAGCGCTCTGGGCCGACGTCGACGCCGCCGACCTCGTCGTGCACGCGGGGGACTGGGTCGACCTGGCGACGGTCGACCTCCTGCAGGCCCGCAGCCGGTCGTTCGTCGGGGTGCGCGGCAACAACGACGACGCCCCGGGCTTCGAGGAGCGCCTGCCGCTCTTCGCCCGCTTCGACGTCGAGGAGCTGCGCGTCGCCCTCGTGCACGAGACCGGCGCGTCCACCGGCCGCGAACGCCGTGCCGCAGCGGCGTACCCGGACACCGACGTGCTCGTCTTCGGGCACTCCCACATCCCCTGGGACACCCGGGTCACCGGCCCCGGTGTCGGCGGGACGACCGGAGCACTCCGCCTGCTCAACCCCGGGTCGCCCACCGACCGCCGTCGTCAGCCCGACTTCACCTGGATGCGCTGCTCGGTCGACGGCTCGGCGCTCGCCGTGGAGCTGGTGCGGCTCGCCCCGGGGTCGACGGAGCCGTCGGCCGCGCCGAGCACACCGGCCACCGACGTCGTGGTGGCCGCCGCGGGGTAGCCCCGTCCGACCGCGTCGCCCGGAGAGCCGACCGCGTCGCCCGGGGAGCCGACCGCGTCGCCCCGCCCGTCCGAGGCGGCCGGCGCGCCCACCGCGTGGCCCGTCGGCATCCGGAAGAACGCCAGTTCCCAGGCGACCGACGCCCGGAACGCCCGCGCCATCGCGCCGCGCACGGCCGGGGTGGCAGCCCGAGTCAGGTCCTCGACGTGCTCCGTCGCCGCCGCGCTCGACGCCGCGAACCCGGGGTCCCCGTACGCCGTGATCCAGTCCGCGAACGGGTGTGCGGGTACGGCTGCGGGTGCGGGTGCGACTGCGCCGAACTGCGCCCCGACCCAGGCGTAGACCCGGAAGCACGGCAGCACCGCCGCGGCGAGGACGGCCACGTCGTCGGCGTCCGCGCACGCCGCCAGGTGCGCGAGGTACCCGTCGCAGGTCGGGTCGACCGGGTCGTCGGCGTGGGTGCCGGCGAGTCGTCGGTGGTGCAGCGAGGCCGCCTCCTCGGCGCACCCCGCAGCCGCAGCCGCCCAGAACGCCGCCGCGGTCGGCTCAGCCCCGGTGGCCCCCGCCGACCGCGCCCCGACCGCGCCGAGGTGCCGCTCGTACGCCAGCAGGTAGTGCACGTCCTGCGCCAGGTACCCCGCGAAGACGTCGGGGTCGAGCGTGCCGTCCGCCATCCCCCGCAGGAACGGCGTGTCGATCGTCGCCGCGAGCAGCTCCTGCGCGTCCGTCCACCACAGGTCCGTCGACCGGACCGGTGGGAGCGCCCGGCGCACGAGCGCCCCGTGGTCGACCGGCCCGTTGCCGCTCCCGACCTCGAGCGCGTCGGCACCCTGGAGCGCCGCCGTCAGCCAGTCCTTCGCCCCGCGGACCGCGAGCTCCCAGTCCCCGTGCCGTGCCGCGAGCGTCGCGATGGCGCTCGACAGCGAGCACCCGGTGCCGTGGGTGTTCGTCGTGGGGACACGGGGCCCCCGGAAGACCCGGACGGCCCCGTCGGGAGCGACGAGCACGTCGTCCGAGGTGCTCCCACCCGCGTGCCCGCCCTTCGCGAGCACGAGCACGTCCCACCGCCGGGCGACGGCCAGGGCAGCGCCGACGGGGTCCGCGTCGACGTCCACGGCCCCGGCGAGTCCCGCCAGGACCGCCAGCTCGCTCCGGTTCGGCGTCACGAGGTCCGCGAGCACAAACAGCTCCGTCATCGCGACCTCGGCGTCCGCGTCGAGCAGCCGGTCGCCGCTCGTGGCCACCATCACCGGGTCGACGACCACGACGGGTGGTCGGTGTTCCCGCAGCCACCGCGCGACCTCGCGGACGACCGCTGCCGTGCCGAGCATCCCGGTCTTGACCGCGTCCACGACCACGTCGTCGGACACCGCCTCGAGCTGGTCGCGCAGCACCGACACGTCCGGCACGTGCACCGACCGCACCCCGTGCGTGTTCTGCGCGACCACCGCGGTCACCACCGCCATCCCGTAGCCGTCGTGCGCCGCGATCGCCTTGAGGTCCGCCTGCAGCCCCGCCCCACCGGTCGGGTCGGTCCCGGCGATGCTCAGCACGCGCACCGGCCCGCTCACCGTGCACCACTTGACGGGAGGCTCGACACCCGTCCGCCACCCGGCTGTCTGCCGAGCGGGTGGCCGGCACCACCGCCGCGCCACGCCGCCACGTACGCCGCGGCCGCAGCACCGGGGTCGGGCGCGGCACAGATCCCCGAGACGACGGCGATGCCCGCCGCACCGGCAGCCGCCAGCGGCGCCACGTCCTCCAGGTCGACCCCGCCGATCGCGACGCACGGCAGGTCCGTGGCCGCGGCGATCCGGGCGAAGCCGTCGTGGCCGAGCGCCGGCGGGTGGTCCGGCTTCGTCGTCGTGGGGTGCACGACCCCCACCCCGAGCAGGTCGACGGTCCCGCGGGGGAGCGCCGCCAGGGCGTCGAGGTGCGCCGGGGTGTTCGCGGTCAGCCCGACGTGCGCGTCCGGCCCGAGCAGCGCCCGCGCCGCGGACACCGGCACGTCGGACTGCCCGAGGTGCACGCCCGCCACCCGGTGTCCCGCGCACCGGGCAGCCAGGGCGACGTCGAGCCGGTCGTCCACGACCACGGCGGCCCGGTCGCCCACCGCGTCCGCGACGGCGATCGTCAGCGCGAGGAGGTCCCTGGCGCTCGCGTCCTTGTCCCGCACCTGCACGATCCGGACCCCCGCGTGCACGGCCGCCCGGACGACACCGAGCACACCGATCCCGTGCCGGTCGCACAGCAGCCGGTCGGTCACCAGGTACACGCCGACGTCGCTCACGCGGCACGCTCCTCGGTGACGCGCGCGACACGCAGCACGTCCTCGGGGGTCAGCGACGCCAACCGGTCGAGGAACAGCGGCTGGAACGTCCCCGGGCCACCGGCGTCCACCGCCGCGAGCTCCGCCGCGACCGTGTGCACGAGCGTGCCGGCCACCGCAGCGGCACCCGGGTCGTCCGGCGACACCGCCGTGAAGGCCGCGATGACGGCGCCGAGCGCGCACCCGCCGCCGGTGATCCGCGTCAGCAGCTCCGACCCGTTCGCGACCCGTACCACCGTGCCGGACCAGCCCGGGGCGCCGGAACCGGCCACCAGGTCGACGGGACCCGACACGGCGACGGCGCCCACGAGCCTCCCGGCCGTCGCGTCGACCGCCGCCGCACGCGCGTCGTCGGTGCCGGCCGTGCTGTCGACCCCGCGCCCACCAGCGGAGGCGCCGAGCAGCGCGAGCACCTCGGACGCGTTCCCGCGCAGCACCGTCGGCCCGAGCGCGAGCAGGTCGCGCGCCAGCGCCGTCCGCACCGGGAGCGACCCGACGGCCACCGGGTCGAGCACCCACGGCGTCCCGTGCTCGACGGCAGCGGTCGCGGCCTCGACCGACGCCACCCGGGGCTCGGCGTGCGGCGTGCCGGTGTTCACCAGCAGGGCGTCGGCGACCCGGGCGAACGGCCCGGCCTCGGTCGGCACGTCGACCATCGCGGCCGAGGCGCCGAGCGCGAGCAGCACGTTCGCCGTCACGTTCTGCACCACGGTGTTCGTGATGCACTGCACCAGGGGACTCCTGGCACGGACGGCCTCGAGTAGTTCAGCGGTTCGTTCTGGCCACACGGGCGCAGCGTTCTCCATGGACGATCCCTTCGCGAGTACGAGCTCGAGCAGGTTCGACGGGTGTGATCTCAGCCGCTGGTCGCGGCACCCCGTGTCTCGAGCAGCACGGTACACGACGCGTGTCAGGCGCGTGTGCCAGGGTGGAGAGGTGCCAGATGCCCTGCCCCCCGGTCCGCCGCCCGGTCCCCGCGACCCCGGCGACGCCTGGGCGTACGGACCCGACGGCACCAAGGCGTGGGGCCTCTTCGGCGCCGCCGGACTCCTCGTCGACGACGGCCGCGGCCGTGTCCTGTTGCAGCACCGCGTCGAGTGGAGCCACCACGGCGGCACCTGGGGCATCCCCGGCGGCGCGAGGCACCAGCACGAGGACGCCGTCACCGGCGCCCTCCGCGAGTCCGCCGAGGAAGCCGGCGTCCCGCTCGACGGCATCGACCTGCGCCACACCGCCGTGCTCGACCTCGGCTTCTGGACGTACACGACCGTCGTCGGCCGTGCCGCACGGCCCTTCGAACCCGTCATCGCCGACCGCGAGAGCCTGGCGCTCGACTGGGTCCCCGTCGAGTCCGTCGAGGACCTGCCCCTCCACCCGGGCTTCGGCGCCTCCTGGCCGGCCCTCCGAGCCACCATCGACACCAGCCCGCACGTCGTCGTCGACGCCGCCAACGTCGTCGGGAGCGTGCCGGACGGCTGGTGGAAGGACCGCTCCGGCGCGGCGACCCGGCTCATCGACGGGATCACGGCGCTCGCCGCGGTGGGGCTGCCCGCCGAGGCCCTCGGGCTCGAGTTCAGCACGTGGTGGCCGCAGTGGACGGTCGTGCTCGAGGGCGACGCCCGCGGTGCCGACGTCGCCACGGGTCCCGGCGGGGGCGACGGCATGGGCGGTGCACCCGGCGTGGCCGTCGTGCGGGCGCCCGGCTCCGGGGACGACGCCATCGTGGCCGCAGCGGCCGACGCCGTCGCGGCCGGGGACGGCCCCGTCGTCGTGGTGACGGCGGACCGTGGGCTCCGCGACCGCGTGACGGCGCTCGGCGCCGGCGTGCAGGGGCCGAGCTGGCTCCGCGACCGGCTCTAGGGACACCGCGCGACCGGGCCGCCCCGCGCCCGGGCCGACAAGCGCACGTGTGCGGATGGATCGCGCCAACAGCGCCGGTGACCGCTACGCTGACCTGCACGCCACTGCGGCCAGCACGACGACCGCGACGACGAAGGCACGTCAACGGAGACGACCGCGACAGGAGACGCCCATGGAGCGCATCACGAAGGCCGACGACCGGGTCCACCGGCCGGCCGGCCCCTGGACGCCCACCGTCCACCGGCTCCTCGCCCACCTGCACGAGCAGGGGTTCGTCGCGGCGCCGGAGCCCATCGCCCTCGGGGACACGCTCGAGACCGTGTCGTTCGTCCCCGGTGTCGCCGGCGAGTACCCGTGGACCGAGGACGTCGCGAGCGAGGCCGCCCTCGTCACCAGCGCCCGCATGCTCCGGCACTACCACGACGCCGCGGCGACCTTCCCGCTCGACGACACCGTCGACGTCTGGTCCCAGGCACACCGGGCACCCGTCGAGACCGTCGTCCACGGTGACTTCGCCCCGTACAACTGCGTGTACGACGGCATCGCGGCCGTCGGCCTGATCGACTTCGACACCGCGCACCCGGGCCCCCGCGTCTGGGACGTCGCCAGCGCGGTGTACCGGTTCGCGCCGTTCACGACCGGCCTGGACGAGGGCCGGGCCGCCCCGACGCTCGAGGCCCGCCTGGCCCGCGCCGCC
The DNA here is from genome assembly GCF_001865015.1 of Curtobacterium sp. MMLR14_010. Classification (GTDB taxonomy): domain Bacteria; phylum Actinomycetota; class Actinomycetes; order Actinomycetales; family Microbacteriaceae; genus Curtobacterium. The sequence goes on along the minus strand of NZ_MJGV01000046.1, from coordinate 744,715 downwards.
GAGTTCTGCCGGGCGTACGGGCTCGACGACGTGTCCAGGAGCCGGGTCGCCGAGACGATGGTGTCCTCGCTCGTCGCCCTCGTGACGCTCATGGAGACCGAGGCGGCCGCCGGCAACCCGAAGTTCATCAGCGACCTGCAGCACGGGCACGCCGACCTGTACCGCGCCGACGTCGCCTACCTCGAGGACCACCTCGACGAGATCGCCGCCGCGGTGGCGTGAGCCGCGCCACCTGACGGACCGCGGCCGGCAGGCACGACGCCCCACGGGCCTCCCGGCCGCCGTTCAGCGCGCACACGGCTGGTGCTCGCGCTCGCTCCGGTAACGTACCGCGAGCCATGACGGACAGCCCGGCCGACGCCACCCCCTACGAAGTCCTCGGCGTCGCCGCGAGCGCCGACGACGAGGAACTACGCCGCGCCTACCGGCGCGCAGCCCGCGAGACCCACCCCGACCTCGGTGGCGACGCCGTGCGGTTCCGGCAGGTCCAGGTCGCGTGGGAGCGCGTCGGCACGCCGGCGGCCCGTCGCGCCTACGACGCCGGTGGGTCCCGGCCCTCGTCCGCGCCCTCCGGCTCGTCCGCGTGGTCGGCGTCGGCCGGGAGGCCCGGGTCGGGTCGCGACGCCTACGCACCGCCCGCAGCGCGGCGCGACTCCCGCCCCCGGGCCCGGTCCCACGGACACCCCGGCGGTCGGTCGCGTGAGGTCTTCCTCGCGGCCGAGCGCGAGTGGGTCGGACTCGGCGACCCGATCGAGGACCCCTACGACCCGTCGCTCATCCGGTCGGCGCCGCGGTACATCCGCCGCCTGCTCGGGGAGGCCCTCGCCGAGGAGTCGACCGCCGCGATCGTCGCCGACATGGGCATCGGCGTCACCGTCTGGCACGACCTCGACGCCGGGGCCGAGGGCAAGCTCGACCACGTCGTGCTCATGCCGAGCGGGCTGTGGGCCCTCGAGTCCATCGACTGGGGCGGACCCGTCCGCGTCGAGCACGGCGAGATCGTCGGCGAGACGCTCGAGCCGGGGGAGCGTCCCGTGAAGGAGCTCGTGCGCGCCGCGCGTGCCGTGCAGAAGCAGACGCGGGTGCGGTTCACGGGGCGGATCCTCGTCGTGCCGGACTCCGCGGTCGACACCGACGTGCAGCTCGTCGGCCCGCAGCGGAAGCCCACGGCGTTCGTCGTGCGGCGCAGTGCGCTCGGGCAGGTGCTCAACGGCATCTGGTCGCCCGAGGGCGCAGTCGACGTGTTCGACGTCCGCGACCGGCTGCAGCAGACCGTCCGGTTCGTCTGACGGGGTCTGTGCTCGCCTAGTACCCGCGGAGCTTCTCGAGGTCGCGGCGCTCCCGCTTGCTCGGGCGTCCGGCGCCGCGCTCGCGCATCGGGACGAAGCCCGCTTCCTCCTTCGGCAGGCGGGCCGGCGTCAGGTCGTCGAGGTGCTTCGCCGCCTCGGTCGCGCCGACGCGCTTGAGGATGAGGCTCTTCACGACCACGATCCGGTCGAAGCCGGCCTGACGCACGCGGACCTCGTCCCCGGGGCCCACCGGCTGCGACGGTTTCGCCCGCTCGCCGTTCACCTTCACGTGCCCGGCCTTGCACGCGGTCGTCGCGGCGGACCGGGTCTTGGTGATCCGGACCGCCCAGATCCAGCTGTCCACCCGGGCCTTGTCCATGCCCCCACCCTAGGCGCGCGTCCCTCGTGCCCGCTCCGCCAGCCTGCCCCGTCCGCCCATCCGCCCCGCCCCACCCGCCCGCCCATCGAGGGAGCAGAAGACGTCGGGTGCGCAGACCCCATCCGACGTCTTCTGCTCCCTCGATGCCGCTCGCTCGGCGTGGGGCAGCCCGTACGCTTCCCGGGTGAGCACGGACGAGCAGGCGGGCATGGCGCGGGCACTGGCACTCGGGCTGCTGCGGGACGCGGAGCTCGGGGAGCGGGTCGTCATCCGGGCGCACGACGCCGGGGGAGCGCGCGACGCCCTCGGGGACCTCGTCGCACGGACGTCGGACTCCGTCACGGTGGACACCCGCCGGGGCCTCGTCGACGTCGCCCTCGAGGACGTCGTCGCCGCCAAGCGCGTCCCACCGCCCCCGGCGCCCCGCCCGCGACGTCCACGCTGACCGTCCCAGTCCGGCGCTCCGCACCCCGCACGGTGCTCGGTCGCTCAGCCCGTGCGAGCTCGACCACCCCGTGCGAGCCTGTTCCGCCGCACGGGGTGCGCAACCTCGCACCACGTGCAACACCCGCGCCGCCGCGCCACACGGCGAGCCGCCGCCGCCGCCACACCCGCCCCGTCGTAGCCTTGCGCCCATGGCAGTCCCCGTCCCGCTCGGCACCGAGGACCGCACCGCACGCGTCGTCCTCCGCCGCCCCGACTCCTGGCAGCGCGCGGACACGGCGCAGGCGGACCTCCGCGTGGTGGGCGACGACGTCGTCGTCACCGTGCGCTCCCGCCCGAGCGACCGCTCCATCGGTGACGAGAACGCCTCCCTGCTCGACCGCCTGCCCGGCTCCGTCGACGGCCTGCTCCTGGTCGGCTGCGACGTCTGGACCACCGTCGGCGCCCCAGCCCGCCTGGTCGAGTACGTCCGCCCCGACGCCAGCGCCGAGGAGGACGACGGCCCCGGCGACATCATCGGCGCGCACCTGCTCTTCGTCACCGGCCGGCACCGCGTCGACGTGACGGTCGAACGCCCCCTCGCCCGCCTCGCCGACACCGACGACCTCGTGTTCGCCGTCCTCGACTCCGTCCGCGCCGTCGGCCCGGTCACGACCGGCGCCACCCGCGACCTCGAACCGCTCCCGGCGCCCCTCGCCCAGACCGTGGTCAGCGGCCCCCGACTCTCACCAGAGGCCCTCGCCACCCTGCAGAGCCTCGCCGGCCGACGGTGGAACCCGACGCTCCTCCGCACCCCTGGCGGCCGCGAACTCGTGGACGCGGGCCTCGTCGGACGCTTCGGCACGCTCCCCGCCGGCACACAGGCACTCCTCGAGCCGTGGGTCGCGGAGACCCAGCCGACCGTGCTGGAACAGCACCGGCCCGACGGACGCGTGTCGAGCCTCCAGGCCTGGTCCCGCACCGTCGTCGACGCACCGGACGACACGGGTGCGGTCCTCACGCGGCTCGCGCCGCAGCGCGTGGTGGCGCTGACGGCCGGGAGGCTCGGCGTGCGCCCGACGTGGACCTTCCCGTTCCGCACGGGGTCGCTCCGAGCCGACCTGCTCGACCGGCGGCTCGCCGGTGGGGACGACGCGCCTGAGCTGCCGAGCGCCGTCGCCGAGGCCGACCCGCGGCTGGCACGGTTCTGGGCCGCGCCGTGGACGGTCTCGTACCTCCGTCGGCCGGGGAGGCCGACCCCGGTGACGATCGTGCACGCGGAGGGCATCGGCTTCGCACGCGTCGGACGCACGGAGGCCGGCGCCTCCGCGTTCGCTGCGGAGTCGCCGGCCAACGTGTACCGATCGGTCGTACGGGCGTTCCTCACTCCCTAGGCGGCGGGGCCTGCGGTCAGGGTCACGGTGACGGTGCTTGCCGCGCCCGTGGTGTCTGTGTAGGCGACCGACACCTCGTCGCCCACCGACTTCGACTGGATGACCTTCGTCAGTTCGTCGGAGCTCGTCACGGTCGTGCCGTCGACCGAGGTGATGGTGTCCCCGGCGGCCAGCCCGGCCGCGGCGGCACCGGAGCCCTCGACGGTGCCCGCGACCGCGACGCCACCCGTGGTGGCCGTCCCGCTCACCTGCACCCCGAGGAACGCCGGGAGCCCGATCGTGATCGTGCCGGTTGCGTCGCCCGCCAGGATCTTCTGGGCGATCGACTTCGCGGTGGCGATCGGGATCGCGAACCCGGTGACGTCCGAGCTGCCGGACGAGGCGGCGGTCGCCATGCCGACGACCTCGCCCTCGCTGTCGAGGACCGGGCCACCCGAGTCGCCGGAGACGATGTCGGCCGCCACCTGGATGAGCCCGGTGAGGGACTCGGTCCCGGTGCCGGACTCGCTCTGCACCTGGATGTCCTGGTCCGTCGCCGTGACGGTGCCCTCGGCGGCGACCAGGTTGCCGGTGCCCTCCGCGTTGCCGACGTCGGTGACGGTGTCGCCCGTCTTCGCACCCCCGTCGTCGTCGAGCGAGACCGTGCTCAGCCCGGAGGCGTCCTTGAGCTTGAGGACGGCGACGTCGTTCGTGGCGTCGGCGCCGACGACCTCGGCGTCGTACTCCTTGCCGGTGGTCTCGTCGGTGACGCTGATGCTCGTCGCGCCCTGGATGACGTGGTTGTTCGTCAGGATCGTGCCGTCGGACGTCAGGACCATCCCGGTGCCGGCGGCCTGCGAGGCGGCGTCGTAGTTCAGGATCGTGTTGATCGTGACGACGCCCTTCTTCTGGGCGGCGGTCGCGGCCGTGGCGGGGGACTGGGTGCCGGTGCTGCTGCCCGACCCGCTGCCGGTGCCGCTGCCGTCGGTGCCGCTGCCCGTTCCGCCGCCCGTTCCGTCGCCCGGGACGGTGAAGCCGTTCGTGCCGCTGCCGTCGGTGCCGGTGCCGGACCCGCTGCCGGTGCCGGTGCCGGGCAGGGTCGTGGAGCCCTGCGACTGGCTCGACGTGGTCCGCGTGCCGTGCGAGGACAGTCCGAGTGCGGTGCCGCCGGCTGCCCCGACGATCGCGAGGGCCGCGACACCGGAGCCGATCATCAGCCCGAGGCGGCGGCGCTTCGACGTGCCCGGACGAGCCCCGAACGCACCGCTCCAGCCGGTCGTGTCGGCGGGGTGTGCGGCGCCGTACGGCGTGCCGTGCTGCGCGGCGTGCGACCAGGTGGCCGTGCCGGCGAGGGCCGGGCTGCCGATCAGGTACGGGCCGTGGCCGTCGTGCGTGTAGGCGTACGGGCCGGAGCCGTCCGGGCCGTAGAGGTAGGGGCCCGAGCCGTCGAAGGCGTAGGCGGGTCGGAGCGTCGACCGGTCGGCGTGCGGTGCGTCCCACGAGGCGCGGGGCGCGCCGGCCTGCGCGTCGATCGGCGTGGTGCCCGGTTCGGCGTCGGGGTTCTGGTTCTCGTTCATCGGTGCTCTCCGGTCGCTCTCGACTCCCCGGTCGGGTGTCGATGGATCGAGTACAGGCCCGGTTCCCATGGGGAGCCTATGAACGAGCACTGCGTGCGCTCACGACTCCCTCGGCGATCACCGAGGGAGCCGACCGGGTTAGGGTTGCCTCACCTCCCATGCGCTCTCCGTCCCCCGCCCCGCCCGCGCCCAGTTCCGTGCCACGACTCGTCGGCGCGACCGTGCTGGCGGTCGTCGTGCTCGTCGTCGCGGTCGCCCTGAGCATCGCGTTCGGGTCGCGGCCGATCCCGCTCGCGGCGGTGTTCGACGCCGTCACGCATCCTGGTCGCGACGACGAGATCGGGCTGATCGTGCTCGGCAACCGCGTGCCGCGCACCGTCGTGGGCCTGCTCGCGGGCTCGGCCCTCGGCGTCGCCGGTGCCGTGATGCAGGGCGTCACCCGCAACCCGCTCGCCGACCCCAGCGTGCTCGGCATCAACTCCGGGGCGGCGCTCGCGGTGGTCGCCGGCATCGCGCTCTTCGGGATCAGCGGCACCGCGGCCTACCTGCCGTTCGCCTTCGTCGGGGCGGCGCTGGCGGCGCTCCTCGTCTACGGCATCGCCTCGGTCGCGCGGCGCGGACTCACCCCGGTGGGCCTGGCGCTCTCCGGGTCCGTCGTGGCGGCCGCCCTCGCCTCGATCACCACGGCGGTGCTCGTGACGAGCCAGAGCCTCCTCGACCAGCTGCGGTTCTGGCAGGTCGGCGCCCTCGCGGGCAAGGACCTCGGGGCTGCCGGCGCGATCACGGTCCCGGTGCTCGTCGGGCTCGGCATCGCGTTCGCCCTCGGGCGTTCCCTGAACACCCTCGCCCTCGGGGACGAGCTGGCGGCGTCGCTCGGGCAGCGCGTGGTGCTCGTCCGCGCGGTCGGCGGACTCGTCACCGTGCTGCTGGCCGGGTCGGCGGTCGCCGCGGCCGGTCCGGTCGCGTTCATCGGGCTTGCCGTGCCCCACGCCGTCCGGCGGCTGAGCGGACCCGACCACCGGTGGACGATCCTCCTGTCCGCGATCGTCGCACCGGCCCTGCTGCTCGTCGCCGACGTCATCGGCCGGGTCGTCGCGTACCCGGGGGAGCTGCAGGTCGGCATCGTGACCGCGCTCATCGGGGCACCCGTGTTCATCGCGCTCGTCCGCTCGAAGGCGGTGCGGGGCCTGTGACGACGACGGGACGCCCCACGCGGCGACGGGTGACGGGGGTGCGACGTGAGCTCGTCGTGCTCGGGGTCGTCGTGGTCGTGCTCGTGGCACTGGTGCTCGTCGGGCTCGGCGTCGGCGACATCCCGCTCGCGCCCGGCCAGGTCGTGGCGGCGCTCGTCGGCCACGGCGACACCGTGTCGGACTTCGTCATCGGGCAGCTGCGCGGACCCCGGGTCGCGGCGGCGCTCCTGGTGGGGGCGAGTCTCGGCGTCGCGGGCGGCATCGTGCAGAGCGTCGTCCGGAACCCCATCGCCAGTCCCGACGTCATCGGCATCACCTCGGGCGCGAGTGCGTCGGGCCTGACCGCGATCGTGCTGTTCGGCGTCTCCGGCATCGGGCTCTTCTGGACCGTGCTCGTCGGGGCGGTCGTCGTGTCGGCCCTCATCGCCGGCCTCGCCTGGCGCCGCGGCATCACCGGCAACCGCGTCGTGCTCGTCGGCATCGGTGTCGCGGCGATGTCGGTCAGCGTCACCGGGTGGATGCTCACGAGCGGCACCGTCCAGCAGGCGGGCACGGCGCTGCTCTGGCTCTCCGGCAGCCTGAACGCCGTGGACCCGGGCATCGTCGGCGTGCTGGCGATCGCGTTCGCGGTGCTCGTGGTCGCGGCCCTCGTGCAGTCGCCGCGGCTGACCGTCCTGACGCTCGGGGACGAGGTCGCGTCGTCGCTCGGGCTCCGACCGAACCGGGCCAAGGTGCTCCTGCTCCTGACCGCCGTGTGTCTGACCGCTGCGGCCGTGGCGACCGCCGGGCCCGTGTCCTTCGTCGCGCTGATGGCGGCACCGATCGCACGTCGGCTCGTCGGCGGTGGTCGTGTGGCGCTCGGACCGGCCGCAGCGGTCGGCGCGGTGATCGTGCTCGCGAGCGACCTCGTCGCGCAGTTCGCCCTCCCCGGAACCACGCTGCCGGTCGGTGTCGTGACCGGGGTCGTCGGTGCGCCTTACCTGCTCTGGCTGCTCGCGCGGTCCCGCTGATCGGCGCGGACCTGTCCGCTCCCCGCGGACAGGTCGTGTCACTCGTCCACGGGGCTCTCGACGGGCCGCTCGTTTCCGATACGCTTGACTGCCAAGAGGAGGAGGTCCACCGATGCCAGATCCAGTGGTCCCGCAGCCAGAGGGACAGCGCGCCCCGGAGCAGCGGCTGGTCGACACGACGCTGACCTTCAGCATGGAGTTCGGCGCGTCCCTGACGCCCGAGTCCGGTGTCTCACCCGAAGAACGTGACGCCATCACCGCGTTGCCGTCCGGTTCGGCGTTGCTCGTCGTCCGCCGCGGCCCCAACGTCGGAGCGCGCTTCCTGCTCGACTCCGACGTCACCACGACCGGCCGACACCCCGACGCCGACATCTTCCTGGACGACGTCACCGTCTCCCGGAAGCACGCGCAGTTCCTCCGGAACGGCACCTCGTTCACGGTCAAGGACAACGGCTCGCTCAACGGCACCTACTTCGACGGTGTCCGCATCGACGAAGCACCGCTCACCGACGGCGCCGAGGTGCAGGTCGGCAAGTTCCGCCTGACGTTCTACGCGTCCCGGGTCGACCTGGCGCGCCTGGCGAACGCGTAGTGGCCGCGCGCTCGGCCGCAGTGCGGTCGGGTTCGCCGGCCGCGGACCTGTTGACGATCGGACAGGTCCTCGCCCGGCTCAAGCCGGAGTTCCCCGACCTGTCGAGCTCCAAGCTCCGCTTCCTCGAGGAACGCGAGCTCGTCATGCCGGTCCGCACCGCCAGCGGGTACCGGAAGTTCTCACCCGCTGACGTCGACCGGCTCCGCGTGGTGCTCGGCCTGCAGCGTGACCACTACCTGCCGCTGAAGGTCATCAAGGAGTACCTCGCCGACCTCGACGCCGGTCGGCAGCCCGCGCTCCCCGGTGGTGGCGACGGTCCTCGGCCCTCGATCCTCGGCCGTGAGAAGCGCTACACGCGGGACGACCTCGTCCGTGCGGCCCAGGCGTCTCCGATGCTCGTCGCCGACGCTGTGTCCGCGTCGCTCCTGCCGGCGTCCGAGACCTTCGGCGAGGACTCGGTCGTCGTGCTCAAGGCCCTCGTCGAGCTGCAGCGCACCGGCATCGAGCCGCGGCACCTCCGGACCTTCCGCAGCACCGCGGAGCGCGAGGTCGGGCTCATCGAGTCCGCGCTCATGCCCGTCTCACGCCGTGGTGACGCCACGTCCCGGGCCAAGGCGTCCGAGCTCGCGCGGGAGATCGCCGGGCACCTCGAGGTCATCCGCTCGAACCTCATCCGCGCCGCGATCGGGCGGATGGACGCGTGAGCGGTGCTGGTGGAGCGTCGGTGCGCAGGCGTATCCTCGACACGCCGGACGCGCCGAGTCGGATGTCCCGCGTCGGACCGGTCGGAGTCGCTACCGTGGACCTCGGAACAACTCTCAACCCGTCGTTGAACCTTCGGGTGAGGGCTCGATCGTCGTGGAAGGCAGTCCAATGAGTGGGAACGACACCCCCGGTACCCCGTCTGACACGACGCGGTACGACCTCGGGTTGCTGTTCACCGACGGACTCCCCGAGCACGACGAGCAGAACGGCTACCGCGGCACCGTCGCCGCCAAGGCCGCCGGCATCAGCTACCGCCAGCTCGACTACTGGGCCCGCACCGAACTCGTGCAGCCCACGATCCGAGGCGCTGCCGGGTCCGGGTCGCAGCGCCTCTACGGCTTCCGCGACATCCTCGTCCTCAAGCTCGTCAAGCGCCTGCTCGACACCGGCATCTCCCTCCAGCAGATCCGCACGGCCGTCAACCAGCTCCGCGAGTCCGGCGTCTCCGACCTCGCCCAGACGACGCTGATGTCCGACGGCGCCTCGGTGTACCTGTGTACCTCGGACGACGAGGTCATCGACCTGGTCTCCCGCGGGCAGGGCGTCTTCGGCATCGCGGTCGGCAAGGTCCTGCGCGAGGTGGAGTCCTCCCTCGTCGAGCTCGACGCGACGCCCGCGGCCGACCCCTCCGACGAACTCGCCGCGCGCCGCGCTTCCCGCGCTTCCTGACCCGGACGGGTTCCCGCCCCGCGCGCCCTGGCGCGCGTGTCCGCCCTGGACCTGGACCTGGCGCTGAAGTCGCACTCCGCGTCGCCTCGTACGGCGCCGACCCGACACGGACTGCGAGCTCACCGTGCCGTTCAGCGCCGAGGGGTGCCCGCGGCCCCGCGGCCCTGCGGCCCTGCGACCCTGCGACCGGCCCGCGGCCCCGCCGAGTGGTCACGACACCCCGCGTGCACGTCGCCCACCGGTCGGGAAGCGTCGCTGGAGCGAAGCCTGAGCCGACGCTCCGTGACCCCTCGCCGGACGTGAGCGGGGAGTCCTGACCGCTCGCGACGGTGCCCGGCCGACCACACGCCGACGGCCACGGCGTGGCGGGCGCCGGACGAGCCTCCCGGCCGGCGGTAGTGACCGGACCCGCCGCCCGGTCGACGGACGTGACCGGTCTCCGCGCTCTGGCGAGATCCCTCGGTGAGATCGCACTCGGTGTCGCCGTCGCCTCCACCGACGCCGACCCGACACGAAGTGCGATCTCAGCGGGCCGATGGGCACCCGTCCCGCCCCACCCAGCCCGCCGAGTGATCACGACACCCCGCGTGCACATCGCCCACCGGTCGGGAAGCGTCGGTGGAGCGAGCCCGAACCGACGCTTCGTGACCCCTCGCCGAACGTGAGCGGGGAGTCCTGACCGCTCGGCCCGCGGACGCCCCCACACACGAACGCACCCCGGATCGGCGACCCAGGGTGCGTGCTCAGTGCGGAAGTCCGTGCGTCAGACGGGGGCGCCGTCGGCGTACGGGCCGATCTTGCCCGTGCGCATGATCCGCTCGAGCAGCTGGTCGAAGTTGCGGGCCATCTCCTGTGCGGACTCGCCGGGCCACGCGTGCAGGGGCTTCGCGGCACCCTGGGCCTGCTGGAGCGAGGTCCGCTCGGGCAGCTGCGGGGAGAGCACGAGCGGCCCGAACATGTCGCGGAGCTCCTTGATGCGGAACTGGTGCTCGAGCGACTGCACCCGGGCGCGGTTCACGATGATGCCGAGGGGCTGCAGGCGCGGGGAGAGTCCGCGGCGGATCTCCTCGATCGCGCGGAGGGCACGGTCGGCGGCGGCCACGGAGAACAGACCGGGCTCGGTGACCACGGTGACGCGGTCGGACGCTGCCCACGCGGTGCGGGTCAGGGCGTTCAGCGAGGGGGCGCAGTCGATGAGGACGAGCTCGTAGTCCTGCTCGACGTTGGCGAGCGCTTCCTCGAGCTTCCAGATGTCACGGATCGACGGGTGCGGCCCGTCGAAGTTGATGGCCGACGGGGAGCCGACCATGACGTCGATCTTGCCCTGGGAACCCTTGGTCCAGCCGGACGGCGCGATGGCCTGGCGGACGATCTTCTCCTTCGGGTTCTCGAGGACGTCGGCCACGTTGAGGTGGCCGGCGATGTTGATGTCGAGGCCGGTGGAGACGTCGGACTGCGGGTCCAGATCCACCACCAGCGTTCGCAGACCCTTGGCGAACGCGGCGGAGGTCAGACCGAGTGTGACCGTCGTCTTGCCGACACCGCCCTTGAGAGAGCTCACGCTGAGTACATGCACGTTGAGCAACGTTACCGCCAGTAGGGTGGTCGCACCTGACCCAGTGCTGAAAGGGCCCGCGTGTTCCGCAAGATCCTGGTCGCCAACCGTGGCGAGATCGCGATCCGTGCCTTCCGCGCGGCGTACGAACTCGGTGCCCGCACTGTCGCTGTCTACCCGTACGAGGACCGCAACTCGTTGCACCGCCTCAAGGCCGACGAGGCCTACCTGATCGGAGAGCGCGGCCACCCGGTCCGGGCGTACCTCGACGTCGCGGAGATCGTGCGGGTCGCGCGCGAGTCCGGCGCCGACGCGATCTACCCCGGCTACGGCTTCCTCTCCGAGAACCCGGACCTGGCTGCGGCCGCCGCAGCTGCCGGCATCACGTTCATCGGCCCGGGGCAGCACGTGCTCGAGATGGCGGGCAACAAGGTCACCGCGAAGGAACACGCGATCGCGGCGGGGGTCCCCGTGCTCGCGAGCACGCCGGCCAGCCGCGACGTCGACGAGCTCGTCGCCGGGGCGGAAGCGGTCGGCTTCCCGGTGTTCGCGAAGGCCGTCGCCGGCGGTGGCGGCCGTGGCATGCGGCGCGTCGAGACGCCGGAGGAACTCCGTCCCGCGTTGGAAGAGGCGATGCGGGAGGCCGACAGTGCCTTCGGCGACCCGACGATGTTCCTCGAGCAGGCCGTGCTCCGCCCGCGGCACATCGAGGTCCAGATCCTGGCCGACGCCACGGGCACGGACGCCGGCACGATCCACCTGTTCGAGCGGGACTGCTCCGTGCAGCGCCGCAACCAGAAGGTCGTCGAGATCGCCCCGGCGCCGAACCTCGAACCCGCGATCGCGAGCGCGCTGCACCGCGACGCCGTGGCCTTCGCCCGGTCGATCGGGTACGTCAACGCCGGCACGGTCGAGTTCCTGCTCGACACCGTGGGCGAGCGCGCCGGGCAGCACGTCTTCATCGAGATGAACCCGCGCATCCAGGTCGAGCACACCGTGACCGAAGAGGTCACGGACGTCGACCTCGTGCAGTCGCAGATGCGGATCGCGGCGGGGGAGACCCTCGCCGACCTCGGCCTGTCCCAGGACACCGTCGTCGTCCACGGCGCCGCCCTGCAGACCCGCATCACGACCGAGGACCCGACCCAGGGCTTCCGTCCGGACACCGGGCGCATCACCACCTACCGCAGCCCCGGCGGTGCCGGCGTCCGCCTCGACGGCGGCACGGTCGCCACGGGCGCGCAGATCAGCCCGCACTTCGACTCCATGCTCGCGAAGATGACGTGCCGCGGCCGCAACTTCCCGAGCGCCGTCGCCCGCGCGCGTCGGGCCCTGGCGGAGTTCCGCATCCGCGGCGTCAGCACGAACATCCCGTTCCTGCAGGCCGTGCTCGAGGACCCCGACTTCGCCCGCGGCGACGTCTCCACCGCGTTCATCGGCGAGCGTCCGCAGCTGCTCGGCGGCCACGTGTCGAAGGACCGCGGCACGAAGGTCCTGAACTGGCTGGCGGACGTCACGGTGAACAAGCCGAACGGCACGCCCGCGGCGCACGTCGTGGACCCGGCCGCCAAGCTCCCCACCGGCATCGACCTGTCCACGCCCGTGTCCGAGGGTCAGCGCGACCGCCTGCGGCTGCTCGGTCCGGCCGAGTGGGCGAAGGCCCTCCGTGCGCAGACCGCGCTGGCGGTCACCGAGACCACGATGCGCGACGCGCACCAGTCTCTCCTCGCCACGCGGGTCCGCAGCAAGGACCTCGTCGCGGTCGCGCCGTACGTCGCGCGGCTCACGCCACAGCTGCTGAGCGCCGAGGCCTGGGGCGGCGCGACCTACGACGTCGCACTCCGCTTCCTCGGTGAGGACCCGTGGGAGCGCCTGGCCTCGCTGCGCGAGGCGATGCCGAACATCCCGATCCAGATGCTGCTGCGCGGCCGGAACACGGTCGGCTACACCCCGTACCCGACCGAGGTCACCGACGCGTTCGTCGCCGAGGCCGCCGCCACCGGCGTCGACGTCTTCCGGGTCTTCGACGCGCTGAACGACGTGCGCGCCCTCCGACCCGCCCTGGAGGCCGTGCTCGCCACCGACACGGCCGTCGCCGAGGCCGCGCTCTGCTACTCCGGCGACCTGCTGGACCCGGCGGAGGACCTCTACACGCTCGACTACTACCTCCGGCTCGCCGAGCAGATGGTCGAGGCCGGTGCGCACGTCATCGGCATCAAGGACATGGCCGGGCTCCTCCGCGCGAGCGCCGCCGAGAAGCTCGTCAGCGCGCTGCGCGAGCGCTTCGACCAGCCCGTCCACGTGCACACCCACGACACCGCCGGTGGTCAGCTCGCGACGCTCCTCGCCGCGGCCCGCGCCGGCGCGGACGCCGTCGACGTCGCCGCCGCGCCGATGGCCGGCACGACGAGCCAGCCGAGCATGTCGGCACTCGTCGCGGCCCTGGCGCACACCGAGCGCGACACCGGCATCTCGCTCGACGCCGTCGGCGACCTCGAGCCGTACTGGGAAGCGGTGCGGCGGGCGTACGCGCCGTTCGAGTCCGGGCTCGCCGGGCCGACCGGTCGCGTCTACAAGCACGAGATCCCCGGCGGGCAGCTCTCGAACCTCCGCCAGCAGGCCATCTCCCTCGGGCTCGGTGACCGCTTCGAGCAGGTCGAGGACTGGTACGCCGAGGCGAACCGGATCCTCGGGCGCCCGACCAAGGTGACGCCGTCGTCGAAGGTCGTCGGCGACCTCGCGCTGCAGCTCGCGGCGGTCGACGCCGACCCGGTCGACTTCGAGCAGAACCCGCAGAAGTACGACATCCCGGACTCGGTCATCGGCTTCATGGCGGGGGAGCTCGGTGAGCTGCCCGGTGGTTGGCCGGAGCCGTTCCGCACGAAGGTGCTCGCGGGCCGGACGGTCTCGCTCGAGATCACCCAGGTGCCCGAGCACGAGCGCGTGCACCTGGACACCCCGGGGTCGGACCGCCGCAGTGCCCTCAACCGCCTGCTGTTCGAACAGCCCACCCGGCAGTTCCAGCAGGTGCGCGACGAGTACGGCGACCTCTCCGTCGTCTCGACGGTCGACTACCTCTACGGGCTCCGTCCCGGCGAGGAGCACGTCGTGTCCCTCGGCAAGGGCGTGGACCTGCACGTGGGGCTCGAGGCCATCGGCGAGGCCGACGACCGGGGCATGCGCACGGTCATGGCGACGCTGAACGGGCAGCTCCGTCCGGTGTACGTCCGCGACCGCTCGATCCAGGTCGAGACGAAGGCCGCCGAGAAGGCGGACCGGACCGACCCGCAACAGGTCGCGGCGCCGTTCTCCGGCGTCGTGACGCTCAAGGTCGCCGTCGGTGACGTCGTGACGGTCGGGCAGGCCGTCGCGAGCATCGAGGCGATGAAGATGGAAGCGGCCATCACGGCGCCCGTTGCGGGCACCGTCGGCCGACTCGCGATCCCGGTGACCCAGCAGGTGGACGCCGGCGACCTCCTGGTGGTGCTGCAGTAACGTGACCGTCCGTCCCATCCGCCTGTTCGGCGACCCTGTCCTCCGTTCGCCCTCGGACCCGGTGCGCATCGGCGCCGACGGTGTCCGCGAGCTCGTGCAGGACCTCATCGACACCGTCAAGGAGCCCGGCCGCGCGGGGGTGGCAGCGCCGCAGATCGGTGTCGGCCTGCGGGCGTTCTCGTACAACGTCGACGGCGAGGTCGGCTACGTCCTCAACCCCGAGCTCGTCGAGGTCTCGGGAGAACCCGAGTTCATGGACGAGGGCTGCCTGTCCGTCCCCGGGCTCGCCTACCCGACGAAGCGGTACCCCTACGCCAAGGTGCGCGGGGTCGACGTCGACGGCAACCCGGTCGAGGTCGAGGGCACCGGGCTGATGGCCGAGGCGCTCCAGCACGAGACCGACCACCTCGACGGCACCGTCTACGTGATGACCCTCGAGCCGGAGACCCGCCGCCAGGCGCTCCGCGACGTCCGCGCACAGGAGTGGTTCCACTAGCAGGCCCCCGTCGCGCTGTGCAGCCCCCGGACGCGGGCATGCCGATGTCGGTGGCGCTGTGTACGGTTGCCGCGTCCGGGTCACTTCCGGGCCGACCAGGGGCAGGGGACACAGCATGCACAGGACTCCAGGGACGCGACGACGAGTCACGTCCATCGCGGTGGCGGCGGCGTTCGTCGCACTCGTCGGCACCACCATCAGCGTCGTACCGGCAGCGCAGCCGGCTCAGGCGGCCACCAAGCAGCAGGTCGAGTCGCCGGACTTCGCGTCCGAGGTCTACGGCGACCCGTGGGACTACTCCAACGCGGAGGACCAGAACACCGACGAGGTGGGCACCTCGGCGGCCATCAGCAACGGCAAGCTCCGGGTCGCCCTGCGCTCGGGTGACCACGTGTCGCTCGTCCAGACGGTCAGTGGCAGCCTGCCGTACGGCCGCGACGGCGCCTCGCAGCCGATCGACGCCTCCCGCTACAAGCGGCTGTCGTTCAAGATGGACCAGCCCTTCACCCGGCAGATCGGCGCGGTCTACTGGTGGACGTGCCGTGAGAAGACCTCGGAGTGCGGCGGTGGCGTCACCTTCCCCGTCACCCCGGGCAACCAGGTCTACGACATCTCGCTCTCGAAGGCGTCCACGCTCCAGGGCAAGCGGCCGTTCTCCGGCAAGATCGTGGCACTGCGACTCGACCCGGTGGTGCTGCCGGCCGGCAAGTCCGGCACGGCGCTCATCGACTGGACCCGACTCCGCGGTGCCGGTGGCGACCACGCCGCGTACCCGCCCGGGACCTACGGCGACACCGTCGTGGCACGCCGACCCCGTCCCGTCGTGGACTCCCCGAACGCGTCGCAGGGCGTCGACCTCGCCACGAAGCAGCGCGGCACGCCGTGGGTGTTCACGAGCCCGGCTGCCGCGCAGGGCATCGGCATCAAGTACGCGACGATCCTCGGGTACAACAACGCGGGCATGACGGCGCGGAACTCGGGGCAGTACCCCGGCGACTCGCAGCTGTCCCTGCCGGTGTCCCGGTTCGACGCCAGCACGTACCACAACCTCGCGTTCGAGTACACGTACGACGGCCCCTACTCCCTCGCCGCGACCCCCGGCGGCGGCAAGATGGCGCGCCTGATCTGGTGGGACCCGAGCTCGACGGTGCCGCAGATCGGGAACGACATCCTGACGTACTCCGGCGTCAATGCTCGAGAGGTGAACCTCGACCTCAACGCGCAGAACGACCTCGACGAGGACGCCCTCTCCCCGAAGCTCGGGTGGGCCGGTCGCACGGTCTCCCAGCTGCGCTTCGACCCGAACGAGGACCCGGGCGCGCTGACCTGGCACCTCCGCTCCCTGCACCTGCGTGCCGACCCGGTCGCCTACGGCAGCACGACGGTGAAGTTCCACGACGGCGCCTGGGTGTCGGGGACCACGGCCACCGTGTCCGTCGCCCGCACGGGCACGAGCTCCTGGCACACGATCGCCAAGAACGTCGCCGTGAAGAAGGGCTCGAACTCGGTGCGCTTCTCCGTCGCCGGACTGTCGCAGTCCAAGTACCGCGTGCGGGTCGCCGTCACGCACCCGGGCGTTGCCACCGCGACCGCCAAGTCGCCCGTGGTCGTCGCCATGCGTCGCTGACACCAGCACGAACGACGAACGCGGCACGCCTCACGGTGTGCCGCGTTCGTCGTCTCCTGGGGCCCGTGCCGACATGACGCTGCCTCGTCTGTGCCGCATTCGTGTGACACCCCAACGCGGGATTGTCGTCATGTCCGGACGAAGCGGTACCGTGTCCCGGTCGGACTTCCCACCGACACGGTCTCCCACCTCCAGGACGCACGATGACACTCCACTCCGACGAGCTCAGCTCGCACCGCACCCGCACCAACCGGCGACCCGAGACGCTCCCCGCGTCGACTGCTGCCACCGCGGTCCTCGAGCCCGAACAGGCCCAGGAACCCGCCTCCGCCTGACTCTCGGGGGCGCGGGTCAGCGACGACGACGTCGACCGTCACCCGCAGGATCCGCTGCCGGACCGACACCCCCGGCCAGGCAGCGGACACCCGAGGAACCAGCCGCACCAACGCACTACCGCACCACAGCACTACCGCACCACGCCGGAGGCCCGGTGCCGGCCCACGAGACCGGCACCGGGCCTCCGGCGTGTCGAACTGCCTCAGTGCCCCGGCACCGGGACCCGTCGGCTCACCGCCGCCGGCGGCCCTCGACCACCGGCGTCGCCGTGGTCTGCACCTTCGACCCTGAGTAGATGTGCTCGACGTCCGCGGCGAAGTCCTTCATGACGACCGACCGCTTGATCGTGAGCTTCGGGGTGAGGTGCCCGGAGGCCTCGGACAGCTCGGTGTCGATGATCGTGAACGACCGGACCGACTCGGCCCGCGAGACCCGTCCGTTCGCAGCGTCGACGGCCTCCTGCACCGCGTGGAGCACGCGCTCGTCGTAGGCGGCCTCGTGCGCGGACAGCGCCGGCGCGATGCCGCGCGACTCGCACCAGCCGGGGAGCATGTCGCGGTCGAGCGTGACGAGGGCCGCGATGAACGGCTTGCCCTCGCCCACGACGACGACCTGTCCCACCAGGGGGTGCTCGCGGATGCCGTCCTCGAGCGGGGCCGGCGCGACGTTCTTGCCGCTCGCCGTGACGATGAGCTCCTTGGCGCGGCCCGTCACCGTGAGCACGCCGTCGCCGTCCAGGTGGCCGAGGTCGCCCGTGCGGAACCACCCGTCGGCGAAGGCGCGCTCCGTCGCCTCGGTGTCGTGCCAGTAGCGGTCGAAGACGTCCACACCGCGGATCAGGATCTCCTGGTCGTCGGCGATGCGGATCTCCACGCCGGGCAACGCGCGGCCGACGGAGCCGATGCGGAGCTCGTCGGCGCGGTTGACGGTCGCGGGCGCGGTGGTCTCCGTCAGGCCGTAGCCCTCCAGGATCAGGACGCCGATGGAGCGGAAGAAGTGCGACAGCCGGGGGGA
This sequence comes from Curtobacterium sp. MMLR14_010, assembly GCF_001865015.1. Lineage (GTDB taxonomy): Bacteria > Actinomycetota > Actinomycetes > Actinomycetales > Microbacteriaceae > Curtobacterium. The sequence continues at coordinate 726,922 of NZ_MJGV01000046.1, read as the reverse complement.
GAGCGGTGCCGACCCGCTGATCGCGTACCGGACCCGGCCGCCGATGGCGCTCCGGAGCTTGGCGTACACGAGCCGGTCGAACAGGCGGAAGCGCAGTGCCAGCCCGAGCGGGACCCGACCGGCAGCCACGGCCTCGGAGTGCGCGACGGCGGTGGCGGCTGCTGCCCGGAACACGCGGCCCCGTCCGGCGAGGTCGGCCTTCTGCTCGGCCGAGTTGTAGATCTTCTCGAAGACCCGGGGCACGGCGAGCAGGAACGTCGGCTGGAACGTCGACACCGCGCGCATCAGGTCCTTCGTGTCGGGTTCGTGCCCGACGAGGGTGCCGGCCGAGATGCTCATCACGGCGATGAAGCGCGCGAACACGTGGGCGAGCGGGATGAAGAGCAGGGTCGAGGCATCGCCCGCGACGATCTCGGACATGGCGTCGGTCGAGCCCTCCACCGTCGCGGTGAAGTTGTCGTGGCGGAGCACGCAGCCCTTCGGCCGACCGGTCGTGCCCGAGGTGTAGATGATGGTGGCGTCGTCGCGGCCGTGCACGGTCGCGGTCCTGGCGTCGAGGTCGTCGTCGGTGACGTCCTCGCCGAGCCGGGTCAGGTCGTCGAGGCCGCCGCCGTCGATGGTCCAGTGCTGCCCGAGGTGCGGCAGGTCCGGCGCGATGCCGGCGACCCGCCTGGCGTGCTCCTCCTGCTCGACGACGATCGCCACGGACTCCGAGTCACCGAGGACGTGCCGGACCTGGTCGGGGGAGCTCGTCTCGTAGACGGGCACGGACACCAGCCCGGCGGTCCAGATCGCGAAGTCGACGAGCGTCCACTCCATCCGGGTCCGGCAGAGGATCGCCACGTGTGCGCCGGGCTCCAGGCCGGCGGCGACGAACCCCTTCGCGATCCCGCGGACCCGGCGGAGGACCTCGTCCGCGCGGATGGTGGTCCACGTGTCACCGTGGCGCTCGGCCAGGATCGGCCGGTCCGGGGTGCGACGCGCCCGGTCGGCGAGCAGTCGCGCTGCGGAGCCGTGGTCCGGCGCGGCGGGACCGGATGCGCGGACCGCGGCAGGACCGGTTGCACGGACCGGCGCGGCGGGCCCGGATGACCGGACCGGCGCGGCGGGCTCGGATGACCGCACCGGCGCTGCGGGCCCGGACGTGTGGTCCTGTGTCGGAGACCCCTCTACGGGTCGCTGATCGTTCACGGCAACTCCCTTGTCGACCGGTTCGATGGCGAGTGCGTCTCACGTTGACGACTCGGATCCCAGCATAGAGGCCGACCTCGCACGTTCGATGAGTACGCACCGAACGGGTAGGCTCGTCCCTCGTGCAGGCCATCGGAATCGACATCGGGGGCACCAAGATCGCGGGAGCGGTCGTCACGGAGCTGGGCGAGATCATCGCCGAGGACCGTGTGGCCACGAACGCTGCGGACCCGGACGCAATGCTGGACGACGTCGTCACGATGGTCCAGCGCCTCAGTGCGCAGCACCAAGTGGGAGCCGTCGGCGTCGCCGCGCCGGGCTTCATCGACGCCTCGCAGTCGATCGTCTACTACACGCCGAACATCCGCTGGCGGAACGAACCCCTGCGGCAGAAGCTCCAGCAGCGACTCGGCGACCTGCACATCACCGTCGACAACGACGCCAACGCCGCCGGGTGGGCCGAGTTCCGCTTCGGTGCCGGTCGGCTCGTCTCCGACATGACGATGCTCACGATCGGCACCGGCGTCGGCGGCGCCATCGTGACCGAGGACCGGCTGTTCCGCGGGGGCTTCGGCACCGGCGGCGAGATCGGGCACCTGCGCGTCGTCCCGAACGGCCTGCCGTGCGGGTGCGGTGCCCGTGGCTGCATCGAGCAGTACGGCTCCGGCCGCGCCCTGCAGCGCATGGCGAACGACGTCGCCGACGCCGGCGGCATCGGCGTCGCGCTGGCCCAGGCGCGTGAGGACAACGGCGGACACCTCGACGGCGCCGTCGTGGGCGAGCTGATCCTGGCCGACGACCCCGGCGCCCTCGCGGCACTCCGGCGTCTCGGTCGGCACCTCGGAGAGGCCTGCGCCTCGCTCTCCGCCGTGCTCGACCCGCAGCTGTTCGTCTTCGGCGGCGGCGTCGCGAGCGCGGGGGAGCGCCTCCTCGAGCCGATCCGTCAGGCCTACCTCAACAACCTCCCGGCCCGGGGCTACCACCCGGAGCCGGAGTTCGTGATCGCCGAGCTCGTGAACGACGCCGGCGTGGTCGGTGCCGCGGACCTCGCGCGCATCCACGCCCGCACTGCCTAGCACCACCGTCCGCCGTCCCCCGACCCGGAGTCGATGATGCTCTACTGGTTGCTCAAGAACTTCCTGCTCGGTCCGCTCATCCTGACCCTGTTCCGGCCGTGGGTCGTCGGGCGCGAGCACGTGCCGAGCTCGGGGCCGGTCATCTTCGCGTCGAACCACGTCTCGTTCATCGACTCGGTGATCCTGCCCGCGGTGCTCGACCGGCGCATGTCCTTCCTGGCGAAGAGCGACTACTTCACGGGCCGTGGCCTGAAGGGCTGGGCGACGAAGACGTTCTTCAACGCCATCGGCCAGCTCCCGATCGACCGGTCGGGCGGCAAGGCCTCCGAGGCTTCGCTCCGCACGGGCCTGCAGGTCCTGGCCCGCGGTGAGCAGCTCGGCATCTACCCCGAGGGCACCCGCAGCCCCGACGGCAAGCTCTACCGCGGCCGCACCGGCATCGCGCGGATGATCCTCGAGGGCCGCGTGCTCGTCATCCCCGTCGCCATGGTCGGCACCAGGGAGGTGCAGCAGATCGGCCAGCGGTTCCCGAAGTTCAAGCGCGTCGGCGTCGTGTTCGGCAAGCCGCTCGACTTCTCGCGCTTCCAGGGCTTCGAGACCGACCGCTTCATCCTCCGCAGCGTCACCGACGAGGTCATGCACGAGCTCGCCGGCCTGAGCCGCCAGGAGTACGAGGACGTCTACGCGACGAGCGTCAAGGAGCGTGCGAGCTCCGCCCGCGCACAGGTCGTGCGGGCTACCGCCAAGCGCGAGCGACGGGGCACGGCCGGACGGTAGGCTCAGACGGTCCCGGCAGCACCGTCGGGAGCGCCACCCACGAGAACTCAGAGGTACCGCCTTGTCCGAGTCGCCCGACTTCGTCGCCCTGCAGGATCCGGACGTCATCGAGGGCCTCGACTATTGGCGCACCCTCCCGATCAAGCAGCAGCCCACCTGGCCCGACCAGGCCGCAGCCGAGGCCGCCTCGGCGGAGATCGCGACGCTGCCGCCCCTCGTCTTCGCGGGGGAGGTCGACCAGCTCCGCGACCGCCTCGCCGCCGCCGCGCAGGGCCGGGCCTTCCTGCTGCAGGGCGGTGACTGCGCCGAGACCTTCGCCGGTGCCACCGCCGACTCGATCCGTGACCGCGTCAAGACGATCCTGCAGATGGCCGTCGTGCTGACGTACGGCGCCTCGATGCCGGTCATCAAGATGGGCCGCATGGCCGGGCAGTTCGCCAAGCCCCGCTCGAGCGACCTCGAGACCCGCGGCGACGTCACCCTTCCGGCCTACCGCGGCGACATCGTCAACGGCTACGACTTCACCCCGGAGAGCCGCCAGGCCGACCCGCGCCGCCTGGTGCAGGGCTACCACACGGCCGCGTCGACGCTGAACCTCGTCCGTGCCTTCACGCAGGGCGGATTCGCCGACCTGCGCCAGGTGCACTCGTGGAACAAGGGCTTCGCGTCGAACCCCGCGAACGCCCGGTACGAGCACCTCGCGAAGGAGATCGACCGCGCGATCCGCTTCATGGACGCCTGCGGTGCCGACTTCGAGCAGCTGAAGCACGTCGAGTTCTTCGCCTCGCACGAGGGCCTGCTCATGGACTACGAGCGCCCGATGACCCGGATCGACTCCCGCTCGGGGCTCGCCTACGACACCTCGGGCCACTTCATCTGGATCGGGGAGCGCACCCGCGACCTCGACGGCGCCCACGTGGACTTCCTGTCCCGTGTCCGCAACCCGATCGGCGTGAAGCTCGGCCCGACCACGAGCGTCTCCGACATGGAAGCGCTCATCGACAAGCTCGACCCGAACCGCGAGCCGGGCCGCCTGACGTTCATCACCCGCATGGGCGCCGGGAGGATCCGGCACGAGCTGCCCAAGCTGCTGCAGGCCGTCAAGGGCATGGACGCCAACCCGCTGTGGGTCACGGACCCCATGCACGGCAACGGCCTGACCACGCCGACGGGCTACAAGACCCGTCGCTTCGACGACGTCGTGGACGAGGTCCTCGGCTTCTTCGAGGTCCACCGCGAGGCCGGCACCTACCCGGGCGGCATGCACGTCGAGCTCACGGGAGACGACGTCACCGAGTGCCTCGGTGGCTCCGAGCAGATCGACGAGGCCACCCTCGCCACCCGCTACGAGTCGCTCTGCGACCCACGCCTCAACCACATGCAGTCCCTGGAACTGGCGTTCCTGGTGGCCGAGGAGCTGGGCGCGCACCCGTACCCGCCGCGCTAGTCGCGTCGCGACCAGGTCACGGACTGGAGGCCCGGTGCCAGCTGGCACCGGGCCTCCAGTCTTCTCGGTGGTCGCGCCCACCGCACGCCGCCGGCGAGACTCGACTGTCCGGACGCCCTGCGCGGTCCGCACCGCGCACGTCGTCCGCCCGGCCGAGACTCGGCGGGCTACTGGTCGTAGGCCAGGGCGATCGTGTCGCCCTTGTGCACCGTCGCGCCGCCGCCCGGGTCAGTCGAGCGCACCGGCAGCAGCGACTTCCAGTCGTAGAAGCCGCAGAGCACGTTGGTGCAGTCCGGGTAGGAGACCTTCAGGCCGAGCGCCTCGAGCGTCGAGGTCGCCTGGTTGATCGTGGCGCCGTGCACGTCCGGCAGCGTGATCGGCGTCGGACCCTTCGACACGACGAGGTCGACGGCCGTGCCCTTGACCGCCGGGTCGTCGCGCGGGGTCGCGGAGATGACCTGTCCGTCGGGGACGTCGTCACTGAAGCGGGCCTCCTGCGTGCCGACGGTCAGCTCGACCGCGGCGAGGGCGGCCTGCGCGTCGGCGACGGGCTTGCCGGTGACGTCGGGGACGGCGCCGAGCGAGACCGTGAGGGTCACCGGACCGCGTTGGCCGTACTCGGAGACCGACGACAGGTCGACGGTCTCGCCGCCGGTGCTCCGACCGGTCGCCGCGATCACGGTGTCCTTCGCCACGTCGGCCGAGAACTGGTACTGCGGGTCCTGCAGGTCGAAGTCGTCGTCGAGTGCTGCCTGCGCCGTGGAGACCGACTGCCCGACGATCGCGGGGAGGGCGATCATCTTCGGGCCGTTCGACACGAGGATCTGGATCGCGGTGCCCTTCTGCACCACGCGGGCGGCGGCGGGGGCGGTGGCGGAGACGCGGCCCTTCGCGACGACGGTGTCGAAGCGGGCGCCGGTGCGGTCGGCGGTGCGGAGTCCCTCGGCCTCGAGCATCTGCCGGGCCTGGGACACCGACTTGCCGGCGACCTGGGGGATCCGGACGTTGCCGCCGGGCCCGGGGCCGAACCACCAGCCGACGCCGGCAGCGGCGAGGGCCAGCACGAGGAACACGACGAGCGCGATCCAGCCGCGCTTCCGGCGCTTGGCCGCCTTGTCGGCGAGGCGCTGGCTGGCGGGGGAGAGCGCTCCGGGTGTCTGCCCCGTGCGGCGGGGACCCGGCTGGTTGCGTCCCCGGTCGCTGGCGGTCGGGGCACCGCCGGTCCGTCGGGGTTCGAGCACCGTGGTGGCATCGGTCGCATCGCGGGTCCGGTCGGGGTTCGGTGCGCCGGCCGGCAGGATCGCGGTGGCGTTCTCCGGGCGCAGGACGGCCGTCCGGTACTGCCCGGTGGCGCGCTGCTGGTTGCCGTTGATGTGCTCGAGCATCTCGCGGGCGTCGCGCGGACGGTCGTCGGGATCACGGGCCGTGGCCCACGTGACCAGGTCGTCGAGCTCCGAGGGGACGCCCGGGGTGACGACGCTCGGCGCCGGGACGGTGTCGTTCGCGTGCTGGTAGGCGATCTGCATCGGCTGCTCGCCCTTGTAGGGCTGCTCGCCGGTGAGCATCTCGTAGAGCATGATGCCGACCGCGTAGACGTCGCTGCGGGAGTCGGCAGCGCCGCGGGTCACGAGCTCGGGGGACAGGTACGCGATCGTCCCGAGGAGCGCTGCCCCGGTGGCGGTGTTCTGGGACGCGGCGCGCGCGAGCCCGAAGTCGCCGAGCTTGATGCGGCCGTCGTCGGCGAGGAGCACGTTCTCGGGCTTGAGGTCGCGGTGCACGATGCCCGCCCGGTGCGCCGAGGCCAGTCCGGCCAGCACGGCACGGAGGATGTCGGTGGCCTGCTCGGGCGTCAGGGCGTGGTGCTCCTGCAGGAGGTCCCGCAGCGTGATGCCGGGGATGTACTCCATCACGATGTAGGCGGTGTCGTCCTCGGCCCCCTGGTCGTACACGCCGACGAGGTTCGGGTGGGACAGCCGCGCTGCCGAGCGGGCCTCCTGGATGAAGCGTTCCCGGAAGGCCTGGTCGTCGGCCAGGTGGCCGTGCATGATCTTGATCGCCACGCGGCGTTCGAGCCGGACGTCGGTCGCCAGGTACACGGTCGCCATGCCCCCGCGCGCGATCCGCGAGCGCACGCGGTACCGCTGGTCGATCATGCGACCGATCATGGGGTCCGTGGCGGCGTTCGTGCTCATCGGCGGCATTCTACGAAGGCGGGCGCGATCCGTCGGCGGGGACGCACCGGCCGTGATGCAATCTCGATCTGGAGGATGAGCCGCGCCCGCGGTCGGGAGGCCGGCGCCGTCCCGACCGCGACGGTGCTCAGAGCGACGCCAGCCAGGCGGTCGCTGACTTCTCCCACTGCGCGTACGCCTTCGGGTAGGCGGAGATCTGGACGGCCTGGGCGGCGTCGGCCACGCTCTTGGACGCCCACCCGCGGACGTCGAGCAGGCCGACGGTCGTGCCCTTGTTCGGGTTCGAGCGGCCACCGAAGAACAGGCGGGTGGCGTACATGGGGTCCTGCAGCTGCGCCGCGGTGCCCCAGCCCTGGCTCGGCCGCTGCTGGAACAGGCCGACTGAGTCGCGGTCACCGTGGGGCAGGTTGCGCAGGCTCGACTCCTGCATGGCCGCGGCGAGGGCGATGACGATGCCGCGGTCGGGCACGCCGAGGGAGCGGCCGACGTTCACGATCGTCTGCGCGTTCGCCCGCTGTTCGGCGGAGAGCGACGGTCCGGATGACGGCAGCACCAGGGTCTTGCCCGCGTAGATCGTGCTCGTGTAGGTCAGGCCGTTCGCCGACAGGAGCGACGACACGGCGACACCGTGCGCTGCCGCGATCGAGGCGATCGTCTGACCGGCCCCGATCGTCACGGAGCCGGCGGACGAGGACGACGGCGTCGTCGAGACCGGTGCGGCTGCGGGTGCCGCCGCCGCGGGGGCTGCGGCGGGGACCGACGTGGCACGGGGGACCCGGAGGGACTGGCCCGGCTGGATGACGCTGCCGAGCGACAGGCCGTTCGCCCGGAGCATCGCCGAGGTCGACACGCCCACACGGGCGGCGATGCCCGAGACGGTGTCGCCCTGCTTGACGTGGTAGACCGCGCCGCTCGGTGCCGCTGCACGAACGGGGGCTGCGACGGCCGGGGTCGATGCCAGGTGCAGCGTCTGCCCGGGGTGGATGATCGTGTTCCAGCCGAGGCCGTTGCGCACGAGGACCTCCTGCGCCGACAGGCCGTAGCGGGCCGCGATGGCGGAGACCGTGTCGCCCTGCTGCACGGAGTACGTGGTGGGGGCCTTCCGCACGGCGGACACCGTCGTCACGGTCGGCTTCGCCGAACGGGCCACGGCGGGGCTGTAGACCGAGCGGTGTCCGACGCTGTGGTCCTCGTCGACGTGGCGCTTGTTCGCGGCGCCGTCGTCCTCGTGCCGCGTCTCAGCGTGCGCGACCGGCCCGGTGAGCCCGGCGGTGACGGCGATCGTCCCGGCCAGGACGATGGGCATGGTGGCGAATCTGGCGGAACGTGCGCGTCGTGCGCGGTCGTCGGCGTCGGTGTCCACGGGGTGCTCCTGTCAGGGCGGGTGAGCTGTGGGGACGCGGCAGCGCGCTCACAGGCGGCTCCACGCTGGCATGTCGTGAATCGCAAGTCAACCAGAGAGTCGGACGTGACGCGTGTGACCGATGTGACGGACGAGTGGTTCGCGTCCGGGCTGCTCTCTGGCACGATGGGCGTGTGAGTGCCACACCCACGGATGACATGTCCCTTTCCGAACGCTGGCTGACGGTCCCCGACCTCGTCGACCTGCTGGGCGTCAGCCCCGGCCGCGTCCACCGGCTCTTCGAGCAGCGGACGCTGCTCGCGGCGCGCGTCGGCGGTGTCCTGCGCGTGCCCGTCGAGTTCCTCGACGACGCCGAACCGCTGCCCGAGCTGCGCGGCACGCTGATCGTGCTCGGCGACAACGGGTTCACCGACGACGAGGCCGTCCGGTGGATGCTCGCCGTCGACGACGCGATCGGCGACTCGCCGATCAACGCGCTGCGCGCCGGCCGCAAGGCCGAGGTGCGGCGCATCGCGCAGTCCCTGCTCTAGCGGAGACGGCCGGGAGGCCCGGTGCCAGCTGGCACCGAGCCTCCCGCTCGTCTCGTGGTGACGGCTAGGCGGACCGGCGGCTGACCGTGTCGGCCAGCGACGCGAGCTGCTCCCGCGCCGACGGCGTCAGCGGGGCGGCGTCGAGCGCCGCCTTGGCGCGCTGCACGTGCCGGTCGATCGAGCGCTCCACTGCTGTGACCGCGCCGGACTCGGTCAGGGTCGCGCGGAGCATCTGCACCTGGGCCTCGTCGAGGTCCGGGTCGCCGAGCAGCTCGTCGAGGAGCGCACGGGACCCACCGGGCAACGCCTTGCGTGCCGAGGCGATGAGCACGGTGCGCTTGCCCTCGCGCAGGTCGTCGCCAGCGGGCTTGCCGGTGACCTCGGGGTCGCCGAAGACGCCGAGCATGTCGTCGCGGAGCTGGTACGCCACGCCGAGGGGGAGCCCGAACGCGCGGAGCCCCTCGAGCTGGGACGCGGAGGCGCCGGCGACCAGGGCGCCGATGACGAGCGGGGCCTCCACCGAGTACTTCGCCGACTTGAACACGACGACGCGCTGGGCACGGAGCAGGTGCTCGGCCTCGTCCACGGTCGGCCACGCCGTCTCCTCGTGGATGTCGAGGTACTGGCCGGCGGTGACGTCGAGGCGCATGGTGTGGAACTCCTGGCGCACGATGCGGGCCCGCGCGGGGTCGAGCAGCGCCAGGCCCTCGTCGAAGACCGCGTCGCTCAGCGAGAGCAGCATGTCCCCGAGGAGCAGCGCGGAGTTCGTGCCGTAGAGGCCGCGGTCGCCGACCCAGCCGGAGTCCTGGTGTCGGGACTCGAAGCGGCGGTGCGCAGCGGGACGCCCGCGACGGGTGTCCGAGCGGTCCATGATGTCGTCGTGGACGAGGGCTGCCGCGTGGAAGACCTCAAGCGCCGCGGCGACGGTCACGATGGCCTCGGCGGTGGTCTGCCGGGAGCCCTCCGCCAACGGGTCGAACGACCCGGAACGCCCTGCCACGGACTGCCACCCCCAGTAGCAGAACAGGGCCCGGAAGCGCTTGCCACCGGACAGGAGGTCTCGGGCGAACTCGTCGAACGGAGCCAGGTCCGGACTGATCGCAGCGAGTCGATCGCGCTGGTCGTCCAGTGCTCGATCGATCCGTGCCGAGACGAGGTCCACTAATCGCGTACTCTCAGCCACGGTGCCTAGCCTAGTGGGTGGCCCGGTCGTAGGATCGGTTCACCCATTCCAAGCGTCGATCCCAGGGACAAAGAGGGAATCCGGATGCCACTTTCGGAGCAAGAGCAGCGACTTCTCGAAGAGATGGAACGCAGCCTCTACCAGAACGACTCCGACTTCGTGGCGCGCGTCACCCGGCGACAGGGGCGACCGACGTACACGTCGATCACCATCGGTGTCCTGGGCGCGCTCGCGGGAGTCGCCATCGTCATCCTCGGGCTGGTCATGCGCCAGCCCCTCATCGGCATCGTCGGCTTCGTCGTCATGCTCGCCGGAGTGCTGTTCGCGCTCCGACCGGGCATGGGCGCACCGAAGCCCTCGGCCAGGGCACCGCGGACGCCGTCGTCCGGTGGCAGCCGCGGCCCGGCGTCCGGTGGCTCGTCGAACGGCGGATCGTTCATGGACCGGATGAACGAGCGCTGGGACAAGCGCAACGACCCGAACCAGTAGTCCCCCTCCACACTCCTCCACGGGGTCGGCCCATCACGGGCCGGCCCCGTTTCGGCGTTCCCGGGCTGTCCCCCGGTGCGAGCTTGCCCACCCCGTGCGGGGTCGTGGCGGCGCACCGGGAGTGCGACCTCGCACGGGCTGAGCGGCCGCGCACGGTGCGACCCCCGCGCGCCGAGCCGCATGCCGCCCACCGCGCGCCCTGGCCTGCGAAAGTCCTCCACTTCGCTCCCCAGGTGGCCCCGCGGCGCCGATCCGCGCCGTTCCGGGGGTGACGGCGGTGTCGGAGCCGCGCCGAGCCTCCGGACCGGCCCCCAGAACGGGGGTCTGCTCCCGTTTCGGGGAGGGCTTTCACCCCGGAGTGGAGGGAAGTGGAGTACCGTGGAGCCTGTCGCTGACCGGTGGAGCTGAGGGGAGGCCCCGACGTGTTGCTCGGTACCCATGCCCCCAAGCTCGACGAGAAGGGTCGCGTGATCCTCCCCGCCAAGTTCCGCGACGAACTGTCCGGGGGGCTCGTGATGACCCGCGGTCAGGAACGGTGCGTCGTCGTCTTCAGCGCCAGGACGTTCGAGGAGATCCACGAACGCGTCCGCCAGGCACCGATGACGTCGAAGCGCACCAGGGACTACATGCGCCTGTTCCTCTCGGGGGCCAGCGCAGAGCAGCCCGACAAGCAGAACCGCGTGACGATCCCGCAGAACCTCCGTGAGTACGCGGGGCTCGAGCGGGACCTCACGGTCATCGGCAGCGGTGACCGTGCCGAGATCTGGTCGACCACCGCGTGGGAGGCCTACTACGCCGAAGCCGAAGAGGCCTTCGCCGAGAACGACGAGGAGGTGATCCCGGGCATCTTCTGATCCGCGGATCGGGACTCCCAGCCGTACGCCCTGATGCACCTTCCCCGGTGTCAGGTCGGTATGGATGGGGATCCGGACCCGTGGCCCAGGAGTTGCGAGGGGCTGCACATGAGCACACCCGAACGGTTCCCGCACACCCCCGTCATGCTCGAGCGGATCGTGGACCTCTTCACGCCGACGCTCGACGGGCCGGGCAAGGTCGTCGTCGACGCCACGCTCGGCATGGGCGGACACGCCGAGGGCCTCCTCGAGCGATTCCCCGAGCTGACGCTCATCGGCCTCGACCGCGACACCGACGCGCTCGGCATCGCGGGGGAGCGCCTCGCCCGGTTCGGCGACCGCGTGCGCCTCGTGCACACCGTGTACGACGAGGTCCAGGCGGCCATCGAGGACCAGGGCTTCACCACCGTCGACGGCGTGCTGTTCGACCTCGGTGTCTCGTCGCTGCAGCTCGACCGGGCCGAGCGCGGGTTCGCGTACAGCCAGGACGCCCCGCTCGACATGCGCATGGACCGGACGGAGGGCATCACCGCCGCCGAGGTCCTCGCGGAGTACGACGAGGGCGAGCTGCGCCGCATCTTCCAGCGCTACGGCGAGGAGAAGCTGGCCGGCCGCTACGCCAAGGCGATCGTCGAACGCCGGACCGAGACCCCCTTCACCATGTCGGGCGACCTCGTGCAGGTCCTCCACGACGCCACCCCGGTCGCAATCCAGCGGCAGGGGCACCCGGCGAAGCGCGTGTTCCAGGCCCTCCGCATCGAGGTCAACACCGAGCTGAGCGTGCTCGAGCGGGCGATCCCCGCGGCGCTCGACGCCATCGCCGTCGGTGGCCGGATCGTCGTGGAGTCGTACCAGTCGCTCGAGGACCGGATCGTCAAGCGCGCGCTGGTCAAGCGGACGACGTCCAGCGCCCCGGCGGACCTGCCCGTCGAGCTCCCCGAGCACGCGCCCACCTTCTCCCTGGTCGTCAAGGGCGCGGAACTGGCCGACGAGGCCGAACGTGCCGCCAACCCCAGGGCAACGCCCGTGCGACTCCGCGCGGCCGAGCGAATCCGGAAGTGACATGAGCACGAACCTCGCACTCGTCGACCCCACCGTCGCCCCGTCGCGCGCGCCCAGGCCCTCCCGCCCCCGGCCGGAGCTCGTCGAGGTCGCCCCCACGAAGGCCCAGCGCCGCGCCCGCCCGCGCATCGCGTACGCCGTCGTCGGCGTCGCGGCCCTCGGCACGCTGCTGCTCGCGCAGCTCGGCATCAGCATGGTCCTGAGCCAGGGCGCCTACGAGCTGAACTCGTTGTCCGCCGAGCAGACCACGCTGAGCCGGTCGCAGCAGTCCCTGTCCGAGGAGCTGCGCGTGCTCGACTCGCCGCAGAACCTGGCACGCAACGCCCAGGCGCTCGGGATGATCGCGAACTCGACGCCCGTCTACCTCGACCCGACGACCGGCCAGGTGTTCGGCACGCCGACACCGGCCACCCCGGAGGAAGCGACCGGCAACACCGCGAACCAGGTGCCGAACTCGCTGCTCGACGGCGTGCCCCTGGCGGCGACGCAGGGTGACACGACGACGAGCAAGGAGAACGGCGCTGCCGCTCCCACGGCTGCTGCGCCGGCCGCTGCCGCTCCCGCAGCCGCTGCGCCGGCCGCTGCGCCCGAAGCCGCTGCGCCGGCCGCGAAGGACGCCGCTGCGACGGGTGACGCTGGGAAGACCAGCGGTGCCAGCGCGTCGGACGGGGCTTCCTCGAAGTCGTCCGTAGAGTCCGACCCGAACCAGCTCCAGGCACCCTCCACCCGGTGACCTGCGGGTCAGGACCCCGGAAGGACCGCACCGCGTGACGAAGACGATCCGCAACCGCCGACTCCGCTACAGCGTGGTCATCATCGCCGTGATCGCGCTCGTGGCGGTGTTCGTCGTACGCCTGGTCGACATCCAGGTCGTGCAGGCCGCCGAGCTCAACGAGCAGTCGAAGGCCAAGCGCAGCATCCCCGTGACCCTCTACGGCACGCGGGGGTCGATCGTCGACCGCGACGGCACCGCCCTGGCCGACAGCGTCACCCGGTACAACATCACCACCGCGCCGCGGCTCGTCAAGGCCTTCAAGGGCAAGCTCGGCGGCACCCGCGTCAAGGACGTCAGCGTCGACGTCGCACTCGCCGCGATCGCGAAGGCGTCCGGCGGGGACGTGGCAGCGATGGAGAAGGCGATCGACGCCGACCCGACGTCCGACTTCGCCTACCTGGTCAAGGGCCTCGACGTGAAGCGGTACGAGGCCGTCCGCGCGCTCGACGTCCCGTGGCTCTACCCGCAGCAGCAGTCGGCCCGGACGTACCCGACCGGCGCCACGACCGGCAACCTGACCGGCTTCATGGGGACCGACGGCGCCCAGGCCGGCCTCGAGCTCGCGTACAACCGCTGCCTCGCGGGCACGAACGGGTCCGAGACGTACGAACGCGGCGAGGACGGCGTCCAGCTGCCCGGCAGCACCGTCACGACGAAGCAGGCCAAGGACGGCGGCACGCTCGAGACCACCATCGACAGCGACCTGCAGTACATGGCGTCGCAGGACATCGCCGACGCCGCGCAGCAGATCGGCGCCGTGTCCGCCACGGCGACCGTCATGAAGGCGAAGACGGGGGAGATCCTCGCGGTCGCGGACTACCCGACGGTGGACCCGAACGACGTGGACGCCACGACGGACAAGGGTGCGTACGGGTCCCGTGCCCTGACGGACTCCTACGAGCCCGGCTCGACGATCAAGGCGGCCATCGCGGCGGCGCTCATCGACCAGGGCAAGGCCACGCCGACGACGGGCATCTCCGTGCCGTACTCCCGCACGTTCCCGTGGGGCGGCACCATCCACGACTCCGAGTTCCACGCGACCGAGAACCTGACGCTGACGGGCATCCTCCGGGACTCCTCGAACGTCGGCATCACCGAGCTCGGCGCCCAGCTCACGACGCAGCAGCGCTACGACGTCATGAAGAAGTTCGGCCTGTTCCAGCCCGAGCCCGCGATCGACTACCCGGGTCAGCCGGGCATGCAGTACGGCGCGAGCCCGGACTGGGACCAGCAGACCGACATCAACTCGATGTTCGGCCAGGGCATCTCGACGACGGCCATCCAGGTCGCGGGGATCTACCAGACCCTCGCGAACGACGGCGTGCGCATCCCGCCGCACTTCATCAAGGGCTGCACGACGGCCGACGGGAAGACGATCGACGCGCCCGACGTGCAGCCGGAGCGCGTCGTGTCCGCGGGAGCCGCCCAGCAGGTGACCGACATGCTCCAGAGCGTCGTCACCGGCGGCACGCTCGTGGGCATGAAGCCGATCTCCGGCTACAACATCGCCGCGAAGACCGGCACGGCTGAGGTCGCAGACGGTGCGAAGGGCTACGGCTCCGACCGGATCATCTCGGTGGCCGGAATGGCACCCGCCGAGGACCCCCAGTATGTTGTCACGGTGACGTTCACGAAGCCGGGGCCGGGACACAAGTTCTCCAGCTCCGCCGCTCCGGCGTTCCGCACTCTCATGTCCCAGGTGCTCGAGAAGTACCGTGTCGCCCCCTCCACGACCGAGGCGAAGACCTACCCGTCCACGTGGTGAGGAAGAAGGAGCACTTGTCCGCACGGATCCCCCCGGTCCTCCGGCCCGAACACCCGACCCCGAGGGCCGTGGCCGAGCTCGCGAACGCCTTCGGGCTCCGCGTCGTCGGCTCGCTCGACGGCGTCGAGACGACCGGCGTCACGCTGAGCGCCGCCGAGGTACAGCCGGGTGACCTGTTCGTCGGTGTGCACGGTGCGAACCGGCACGGCGCGCAGTTCGCCGCCGACGCCGCCGAGCGCGGTGCCGTCGCGGTGCTGACCGACGCCGACGGTGTCGCCCTGGCCGAGCCGGCCGGACTGCCCGTGCTCGTGGTCGACGACCCCCGCGCGGCGCTCGGCGACGTGTCCGCCTGGGTCTACCGGACCCACCCGGACGAGGCCGACGACCTCCCGCAGCTCTTCGCGGTCACCGGGACGAACGGCAAGACCAGCACGTCCTACATCCTCGAGGGCATCCTCAAGCAGCTCGGCCTGGTCACCGGCCTGAGCTCGACGGCCGAGCGCCACATCGGGTCGCTCAGCGTGACGAGCCGTCTGACCACACCCGAGGCGAGCGAGATGCACGCCCTCCTCGCCCGGATGCGCGAGAGCGAGGTGCGCGCGGTCGCCGTCGAGGTGAGCGCGCAGGCCCTCAGCCGCCACCGGGTCGACGGCATCGTCTTCGACGTCGTGGCGTTCACGAACCTCAGCCACGACCACCTCGACGACTACGCCGACATGGAGGAGTACTACCGCGCGAAGCTCCCGCTGTTCGAGCCCGAGCACGGCCGCCGCGGCGTCGTCTCGCTCGACACCGACTGGGGCCACCGCGTCGTGCAGGACTCCCGGATCCCGGTGACGACCATCACGGTGCACCCCGACGTCGAGGCAGAGTGGCACGTCGACATCACCGACGCCCAGGCCGCCTACACCGAGTTCCGCCTCACCGGACCCGAGGGCCGCGAGCTCACCACCCGCGTGCCGCTCATCGGCTGGCACATGGCCGCGAACGCCGCGCTGGCGATCGTCATGCTCGTCGAGGGCGGCTTCGAGCTCGGCGCCATCGCGCAGGCACTCGGGTCCGGCCACCGTCGCTACCACGACGAGACCGACGGCCGCTCCGTCAGCGCAATCGAGTGCTACCTGCCCGGCCGCACCGAGCGGGTCTCCGGCGACCGCGGCCCGAGCGTGTACGTGGACTTCGGGCACAGCCCCGACGCCTTCCTCAACACCCTCGCCGCCGTCCGGCAGTTCACGCCGGGCAAGGTCGTCATGCTCTTCGGCGCCGACGGCGACCGCGACACGACCAAGCGCGGCGACATGGCCCGCGTGGCCGCCGAGGGCTCGGACGTCCTCGTCGTGACCGACCACCACCCGCGCTTCGAGGACGCCGCCTCGATCCGCACCACCCTGGTCGAGGCCGCCCGCGCGGCCTTCCCGGACCACGAGATCCACGAGGTCAGTCCGCCAGAGGCTGCGATCCGCGCCGCCGTGGCGCTGGTCGGCGAGGGCGACTCGATCCTCTGGGCCGGCCCCGGTCACCAGGACTACCGCGACATCCAGGGCGTCAGGACGCCGTACTCCGCCCGCGACGAGGCCCGTGCGGCCCTGCGCGAGGCCGGCTGGGAGCCGAACGCCGGCCCGGTGGAGGAAACGCGATGATCGCCATGTCCCTCGCCGAGATCGCAGCAGCGGTCGACGGCGAGCTGGTCCGCGGTGCCGCCGACACGATCGTCGACGGCTCCGTGGAGACCGACTCCCGCCTGGTCGGCCCCGGCAGCGTCTTCTTCGCGCTCCTCGGTGAGGAGACCGACGGCCACCGCTTCGTGCCGTCCGCGGCCGACGCCGGTGCCGCCCTGGTCGTCACCGAGCGCGCCACCGACCTGCCCGAGGGCAGCGCCACCGCGCAGGTCGTCGTGGCCGACGGCTACGCCGCCCTCGCCGCGCTCGCGCACGAGGTCGTCGCCCGCGTCCGTGCGTCCAGCGCCGACCGGACCGACGAGCACGGCCGTGCCGCCGGGCTGCGCGTGGTCGGCATCACCGGCTCGAACGGCAAGACCAGCACGAAGAACATGCTGCGGACGATCCTCGCCGAGCACGGTGAGACCGTCGCGCCGGAGGGCTCCTTCAACAACCACGTCGGTGCACCGATCTCGATGCTCCGCATCACCCACGACACCCGGTACCTCGTCGTCGAGATGGGCGCGAGCGGCATCGGCCACATCGCGAAGCTCGTATGCGTAGCCGAGCCCGACACGGGCGTCGTCCTCAAGGTGGGCCTCGCGCACGCCGGCGAGTTCGGCGGCATCGAGGCCACGCAGCGCGCGAAGTCCGAGATGGTCACCGACCTGCCGGCCTCCGCGACCGCCCTGCTGAACGTCGACGACGACCGGGTCGCGGCGATGCGCGGCCTCACGGCCGCCCAGGTGGTCGGCTTCGGCACGTCCGATGACGCCGAATACCGCCTGACCGGTGTGTCCACGGACCGTGACGGCACGCGCTTCACGCTCACCGCGCCTCCCGGCCGATCTGGAGGCTCGGAGCAGGTCCCTGAGACCGTCGACGTCCGCCTCGCCATCCTGGGCGAGCACCACGCGATGAACGCGACGGCCGCCCTGGCCGTCGCCCACCGCTGGGGCGTCCCGCTCGCCGACGGCGCCGCCGCGCTCGCGTCCATGACGCGCGCCGAGCGCTGGCGCATGGAGCTGCTCCAGGGCGGGCCGGAGGGCGTCACCGTCATCAACGACGCCTACAACGCCTCACCCGACTCCACCGCCGCTGCCCTCCGCACGCTCGTGCAGGTCGTCCGACCGGGGGAGCGCACCATCGCGGTCCTCGGCGAGATGGCCGAGCTCGGCGAGTTCTCGGTGGAGGAGCACGACACCATCGGTCGGCTCGTCGTCCGGCTCGGGATCGGCCAGCTCGTGGTCGTCGGCCGCGGCGCGATGGCGATCCACCAGGCCGCCACCCTCGAGGGATCGTGGGACGGCGAGTCCGTGTTCATCGAGGACGTCGACGACGCCGTCCAGACCCTGCAGGAGATGGTCCGCCCCGGCGACGTCGTCCTCGTCAAGTCCTCGAAGTCGGCCGGGCTGCGGTTCCTCGGCGACCGCCTCGGAGGTGTCCCCGCATGATCGCCCTCCTGATCGCCGGCGCCGTGTCGCTGGTGTTCACACTCCTGCTCACGCCCCTGTTCATCCGGCTGTTCCACCGTCTCGGGTGGGGCCAGTTCATCCGTGACGACGGTCCGCAGTCGCACCACACCAAGCGCGGCACCGCGACGATGGGCGGCATCGTGCTCATCCTCGGCACGGTGATCGGCTACTTCGTCGGGCACCTGGTCGGGCCGGACTCCGTCACGCTCTCGGGCATGCTCGTGCTGTTCCTGATGGTCGGGCTCGGCCTGGTCGGGTTCGTCGACGACTTCCTCAAGGTGCGTCGCCAGCGGAGCCTCGGGCTCGGCGGGTGGGCGAAGGTCCTCGGTCAGGTCATCGTCGGCGTCATCTTCGCGACGATCGCGCTCGTGGTCCCGAGTTCGACGGGCAAGCCGCCCGCGTCCACCATGATCTCGGCGATCCGGGACATCCCGTGGCTCGACTTCATGGCCCTCGGCACGTTCATCGGCACGATCCTGTTCCTCGCGTGGATCGTCCTGCTCACGGTGTCGACGTCGAACGGCGTCAACGTGGCGGACGGCCTCGACGGCCTCGCGACCGGGTCGAGCATCCTGGCGATCGGGTCGTACGTGATCATCGGCTTCTGGCAGTCGAACCAGATCTGCGGTGGTGCCCGCCTCGACGCGGACACGGAGCACGCCTGCTACACCGTGACGAACCCGCTCGACCTCGCGGTCGTCGCGGCCGCGGTCTGCGGTGGCCTGATCGGCTTCCTCTGGTACAACACGTCGCCGGCGCAGATCTTCCTGGGCGACACCGGGTCGCTCGGCCTCGGCGGCGCGCTGGCGGGCCTCGCGATCCTCAGCCGCACGGAGCTGCTGCTCGTCCTCATCGGGGGCCTGTTCTTCATCGTCACCGGCTCGGTCATCCTCCAGCGGGCGTACTTCAAGATCACCCACGGCAAGCGCATCTTCCGGATGAGCCCACTGCACCACCACTTCGAACTCAAGGGGTGGGCCGAGGTGACCGTGGTCGTGCGGTTCTGGATCATCGCCGGACTCTGCGTCGCAGCCGGTGTCGGACTCTTCTACCTGGAATGGATCACGCGCGTTGGTTGATCGTCTCGACGGGCTCGACAGCTGGTGGTCGGAGGGCTGGAAGGGCCTCGACGTGGCCGTGCTCGGCCTGGGGGCCACGGGCTTCTCGGTCGCCGACACACTCGTGGAGCTCGGCAGCACCGTCACGGTCTGGTCCACCGACGCCCCCGCGGACAGCGTCGAGCTGCTCGCGGTGATCGGCGCCCGGTTCGTGCAGACGCCGCTCGACACGGTGCCCGCCGACCTGGAGCGCCAGGCGCCCGACCTGGTCGTGGTGTCGCCCGGACTGCCGCCGCACAACGCGACCGTCCGCTGGGCCACCGAGCACAGCACCGTCTGGGGGGACGTCGAGCTCGCCTGGCGTGTGCGCGACAAGGTCGTGCGCGGTCCGGTCGCCGCCCCGTGGGTGACGATCACCGGCACGAACGGCAAGACCACGACGACGCAGCTGACCACCGCGATGTACCAGGAGGAGGGCCTGCGGGCCGTGGCCTGCGGCAACATCGGCGTGCCCGTGCTCGACGTCGTACGTGACCCCGAGGGCTTCGACGTCCTGGTCGTCGAGCTCTCCAGCCACCAGCTGCACTACATGGCGGACAGCGGCGACGGTGCGGTGCTGCCCCTGGCCTCCGTGTGCCTCAACATCGCCGACGACCACCTCGAGTGGCACGGCTCCGCCGAGGCCTACCGGGCCGCCAAGGCGAAGGTGTACGAGCGCACCGTGCTGGCCTGCGTCTACAACGTCACCGACGAGGCGACCCGCCGCATGGTCGAGGAAGCGGACGTCGTCGAGGGCTGCCGGGCCGTCGGGTTCACGCCCGGTGTCCCGGCCGCCGGCGACGTCGGGATCGTCGACGACGTCCTGTGCGACCGGGCCTTCGTCGAGGACCGCCGGAACAGCGCGCTCGAGCTCGCCACGCACGAGGACCTCGAGGCCGCCGGGCTCGCGAGCCCGCACATGACGATGAACGTGCTCGCCGCCGCGGCCCTGGCGCGCGCCGGCACCGTCCGTCCCTCGGCGATCCAGCGTGCCGTCCGGGCGTTCCGTGCCGACCACCACCGGACCGAGCACGTGGCCACCGCCGACGGCATCGCCTGGGTCGACGACTCGAAGGCGACGAACCCGCACGCCGCCACGGCGTCGTTGTCGGCGTTCCCCTCGGTCGTGTGGATCGTCGGGGGCCTGTTCAAGGGCGTCGACGTCGAGGCCCTGGTGCAGGAGTTCGGTCCGTCCGCCCGTGGCGTCGTGGTCATCGGCGCCGATCGGGGACCCGTCGTGGAGGCATTCGCGCGACACGCGCCGACGGTGCCGGTCCTGCAGGTCGAAGCAACGGACACTGATCAGGTCATGCCCGAGGCGGTCCGACATGCCGCGTCGATCGCGAGGTCGGGCGACACGGTCCTCCTCGCCCCGGCTGCCGCGTCGTTCGACCAGTTCGGCTCGTACGCCGACCGGGGCGAGCGCTTCGCGGCTGCGGTCCACGAGCACCTGGGAGGCGACGCCGATGGCGACACCGACGGATCTTCCGGCGAACGGCCGTAGCGGCCGGACGACGTCCACCACGAGCAGTCGGCTCGGCGCCGCCACGGCCTCGAGCCGCTCCGCTGCCGGACGTCGGGCGAACGGTGCCGTCGTCGCGGTCCGGAACGTCTTCGTCGCCGAGTCGAGCAGCTTCTACGCGATCCTCGGCGTGACGCTCTTCCTCGTCGTCTTCGGCGTCGTGATGGTGCTGTCGTCGTCGAGCGTCGAGGAGTACCGCTACAAGCACGGGTTCTTCGGCGCCTTCGCCAAGCAGGGCCTCTACGCGCTCATCGGCGTGCCGCTCATGCTCGTGGTCAGCCGGTTCCCCGCCGAGTTCTGGCGTCGCTGGGCGATGCGCATCGTCGGTGCCGGCCTGGTGCTCCAGCTCCTCGTGTTCACCCCGATCGGCATCGACGTGCAGGGCAACCGCAACTGGATCGGCTTCGGCGGGATCACGGCGCAGCCCTCCGAGTTCCTCAAGCTCGCACTCGTGCTGGGCATCGGCGCGGTGCTGTTCCGCAAGCGCGAGAAGCTGCACGACTGGCGCGAGGTCTTCATCCCGGTCGGCCTGGCCACGGCGGTGTCGATCGGCCTCGTCCTGCTCGGCGGCGACCAGGGCACGGCGATGATCATGGTGATCCTGGTGTTCGGCAGCCTGTTCGTCGGCGGCGTCCGCCTGCGGCACCTGGCCGTCGGCGTCGCGGCGATCGCGGTGATGCTGCCCGTCGTCACGATGGCGTCGAGCTCGCGGCAGGTCCGCATCAGCGCCTGGCTCTCCGGGTGCACCGACTCGAACCAGGCGCAGGACATCTGCTGGCAGCCCGTGCACGGCATGTGGGCGCTGGCGTCCGGCGGCGTGTTCGGTGTCGGGCTCGGCAACTCCAAGGCGAAGTGGTCCTGGCTGCCGGAGGCCGACAACGACTACATCTTCGCGATCGTCGGCGAGGAGCTCGGGCTCATCGGCTGCGTCGTCGTGCTGGCGCTCTTCGTGGTGCTCGCCATCAGCATGATCAAGGTCATCCGCCTGTCGGACGACCCCTTCGTCCGGACCGTCACCGGCGGCGTGCTCGCCTGGGTGATCGGGCAGGCCCTCGTCAACATCGCGGTGGTCCTCGGTCTGCTGCCGGTGCTCGGCGTCCCACTCCCACTCATCTCCGCGGGCGGTTCGGCGCTCATCATGACGCTCGTCGCGATCGGTGTCGTGCTGTCCTTCGCCCGGGAGATCCCCGGCAAGAACGCCCTGTCCCGCGCCCACGACGTCCACGACGTCCGCACCAGGAACGGGAGTGTGCGGTGAGCACCTACCTCTTCGCCGGCGGCGGCACCGCCGGCCACGTGAACCCCCTGCTCGCCGTCGCCGACCGGCTGACCGAGCGCTCCCCGGACGCGCGCGTCCTCGTGCTCGGCACGGCGGAGGGCCTCGAGTCCCGCCTGGTGCCGATGCGCGGCTACGAGCTCCTGACCATCCCGCGGCTGCCGTTCCCGCGGAAGCCGAACGCCGCGGCCCTGCGCTTCCCCGGGGCCTTCTGGCGTGCGGTCCGCCGGACGGAGCAGCTCATCCGCGAGCACGACGTCGAGGTCGTCCTCGGCGTCGGCGGCTACGCGGCCGCCCCGGCGTACATCGCGGCGAAGCGCACGGGCACGCCGATCGTCGTGCACGAGCAGAACGCCAAGCCGGGCCTGGCGAACCGGCTCGCCGCGTTCCTCACGCACCACGTCGGCGTCACCTTCTCGAACACCCGCCTGCGGCACGCCCGCCTGGTCGGCATGCCGCTCCGCCGCGAGGTCGAGGACCTGGACCGCCGTGCCAGCCGCGCGGAGGGCCTCGCCGAGTTCGGCCTCGACCCGGCCCGTCCGGTGCTGCTCGTGACCGGTGGGTCGTCCGGTGCCAGGAGCATCAACCGCACCGTGAACCGTTCGGCCGCGTCCATCGTGGGCGCCGGCTGGCAGGTGCTGCACGTCGTCGGCGGCACGTCCGACATCGGCCCGAGCGACCTCGACGGGTACACCGTCTTGCCGTACTGCGACCGGATGGACCTGGCGTACGCGGCCTCGGACTTCGTGGTCTCGCGTGCCGGCGCCGGCATGGTCTGCGAGCTCGCGGCCGTCGGGCTGCCGAGCGTCCTGGTGCCGTACCCTGTCGGCAACGGCGAACAGCGGCACAACGCCCGCGACGTCGTGGACGCCGGCGGGGCGGTCCTGGTGGCCGACGAGGAGTTCGACCAGGACTGGGTGACGTTCCAGCTCCTGACGATCCTGCAGGACCGCGCGAGGATCGCCGACATGGCGATGCGCGCCGGCAGCGTCGGGCACCGCGACGGCGCCGACCGGATGACCGACCTGGTCCTCGACGCCGCCAGGACGGTCGGCACGGGCACCAGCACCCGCTCCCAGGGCGGCACGACGCACGGCAGCACCACGGAGGAACCATGACCATCAAGCCGGACCTGACCCAGCCGATCCCGGACGACCTCGGCACGGTCCACTTCGTCGGCATCGGCGGCTCCGGCATGAGCGGGATCGCCAGGATGTTCCTCGCCGCCGGGCACCGCGTCACGGGCAGCGACTCCCGCGAGACCGCGACGACCGGTCGCATGCGCGAGCTCGGCGCCGAGGTGCACATCGGCCACGACGCCACCAACGTCGGTGCCGCGGACACCATCGTCGTCACGAGCGCCCTGTGGCCGGACAACCCCGAGCTGCTCGAGGCCCAGCGCCGCGGGCTGCCGGTGCTGCACCGCTCCCAGGCCCTCGCCGCCCTCATCGCCGACCACCGCCTGGTCGCGGTCGCCGGTGCCCACGGCAAGACCACGTCGACCGGCATGCTCGTCACCGCCATGGTCGAGCTCGGCCTCGACCCGAGCTTCGTCAACGGCGGCGTCATCCAGTCCCTCGGCACCAGCTCCGCCCCGGGCACGAGCGACCTCTTCGTGGTCGAGGCCGACGAGTCCGACGGCTCCTTCCTGCTCTACGACGTCGCGGTGGCGCTCATCACGAACGTCGACGCCGACCACCTCGACCACTACGGCAGCGAGGACGCGTTCATCGACGCCTTCGTCGAGTTCGCCGCGAAGGCCCGCGAGCGCATCGTCGTGTCGAGCGACGACGCCGGCGCCAAGCGGGTCACCGCCGGCGTCCGCGCCCTCGAGCACGCGCCGGAGGTCGTGACCTTCGGCGAGGCCACCGACGCCGACGTCCGCATCGAGCGCATCGTCGAGTCGGCCGGGGTCGAGGTCGACTTCCGAGCAGCGGGGGAGTCCCACCACCTCACGCTCCGCGTGCCCGGGCGCCACAACGCGGTCAACGCCGTCGGTGCCTTCGCCGTGCTCGTCGGGCTCGGCGTGTCCCCGGCCGACGCCCTCCGCGGCCTCGAGGCCTTCGGCGGCACCGAGCGTCGCTTCGAGCTGCACGGCGTCGAGCGTGGCGTGTCCGTCTACGACGACTACGCCCACCACCCGACCGAGGTCGCCGCAGCGCTCCGCGCCGCACGGAACGTCGTCGGCGACGGCCGGATCATCGCGATCCACCAGCCGCACCTGTACTCGCGCACCCGGATGATGGCCGGGGACTTCGCCGCGGTCTACGAGCAGCTCGCCGACCACACGGTCGTCCTCGACGTCTACGGCGCCCGCGAGGACCCCGAGCCCGGCGTCACCGGCGCCCTGGTGCAGGAGCGCTTCCACGACCAGAGCCACGTCGACTACCTGCCCGACTGGGCCGAGGCCTCCGCACGCGCAGCCGCGGTCGCCCGCGACGGCGACATCATCATGACGCTGAGCTGCGGCGACGTGTACCGGATCATCCCGCAGGTGCTCACCGCCCTCGGCGACCGGACCGACGGGGTCAGCGCCCGGTGAAGCGTCCCGAGGGCTTCGACGAGCGACCGGCGCAGCGCGCCGCCGCCGACGAGGAGGGCGACCGCGCACCACGTGAGCGCCGGGTGCCGCGACTCGGGCGGCTGACCGGCCGTCGTGGGGTCGAGGACGTCCAGGAGGCCCCGCTCGACCCCGCCCCGTCGGCTCCTGACCACGAGACGGTCCCGCCCACCCCCGCCCGCTCGGCGGGTGCCCTGCCGGACCTGCCCGACGTCACGGACACCGGCACGGTGCTCGACGCGGACGACGACCTCGACGCGCGCCACGACGACCATGACCACGACCGTGACGCGCGTCACGGCCGGGACCACGACGACGACCGTGACCACGCGCCGGGCGCGACCGACGTCGTCGACCTGCGCACCGCCTCCCGTCCCGGCCACCTGGACACCGCGACCACGCCCATCGGTGCCGGCGTCCGCGCTGCCGAGACGGCACGCGAGGCGCGGGTCGCCCGCAAGCGCCGCCGCCTGCACGAGCGCGCCGAGGTCCGCCGGTTCACCCGGCGCTCCCGGCACCGCCGCGCCGCCTGGGTGACGACCGGCGGGATCGTCGTCGTGCTCGGCGTCTCGATCCTCGTCGCCGTCTTCTCCCCGCTGATGGCGCTCCAGACGATCGAGGTCAAGGGCACGAGCCGGGTCGACGACGCCGCACTGCGCCGGGCGCTGTCCGACCAGATCGGCACACCACTGGCCCGACTCGACTCCGCGGCCATCAAGCGCGACATCGCGGCCTTCCCGCTCATCGAGAGCTACGTGACCGAGGAAGCGCCGCCGCACACGCTGGTCGTCACGGTGACCGAGCGCACGCCGGTGGTGACCGTCAAGAACGGCAAGTCCTACGACCTCGTCGACCCGGCGGGCATCGTCGTGCAGACGTCGGCGAAGCGCCCGGGCTCGATGCCGCTCGCGAACGTCGGGGCGGCCAAGCTCGGCTCGTCGGTGTTCCGCACGATGACCGAGGTCGTCCTGGCGCTCCCGTCGGCCGTGCGGTCGCAGGTGTCCGGCGTCGCGGCGTCGACCTCCGACGACGTGACGCTCACCATGAAGGACGGCTCGCGCGTCGTCTGGGGGAGCCCCGACGCTTCAGCGGCGAAGGCGGCCCTGCTCGACGCCCTCGTGAAGGACCACGCCGCCCGCGCGCCGGACACGGCCGTCGAGTACGACGTGTCGGCACCCGACAACGGGATCATCCGCACGCAGGACTGAGCTCGGACCGCCGCGCCGAGAAAGTGCGCGACCGCATTGCACGACACGCGGCGTGGCGGGGCGACACCGTACGGAGCGCACCCGTAGCGTCGAAGCCAGCAGCACCCATACCAGCACCACCCCGCAACTTCAAGTAGAGGTTGAGGGTTCTACCGGAGGCCGACTGACGTGACCACGAACCACAACTACCTCGCCGTGATCAAGGTCGTCGGTGTCGGCGGCGGCGGCGTCAACGCCGTCAACCGCATGATCGAGCTGGGCCTCCGTGGGGTCGAGTTCATCGCGATCAACACCGACGCCCAGGCGCTCCTGCTCAGCGACGCCGACGTCAAGCTCGACGTGGGCCGCGAGATCACCCGCGGCCTCGGCGCCGGCGCGGACCCCGAGGTCGGCCGTCGTGCCGCCGAGGACCACGCCGAGGAGATCGAGGAGGCCCTCGCCGGGGCCGACATGGTCTTCGTCACCGCCGGTGAGGGCGGTGGGACCGGCACGGGTGGTGCGCCCGTCGTCGCCCGCATCGCCAAGTCGATCGGCGCCCTGACCATCGGTGTCGTCACGAAGCCGTTCAGCTTCGAGGGCAAGCGTCGTCAGTCGCAGGCCGAGAACGGCGTCGCCGGCCTCAAGGACGAGGTCGACACGCTCATCGTCGTGCCGAACGACCGCCTGCTCGAGATCTCCGACCGGGGCATCTCGATGGTCGAGGCCTTCGCGACCGCCGACCAGGTGCTCCTCGCCGGCGTGCAGGGCATCACCGACCTGATCACCACCCCCGGCCTGATCAACCTCGACTTCGCCGACGTGAAGAGCGTCATGCAGGGTGCCGGTTCGGCGCTCATGGGCATCGGGTCCTCGCGGGGAGCCGACCGGGCGATCAAGGCCGCGGAGCTCGCGGTCGCGTCCCCGCTGCTCGAGGCCTCCATCGACGGTGCGCACGGCGTGCTGCTGTCGATCCAGGGCGGCTCGAACCTCGGCATCTTCGAGATCAACGACGCGGCCCGCCTGGTGCAGGAAGCCGTCCACCCCGAGGCGAACATCATCTTCGGTGCCGTCATCGATGACACCCTCGGCGACGAGGTCCGCGTCACGGTCATCGCAGCCGGTTTCGACGGCGGCGAGCCCTCGTCGCAGGTCAAGGAACGCCGTGCCAGCTGGGTCGACCCGGACGCCGGTGCCACCGTGCCCGTCGGCTCGAGCGCGACCGGCCCGCAGGACGCCGCCCCGGCCCGCTCGTGGGCGTCGCAGGAGCACGAGCCGCCGGCGCAGCGCGCCGCGGACCCCGCCTTCGACGGTGACGACGACGAGCTCGACGTCCCCGACTTCCTGAAGTAAGACGACATGACGGACGGCTCCACGAGCCTCCAGGACCGGCTGTCCTCGGTCCGCGACGGCATCGCCGACGCGGCCAGGGCGGCCGGTCGCTCGTCCGACGACCTGACGCTCATCGTGGTCACGAAGTACCACCCGGCGTCACTCGTCGCCGAGCTCGCCGCGCTCGGGGTGACCGACGTGGGGGAGAACCGCCACCAGGAGGCCCAGGCCAAGGCCGCGGAGCTGGCCGACCTCGGGCTCACCTGGCACTTCGTCGGGCAGCTGCAGTCGAAGAAGGCCCGTCAGGTGCGCCGGTACGCCCACGTCGTGCAGTCGCTCGACCGGGCGTCGGTCGTCGACGCCTTCGCGCCCACGGCCGAGGAACCGGACCCCGTCGTCCTCGACGGCTTCGTGCAGGTCAACCTCACCGACGACCCCGGCCGCGGCGGCGTGCAGCCCGACGACGTCGACGCCATGGTGGAGCGCATCCTGGCCACCGGCACGATCGCCCTGCGCGGCGTGATGGCCGTCGCGCCCCTCGACGAGGAGCCCCGTGCCGCCTTCGCCCGGCTCCGTGCGATCTCCGAGCGCGTCCGCCTGACGGTGCCCACGGCGACCGACATCTCCGCCGGCATGAGCGGCGACTTCGCCGAGGCGATCGCCGAGGGCGCGACACACCTGCGGATCGGGACGGCAATCACCGGAAACCGCCCGGCCGCACCCTAGCCTCGTCACAGGGCAACCCCGAGCACGCACACTCCTGGAGGAACCATGGCCGGTCCGTTGAAGAAGACGATGGTCTACCTCGGCCTCGCCGACGAGGAACTCGAGTACGAGGACGAGCAGCCAGCGCCGACCCAGTCGCGCGCGCAGCAGCAGCCGTCCCCGGCACCCGCTGCGCAGCAGCACGAGACCCCCGCTCCGGCGGCTGCGGCTCCGGCGGCAGCACCCGCTGCGGCTGCCCCCGAGGCCAAGGCCCCGCACACCCACCAGCGCGGCGCCCAGGTCACTCCGCTCCGCCGCGCGCACACGACCGCACAGAAGGCGACCCCGGTCCAGGAAATGAACGAGATCCTCACCGTCCACCCGCGCGAGTACAAGGACGCCCAGTCCATCGCCGAGAGCTTCCGCGACGGCATCCCCGTCATCATCAACCTGTCGCAGATGACCGAGTCGGATGCGCGTCGCATGATCGACTTCGCGAGCGGCCTGTCGCTCGGCCTCTACGGCAAGATCGAGCGCGTCACGAACAAGGTCTTCCTGCTGTCACCCGCACACGTCGCAGTGAGCGGTGAGGCGCCCGAGGTAGAGTCCAACATCGAGGCGTCCTTCTTCGCCCAGTCCTGAGTCGTCACGTCCCAGGTCCCGACCGCGGTCGTGACCACGGGGCGTCGCCCAGGCCCACCCGCCCCGTGGTCGTCGCCCCCGTGACGCCGACCACCCGAGACGAGCGAGCCGCACCGTGTCCTCGATCTTCACGATCCTGTACTTCCTCCTCCTGCTGTACTTCTTCGTCATGTGGGGGCGGTTCGCGTTCGACATGGTGCAGGCGTTCAACCGCTCCTGGCGTCCCCGCGGCGGCATGCTCGTGGTCGCGAACGCGGTCTACTCGCTCACCGACCCGCCGATCCGCACCGTCCGTCGCGCGCTCCCGCCGCTCCGGATGGGCGCCGTGGCGCTCGACTTCGGCTGGTCCATCGTGATGCTCGTCGTGATCATCCTGATGAGCGTCGTCCGGTTCATCTCCGCGACGGTCTGACCCGCCCGTCCCGGCCCGTGTCTCGTCCGAGACGCGCCGCGCCGTGGCCATGATCACGGATCATGCCCGCGCTCGGTGTACGGTGGTCGGGATCGATGCCCGCCTCCGCGGGCATTCGCACCGAGGGCCCCGCTGGTACATTCACAGCGGGACGTCCCGGTTCCACACGTTCAGCAGTTCTATTGAGGTGACGGCAATGGCTTTGACGCCGGAAGACGTAGTCAACAAGCGGTTCCAGCCGACCAAGTTCCGCGAGGGCTACGACCAGGACGAGGTCGACGACTTCCTCGACGAGGTCGTGGTCGAGCTGCGTCGCCTGACCCAGGAGAACGAGGAGCTCCGCCAGCGCCTGCAGGCCGCCGAGTCGGCGCCGAAGCCGGCCGCTGCCGCCGAGCCCGCTCCTGCTCCGACCCCCGAGCCCGAGCCGGAGCCGGCCCCCGTCGTCGCCGCTCCCGAGCCGGCACCGGTCGCCGCCGCGGCACCGACCACCACGGTCAACCCGGACGAGGACACCGAGGGCACCACGAACCTCCTGACGCTCGCCCGTCGTCTCCACGAGGAGCACGTCCGCGAGGGCATCGAGAAGCGCGACGCGCTCATCGCCGAGGGCCAGGCACAGGCAGCACGCCTCGTGTCCGAGGCCGAGTCGAAGCAGCGCCAGATCATCGCCGACACCGAGAACACCAACCGCCAGCGCGTGCAGGTGCTCGAGGGCGAGCAGCGCCAGCTCGAGGGCAAGATCGACGAGCTCCGCACGTTCGAGCGCGACTACCGCGCCCAGCTGAAGAGCTACATCCAGGGCCAGCTCAACGAGCTCGACACCCCGTCGGGCACCGAGCAGTCCGGCTTCACGCCCGCGCCGGCATCGGCGCAGGGCTTCGGCAACTGACGTTGTCCCAGCAAGACCAACGAGCGAAGGTCAGTGTCCGCGCGATCGCGGCACTGGCCTTCGCCGCTGTCGTGGTGGTGGTGGCCGACCAGGTCGTGAAGGCGCTCGTCGTCGCGAACCTGCCGTACGGACAGGTGGTGCCGGTCATCGGCCGGGCGCTCCAGTTCCTCTACGTCCGGAACCCCGGCGCCGCGTTCTCGTTCGCGGTGAACATGACGTGGGTGTTCTCGATCGTCTCCGCGGCGGTCGTCGTCGCGATCATCGTCTTCGCCCGGCGGATCCGCTCCATGTGGTGGGCGATCGTCCTCGGCATGCTGCTCGGCGGCGCGCTCGGCAACCTGCTCGACCGGCTCTTCCGTGAGCCGGGCTTCGGTCGGGGCCACGTGGTCGACTTCATCTCGACGCCGTGGATGATGCCGGCGATCTACAACGTCGCCGACGCGTTCATCTGCGTGAGCATGGTCGTCTTCGTGCTGCTCGTCATCCTCGGGGTGAACCTCGACGGCACCAGGACGGTGTCGGAGAAGCAGCGCACGGCCGGCCTGGAGGCCCGTGACGGGTCCGTCATGGACGCTGCGGTCGCCGACGGCGACCCTGGGTCCGGGACCGCCGCCACCGACGGGGCGGGCGCCAGCCGAGCCTCCCGTCCGCTGCCCGACGACTCGCTCGGGCACGACGCGACGTGAGCGAGTCGCGCAGTCTGCCCGTCCCCGACGGGCTCGCCGGTGAGCGTGTCGACGCCGCCCTCGCGAAGCTGCTCGGCTTCAGCCGGTCCTTCGCGGCCGACGTCGTCGCCGCCGGTGGCGTGCGGGTCGACGGCGTCACCGCCGAGAAGTCCGACCGCCTGCACGGCGACGCGTGGCTCGAGGTCGAGTGGACGCTGAAGGAGGCGCCACGCATCGTCCCGGCGCACGTCCCCGGGATGACGGTCGTGCACGACGACGAGGACATCGTCGTCGTCGACAAGCCCGTCGGCGTCGCCGCACACCCGTCGCCCGGGTGGGACGGCCCCACCGTCCCCGGTGGGCTGGCCGCGGCCGGCTTCACGATCGCGACCTCCGGGGCCGCGGAGCGCGCGGGGATCGTGCACCGGCTCGACGTCGGCACGAGCGGCCTGATGGTCGTCGCGAAGACCGAGCTCGCGTACACGCACCTCAAGCGGGCGTTCAAGGAGCGCACGGTCGAGAAGGTCTACCACGCGCTCGCGCAGGGGCACCCCGACCCGACCTCCGGCACCGTGGACGCCCCCATCGGCCGCCACCCCTCGAGCGACTGGAAGTTCGCGGTCACGTCGGACGGCAAGCCGAGCATCACCCACTACGAGACGCTCGAGGCCTTCCGGTCCGCGACGCTCCTCGAGGTGCACCTGGAGACCGGGCGCACCCACCAGATCCGCGTGCACATGGCGGCGACGCGCCACCCGCTCGTCGGCGACACGATGTACGGCGCCGACCCGGTCCTCGCTGCCGAGCTCGGGCTGACGCGGCAGTGGCTCGACGCCGTCCGGCTCGGGTTCGCGCACCCGCGCACCGGCGACTGGGTGGAGTTCCAGGCGTCCTACCCGGACGACCTGCAGGTCGCGCTCGACCGGATCCGGGCCGCGTCGCTCTGACACGCGGGCGGTTCCGTCGACACGCCCGTGGGTGTCGTCGGCCGCGGTTAGGCTGTCTGCGTCCCACACGCAGTTCGTTCGACCGGAGGCCCCGTGGCGAGTTCCGACTCCTTCGTCCACCTGCACGTGCACAGCGAGTACTCGATGCTCGACGGCGCCGCGCGACTGAACGACCTGGTCGCCGAGACGGCGGCGCAGGGCATGCCGGCCGTGGCGGTGACCGACCACGGCAACATGTTCGGCGCGTTCGAGTTCTGGAAGGCCGCCAAGGCCGGCGGCGTGAAGCCGATCATCGGGACAGAGGCCTACATCACGCCCGGTACCCACCGGTCCGACAAGACCCGTGTGCGGTGGGGCGACGGCGGCGGGGACGACGTCTCCGGTGCGGGCTCGTACACGCACATGACGATGTTCGCCGAGAACACCACGGGTATGCACAACCTGTTCCGGCTGTCGTCGAAGGCCTCGCTCGAGGGCTACTACTTCAAGCCCCGCATGGACCGCGAACTCCTCAGCGAGCACCACGAGGGCATCATCGCGACCACCGGGTGCCCGTCCGGCGAGGTCCAGACGCGCCTGCGCCTCGGCCAGTACGACGAGGCCATCAAGGCCGCTGCCGACTTCCGGGACATCTTCGGCAAGGAGAACTACTTCGCCGAGATCATGGACCACGGCCTCGAGATCGAGCGCCGGATCATGGGCGACCTCATCCGCCTGGCCAAGGACCTCGGCCTGCCGCTGGTCGGCACGAACGACCTGCACTACACGCACTCGCACGACGCCAAGTCCCACGCGGCGTTGCTCTGCGTGCAGTCCGGGTCGACGCTGAACGACCCGAACCGCTTCAAGTTCGACGCCGACGAGTTCTACCTCAAGACCCCGCAGCAGATGCGGCACCTGTTCCGCGACAACATCGAGGCCTGCGACAACACGCTGCTCATCGCCGAGCGGTGCGACGTCGAGTTCGACACCTCGGCGAACTACATGCCGAAGTTCCCCGTGCCGGAGGGCGAGACCGAGCACACCTGGTTCGAGAAAGAGGTCGCGAAGGGGCTGCAGTACCGCTACCCGGGCGGCATCTCGAAAGAGGTCCAGGACCGCGCCGACTACGAGGTCGGCATCATCAACCAGATGAACTTCCCGGGGTACTTCCTCGTGGTCGCCGACTTCATCAACTGGTCCAAGGACAACGGCATCCGCGTCGGCCCCGGTCGTGGTTCCGGTGCCGGCTCGATGGTCGCCTACGCGATGCGCATCACCGACCTCGACCCCATCCGGCACGGCCTGATCTTCGAGCGCTTCCTCAACCCGGACCGCGTCTCGATGCCCGACTTCGACGTCGACTTCGACGACCGGCGCCGCGGTGAAGCCATCAAGTACGTGACCGACAAGTACGGCAGCGAACGCGTGGCGCAGATCGTCACGTACGGCACCATCAAGGCGAAGCAGGCGCTCAAGGACTCCTCGCGTGTCCTCGGCTTCCCGTTCGGCATGGGCGAGAAGCTCACGAAGGCGATGCCGCCGCCCGTGATGGGCAAGGACATCCCGCTCACCGGGATCTTCGACAAGGAGCACCCGCGCTTCAAGGAGGCCGTCGACGTCCGCACCGTCGTCGAGACCGACCCGGAGGCACGGACGGTCTTCGACACGGCGCTCGGGCTCGAGGGCCTGAAGCGCCAGTGGGGCGTGCACGCCGCCGGCGTCATCATGTCCAGCGACCCGCTGATCGACATCATCCCGATCATGAAGCGGGAGCAGGACGGCCAGATCGTCACGCAGTTCGACTACCCGGCATCGGAGTCGCTCGGCCTGATCAAGATGGACTTCCTGGGGCTGCGGAACCTGACGATCATCAGTGACGCCCTGGACAACATCAAGTCCAACCGCGGCACCGACCTCGACCTCGAGCACATGGGGCTCGAGGACGCCGAGGCCTACGCGCTCCTGCAGCGCGGCGACACGCTCGGCGTCTTCCAGCTCGACGGCGGCCCGATGCGCGGGCTGCTGCGCCTGATGAAGCCCGACAACTTCGAGGACATCTCCGCGCTCATCGCCCTGTACCGTCCGGGCCCCATGGGTGCGAACTCGCACACGAACTACGCGCTCCGCAAGAACGGCGAGCAGCCCATCACGCCGATCCACCCGGAGCTCGAGGAGCCCCTGGCGGAGATCCTCGGCGGGACCTACGGCCTGATCATCTACCAGGAGCAGGTCATGGCCATCGCGCAGAAGGTGGCCGGGTTCTCGCTCGGTCAGGCGGACATCCTCCGTCGCGCGATGGGCAAGAAGAAGAAGTCCGAGCTCGACAAGCAGTACGCCGGCTTCGAGCGCGGCATGCTCGACAACGGGTACTCCGCTGCGGCGATCAAGACGCTGTGGGACATCCTGCTGCCGTTCTCCGACTACGCGTTCAACAAGGCACACTCCGCCGCGTACGGCGTGGTCTCCTTCTGGACGGCGTACCTCAAGGCGCACTACCCGGCCGAGTACATGGCCGCGCTGCTGACGTCCGTCGGTGACGCCCGCGACAAGCTGGCGCTCTACCTGAACGAGTGCCGCCGGATGGGCATCCGGGTGATGCCGCCGGACGTCAACGAGTCGATCGGCTTCTTCGCCGCCGTCGGGAACGACATCCGCTTCGGCATGGGGGCGATCCGCAACGTCGGCTTCAACGTCGTCGACGACATCGTCAAGGCCCGCCAGGAGAAGGGTGCCTTCGACTCCTTCCACGACTTCCTCCGGAAGATCCCGATCTCCTCCGCCAACAAGCGGACGGTCGAGTCGCTCATCAAGGCGGGGGCGTTCGACGAGTTCGGCGACACCCGCCGAGCGCTCGTCGAGATCCACGAGGGCGCGGTCGAGGCCGCGGTGAAGATCAAGCGCGACGAGGTCCACGGCAACGTCGGCTTCGACTTCGACTCCCTCTTCGCCGAGGTCGCCGAGGAACAGCCGACGGTCACCGCGGTGTCCCAGGTGCCCGAGCGCCCGGAGTGGTCGAAGCGCGACAAGCTCGCGTTCGAGCGCGACATGCTCGGGCTCTACGTGTCCGACCACCCGCTGGCCGGGCTCGAGATCGAGCTCGCGAAGCACCAGTCGATCACCATCGCCGACCTCATCGGGGCGGACGACTCGGTGGAGGGCGAGACCGTCACGGTCGCCGGGCTCCTGACGAGCGTGCAGCACCGCGTGGCGAAGACGAGCGGCAACCCGTACGGCATCGTCCAGATCGAGGACTTCGGCGGCGAGATCGGCGTCATGTTCCTCGGCAAGACCTACCAGGAGTTCGGACCGTCGCTGGTGGCGGACTCGATCGTCGTCCTGCGTGGCCGGGTCAACGTCCGCGACGACGGCAAGGCGCTGCACGCGGTGAGCATGTTCCAGCCGGCCCTCGGCGACGTCATGGGTTCCGGCCCGCTGACGCTGTCGGTGCCGGAGCGGCAGGCCACCACCGAGACCGTGACCGAGCTCGCAGCGGTCCTCGGCCGGCACACCGGCGACACCGAGGTCCGGCTCCGGCTGCTCAAGGACGACGTCGCGCGCACCTTCGAGCTGCCGTTCCCGGTGAACCTGACCCCGGACCTGTTCGGCGAGCTGAAGAGCCTGCTCGGCCCGCGCTGCCTCGTGTAGCGCGGTCCGGCGGAGCACGCTCGTGGAACGCCCGGGTCGCCCCGACACCGAGGTCCTGACGGCCTTCGGGGTCGCCGGGGCGCTCCCGGAGCCGCTGCCCGGTGGGCGTGGGCTCACCTGGCGCGCCGGCGACGTCGTGCTGCGGCCGCACGGTGACCCGACCGAGGCCGTGTGGAAGGCGGACGTGCTCGCCGGGCTCCCGCACACCGCGGCGTTCCGGACGCCCCGACCCGTCGCCACGCAGGACGGTGCCTGGCTCCACGGCGGGTGGGAGGCCTCCACGTGGGTCGACGGCGCCACGGACGAGTCCCGCGTGTCGGACGTCATCCGTGCCGGCGACGCGTTCCACCGAGCCGTCGCCGACCTGCCCCGACCGGCGTTCCTCGACGCGACCGACGACCCCTGGAGCCGAGCGGACCGGATGGTGTGGGGCGAGTCGCCACTGCCACCCGACCCGACGCTCGAGGCCTTGGCGGCGGCGTTCCGTGCGGTGGAGGCCCCCGCGCAGGTGATCCACGGCGACCTGCTCGGCAACGTGTTGTTCGCCGCCGACGCCCCGCCGGTCGTGTTCGACTGGGCGCCGTACTGGCGGCCGGCGGGGCTCGGTGCGGCGATCGCCGCGGTGGACGCCGTGTGCTGGCACGGCGTGCCGCTCGACGACCTCGGGCCGCTCGGCCACGACGTCCCCGAGTGGCCGCAGCTGTTCGTCCGCGCGCTCGCCTTCCGCATCACGACGCTCGTGCTGCTCGGTGCCTGGGACGGGGCCGCCGTGGACCACCACCGCGCAGTCGTCGCAGCCGTCACGGCTGCCGCCTGACCGCTGCTCGCCAGCGCATGGCGGTCAGGGGTGCTCGCTACGCTGGAGGCCTCATGATGCAGCGAATCGACCTCCGCGGCGGCCTCCCCGCCCGTGCCGAACTCCTCCGACTCATGCCCCGTGCCGTCGGTGACGTCGGTCACGCGGTGGACGCCGCCCGGGTGCTCGTCGACGACGTGCGCGACCGCGGCGCCGAGGCGCTCCGCGAGCAGGCCGATCGGTTCGACGGGGGAGCGCCCGAGCACGTCCGGGTGCCCGCCGCCGAGATCGCCGCCGCGGTCGCCGGGCTCACCCCTGCGCTCCGCACCGCCCTCGACGAAGCCATCACCCGCGTCCGCGCCGCGAGTGCCGCGCAGGTCCCGCAGCCGTCCGTGACCACCCTCGGAGACGGCGCCGAGGTGCACCAGCGCTGGCAGCCGATGCGCCGCGTCGGGCTCTACGTGCCCGGCGGCAAGGCCGTGTACCCGTCCAGCGTCGTGATGAACGTCGTTCCGGCCCAGGTCGCGGGCGTCGGGTCGATCGCGCTCGTGTCGCCCCCGCAGCGGGACCACGGCGGTGCCGTGCACCCGACGATCCTCGCTGCGGCCGGGCTCCTCGGGGTGGACGAGGTCTACGCGATGGGCGGCGCCGGCGCGGTCGCGGCACTGGCCTACGGCGTCGCCGAGATCGGCCTCGACCCGGTCGACCTGGTCACGGGCCCCGGCAACAACTACGTGGCCGCGGCGAAGCGCCTGGTGCGTGGTGTCGTCGGCATCGACTCCGAAGCCGGTGCCACCGAGATCCTCGTCATCGCGGACGACTCCGCCGACGCCGGGTTCGTCGCCGCCGACCTCATCAGCCAGGCCGAGCACGACGAGCAGGCCGGCAGCGTGCTGGTGACGACGTCCGCCGCCTTCGCCGACGCGGTGGAAGCCGCCATCCCGGAACGGACGGCCGCCCTCGGGACGGCCACGCGCCTCCAGGCCGCCCTGGACGGACCGCAGTCCGCCGTCGTGCTGGTGGACTCGCTCACCGACGCGGCCACCGTGAGCAACGCCTACGGGCCCGAGCACCTCGAGATCCAGACCGTCGACGACGACGCCGTGCTCGCCGACATCGACGCCGCGGGCGCCGTGTTCATCGGGCCGAGCACGCCGGTCAGCCTCGGCGACTACCTTGCCGGGTCGAACCACGTGCTGCCGACGGGTGGGCAGGCGCGCTTCGGGTCGGGGCTGTCCGCGTCGACCTTCCTCCGGCCGCAGCAGGTCATCCGCTACACCGCCGCAGCCCTGGCCGAGGTCGCTCCGCACATCGTCGCGCTCTCGACCGAGGAACAGCTGCCGGGGCACGGTGCCGCCGTGACGGAGCGCACGAACCGCTAGCCTGGGCGGTGCCATGTTCTGCCCTTTCTGCCGCCACCCGGACTCCCGCGTCGTCGACTCCCGCACGAGCGACGACGGCACCTCCATCCGCCGACGCCGCCAGTGCCCGAACTGCGGCCGCCGGTTCTCGACCACCGAGACGGCGTCGCTGAACGTGGTCAAGCGCAACGGGGTGCTCGAGCCCTTCTCGCGGGAGAAGATCATCTCCGGCGTGCGCAAGGCGTGCCAGGGACGACCCGTCACGGACTCCGACCTGGCGGTGCTCGCGCAGCGCGTGGAGGAGATCGTGCGGTCCTCCGGGGCCAGCCAGATCGACGCCAACGACATCGGCCTGGCGATCCTCGACCCGTTGCGTGAGCTCGACGAGGTCGCCTACCTCCGCTACGCCAGCGTCTACCAGGCGTTCGACTCGCTCGAGGACTTCGAGTCGGCGATCGGTCAGCTCCGCATCGACCACCACGACGGCCCGCGCACGGCGACCACCGGGGCGGACGCGTGACGAACATCGCCGAACGGTGCATCCGCGTCGGCTACGGCGTGGTCTTCCGCGCGGTGTTCGCGAACATGGACCCCGAGCGGGCGCACCACGTCGCGTTCGCGGTCATCCGGTGGCTGCCGCGGGTGCCGTTCCTCGCCGGGGTCGTCGAGCGCTACTCCCGTCCGTCGGCCGCTGACGGCGTCACGACCATGGGCATCCACTTCCCGTCCCGCTTCGGCCTGGCCGCAGGGTTCGACAAGAACGCGAAGGGCATCGCCGGGCTCGGCCTGCTCGGCTTCGGGCACGTCGAGGTCGGCACCATCACCGCCAAGCCCCAGCCCGGCAACGACAAGCCCCGGCTCTTCCGGCTCATCGCCGACCGCGCGCTGATCAACCGGATGGGCTTCAACAACCACGGCGCAGCAGCCGCCGCCCGCCGACTCGAGCGGGCACGGCGCAACCCGGGTCGGCCGGTCATCGGCGTGAACATCGGCAAGAGCCGCGTCGTGGACGTCGCCGACGCGGTCGACGACTACCTCGAGTCGACGCGGCTCCTGGCCCCGTTCGCGGACTACCTCGCCGTCAACGTCAGCTCGCCCAACACGCCCGGACTGCGCGGGCTGCAGGAGCTCGACCAGCTCCGGCCGCTGCTCACGGCCGTGCACGAGGCCGCTGGCCGGGTGCCCGTGCTCGTCAAGATCGCGCCGGACCTGACCGACGAGCAGATCGACGCCATCGCCGGTCTCGCCGTCGACGTCGGGCTCGCCGGCATCATCGCGAACAACACCACGATCGGGCGGTCCGGACTGACCACGCCCGAGGCCGACGTCACCGCGATGGGCGCCGGGGGACTGTCCGGCGCACCGATCGCCGCGCGGTCGCTCGACGTGCTCCGGCGCGTCCGGGCCGTCGTGCCCGCGGACTTCTGCGTGGTCGCCGTCGGTGGCGTCACGACCGAGGCCGACGTCCAGGCCCGCATCGAGGCCGGCGCCACTCTGGTGCAGGGCTACACGGCGTTCCTCTACGAGGGGCCGACCTGGGCCACTCGGATCAACCGGCTGCGTCGGAAGCGCTTGCGGCGCGCGGAGCGCTGACGCGCTGAGCGGTCGCGACGCCCCGTTCAGTTCCGCTGAGCGGTCACGTCCGGTCGCTGGCGAGCCGCGTGACCGACGGTTGGTGACCGGTCGGCGGTGCGCCGCCGGGGTGTCGTGACCCCTCGCCGGACGGGAGGCTCGCTGCCGGCCCGTCACCGAGCCTCCAGCCTGGCTCGTCCCGGCTCCGTCGCCGCGGTGAGGTCGCACTTCGTGTCGCCTCGGTGCCGCGCGACCCGACACGAAGTGTGACCTCAGCGGCGGCCGCTGCGCGACCGGTCGCGACACACCGCTCAGGTTCGCCGAGCGGTCCCGTTCCGTCGCGCGCGCGCCGCGTGACCGACGGTTGGTGACCGGTCGGCGGTGCGCCGGTGGGGTGTCGTAACCGTTCGCCGGACGGGAGGCTCGCTGCCGGCCCGTCACCGAGCCTCCGGCCCGGCGCGTCCTGGCTCCGCCGCCGCGGTGAGGTCGCTCTTCGTGTTGCCTCGGTGCCGCGTGACCCGACACGAAGTGCGACCTCACCGTCGGCCGCTGCGCGACCGGTCGCGACACACCGCTCAGGTTCGCCGAGCGGTCCCGTTCCGTCGCTCGCGCGCCGCGTGACCGACGGTCGGTGACCGGTCGACGGTGCGCCGGCGGGGTGTCGTGACCGCTCGGTGGACGGGAGGCTCGTTGCCGGCCCGGCACCGAGCCTCCGGCCCGGCGCGTCCCGGCTCCGCCGCCCTGGTGAGGTCGCACTTCGTGTCGCCTCGGTGCCGCGCGACCCGACACGAAGTGCGACCTCAGCGGCGGCCGCTGCGCGACCGGTCGCGACACACCGCTCAGGTTCGCCGAGCGGTCCCGTTCCGTCGCTCGTGCGCCGCGTGACCGACGGTTGGTGACCGGTCGGCGGTGCGCCGCCGGGGTGCCGTGACCGCTCGGTGGACGGGAGGCTCGCTGCCGGCCCGCCACGGAGCCTCCAGCCCGGCGCGTCCTGGCTCTCGAGCGCGGTGAGGTCGCGATTTGTGTCGCCTCGGTGCCTCGCGACCCGACACGAAGTGCGACCTCAGCGGCGGCCGCCCGCGCCCGCCGCCCGCGCCGGCCCCCGGGAACGACGAAGCGCCGCCGGCGATGCCGACGGCGCTCCGGGGACCCGGGGTCAGGAGGGGTACTGCCCGCGCTTGACCTGCGGCTTCGGCAGCCGCAGGAAGCGCAGCTGCCATGCCCGCATCAGGATGTAGAAGAAGGTGCCGCGCTGGAACTCGCCGAACCGCGCCGTGAGCTTCTTGCGCAGCATGAGCCAGAGCACCAGGCAGTCGAGGAGGAACACCGCCACGAACGCCCAGATGAGCAGCAGCGAGTACGACGCCACCGAGGTCTGGGGTGCCGCGAACCCGACGATCAGGAACAGCACGAGGACGGGCATCATGACCTCGCCGACGTTCCAGCGGGCGTCGATGTAGTCGCGCACGAACCTGCGCTGCTCGCCGCGGTCCTTCGCGGGGAGGTAGCGCTCCTCGCCGTTCGCCATGCCGACGCGGGCCTTCTCACGCTCGCTGTTGAGGCGTGCACGGGCGGCCTTCTTGTCCACGGGGGAGTTGCCCACGAGCGGACGGCGGTTGGCCGCTTCCCGCTCACGACGGGACGGGGTGGGACGGCCCTTGCCCTGCTCGAGCAGTTCCTCTTCCGAGGGGTTGACTGTCGTGTTGGTCTTGGGTGCTGCCTTCGCCACGGTGATTCCTGCTGGTCGGTGAGCGGTGCGCCGGGGAACAGCCCGACGATGGTGTCCTCTAGATTACCGGGCATGACCGACACCGCACAGTCCGCGCCCGCGACCGACTTCGAGCTGCTCGACGCCCTCCGCGAACAGGTCCACGGCGACCTGCCCCGCACGATCGCCGACCTCTCCGCCCTGGTGCGGATCCCGTCGGTGTCGTGGTCGGCGTTCGACCCGGCGAATGTGCGGCGGAGTGCCGAGGCGGTCGCCGACCTGGCGCGCGACACGGGCGTGTTCGAGTCGGTCCGGATCGTGCGGTCCGCGGTGTCGGGTGACACGCCCGACGGCGCCAGCGAGGCCGAGGGCACCGAGCACGACGGCGTCGAGCTGGGGCAGCCCGCTGTCCTGGCCGTCCGTCCCGCCCGCAACGGCAAGCCGACGGTGATGCTCTACGCCCACCACGACGTGCAGCCGCAGGGCGACGACGCACTGTGGGAGACCCCGCCGTTCGAACCGACGCTCCGCGGAGACCGGCTCTACGGCCGTGGTGCATCGGACGACAAGGCCGGCGTGATGACGCACGTCGCCGCGCTCCGGGCGCT
Organism: Curtobacterium sp. MMLR14_010; assembly: GCF_001865015.1. Taxonomy (GTDB): domain Bacteria; phylum Actinomycetota; class Actinomycetes; order Actinomycetales; family Microbacteriaceae; genus Curtobacterium. The sequence goes on along the minus strand of NZ_MJGV01000046.1, from coordinate 686,182 downwards.
GCACGCGCGGTTCGGGGACGACCTCGACCTCGGCATCGTGCTGTTCGTCGAGGGTGAGGAGGAGTTCGGCTCCCGCTCGTTCCGCACCTTCCTGCGCGAGCAGAAGGAGCACCTCGCCGCCGACGTCATCGTCGTGGCCGACAGCGACAACTGGTCCACCGAGGTCCCCGCGATCACGGTGTCCCTCCGCGGCAACGTGACGTTCAAGCTGACCGTGACGACGCTGGAGCACGCCAGCCACAGCGGCATGTTCGGGGGAGCGGCACCCGACGCGATGCTCCCGATGGTCCGGCTGCTCAGCTCCCTGCACGACGACGCCGGCTCGGTCGCCGTCGAGGGCCTGACCGCGTACGACGCTCCCGTCCCCGCCCGCTCCGAGGACGAGCTCGCCGCCGATGCCGCACTGGTGTCCGGCGTCCGCCCGGTCGGGACCGGCGACGTCCTCTCGCGGATGTGGTTCCAGCCGTCGATCACGGTCACCGGCATGGACGTCCCGAGCGTGGCGAACGCGTCGAACACCCTGCTGCCCACCGTCAGCGCGCGCGTCTCGGTACGGGTCGCCCCCGGCCAGAGCGCGACCGAGGCCGCGGCGGCCGTCGAGCGACACATCCGTGCGCACACCCCGTTCGGCGCCCGCGTCGAGCTCAGCGAACCCGACGCCGGCGACGGCTTCCTCGTCGACACCAGCGGCTGGGCCGTCAAGGAGGCCAGGACCGCCATGGCCGAGGGCTGGGGTGCCGAGCCGGTCGAGCAGGGCATCGGCGGGTCGATCCCGTTCGTCTCCGACCTCGCCGCCGAGTTCCCCGAGGCCCAGATCCTGGTGACGGGCGTCGAGGACCCCGACACGCGCGCACACAGCCCGAACGAGTCGCAGCACCTCGGCGTCCTGCACCGTGCGGTCGCCTCCGAGGCGATCCTGCTGGCCCGGCTCGCGACGCGCGCCTGAGCGCGGACACCGGACGGGAGGCCCGGGTCGACCGGTCCTGGTCTCCCGCCCCCGGCAGGTGGAACCGTGCAAGTCCTCCACACCTGGCGACGGACGTGTGCGTTCCGTCGGTGGGGGTGCTTAGAATCGTCGACGAGGCGCGGTGACCGCACCGCCCAGGAGGAGGCGCTCATGAGCGACACCATCACGACCGAAGCCGTCACCACGGCCGTCCCGTCGCACGGGGTCCTGCTCAGCGACGCCGCAGCCGGCAAGGTGGCGAGCCTCCTCGCGCAGGAAGGCCGCGACGACCTCCGCCTGCGCCTGGCCGTCCAGCCCGGCGGCTGCTCGGGGCTCATCTACCAGCTCTACTTCGACGAGCGCCTGCTCGACGGCGACGTCACCGCCGAGTTCGACGGTGTCGAGGTCGTCGTCGACAAGATGAGCGTCCCGTACCTCGACGGCGCGACCATCGACTTCGAGGACACCATCCAGAAGCAGGGCTTCACCATCGACAACCCCAACGCGCAGGGCAGCTGCGCGTGCGGCGACAGCTTCCACTGAGCACGCCGCCATCAGCACCCGGACGGGGAGCGACCGACACGGTCGCTCCCCGTTCGTCGTCCGGCGTGGCGGCCTCGCCGATCCCGGACATCTCGCAGATGACCTGGGGAAAACCGGGTCCCCGGGGCCCCGGACAGTCCACGACGCGTGTCGGGCGTGCACTCGCTGTCACCGGCTGCGAGTAAGCTAGGAGTGTTCCAACCAAGCTGGGAACCAGTCATGTGCCGCCTCCGAGCGGCTCGGTGTCGGCAACGACAGACTGCGCTCTCGCTTCCACGTCTTTCCGAGAGGTAACAGTGCGTTCGAATCGCCGTATACGTTGGGCGGCCGTCCCGGTGGCCGTCGGTCTGGTCATCGCACTGGCTGGCTGCTCGCAGCAGCAGCTCAACGGATGGCTCCCCGGGACGGAAGAGACGAAGGACGTCACCAACCACACGAGCCGCGTCGTCGGCCTGTGGACCACGAGCTGGATCGTGCTGCTCGCGGTGGGGCTCATCGTCTGGGGTCTGATCATCTGGGCCGCCATCGTCTACCGCCGTCGGAAGGGCCAGACCGGCCTGCCGGTGCAGATGCGGTACAACATGCCGCTCGAGATCTTCTACACGATCGTGCCGCTCATCCTCGTGCTGGGCTTCTTCGCCTTCACCGCGAAGGACCAGGCCGCGATCGAGAAGCCCTTCGCACAGCCGGACACCACGGTGCACGTCTACGGCAAGCGCTGGGGCTGGGACTTCAACTACATCAACCAGAACGACCCCTCGAAGAGCGTCTACTACCAGGGCATCCAGGCCCAGGAAGAAGAGAACGCCAACGGGGCGATCGACGAGTCGCAGCTGCCGACGCTGTACCTGCCCGTCGACAAGAAGGTCAAGATCGAGCTCGACTCGCGTGACGTCGACCACTCCTTCTGGGTCATCGACTTCTTGTACAAGAAGGACATGCTCCCCGGCAAGACGAACTACGAGTACTTCATCCCGCAGAAGATCGGGACGTACCAGGGCAAGTGCGCCGAGCTCTGCGGCGAGTACCACTCCCTCATGCTCTTCCAGGTCAAGGTCGTGTCGTCGTCTGACTACCAGGCGTACCTCGACACCCTGACCGACCAGGGCAAGGTGGGCCTGCTCGGCGACGAGTACAACACCAACACGAACCAGCCTGACAACAAGGCGCCCGTCACGGCGTCGAGCGACGACAAGTAGGGGCTCGCCAGATGACAACGTCATTCGTCGGCCAACCGACCAGCACCGCGACGCCGGACTTCCAGGCGTCCAAGGTCGGTCGGAAGGGCAACATCATCGTCCGGTGGATCACCTCCACCGACCACAAGACGATCGGGTACATGTACCTGATCACGTCGTTCCTGTACTTCCTGCTCGCCGGCGTGATGGCACTCGTCATCCGCGCGCAGCTCTTCGAGCCCGGGCTGCAGCTCGTCGCGACGAAGGAGCAGTACAACCAGCTCTTCACGATGCACGGCACGATCATGCTGCTGCTGTTCGCGACGCCGCTGTTCTCGGGCTTCGCGAACGCGATCATGCCGCTGCAGATCGGTGCCCCTGACGTCGCCTTCCCGCGGCTCAACGGCTTCGCGTTCTGGCTCTACTTCTTCGGTGGCCTCATCGCTGTCGGTGGCTTCCTCACCCCGCAGGGCGCCGCGTCGTTCGGGTGGTTCGCGTACGCGCCACTGAGTGACACGACGTTCACACCAGGGCTCGGCGGCACACTCTGGGTCTTCGGCCTCGGCCTGACCGGCTTCTCGACGATCCTCGGTGCCGTGAACTTCATCACGACGATCATCACCATGCGCGCCCCCGGCATGACGATGTTCCGCATGTCGATCTTCACGTGGAACACCCTCGTGACGTCGCTCCTCGTGCTGATGGCCTTCCCGGTCCTCGCCGCAGCGTTGTTCGGCCTCGGTCTCGACCGCGTGTTCGACGCCCAGGTGTTCAACCCGGCCAACGGTGGAGCGCTGCTCTGGCAGCACCTCTTCTGGTTCTTCGGGCACCCCGAGGTCTACATCATCGCGCTGCCGTTCTTCGGCATCGTCTCCGAGGTCTTCCCGGTCTTCAGCCGGAAGCCGATCTTCGGCTACAAGACCCTCGTCTACGCGACCATCTCCATCGCGGCCCTCTCGGTCACGGTGTGGGCGCACCACATGTACGTCACCGGTTCGGTGCTGCTGCCGTGGTTCTCGCTCATGACGATGCTCATCGCGGTCCCGACCGGCGTGAAGATCTTCAACTGGGTCGGCACGATGTGGCGCGGCTCGGTCACCTTCGAGACCCCGATCCTGTGGGCCATCGGCTTCCTGATCACGTTCACGTTCGGTGGGCTCACGGGCGTCATCCTGGCCTCGCCGCCGCTCGACTTCCACGTGTCCGACTCGTACTTCGTCGTGGCGCACTTCCACTACGTGGTCTTCGGCACCGTCGTGTTCGCCATGTTCTCCGGCTTCTACTTCTGGTGGCCGAAGTGGACCGGGCGCATGCTGAACGAGCGTCTCGGCAAGATCCACTTCTGGCTGCTGTTCGTCGGGTTCCACACCACGTTCCTGATCCAGCACTGGCTGGGCGTCATCGGCATGCCGCGTCGCTACGCGACCTACCTGCCGAACGACGGCTTCACCTGGATGAACCAGCTGTCGACCATCGGCGCGATGATCCTCGGCATCTCGTTCCTGCCGTTCATCTTCAACGTGTACGTCACTGCGCGGAACGCTCCGAAGGTGGCCGTCAACGACCCGTGGGGCTACGGCCGCTCGCTCGAGTGGGCGACCTCCTGCCCGCCGCCGCGACACAACTTCACGTCGATCCCGCGGATCCGTTCGGAGTCGCCGGCGTTCGACCTGAACCACCCCGAAGCGGGTGTGCCGATCGGTGTGGGTCCTGCGAAGGATGCTCCCGATGCTCCGACATACGACGCCGCGAAGGGCGAGGTGAAGTAAGGCCATGCGCGCCAACGTCAACCTGTTCTGGATCCTCTTCGGGTTCTTCATCCTCGCGGACGCCGCGTACACGATCTGGTTCCGCCTCAACCACGGTGGGTGGGAGCCGGTCGGCACGATGGGCATCGGCCTCGTCGGGATCATGTCGGCGTTCATCGCCTTCTACCTGCAGCGTGTGCTGTCGGCCCAGGGCGGGGACCTGCCCGAGGACCGTCAGGACGCCAACATCGAGGACGGCGACGCCGAGCTCGGGCACTTCAGCCCGTGGTCGTGGTGGCCCATCCTCCTGGCGGCCTCGGTCTCGATCATCTTCCTCGGGGTCGCAGCCGGCCTCTGGATCGTCCCGATCGGCCTCGCGCTGGTGACGGTCACGCTCGTCGGCTGGGTCTTCGAGTACTACCGCGGCAACTTCGGGCACTGACCCGCACCTGACGCGCTTCGGGCGGCACCACCTGGTGCCGCCCGAACTGCGTCCGGACGACCTTCCCGGCTGTGGATCGTGACAGCGTTCCGGCCTGGGGAATCAACCGGTCCGACCGCGGCTTGAGCCACGCGGACCCATCCACCTCGCGAAAGGAGTCACCTCCGGTGACCGACAAGCGCACACTCATCATCTTCGGCGCGACGGGCGACCTCGCCTCCCGCCTGCTCCTGCCGGGTCTCGGCACGTTCCTGCAGAGCGGTCGCTCCGTCCCCGTGCAGCTGATCGGCACGGGCCGCAGCGAGCGCAGCCCCGAGAAGTGGAAGGACATCGTCACGACGTCCTTCGCCTCGCAGGACGTCAAGGGCCCCGAGGTCGACGCCACCATCGAGTCGACGACCTTCATCCAGGGTGACCCGACGGACCCCAAGCACCTCGAGGCGCTCCTCGCGGCCGCCGAGCACGAGCCGATCCTCTACTTCGCGCTCCCGCCGCAGATCGCCTCCGACATCTGCGAGGCGCTCGAGCACGTCGAGCTGCCGGAAGGCACGACCCTGGCGTTCGAGAAGCCCTTCGGCACCGACGTCGCGAGCGCCAAGGCCCTCAACGAGACGGTGCTGAAGCTCGTCCCCGAGGACCGCGTCCACCGCACCGACCACTTCCTCGGCCGCACCACGGTCCTGAACATCATCGGTCTGCGCTTCGCGAACCGTCTGTTCGAGCCCATCTGGAACGCGGAGAACATCGAGAAGGTCGACATCTTCTACGACGAGACCCTCGGGCTCGAGAACCGCGCGCAGTACTACGACGAGGCCGGCGCGATGGTCGACATGATCCAGTCACACCTGCTGCAGATCCTCGGCATCGTGACGATGGACGCCCCGGCGGAGATCGACGCGGTCGAGTTCCGTTCCTCGCTGGCCCGTGCGCTCCGCTCGACGCAGCTCAAGGGCGACGACGCCAAGGTCGCCTCGCGTCGCGCCGTCTACACGGCGGGCACGATCGACGGCAAGGACCTCCCCTCCTACCAGGAGGAGGACGGCGTCGACCCCTCGCGCCAGACCGAGACCCTCGCCGAGATCTCCGTCGAGGTGGACACCGCCCGCTGGAAGGGCGTCCCGTTCACCCTGCGTTCCGGCAAGGCCCTCGGGAACAGCCGCAAGGAGGTGCTGATCACCTTCAAGCCGGTCCCGCGTCTGCCCTCCGGCCTCAGCGGTCGCCCGAAGACGGACACGCTCCGCATCGTGCTGAACCCGGACGAGATCGAGCTGACCGTGTCGGCCAACGGTGGCGGCAACCCGTTCGAGATGGGCCAGGTCACGCTGTCCTCGTCCTTCAGCGACGGCGAGCTCACCCCGTACGGCGAGGTCCTCAACGGCATCTTCCATGACGACCCGCTGCTCTCCATCCGCGGTGACGTGGCCGAGCGCTGCTGGGAGATCGTCGAGCCGGTCGTTGCCGCCTGGAAGGCCAACGACGTCCCGCTCGAGGAGTACCGCGCCGGTTCGCGCGGCCCGGCGGACTGGGAGTCGTCCTCCTGAGTCACCCCGTGCCCTGAACGGGCACACCCACAGACGGGAGGCCCGGTGCC
>NZ_MJGV01000046.1:637159-679056 GCF_001865015.1 Curtobacterium sp. MMLR14_010 | reverse complement strand
ACCGGGCCTCCCGTCTGTCTGCGGTCACGTCGTCGACAGGGGCGTTCTTTCCCATCGCACGCGGAGTGGGAGGTGGAAGCCCGCGTGGGAGGTCGCAAGGAACGACCCGCTACGCGCGGAAGGACCCGCGACCGGCTGAACGCGTCCCACCGTCGTGCTGCGGGATCCGTGTGCGGTGCCCGGAGTCGGCGCCCCGTGCCCGCTGGATGGCGTCGGCGGCCGACACGAGCGTCAGGTGGCTCAGGGCCTGCGGCGTGTTGCCGATGTGGTGGCCCGTCGCGACGTCGATCTCTTCCGACAGCATGCCGACGTCGTTGGCGTACCCGACCAGCACGTCCATGAGGCGTTCGGCGTCCTCGACCCGGCCCGACGCGGCGTACTGCTCCACGAGCCAGAACGAGCAGGCGAGGAACGGGTGCTCGCTGCCGCTGAGGCCGTCGAACCCGGCCGAGGTGCGGTAGCGCAGCACGAGGCCGTCGGAGCCGACGCGCAGGTCCTCCTCGATGGCCGCGACCGTGCCGAGCATCCGCGGGTCCGTCGCCTTGCAGAACCCGATCTGCGGCAGGGCGAGCAGGCTCGCATCGACCTCGTCGGTGTCGTAGTGCTGGCGGAAGGCGCCACGTTCGGCGTTCCAGCCGTGCTCGTCGATCTCGGCGCGGACAGCACTGCGGAGCTCCCGCCAGCGTTCGACGGGTCCCTCGAGCCCGAACTCCTCGACCGCGGCGACCCCGCGGTCGAACGCCGCCCAGATCATCGCGCGGGAGTGCGTGAACGAGCGCCGGGGCCCGCGCATCTCCCAGATGCCGTTGTCGGGCTCCTGCCAGTGCTGTTCGACGAACCCGAGCAGGGCGCGCTGCAGGGCCCACGAGTCGGCGTTCTCCTCGACGCCGAGCTCGCGGGCGTCGTGCAGGGCCGCGAGGACCTCGCCGAAGACGTCGCCCTGGTACTGCGTCGACGCGCCGTTGCCGATCCGGACCGGCTTCGACCCGGCATACCCGGCGAGCCCGGGGAGCTCCCGTTCGGCGAGCTCGCGTTCACCGGCGATGCCGTACATGATCTGCACGTCGGCCGGGTCGCCCGCGATCGCCCGGAGCAGCCAGCCGCGCCAGTGGGTGGCCTCGTCGCGGTAGCCGTGGGCGATGAGGGACGCCAGGGTCAGCGAGGCGTCGCGGAGCCACACGTAGCGGTAGTCCCAGTTGCGTTCGCCGCCCGGGTCCTCCGGCAGGCTCGTGGTCACGGCGGCGACGACCCCACCGGTCTCGGCGTGGGTCATCGCGCGGAGGAGCAGCAGGGACCGGCGGGTGGCGTCCGCGTACGGCCCCTCGACCTCCGTCTTGCCGGCCCAGGCCCGCCACCAGGCCGTCGTCGTGGCCAGCGCGGGCGTCACGTCGGTCGCCTCCGGCGGTTCGCGGTGGGACGGGTACCAGATGAGCTGGGTGTCGAGCACGTCGCCGTCGCGGATGGTGGTGGTCGCGACGTGGCGGTGGTCGTCGGCGTGGAAGCGGACCCCGCGCACGACGACCGACCCCGGTCCGGCGGTCGCGACGAGGGCGGGGTCGTCGTCGTCCCCGATCTGCCGGACCCAGGGGAGCGCCGAGGCGTAGTCGAACCGGATGCGCAGCGTCTGTCGCATCTCGACGGACCCCTGCAGGCCCCGGACCCGACGGATGACGGCGGCGCGGTGCGCGTCGATCGGCATGAAGTCCGTGACCTCGACGACGCCGGAAGCGGTCGTCCAGATCGTGGTGAGGACGAGGGTGTCCTCCTCGTAGCGCCGTTCAGCGGTGGCGTCGGGGTCGGTCGGGTGGAGCGTCCAGTGCCCGTCGTGTTCGTCGCCGAGCAGGGCCGCGAACGTGGACGAGCTGTCGAAGCGCGGCAGACACATCCAGTCGATGGTCCCGGAGCGGTCGACCAGGGCGGCGGAGTAGCAGTCCCCGATCATCGCGTGGTCCTCGATGCGCTGTGTCATGCCCCGATCGAACCACTCGGCACCGGGCGTCCACCCGTCTGGGTGCCCGGGCACTGAAGATCGGCTCAGTCGAGCTCGACGAGTCCGACCCGCCCGAGCTCCGCCCACAGCCCTGCGCCGTCCGGGGCGTACACCCACGGGGCCGCCGAGTCACGCGAGCGTTCCTGCGCGCGGGAGCGTCCGCCGGCCAGGACCGCCTCGCTCGTGGAGAGCTGGCGGATCGCGACGCCGGCCACGTGGTCCGGGTGCTCGCGGGCGAAGTCGCCGTACAGCGCCTCGTCGTGCTGGCCGTCGTCCCCGACGAGCAGCCACCGGACGTCCGGGAAGTCCCGCGCCAGGCGCCGCAGGTTGTCGTGCTTGTGCAGCTGCCCGCTCCGGAAGAAGCGGTCGTGCGTGGGGCCCCAGTCGGTGAGCAGCAGCGTGCCCGACGGGTACATGTTCCTGGTCAGGAAGCGCTGCAGCGTCGGCGCGACGTTCCACGCGCCGGTGGACAGGTAGACCGAGGGCGACCCGGCGTGCTGCGCGAGGACGCGTTCGTAGAGCACGCTCATCCCGGGGACCGGCCGTCGTGCGTGCTCGGTGACGACGAAGGAGTTCCACGCCGCGAGCATCGGGCGGGGGAGCGAGGTGACCATCACGGTGTCGTCGATGTCGGAGAGCAGGCCGAAGCGTGTGTCCGGGTGCACGACGAAGACGTCCGCCTCGGCCTCTCGCTGCCCACCTGCCGACAGGCGGATCGTGTGCCAGCCGGGCTCGAGGTCGATCGGCACGATCGTGTCGACGACGCCGCCGCGGTCGGACTGCACCGTGTGCGTCGAGCCGCCGGCGGTCACGGTGACCTCGGCGTGGTCGACCGCGACGCTCGTGAAGGTCTTCCAGCCGCGGACCCCGGTGAAGGACGCGTCCGAGGCCAGTCCGCGGCGGGTCAGCAGCACGCGGCAGAGGACGCGGATCCACCCGGGGGCGCCGTACCCGGTGTACGGGATGACGGTGGGGACGAGACCGTGGCGTCTGGCACGCTGTTCACGGAACTCCTGGACGGCGTCCTCGATGCGAGCGGCCCGGTGGAGGATCGGCTCGGCGAGCGACAGCTCATGGGACCTCGGGTCGGGCATCGGGCCATCATCCCATGCGCCACTGTCCGGTTGTCGTCGGACGGAGTTCGACACCCCGGGAATCGCAGCGATGTTCCAGCCGGTCTCTGCGAGAGTTGCCCCCGTCAGACAATCAGCCCGCGGTCACCGCGAGAAGGAGAACACGTGCTCGTCACCGAGGTCACGAACGCACTGCCGGGGGGATCATCACTGCTCAGGAACGAGCCGGTCCAAGCCCGCAGTTCGGCACGCCTCGCCGGACTCCTCGACGCCGCAGCGGCGGTCATCGACGAGATCGGGTTCGAACGGCTCACGACCGCCATGGTCGCCGAACGAGCAGGGGCGTCGATCGGCACCGTCTACCGCTACTTCCCGGACCGCATCGCGGTCGTCGAGGCCCTCGCGATCCGCTGCACCCAGCGGCTCGCGGAGAAGTTCCTCGAAGCCCTCGAGACCTCCGGCGCCACCACCTGGCAGGCCGCCTGCGACGCCTTCATCGCGATGACGTCGGAGATGTACCGCACCGAGCCCGGCTTCCGCGCGATCCGCTTCGGTGACGCCACCGAGTCCGGTGTCGGCGACGACGAGGACCGCATGGCCGCCCTCGGCGGCGCGGTCGGCGGCATCATGCGCGAGCGCTTCGGCGTGCCGGAGAACGAGACGGTCGCCCGCGCCTGGGTCGTCCTGGCCGAGTCCGGCCACGCCGTCCTGGCACGCGCCCACCGGGACCGGGAGCACCCGGACCAGGCCCTCATCGAGGCCTACCGCACGATGACCCGCGGCTACATGGAGTCGGTGATCGCGGCCTCCTGACCGTCGACCCGCCCGTCCGACGCGCCGTGCGTCAACCGGACCACCCACCACCCGCGTCTCCTGCCTGGAGGCGCGGGTGGCGTCGTTCCTGCGGCTGCCCGTGGCCGTGTGGCCACCCCAGAACGGGTCGCTGCGTGCGCTTTCGGTCACGGTTCGTCACCGGACGCAACCGCTGTCGGTGCTGACGGGTACTCTCACTCGGAGTCGGGCTACCTCCCACCAGAAGGGCACCCACCCATGATCGAATTCCGCTCGGTGCGCAAGACGTACCCGGACGGCACCAATGCCGTCGAGCGGTTCGACCTCGTCATCCCCTCCCGCACCACGACGGTCTTCGTCGGGTCCAGCGGCTGTGGCAAGACGACGTTGCTCCGCATGATCAACCGCATGGTCGACCCCTCGGCGGGCTCCGTGTCGATCGACGGCGACGACGTCGCCGGCGTCGACCCGGTCAAGCTCCGTCGCAGCATCGGCTACGTGATGCAGAACGCCGGACTGCTGCCGCACCGCAAGGTCGCCGACAACATCGCCACGGTGCCGCTCCTGACCGGCGTGTCCAAGCAGGACGCCCGCCAGCGCGCGCTCGAGCTGATGGACACCGTCGGGCTGGACCGGGCGTTCGCCGACCGGTACCCCTCGCAGCTCTCGGGCGGACAGCAGCAGCGTGTCGGGGTCGCGCGCGGCCTCGCCGTCGACCCGAACATCCTGCTGATGGACGAGCCGTTCGGTGCCGTCGACCCGCTGGTCCGCAGTGACCTGCAGGACGAGCTCATCCGGCTGCAGCGTGAGCTCGGCAAGACCGTGGTCTTCGTCACGCACGACATCGACGAGGCCTTCAAGCTCGGCGACCAGGTCGTCATCCTCAAGAAGGGCGGGGAGATCGCCCAGATGGGGACCCCCGCCGAGATCCTCTCCGAGCCGGCCGACGACTTCGTCGCCAACTTCATCGGGGCCGGCCGTGGCCGACGCGCACTCCGCATCGAGCAGACGCCGACCGGCCCGATCGTCGTCGACGGTGACGGCCGTGCCGCCGGAGTCCTGACCGGTCCCGTGGCGGTGGTCGACGCCGCCGCTGCCGTGCCGTCCACCCTGCCCGCGACCGACGAGGCCGGAGCGTCCCACGACGCCCCGGGTGCTCCGGCGCAGGGTGGAGGTCTGCGGTGAACTGGGTGCTGTCGAACCTCGACACGATCGGGGACGACACCGTGGCGCACCTGGCGATCGCCCTGCCGCCCATCGTCATCAGCTTCGTGCTGTCGATCCCGATCGGCTGGCTCGTCGTCCGCCTCCGGCGTCCGGGTGGCAAGCGTTCCACCAGGAGCATCGGCGGCGGCATCGTGACCTTCGCCGGGCTGCTCTACGCGATCCCGTCGCTGCCGCTCTTCATCGCGCTGCCCAGCCTCATCGGCACGGGCTTGCAGGACCCGGCCAACGTGGTCATCGGCCTGACGCTGTACGGCCTGGCGCTCATGGTCCGGTCGACCGTCGACGGGCTCGAGTCCGTCGACACCGCCACGACCGGCGCCGCCACCGCGATGGGGTACTCGGGCGTCCAGCGGTTCTTCCGCGTCGACCTGCCCCTGGCCGGTCCGGTGCTCCTCGCCGGCCTCCGGGTCGTGTCCGTCTCGACGATCTCGCTCACCACCGTGGGTGCGGTCCTCGGGATCACCAGCCTCGGCTCCCTCTTCACCGACGGCATCGGCCGTGGCATCACCGAGGAGATCGTCGCCGGCATCGTGATGGTGCTCGTGCTGGCCTTCGCGGTCGACGGCCTGCTCGTGCTGCTCGGACGGCTGGTCATGCCGTGGACCCGGAAGACCTCTGTGTCCCGGCGCCAGGCCCGTCGGGTGCTGCAGGCAGCGGAGGTGACCTCGTGATCATCGGACAGGCCTTCGGCTGGGTGTTCGACCCCGCCAACTACACCGGCTTCAACCCCATCCCCGCGCGGCTCTGGGAGCACGTCTGGATCTCGCTGCTCGCGGTGCTCATCGCCTCGGTCATCGCGGTGCCGCTCGGGTACCTCATCGGCCACACCGGTCGTGCCCGTGGTCTCGCGATCGCGCTGTCCGGCGGCATCCGTGCCCTGCCGACCCTCGGCGTGCTGACCCTGTTCGGGCTGTTGCTCGGCGTGAACCTGCAGGCCCCGCTCCTGGCGCTCGTCGTCCTGGCGATCCCCTCGGTGCTCGCCGGGGCCTACGCCGGCATCGAGTCCGTCGACCCCGTCACGGTCGACGCCGCCCGCGCGCAGGGCATGACCGGGTGGCAGATCCTGACGAAGGTCGAGATCCCGCTCGGGCTGCCGCTGCTCATCGGTGGCATCCGTGCCGCCGTGCTCCAGGTCGTGGCCACCGCGACGCTCGCCGCCTACGTCGGTTCCGGCGGGCTCGGCGGGTACGTGTTCCTCGGGCTCAAGACCCAGGACTACGCCATGATGCTCGGCGCCTCCATCCTCGTGATCGCCCTCGCGATCGCGTTCGAGATCGTCTTCTCCCTGCTGCAACGGGTGGTGGTGCCCGCGGGCGTCTCCGGCCGGGAAGCCGGGCGACGCAAGGGATCGCGCGAGCGAGCCCGCAATCCCATCCCGGAAGGAAACCCCTCGTGATCACAGCACCCAAGATCCGCGCCGGCGTCGCTGCCGCGCTGGCGGTCGGCGTCGTCGCCGCCCTCGCCGGCTGCGCGTCCAGCGACCCGCTCGACAGCGGTTCGAGCGCCTCGTCCGACTCGAAGACCATCGTCATCGGCTCGCAGCAGTACTACTCGAACGAGATCATCGCCGAGCTCTACGCCCAGGTCCTCGAGAAGGACGGCTTCGACGTCAAGCGCAACTACAACATCGGTCAGCGCGAGGTGTACCTCCCGCAGCTGCAGAAGGGCGCCATCGACGTCATGCCCGAGTACGGCGGCAACCTGCTGCAGTACTACGACAAGAAGTCGACCGCCAAGACCGCGACGGAGATCGCGTCCGGGCTCAAGGAAGCGCTGCCGAAGGGCCTCCGCGCCCTCGACGCCGCCGAGGCCACCGACCAGGACAGCTACACGGTCACCAAGGCCTTCTCGGAGAAGTACGACGTCACGAGCCTGTCCGACCTGTCGAAGGTCAAGGACTCGCTCACCGTCGGCGCGAACTCGGAGTTCCAGACCCGGCCGTACGGGCCCGAGGGCCTGAAGTCCGAGTACGGCGTCGACGTCGACTTCAAGGCGATCGAGGACTCCGGCGGAGCCCTGACGGTGAAGGCGCTCAAGGACGACACCGTCCAGCTCGCCGACATCTACAGCGCGGACCCGAGCATCAAGGCGAACGACTTCGTCTCGCTGAAGGACCCGAAGAACCTGATCCTGCCGCAGAACGTCACGCCGGTCGTGTCGAGCAAGGTGAGCGAGAAGGCCGCTGACGACATCGACGCGGTGAGCAAGGTCCTGACGACGGACGAGCTCATCTCGCTGAACGCCAAGAGCACGGCCGACAAGGAGAAGGCGTCGACCATCGCCAAGGAGTTCTTGACGGACAAGGGCCTGCTGTAGCGAGCACGTCCCATCGAGTCACACGACAGGCGTCGGGCAGCAGCCCGGCGCCTGTCGTCGTTCCCGGAGCACATCGGTTCGGCACGGTTGTGCCGATCAGGGGCCGTGCACGTTCGTGCACGCGAGGGTTCTACAACTTGTCGAAGCGGTGTCGGGAGCGCTACCGTTGGAGTGTCCCGAGGGCGTGACAGAACCAGCAGGACCCCCTCCACAGGAAGCAACTGACGTGCCTCAACAGCGCGCGGCGTTCCCGACCGGTACCGCCGCATGAACGACATCCTCGATCCCCTGATCCTGTCGCGGTGGCAGTTCGGCCTCACGACGATCTACCACTTCCTGTTCGTCCCGCTGACGATCGGCATGGCCGTCGTCGTCGCGACGTTCCAGACCGCGTGGTACCGGACCGGCCGGGCGCACTACCTGCAGCTCACCCGGTTCTTCGGTCGGGTCTTCCTCATCAACTTCGCGATGGGCGTCGTCACCGGCATCGTGCAGGAGTTCCAGTTCGGCATGAACTGGTCGAACTACTCCCGCTTCGTCGGCGACGTGTTCGGCGCTCCGCTCGCGCTCGAGGGCATCCTGGCCTTCTTCTTCGAGGCGGCCTTCATCGGGGTGTGGATCTTCGGCTGGGACCGACTGCCCAGGGGCCTGCACCTCGCGAGCATGTGGTGCGTCAGCGCCGGGACGATCATGTCGGCGTACTTCATCATCGCCGCGAACGCGTTCATGCAGCACCCCGTCGGCTACGTCATCAACGAGGCGAAGGGCCGCGCGGAACTCACCGACATCTGGGCCGTGCTGACCAACAAGGTGGCACTCGCCGCGTTCCCGCACACGCTGTTCGCCTGCTTCATGGTCGCAGCCGGGGTCGTCATCGCGGTGGCGAGCTGGCACCTGGCCCGCAACCAGAACCTCGAGACGATGATGCCGGCGCTGAAGTTCGGCCTGTGGACGATGGTCGCGGCCGGGGCGCTCACAGTGCTCACCGGCGACCAGCTCGGCCTGACGATGGTCGACACCCAGCCGATGAAGATGGCCGCGGCCGAGGCGCTGTACAACACGGCGACCGGCAAGGACGCCTCCTTCTCGGTCTTCACGCTCGGCACGCCCGACGGGGTCCACGAGCTGTTCTCGATCCGGGTGCCCTACCTGCTCTCGTTCCTCTCCACGCACACCTTCAACGGCACCGTCGAGGGCATCAACGACCTGCAGGCCCAGTACACGCAGGTCTACGGCCCGGGCAACTACAAGCCGGTCATCTGGGTCACCTACTGGTCGTTCCGTTGGATGATCGCCCTCGGCGTCGGCGCGGTCATGGTCTCGCTGGCCGGACTCTGGCTGACCCGCGGGGGCCGCTTCCCGCAGCAGCGGTGGGTCTGGCGGGTCGCCACCTGGGCGGTGCCGCTGCCGATGGCCGCGATGATCATGGGCTGGGTCTTCACCGAGATGGGCCGCCAGCCGTGGCTCGTGTTCGGGCTGCTCCGGACGAGCGACGGCGTCTCGCCGAACGTGACCGGGCTCGAGGTCCTCATCTCGCTGGTCGTGTTCACGATCATCTACGGGTCCCTGGCGGTGGTCGAGTTCCGGCTCATCAAGAAGGTCGCGCAGGAGGGCCCCGCCGCCCCGGCGGAGGTCGACGAGACGACCGGCGAGGTCAAGCACGAAGTGACGGTGTACTGAGATGGACCTGCCCGTGCTCTGGTTCGCGATCGTCGGACTCTTCTTCGTCGGCTACTTCGTGCTCGACGGCTTCGACTTCGGTGTCGGCATGGCCCTGCCGTTCCTCGGCAAGGACGACACCGACCGCCGCGTCATGATCAACACGATCGGCCCGGTCTGGGACCTCAACGAGACCTGGGTCATCGTCGCCGGTGCCTGCCTGTTCGCGGCGTTCCCGGAGTGGTACGCCACGATGTTCTCCGGCTTCTACCTGGCGCTGCTGCTCATCCTGGCGGCGCTCATCCTCCGCGGCGTCTCGTTCGAGTACCGCCACCAGGACAAGCAGCGCTCGTGGAAGCGCCGTTTCGACCTGATGATCATCGTCGGCAGCGCCGTCCCGTCGTTCCTCTGGGGCGTCGCGTTCGGCAACGTCGTCCGCGGCATCCCGATGGACGCCGGGCACAACTTCACCGGCACCCTGTTCGACCTGCTGAACCCCTTCGCGCTGCTGACCGGCGCGGCGACGCTGCTCGTGTTCTTCACGCACGGCGTCGTGTTCATCGCACTGAAGACCGAGGGCGACATCCGTGAGCGGGCCAAGCGCCTGGCGACCCGTGCTGGCATCGTGACGATCGTCGTCGCCGCCGTGTTCCTCGTGGCGATGGCGTTCGTCCGGGCCACCCCGGCATCGCTCGTGTGCTCGGTCGTGGCTGCGCTGGCCCTCGTGCTGGCGGTCCTCTGCAACGCCTGGGGCCGCGAGGGCAGGGCCTTCACGCTGATGGCCGTCACGATCGCCGCGGTGGTGCTCGCCATGTTCACCGCGATCTTCCCGAACGTGATGCCCGACTCGGTCGACCCGGCGAACAGCCTGACGGTGACGAACGCCTCGTCCGGCACCTACACGCTGACGGTGATGAGCTGGGTGGCGTTGATCTTCGTGCCGCTCGTGTTCGCCTACCAGGCCTGGACCTACTGGGTCTTCCGCAAGCGCGTCTCCCGGGCGCACGTCACCGCCGCGGCGCACTAGGCGGGCCCGCGATGAAGCCGCTCGACCCGCGTCTGCTCCGCCTGTCGCGCTCTGCGCGCGGCTTCATCGCGGCTGCCGCCGCCACCGGTCTGCTCCGCACGGTGGCGACCATCGCGTTCGCGTGGGGGATCGCGGCGGCGGTCACCGAGGTGGTCGACGCCGTGCACCGCGGCGGCGTCGTCCCGGGGGCGTTCGTCCCCACCCTCTGCCTGCTCGGTGGCGCCGCCCTGCTGCGGGCCGTGGCGGCCTGGGCCACCGACGACCTGGCTGGTCGGGCGGCCGCGACGGTGAAGCGCGAACTCCGTCGGACCGTCCTGGAACGCGCGGCCGAGCGGGGTCCCGGTTGGCTCGCGGAGCGCTCGAGCGCCGGGTTCGCGACGACCCTCGGGCCCGGCCTCGACGCACTCGACGCCTACTTCGGGCGGTACCTGCCCCAGCTCGCCCTGACCGCGGTCGCCACGCCGGTGCTGGTCGTGGCGATCGGCCTCGGTGACCTGACGAGCGGGCTGATCGTCCTGTGCGCCCTGCCCGTCATCCCGGTGTTCATGGTCCTCATCGGCCTGGCCACCCAGAGCCTGCAGCGCCGACAGTCCGACGCGCTCGCCCGTCTCGGTGGTGCGTTCACCGAGGCCGTCGAGGGCCTCGCGACCCTGAAGGTCTTCGGTCGTGCCCGACGGCAGGTCGGCCGCATCGCCACGGTCACGGACGAGCACCGCCGCGGTACCCTCGGTGTCCTCCGGCTCTCGTTCGTCAGCGGGTTCGCGCTCGAGCTCGCCGCCAGCCTGTCCGTCGCCCTCGTCGCCGTGACGATCGGCATCCGGCTGGTGGACGGCTCGCTCGGCCTCGGCGCCGCGATGTTCGTGCTGGTGCTGGCTCCGGAGGCCTTCGCGCCGATCCGTCAGGTGGGTGCGGACTTCCACGCCGCGCAGGACGGCGTCGAGGCCTCCACCGCCGTCCTCGACGTCCTCGACGACGACCACGACGTGCGCGGCGGACACGACGATCACAGCGCACCGGCGGGCACCGGCCCCGTGCTGCCGGCCGCCGACGCCCTGGTGCTCGACCGCGTCACCGTCCGCCGCCCCGACGTCGTCATCGGCCCCGTCGACCTGCACGCGACCCCGGGCACGGTCGTCGTCCTCGCCGGGCCGAGCGGCTCCGGCAAGTCGAGCCTCATCGCCGCGATCCGCGGGGTCCTGCCCCACGACGGCGAGGTCGTCGTGCCGGGTGCCGCCGGCACGACGCGCGACGACCGCATCACCTGGGCGGACCAGCGGCCCCGGCTCGTCCGCGGGACGGTCGCCGAGAACGTCGCGCTCAGCGCGACCCCCGTGCCCGAGGCCGTGGCACGCGCACTCGGTGCGGCGGGGCTGGGAGCCGACCCGGGCCTCCAGGTCGGGTCCGGCGGAGCCGGTCTCTCCGGCGGGCAGGCCCAGCGGGTCGCCCTGGCGCGGGCGCTGTACCGGCACGACCGCTCCGGCACCCGGCTCGTGCTGCTGGACGAACCGACGTCCGCCCTGGACGCCGAGGCCGAGGCCCGCGTCCTGCAGACCATCCGGCTGCTCGCCGACAACGGCGCCGTCGTCGTGGTCGCCAGCCACCGTCCGGCCGTCATCGCGGCCGCCGACGTCCGCATCGACGTCGGCAGTCCCGCACCGGTGCAGGGGGCGCGCGCATGAGCCGCGTCACCAGCCGGGAGGCCCGGGTCGGCTCCGTCCTCCGGCTCGCCATGCCCCGTGGTCCGGTGTGGGGCCGTGCCGTCGCCGCCGGCGCACTGAGTGCGCTCTGCGCGGTGGCGCTGCTGGCCGCGAGCGGCTACCTCATCACCCGTGCAGCGGAACACCCGCCGATCCTGTACCTGACGCTCGTGATGGTCGGGGTGCGCGCGTTCGCCCTCGGCCGCGCTGCCCTGCGGTACGTCGACCGGCTCGCGGGGCACGACGCCTCGTTCCGGCAGCTGGCCGTCGTCCGGACCGAGACCTACCGGCGGCTGGCGTCGGTCGCCCCGGCGGGGCTCGGCTCCAGCGGTCGCGGTGACCTGCTGACGCGGCTCGTGACCGACACCGACCGGCTGCAGGACCTGCCGATCCGGGTCGTCGGGCCGCTCGTGTCCGCGGGCGTGGCCGCGGTGCTGTCGGTCGTGGCAGTCGGCCTGGTGTCGGTGCCGGCAGCGCTCGTCCTGGTCGTCGCGCTCGTCGTCGCGGCGGCGCTCGGGTCCGTCGTGACGGCGTCGATCGCGCGTCGGAGCGACGCCGAGACCGCTGCGGACCGGGGCCGGGTCGCCGACCTGGTGCTCGACACCGTCCGGACGCTCGACGTCTTCGCCGCCTACGGCACGCTCGACGAGCGGCTCGCGCACATCGACGCACTCGACGCCCGGGTGACGCGCGCCGTCCGACGTCGTGCCAGCGTCGAGGCCCTCGTCGGGGCACTCGTCGGGCTCATCGGCGGCGGTGCCGTCGTGGGGATCCTGGCCGTCGGGGCGCCGGCGGTGGTGTCCGGGGCGCTCGACGGTCCGCTCTGGGCGCTCGCGGTCTTCGTGCCGCTCGCCCTGTTCGAGGTCGTCGGGACCGTCCCCCTCGCGGTCCTCACGCTGCGCCGGGTCCGGGCAGCCGCGGACCGGGTCGAGCGCGTCGTCCCGGGGACCACGCCCGTCGGCATCGTGCCGGAGCCCGACGCCGAGGCCGCGCCGCAGGACCTGCTCGTCGACGGTCCGGTCACGCTCGCGGTGCGGGACCTGACCGTGCGCTGGCCCGGGTCCGAGACCGCCGCGGTCGACGGCGTCTCGTTCGCCCTCGCGCCGGGCGAGGTCGTCGTCCTCGAAGGGCCGAGCGGCGCGGGGAAGTCGACCCTCGTGGACGCCCTCGTCCGGTTCGTCGACCACGACGGGTCGTACACGCTCGACGGCGTCGAGGCCCACACGATGCACCCCGACGCCGTCCGCGCCCGCGTCGGCCTGATCGAGCAGGACCCGTTCGTGTTCGACCAGTCGGTCCGGCAGAACCTGCTCTTCGCGAAGGAGTCCGCCACCGACCAGGAGCTGCTCGCCGTCCTGGCGCGGGTCGGACTCGGTGACTGGGTCGAGCGGCGTGGCGGGCTCGACGCCGGCGTGGGGGAGCGCGGCGGGCTGCTGTCCGGTGGGCAGGCGCACCGGTTGGCACTGGCCCGGGCGCTGCTGCACGCCTTCCCGGTGCTCGTCCTCGACGAACCGACGGCCGACATCGACCCCGACCTCGGCGACGCGCTGCTCCGTGACCTCGTCGCCACGGCGCAGGCCGTCGGACGCACCGTCCTCGTCGTGTCGCACGTGCCGGTGCCGGCCGAGCTGGTCACCAGGACCATGCGGATGCGGGACGGCCGCATCGCGGCCTGAGCGCGGTGTCCCGCACCGTCGCACCGGCCTTGTAATCTTGGGGACCGGCGCACGTCCGCGCGACCTGCACCGCGCCTCCAGACCGATTGAGAGTTCCGTGACCAACGAGCAGCACGTCGAGGACCCGAACGCCTACGACTTCCGTCGCATCCAGGACAAGTGGCAGGGACGCTGGGAAGCGCTCGGCCTCTTCACCGCCGACCCCGACGACCGTCGTCCGCGGAAGTACATCCTCGAGATGTTCCCGTACCCGTCGGGCGACCTGCACATGGGGCACGCGGAGAACTGGGCGCTCGGCGACTTCGTGGCGCGCTACTGGCGGCAGCAGGGCTTCAACGTCCTGCACCCGATCGGCTGGGACTCCTTCGGCCTGCCCGCGGAGAACGCGGCGATCAAGCGGGGCGTCGACCCGAAGGACTGGACCTACGCGAACATCGCGCAGCAGAAGGCCTCGTTCAAGCGCTACGCGCCGTCCTTCGACTGGTCCACGGAGATCCACACCTCTGACCCCGAGTACTACAAGTGGAACCAGTGGCTGTTCCTGAAGATGTACGAGAAGGGCCTGGCCTACCGCAAGGACAGCTGGGTCAACTGGGACCCGGTGGACCAGACCGTGCTGGCGAACGAGCAGGTCCTGCCGGACGGCACCTCGGACCGCTCCGGCGCCGTCGTCGTCAAGAAGAAGCTGACGCAGTGGTACTTCGGGATCACCGAGTACGCGGACCGGCTGCTCGACGACCTGAACCAGCTCGAGGGCCGCTGGCCCGCCAAGGTCATCGCGATGCAGCGCAACTGGATCGGCCGCTCGGTCGGTGCCGACGTCGACTTCGTGATCGAGGGCCGCGACGAGCCCGTGACCGTCTTCACCACCCGGCCGGACACCATCCACGGCGTGACGTTCCTCGTCGTGGCGCCGGACTCGGACCTGGCGGCGTCACTGGTCGCAACTGCCGGTGACGACACCCGCGCCGCGTTCGAGGACTACCTCGTTGCCACGCAGAAGACCTCCGAGATCGACCGGCAGAACGCGGACCGCCCGAAGACCGGTGTGCCGCTCGACCGGTTCGCGATCCACCCGCTGACGGGGGAGCGCCTGCCGATCTGGGCCGCCGACTACGTCCTCGCCGACTACGGCCACGGTGCGGTCATGGCGGTGCCGGCGCACGACCAGCGCGACCTCGACTTCGCGCGGACGTTCGACCTGCCCGTGAAGGTCGTCGTCGACACGAACGCGGCCGTGACCGGCGCGATCCCGGTGATCCCCGAGGGCGCGACGCTCGACGACTTCGACATCCCCTCGCTCGACCCGGTCAGCACCGGCCAGGCGCTGACCGGCACCGGTCGGATGATCAACTCCGGACCGCTCGACGGCATGAGCAAGCAGCACGCGATCACCGCGGCCATCAAGCTCCTCGACGAGCGCGGGACCGGTCGTGCAGCGAAGACGTACCGTCTGCGCGACTGGCTGATCTCGCGTCAGCGCTTCTGGGGCACCCCGATCCCGATCATCCACGGCGAGGACGGCACCGAGTACCCGGTGCCGGAGGACCAGTTGCCCGTCGTGCTGCCCTCCACCGAGGGCCTCGACCTGAAGCCGAAGGGCACGTCACCGCTAGGCGGAGCCACCGACTGGGTGAACGTGCCGAACCCGGTCGACGGCACCCCCGCCAAGCGCGACGCCGACACGATGGACACGTTCGTCGACTCGTCGTGGTACTTCCTGCGCTTCCTGTCCGCGAACGACGACACCCAGGCCTTCGACCCGGCGCTCGTGAACAAGTGGGCACCCGTCGACCAGTACATCGGCGGTGTCGAGCACGCGATCCTGCACCTGCTGTACGCGCGGTTCGTCACCAAGGTGCTGTTCGACCTCGGCTACCTCGACTTCACCGAGCCGTTCTCGGCGCTGCTGAACCAGGGCATGGTGCTCTCGGGCGGCTCGAAGATGTCGAAGTCGAAGGGCGGCGTCTCCCTCGGTGACGAACTCGACGCGCACGGTGTCGACGCCATCCGCCTGGTGATGGGCTTCGCCGGTCCGCCGGAGGACGACATCAACTGGGAGGACGTCTCCCCGGCAGCCTCTGCCCGGTTCCTGGCGCGGGCCTACCGCCTGGCGACCGACGTCACCTCGACGCCGGACGCCGTGTGGGCCGACGGCGACCGCGCGGTCCGCCAGGTCACCCACCGGTTCCTCTCCGACGCCCCCGGGCTGATGGAGTCGTTCAAGTTCAACGTCGTGATCGCGCGGCTCATGGACCTGGTGAACGTCACGCGCAAGGCGATCGACAGCGGTCCCGGTGCGGGCGACCCCGCCGTGCGCGAGGCCGTGGAGACCGTGGCCCTCGGGCTCAGCGTCTTCGCGCCGTACACCGGCGAGGAGATGTGGCAGACGCTGGGCTACGACGCCTCGGTCGCCACGTACGGGTGGCGCAAGGCCGACCCGACGCTGCTCGTGCAGGAGACCCTGACCGCGGTGGTCCAGGTCAACGGCAAGGTGCGTGACTCGTTCGAGGTGTCGAAGTCGATCGAGGCCGACGAGCTCGAGCGGCTCGCGCGGGCGTCGAAGTCCGTGCAGCGGTACATCGGCGACCGCGAGGTCGTGAAGGTCATCGTGCGGGCGCCGAAGCTCGTGAACATCGCGATCAAGGGGTAGTCGACTCCTCCACAACCGACTGGCGACGTCGGTCGTCCACGGTGTCGCTCGTCGGAGCCCGGCCGGGTGGCCGGGCTCCGTAGCGTTCCGGCCATGTCCCGGTTCACGCTCTCGCCCCGCGCGGCGCTCGTCGTCGCCGCTGTGGTGGTGGTCATCGCGCTGGTCGTCATCGTGCTCGGTGCGCGGGGGAGCGGTGCTGGTGGGGTGACGTCGGTGACGGGGGCGGCGTCGGCGGTTGCGTCTGTACCGGCAGGGGGTGGTGCTGGTGCTGGTGCTGGTGCTGCGTCGGCTTCGGGTCGTCCTCTTGGTCCGTCGGCGTCGGCGTCGGCGTCCGTGCCGCCGTCGGTCGTCGTGCACGTGCTCGGGGCCGTGGCGCACGCCGGGGTGGTCACGGTGCCCGGGGGCGGCCGGGTCACCGATGCGCTCGAGGCGGCGGGTGGGGCGTCCGGGGACGCGGACCTGGCTCGGCTCAACCTGGCACGGCCGCTCGTGGACGGGGAGCGGCTGTACGTGCCGCGGGTCGGTGAGGGCGACGTGCCGCAGGCGCTGGAGGCGGACGGTGGGGGCGCTGCTGGTGCTGCTGGGTCCGCTGGGGCTGGGGCTGGACCTGGTGCTGGGGCTGGGTCCGGTCCTGGGATGTCCGGCGCCGCGGCGTCGGACGTCGTCGACCTCAACACGGCCGACCAGGCCACGCTCGAGACCCTGCCCGGGATCGGTCCGGGGCTGGCGCAGCGGATCCTCGCGTGGCGGGACGAGCACGGGCGGTTCTCGGCGGTCGAGGACCTGCTCGACGTCAGCGGGATCGGGGACGGCCGCTTCGCCGAGCTGCAGGACCGGGTGCGCGTGTGAGCATCGCACCCGACCGAGCTGACCTGCGCATCGCTCTGCCCGTCGCCCTCGCCTGGGTGGTCGCCGCCGTGCTCGTCGGGTCGGCGTCGGTGGCATGGACGGTGGCAGCGGTCGCCGGCGTGGTGCTCCTCGTGGGGACCACCCTGCTGTGGGTCCGATCGCCCGGCGACCGGGTCCAGGCCGTGGTGGGGCTCGTGGTGACGACGGCCGCGTTCGTGTGCCTGGTCGCCGTCGCCGCCGCGGTCGGGGACGCTCGCCGGACCCCGGTGGCGGTGGAGGCCCTGGCCGGGCGGTCGGCGCACGTGACGGTGGTACTCGACCGCGACCTCACCGCGGCGGACCGCTCCGTCCTGGCGACCCTGCGCGCGGCCGGCACCACGACCGGGCTGGACGTGCCCGTCCGGGTCGTCCCCGCGGCGGACGACGACGCTCCCCGTCCGGGCACGCTCGGCGCCGGCACGACGCTGCTCGCGGGCGCAACGCTCGAACCCGACGAGCCCGGAGCCACCACGGCGTTCGTGGTGTTCCTCCGCGGGACGCCCGTCACCGAGCCGCCGACCGGGCTGCTCGCGCTGACGGACCACGCGCGCCAGGCCTTCGCCGCCGTGACCGCGGACCTGCCACAGCCCGGTGGCTCGTTGCTCCGCGGGCTGGCGATCGGTGACCGCAGCGGTCTGGACCCGGCGACCGAGGCAGCGATGGAGGCCAGCGCGCTGACCCACCTGACCGCGGTCTCGGGGTCGAACTGCGCGGTCATCGTGGCCCTCGTGGTGCTGCTCGGGCGTGCGGCGGGGCTCGGCCGTGGTGCTCGTGCGTCGCTGGCGGTGGTGCTCCTCGTCGGGTTCGTCGTGCTGGTCCGCCCGGATCCGTCGATCCTCCGCGCGAACGTCATGGCCGTCGTCGTGCTCGTCGTGCACCTGGCCGGTCGTCCGGTCCGGGGCGTGCCGCTCATCGCCGTCGCCGCGGTCGGGATGCTCGTCGTCGACCCGTGGTTCGCCCGGTCCTTCGCCTTCGGCCTCTCGGTGCTCGCGACCGCTGGCATCGTCGTGCTCGGGCCGCCGCTGACGGCGCTGCTCGCTCGGCGTTGCTGGACGCCGGTGGCCGCCGCCGTGGCTGTGCCGGTCGCCGCGCAGGTGGCGTGCTGGCCGCTGACGATCCCGCTCGCGCCCGCCCTGCCGACGTACGCGGTACCGGCCAACCTGCTGGCCGAGCCGTTCGCCCCCGTGGTCACGGTCATCGGGCTGCTGGCGTGCGTCCTGTCGCCGCTGTGGCCGGCCGCCGCGAGCGTCGTGGCGGCGGTCGCCTGGGCTCCCGCTGCCGTGATCGGGGTCATCGCCCACCTGGCTGCCGGGCTGCCTGTGGCATCGCTCCCGTGGCCAGCCGGAGTCGTCGGTGTGGTGGCGGCCGCGGTCGTCAGCGGGGCCGTCATCGCCGCGGTGCTCGCGCCCGCGGCCGCCCGGGTGCCGCTCGTGCTCGTCGCCACGGTGGTGACCGTCATCGGCCTGGCGACGACGCTCGTGCCGGCGGTCCTGACCCGCGCCGGGCTGCCGCGGAACTGGTCCGTGGCGATGTGCGACGTCGGGCAGGGGGACGCGGTCCTCCTGCGAGACGACGCGAGCACGGCGCTCATCGACGTCGGCGACGACCCCGCTCGGCTCCGGCGGTGCCTCGACCTGCTCGGCGTCGACCGGATCGACTTGCTCGTGCTGACGCACTACGACGAGGACCACGTCGGAGCGGTGGACGAGGTCGTGGCTGACGTGGACCTCGCGCTGGTCGGACCGCCAGCGCGGCCGGCCGACACCGGGGTGCTCCGACGGCTCACGGCCGCGGGGGTCGATGTCCGGCGCGCTGACGACGGCGTGCACGGGGTCCTCGGGCGCATGCCGTGGCGGGTGCTCTGGCCACGGGCGGGGGACCGGACGAGCGGCAACGACGCGAGCATCGTGCTGCGGACGGACCGACCCCCGGAGTGCCCGACGTGCCTGACCGGGGTGTTCCTCGGCGATCTCGACACCACGGCGCAACGGCGGCTGCGCGGGCCGGGCCCGACGTCGGCGGCGCTCGGGCCGGTCGACCTCGTGAAGGTGGCACACCACGGTTCAGCGGACCAGGACCCCACGCTCTACCGGGAGCTCGCGGCGCCGGTCGGCCTCATCGGCGTGGGCGCGGACAACACCTACGGACACCCGACCGAGCGCGCCCTCGACTTGCTCGCCGCAGCGGGCACGACGCCGTTCCGCACGGACCTGCAGGGGACGATCGTGGTCAGCGGGGGAGCCTCCGGCCCCGAGGTCTGGACGGAACGGCAGCTGCCGCGGAGCCCGTCGGGACCTCCGGTGGAACCATCATCTGCACCACCACGCGGCCCGTCCGCGTCGGGGGCGGCCCGTAGACTCGACCCCGTACCGTCGGAAGGACCGCATGCCCGCCAAGAAGCCCGCGCGCGCCGCCGCGAAGATCGACCAGGTCCCGTGGTCGAGCATCCGGCCCGCACCCGTCGTCCTCGTGACCGGCCCGGAGACCTTCCTCGCCGAGCGCGCCACCGGCATGCTCCGCGACCTGCTCGTCGGCGAGGACCCCGCGCTCGAGGTCCACGACCTCGAAGCCGACCAGTACGCGCCCGGGCTGCTGGCGACGCTCGCCAGCCCGTCGCTCTTCGGCGAGCCGCGGCTCGTGCGGGTCACCAACGTCGAGAAGTGCACCGATGCCTTCATCACGGAGACGATCTCGTACCTGGGCAACCCGGCCGACGACGTCACCCTCGTGCTGCGGCACGGGGGAGGGGTGCGCGGGAAGAAGCTCCTCGACACGATCCGCAGCGGCGTGGGCGGGGGGATCGAGGTCCAGTGCGACGAGCTCAAGCGGGAGACCGACCGCATCGACTTCGTGAACGCCGAGTTCCGCGCCGCCCGACGCAAGATCGCGCCCTCGGCCGTGCGCACGCTGGTCGCTGCGTTCGCCGACGACCTGGCCGAACTGGCCGCAGCGTGTCGACAGCTCCTGGCGGACGAGGCCCAGGAGATCACCGACCGCGTCGTCGACAAGTACTACGGCGGCCGCGTCGAGACCAATGCGTTCAAGGTCGCGGACATCGCGCTCGCGGGCCGGTCCGCACCGGCGATCGTCGAGCTGCGGCACGCCCTGGCGACGGGAGAGGCCCCCGTGCCGATCGTCGCCGCGTTCGCGAGCAAGATCCGGACCATGGCGAAGGTCAGTGCCTTCCGGGGCTCGAGCGGGCAGGCCGCGTCGGCGCTCGGCATGGCGCCGTGGCAGGTGCAGCGTGCGCAGCGCGACGTCGCCGGGTGGAGCGAGTCCGGCCTGGCGAACGCGATCATCAGCATCGCCGAGGCCGACACCGCGGTGAAGGGCGGCTCGCGCGACGCCCACTACGCGCTCGAGGTCATGGTCCGCACCATCGCCCGACGCGGCGAGCCCCGGTGAGCTGAGCCGAGCCTCCCGGCCGGCGGCGCACCATCGCCCGACGAGGCGAGCCCGGAGAGCTGAGCCGAGCCTCCAGGCCGACGCCGCACAACCGGTGTCGGCTCGAACCGC
Organism: Curtobacterium sp. MMLR14_010; assembly: GCF_001865015.1. Classification (GTDB taxonomy): domain Bacteria; phylum Actinomycetota; class Actinomycetes; order Actinomycetales; family Microbacteriaceae; genus Curtobacterium. Next base: position 658,542 of record NZ_MJGV01000046.1, on the reverse strand, counting down.
GGACTTCGGCGGCGTCAGCGGATCTCCGTTGTGCGACGCCAGCCGGAACCAGCCGCGCCGCCGCCGACGCCATCCGAAACCAGCCGTGCAGCCGTCCGCGCGTCAGCGCGCCCGCACGCCCCCGCCCCCGGGAACGACGAAGGCCCCGCACCGGGACGGTACGGGGCCTTTCGAGAGGATCAGACGCTCAGAGCGCGCTGACCTTCTTCGCGATGGCCGACTTGCGGTTCGCGGCCTGGTTCTTGTGGATGACGCCCTTGCTCACGGCCTTGTCGAGCTTCTTCGACGCGACGGCGAGAGCGGCGGTGGCCTTCTCCTTGTCGCCGGCGACGATGGCCTCGTTGGTGTGGCGGATGAACGTCTTCAGCTCGGACTTGTAGGCCTTGTTGCGCTCGGTGGCCTTGAGGTTGGTCTTGATGCGCTTCATCTGCGACTTGATGTTCGCCATGTGTTGCTCCTGCTTCGTCTCGGACGGGTGGTCGCGACCGCTGGGTAGAGGGGCCCTTGGTCGCATCGCGTTCCACCCGTGGGCGACGGAACGCGTAAGCCAGCAAGCCACATTACCAGGGTCAGGGGTGCGGATCAACGCGCACGACACGCCCCGAACCCGCGGAACCGCGCGGAACCACGCGGGCGTCACCGCACGGGGACACGCTCGCGTCACCACCCGGAAACACGTGGGGGTTACCGTGGCGGGCATGCCGTCCCTCGCACCTCGGATCGACACCGTCCCCGCCTCCGGCATCCGCCGCGTCTTCGAGCAGGCCGCGCTGCTGCAGGCCGACGGCGAGGACGTCACCATGCTCGTCATCGGCGAACCCGACGTCCCGGTGGCCACGCACATCGGCGACGCGGCCCGACGCGCCTGGTCCGAGGACCGCACCGGGTACACCCCGAACGGCGGCATCACGCCGCTGCGCCTGGCCGTGCAGGAGAAGCTCCGGCGCGAGAACCGCATCGAGGCCGACCTCGAGCAGATCTGGATGACGATCGGCGCGACGCAGGCGCTGTTCCAGGCGATGACCCTCGTGCTCAGCCCCGGCGACGAGGTCCTCGTGCCGGACCCCGGTTACACGACGTTCACGATGAACGCCCACATCATCGGCGCGACGCCGGTGCCGTACCGGCTCGGGCCGGAGCACGGGTTCGAGCCGGACCTCGACGCGCTCGCGGCGAGCGTGACCGAGCGGACCCGGGCCATCGTGGTCAACTCGCCGTCGAACCCGCTCGGCACGGTGTTCGGCGAGGCGACGCTCCGGCGGATCCTGGCGTTCGCGAAGGAGCACGACCTCTGGGTGGTCAGCGACGAGGTCTACGAGTACTTCACCTACGGCACCCGCCACGTCAGCCTGGCCGCGCTCGACGAGGACGACCGCGTGTTCACCGCCTTCTCGCTGAGCAAGACGTACGCGATGACCGGGGTCCGCGTCGGCTACCTCGTGACGCCGAAGGGCCTCGGGCCGACGATGCGCACGGTGCAGGAGTCGATGATCAGCTGCGTCGCCGAGCCCGACCAGTACGCAGCCCTCGCAGCGATCGTGGGGGACCACTCCGCCGTGCGCGACGCCCGCGAGCACTACCGCGCCAACCTCGAGGTCGCGACCGACGTCCTCGACGCCGCGGGCATCCGGTACAACGCCCCCGACGGCTCCTTCTACCTGTGGATCGACGTCGCGCACGCCACGCAGGGGGACGTGGCCGCGTGGGCGTTGGCCTTCCTGCAGCGGGAGCGCGTCGCCGTGGCACCGGGCAGCGCGTTCGGCCGCTCCGGCGAGGGCTGGATCCGCGTCTGCCTGGCGGCGACCCCGGAGGACCTCCGGCGCGGCCTGGGCGCACTGCCGGCCCCGGCGCACGCGGTCGTCTGAGTCGGACTGACCGTCGGACCCGGCCGGGAGGCTCGGTGCGGTCCCGCCACGCCTCGCACCGTGCGCGGTCCTCCCGCTGGTGCGAGGTTGGTCGCCCCGTGCGGGCGTCCAGCGCTGCACGGCGTGGTCAACCTCGCACCACGCGGCACTGCCGCGCGGCAGCGCGCGGCAGCAGCGCGCGGCAGCGCCGCGCGGCAGTGCCACCCGGCAGCACCACCCGCCAGCGCGCGCGGCAGCGCGCGCTGCCCGCACGCAACCGTGGGACAATCACCTGACCGTCCGACCCACCTGAGGAACCGTGAGCCCACAAGCATCCGCTCCGCTCGAGCCCGCCGCGACTCCGGCCGGCGCGATCCGCAACTTCTGCATCATCGCGCACATCGACCACGGCAAGTCCACGCTGGCCGACCGCATGCTGTCGATCACCGGCATCGTCGAGGACCGGGCCATGCGCGCGCAGTACCTCGACCGCATGGACATCGAGCGCGAGCGCGGCATCACGATCAAGTCACAGGCCGTCCGCATGCCGTGGGAGCTCGACGGTGAGACCTACGCGCTGAACATGATCGACACGCCCGGGCACGTCGACTTCTCGTACGAGGTCTCCCGTTCGCTCGCCGCGTGCGAGGGCGCCATCCTGCTCGTCGACGCCGCCCAGGGCATCGAGGCCCAGACGCTCGCGAACCTCTACCTGGCGCTCGAGAACGACCTGCAGATCATCCCGGTCCTCAACAAGATCGACCTGCCCGCCGCCGACCCCGACAAGTACGCCGCCGAGCTCGCGCAGCTCATCGGCGGCAAGCCCGAGGACGTCCTCCGCGTCTCGGGCAAGACCGGCGTCGGCGTGCCCGAGCTCCTCGACCTCGTCGTCCGGACGGTCCCCGCTCCCGTGGGCACGGTCGACGCCGCGCCCCGCGCGATGATCTTCGACTCGGTCTACGACAGCTACCGCGGCGTCGTGACGTACATCCGCATGATCGACGGCTCGATCGCTCCGCGCGAGAAGGTCCAGATGATGTCGACCAAGTCGACGCACGAGATCCTCGAGATCGGGGTGTCGAGCCCGGAGCCGATCCCCACGAAGGGCCTGTCCGTCGGCGAGGTCGGCTACCTCATCACCGGCGTCAAGGACGTCCGCCTGTCGAAGGTCGGCGACACCGTCACGAGTGCCCAGCGTCCGGCGACCGAGGCCCTGCCCGGCTACACGGACCCGAAGCCGATGGTGTTCTCGGGCCTGTACCCGATCGACGGCTCGGACTACCCGGACCTCCGCGAAGCGCTCGACAAGCTCAAGCTCTCCGACGCCGCGCTCGTCTACGAGCCGGAGACCTCCGTCGCGCTCGGCTTCGGGTTCCGCTGCGGCTTCCTCGGCCTGCTGCACCTCGAGATCATCACCGAGCGCCTGTCCCGCGAGTTCAACCTCGACCTCATCACCACCGCCCCGAGCGTGATCTACGAGGTCACGAACGAGGACAACACCGTCACCGAGGTCACGAACCCCTCCGAGTTCCCGACCGGCCGCATCGTCGAGGTCCGCGAGCCGATGGTCCGCGCCGCGATCCTGGCGCCCAAGGACTACGTCGGCGCGATCATGGAGCTGTGCCAGCAGCGCCGCGGCTCCCTGCTCGGCATGGAGTACCTCGGCGAGGACCGCGTCGAGATCCGCTACCAGATGCCCCTCGGCGAGATCGTCTTCGACTTCTTCGACCAGCTGAAGAGCAAGACGCAGGGCTACGCCAGCCTCGACTACGAGCCCGTCGGCGACCAGGCCGCCGACCTCGTCAAGGTCGACATCCTGCTGCAGGGCGACCAGGTCGACGCGTTCAGCGCGATCGTGCACCGCGACAAGGCGTACGCGTACGGCACGCTGATGACCGAGCGGCTCCGCAAGCTCATCCCACGGCAGCAGTTCGAGGTCCCGATCCAGGCCGCCATCGGCGCCCGGATCATCGCCCGCGAGAGCATCCGCGCGATGCGCAAGGACGTCCTCGCGAAGTGCTACGGCGGTGACATCACCCGCAAGCGCAAGCTCCTCGAGAAGCAGAAGGAGGGCAAGAAGCGCATGAAGACGATCGGCCGGGTCGAGGTCCCGCAAGAGGCCTTCATCGCGGCGCTCTCCGGCGACGTCGAAGAGAAGAAGAAGTAGGGCTCAGGCGCGGCCGCGCGCGCGGACCGCGCCCAGGACGATGGCCGGGAGGCTCGCCACGGCCAGTCCTGCCAGTGCGGTCCGCAGCAGCTCGAGTTCCGTCACGGCGGTGAAGTCGGTCCGGCCGCTCGCGACCGCCCCCGCGAGCACGGCCCCGAGCGCCATCGCGAGCGTGACGGCCCCGATGACGAGCGGCAGGCGTCGGCCGCGGTGGTGGAGCACGGCGGACACGAGCGTCGCGCCGAAGAGCAGCACGGCGGCACCGGCCAGGCTGGCACCGGCCACGGCGACGACGTTCACCGTGTCGAAGGCCGTCCACCCGCTCGGCGGCACCGTGGCGTACCGGGCCGGCGCGTCGAAGCCCGCGGTCGACGTGTCGACCAGCACCCGGGCGGCAGCGGCCACGCCGAAGCACACGAGCGTCGCCGTGGCGACGAGTCGGGTGCGTCGGTCGACGGATCGACGGGGGAGGGCACTGGAGCGGGGCACCTGCCCAACGGTAGATGCATACGCAACGACTTGCAGCCTCCAGTTCGGGGTGCCTGTCCGGAACCGCACGCCGGTCTCCCCACGTGACCCCGCGCGGTCCGGTCCGTCGGCCAGGCCCAGTACGATGGCTGGATGAGCAGCCGCGGAGGGTACCTGACCGCCCTGACCTACGGAGCGGTCGGTGCGACACAGGCGCCGGACCTCATGACCTACCCGCCGGAGGGCTTCACCCCGGCTGAGTCCCGGGCCCGCATCGGGCACGGCGACCAGCGGTTCGACACCGCGGTGACCCAGGCCCTGACCTGGCAGATCCAGGAGCGCAGCGGCATGGGAGTCCGGGTGGACGACGCGCCCGACGACGACGACGTCCGCTACAACCCCGTGACGTTCGACGAGCAGGGCGTGCCGATCGCGCCGGCCTCCATCGGGACGCCGCGGGTCGAGCACTTCGCGCCGGACGGCACCCCGCTCGTGACCGCCGGCACGACGGCCGTGCTGACGATGCACGCGTTCGGTCGGTCGGTGCAGGCGCCCGTGCGGGTCGTGTCGATCATCGACGAGCCCGACCGCAAGGGCTTCGCGTACGGCACGCTCGAAGGCCACCCGCTCTCGGGCGAGGAGTCCTTCGTCGTGGAGCGCACCGCGGACGGCTCGGTGTGGCTGCAGGTCCGCCAGTTCTCGCAGCCGGCCAGTGCGAAGTGGCGCTTCGTGGCACCACTGCTCCGCCGACAGCAGCGGGTGATGGCCGAGAAGTACCTGGCGGCGCTGCGCGGGGACTGACCCTCGGCCGTCGGCTGCCAGGTCGGGTCGGACGCGCGCGTCACTCGTGGCGCAGCGGGGGCAGGGCGGCGATGGCGTCCTCGATGAGTGCTGCGTCGACGACGCAGTCCCGGGCGATCGCCACCGCGTTCGTGTGGCGGAGTGCCTCGACGTCGTAGACGCCCGTCGCGACCGCGAGGAACGGGATGCCCACGGCGTCGGCCGCTTCGCCGTCCCGCGGGGTGTCGCCGACGATGACCGCGCGCGTGCCGGCGAGGTCCTCCGCGGCGAGGGCGGTGACCCCGGCGCGTTCCACTTCCTCGTCCCCGAAGTACGAGTGGTCCCAGTCGAAGGCGTCCACGGCGAACCCGGCACCGGCGAGCTTGACGCGGGCGCGGTAGGCGGAGTTGCCGGTGAGCAGGCCGTTCCGCCAGCCGATCGCCGCGAAGCGCGTGACCAGGGCGAGGGCACCGGGTGCGGCGGTGCGGTGTTCGCCGGCACGGTGCCGTTCCTCGGACAGGTCGCGGAGGTGCGCCGTCACGGTCGGGATGACGTCGACGCCGAGGTCGTGGGCGCGGACGTGCTCGGCGATGATGCCGGCGTCGGTGCGCCCGTGCTGGTGGCCGACGAGCAGGGGGAGGTCACGGCCCGTCGCGCGCTCGAGCGCCAGGTGGTACAGGTTGCCGGGCGAGGTGGCGTTCCGGACGAGGGTGCCGTCGATGTCCCACAGCACTGTGGTCGGGACCGGGTGGTGCTCCATGGCTCCATCATGACGGAGAATGGAGTCCATGCCGAGTGCTCTCCCGATCGCTGACCCGGCTCCCGCCGACGGGCTGCTCACGCCGGCGGCCGGCGCGGGTGACGTCCCCTTCGGGGTCTACGTGCACGTGCCCTTCTGCCGGGTGCGCTGCGGCTACTGCGACTTCAACACGTACACGGCGTCCGAGCTGCGGGGCGTCCGTCGTGACGACTACGCCGGCCACGCGGAGCGCGAGATCGAGTGGGCGGCGTCGGTCCTCGACCGCTCGGGCGTGCCGCGACGTCCGGTGTCGACCGTGTTCTTCGGCGGTGGCACCCCGACGATGCTGCCGGCGAGCGACCTCGTGATGATCCTCCGCGCGATCGACGACACCTGGGGCATCCTGCCGGGGGCCGAGGTCACGACCGAGGCCAACCCGGACTCCGTCGACGCGTCCTCGCTCGAGACGCTCCGTGCCGGCGGCTTCAACCGGATGAGCTTCGGCATGCAGTCGGCGGTGCCGCACGTGCTCGCCACGCTCGACCGCACCCACGACCCGGAGCGCGTGCCGATCGTCGTCGACCTCGCGAAGCAGCTCGGCCTCGACGTCTCGCTCGACCTCATCTACTCGACGCCGGGGGAGTCCCTCGCCGACTGGCGCACCTCGCTCGACGCCGCGCTGGCGTGCGAGCCCGACCACGTGTCCGCGTACTCGCTCATCGTCGAGGACGGCACCGCCATGGGCCGCGCGGTGTCCCGCGGCGAGCTGCCCGCCCCGGACGACGACCTCGCCGCCGACATGTACGAGCTCGCGGACCAGGTGCTCGGCGACGCCGGCTACCGCTGGTACGAGGTCTCGAACTGGGCCCGCGGCGACGAGCACGTCAGCCGGCACAACCTGTCCTACTGGAAGGGCCACGACTGGTGGGGCGTCGGCCCCGGCGCGCACTCGAGCGTCGCCGGCACCCGCTGGTGGAACGTCAAGCACCCGGCTGCGTACGCGGGCCGCGTCCTGCAGGACGTGTCCCCGGCCGCCGGACGCGAGACGCTCGACGACGAGACCCGCTACGTCGAGCGCGTGCTGCTCGCCGCGCGCGTCCGTGGGGAGCTCACGACCCAGGAACTCCGCCAGGAGGCCCGTGGCCGGGTCGCCGGGCTCATCGCACGTGGTCTCGTGGACGGCCGCAGTGCCCTGGCCCGTCCCGGTACGCCTGGTCGCCTCGACCTGACGCTGCAGGGCCGGCTGCTCGCGGACGCGGTGGTGCGCGAGCTGCTCGACTAGGCCTTCACGAACTCGATCGTCAGCGGGTAGCGGTAGAAGCGCCCCTGGTTGGCGGCGATCGCGGCCAGGATGCCGAAGACGACGACGAGCACGCCGATGATCGGCAGCAGCACGAAGCCGACGAGCAGCACCGTCGTCGCCGTCGCGACCGCGCTCGCGATCGTGGCGGTGATGTGGAAGTTCAACGCCTGGCGCGTGTGCTCGCGGACGAAGCCGCCGCGGTCGCGCAGCACCAGGTAGGCGACGAGGGGCACGACGACGGTGAACAGGATGCCGCCGACGTGGGTGAGCGTCGCCCAGAGGCGCTGGTCCTCGGGCGTGAGCGGCTGCGGCGGCTGGTACTGCGGGCCGCCGGGCTGCTGCCCGAAGCCCTGCGGGTGGGGCTGGTGGGCGTAGTCGCCGGGGCGGGGCTGTCCGGGGCCTGCGGAGCCGTCCTGCTCGTGTCCGTAGCTCATGGCGGCAGCGTAGCGACCGGCCCCCGGAGAAGTCCGAGCGTGTCGGTGTGCAGGCGTAGGATCAGCACTCGACACGTCCGAGTGCCAGCACGCGTGGAAGGGGTCCCGGTGGTCAGTGAACGTTCCCTCGAGGTCCTCAAGGCCATCGTGCGCGACTACGTGTCGTCCCGCGAGCCCGTCGGGTCGAAGTCCATCGTCGACCGCCACGCCTTCGGGGTCAGCGCCGCGACGATCCGCAACGACATGGCCCTGCTCGAGGACGAGCAGCTCATCATCGCCCCGCACACCTCGTCCGGCCGGGTGCCGACGGACAAGGGCTACCGCGTCTTCGTCGACCACCTCGCCGCCGCAAGACCGCTCTCGAGCGCCCAGCGGCACGCCATCGAGACCTTCCTCGGTGCGTCGAACGACCTCGACGACGTCCTCAGACGCACCGTCCGGCTGCTCAGCCAGCTGACGAACCAGGTCGCCCTGGTGCAGTACCCGTCGATGGTGCGCGCCCGGCTGCAGCACGTCGAACTGGTCCGCCTCGGCGACACCCGCCTGATGGTCGTGCTCATCACCGACACCGCCCGGGTCGAGCAGCGCGTGGTGGAGACCGACGTCCACCTCGACGAGTCCGCGCTGGTCGAACTCCGCTCGGTCCTCAACGGCGCGACCGTCGGGCTGCCGCTGCAGGACGTCCCCACGGCGCTCCGGGCGATCCCCGCGCAGATCCGCCCCGACTCGCAGACCCTGGCGGGCGTGGTCGTCGCGACGCTCATCGAGCAGGTCGCCGCCAACCGGCAGGACCGCCTGCTGATGGCCGGTGCCGCCAACCTCGCCAAGAGCGAGCAGGACTTCTCCGGCGGGCTCTTCCCCGTGCTGGAGGCCATCGAGGAACAGGTGACCCTGCTCCGGTTGTTCGGGGAGATGCAGCTGGACGACGTCTCCGTGACGGCGCGCATCGGCGTCGAGAACGCGGAGTACGGCCTCGACGCCACGAGCATCGTGGCCGGCGGGTACGTCGCCGCCGGCGGCGAGGTCGCCCGGCTGGGCGTGCTCGGCCCGACGCGCATGGACTACGGCTCGAACATGGCAGCGGTCCGGGCGGTCGCCCGGTACCTCTCCAGGCTCCTCGGCGAGAATTGACGACCCCCATCATCCGACCCACCGACGAACACAACTGAGGGATACGTGGCAGACCACTACGACGTCCTCGGTGTCCCGCGCGACGCGGCCGACACCGACATCAAGAAGGCGTACCGCCGACTCGCGCGGGAACTCCACCCGGACGTGAACCCGAGCCCTGACGCCGCCGAACGCTTCAAGGACGTCACGCACGCGTACGACGTGCTGAGCGACCCCGAGCAGCGGCGCCGCTACGACGCCGGCCCCGCTGACAGCCCCTTCGGCGGCGGTGGTGCAGCGGGCTTCAGCGACATCTTCGACGCCTTCTTCGGCGGTGGTGCCGGCGGCGGCCGTGGCAGCGGTCCCCGCAGCCGTGCCGAGCGTGGGCAGGACGCCCTGCTGCGCATCGACGTCGACCTCGACGAGGTCGTCTTCGGCACGCACAAGGACGTCGAGGTCGACACCGCGGTGGTCTGCGAGACCTGCGGCGGCTCGTGCTGCGCGCCGGGCACCAGCCCGCGCACGTGTGACATCTGCGGCGGCTCCGGCTCCATCCAGCGCCAGGTCCGGTCGCTCCTCGGCAACGTCGTGACGAGCGCGCCGTGCGGCACCTGCCGCGGCCACGGCACCGTCATCCCGAACCCCTGCCCGACGTGCCAGGGCCAGGGTCGCGTCCGCGCCCGTCGCACCATCCCGGTCGACATCCCCGCCGGCGTTGACTCCGGTCTGCGCCTCCAGATGCCCGGTCAGGGCGAGGTCGGCCCGGCCGGCGGCCCGTCCGGCGACCTGTTCCTCGAGGTCCGGGTCCACCACCACGACGTCTTCAGCCGCGACGGCGACGACCTGCTCGCCACCCTCGAGGTCCCGATGACCGACGCGATCCTCGGCACCACGACGACGATCGACGGGCTCGACGGCCCCGTCGAGCTCGAGGTCCGGCCCGGCGTGCAGAGCGCCGACGTCCTCGTCATCAAGGACCGCGGCATCACGAAGCTCCGTGGCAGCGGGCGCGGCGACCTCCGGGTCGGTGTGCAGGTCGTGACCCCGACCAAGCTCTCGCACAAGGAGCGCCAGCTCGTCGAGCAGCTCGCGAAGTCGCACAAGTCCGCGGCGCCGCAGCTCGCACGGTTCCAGCAGGGCATGTTCGGCAAGCTGCGCGACCGCTTCTTCAACTTCTGATGGCGTCGCTCTACCTGGTGGAGTCCCTCGACGGCGTGACCGTCGGGGGCTCCGTCGCGCTCGACGGCGCCGAGGGCCGTCACGCGGTCACGGTGTCGCGGGTGCGGGTCGGGGAGACGCTCCGCCTCAGTGACGGTCGGGGCACCGTCGTGCTCGGACCGGTCGAGTCGCTCGGTCGGGACGCCCTCGTGCTGCGCGTGGCGTCCGTGGTGGTCGAGGAACCCCCGTCCCCGTCGCTGACCCTCGTCCAGGCCCTCGCGAAGGGCGGACGTGACGAGATGGCGGTGCAGGCCGCGACCGAGATCGGCGTCGACCGCGTGGTCCCGTGGTCGGCCGCACGCAGCGTCTCCCGGTGGGACGGCGCCAAGGTCGAGAAGGGCCGAGCCCGGTGGGCCGCCATCGCGCACGAGGCCGCCAAGCAGGCGATCCGGTCGCGCGTGCCCGCGGTGGACCTGCCGATGACGACCGCGCAGCTCGCGGCAGCGTCGTCGGACGGCGTCGTGCTCGTGCTGCTCGACCCCACCGCGACCGAGCGGCTCGCCACGTGGGAGCCCCCGGCCGACGCCACCGAGATCGCCCTGGTCGTCGGGCCCGAGGGCGGCATCGACGGCTCCGAGCTCGACCGCCTCGAGGCCGCCGGTGCGGTGCGGGTCCGGCTCGGCGACACCGTGCTGCGGACGTCCACCGCTGGTCCCGCGGCACTGGCGGTCCTGCAGGCGCGTCTCGGCCGGTGGTGACCGCCTCGCGCAGCACCGTCGCACCGGGACGGCCCGGCGTCGGTCGGGCGTCCTACGATGGGGCCATGAGCAGCATCTTCTCGAAGATCATCGCGCGCGACGTCCCGGCGACCATCGTGGCCGAGGACGACCGCGTCATCGCGTTCGAGGACATCGCCCCGAAGGCCCCGGTCCACGTCCTCGTGGTCCCGAAGACCGAGCAGTACCGCAACGTCACCGAGCTCGCGGCCGGTGACCCGGACCTCCTGGCGCACGTCGTCGCGACGGCCCAGCGCATCGCGGACGAGCGCTCCGACGGGCAGTACCGGCTCGTCTTCAACACCGGCGAGACCGTCGGACAGACCGTGTTCCACGTGCACGCACACGTACTCGCAGGCGACCTGCAGGAAGGCACCCTTGCCAGCTGACGACACCGCACCCACCGAGACCGAAGCCGTCTCGGAACTCGCCGTCGACGGGATCGCGATGGTCCAGCTCCTCGGCCCCCAGGACCGGCTGCTGAAGACCGTCGAACGCCAGTACCCCGGCGTCCGCGTGCTCGTCCGCGGCAACCAGGTCACCCTGACCGGCCCGGAGCGCGACGTCGCCCGTGCCCGCGCGCTCGTCGACGAGCTCGTGGACATGGTCAAGCGCGGCCAGGACATCGGCCAGTCGGACATCCCCACGTCCGCCCGCATCATCGACGAGGCCCGCAGCCCCGCGGACGTGTACGGCACGCCGATCGTGGCGAGCCGCGGCAAGTCCGTGCGCCCGAAGACGGACGGCCAGCGCCGGTACGTCGACGCCATCGACGAGAACACGATCACGTTCGGCATCGGCCCCGCCGGCACCGGCAAGACGTACCTGGCGATGGCCAAGGCCGTCCAGGCGCTGCAGCGGCGCGAGGTCACCCGCATCATCCTGACCCGTCCCGCGGTGGAGGCCGGCGAGCGGCTCGGGTTCCTGCCCGGCACGCTGACGGACAAGATCGACCCGTACCTCCGCCCGCTGTACGACGCGCTCAACGAGATGATGGACCCCGAGCTGGTCCCGAAGCTCCTGGCCGCCGGCACCGTCGAGGTCGCCCCGCTCGCGTACATGCGCGGTCGGACGCTGAACGACTCGTTCGTCGTGCTCGACGAGGCCCAGAACACCACACCCGAGCAGATGAAGATGTTCCTCACCCGGCTCGGCTTCGGGTCGCGGATGGTCATCACGGGCGACATCACCCAGGTCGACCTGCCGGGCAACGTCTCCGGCCTGCGGCTCGTCACGCAGATCCTGTCCGAGGTCGAGGACATCCACTTCGCCCGGCTCGGCAGCGAGGACGTGGTCCGCCACACCCTGGTCGGTCGGATCGTCGACGCCTACACCGTGTACGACGAGCAGCGGCTCGTCGAGCAGGCCGAGCGTCGACAGTCCGGCTCCCGACCGCACGACGACGCCAGAGGAGGCGCCAGGTGAGCATCGAGCTCAACAACGAGTCCGGTGTCGCGGTGGACGACGACGCCATCCAGCGTCTCGCCGCGTTCGCGCTGGACGCCATGCACGTGCACGCCGACGCGGAACTCGCCGTGGTGCTCGTCGACGAGGGCGCGATGGAGCAGCTGCACATCCGGTGGATGGACGAGCCGGGACCCACCGACGTCCTGAGCTTCCCGATGGACGAGCTCCGTCCGGGCACCGAGGACGAGCCCACCCCGGCCGGGCTCCTCGGCGACATCGTGCTCTGCCCGCAGGTGGCCGAGGCCCAGGCGAAGACCGCCGGGCACTCCACCACCGACGAGCTCCTGCTGCTGACGTGCCACGGCATCCTGCACCTGTTGGGCTTCGACCACGCGGAGCCCGACGAGAAGGCCGAGATGTTCGGGCTGCAGGGGGAGATCCTCACCGGGTTCGCCGCACAGCGCCGAGGGCGGTGACGGCAGTGCTCCTCGTCGCCGCCCTGCTCGCGGTGGCGTTCGTGCTCGTGGTCCTCGGCGGGCTGCTCGCGTCCGCCGACGCCGCGCTGGCCGTGTCGTCCCGCGCCGACCTCGACGAGATCGCCAAGGGCCACAAGCGCCGCCGGGCGATCGAGGCCATCGCCGACGACGTCGGAGCGCACGTCAACGCGCTGAACTTCTTCCGGGTGCTCGCCGAGACCGCCGCGGCCGTGCTGGTCACGATCGCCCTGTTCAGCGTGCTCGACACCTGGTGGCTGGCGCTCATCGTGTCCGCCGCCATCATGACGGCCGTGTCGTTCGTCCTGGTCGGCTCGAGCCCCCGCAGCGTCGGACGAGCCCACCCGGAGCAGCTCGTCGGCCTGACCGGCGGGCTCATCCACGCCGTGCGCATCGTGCTCGGGCCGCTCGCCGGTCTCCTCGTCGTCATCGGCGACCGGGTCACCCCGGGGCGGAACGGCAGCACGTCGAGCGTCTCCAGCGAGGAGCAGCTGCTGTCCCTCGTCGACGAGGCCACCGAGAGCAACGTCCTCGAGGCCGACGACCGTGAACTCATCCACTCGGTCTTCGAGTTCAGCGACACCCTGGTGCGCGAGGTCATGGTGCCCCGGACCGACATGGTCACCGCGGACGCCGCCGACTCCCTGTCCGCGGTCATGGAGCAGTTCCTCGCCGCCGGGGTGTCCCGGATGCCGGTCACCGGGCGCGACAGCGACGACGTCCTCGGTGTCGTCTACCTGCGTGACCTCGCTCGTGCGCTGTACGAGAGCAAGAACGCGGGTGGCCGCCCCGTCACGTCCCTGCTGCGCGTGGCCGAGTTCGTGCCGGAGTCGAAGCACGCCGACGACACGCTCCGCCACATGCAGGCCGCGAAGAACCACCTGGTCCTCGTCGTCGACGAGTACGGCGGGGTCGCCGGGCTCGTCACGATGGAGGACCTCATCGAGGAGCTCGTCGGCGACATCTCCGACGAGTACGACCGCACGGTGGTCGACCGCGTCGACCTCGGTGACGGCGTCTGGCGGGTCTCCGCCCGGATGCCGATCGACGACCTCGGCGACCTGTTCGGCATCGACCTCGACGACGACGACGTCGACACCGCCGGGGGCCTGCTCACCAAGGAGCTCGGTCATCTCGCCACCGCGGGGGAGTCCGTGACCGTGTCCGGGGTCGTCCTGACCGCCGACCGGGTCGAGGGCAAGCGCCGCCACCTCATCTCCGTGCTCGCCGAGCGCACCGACGCCCTCGAGCGCGTCGAGCAGGCGTTCGACGGCTTCGCATCCACCACGACGGGAACCCCCTCAGCATGAGCGACACCGACGACGGCGCCACCGAGCGCCCCATCACCTACCGAGCCGGCTTCGTCTCGTTCGTCGGACGGCCCAACGTGGGCAAGTCCACGCTGACCAACGCGCTCGTCGGCGAGAAGGTCGCGATCACGTCGTCGAAGCCCCAGACGACACGACGAGCCATCCGCGGCATCGTGCACCGTCCCGACGGGCAGGTCATCATCGTCGACACCCCCGGCGTGCACCGCCCGCGCACGCTCCTCGGCGAGCGGCTCAACGACCTGGTGCAGTCCACGCTCGGCGACGTCGACGTCATCGGGTTCTGCGTGCCCGCGAACGAACCGATCGGGCCGGGCGACCGCTTCATCAACGAGACGCTCGACCACTTCCCCCGCGCCAAGAAGGTCGCGATCGTCACGAAGGTCGACCGAGCCGGCAAGGAGAAGATCGCGCAGCAGCTCCTGGCCGTGTCGGCGCTCCGCGAGTGGGACGCCATCGTGCCGACCTCCGGTACCGAGGGCACCCAGCTCGACGCCCTGCTCATGGAGATCACCAAGCTGATGCCCGAGTCGCCGGCGCTCTACGGCGCGGACGCGATCACCGAGGAGACGAACGAGGAGCGCATCTCCGAGCTCATCCGCGAAGCCGCACTCGAGGGCGTCCGCGACGAGCTCCCGCACTCGCTCGCCGTGCTCATCGAGGACATGGTCGAACCGGACCCGGACGACGACCCCAACGGGCCGCTGCGGATCTTCGCCAACCTGTTCGTCGAGCGGGACAGCCAGAAGTCGATCGTCATCGGACACAAGGGCGAGCGGCTGAAGGACGTCGGCATCCGCGCACGCGCCGAGATCGAGTCGCTGCTCGGCGGTCGACACGTGTACCTCAACATCCGGGTGAAGGTCGCCAAGGAGTGGCAGCGCGACCCCAAGCAGCTCGGGCGCCTGGGCTTCTGACGACATGACCTCGGGGCACCAGCGTCCCGGGATCATCCCGGCGTCGGACGCGAGCGCCAGCGCTCCGGAATACCGTGGGCGGATGTTCCGTCCGATGCTCCGGTCCCAGGTGGTCGTCGACCTCCTCGTCGCCGCCGTGTTCGGGGCGCTCGTGCTGCTCCAGAGCCGGTACGACGCCGACTTCTGGCAGATCGCCGTCGCGACCGTGCTGTTCGCGGCCGCCGTCGCGTTGCGCCGTGCGTCCCCGGCTCTCGCGCTCACGATCGCCTGGGTCGCCGCGATCGTGCAGATGACCGGAGGTCAGTACCCCGGTGCCCAGGACATCGGGATCAGCGCGGTGGTCTACGCCACCGGCGCGTACGGCAGCCGCCGTGTCCGGATCGCCGGTCTCGTCAGTGCCCTCGTCGGGTCGGTGACCGCTGGCCTCTACATCGGCCTCCGCGACTACGCCAGCAATGGCGCCGGCGTCTACTCCACCCAGGACCTGGCCACCCGGATCGGTCTCTACGTGCTGGTCGGGGTCGCGCTGCTCCTGCTGCCGTGGATCGGTGGTGTGCTGCGCCGTTCGCGGCAGGTCGCACAGCTCAGTCGCGAGGCCCAGCTCCTCGCGCAGCGGGACGCCGCGCGGGCCGACCGCGCCGTCGCCGTCGAGCAGGAACGCGTCCGCATCGCCCGCGACATGCACGACATCGTCGCGCACTCGCTCGCGGTGGTGATCGCGCAGGCCGACGGCGCCAGGTACGCCTCGAAGGCCGACCCCGCCGTCGCGGACCAGGCGCTCGGCACGATCTCGAGCACGGCCAGGCGCGCGCTCGGTGACGTGCGGGAGCTCCTCGGTGCGCTCCGGCACGAGCAGGGCACCACGCCGACGCCGGACGTCGACGACATCGAGCGGCTCGTCGACGAGATGCGCGAGGTCGGCCTCGAGGTCGACGTGGAACGGAGCGGTGACCCGAGCACCCTGCCGACGAGCACGCAGCTCGCGGTCTACCGGATCGTCCAGGAGAGCCTGACGAACGCCTACAAGCACGGCGAACGCGGCACCCCGGTCCACGCCTCGCTGACCTACCGGCCCGACACGGTCGAGATCGACGTCGTGAACCGGCGTTCCGACGACGGCCGCGCCGGGCCGGGCACCGGCCACGGGCTGGTGGGGATGCGGGAGCGTGCCACCATGTCCGGAGGCACGATGACCGCGGGCCCGCGCGGGCAGGACTTCGCGGTCGCCGTCCGCATGCCAGCACATCCCGCCACCGGGCAGATGCCCCGCGGACTCTTCACCTCGACGGACCAGGAGCGCACCGCGCCATGACCGAGACCCCGATCCGCGTCGCCCTCGTGGACGACCAGGCGCTCTTCCGCACCGGCATCCGGATGCTCATCGACTCCCAGGCGGACCTGCAGTTCGTCGGGGAGGCCGGCAACGGCGCGGAGGGCGTCGAGCTCGTCCGCCAGGGCCGTCCCGACGTCGTGCTCATGGACGTCCGCATGCCGGTGATGGACGGCATCACGGCCACCGCCCACATCGTCGAGAACTCGGGAACGGACGGCGCGAAGGTGCTCGTGCTCACGACGTTCGACTTCGACGAGGCCGCGGCGAAGGCCATCCGCGCCGGGGCGAGCGGCTTCGTGCTGAAGGACGCCGACCCCGAGTTCCTGCTCGCCGCGATCCGCACCGTGCACGCGGGCACGGCGGTCTTCGCGGCCTCGGCGACGCGGGAGCTCCTGCGGCGCTACGACGACACCGCCGAGCGCGCCGCGAACGTGCCTGCCGCGGTCCACGACCTCACGCCGCGCGAACGGGAGATCTTCGACCTCGCGGCGCGCGGGTTCAGCAACAGCGAGATCGCACAGCACGAGTTCGTGAGCGAAGCGACGGTGAAGACCCACATCTCGCGGGTGCTCAGCAAGCTCGGCCTGCGCGACCGGGTTCGCCTGGTCGTGTTCGCCCACGAACACGGGCTCGTCGCGAAGGACTGACCCTCGCGCCGACCAGCTCGCGGACGTCATCCCACAGGATGAGTCCTCGACCGGGAAGTGCACCGAGCGGTCCATCCACAGGAGCCGACCGGCGGACGCGGGGCGCGCCTCCTGGGCGTCATCGTTGGAGCATGACCACCAGCCACGCTCCCATCATCCGACTCGACCACGTCTCCAAGCACTTCGGGGACGCGGCTCGCCGCGTCACCGCTCTCGACGACGTCAGCGTCGACATCGGTGCGGGGGAGTTCACCGCGGTGATGGGCCCGTCCGGCTCCGGCAAGTCCACGCTCATGCACGTCGCGGCGGGACTCGACGCGGTGTCGACCGGCCGCATCCAGATCGACGGCGTCGACATCACGGGTCTCGGCGACAAGGACCTGACCGAACTCCGGCGACGCCGGCTCGGCTTCGTCTTCCAGTCGTTCAACCTGGTGCCGACGCTCGACGTCAGCGAGAACATCCGGCTGCCGTTCCTGCTCGGTGGTCACAAGACGTCGGCCGAGGAGAACGCCTGGATCGACCGGCTCGTCGACCAGCTCGGGCTGGGCAACCGGCTCTCGCACCGTCCGCATCAGCTGTCCGGTGGGCAGCAGCAGCGTGTCGCGATCGCCCGCGCACTCGCGTCCCGTCCCGCCGTGGTCGTCGCCGACGAGCCGACGGGCGCGCTCGACTCGCGGACGGGCCGTGACGTCCTCGCGATCCTCCGCGGCGCCGTGGCCGAGTGGGGCCAGAGCGTCGTCATGGTGACCCACGACCCGGTTGCCGCGGCCAACGCGGACCGCATCCTGTTCCTGGCCGACGGACGCATCGTGGCCGACCGGCCCGCGATGAGCGCCGCCGACATCTCCACCACGATGCTGGGGATGGAGGCCGCCGCGTGAACACCGTCCGCGACTTCTCGCCCACCATCCTCGTCGCCGCCCTCGGCACCACGTTCGGGTCGGCACTCGTCATCGCGCCGGGCATCGTGACCGAGGCCCTCGGGGCCGTCGGGCTGTCCGACGCGGCCTCGGTCAAGTCGATCCTCGACGTCGTCGGGTGGCTCTTCCTCGGCATCGCGCTGTACGTCGGCGCGATCGTCACCGCCAACACGTGCGCGACGCTCATCGCCGGGCAGACCCGCGTCATCGCGCTGCAGCGGCTCGTCGGCGCGACCGGTGCCACCCTCCGCTCGCGCATCACCCGCGCCGGCCTGGTCGTCGGCCTCATCGGGGGGCTGATCGGTGCCGTCGTCGGCACCGGGCTGTCGGCGCTGTTCGTCGCGGTGCTGCGCGGCAACGGGTTCCTGCCGGACACCTCCTACACCCTCGTGCCGTGGCAGCTCGTGCTCCCGGTGGTCGCCGTGGTGCTCGCGACCTGGGGTGCGTTCGCCGTCGGGTCACGTCGCGTGCTGACCGTCACGCCGCTGCAGGCCCTGTCCTCCGTCGTCGAGCCGAGTCACGACGACGTCAAGTCCGGTCTCGCCCGCAAGGTCTGGGCGATCCTGCTCATGGCCGGCGGCGGTGCCCTCATGCTGCTCGGCCTCGTCCTGAGCGCCAGCACGCCGATGGCCGTGTTCCCCGCGGCGCTCGGTGGGTTCATCTCGTTCGCCGGGGTCGCTGTCGGTGCCACGCTCGTGATGCCGCCGGTCCTGTCCCTCATCGGGCGGATCGGGGCGAAGGACCCGGTCGTGCTCCTCGCTGGGCGGAACGCGCTCCGTGCACCCGGGCGGGCGTCCCGCGCGACCATCGGCCTCGTCATCGGGGTCACGCTGCTCGTCACGTTCGCCGTCGCCCTCGGCATGATGCAGCACCTGCTCGAGGAACAGGTCCGCGCGCAGTTCGGTGGCGGCGGCAAGGAGCAGGTCCAGCAGCTGCAGGACGTCTTCGTGCAGGTCAACGGCGTGGTCAGCGTCATCGTCGGGTTCTCGGCCGTGATCGCCGCGGTCGGGGTCGTCAACGCCCTCGCGCTCGGGGTGCTGCAGCGGCGTCGGGAGCTCGGGCTCCTGCGTGTGCTCGGCCTCACCGGCGCCCAGGTCCGCAGGATGATCGTCACCGAGGCCGTTCAGATGGTGGTCGCAGCCGTCGTCACCGGCCTGGTCCTCGGCACGGTCTACGGCTGGGTCGGCGGACAGACGCTGCTCGGCTCCCTGGGGTCGCCCGGAGCCCCGGTGCTGCCGCCGCTGACGGTCGGCATCGTGGTCGTCGGAGCGCTCGTCCTCGCGGTGGCCGCCACCGTCGCGCCGGTCCGCCGCGCGATGCGGGTGCCGCCGACGGAGGCCCTCGCGGTCGACTGACGCAGGACGGTGCGCGGCCGGCTGCAGCCCGCTGCGCCGCGGGTCCGTGCAGCGCCGCCCCGCCGCCCCGGGCGCCTCGCTGTCACACGGGGGACGTGCGGTGCTACGGTGAAGGCGATGTACTCGGCGCTCCTCCTCCTTCGCTGCCGCGACGAGGCCTGACTCAACGGCCCACCTCGTCGCGGAGTCCGTCGTGGCCGCACACACGCGAGTGCTGATGACCAGCGCAACGACGAAAGCGACGAAACGATGCAGAACACGCAGCGCCCCTCCGGGATGCCGATCCACAAGTACGTCCCCTTCCACGAGCAGATCGCCGTCGATCTCCCGGACCGCACCTGGCCGACGAAGCGCATCGAGAAGGCCCCCCGCTGGTGTGCCGTCGACCTGCGAGACGGCAACCAGGCACTCATCGACCCGATGGACGCCGAACGCAAGCGCGCGATGTTCGACCTGCTGGTCGGCATGGGCTACAAGGAGATCGAGGTCGGGTTCCCGAGCGCCTCGCAGACGGACTTCGACTTCGTCCGCAGCCTGATCGACGAGGGCGCGATCCCCGACGACGTCACGATCCAGGTGCTGACCCAGGCGCGCGAGCACCTCATCCAGCGCACGTACGAGGCGATCGACGGCGCCAAGCAGGCCATCGTGCACCTCTACAACTCGACGTCGATCGTGCAGCGCGAGGTCGTGTTCCGCACCGACGTCCAGGGCGTCGTGGACATCGCCGTCGCCGGCGCGAAGCTGTGCAAGGCCGCCGAGGCCACGCTGCAGCACGACACGACGGTCTACTACGAGTACTCGCCGGAGTCCTACACGGGCACCGAGCTCGAGGTCGCGCTGCAGATCTGCAACGCCGTGCTCGAGGTCTTCGAGCCCACCCCGGACCGCAAGGTGATCATCAACCTGCCCGCGACGGTCGAGATGGCGACGCCGAACGTGTACGCCGACTCGATCGAGTGGATGTCCCGCCGCCTGGCGCACCGCGAGGACGTCATCCTCTCGCTGCACCCGCACAACGACCGTGGCACCGCCGTCGCCGCCGCCGAGCTCGGCTACCTGGCCGGAGCGGACCGCATCGAGGGCTGCCTGTTCGGCAACGGGGAGCGCACCGGCAACGTCGACCTGGTCGCCCTCGGCATGAACCTGTTCACGCAGGGCATCGACCCGGAGATCTCCTTCTCGGACATCGACCAGGTCAAGCGCACCGTCGAGTATTGCAACCAGTTGCCCGTGCCGGAGCGCCAGCCGTGGGCCGGTGACCTCGTCTACACGGCCTTCAGCGGCTCGCACCAGGACGCCATCAACAAGGGCTTCGACGCGATGAAGGCCAAGGCCGCTGTCGCTGGCAAGTCCATCGACGAGGTCGAGTGGGCCGTTCCCTACCTGCCCGTCGATCCGAAGGACATCGGCCGGTCGTACGAGGCCGTCATCCGCGTGAACTCCCAGTCGGGCAAGGGCGGCGTCGCGTACCTGCTCAAGACCGACCACGCGATCGACCTGCCTCGCAAGCTGCAGATCGAGTTCTCCGGCGTCGTGCAGCAGCGCACCGACACCGAGGGCGGCGAGTTCAGCTCGGACAAGATCTGGGACCTGTTCCGCGACGAGTACCTGCCGGCACCCGTCGACGAGGACAAGTGGGGCCGCTACGAGATCACGAAGACGGCGACCTCGAGCGACTTCGACGGCACCACGAACCTGTCGGTCGCGATGCGCGTCGACGACGGCAACGTCACCGCCGAGGCCGTCGGCACCGGTCCGATCGACGCCTTCCTCACCGTGATGCGGGAGCAGGGCGTCGCCGTCACGCTGTACGACTACTCGGAGCACACCATGAGCGCCTCGGGCGACGCGAAGGCGGCCTCGTACGTCGAGCTCGACGTCGACGGCGTCCGGCTGTGGGGCGTCGGCATCGACGCCGACATCGCGACCGCGTCGCTCAAGGCGATCGTCTCCGCGGTGAACCGCGCGGTCCGCGCGGGCGCGGCCTCCGGCGCGACGTCGCCGGAGCTCGTCACCGCCTAACACCGCACCGCTGCGCGGTCCGAGGGAACTTGGGTCCGCGGTGAGATCGCACTTCGTGTCGCCTCGCGACGCGAGGACCCGACACGAAGTGCGATCTCAGCGGTCCGGGGCGCCAGTTGACGCGACCACGGCCGGGAGGCGCGGTGCGGGTCCGACCCGCACCGCGCCTCCCGGC
>NZ_MJGV01000046.1:558064-636611 GCF_001865015.1 Curtobacterium sp. MMLR14_010 | reverse complement strand
ACCGCGCCTCCCGGCCGTGGTGCGTTCCCACCCCTGTCGGGTGCGATGGCAAGTGGTTCCGCGCGTTGCGGGTCAGAAGATCCGACCTGCAACGCGCGAATCGACTCCCCAGGCGCGAAAGGACTCAGTCCGCGCGGGACGACCTGCCACGCGCGAGAGGACTTGCCGCGCGCGGGAGGACCTGCCTTGCGGGCGCGGACCTGCGTCTGCGAGGGGCTGTCGGTGCGGCGGGGGATACTGGGGGCATGCCGCTGTACCGGGACGAGTGCGTCGTGCTCCGCACCCACAAGCTCGGCGAGGCGGACCGCATCGTCACCATGCTCAGCCGACAGCACGGCAAGATCCGCGCGGTCGCGAAGGGCGTGCGGCGGACGGCGTCGAAGTTCGGCAGCCGCCTCGAGCCGTTCATGGTCGTCGACGCCCAGTTCTACGAGGGCCGCTCGCTCGACATCGTCACGCAGGCCGAGTCCCTCGGGGCATACGGCGCGCAGATCGTGGCCGACTACAGCGCCTACACGGCCGCCAGCGCGATGGTCGAGACCGCTGACCGGCTGAGCGAGGCGGACGCCGGCCTGCAGCAGTACCTGCTCCTCGTCGGGGCCCTGCGGTCGCTGTCCCGCGGCGAGCACGTGCCCTCCGCCACGCTCGACTCCTACCTGCTGCGGGCGATGAGCATCGCGGGGTGGGCGCCCTCGTTCTCGGACTGCGCGGTGACGGGAGAGCCCGGCCCGCACTCGGCGTTCGTGGTCCAGCTCGGCGGTGTCGTCGCGGACGGGGCCGCCCCGCCCGGGTCGCCGCGGCTCGACCTCGCGACGCTCGACATCCTCGGGTCGCTGCTCGCGGGGGACTGGGCCGCCGTGGACGCGGCGGACGAGCGGACCAGGTCGCGGGCCTCCGGCGTGGTCGCCGCGTACGCCCAGTGGCACCTGGAACGATCGCTCAAGTCGCTGCCGCACGTCGACCGGACGGAGCACCCCGCTCCCGTCCCGGTGACGCACGACGGTCCGGCGGCGACGGCACGGGCGGTCGCCACGACGCCGGCACCGGCCCTCCCCGACGTCCACGAAGGAACCAGCACCGCATGAGCCCCCGCCGCACCGACGCTCCCGAACCCTTCCGTCCGGTCGACTGGACGGGTGAGACGCCCCCGGCGATCCCGCAGCGGTTCGTCCCCGAGCACGTGGCGATCGTGATGGACGGCAACGGTCGGTGGGCGAACGGCCGCGGGCTCACGCGGATCGAGGGCCACAAGGCGGGCGAGGCCTCGCTCCTCGACGTCGTCGCCGGTGGGATCCAGATCGGCGTCAAGCACATCTCGGCGTACGCGTTCTCGACGGAGAACTGGAAGCGGTCGCCAGAGGAGGTGCGCTTCCTGATGGGCTTCAACCGCGACGTGATCCGGCGTCGTCGCGACCAACTGCACGAGTGGGGCGTGCGGGTGCGCTGGGCCGGTCGACGTCCGAGGCTGTGGCGGAGCGTCATCGACGAGCTCGAGACCGCCGAGCGGATGACGGCGGGCAACGACGTCCTCACCCTGACGATGTGCGTCAACTACGGCGGCCGGAACGAGATCGCCGACGCGGTGCGGTCGATCGCCGAGGACGTCGCCGCTGGGAAGCTCAAGCCCAGCCAGGTGACCGAGAAGGCTCTGGTACGCCGCCTCTACGTGCCGGACATGCCCGACGTCGACCTGTTCCTGCGGAGCTCAGGCGAACAGCGGACCAGCAACTTCCTGCTGTGGCAGTCGGCGTACGCGGAGATGGTGTTCCTCGACCGGCTCTGGCCGGACTTCCGGCGCACGGACCTCTGGGGCGCGGTGGAGGAGTACGCCCGGCGCGACCGGCGCTTCGGCGGCGCTGTGGACGTCCCGACGGCCTGACCTCGGGCGGCGGCGCGGCCCGGCGGCGGCCGGCGGCGCGGGCCGGCGCGGTCCGCCGCCGCCGCGGCTCAGGCGAGCAGGGACGCCGCCGCGCGGACGGCCTCGAGCGTCGCACGGACGCTCGGCACGCGCTCGGCCCCGCGGACGACGACGACCTCGACGCGACGGGCCAGGTCCTCGTCCACGGGGTCGACCGACACCCCGGCGGGGATGACCGTCGTCGCGAGGGCCAGCCGGGGGAGCAGTGCCACGCCGAGTCCCGCGGCGACAAGCCCCACGACCGCGGCGGCGTTGTCGGTCTCGAGCACGATGTCCGGCGTGAACCCGGCCGTCGCGCACGAGGCAAGCAGGTGCCCCCGGCAGCGCGGGCAGCCCCCGATCCACCGAGCCTCCCGCTGCGACGCGAGATCCACGACTCCCGGCGGCCCGCCGCCGGCAGCAGCACCCGATCCAGCCACGGCGCCACCCGCACCGGCGGGACCACCGCGATCCGAGCCTCCCGGCCGGACCGCCGACCCCGCACCCGCACCCGCTCCTGCCCCCGCCCCTACGGCCGTGACCAGCGCCAGCGGGTCCCGCCCGATCGCCTGCGTCAGCAGCCCTGGGTCCGGCACCGCACCCATCTCGTCGCCCACGTAGGTGAAGGTCAACGCCACGTCTGCCTCCCCGCGGCGCAGCATGGCGAGCGCCTCGGGCGGCTCTACCTCGACGTAGGTCGTCGTGACGCCCGGCACGCGGTCGGCCAACCAGGCGAGCACGGCCGGGACGAGCGTGGAGGACGCACTCGGGAACCCGGCGATCCTGACCCGTCCGCGCGTGAGGCCGCCGACGGCGTCGAGGTCCTCACGGGCGGCGGTCAGCGCTGCCTGCACGTGCAGGGCGTGGTCAGCGAGGACCTGCCCGGCCTCGGTCAGGCTCACCCCGCGGGCGCCACGGAGCACGAGCGCGTGGCCCAGTCGCTGCTCCGCGCGCTGGAGCAGCTGGCTGACGGCGGGCTGGCTGTACCCGAGGGACGCCGCGGCGCCGGTGATGGAGCCAGCGTCGGCGACGGCACGGAGGGTCCTGAGCAGCTGCGGGTCGAGGTCGTCCACAACGAGATGTTATGGCAGGGCGAAGCAAGCTGTCCTGGTGTGATGACCGTGCCGGAACGACGATGGCGACCATGGACTCCTTCGTCGACGGCCACGGCTACCTCGCCGCCTGCACCGCCGGACTCCCGACGCGGGGGACGCTCGCCGCGATGCGGGCCGACCTCGACGCCTGGGAGGGCGGCAACGTGGACCCGGTCCGGTACGGCGGCCTCGTCGAGGAGGGCCGCGAACTCTTCGGCCAGGTCGTGGGCGTGCCGGCCGAGCGGATCGCGACCGGCTCGCAGACCTCGGCGATGACGGCGGTGGTCGCCGCGGCGCTGCCCGACGGCGCCGAGGTGGTCGTGCCCGACGGCGACTTCAGCTCGATCGTGTTCCCGTTCCTCGCCCAGGCGCACCGCGGCGTCCGCGTCCGGAGCGTCCCGCTCGACGCCCTGGCGACCAGCCTGCGGTCCGACACCGCGCTGGTCGCGTGGTCCGCGGTGCAGTCGGCGACCGGCGTCGTCGTGGACTCGGCGGCCGTCGTGGCGGGGGCGCGGTCGGTCGGCGCCCGGACGCTCTGCGACCTGACGCAGGCGGCGGGCGTGCTGCCGGTGTCGGCCGAGCCGTACGACGTGACCGTCACCCACGCCTACAAGTGGCTCTGCGCCCCGCGCGGCGTCGCCTTCATGACCGTCTCGGACGACGCCCTCGGCTGGCTGCGACCGACCCAGGCCGGGTGGTACGCCGGTGCTGACGTCTGGGCCTCCTGCTACGGACCGGCGATGCGGCTCGCCGACGACGCCCGCCGGTTCGACGTCTCCCCGGCCTGGCAAGCCTGGCCCGGGGCGGTCGCCGCCCTGCGGCACGTCGCGTCCGTCGACGTGGCCTCGGCCTGGAGGCACGCCACCACCCTCGCGGACCGGCTGACGGACGCCCTCGGGTCGGCCCGGCAGACGCAGGCGATCGTCACGGTCCCGGACGCGTCCGGCTCCGCGCTGGCGGCGCTGCGTGCGGCGGGGATCACCGCGTCGGGCCGTGCTGGGCGGCTCCGGCTCGCCTTCCACCACTGGAACGACGAGTCGGACGTGGACGCCGTCGCCGCGGTGCTCGCCCGTTAGGCTTGCCCGGTCCCTTCCCCGCACCGAGCATCCAGCTCGGCGACACTGATGGAGTTCTCCTTGGCTCAGCCCTCCCGTCTCGACTCGGTCATCGCCCTCGCGAAAGGCCGCGGCTTCGTCTTCCAGTCGGGTGAGATCTACGGCGGATCGCGTTCGGCCTGGGACTACGGGCCCCTCGGCGTCGAGTTGAAGGAGAACATCAAGCGCCAGTGGTGGCAGCGGTTCGTCCGCGGCCGTGGGGACATGGTCGGGCTCGACTCCGCCGTCATCCTGCCGCGCAAGGTGTGGGAGGCCTCCGGGCACGTCGCGACGTTCACCGACCCGCTCGTCGAGTGCCTGCACTGCCACCACCGCTTCCGCGAGGACCACCTCATCGAGGCCTTCGAGGCCAAGAAGGGCCGCGCACCCGAGGGCGGCATGGCGGAGATCGCCTGCTCGAACTGCGGCACCCGGGGCCAGTGGACCGAGCCCCGCGAGTTCTCCGGCATGCTCAAGACCTACCTCGGCCCGGTCGAGTCCGAAGAGGGGCTGAACTTCCTCCGCCCGGAGACCGCCCAGGGCATCTTCGTCGACTTCGCCCAGGTCGTGACGACGAGCCGCATGAAGCCCCCGTTCGGCATCGGCCAGGTCGGCAAGGCGTTCCGCAACGAGATCACACCCGGCAACTTCATCTTCCGCACGCGCGAGTTCGAGCAGATGGAGATCGAGTACTTCGTCCCGCCGGCCTCGGCGGGGGAGCACTACGAGCAGTGGATCGCCGACTCCGTCGCATGGTTCACCGACCTCGGCATCGACCCGGAGAACCTCCGCCGCTTCGACGTGCCGGACGGCGAACGCGCGCACTACTCGGACGCCACCGCGGACATCGAGTACCGCTTCGGCTTCCAGGGCACCGAGTGGGGCGAGCTCATGGGCGTCGCGAACCGCACGGACTTCGACCTCAACAACCACATCGAGTCCTCCGGCAAGGACCTCCGCTTCTTCGACCAGGCGGCGAACGAGAAGTACGTGCCGTACGTCATCGAGCCGTCGTTCGGCCTGACGCGGGCGCTCATGGCCTTCCTGCTCGACGCCTACCACGAGGACGAGGCCCCCAACGCGAAGGGCGGCGTGGACAAGCGCACCGTGCTGCGCCTCGACCCGCGCCTGGCGCCGGTCAAGGCCGCGGTGCTGCCGCTGTCCCGCAACGAGCAGCTCTCGCCGGTCGCCCGCGGCCTCGCCGACGACCTGCGCAAGGTCTGGAACGTGGACTTCGACGACGCCGGTGCGATCGGTCGTCGCTACCGTCGCCACGACGAGATCGGCACGCCGTTCTGCATCACCGTCGACTTCGACACGCTCGAGGACCAGGCCGTCACCGTGCGCGAGCGCGACACGATGGGCCAGGAGCGCGTGTCGCTCGACCGTCTGCAGGGCTACCTCGCGGAGCGCCTGCTCGGCGCGTAGCCACCCGTCCGCCGACGCGGCCGTGCACCCGGGAATGCCGGGTGTGCGGCCGCGTTGTCGTTGAGCATGAACGACTCTGTGAAGGTGGACGTCTGGTCCGACATCGCCTGCCCCTGGTGCTACATCGGCAAGCGCAAGTTCGAGGCGGGGGTCGCCGCGTTCGGCAGCCCGGTCGAGGTCGAGTACCACTCCTTCGAGCTGAGCCCGGACACCCCGGTGGACTTCGAGGGCACCGAGGCCGAGTTCCTCTCCCAGCACAAGGGCCTGCCGGTGCAGCAGGCCCAGCAGTTGATCGATCAGGTCGCCGGCATCGCCGCCCAGGTCGACCTGCACTACGACTACGACGCCCTCCGGCACACGAACACGGTGAAGGCGCACCAGGTCATCCACCTCGCCAAGCAGCACGGCAAGCAGCTCGAGATGGTCGAGCGGCTCTTCGCCGCCTACTTCGAGCGCGGGGAACACGTCGGACAGGACGAGTCGCTGGCGGACCTCGGCGCCGAGGTCGGACTCGACCGGGACGAGGTGCTGCGCACCCTCCGCGACGACGCCCAGCTCGCCGCCGTCCGCGCTGACCAGGCCCAGGCAGAGGCCTTCGGCATCAACGGGGTGCCGTTCTTCGTCATCGACGGCAAGTACGGCGTCTCCGGTGCCCAGGACCCCGCGGCCTTCGAGCAGGTGCTGCAGCAGGTCGTCGCGCTCCGCGGCACGACGCCGGAGGAGGTCGCCTCGGCGACCGAGCGCGCGACGGACGACGCGAGCGCCGACGTGGCGGCGACCCGATGACGGACGCGACGGTCCCCGTGGGCGGCGGGGCGGGCCTCCCGGCCGGTCTCGGCGGACTGGGCGGACTGGGCGGACTGGAGGCTCGGCCTGCGCTCCTGACGCTCGTCACGCCCGGTGCGGCGCCGGTCTGCGAGGGCGACGCGTGCTTCGTGCCCGGCGCTGAGGGGGACTGGAGCGAGGTCCCGGACTGAGGGTGCGTCGTGCTGTCCGCGTCCGGCGAGGGGTCAGCGCTGCGGTTCCTCGTCGGTGATGTCGGCGACCGTCGCGCCGTACGCGGCGATGAGGTCGTCGGCGTCCACGAAGGCGCTCGCACCGTGTCGGCCGGCGCCGAGTGCCACCCGGCGACCGACGATGCGCTCGTCGGCGTAGACGGGCAGGTCCCCGGTCGCGCCGATCGGGGTGATGGTGCCGCGTTCGTAGCCGGAGGCCTCGAGGGCCGTGGCGGCATCGGGCATCGAGAGCTTGTTGACGCCGACGACGGCGCGGAGCTTCTTCCAGGCGATGCTGCGGCCGCCGGGGACGAGCGCCAGCACGAAGTCGCCGTCGTGGCGCTTCACGACGAGGGTCTTCACGACGTCGCCGGCGGTGATGCCGAGGAGTTCGGCGGCCTGGGCCAGGGAGTCCGCGGCGGGGCGTTCGACGACCTCGACGCGCAGCCCGCGGGCGGCGGCGTCGGCGTCGAAGCGGGCGATGGGGTCGGTCGTCGTCATGGGGACAACGCTAGTTCTCCACAGCTGACCGCGCTTCCGCGGGGATCGCGAGGGGCATGGGACAATGAAGGGGTATGACGATCACACACGCACCCGTTGACGCTTCCGCCGGCGTCCCGCTCAGGGTCCCGGCGAAGCCGCTGCGCATCGGCCCGATCGAGGTCGACGTGCCCGTCGTGCTCGCGCCGATGGCCGGCATCACGAACATGGCCTACCGACGGCTCTGCCGCGAGTACGGCGCGGGGCTGTACGTCTGCGAGATGATCACCTCCCGCGCCCTGGTCGAGCGCACCCCCGAGTCGATGCGGCTGATCCAGCACCACGAGTCCGAGACCCCGCGGTCGATCCAGCTCTACGGCGTCGAGCCCAACACCGTGGCCGAGGCCGCCGCGATCCTGGTGGGCGAAGACCGCGCCGACCACATCGACCTGAACTTCGGGTGCCCGGTGCCGAAGGTCACGCGGAAGGGCGGCGGGGCTGCCCTGCCGTGGAAGACCGACCTGTTCCGCGACCTCGTCACGAAGACCGTGCGCGCCGCCGGTGACGTCCCGGTGACGGTCAAGATGCGCAAGGGCATCGACGAGGACCACCTCACCTACCTCGACGCCGCCCGCATCGCGCGGGACGCCGGCGTCGCGGCGGTCTCGCTGCACGCGCGGACCGCGAACGAGCACTACTCCGGCCAGGCGGACTGGTCGGCGATCGCGACGCTGAAGGAAGCGGTCACCGACATCCCCGTCCTCGGCAACGGCGACATCTGGTCAGCCGCCGACGCCCTGCGCATGGTCGACGAGACCGGCTGCGACGGCGTCGTCGTCGGACGCGGCTGCCTGGGGCGGCCGTGGTTGTTCGGCGACCTCGCGGCGGCGTTCCGCGGCGAGGGGCTGCGCTACATGCCGACCCTCGGGGAGGTCGCCGAGGGGTTCCGCCGCCACGTGGAGCTGCTCGTGGAGTTCTTCGAGTCAGAGGACCACGGCTGCCGCGACATGCGCAAGCACGTCGCCTGGTACTTCAAGGGCTACCCCATCGGCAGTGACGTCCGGTCCGGGCTCGCACTGGCGTCGAGCCTGCAGGAGATCGACGACCTGCTCGGCCAGCTCGACGCTGCAGCGCCCTACCCGGGTGCCGGTGCCGAGGGCCCCCGTGGTCGCGCTGGGCACCCGAAGCGGACGGCACTGCCCGACCGCTGGCTCGAGACCCGCGACGTCGACGCCGAGTTCCGCAAGGTCCTCGCCGCCGCCGAGCTGCACCACAGCGGCGGATGAGCGCCACCGCCTCGTACGGGCCCGCCGACGCCGAGCGCTGGCTGCCCGAGGAGCACGGCAACCGCCGCTCCGACTTCGCCCGTGACCGCGCCCGGCTCCTGCACTCCAGCGCGCTCCGCCGCCTCGCCGCCAAGACCCAGGTGCTCAGCCCGACGACCGGGCTCGACTTCGCCAGGAACCGCTTGACGCACTCGCTCGAGGTCGCCCAGGTCGGCCGGGAGCTCGCAGACTCGCTCGGGCTCGACCCCGACGTCGTCGACACCGCCTGCCTGGCCCATGACATCGGTCACCCGCCGTTCGGCCACAACGGCGAGACCGCGGTGAACGCCTGGGCCGTGGGCATCGGCGGGTTCGAGGGCAACGCGCAGACCCTGCGGCTGCTCACGCGGCTCGAGCCGAAGGTCTACGGCTCGGGGCCGGACCAGGACCGCGCCTACGGCCTCAACCTGACCCGGGCATCGCTCGACGCCTCGTGCAAGTACCCGTGGCCGGCGTCGCAGGGCGTGGGCGAAGCGTCCTCCGGGCGCACGAAGTTCGGCTTCTACGACGACGACCACGACGCCTTCGAGTGGCTCCGTGCCGGGGCTCCCCGACGCCAGCGCTGCATCGAGGCCCAGGTGATGGACCTCTCCGACGACATCGCGTACTCGGTGCACGACTTCGAGGACGCCGTCGTCGCCGGGTTCATCGACGTGGCCGCGCTGGGGGACCGGGTCGGCGAGAACGACATCGTGTCCGCCATGCACGCGTGGGTGGGGGACGACCTCAGCCGTGACGAGCTGCTCGAGGCCTTCGACCGTCTCCGGGCGCTGCCCCTCTGGATGACGTCCTACGACGGCTCCCGACGCGACTCCGCCCGACTGAAGAACCTGACCTCGCAGCTCATCGGCCGGTTCGCCCGCACCGCCACGACGGCGACGCGGGACGCCTACGCCTCGGGGTCGCTCGTGCGCTTCGCCGCGTCGGTCGTCACCCCGCCGGAGATCATCGGCGAGATCGCGGTGCTCAAGGGCATCGTCGCGGCGTTCGTGATGACCCAGGGCGACCGGCAGCCCGTGTACGAGGACCAGCGGCGGGTGCTCACCGAGCTCCTCGACGCGCTGGCCGACCGCGGCGACGACGCCCTCGAGCCCGGGTTCGCCGCCGACTGGCGTCAGGCCGCCGACGACACCGGGCGGCTGCGGGCCGTCGTGGACCAGGTCGCGAACCTCACCGACCAGGGCGCGATCGCGTGGCACCGCCGTCTCGTCGTGGGCGAACGGGAGACCGTCCACATCCCCGTGTGACCGGTCGGCGAGGTCAGCCCCGCGAACTAGGATCGAGGGGTGGCTGGACTCATCGCGCGGAACGACATCGACGAGGTCCGCGCACGCGTGAACATCGCCGACGTCGTCGGTGACTTCGTCACGCTCAAGTCCGCGGGCGTGGGCTCGTTGAAGGGCCTCTGTCCCTTCCACGACGAGCGCTCCCCGTCGTTCCACGTCCGTCCGCAGGTCGGTCGGTACCACTGCTTCGGCTGCGGTGAGGACGGCGACGTCTTCAGCTTCATCATGAAGCAGGACCACACCACGTTCTCCGAGGCCGTCGAGCGGATGGCCGCGAAGATCGGCTTCACCCTCCACTACGAGGAGGGCGACGGGCCCCGCACCGACTACAACACCCGGGCGCGGCTCATCGCGGCGAACGAGGCCGCAGCCAAGTACTACGTCGCGCAGCTCACCACGCCGTCGGCCGAGCCCGCGCGGCGGTTCCTGGGGGAGCGCGGCTTCGACCCGGCCGCCGCGGCGCACTTCGGGGTGGGGTTCGCGCCGAAGTCGTTCGACGCGCTCAAGGACCACCTCAAGGGGCAGGGCTTCACGATCGAGGAACTCACCTCGGCCGGGCTCGTCAGCCAGGGCGACCGTTCCCCGTACGACCGGTTTCGTGGGCGCCTGATGTGGCCGATCCGCGACGTCACCGGCGCCACGATCGGGTTCGGCGCACGGCGGCTGCTCGAGGACGACAAGGGCCCGAAGTACCTCAACACCCCCGAGACCCCGATCTACCACAAGAGCCACGTGCTCTACGGACTCGACCTCGCCCGCCGCGACATCTCGAAGCAGAAGCAGGTCGTCATCGTCGAGGGCTACACCGACGTGATGGCGTGCCACCTCGCCGGCATCACCACCGCGGTCGCCACGTGTGGCACGTCCTTCGGCGTCGACCACATCAAGGTGCTGCGGCCGATGCTCGGGGACGTCAGCGGCGGTGACCCGAACGCCAACGGCGAGGTCGTCTTCACGTTCGACCCGGACGAGGCCGGCCAGCGCGCCGCGTCCCGGGCGTTCGCGGAGGAGCAGCGCTTCGCCGCGCAGACCTACGTCGCGGTGGCGCCGGGTGGCCTCGACCCGTGCGACCTCCGCCTGGCGCGGGGCGACGACGCGATCCGCCGGTTGGTCACGAACAAGCGTCCGATGTTCGAGTTCATGATCCGGCGCACGCTCGACGGCCACGACCTCGAGACGGTCGAGGGCCGCGTCGCCGCGCTCCGGTCGGCCGCGCCCGTGCTCGCCGGCATCCGCGACCGCTCGCTGACCCAGGGCTACGTCCGGGAGCTCGCGGGGTGGCTCGGCCTCGAGATGGGCGAGGTCGGGCGTGCCGTCGAGGGCGCTCGGTCACGCGCTGCCGCCGACGCCCGCTCGCACAGCTCCGTCCCCGTCGGCCAGGCCGGTCCGGGCGGACAGCTCGTCGCGCCGGTCGACGAGCCCGTCGCCGGACTCCGGTCGCTGCCGAACGACCTGATCACCCGGATGGAGCGCGACGCCGTGATGGCGATGGTGCAGCAGCCGACGTCGGTCGGTGCGCCGTTGCTCGGCCTGGCGGCGGCCGCCACGTTCTCCGCGCCGATGCTCGCCGTGGTGCGGGACGCCGTCGTGGCCAACGTCGATGCCCTCGGCGCGTCGGACTGGCTGGACCGCCTGACCTCGGACGTGCCGGCGCCCATCCGCGGCCTCGTGTCCGAGCTCGCGCTGGCGCCGATCCCCGCCCGCACGGACGAGGACCTCGCGATCTACTGCCGCGGCATCGTCGTGGCGCTCGTCGAGCGGGACCTGCTCGCCCGCAAGGCCTCGCTCCTCGGGCAGCTGCAGCGCGCCGACCCGAACGACCAGGCCGACCGGCGCGGGGAGATCCAGCGGCAGCTCGTCGACCTCGACGCGCAGCGGATGCGCCTGCGCGCCGACGCCGAGTCCGCGTAGGACCGCCGGCCGGGCGCGGGCGCGCGCCGAGGCCGTCCCGTCGCGTCTCGTCCCGTCCCGCACGGTGCGCAGTCCTCCGCCCGGTGCGAGCTTGCACACGCGGTGCGCCGCCAGCGGCCCGCACGGGGTGCGCAACCTCGCACCACCGGGCTCGCGGCGCGCGGCGGGCGGCGGCGCGCGGCGGGCGGCACACCGGGCGGCGGCGGCGTGGCGGGCGTGGGGCGAGCCTCCCGACCGGTCGGGACACACCGTGGGCGCCGCGCCGAGTGGTCACGGGGCGTCGGTCGGGGCGTGCGCGGCCGACGGGACGTGGCCGCTCGGCGGAGCTGAGCGGGGTGTCGTGACCGCTGGCGCCCGGGGACGGGGCACCCCGTCCGCTGAGGTCGCACTTCGTGTCGCGACGCGGGCGGCGGAGGCGACACGGAGTGCGACCTCAGCGCACACGGGGCGCGCAGGCCGGGCGCGCACACGGGGCCGCGACCGCTCGCAGGACTTGGTTGCAGTACGCAACGAACGTGCGCGCCGCGCCGCGCTCGACTAGCGGAATCGTGCGCCGCGCGGCAGTGTCCTGCGTTACAGCGGTGTAAACAAACGGCCCCCACCGGACGGAGTTCCGTGGCAGGGTGTCTCCCAATGAGTGTTCCTGGTCGGGCACACAGTCGTTCCACCTCCCGTCCAGGACCCCTTGCAACCAACACCAGAGAGGCATCGGACATGGCATCCGTGACCAAGTGGGGCAAGCGCACCCTCGCGCTCGGCGCCGGAGCAGCAGCGACAGCGCTGGTGCTGACCGGCTGCGCGGGCGGCGGCAGCGGCAGCTCCGACGACCTGAACGGCCTGATCATCGGCACGACCGACAAGATCACGTCGCTCGACCCGGCGGGCTCCTACGACAACGGCTCCTTCGCCGTCCAGAACCAGGTCTTCCCGTTCCTGATGAACACCCCGACGGGCAGCCCGGACGTCAAGCCGGACATCGCCACGAAGGGCGAGTTCACCGACCCGACGACGTACGAGGTCACCCTGAAGAAGGGCCTCGAGTTCGCGAACGGCAACAAGCTCACCTCGAGCGACGTCAAGTTCTCGTTCGACCGCGACCTGAAGATCAAGAACGACAACGGCCCGTGGTCGCTGCTCGCGAACCTCAAGAGCATCGAGACCCCGGACGCCACCACGGTCGTGTTCCACCTCGACCACGCCGACCAGACCTGGCCGCAGGTGCTCTCGAGCCCCGCCGGTCCGATCGTGGACGAGGACGTCTTCTCGGCGACCAAGCTCACGAGCTCGGCGGACATCGTCAAGGGCAACGCCTTCGCGGGGCAGTACGTCATCAAGTCCTACAAGGAGAACGACCTCATCTCCTACGAGGCCAACCCCAAGTACGACGGGGTCCTCGACAAGGCGAAGACCGAGGACGTCACCGCCCAGTACTTCACCAAGGAGACCGACCTCAAGCTCGCGGTCCAGAAGGGCGACGTCGACGTGGCGTACCGCTCCCTGACCCCGACCGACATCTCGTCGCTCCGCAAGGACGACAAGCTGCAGGTCATCGACGGCCCCGGCGGCGAGATCCGCTACGTGGTCTTCAACTTCAAGACGCAGCCCTTCGGCACCGGCCAGTCCGACGCCGACGCGACGAAGGCCCTGGCCGTGCGCCAGGCCGTCGCCGACGTCGTCGACCGCGACGAGCTCGCCAAGGAGGTCTACAACGACACCTACACGCCCGTGTACTCGATGGTGCCGGACGGCCTCACCGGTGCGTCGACGCCGTTCAAGTCGCTCTACGGTGACGGCGACGGTGCCCCGGACGTCGACAAGGCGAAGAAGACGCTCTCCGACGCCGGTGTCAACGGCAAGATCGAGCTCGACATCCAGTACTCGCCGGACCACTACGGTTCGGCCTCGGACGACGAGTACGCGACGCTGAAGACCCAGCTCGAGGACTCCGGCCTGTTCACCGTCAACATCCAGTCGACGGTCTACACGACCTACGCCGTCGAGCGCACGAAGGACGCCTACCCGCTGTACCAGCTCGGCTGGTTCCCGGACTTCTCGGACGCGGACAACTACCTCTCGCCGTTCTTCACGAAGGACAACTTCGTGCAGAACCACTACGACGACCCGACCATCCAGGGTCTGATCGCCGACGAGCAGGAAGAGTCCGACGCCGACAAGCGCGCCGACATCATCGAGCAGGCCCAGCAGCGCGAGGCCGAGCAGATCTCGACCCTGCCGCTCCTGCAGGGCAAGTCGGTGGCGGTCGCGGGCAAGGACGTCAAGGGCGTCACGCTCGACGCGTCCTTCAAGTTCCGCTACGCGACGATCAGCAAGTAACCCGACGCACGGCAAGGGGCGCTCCCACGAGGAGCGCCCCTTGTCCGCGTCCTGCGAAAGGCACCCACCCCCGTGACCCTCACGAACTCCGAGGCGATCGACACAGAGCCCACGAAGCCGCAGGCACAGCGACGTGCCAGCGGCGGTGGTCTCGGTCGGTACGTCTTCGTCCGCTTCCTCCTCATCTTCCCGACCGTGTTCATCCTGGTGACACTGGTCTTCTTCCTGATGCGCGTCGTCGGGAACCCGATCACCGCGTCCGTCGGCGGGCGTCTCACGCCGACGCAGCTGCAGGAACGCCTGCACGCCGCCGGGTACGACCGCCCGGTGATCGTCCAGTACCTCGAGTACCTCGGGCAGATCGTCCGCGGTGACTTCGGCTCGTCGGTCACCGACAACCGCCCGGTCACCGAGATCATCCTGCAGTACGGCGGCGCGACCGCGGAGCTCGTGTTCTACGCGCTCATCGTCGCCCTCGTGCTCGGCATCCCGCTCGGCATGCTCGCCGCGTACCTGCGCGACAAGTGGCCGGACGTGCTGCTCCGCGCGCTCGCGATCCTGACGTACGCGACGCCGGTGTTCTTCGGCGGCCTGCTGCTCAAGCTCGTGTTCTCGGTCTGGCTCGGGTGGCTGCCGCTCGGCGACCGGGCGTCGACCCGCGCGCAGCTCATCCTCGACCGGATCGAGAACCCCACCGGCGTGTTCCTCATCGACGCGATCCGCACCGGCAACGGCCAGATCATCAGCGACGTGCTCCAGCACGCGGTCCTGCCGGCGCTGACGCTGGGCCTGCTGACGGCGGGCATCTTCCTGCGCCTGGTGCGCGCGAACATGATCGGCTCGCTCGGCTCCGAGTACGTCGACGCCGCACGGTCGCGCGGTGTGCGCGAGTCGCGGCTCGTCCGGACGCACGCGTTCCGCCCGGCCCTCGTGCCGATCATCACCGTGATGGGCCTGCAGATCGCCATGCTGCTCGGCGGCTCGGTGCTCACCGAGACGACCTTCGGCTGGCGCGGGCTCGGCTTCGAGCTCAACCAGTACCTGTCCGCCCGTGACTTCGTCGCCGTGCAGGGCATCGTCGCGATGCTGGCGGTGATCGTCGCCGTCACGAACTTCGTCGTCGACGTCGTCGCGGCGCTCATCGACCCGAGAGTGAGGTTCTGACGATGTCCGACATCACCCTCGTCGACCGCCACGAGCCGCTGTGGAAGCGGCTCCCCGTCGTCGTCCAGCTCCGTCGGAGCACCGGATGGCAGCGCGCCATGCTCATCGTCGGCGTGGTCATCTGCGCCCTCTACCTGCTCGTCGCGGTCTTCGCCCCGCTCATCGCGCCGTACGGCTTCGGTGACCAGCAGGGCGCGGACGGCACGAACTTCCCGCGTACCGGTGCCCCGAGCGCCGAGCACATCTGGGGCACGACCGTCGGCGGCCTCGACGTCTTCAGCCGGGTCGTCTACGGCGCCAGGACCGCGGTGCTCGTCGTCATCGTCGCCGTCGTCGTCTCGATCGCGATCGGTGTCGTCCTCGGCATGATCTCCGGGTACATCGGTGGCTGGCTCGACCGCGTCCTCGTGGTCGTCGCCGACGCCATCTACGCCTTCCCGTCCCTCCTGCTCGCGATCGTCGTCTCGATCGTGGTCTCCGGGGGCAACTCGGACTACTGGGGCGGCATCACGGCCGCGGCGATCTCGATCACCGTGGTCTACATCCCGCAGTACTTCCGCGTGGTCCGCGCCGAGGCCGTGCGCCTGAAGAACGACGCCTTCGTGGAGTCGGCCCGCGTGATCGGCACGAACCCGTGGCGCATCATGACCCGCCACGTGCTCCGGAACTCGACCAGGTCCCTGCCGCTCATCCTCACCCTGAACGCCAGCGACGCGGTGCTGACCCTGGCCGGCCTCGGCTTCCTCGGGTTCGGCATCGGCCCGACCCAGGGCGCCGAGTGGGGCTACGACCTCAGCCGCGCGCTGTCCGACGTCGCAAGCGGCGTCTGGTGGACCGGCGTCTACCCGGGCATCGCGATCGTGCTGCTCGTCCTCGGGGTCACGTTCATCGGCGAGAGCCTCAACGACATCTCCGATCCCCGTCTGCGTGCGCGCCGACGGCTGAAGCAGCTGGTCTCCACGCGCGACAAGGCGACCAGCGCGGAAGGGGCAGCAGCATGACCGACGCAGCCATCCCTGCACAGCACGGCAGGACCGACCGGGCCACGAGCCTCCAGGCCGGCACCGACCGGAACGAGCCGGTGGTCGTCGTCGACGACCTCACCGTCACCTTCGCGACCGACGGCGGCGCCGTCGACGCGGTCAAGGGCGTCACCATCGACGTCCGCCCCGGCGAGGTCCTCGCCCTGGTCGGCGAGTCCGGCTCCGGCAAGTCCGTGACGGCGCGGAGCATGCTCCGGCTGATGCCCGAGACGGCGACGCTCGGCGGCGCCGTGTTCCTCGACGGCACCGACGTCGTGTCCGTCGGGTCGCAGAAGCTGCGGGAACTCCGCGGCACCGCCGGCGCGATGGTGTTCCAGGAGCCGTCGACGGCACTGAACCCGGTCTTCACCGTCGGGTGGCAGATCGCCGAGGGCCTCCGGGCGCACGGCGGCGTCTCGAAGAAAGAGGCGCGCGCGAAGGCGATCGACTACCTGCGCCGCGTCGGCATCCCCGACCCCGAGCAGCGCGTCGACCACTACCCGCACCAGTTCTCCGGCGGGCAGAAGCAGCGCGTCGTGATCGCGAGCGCCCTGGCCCTCGAGCCGAGCGTCATCATCGCCGACGAGCCGACCACCGCCCTCGACGTGACGGTGCAGGCCGAGATCCTCGACCTGCTGCGTCGCTGCCGTGACGAGTTCGGTGCGGCGATCGTCATCATCACGCACAACATGGGCGTCGTCGCCGACCTGGCCGACCGCGTCGCCGTGATGTACCAGGGCGAGATCGTCGAGGAGGCCCCGGTCGCCCAGCTCTTCGGCGACCCGCAGGCCGACTACACGAAGCGCCTGCTGGCGGCCGTGCCCCGGCTCGAGGCGAGCACCGGGGTCGCCCGGCGTGCCCTCATCACCGAGGACGTCGAACCCGTCGTCTCCGCCAGGGGCCTGGAGATCGAGTACCCCGGCCGCTTCGGCGCGCCGGCGTTCCGCGCGGTCAAGGGCGTCGACCTGGCGATCCGGCCCGGCGAGGTCCTCGGCCTGGTGGGGGAGTCCGGCTCCGGCAAGACCACCATCGGCCGGGCCATCGCCGGCCTGACGAAGATCACCGGTGGCTCGCTCAACGTCCTCGGCACCGAGATGCTCGGGTACAAGGAGCGGGACTTCAAGCGGCTGCGGAAGGACATCGGGTTCGTCTTCCAGGACCCGGCGACGTCCTTCAACCCGCTGCTGACGATCGCCGAGTGCGTCGCCGAGCCGCTCGTCGTGCACGGCGTGGCGTCCTCGCCCCGGTCCGCGCGCAAGCAGGTCGACGAGCTGATGGAGGCCGTGCAGCTGCCCGCCGCCTACGGCGACCGGTACCCGCACGAGCTCTCCGGTGGGCAGCGCCAGCGCGCCTCGCTCGCCCGGTCGCTCGCGCTCCGGCCGAAGCTGCTCATCGCCGACGAGCCGACGAGCGCGCTCGACGTGTCGGTGCAGGCCCGCGTGCTGGAGCTCTTCCTCGAGCTGCAGCAGGACTTCGGCTTCGCGTCGCTGTTCATCAGCCACGACCTGGCGGTCGTGGGCGCGCTCTCCGACCGCATCGCCGTGCTCTACCGCGGTGACCTGGTCGAGACGGGCACGACGGCTGAGGTCCTCGGCTCGCCGCAGCACCCGTACACGCAGCGGCTCCTGGCGTCGCTGCCGGTGCCCGACCCGGCAGAGCAGGCGGAGCGACGGCGTACGCTGGAACGACTGGACCGCGCCGGGTCCTGACACCCGGCCCACCCGCCCTGGAGGCCCCACTCGCGTCGATGACGCAGGTCGAGCCTCCAGGGTGGTCCCGTCCAGAGCACCACGTACGTCGCGCGGACACCCGCTGTCCGCGCTGCGTCGCCAGGGGGCGGCGCGGAGAGGGTTCCATGAGCGGGGTCAACGGCCCGGCGGTCGTCGCCGACGACGTCTCCATCGAGTACCGGGTCCCCGGCGGACGCCCCATCCGGGCGGTCGACGGGGTGACGCTAACCGTCGGGACCGGCGAGATCCTCGCGGTCCTCGGCGAGTCCGGCTCCGGCAAGTCGAGCTTCGCCGCGGCGGTGGCCGGCCAGCTCGGCGCCCGCGGCGAGGGCGAGGGGGCGCACCGACGGCACATCGTCGGCGGCGAGCTGACCGTGCTCGGGCAGCGGATCCGCGGGCTGCGGCCGTCGTCCCGTCGCCTCGGTCGCCTGACCGGCCGGATCGGGTACCTCCCGCAGGACGCCGCCGACCGGCTGACCCCCGACCTGACCGTCGGCGAGGCCATCGCGGAGCCGATCTACGCCCGTGACCGTCGCTTCGACCGCAAGGAGGCCGGGCTCATCGTGGCGCGGCTCGTCGACGCCGTGCACCTGCCGCTCGGCGTCATGCGGCTCAACACGTGGGAGCTCTCGAGCGGGCAGCGGCAGCGCGTGGCGTTGGCGCAGGCGCTCGTCCTCGAACCCCAGCTGCTCGTCGCCGACGAACCAGCCCGTGGTGTGGACGTGCTCGTGCGGCAGTCCGTGCTCGAGGCCCTCGCGAGCCTCCAGCGCAACCGGCAGTTCTCGGCGGTCGTCGTGTCGAGCGACCTCCGTGAAGCCCGTGCCCTCGCCGACCGGGTCGCGGTCATGGCCGAGGGGCGACTCGTCGGCCTCGGCACCTTCGACGAGGTCCTCGACAGCCCGGTCGACCCGTACGTCCGGACGCTCGCCGCCACCGCGGCACGCCCGGTGAAGCGCGCGACGACCGCTGGTGCCGCGACCGGTGCCGCTCCCCGTCGTTCCGCCGCACCCCGCCGCCCGGCGACCGCCGGTGCCGGCACCAGCACCCCCCGACAGGAGCAGCAGTGAGCGACACCGACGTCCAGCCCCGCGGTCACCGAGCCGTCGTCACCGACGCCGGAGCGCCCCTCCCCGTGGGCCCGCCCGCAGCCGGCCCCGTGGCGATCCTGCCGGCGCCGACCGACCTGCACGTCTCGGCGGTGACCGACGCCGGCGGGACGGTCGCCGACCTCGGCGAGGACACCCGCGGGATCGTCTGGCTCGACGCCCGGGACCCGTCCGGCCTCGCGCAGGCGCTGGAGTCCGCGCCGTCGGTGTCCTGGGTGCAGCTGCCCTTCGCCGGGGTCGACGCCTTCGCGCACCTGATCCGCGAGCACGGCGACCGGGTCCTGTTCACCTCGGCCAAGGGCGCGTACGCGGAGCCCGTCGCCGAGCACGCGCTCGCGCTGACCCTCGCCACGCTGCGGGTGCTGCCCAAGCGTGCCCGGGTGCGGTCGTGGGGGACCGAGCCCGAGGGCGTCTCGCTCTACGGCCGTTCCGTGGTGGTCATCGGTGCCGGGGGCATCGCGCTGGAGTACCTCCGGCTGCTCGCGCCGTTCGAGGTCGACGTCACCGTGGTCCGTCGCTCCTCCGCGCCGGTGCCGGGGGCTGCCCGTACCGTGACGACGGACGAGCTCGACGCCGTGTTGCCGCACGCCGACGTCGTGATGATCGCCGCCGCGATGACCGACGACACGTCCAAGCTGTTCGGCGCGTCGCAGTTCTCGCTCATGAAGCCCTCGGCACGGCTCGTGAACATCGCCCGCGGTGGCCTCGTCGACACCGACGCCCTGGTGGAGGCCCTGCACGCCGGGGAGATCGCCGGTGCCGGTCTCGACGTGACCGACCCGGAGCCCCTGCCCGACGGTCACCCGCTGTGGGACGCCCCCGGTGTCGTCATCACCCCGCACCAGGCGGACACCCCGGAGATGGTGGAGCCGCTGCTCGCCGAGCGGGTGCGGCACAACGTGACGGCGTTCCTGACGGAGTCCGGCGAGGGCTTCGTCGGCGTCGTGGACCCGGCCGCCGGGTACTGATCACGGACCGCGCTGCCCGGGGTCGTCCGCGCGGCACGCCCGGGGTGTGTGTCGGATGCGCGGGACCCGTTCGATGTCCTGCTATGCTGGTACCCGTTGTCCGGGCCGGTTCCGGCAGGGCAGCTGATCCTCGATAGCTCAATTGGCAGAGCAGCCGGCTGTTAACCGGCAGGTTGTTGGTTCGAGTCCAACTCGGGGAGCGTCAGGCCCTCACCGTCAGGTGGGGGCCTTTTCGTTTCCCGGTGCTCGTGCTGCCGGTGCTCGTTCGCCCGGTGGTCGTGCTGTTTGTTCGGAGCAGTCGCTCATGTGGCGGACGCTCCTACCTGTTAGCGTTCACAGGTGCCTGCTGTCCGTCGTTCCACCGTCGCCGCGCTCTCCGCCGCGGTGCTCGTGGTGTGCGGCCTCGCCGGGTGCACGGTGCAGGCGGAGTCCGAGCCGGACGACGCGGTCGACAGCACGCCCTCGTCGCAGGTCGAGGCCTCCGGCACCTCGCCGATCGTCTTCGCGTTCGTCTGCCGTGTCGACGACTCGGACCGGACGGAGACCTACACGACGTACTCCGCCGTGTGGAAGGACGCCCGCTCCCGGTGCCGTGCCGAGCGCATCACGGGGACCGAGGCGTCGGCGCAGCAGCGGGCAGCGGTCCGCGCGACGGACGGGGCGGCATCGCTCGAGGACCTCGCGACGACCTGTGCGGTGACCGGCCGTGGCCCGTGGACGTCGTCCGTCACCTCCGCGCGGGACGCCCGCGTCGCCGCCGGCCTGGCGGAGTACTGCCCTGGGCACCCGGAGATGGACCACCTGCACGACGCGATCGCGGCGTACCGGGGCTGAGCCGAGCCTCCTGGCCGGGTGGCAGCCCTCCGGGAGTTGGCGGGGTCAGCCCTCCGCGAGTTGGCGGGGTCAGCCCTCCGGGTGGTCGCGACCGGGCAGCCAGGACTGTCCGGGGACGCCCCAGCTGTGCTTCTTGACCGCCTTCTGCAGCTGCTTGGCGTGCGGGTGGACCAGGCGGTCCGTGTAGAGCAGCCCGTCGAGGTGGTCGTACTCGTGCTGGAAGACGCGCGCGAGCCAGCCGTGGGCCTCGATCTCGAACGGTTCCCCGTGCTCGTCGACCGCGCGGAGCAGGGCGCCCTCGGAGCGGCGGAGCGGGAAGCGGAGGCCGGGGACGGAGAGGCAGCCCTCGGACTCCTCGTCCTCGTCCAGTTCCTCCACGGACTCCGGTTCCGGGGGAGTGATCCACAGGACCGGGTTCACCGCGGCACCGCGCCAGTGCACGCCGTCATCATCGACGTATGAGTACACGAACAGCCGCTTGTCCACCCCGACCTGGGGTCCGGCCAGTCCGACGCCCGGTGCCAGGTCCATGGTCTCGAACATGTCCGCCACCAGTGCGCGCAGGTCGTCGTCGAAGACGGTGACCTCCTCGGCGCGGTCGTGCAGGACGGGTTCACCGGTGATGCGGATCGGGAGAACGGCCATTCACCCAGGTTATCGGGAGCAGGACGGTACCCTCGACCCGTGACGACGGACCTGCAGCTCCCGGACGCCGTGAGCAACCTGACGCCCTTCGCCGCGCTGATGATCCCCGTCGCACTCGTCGGCGCCGTGTTCCTGTCGCTCGGCGCGCAGTTCCAGAGCCGCGGCGTCAAGCGGGTCGAAGCCCGGCTCGGCAAGCAGCCGCAGGGGCTGAGCATCCGGCACGTCATGGCGCTGGTCTCGAGCGGGTACTGGGTCCTCGGCACGCTCATGCTCGGCATCGCCGTCGTGCTCCAGCTCACGAGCATCGCCTTCGCGCCGCTCATCGTCGTGCAGCCGCTCGGCGCGGTGGCGCTCGTCATCACCACGTGGTTCTCATCGCGGTCGTCCGGTGTCCCGCTTGGTCAGGCTGCTCGACGGGCCGTCTGGACCTGCATCGTCGGCGTCGGGATCTTCGTCGGGATCGCGGCGTTCGTCGGCCACGAGAGCGCGATCACTCGCGGCCAGCTCATCACCGTGCTGGTGATCCTGGCCGTCGTGCTGGTGCTGGTCCTTGTCTCGTTCCGTGTCGTCGCGAAGCACAAGAGCGCGCTGTACTACATCATCGGTGCCGGGGTGCTCTACGGCTTCGTCGCGACACTCGCCAAGGTCACCCTGAACCGGATCCTCAACCACACGTTCGACTGGGTCACGGTGCTGGCGATCGTCGGGGTGGTCGTCGCGGCCTCGCTCGGCGGGTACTTCGTGCAGAACGCCTACTCGGCGGGTTCGGCCGACCTGGTCATCGCAGGGCTCACCGTCGTCGACCCGATCGTGGCGGTCGGCATCGGGGTCATCGTGCTCGACGAGGCCGACGGGGCACCGCTCGTCGCCGTGCTCGGGTTCGTGGTGGCCGCCGCCATCGCCGTCACCGGGGTGTTCCTGCTCGCGAAGCACCACCCGGAGGCGCGGCGGTAGCAGCGTCCTGGTCCTCCGGTGGCCTTGTCGTCATCCCGGTGGGGGCGCTCGTCAGCCGCGCGGCTGACGTGCCCGGACAGAGGGGTACGGTAGCGTTCCGAATCCAGAGCAGCCCGGTACCCGACCACCACCGGTGCCGGACGAACGCCCAGGAGAGGACGACGCCCGCCGTGTCAGCAGACGCCACCCCCGTACCGCAGGAACACCCGGCAGCGCACCACCCGCTGCGGGTCCTCATGGCCGCCGACACGTTCGCACCGGACGTGAACGGTGCCGCGACCTTCACCGAGCAGCTCGCCGTCGGCCTGGCCGAACGCGGCCACGAGGTCCACATCATCGCCCCGGCCGCGAACCGCCACCACGGCACGTACGAGGAAGAGCACCACGGGGTCACCCTCACCGTGCACCGGCTGCCGTCCTACAAGTGGCCGCTCCACGCCTGGCTGCGCTTCGCCTGGCCCTGGACCGTCCGCCGGCACGTCGCACCGCTGATCGACGCGATCAGGCCCGACGTCGTCCACATCCAGTCGCACATCATCATCGGCCGCGGTGTCGCCCGTGAGGCCCACGACCGCGGCGTCCGCATCATCGCGACGAACCACTTCATGCCGGAGAACCTGCTCGAGTACACGCCGTTCGGTCGCTTCACGCTGCCGATCGCGCTGAAGATCGCCTGGAACGACGCCGCGAAGACCTACCGCCTCGCCGACGTGATCTCGACGCCGACGAACCTCGCTGCGGACTACCTCCGCAAGGCGATCGCCGGGCAGCGTGTCCTCGCGATCTCCTGCGGCATCGACGCCTCCCGGTACGTGGCGCGTGAGGGCCGCCCCGTCGGCAACGACATCGTGTTCGTCGGACGCGTCGCCCCGGAGAAGAACCTCGACGTCCTCCTCCGGGCGCTGCCGCTGCTGCCGGCGGAACTGCACGCCACGATCACGATCGTCGGCGACGGCGAGATGATCCCGAAGCTCACCGCCCAGGCGAAGGAGCTCGGCATCGAGGACCGCGTCACGTTCCTCGGGTTCGTCTCCGACGAGGTCAAGTACCGTGCGTTGACGAACGCCACCGTGTTCGCGATGCCCTCGACCGCCGAGCTGCAGAGCATCGCCTCGCTCGAGGGCATGGCGTCGGGACTCCCCGTCGTCGCGGCGGACTCGATGGCGCTGCCGCACCTCATCGACGGCAACGGGTACCTGTTCGCACCGGGCGAC
Source organism: Curtobacterium sp. MMLR14_010 (assembly GCF_001865015.1). Lineage (GTDB taxonomy): Bacteria > Actinomycetota > Actinomycetes > Actinomycetales > Microbacteriaceae > Curtobacterium. The sequence continues at coordinate 613,130 of NZ_MJGV01000046.1, read as the reverse complement.
GAGCAGGACCTCGCCGCCAAGCTCGCGCTCGTCCTCACCGCGTCGGACGAGGACTACGTGGCCCTGCGCCAGCGCAGCCTGGCCATGATCGAGGCGCACGACATCAACCGCACGCTCGCTACATTCGAGGCGCTGTATCGTGGGGAGCCGGTGGCCTAGGCCTGCCGACGAGGGGCGGTAGCCAAGCTGGTCAAGGCAGTCTGCTCATAACGGAACGATTCGCGGGTTCGAGTCCCGCCCGCCCCACGTAGTCGCACCACCAGCGCGGGTTCGAGCCGTGCCGACGCTGGCCCGCCCCACGTAGTCGAATCGCAACCTGGCACGGGCCGGGTGCGCGAGGATCCGAAAGGCCGCCCGCCCACCATGCACCTGCGAAGCCGACGGAACGCGCCCCACGGCGTCGACAGCCCCGGCCCCACCCCCAACGTCGTGTTCGAGGCCTCCCGCGCCGGCACCGGTGTCCGTGTCAACGCCTTCCGCATCGGCTTCATGGGCGGCATCGGCGTCCTCGTGGCGCTCCTGGTCGGGTCCCTGATCGGCCAGCTCTCGACGGTCCTGGTCTACATCGGCGTCGCCCTGTTCATCGCGCTCGGTCTCGACCCCCTCGTCACGTTCATGGAGCGCTACGTCCCGCGCTGGCTCGCGATCCTCGCAGTCGTCGTCACCGTGCTGGCCGCCTTCGCAGGTGTGGTCTTCGCGGTGGTGCCGATCCTCATCAACCAGGCGACCAACCTGGTGCAGAACTTCCCGGAGATCGTGCAGGACCTCTCCCGCCAGCAGTGGGTGCAGGACCTGTCGAAGCAGCTCAACGGGTCGTTCGACGTCAACCACGCGCTGCAGTCGCTGCAGTCGTTCGTGGAGGACCCGGGCAACCTCCTGAGCCTCGGCGGCGGCATCCTCGCGGTGGGCAGCGGGATCCTCTCGGGCATCACCGGCGCCCTCATCGTGCTCATCCTGATGCTGTACTTCCTCGCGTCGATGCGGGGCATGAAGCGGATGATGTACCGCTTCGTCCCGGCGTCCCGCCGCGAGAACTACATCGCCGTCAGTGAGGAGGTCACCTCCTCCGTGGGCCGCTACGTCGTCGGACAGATCACCCAGGCCGGCATCAACGGCGTGCTGAGTCTCGCGCTGCTGATCATCATCGGCGCACCCCTGCCGGTGCTGCTCGCGACCTTCGCCTTCATCGGATCGCTCATCCCGCTGGTCGGCACGATCAGCGCCGCCATCGTCATCTCGCTGCTCTGCTTCTTCGCCTCACCGGCGACCGCGCTGGCCGCTGCGATCTACTACCTCGTCTACATGCAGGTCGAGTCGTACGTGATCTCCCCGCGCATCATGTCGCGCGCGGTCCAGGTGCCCGGTGCGCTCGTCGTCATCGCCGCCGTCGCCGGAGCCACCATCGGCGGCGTGCTCGGCGCCCTCGTGGCCGTCCCGGTCGCCGCGTCGGTGATCATCATCGTGCAGAAGGTCATCTACCCGCGGCAGGAGCAGGCATGACCGACGCCGAGGCCCGCGACCGCTGGGCACGCAGCGCCCGAGGCCCGCTGGCGCTCGTGAACAGCCAGCACGTCGACCAGCCGCAGCAGGTCTGGCCCGTGCCCGGCACCTGGGCACCCGCGGTCGGCGGTCTGCAGGTCACCGCGGCTGCATCGGACGGCATCGTCGTCGACGGCGTCCCCGTCGACAGCACGGTCCTGGTCGCCGGTGACGACGCGGTCGTCGCGTCCACCGTCACCTTCCCCGACGGCATGGCCGCCACGGTCGCCGCCTCCGGTGCTGGCCACACCCTCCGGGTCTGGGACCCGGGGGCCGAGGCGATCACCCGCTTCGCGCGCATCGACCGGTTCCCTCCGTCGGACCTGGTCACCTCCGGCAGGTACACACCGGTCGACCGCCAGGAGGCTCGGGGGAGCGTCCTCGACGCCGCCGGCGAACCGCTCGTGGTCGCCGGCACGATCGACACCACAATCCGCGGTGAGATCGCCAGGATCCTTGCGGTCCGCTCGGCACCGTTCGGCGGGTCGGCACGGCTGCAGCTCATCGTCCAGGACGCCACCAGTGCGCTGCCCGAGGACGACCCGGGCAGCTCGTACTCGATGGGGCGGTTCCTGTTCGTCGCCGACCCGGGCGGTCCGGCCGAGGTCGAGCTCGACTGGAACGACCTGGTCCTGCCGCCGTGCGCGTTCTCGTACCAGTACGCCTGCCCGATCCCGCCGCCGGAGAACCGCCTGACGGTCGCGCTCGAGGCCGGGGAACGGCATCCGCTCGACACCGACGGGGCCGTCTTCCACTGATCCGCCCGGTGTCCTTGCCGTACCCAGGCGGTGGGCTGCATAATGGGCGTGTCCGCGAGGACATCACAATCGCATATCGATGGTTCCGCAGTGCCTCGCACCAGGATCCTCCAGCACAGGTCGATGGGGAAGTCGCACCTGATGATCGGAGGAACCATGACCGGGACTGCGTCGGGAGTGCTCTACGTGCACTCCTCCCCACGCGCGCTCTGCCCCCATGTCGAATGGGCAGCAGGTCGCGCGATGAGTCGCGCCGTGAACTTCTCCTGGTTGGACCAGCCGGCGCAGGACGGCTCACGCCGCACTGAGTACACCTGGACGGGTGCGGTTGGTACGGGTGCCGCGATCGCCTCGGCCCTGCGCGGGTGGGAGCACCTCCGGTACGAGGTCACCGAGGAGCCCAGCGCCGCCTCTGACGGCGGCCGCTGGATGCACACGCCGGACCTCGGCGTCTTCTACGCGCAGACCGACGTCACCGGCAACATGGTCATCCCCGAGGACCGCGTCCGGTACGCCATGGAGGTCGCCGGCAGCAACGCCCTCGAGCTCCACCGCGAACTGCGACTGGCGCTCGGGCAGGCCTGGGACGACGAGCTCGAACCGTTCCGCCACGCTGCCGAGGGCAACCCCGTCGTCTGGCTCCACCGCGTGGGCTGACACACCCCTGTCACGCCGAGACGCCCCCGTCTCGCGAAGGAGTCCTCCTCCTGACCCGCGCTGAGACGCCCCTGTCTGTCTGAGACACCCCCGATCCCGCGAGACGCCGCCGAAAACGGCGGCGTCTCGTGTGTCCGGGGGCGTTTCACGGAGACAGGGGTGTTCCGCGCAGACAGGGGTGTCTCGGGCAGCCCGAGCTTCGCCCAGACAAGACCGTCTCGTGCAGACAGGACCGTCTCGCCGCAGACAGGACCGTCTCCAGCCGACCGAGCCTCGCCGAGACAGGACCGTTTCGCGGAGACAGGGGTGTTCCGCGCAGACAGGGGCGTCTCGGGGAGGTGGGGTGAGTGCCGGGGGTGGGGTGAGCCTCCCGGCTGGACAGCAGAACGGCCGCAACCCGCGTGGGCTGCGGCCGTTCGTGTCGTGGGTCAGACGGAGCGGAACGCGACGACCGCGTTGTGCCCACCGAAGCCGAACGAGTTGCTCACCGCGAGCAGGTCGCCGGCCGGGAGCTCGCGCGGCGAGGTCGCGACGTCCATGACGATCTCCGGGTCCTGCTCGGTGAGGTTGATCGTCGGCGGTGCGACACGGTTGTGGAGCGCGAGGGCGGTGAAGACGGCCTCGATCGCACCGGCACCACCGAGGAGGTGACCGGTCGACGCCTTGGTCGCCGAGACGACGACCGAGTCGAGGTGGTCACCGAAGACCCGGCGCATGGCGTGGTACTCGGCGATGTCACCGACGGGCGTCGACGTGGCGTGGGCGTTGACGTGGACGACGTCCTCGCGCGAGGCGCCGGCGTGCTCGAGCGCCATCAGGACGGCACGGGCCGCAGCGCTGCCCTCGGGGTCCGGGGCCGTGATGTGGAAGGCGTCGGAGGTGATGCCGGCACCGGCGACCTCGGCGTAGATCCTCGCTCCGCGGGCCTCGGCGTGCTCCTTGGTCTCGAGGATGAGCGCCGCGGCACCGTCCGCGAGCACGAAGCCGTCGCGCGTGACGTCGTACGGACGCGACGCGGTCTCGGGGGAGTCGTTGCGCCGGGACAGCGCCTGCATCGCGGCGAACGAGGCGAGCGGCATCGGGTGCAACGCAGCCTCGGCGCCACCGGCGATGACGATGTCGGCCTCACCGGTCGCGACGTGGCGGTAGGCCTCGGCGAGGGACTCGGTCGACGACGCGCACGCCGAGAGATAGGTGCGAGCGCCACCGCGGGCGCCGAACTCCATCTCGATGGCCGCGGCGGGCCCGTTGGCCATGAGCATGGGCACCGTCATCGGGAGGACCCGGCGCGGGCCCTTCTCGCGGAGAGTGTCCCAGGCGTCGAGCAGCGTGTTGACGCCGCCGATGCCGGTGGCCCAGTCGACGATGAGGCGTTCGGGGACGACGGACTCGGCGTCGATGCCGGCGTCGGCCCAGGCTTCACGTGCGGCGATGAGCGAGAGCTGCGACGACGGGTCGAAGCGCTTGGTCTCGGGGCGCGTGAGCTGGTCGGTGATCCAGTGGCGCGCCTGGCCGGCGAACTCGACGGGGAGCTCGAGCGCGGCGAAGCGCGGGTCTTCGATCCTGGTGATGCCGGACTTGCCCGCGAGCAGGGCGTCCCAGGTCTCCGTGGCAGTCGCAGCGAGAGGGGTGATCGCACCGATCCCGGTGACGACGACGGTCTTGTTGGTCATGGAACGACTTGTCTCTTCAGTGGTGGACGTGGAGAACGCCGTGGCCGGGGACCGGGAGGTCGAGCCGGACCACGGCGTTCAGGGAAGTTCGTGTCAGGCCTGGGCCTTGACGATGAAGTCGACGGCGTCACCGACGGTCTTGAGGTTCTTGACCTCTTCGTCCGGGATCTTGACGTCGAACTTCTCTTCGGCGTTCACGACGATCGTCATCATCGAGATGGAGTCGATGTCGAGGTCGTCGGTGAAGGACTTGTCCGACTGCACCGTGTCGGTGGCGATGCCGGTCTCGTCGTTGATCAGCTCGGCCAGGCCGGCGAGGACTTCTTCGTTGGACAGGGCCATGATGGTGTCTCCTTGAGGGGGGTGTCGTTTGACCGTTGATCAGCCTAGGGCACGGGGTGGTCCCGCGCCCGCAGCCGTGCGGGACTGAGGGAAAGCGGATGTCCTACGGGAGGACGACGACCTGCGCCCCGAAGACGAGGCCGGCGCCGAACCCGATCTGCAGGGCGAGGCCGCCCGACAGCTCCGGGTGCTCCTCGAGCAGGCGGTGGGTGGCGAGCGGGATGCTCGCTGCTGAGGTGTTGCCGGTGGTCGTGATGTCGCGACCGATCATCACCGAGTCTGGGATGCCGAGCTGCTTCGCGAACTCGTCGATGATGCGGATGTTCGCCTGGTGCGGGACGAAGGCGGCGAGCTGGTCCGGACGGACGCCGGCGGTCTCGAGCGCTTCGCGGGCGACCTTGACCATCTCCCAGACGGCCCAGCGGAACACGGTCTGGCCGGCCTGCCGGATCGTCGGCCGCGCTGCACCCGCCTGCCACTCGTTGAAGGTCGCGGTCATGCCGATGGCGTCCCACTTGGAGCCGTCGGAGCCCCAGATCGTGGGGGCGATGCCGGGGAAGTCGCTCGGGCCGACGACCGCTGCGCCGGCACCGTCACCGAGCAGGAACGAGATCGAGCGGTCGGTGGGGTCGACGATGTCGCTGAGCTTCTCGGCGCCGACGACCAGCACGTGGTCGGCGATGCCGGACTTCACGAACGAGTCGGCCTGGGCGATGCCGTAGGCGTACCCGGCGCAGGCGGCGCTGATGTCGTACGCGGCGGCCGGCGTGGCACCGATGCGCTCGGCGAGCAGCGCGGCCATCGACGGGGTGGCGACGGTGTTCGTGACGGTGCTGACGAGCACGACGCCGATCTGGTCCGGGGTGAGACCGGCCTTGGCGATGGCCTCGAGCGACGCGGCCTCGGCGAGGTCGACGGCCTCGACGTCGGCGCCGGCGCGCATGCGCGTGACGATGCCGGTGCGCTGGCGGATCCACTCGTCGGACGAGTCGATCGGACCGATGAGGTCGTCGTTCGGCACGACGAGCTCGCCGCGGGCGGCGCCGAACGCCATGATGCGGCTGAACTCGTGACCGCGGCGCTGCGCGAGCACGGGGCGCGCGGCGGGCTGGGCGGAGGAGTCGGGAGTGAGGGTCATGCGGGTACCTCTTCGGTCGTGAGGAGCTCGATCGCGGCAGGCAGGTCCTCGGGGGACTTGACCGCGACGGTCGGGGTGCCGCGGAGGCCGCGCTTGGCGAGCCCCACGAGGGCACCGGCGGGTGCGAGTTCGATGATCCCGGTGACGCCGGCCTGCTGGAAGGACGTCATGACGGCGTCCCAGTGCACGGGGCTGGCGATCTGCTGGACCATGAGGTCGACGAACCGACGGCCGTCGTCGACGCGGGAGCCGTCGGCGTTGGTCCAGATCGGCAGGGTGGGGTCCGTGACGGCAGCGGCGGCGGCGACGGGTGCGACACGCTCGACCGCCGGGGCCATGTACCGGGTGTGGAACGCACCGGCGACGGCGAGCGGGATCACCCGGGCCTTCGTCGGGGGAGCGGCGACGAGCGCGGCGACGGCGTCCGCGCTGCCGGCGACGACCGTCTGGCCGCCGCCGTTGTGGTTCGCCGGCACGAGGCCGTGGGCGTCGAGGGCCTGGGCGACCTCGTCGGGGTCGCCACCGAGGACGGCCGCCATCGAGGTGGGTTCGAGTGCTGCGGCGTCCGCCATGGCCCGGCCGCGCTCGGCGACGAGGGCGACGGCGTCGGTGGGCTGCAGGATGCCCGCGACCGCGGCGGCGGTGAACTCGCCGACCGAGTGGCCGGCCACACCGCCGACGTGGGCACGGCGGCCGTCGGCCAGGAGGGCGTCGGCCGTGATGAGCCCGGCGGCGACGATGAGCGGCTGCGCGAGCGCGGTGTCCTTGATGGTCTCCGCGTCGGACTCGGTGCCGTGCTTTGCGAGGTCGACGCCGATGGCCTCGGACCACGCTCCGACACGGTCACGGACGGCGGCGTCCTCGAGCCAGGGCGCGAGGAATCCGGGGGTCTGGGAGCCCTGTCCGGGCGCGACGACGACGATCACCGAACAATCCTTGCCCTCGGGGAGAGCCGCGCCCGTGTGGACTCCCGACACGAAACGGGTCGAGACATTGTGGGACCTCTACCGTCGGCCGACGCGGCGACGACCGGCGGACGACTCCGACATCGCCCCGAGGATGAGCGCCGACTGCACGATGAGGGCGTCACGGGCGTGGGTGGCGTCCCAGCCGATGATGTCCGCGACGCGGCGAAGGCGGTAGCGCACGGTGTTCGGGTGGACGAAGAGCTCCCGCGCGGTGGCCTCGAGCGAGCGGCCGGTGTCGAGGTAGCACCAGAGCGTCTGCAGGAGTTCGGTGGACTGGTCCTTCAGCGGCACGTAGATGCGCTGGACCAGGGCCGACCGGGCGAGCGGGTCGCCAGCGAGGGCCCGTTCGGGGAGCAGGTCGTCGGCGAGGGCGGGACGAGGAGCACCCCGCCAGGCGCGGGCCACGGCGAACCCGGCCAGGGCGGCCTTGGCGGACGTCGAGGCGTCGACGACCCCGGTGACCTCGTTGCCGAGCACCAGGTGACCCTCGCCGAAGAGCGGTTCGAGCGACTGCGCGATGGCCGTGAAGGACACCGGCTCCTCGCCCTCGGGGACGTCGTCCCGCGGCGTGGCCCGGCCGATCACGACGACGAGCCGGGAGCCCTGCACGCCGATGAGCACGTCGGCGTCCATGTGCCGTGCGGTCCGGCGGACCTGGTCGACCTCGAGCTGCTTCGGGGCGGTGCCGACGAGCACCGCGACCTCGCCGTGGCCGTGCCACCCGAGGGCGGCGATGCGCGAGGGCAGTTCGTCGTCGTACTCGCCGGAGAGGATCGAGTCGACCACGAGGGCCTCGAGCCGGGCGTCCCACAGCCCGCGGGCCTCGGCCGCCCGGGCGTAGACGTCGGCGGCCGCGAAGGCGATGTCCCGCGAGTACTTCAAGATGGCCTCTTGCAGCATCTCGTCGTCCTTGGCGCGTTCCTCCACCACGGTCACGACGACGCGGATGAGCTGCAGGGTCTGCTGCAGGCTCACCGACCGCAGGAGCTCCCGCGGCGCGGACCCGAAGACGTCGGCCGCGGCGATCCACGGCGTGGAGGCACTGCCTTCGAGCCAGGAGATGAACGAGGTGATGCCGGCCTGCGCCACCATGCCGACGGCGGAACGGCGCCCCGGGGGCATCTCGCTGTACCAGGGGAGCGTGTCCTCGAGCCGCTTGATGGTGGCGGTGGAGAGCTCGCCCGACACCTGCCGGAGCCAGGAGAGCGCCCGTTCACGGTCGTTCTCCCGGCTCGCGGCGTCGGTGCGGACAGTCGTCACCGGGTGATCAGCTCTCGCCGCCGGCGCTGCCCGTGGTGCCGGCGGTCACGTCGTGCAGGCGGTACTTGTCGATGGCCTGCTGGACGAGTGCCGCGTCGACCTTGCCCTGGCGGGCGAGCTGCTGCAGCGTCCGCACGACGACCGAGGGGCCGTCGATGTGGAAGAAGCGGCGGGCGGCCGGGCGCGTGTCGGAGAACCCGAACCCGTCGGCGCCGAGCGTTGCGTAGTCCGTCGGCACGAACGGGCGGATCTGCTCCTGCACGAGGTGCATGAAGTCGCTGACGGCGACGACGGGGCCCTCGGTGCCGAGCAGGCGCTCGGTGACGTACGGCGTGCGGGGCTGCTCGTTCGGGTTGAGGAACGCGTGCTGCTCCGCCGCGACACCGTCGCGGTACAGCTCGCCCCAGCTCGTGACGCTCCAGACGTCGGCGGAGACGCCCCAGTCCTCGGCGAGGAGCTGCTGGGCCTCGAGGATCCACGGCACGGCGACACCCGACGCGAGGAGCTGCGCCTTCGGGCCGTCGTGCTCGCTGCCCTTGAGCAGGTACATGCCCTTGGTGATGCCCTCGACGTCGACGCCCTCGGGCTCGGCCGGCTGCACGATCGGCTCGTTGTAGACCGTCAGGTAGTACATGACGTTGGGGTCGTCGTGCTTCGGCGAGCCGTCCTCGTTCGTGCCGTACATCCGGTCGAGGCCGGCCTGCACGATGTGCCCGATCTCGTAGCCGTAGGCCGGGTCGTAGGAGACGACCGCGGGGTTCGACGCGGCGAGGAGCGGCGAGTGGCCGTCAGCGTGCTGCAGGCCCTCACCGGTGAGGGTGGTGCGGCCGGCGGTGGCGCCGATCATGAACCCGCGGGTCATCTGGTCCCCGGCGGCCCAGATGGCGTCGCCGGTGCGCTGGAACCCGAACATCGAGTAGAAGACGTAGACCGGGATGAGCGGCTCGCCCTGCGTCGAGTACGAGGTGCCGACGGCCGTGAAGGCCGCGAGGGCGCCGGCCTCGTTGATGCCGACGTGGATGATCTGGCCCTGCGGGCTCTCCTTGTACGCCAGGAGCAGCTCGCGGTCGACCGACGTGTAGTGCTGGCCGTTCGGGTTGTAGATCTTCGCCGTCGGGAAGTAGGCGTCCATGCCGAAGGTGCGGGCCTCGTCCGGGATGATCGGCACCACGCGGTTGCCGAAGTCCGGGGAGCGGAGCAGGTCCTTGAGCAGTCGGGCGAACGCCATCGTGGTGGCGATCTCCTGCTTGCCGGAGCCCTTCTTGACGACCTGGTACTTGGCGTCGTCCGGCAGGGTGATGGACGTGTACTTCGTCCGGCGCTCCGGGACGTACCCGCCGAGCGCGGCGCGGCGCTCGTGCATGTACTGGATCGCCTCGTCGTCGTTGCCCGGGTGGTAGTACGGCGGTGTGTAGGGGTTCTCCTCGAGCTGCGCGTCGGAGATCGGGATGCGCATCTCGTCGCGGAACTGCTTGAGGTTGTCGAGCGTCAGCTTCTTCATCTGGTGGGTCGCGTTGCGGCCCTCGAAGCTCGGGCCGAGGCCGTAGCCCTTGACCGTCTTCGCCAGGATGACGGTCGGCTGGCCCTTGTGCTCCGCCGCGGCCTTGAACGCCGCGTACACCTTGCGGTAGTCGTGGCCACCGCGCTTGAGGTTCCAGATCTGGTCGTCGGTGTAGTCCTTGACCAGCTCGAGCGCCTTCGGGTCGCGCCCGAAGAAGTTCTCGCGGACGTAGGCACCGTTCTCGGCCTTGTACGTCTGGTAGTCGCCGTCCGGCGTCTGGTTCATCAGGTTGAGCAGTGCGCCCTCGGTGTCGCGGGCGAGCAGGTCGTCCCACTCGCGGCCCCAGACGACCTTGATGACGTTCCAGCCCGCGCCGCGGAAGAAGGCCTCGAGCTCCTGGATGATCTTGCCGTTGCCGCGGACCGGTCCGTCGAGGCGCTGCAGGTTGCAGTTGATGACGAAGTTGAGGTTGTCGAGGCCGTCGTTGGCCGCGACCTGCAGCTGGCCGCGGGACTCGACCTCGTCCATCTCGCCGTCACCGAGGAACGCCCAGACCTGCTGGTCGGAGGCGTCCTTGATGCCGCGGTTGGTCAGGTACTTGGCCTGCTGGGCCTGGTAGATCGCGTTGATCGGGCCGATGCCCATCGACACGGTCGGGAACTGCCAGAAGTGCGGCATCAGGCGTGGGTGCGGGTACGACGACAGTCCGCCGCCGGCGTGGGACTTCTCCTGGCGGAAGCCGTCGAGCTGGTCCTCGCCGAGGCGGCCCTCGAGGTACGCGCGGGCGTACATGCCGGGGGAGGCGTGGCCCTGGAAGAAGACCTGGTCGCCACCGGAGGCGTGGTCCTGCGCGCGGAAGAAGTGGTTGTAGCCGACCTCGTACATGGCGGCGCTCGACGCGTACGTCGAGATGTGCCCACCGACCGCGACTCCGGGGCGCTGTGCGCGGTGCACCGTGACGGCCGCGTTCCAGCGGATCCACCGGCGGTACCGGCGCTCGAGTTCCTCGTCGCCCGGGAACTCGGGCTCGTCCTCCGGCGCGATGGTGTTCACGTAGTCGGTCGTCGGGACCATCGGCACACCGAGGTGCAGCTCGTTCGAGCGCTTCAGCAGGCTCTGCATGATCTCGCGCGCCCGCTGGTGCCCCTGGGCCGCGACCAGACCGTCGAGGGACTCACGCCACTCGGCGGTCTCCTCCGGGTCCTGGTCGGTTCCTGCGGTGCTGCGCGGGTCCTGGTCGTTCACCGTCACCGTTGACCTCGTTCGTTCTCGTGGTGGGGACATGGTCGGCCCACCGATCGATCGGGTCGCGACCGGCGGCGGGAGCCTCGACCACTCTAGGCCCCACGTCGGACAGACAGCCTGGGTGGACAGGTCCTTGCATTCACGTGTCGTCGGCGTACGATTGCCGATCGTGCCCACGCAGACCCTGCGTGAGCGTGGATCGACGGGCACACCCGCAGCCCGAGGAAGAAGCACACGCCTGATGGCACTGGAGATCGGCTCACTCGCGCCGGACTTCGAGCTCCCGAACCAGTTCGGTGAGCACGTCCGACTCAGCGACCACCGCGGATCCCGCCCGGTCGCACTCGTCTTCTTCCCGCTGGCGTTCTCGTCGACCTGCACGAGCGAGCTCTGCGAACTCCGCGACAACATCGCGATGTTCCAGGACAACCGCATCGAGCTCATCGGCATCTCGGTCGACTCGAAGGCCACGCTCCGGTCGTTCGCCGACCAGAACGGCTACGACTTCGAGCTCCTCGCCGACTTCTGGCCGCACGGCGCCGTGTCGAAGGAGTACGGCGTGTTCCTCGAGCACAAGGGCTTCGCGAACCGCGCCACGTTCGTCATCGACGTCCAGGGCCGGATCCGCGCCTCGATCATCTCGGAGCCCGGCATCGCCCGGGACGTCACCGAGTACCGCTCCGCGCTCGACCGCCTCGCGGCCTGCACCACCCCCGTCGCGGCCGCCTAGGCAACCGCAGACGCGTCGGCTCCGAATCCTCCACGGGGGCGCAGACGCGCCGGACTGGAGGCACGGTGGACCGCATCGACACGGGTGACGCACCCGAGATGGTCGCGCCGCCCGCCTACGCACCGTTCCCGGTGACGTCGGACCCGACACCGTGGTCGCTCACCCGGATGGTCGTGCCGACCGCCGTCGGCGACGTCGTCGTGCACGTGCGGCTCGGTGACCGGCCCCTCCTGCTGCTCCACGGCGTCGCGGGCTCCTGGACGACGTGGACACCGCTGCTCCGCGCGGCCGACGGCTTCGACGGGCGCGGGCTCGTGCTCGTCGACCTGCCCGGCTGGGGGTCCTCGCCGGCGCCGGCCGTGCCGCTCTCCACGGACGACGCCGTGCGCGTGCTCGGAGAGGTGCTCGACGCCCTCGACATGGACGCCGTCGACGTGGTCGGGCACTCGATGGGCGCCTTCGTGGCGATGCACTGCGCCGTGACCATGCCGGAGCGTGTCCGCTCGGTGGTGCTCGTGTCCGGCACCACCTTCGCCACGGCCCACGCCGCTCGGCACCCGCTCTTCGGGCTCGTGACGCTGCCGGCGTTCACCCTGCTCCGCGCCGGCCTCGCCGTGACCAGGGGCGCCGCGGTCCCGCTGCTCCGCACACTGGCGGCGGTCGGGCTGCTCCGGCTGCTCGCAGCGCCGGTCTTCACGCACGTCGGACGGCTCGACCGCAGTGTCCTCGACGCGTTCGTCGAGGAGCTCCGCCCCGAGGGCTTCCTGGCGGCCGCCCGCTCCGGTGCCGCCTACGACACGGACCGGTGGCGCGGCATCACGGTCCCCGTCACGGCCGTCGCCGGACAGGACGACGTGTTCGCCCGGGTGACGGACCTGGCGCGCCTGGTCGGGGTCCTGCCGCGGGTCCGGACCGTGCTGCTCGAGGACTGCGGGCACTTCGCGCACGTCGAGCACCCGGAGGCGGTCGCCGACGCGCTGCTCGCCGCGGACGCGTGCGCTGCCGACGACCGTGGCGCCGGTGGCACCGTCGTCCTCAGTCGTACTGCGGTGGCCAGTCGAACGCAGCCGGTCGTCGGGGCACCTCGCCGATCGTCGTGACCACGAGGTCGACCTGCTCCAGGTCGCGCAACGGGATCGAGCGCGGGTTGCCGTAGGACCGGTGGCCGTCGACCCACACGGTCAGGTCCCCGTGCAGCCCGCCGACGTGCGCCGGACCGAGGGAGACGCCCCACTCGTCGAAGAACTGCCCGAGGGTGAACGTCCGCCGTTCGGGCGACTCGACGTGCACGATGCCCGACGTGTCGTGCGTGTGGACCTCGGCGGCGAAACGCTGGGCGGCCGAGTGCCCGATGTCGCCCGGGATGACCACTGGCTCGTCACCGTCGGTGATCGTCACGTGCGTGTGGACGTGCTCCGCGAGCCGCTCACCCCAGACGTCGCGCAGGCCGGCGTCCTGCGCCCGCGCCGCGAGGTCGGTCGGCCGGGGCCACGGCGGGGCGCCCTGCGGTGCGCCCTGCGGTGCGGCGCACCCGGCGACGAGCACCACGACGGCCAGCCCCACCGCTGTCGCCGTCACTCGTCGCACGGGTCCTGCCTACACCTCGTGCTCAGGCGTGGACGGGGAAGGCCGCACGGACACGGGCGCGCACCTCGTCGATGACGACCGCCCGCATCGCCGGGGCGAACAGCGCGTGGTCGCCGTCGACCACGTGCACGAGCTCCACCCCGCCGCCACGACCGCCGACCGGGAACCGTCGCAGGGCGCGCTGGCCACCGAGGCGGTCGAACAGCTCCGCGTCGCCGTCCGCCACGATGACCACGACGTCGGTGCCCTGCGCCACGAGCGGCTTCACGTGGTCGAGGACCCCACCGGGTCGGTCGCGTCGCGCGATGCGGTCACGGAGCCACTTCGGCACCACGACGTTGTACCGCTCACGGATCCACTGCCGACGCGGGGACGGGGAGTCGACCGCGCGCACGGCGTCGCTGTAGGCGCCGGGGAGCGCGGGTCGGCGGCGGTAGTCGTTCGGGCTGATCTCCACGACGAGGCGCGGGGCGTCCTCGTGGGCGCGTCCGGCGATCCAGGCGCCGGCGCACATCCCCACCACGACGAGCTGCTCCGTGGGGGCCGCGAGCGCCGTGACGATCGCCGACTGGTCGTCGAGCCACTCCTGCGCGAACAGGTAGTCGCGTTCGTCGGCGCGGACGACGGAGCTCTCGCCGGTGCCGCGCCGGTCGACCCGGACGACGCGGGCGCCGTCGCGGGCGAGCTTCCTGGCGAGCGTGACCTGGTAGTCCGCGGAGCCGACGTGGTGCTCGGCGGCACCGTTGTGCAGCACGACCACGGGGGCGTCGGGGGCCTGCCGTGACGTCACGCTCTCGATCGCGAACAGCCGTTCCGGACCGAGCAGGACGACCCGCTCGGAGACGCGGTGGTCGACGTCGACCAGGCGCTCGAGTGCGGGCACGGTGACGGGGACCGTCGTCGTCGGGGCCCAGGTGTCGACCCAGGAGACGACTGCGTCCACGGCGTCGCCGGGGATGCGGGCGTGGACGCTGGTGCGGTCGAGGAGCTCGGCGCTCCCGGGGGCCTCGGCCGTGGCCACGTCCCCGAGCGCCTTCGGCACGCGACCGCCGGGGCGGACGAGCGCGAGCGTGGCGCCCGTGCGCGGGGTGAAGCGCAGCGCGGACAGGGCTGCGGCCTCGTCCTCGGCGAGGTCCATCCCGATGATGCTCTCGACGCCGTCCAGGACCCGCTCGCCCTCGACCGTGATGCTCGCGAGGGCGCGCTGCCGGCGGAGCCAGGCGCGACCGGAGTCCGGTGCGTCCCACACCACCAGCCCGTCGTCCTCGGTCGCGGCGGCGGCCGCGACGACGGCCGCGGACGCCAGTCCGACGAAGGTGATCCGCTGGACGCCCGTCGTCCGGAGCAGGGCGGCCGCGCGGACGGCGGACCGCACCTGCGCGTCGGGGTCGGTGTCGGGGGCGGAGTCGCCACGTCCGGACGGGTCGTAGCGCACCGAGGCCACGCCACGAGCCTCCAGGCGGTCTGCCAGCAGGCGGAGCGTGCGGTACGCGATCACGCCCTCCTGCCCGAGCGGCGGGCAGATGACGACGCCGGCGCGGGCCGACGGCGGTGACTGCACGGCGGCGCGGAGGGCCGGGGAGCCCGCCCACCCGTGGTGGGTCGTCACAGCGCCAGGGCGCGACGGACGCCGACCGGCCACGAGCCGGGGTCGGTGCCGTGCGCGGCGAAGAGGGCGATGGTGACGCGCTCGAGACCGTAGGCGACGCAGGCGCTGTGGGCGACCTCGCCGTCCGCGGTGCTGATCGCGAACGAGGCGCCGAAGTGGTCCTCGTGCAGGTTCGCCGAGCCGATGGCGGTGGGGTCCCCGGCGTCGCCGTAGACCGGCGTCACGAACTCGTACTTCAGCGAGGCCTCGACCTGGTTGCGGGCGAGGATCCGGCCGACGCGACCGAAGAAGGGGTCGTTGGCCGACACCACGTCGATCTCGAGACCGAGGCCCTCGAGCATCGACCGCATCGCCGGCACCCGGCCGTCGCGGTGGGCCTTCGCCGACTCGGGCGTGCCCACGTGGACGAACTCGTGCATGTGGAAGGCCTGCAGGCGCATCGGGTCGAGCGAGGGCTCGCGGCGGAAGGAGTCGCCGAGGACGTCGAACCAGAGGCCCTGCTGGGGGATCGTGCCCGAGAGCAGCCCGTAGAGCGGGTGGCAGACGGCCGGGGTGAGCATCAGGTCGGCGGGCTCGAGGAAGGACTCCCAGCGCTCGCCCCGCTCACGGGCTGCGAGCAGCTCGCGGTGCGCTCGGTCGTCGCCGGTGAAGGCGGAGATCGACGCGGCGAGGTCCGGGAAGGACGCGATGTAGTCGGTGCGCTCGAAGGCGGCCAGGGGCTCCACCGGCGGGAACCGGACGACGGAGGACTCGAGGTCGGCCATCGAGCGGACCCCTGCGGCGTCGACCGCGGCGTACACGTGCTCGAAGACCCCGGTGCGGCCGTAGAGCCCGGGGGAGCCGAGGTCGATGAGCACGCGGTCCTCGAGGAGCCGGGCGCGCAGCGCTGCGCGGGCCCGGTCGAGGGTGGTGGGTTCGGTGGTGGGTTCGGTGAGGGTCACAGGATCGCTCCGGTCATGAGTGCCAGTCCGGCGTTGTTGTGGAGGAGACGGTCGTTGCTCACCATGACGGCGGCACCGTGGGCGTCTCGGAGGTGTCGGGAGATGCTCATCGGCCCCGTCGCGGCGTACCCGGCGATGCCGACGATCCGCAGCGCGGCGGTCACGATGTCGACGACCCGCTCGGAGGCGCCGACCTTGAGCGCGTTGGCGGCGAGGGCGGACGCGCTCGACTCGAGCGTCGCGGGGTCGTCGGCCACGGCGTCGAACCGCTCGGCCGCGTGCCGGACGGCGTCGGCCAGCAGCTGCAGGTCGACGAGCAGCTCGGCCAGCCGGAGCGCCCCGGGCGGGGTCGTCCCGACGCTGGCGCGCGCCTGCTTGCGCACGGCGGTACGGGCACGCTCGGCGGCGGAGGCGGCGATGCCGACCCACACCGACGCCCAGAGGACGTGCGAGACGGGCAGCACGGTCTGCGCGGAGATCGTCGCGTAGTCGTCGCGGAACACCGCGTCCGCGGTGGTGTCCGCGTCGAGGACCCACCCGTTGCTGCAGGTGCCGCGCAGGCCCATCGTGTCCCAGGTGGACGTCTGCGACAGCACGGTCGACGCGGTCCGGCAGACCAGCAGGCGCTGGTCCGACGCGGGGGCGTCGAGGTCGCGGCGGGCGGTGACGAACACGGCGTCGGCCTCGGTGGCGTAGGAGATCACCGGCGCGTCCTTGCGCAGGCGGATCCGGCCGTCCTCGGAGGGCTCGATCGCACAGGTCGACCGGCGGGCGTCGCCGCCCACGCCCTTCTCGGTCGTCGACGACGCCACGAGTGCACCGTCGCGGACGGCCTCGATCATCGCGAGCACGCCGGCACCGTCGCCGCCGTGCCGCCAGAGGGCCATGACCTGTCCCTGGTGCATCGCGAACACCATGCCGGTGGCGGCGCACGCGCGACCGAGCTCGGTCGCGATGACGGAGAGCTCGGTGACGGTGGCGCCCTCGCCACCGTGCTCGAGCGGGACCGCAGCGGCGAGCAGGCCGTACTCCCGCATCACGGCGATCGCCTCGCGCGGCGGTCGGGCGTCACGGTCGACCTCGTCGGCGAACTGCGCGGCGACCGCGGCCACGGCGGCGGTGCGCTCGGCGAAGCGGTCCGACGGCGTCCCGAGGACCCGGACCGGGGCTTCCGGCTGGACCGTCGTCACTGGGCCGTCGCCAGGGCCGCCGCGGCGACGATCGACTCGACCGAGGCGAAGGTCGCACGGTTCAGGACGCTGTCCGGGAACTCGGCGTCGAGGTCGTTCTCGACCGCGAGCATCACGTTCACCGTGGCGTGCGACGTCAGGCCGAGCGCGTACAGGTCGGCGATCGGGGCGACGTCCATCGCGTCGACGGTCAGGTGGCCGTGGTCGGCGAGTGCGCGTCGGACGGCCTGTTCGGCCGTCGGGTCAGCGAGCGCGACGGGCGTCGCTGCGGTGTTCGGGTCCTGGTGCATGCCAGCAACGCTAACGAGGGGAGCAGCCCGGAAAGCCGCCGTGCGGCTGCGGGAAACCGCACCGTCGTCCGGCCTGCTGTGCGCTCGTACAGGAACGGTCGTCCTGCCCCGCCGTCAGCGCTCCGACAGGGCCACGGCGGTCGCCAGCGCCAGCCCCCGTTCGTGGGACAGGGACACGTCGACGACCGTGATCCCGGCCGCTGCGGCGAGCGCAGCGGCCGTTCCGGACAGCTCCACCCGGGGTGCGCCGTGCTCGTCCGAGACGATGGCGACGTCGTGCAGCGGGACGGCGTCGGTGCGGGTCGGGCGGAGCAGCTTCACGACGGCCTCCTTGCCGGCGAACCGCGCGGCGAGCCGCTCCGGGTCGTCCCCGGTGTCGGCGCGTTCGCGGACCGTGAAGACCCGCGCGAGGTACCGCTCGCCGTGCGCCTGGATGCCGTCGAGGACGTCCTGCACGGCGGCGAGGTCGCAGCCGGTGCGGATGGCGGTCATGGTCGGAGCATACGGGCGTGCTGCCGGCGCCGACCGGCGGGTGCATGCCAGCGGCGGCATGGGCGTCGTGGCGGGTCCGTAGGATCTGGACACGAGACCACCGAGGGGGAACCGATGGCATCACCGTGGACCGACATCATCGAGGACGCGCGACACTACCCGTCGCCGCACAACTCGCAACCGATCGTGGTGGGCGTCGAGGACGACCGCACCGCGACCGTGTCCTACGACCTGCGGCGGGGGCTGCCGGCGGAGTCGTTCGGGATCCCGTTCGGGCACGTCTGCGCCGGGGTGTTCCTGGCCGGGCTGGCGGTGGTCGCCCGCGCGCACGGGTTCACCGTGACCGAGACGCTGGACCACACCCCGATGGACTTCGAGCGGCTGACGCGCGACCCCGACGACCACCTGCACCGGCTGGGCAGCGTCGCGCTCGTCCCACACGTGGTCACGGACGACGACCGGGAGGCCCTGGCCGGCTTCCTCGCGCGGCGCTCGTCGCGCAGGCCCTACGACCACACCCTGGTCGGTCGGGAGGCGGTGGCTGCGGCCGAGGAGATCGCGGCGGCGTCCGGTCACCGGTTCCGGAGCACGGACGACCGGTCCGTCGTCGACGAGATCGTGCGCGTGAACCAGGAGACGCTGTTCGACGACCTGCGGAACGACGCCGTGCACGACGAGATCCTGCACTGGCTGCGGTTCTCGAAGCGGCAGGCCGCGGCGACGGGGGACGGGCTCTCCGCGGAGACGATGCTCATGCCCGGGCCGGTGCTGCGGGTGGCGATGGAGCACCGCGGGCTGTGGGACGTGCCCGTCCTCGGAGCGGTGTTCCGCCGGGTGTACCTGGCGACGATGCGCGGTGTCCGGCAGCTCGGGTGGCTCGAGGGGCCGTTCGAGACCGCGGCGGACCACGTCGAGGCCGGTCGGGTGTTCATGCGGATCTGGCTCGAGCTGAGCCGCCGCGGTGTCGCGCTGCACCCGTTCGGCACGGTGATCACGAACCCCCGTTCGCACGCCGCGTTCGTCGACCGCGCCGGTGTCGATGAGTCCGACGGCCGGATGGCGTGGATGCTGTTCCGGTTCGGTCGCAGTGCCCCGCCGCCCGTGGCGCACCGGCGACCGGCAGCCGCGATGACCGTGGGGAGCGCGTCGTGAAGCGCGCGGCGGTGTTCTCCGTGGTGTGGCTCGTCGAGGTGTTCGTGGCGCTCTTCATGCCGCGGGTGCAGACGCACCGGCTGCTGCTGGCACCCGGCATCGAGCCGCTGCGCTGGACGCTC
Organism: Curtobacterium sp. MMLR14_010; assembly: GCF_001865015.1. GTDB lineage: Bacteria > Actinomycetota > Actinomycetes > Actinomycetales > Microbacteriaceae > Curtobacterium. Next base: position 593,936 of record NZ_MJGV01000046.1, on the reverse strand, counting down.
GGTCGGTGGCGTGCGTGGCGGACGGCGGAGCAGGCGGCCAGGCGGGTGCCCGCGTACCGGGCGTACCTGGCGGAGTCGGGCCGAGCCTCCCGGCTGGACACCAGCGGTGGGATCGCCGGGGCCTTCAGCACCCTGCCCGAGATGGACAAGGACTCCTACGTCAAGCGGTGGAGCATCCCCGAGCGTTGCCTCGACGGACGGCTGCCGCGGCGTGGTGTCGTCGTGGACGAGTCCTCCGGGTCCTCGGGCACCCCGACGAGCTGGGTGCGCGGCCCCGACGAGCGGCAGGCCACGCGGCAGCTGCTGCAGCTCGGGTTCGCGCGGACCTCGGAGGAGCTGCCGAAGCAGCCGTTCGTGCTGAACGCGTTCTCGCTCGGCGCCTGGGCGACCGGGATGAACGTGACGGCGTCGCTGACGGAGTCGACGATGATCAAGTCGATCGGGCCGGACCGCGACAAGGTCGTCCAGACGATGCGCGAGTTCGGCACCGACTTCACCTACGTGATCCTCAGCTACCCGCCGTTCCTCAAGGCGCTGTTCGAGGACGACCGCCTGGACTGGTCCGAGTACACGATCGTGTGCGCGTTCGGCGGCGAGGGCATCAGCGAGAACATGCGGGCGCACATCGAGCAGTACGCGCACACCGTGCTCGGCTCCTACGGGGCGAGCGACCTCGAGATCAACCTCGGCATCGAGACCGGGTTCTCGGTGGCGCTCCGGCGGGCGATCGCCGCCGACCCGGCGCTGTCGAGCGCGCTGACGAAGCAGGGGGAGTACGGCGTGCTCCCGATGGTGTTCCAGTTCAACCCGTTCGGGTACCTCATCGAGACGAACGAGCTCGGCGAACTCGTCGTCACCATCGCCCGGTCGGAGAACATCAGCCCGCGCATCCGCTACAACATCCACGACCGCGGCCACGTCGTCCGGATGCGGGACCTGCGCCCCGTGCTGCGGTCGACCGGGCACGCAGACCTGCTCGAGCTCGCCGAGCTCGACCTGCCCCTGCTGTTCCACTACGGCCGGAGCGACCTGTCCGTGGACTACAACGGCGCGGTGGTCGCGCCCGACGTCGTCCGCGACGTGGTCTACGGCGACCCCGCCCTGCTCGAGGCCGTGGAGAACCACCGGCTGATCAGCCACGAGGACGCCGGTGGCGACCGGCAGCTGCACATCGCGTTCCAGCTGGCGGCCGGCGCTGCGTCGGTCGAGGGCTTCGACGCCGCTGCCGCCCGCGGGGCCGTCGTCGCCGAGCTCCGTGCGCTCAACCGGGACTTCTCCAACGCCGTCCGGACCGCGCCGGGGGGGACGCTGCCCACCGTGGCGTTCTACCCGTACCGGACGGGGCCGTTCCGCGACGACGGTCGGAAGCTCAAGAACGAGTACGTGTGGCAGCTCGGGGCCTCGGCGGTGGAGGACTGGGACCTCGACGTGTCGTGGACGGCGCCGCGGGAGGTGTGAGGGGGCTGACGCGGTCAGCGCGGGCTGCTGATGGCGTAGACGGTCGGGCCGAGCCGTGCCCACGGCGCGTGCTGGCGCAGCCAGAACGACCCGGCACCGACCGTGAACGTGTACGGACCGGGTGCACGGTCGTACGCGCGCGCGGTGCGCTCCTGGTTCTCGTCGTCGATGCCGCGGGAGAAGGTGAGGCGGCCGCAGTCGGAGGAGTCGATGCCGACCGCCGGGTGCGATGACCCGATGCCCTTCGCGGACCGGTTCGAGACGGTGATCGCCTCGGCCGCGGTGATGGTGCAGGTCACCTGCTCCTGGTGCGCGTCGTCGTACGCGACGAGGACGAACAGACCGGGGCAGATGGCGATGATCGTGACGAAGAACGCGACGATCACCAGCATCGAGACGGTGTCGGCGACCGGCTTGCGCTTCGTCCGGCGCGTGAGCTTCTCGGAGAACGCCCGGTGCTCCGCCCAGGGCTCGCCCCCGTTGCGGTCGAGCCAGTCCTCCAACGCGTCGTGGTGGCGGTGGAACCGGTTCGTCTGGAACCCCGGGCGCCCGCGGGCGGTCCACGCGCTGACGACGTCGTTGCCCGTGCCGGACGCACGGAACCGGGCGAGCTCGCCGGGGTGGATCGTCCGGGTGCGGCCGAGGGCCACGGTGGCCTCGAGCCGGTCCGGGAACACCCGCACCCGGGTGCGGATGGTGCTCACCGCCAGCAGCAGCCCCAGCAGGCCGACGACGAGCAGGAGCCCACTGGAGCAGACGTGCGTGAACCACGCACCACCGAAGACGTCCTCGGAGCACGCCAGCCACACGCCGGCGGCCACCAGCCCGGACGACAGCAGCATCCACGCCAGCGGCGTCACCCTGTTCCCGCGGACCGTCACCGGTCGCGCATGTTCCCCCGACACACGTCGACCGTACCGAAGGGTGCGGCCTCCGTGCTCGAGGACGCGGGCCTCGACGTGGGCCGGGGCGTCGTCACTGGTCGTGCGGCGGGTTGTGCGACTGGCGTCGGCGTCGGCGGCAGACCAGGAAGGTGCCGGTGCCGAGCACGAGCAGCAGCACTGCGACGGCGGTGGCGAGCTGGAGGCCTGCTGCGCCCGTGAACGCGAGGGCGGACCTCGCTCCGGTCGTCGTCGACGGACCGGGCTTCGTCGAGGGCGGTCCGTCCGGCGAGACCACGGCGTCCGACGGGAACGTGGCCCTACCCGGGTCGGTCGTGTCGGGCGTCTCGGGGGTGCCGGGGTCCACCGCCAGCAGGAGCGGTGACGGTGAAGCGCTCGTTCGTGCTGCTGCCGTCGTTGGAGTTCACGGACATGCGGTAGGTGATCGTGTCCATCGTGCGGACGATGCCGTTGGCGGTGCCGGTGTGACCGCCTGGCGCGTCCTTCGGTGTGAACGGAACGATGCCGTCCTTCATGGCGTCGATGGCCACGCCGATGGTGCTCCGTGTGCTGGTGGCCGTGGCCGCCGTCGAGGTCGGTACGAGGGTGGTCATCGCGACGCCGACGAGCGTCAGCGTCGAGAGGGACGTACGAAGAGTCGACCCATGGTGGATGTGGAGTCCTTGCGTTCAGGGCCGCCATCCCGGAGCGCTGGCGCCGTCCGCATCACACGAGGAACGCAACACAGAAGTGTCGAGTTCCAGTGATCGTCGACATGCCGTCGTGGTGGTGTGCCGGCGGGCCGTAGAATTCCGTCGAGGGCCTTTAGCTCAGCTGGTAGAGCGCCACGTTTACACCGTGGATGTCGTCGGTTCGATCCCGGCAGGGCCCACCAAGAGAAGGCCAGATCAGACGCTAAGAGCGTGTGGTCTGGAAGCGGTGGTTGCGGGTTGCGATCACGGCGCTGCCGGCGAACTGGCGGTGGCCGATCCGACGCTCTCCGCGGAGCACCAGATACGGCGAGCCCGATGCTCGACCTGGGTGCCGGCACCGCACTCTGGGCGGGGCGCACAAGTTGCGCCAGCGAGGAGGGACCGTCCGCCGACCTCTCGTCCGAGACGCCGGCAATGACTGGTTTCGCGCGGCTGCCATCTGGGCGCGCTGGCGTCCGCATGCCCTCCCCTCAGCGCGACGAGCAGCGGACCACCTATGTGAGACAGCGACTACTCGAAGCCGGGGGTCGGGGCAGGATCGCGGAACGGTCCGGAGCGGGACCGGCTTACGAGACGCGTCGGGACGACCGTTTCGCGCCCCTCCCCGCGGGGCGGCGAGCACGCGCACATCGCGCCCTCACCAGCAGCGACCGCGCAGGGTGTCGAGCTCTTCGTCCTCCGCGTTCCGCCCGTCGGTCACCCGGCGACGGCGGTGGTCGTCCGACGTCGTTCGATCCTGCAAACGACGAGAGCGACGACGGCACCCAGGAGCGCTCCCACTGTGTTCATGAACCAGTCGTTCGTGTCGCACCGACGACCGAGTGCCGGCGCGAGGGCCTGTACGACCTCGATGGCGACGGAGAGCGCCACCGCGCCGGCAAGGATCGTGAGCGGTCGGTTCGTCGCGGTTCCGAGGAAGAGCACGAGCGGCAGCAGGAGTGCGACGTTGGCGAGCGTCTCGAGGCCCTGGAACGGGACGGAGAATTGCACGGTGCAGGTGACGCCGCCCGGCCGCGTGCCGTCGGGGAGCAGAGTGAGCACGAGCACCGCGACGAGCGACACCCCGGACAGGCCCAGCAGGATGCCGCGGAGCCGCAGGCGGTGGAGCAACCAGGCGAGGACGGCGGCGGCGGCGAGTGCCACCCAGAATGCCGCTCGGACCAGGGGTGCGTGTTCGATGAGGAACGTGGAGATCATTCGGAGCCGTCTTGGTCGTGGTGGGCGTGGTGGTCGAGTCGGTCGAGCCACACCCGCATGAGTGCCGACTCCTCCGGGAGCAACGGGCTCGATCTGCCTGCTTCGAGTCGCGCGCGGAGCTGATGACGGGAGGCCGCGTCGACGTCACCGTGTTCCGGGCTGGGCGGCTGCACGAGGACGGCACTGAGGACCGCGTCCCGGAGCGTGTCGGCGACCTCGTCGGAGTCGTCCTGGCGGTTCGCGCTCATCCCATCTAGTGCGAGCCCGACGTTCGCGGCGAGCAGCATCGTTGCCGCGACCTTGACGTCGACACGGAGCATGCCGGCGGCTGCACAGCGGGTCAGCGTCCGCTCGAGGAGCGCGGTCACGCCGTCGCGCGCCGAGCTGCTGGCCCACGGCCGGGGAGCGAACATCAGTCGGTAGAGCGCGGCGTGCTGGCGTGCGAACGCGAGGTGGTCGTCCCAGCCGCGTCGCAGGTCCGCCGACGGGTCGTCGGACACCTCGAGCTCGGCCTTCCTGGCCGCGTACCGCTCGAGACCTACGTCGGCGAGGGCGTCGAGCAGCCCGCGCTTGTCGCCGAAGACGCGGTAGAGCACGGGCTGGGTGACGCCGACTGCTTCGCATACAGCACGGGTGGCGATGTCGCCGTCGGGAGCTGCGACGAGCTGCTCCTCTGCCGCGCGGAGCAGCGCGCTCCGGAGTGCTTCGTCAGATCGGGCCATAGAGCAATGGTAGCGCAGTTGGTATCGATGATCGTATCTGTGCTAGCTTCTGCGTAGCGTCGAAATGCTCGGTGCATATCAGTGAAAGGAAGCATGATGAGCAGCACTCCAGAACGCGTCGCAGTCGTCACGGGGGGCTCACGCGGCATCGGCCGCGCGGTGTCGACCCGGCTGGCGGCCGACGGCTTCACGGTCGTCGTGAACCACGCCAGCGGGACAGCCGCGGCCGCCGCCACCGTCGAGCAGATCCAGGAAGCAGGCGGTCGCGCCGTCGCCGTGCTGGCCGACGTCGCCGACGAGCACGCAGTCGCCGCGATGTTCGATCGGGTCGAGGCCGACCACGGCGGCGTCCACGTCGTCGTGCACTCCGCCGGACGACTCGCACTGTCGACGATCGCCGACCAGGACCTCGACGTCCTCGATGCACTGCACCGGACGAACATCCGCGGGACCTTCGTCGTCGCGCAGCAGGCGGCGCGCAGGCTCCGGGCTGGCGGCACGTTCGTCGGCATGTCAACCTCGGTGGTCGGGACGCAGTTCCCGACTTACGGCGCCTACGTCGCGAGCAAGAGCGCCGTCGAAGGCATGACGCTGATCCTGGCTAAGGAGCTCCGCGGCCGGGACGTCACGGCGAACGTGGTGGCCCCAGGACCGACGGCAACGGAGCTGTTCCTCGACGGCAAGACCCAGGATCAGATCGACACGCTGTCGAAGGTCCCGCCCCTCGAGCGGCTCGGCACGCCGGAGGACATCGCGGCGGTTGTGGCGTTCCTCGCCGGACCCGACGGCCACTGGGTCAACGGCCAGACCATCCGCGCCAACGGCGGGATGGTCTGATGACCGCTCCACGGGTTGTCCTCGTCACGGGTGCGTCCAGCGGCTTCGGTCGGCTGACGGCTGAGGCGCTCGCGCGGGCTGGCAACGTGGTCGTCGCGGGGATGCGCGCGGTCGACCGTCGGAACGCGACGGCTCGCACCGAGCTCGAGGATCTCGCCATTCGCGAGGGCTTGCAGCTCAGCGCCGTCGAGCTCGACGTCCAGTCACAACAGTCCGTCGACGACGCCGTCGACGCGGTCGTCCGTTTGCACGGGCGAATCGACGTCCTCGTGCAGAACGCCGGCCACATGGCTTACGGCCCGGCCGAAGCGTTCACGCCCGAGCAGTTCACGGCCCTCTACGACGTCAACGTCGTCGGCGCACAACGCGTCGCCCGCGCCGTCCTGCCGCACATGCGCGTCAGCCGCTCAGGACTGGTCGTGTGGGTCGGCAGCTCGTCGACCCGCGGCGGACACCCGCCGTTCCTCGCGCCGTACTTCGCGGCGAAGGCCGGCATGGACGCCCTGGCCGAGAGCTACGCAGCGGAGCTCGTCCGCTTCGGCATCGACACCACCGTCGTGGTCCCGGGAGCCTTCACCTCGGGAACGAACCACTTCACGAACGCTGCGGTCCCGACGGACGCCGCCCGAGTCGCTGCACACGACGAGGAGTACGGGGCGCTCCGGCATGACCTCACCGACCGCCTCGCCGCGATCGTCCCGGTGGACGCCGACGTGCAGGACGTCGCCGACGAGATCGTCCGCGTGGTCAGCCTCCCAGAGGGAACCCGCCCCTACCGGACCCACGTCGACCCCTCGCGCGACGGCAGCGAGGTCGTCTCAGCGGTCGCGGACCGCATCCGCGCCGAGTTCTACCACCGCGTCGGCATCGAGGACCTGCTCTCCTCCAACGCCGCACTTTGACCCCCGGACCGCCCGGGAAACCCCACCGAGAGGAACACCATGCCCTTTGCCAACATCAAGGTCCCCGCTGACACCCTGACCGCCGAGTCAAAGAAGAAGCTGCAGGACGCCGTCACTGACGCCATCGTCGACGCCTACGGGGAGCGAGCACGCCCCACCACCCTCGTCATCCTCGACGAGGTCGCCGACGGAGGTTGGATGCTCGGCGGCACCATCCTCAACGAGGCGATGCTCGGCCGCGTCTGAGTCCGCTGACCACACGCAGACGAAGGGACCCGGAAGACCGGGTCCCTTCGTCACCAGTTTGAGAAGACGGCGTGACAATGTCCGGTAGCGATCCGCTACCGGACAGGCGCTGTCGGTACGCTGCCGACATGGTTGTGTCGCGGTGAGCAGGCCCGAGGGTGCGCCGAATCAGGGGTCCTGGCGCAGGACGCGCCGGTGGTTCATCGTCGCGATCATCTTCGGGGTACTCGCGTTGCTCTTTGCGATTCTGGGTTTGGTGGGCACGCCGTCGGTCGGCAACCTGGTGCCAGTCCTCGGCTGGGCCATTTTCGTGGTCGGATTCTCGCTGGCGGTGAGGCTGGAAGACCGTCGGAGACGTTGATGGGTGACTGCCGCCCGGTGAGCCATCGGTATCCGGACGAGATATGCCGTCGGTGTTGCGCCTGCTTGAGGGGTGAGTGGTCAGGCTCAAGTCCCGGTCACCTCGGCGGAGTGGTCCCAGAGAGCCCGTGCCGTTTCCATGTTCGTGAACGGTCGCCACATCGGCTGGAGTGTCGGCGCACCTCCGACCGTGCGTCGGGGGCCGGCGAACGTATCGCCGTGTGAGTCAGGGCCTGTCGCCGCGAGCAGTGCGGGTAGGGCGGCGCTCTCAACTGTGCCGAGTACCCCGACGCGCGACAGGAGCTCGATGACGCCGCGCTCCGCACCGGCACGCTCCCGACCCATGCCGGGTTGCGCGGCGAGGAGGTTCGTCGGAGACACACCAGGGTGCGCGAGGTTGCTGCTGATGCCCCACCCGTCCGCGCGGCTGCGAGCATCGAGTTCGCGTGCGAAGAGGCCGACGGCGATCTTCGACGCGGTGTAGGCCCGCATCACGTCGTACTGGCGTTGGTGGGCAAAATCCGTGAGGTCGAGCGCACACCTCCGCGCAGCGACGCTCGTCTGGTGCGTGACGCGGGCGCGACCTGCTCGCAGGAGCGGAAGGAGCCCGAGCGTGAGGGCGAAGTGCCCGAGGTGGTTCGTCCCAACCTGGAGTTCAAATCCGTCGGCTGTCTCCTGGCGTGCCGGGGGTCGCATCACGCCGGCGTTGTTCACGAGGAGGTGGATCGGCCGTCCCTCGTCGAGGAGTTCGGCCACGAGTGCGGCGATGGAGTCGAGCCGGGACAGATCGAGCGTGGCAACCCGCAGCGACGCTTCTGGCACGACCGCACGGATCTGGGCAGCCACTCGTTCGCCCTTCTCCCTGGAGCGGACCGGCATCACGACCTCCGCACGGGCAGCAGCGAGGCGCCGGGCGATCACAGCACCGAGTCCGTCACTGGCACCGGTAACGACGGCCAGACGTCCGGTCAGGTCCGGGATGTCGAGGTATGGCGTGGCTGGCATGGTGTGTCCTTCCGGGACGGCGAGCGGGAACGGGTCGCTCTCATGCTCGATGGGTCTCGCGAGGACATCCAGGACCCGTCGGTCAGCGGCTCGAAAGATCCTGCGTGCCGATCACCGCGAGCAGCTGCAACCGCTCGTGACTGACGCTCCCCGGCACGGCCGTGTACACGAGCATCCGGTGCGACTGATCCGGGTCAAGGAGTGTCTGGCACGCGAGTTCGAGCGCGCCGACCGCCGGGTGCAAGAACCGCTTTACCTCAGGCAAGCGGACCCCGACTTCGTGCCGGTCCCACACCACACGGAACTGCGGGTTGTCCCACAGTGCGTCGACCATGGCCGCGGCACGGGAGCCTGGTCCCCGCATTGCGACGAGTTCGCGAAGCCCGGCCGCATACACGCGGGACAGCACGAGCTGCTCGTCCTCCGGGTACGGCTCTCGCGAGGAAGGGTCGGTGAACCACCGGTATCCGAGACTCCGCGAGTACCCGGTGCGCTGCACGGCGTCACCGGTCAGCGCCTTCGCGAGTGGCGTCTGTCGAAGGGTCTCCCCGAGCTCCGAGACGATCTCGGCCGGGGTGTCGATGAGCCGGTCCAAAATCCGCAACATGCCGGGCCCGACGTGTTCGCTCGCAGTCCCGCGCACGGGTGGGTGCTGCCCGGCGAGGCGGAACACGTGGTCCCGTTCGTCCATGGAAAGGTGCAGGCCTTGCGCGATCGCGGCGACCATTTGCTCTGACGGCTGCGGCCCGGTGCCGCGCTCGAGGCGGGCGTAGTAGTCGGTCGACATGTTGCACAGCACCGCAACTTCCTCACGCCGAAGTCCCTCGGTGCGACGCCGAGACCCACGTGGCAAGCCGACGTCCTCCGGTTGCAGCGCGTTGCGTCGAAGTCGGAGGAACTCGGCCAGAGCAGGGCGGTCGATCACTTGTCCGTCCTACAGGATCCCCTGAGCGGTATCCACGACTCGACAATCCACCGCTCCGCGCGGCTCGACTGTCACACCTCAATAGCCGATCCTCTACCGGCGGCCTGTCGTGAACACAACGCGACCCGTCGTCGCACCATCACCGGCCCAGCGCGCCGCGACCTCCCGGAAGGGTGCAGCTTCAGCGTCGATGGCCACCGTGCGGTCTGCGATCGCCGAAACGATGCCAGGCAGCTCCGAAACGAACGCGGCACGTCCGACGGAGCCCTGCCCGCTGCCGACGATGCTCAGCCCTGATGCACGAAGCGCTGCCGACGGGACCGGGGCATCCTGCCCCGCAGTCGAGCCGATCGCGATCCAGTCCAACTGGCGCCCGCGGTCCTGTCGGGCCGTGACGAGGGACCGCATCACGTCTGCCGCGGGCTGCCCCCAGACGTAGTCGATGACCACGTCAACTTCGGCCGCCGCCTCGCCCACCGCCTCCGGATCGCTGAGGGATACCAATGCATCCGCCCCCAGCTCACGCACGCTCTCAAGGCGTGCTGCGTCACGGCCACTGGCGATGACGGACGAGGCGCCGAGGTGCCGTGCGACCTGCACCGCGGCGCTCCCGGACGCTCCCGTGGCCCCGATGATCAGCACCCGGCTGCCCGACGCGAACTCGATCCGGTGCCGGAGCGCAACCCACGACGACATCACAGGATTTGCCCCCGCCGCCACCGCGACAGGGTCTGCGCCATCAGGGAGGACGACGCTGGCGCGCGGATCCGCGGCGACGCGTTCCGCCATCGTTCCCCGGGTGTCGCTGGTCACGACGAAGTACCGCAGTGACCCGTCCGGGAACCGGCCCACCGCGTCCACGCCTGGGATCAGCGGGATTGCCCCCTCGCTCGTGTAGTGCGAACCCGCGGCCTGCGACCTCACCCGCGGGTGCAAGCCCGCGGCCACGACGTCGACGACCACCTCACCGGCCGCGGGTTCCGGTTCCGGGAACTGCTGCCAGACCGGTGCCTGACCAAACTGCTCGACGACGGCTGCGTACATGAGATCCTCCTATTGCTTCGTGTTGCGAACAATGTAGTTCGTAGTGCGAAACACGCCAAGTAGGATCGAGGCATGGACCATGATGACGAGGCGGACCAGCTCGTGGACGCGCTCGGCGAGCTGTCCTTCCGCACGATGGGAGCGCTGACCGAGATCGCGGCGGACGAGGGGGTGTCCTTGACCCAGCTCCGAGTGCTGGCGATCCTGCGGGATCGACGCCTCAGGATCGGGGATCTCGCGCAGTACCTCGGACTGGAACGTTCGACGATGACTGGCCTCGTCGCGCGCGCGTCCGCCAAGGGACTACTCAGCCGGCAGCCGAATGCGGACGACGCGCGCGCCGTCGATGTCGTCATCACCGACACAGGCATGCGGGTCGCGCGGCGCCTGGGAGCCTCGATGCGCGAAGCGCTCGCACCCATGACAGCCACGCTCGACCCGGCTCGTCGATCGCAGCTGCACGCACTTCTGGATGCGATGCTCCACTGATCGGACGTCTCACTAGCCGATCGGCTATTGAGGCGCTGCTGCGCCCGACTCACAGTGTGAAGAAGGCGTGGAGCGCGGCGCTGATCTGCTCGGGGCCGCCGCTGTTCCATGGGCCGTCGTGGCCGAGTCCGTCGAATTCCACGTGCCGCGAGTCGGGGATGATGCCGGCAAGGTCGCGGATCGCGGTGCGGAGGAATGCCGGGCTCGCGGTTCCGCTGAGCAGCAGGACTGCACAGTCGACGCTCGCGTGGTCCTGGATGTGGCCGTCGCGTTCGGCGACGTCGTGGAAGTCGTAGCGGACGCCCGGAAGGAGGTCGCGGAGCGATGACGCTGGGCCGGGCTGGCGGGACTGGACCGCGAGGACGACACGGCCCAGGGCGCGGGCGATGAGCCGCGGGGTTCGCGCAATGAGCGTAGGCGCGGTCCCTGCAATGACGAGCGCGTCGATGAGTGCAGCCCCGGACTGTCCGCGCTCGATTTCGGCGTTGAGTCGGCGGATGCCGTCCCGGTCGATGCCGTCGCGGTAGAACGGGGGCTCGTAGACCGCGAGCTGCTCCACTTCGGGCAGGGTGCGTGCGGCTTCCAGGGCGATGACAGCGCCGGAGCTGAGTCCGAAGAGCTTCGTCGCGCCGGTCGCGGTCATGATGGCGTCGAGGTCCTCGACGTCGCGGGCGATGGTGTGGTCGGTGGTGTACGGGCGCGGGCTGATCCCTCGGCCGCGTCGTTCGGCGGTGATGACTGTGAACGAGGAGGACAGGGCAAGGGCGAGGTCTCGGTATGCGTGGACGTCAGCCATCGCGCCCTGCACCAGGACGATGCCTGGTCCGGCGCCCTGGCGGAGGTAGCCGATCGAGGTGCCGTCCCGAGACGCGACGTGCTCAGTGACGATGCTGTGATCCATGGCGTCAGCATGGCATCAACCACAACACTGGCAGCGCCAGCGATGCCGCCACGTCCGCCCAAGGATCCTCTGCCGCACGGGGCTGGGGTCTCGATCATGCTGGCCCCGTGTCGGTGGTCTGGTTGCAATGCCAGGTGTGTTGGATGTGGTCCATCCACGTCACGACGACGGCGTGCGGTGTCGTCAGCGCGGCGATGAGTGCGAGGTAGGTACCGAGGTCGGCGCGGTGCAGGGTGAGCGCGAGGGCGACGAGCATGCCGACGGCGATCGCCGTGATGGGCCATGCCTGCCTCATGAACTGCAGGAACGGTGCCAGGAGCTGGCCGCGGTGGAGCTGTTCCGCGGAGCCGCTGTCGGTGAGCTCGAGGCGGAGGATGTGGCGGACGGAGTGCCAAAGGGTGAAGTAAAGCCCGACTGCGAGGACCGGGGGGACGATCGCGAAGAACACGACGAGGACGATGTCCTCGGAGGCCTGGCGCCAGAGGGGCGTTCCGTTTCTCCTGACCGCGGTGAGGTGGAGCAGGATCAGTGCGCCAACGAGGACACCGACCGCGATGCGGAGGGGAAGGGACACGCTCGCGACCGCGTCGTGGTCAGCGCCGAAGTCGGTGACGGTGCCCGTGACGACGGCAGTCGCGGCTGCCGGTTGTGCGATGAAGGGGACCAGCATCGGCAGTGCGCCGCGCACGGCGACGGTGAGTGCGGCGCCGCCGCGCCCTGTCGTACCGTCATCGAGGATCCGATCGATGAAGAGGTCGCCTTGACCCCAGTGGAACCAGGTGATCACGATGAATGCCGTGAACCCGAGCACGGGCGTGGCCGTCCACAGCGCGGCGGTCGCCGTCCCGACGACGAGGTAGAGCGTGATGACGACGAGGACGGAGCGGGCGGTGCTCGTCCCTGGCCGCAGCCGAGCAGGGACGAGGTGGTCGAGAGCGCCGTGGGGCAGGCCGAAGACGAGGATGCTGACCGCGAACGGCACGAGTTGCACCGGCATCGGGATCTCCGCCCCCGCGAGGTGCACCGCCGCGCTGAGCGTCGCGACGACGAGCAGCAGCGTCGTCACTGGAGCGAGGATGCGGTCCGACACCCACGTCTGCAGTGCTGGCGGTGTCGCGGCTGCTGCGGGCTGGACGCCCCCGCGAACGAGCGCGGTCACTGCGCAGCCCACCGGTGCCGCCGTCGGTGACCGGCGTCGGCGATGGTGGAGCGGAGGGCGCGGAGGAACGGGCGTTTCTGCAGCGCGAGCACGATACGGAGGTCGTCCGCGAGGGTGGAGCGTTCGGTCATGAACCGCACAACGAGCGGGCCGGGCAGGGCGAGGAGCCTCCTGAATGCCTCGGCAGCGTGGTCGGGCCGGTCGCGCAGGAAGCGGAGGAACACCGCGTCGAGGAACCGTGTCCGGGGGCGGTCGGTGAACGCGGGGACGGGTGTGCCGCCGGCGAGGTGCCGGGCGAGGGCGACGCTGTGGCGGTTGCTGCGCGCGAAGCCATAGCCGCTGCTCGGCCGGGTGGTCCCGATGACGGTCGACGGCATGTGGGTGAAGGCGCGGCCGGTGAGCCCGATCGGTGGCGCGTCGGTCATCGGGATGCACCCGGCTTCTTCCTCGTCGACCTGCCATTCGTTCGGGGTCAGTCCCCAGCGGCGACGCACGTGGCTGGCGATGTGGAAGCGGTGGTCGAACGGGTCGGCGCCGTCGGGTGTGAACAGGGTGCTCTCGACGAATGCGACGTCCGGTGCGACGGGGAGGACGTAGATGAACCGGACCGCACCTCCGGCGTGCTGGTCGGTGAAGTCCATGAGGGTGACCGTGGAGGTGTCGAAGACCGGCCGGGTCGTGGTGACCCACTGTCCGACGAACCGCTGGTGCAGGAGGACACGTCCCGGCTCGACGTGCTCGGGACAGCGTGGCCCGCGCGCGTCGAGCACCGTTCCTGCGCGGACCACGCCGTCGGGTGTGTGGACGAGTGCGTGGTCGGTCTCGGCTGTGACGTTCCGGACGGGTGATCCGTCGATCACGGCAGTCGACGTGGTGCGGAGGCGTCGCTCTGCTGCGGCGCGTCGGTCCGCGGCCCGCACGAGGACGTAGGGGTGTTCCGGGTCCGTCCCGGTGCTCGTGCCGTGGTCGGTCCGAACCTCCCATCGGTTCCAGGTCGCCGACTGCGCCTCGGGCAGCGGGTCACTGCCGTCGTCCCACGAGCACCAGGACCGTGGATCGGGGGTGGAGCGTCCCTCGAGCACCAGCACCGATGGATCGCCGGGGAGCTCGGTGAGGCGGACAGCTGTCGCGAGTCCGGAGCAGCCGGCGCCGATGATCGCGACGTCGACCTGAGCCGGGAGTGTCGGCCGGACGGGGCCGGGGGCCGGAGCGGTGTGCGCTCCGGCCCCCGGGGTGGTCGCGACCGTCAAGTCAGTGGCGGCCACGCTGCTCACCGGCAACGGTGGCGGTGTTCTGGGAGTGGTGGGTCGTGGCGGTGTTCGGGATGGTGCCATCGGAGAGCTTCTCCGAGGAGATCCAGAGCGCCTCGGGGAGGGTGTCGGTGCCGGCGCGGACGTCCTCGGCGGAGCGGAGCTTGGCGATCTTGTGGATCATCGAACCGAATCCGACCTTCGCGACGATGTCCGCGGCGGAGAGGACGACCTGCATCCAGGTGATGACTGCACCGCCGTGGCCCCAGCCCTGCAGGCCGAAGATGATCGGGTACGCCATCCAGGTGACGATGAGCAGGATCCCGGCGTTGCGGAGCGTCGTCGCGGCCTCGGAGCCCTTGAGGTCACGGCCGCCCTTGACGACGACATAGATGACCAGGAAGTACAGGATCACCATGAAGATGCCGGAGATGATGCCCCAGATCCAGAGCGCGCCCATGTTGGTGCCGGAGTCGATGACGACGCCGCCGATGAAGCCGGTGCTGATCATCAGGAACGCCGCGGCGATGCCGGCAGCGCGGAGACGTCGTGCTGCTGCCCCTGCGAGGGTGGCGACGGCGATGAGTTCGATGACAAGCAGCGGGACGGTGACCGTCCAGTCGAAGTAGCGCGGCGCCCACGACAGGATCGCGTTGGCATTCGGGATCCAGGACTCGCCCTTCCGGTCGTAGCCGAGTGCGAACTCGACCACGAGGAGCACGTAGGACAGGAACGCGATGCCGGTGATGCACATGCCGGCGTAGACGCCGGTGCGGTACCGGCCGGTGATCTCGTTCGTGGAGACCCAGGACTTCACGAAGAAGGCGAAGAGCGCAAGTCCTGCGACGGAGAGTGCGTAGACGATGATCGAGTGCTCCGCGAGCGTGAGCGTCGCGTTCCATGGAGCGAGTGCGTCGGGCATGAGGGTCCTTCCGGGTTCGTGTCCGGACCGGGATGCGACCGGTCCGTACTCTGGCTTCACCGAACGAACCAGGACGGTAAAGGCCCCGTGTCACCCCTAGGGGTGAAACAGGAGAGGACTCTCATGCAGCAGCGGATCCGTGTGGCGCTCGTGAACGACTACGAACTCGTGCTCCGCGGACTGGCCGACATGCTTGCGCCGTTCGTAGACCGGGTCGAGGTCGTCCAGCTCGATGCGCGTCGACGCGTCACCGCTGACGTCGACGTTGCGCTCTACGACACGTTCGCGCAGCCGGAACCGGACGACGAAGACGTCTCACGGTTAGTGTCGAACCCGCGCATCAAGACGGTGGCGGTGTTCACGTGGAAGATGGACCAGGACCTCATCGACGCGGCCGTGCGACGTGGCGCCACCGGATACTTCGCCAAGAGCATCACCGGTGCGGAGCTCGCGGAGGGATTGCTGCAGGTGGCCGCCGGTACCCATGTCATCGGTGCACCGCGTCGACGGGTGCCGAGCGGTCCGGGTGTCGAGTGGCCGGGCCGCGGGCAGGGCATCTCGGACCGGCAGTCGGAGATCCTCGCGCTCATCACCCAGGGCAAACGCAACGTGGAGATCGCCGAGCTGACGCACCTGAGCCCGAACACCGTCAAGACGCACATCCGAACCCTCTACAGCAAGATCGGTGTCGTCACCCGCGTCGAAGCGGCACTCTGGGGCACGGAAAACGGGTTCAAGCCCGACCACCGGAGCATCGACCGGTAGGCGACGGCTATCGGATCCACAGCGCTGGAAGGTGTGACGTCCGAACTGCAGTGATGCGGGCGCCGACCGTCTGGCGCTGAGCGAAGTGCGCCGGTGCCGGCGGAAGATTTCGCTCTCCTGCTCGAGGAGCCGGATCCGCTTCTGCACGTACACGGTTCGCTCCGCCTTCGCGCGGATCGCCGTCAGGAGCGACCGCAGCACGTTGCTAGACGTCCTTTGACTACTGAGAGATCGCGATCTTCAGCAGGAGCCGGTTGAGCTCTCGGCTCTCGGTCTGGGTGAGCCCGACATCGCCGAGGTCGTTGGCGTCGATCGCGATGCCCCACACGTCGTCGAGGAGGCGCCTGCCCGCTTCCGTGATCTGCGCGGGATTGGGGCGCCCCCTCAAACGTGTCCCGCTGCGCTGGATGAGGTCGCGTTGCTCCAAGCCGTCCAGGAGGGGCGCAATGCTCTGTGGGCGGAGCAAGACCGATCGGGCAATCGAAGCCGTCGTGAGCTCCCCGTCCTGCTCCAGGAACGCCAGCACACCGAACTGAATCGGGTTCAGGTCATGGGTCGCCAGGCGGTCAGCGAGTCGATTCCCGACGAACCGCGCCACGCGGACGACGTTCCAGGTCAGGACGTCGTCGAGGTTCTTCCCTTCCTGGGTGTCTGTCGGTTCCACGTCGTCATCCTTCCATCCATCCCGTCCGGCAGGTATCGTCAAGAAACAGAAATCTGTTAGAGATTTGGAGAACTTCATGCCCGACCCCACCACCCCCGAGCAGCATCACGTCGTGGATTTGATGAGCAAGGCGAAGGTCGCGATGTTGACCACAACGACGGCCGACGGACGAATCGTCAGTCGGCCGATGGCACTGCAGGAAACGGAATTCGATGGCGACCTCTGGTTCTTCACCTACGAGACCTCCGCGAAGGCGCGGCAGATCAGCGCACACCCCGAGGTGAACGTCGCGTTCACCGACGCAACGGGCCACTCCTGGACCTCACTCGTAGGGCGAGCATCGCTTGTCCATGACCGTGAGCGGGCGAAGTCCCTTTGGGCCAAGCCGCTGCAAGCGTGGTTCCCGGACGGGCCACAAACCGAGGGGCTCGTCCTGCTCAAGGTCGAAGCGGACACCGCCGAGTACTGGGACGGACCCTCGAGCACGATTGCCTACATCGCGCAGGCAGCTCGGGCGGCCGTGACCCGGAACCCGGACCACGACCCCATCCGCAACCGCACGGTCGAGCTGTGATCGCCAACGACAGCGAGGCCGCAGGGAGCCGGGGAACGACGGGACATCTTTCTCGGCTGCTGGTCTTGGGCGCCAACGGCCCGACAGGACGGGAACTGGTGCGACAGGCCCTCGATCGCGGACACGAGGTCCACGCGCTCACTCGTCACCCTGATGCATTTCCCATCCGTCACGACCGACTCCACGTCCTGGCCGGCGACGCAACCGACCGGGCCGTCATCGACGACGCTGTGCTGCGCACGGACGCCGTGATCTGCACGATCGGCACGAAGTTCACCCGGCACGAGGTGGACGTGTACTCCACCAGCGCACACCTGCTGATCACGGCGATGGCGAAGTACGACCGGCGACGCTTGATCGTGGTGACGTCGTTTGGAGTCGCCCCGTCGCAGCATCGCCGCGGCCCCGTGCAGAAGGGCTCGTACGTGCTGGCGCGGCGCACCTTCGCACGCACCGTCTACGACGACATGGCACGGATGGAGTCCTACGTCTCCACCAGCGACCTCGACTGGACCATCGTGCGCCCTCCCGGTCTCACCAACACCCCAGGCGAGGGCTACGCAACACAGGAGACAGAGATCAACGGCGCTTTCTGCGCCCGTCCGGACCTCGCCCTGATGCTGCTCGATCAGCTGACCGACGACCAGTACCTCCAGAAGATTGTTGCAGTCACCACGCCCGGTCTCGCGGTCAGCGCGCTGCAGATGTTCAAGGAAGAAGTACTCAAGCGATGACGATCCCCTCCAATGCTCCCACCCCTCTCACCGGCACCAGCGAGGCGACACCGTGACCCCACTCCGTGACACTGCCGCGGTCACCCAAACTGGCGTGGCGTTCTCCGATGGCCTCCAGCAGCAGCCTGGCGATGGACGAAGCGAGCTGTGGCACTTCGACGGCCGACTCGACGACGGCACGAGCATCGGTATCGCCTTCTGCCTGGTCGGCACCGATCCTGACGATCCGGAACGGTACCGAACTGTGGTGAACGTGATGCTCACCGACGCCGACGGTGACAACGTCGTCCACTTCACAGCCGGCTCCATCCGGGCCGACACCGTCAGCTCGGACCAGTGCGACCTGCTCTTCGGAGCGAACCACGTCCGAGGCGACCTCAGCACCTACGACCTGCACGTCGAGAGCGAAGACGGATCTCTCGTCGTCGACCTGCACTACACGGCTCTGACGCAGCCCTGGCTCCCCGGCGGCACCGGAGGGATCACGCTCGACGACAACACCCACTTTGCCGACCTGATCATAGCCCGCTGCTCCATTACCGGAACCCTCACGCGGAACGGCAGTCCGACGGCGGTCACCGGCGAGGGCTACCACGACCACCAGTGGTTCGACACCGACCCGATGGACACGTGGCACCACTGGCTCCTCGCACACCTCTACACCGATGACGCCACCGTTGTCGTCTACGACCTCGTCGCCAACGCCGCGCACGGGCACGTCCACACGACCTGGCTCGGTGTCTTCGGACGCGACGGCAGCCTGCTCCACGACGGCCACGATCGAGTGGCCAGTTCCGCTGAGACCGTCACCGACGACTCGAGCGGAAAGGAGTACCCGAAGCGCATCACCTACACGGGCAACGATCCAGCGGACGAGATCGTCGTCTCGTTGGACTGGGCACAGACGCTCGTGAACGAGGACCTCTACGCCGCCGCGTCAAGGACTGGCGGCCCTGACACCGAGCTCGGCGGAGCGTCGCGTGCAGAGTACGACCGCAGGGGCATCCAGCCCACGTACGCGCGCTACGTCGCTCGAGGCGCCGTCCATCTCTCCCACGAGCAAGGCATCATCGACGGAGTCGGCGAAGCCATCTGCGAACTGAACTACCCCGGCGGAGAGCCAGCGTCCTGGTAGGAGTCGACGGTCAAAGGGCGAGCGGGGCGCCGCCAGCTAAGTCGTCTCCACGGTGCGACTGTCACCGCGTCGCTGCGTACTCCGGCAGCGCCCACTCCCCGCCGCGGTCAGTGCTTCGCCGTGCGGCGATGCGCTCGGGCAGTCGCAGGGCGCAGACCACGCGCAAGCGAGGCGCCCTGACCGCCCTCGGGACACACGGATCAGAGGGACTCGAGCACGTCGACCGCCCGGTGTACCCCGTGCTCCCGTCGCATGACCCGGCCGACCTCGGCCGCCCGCTCACGACGGGACAGGGCGTCGCCCATGGCGGGGACGAGGGTGCCGGCCGACAACCGGCGGAACGGGATCGGGGCGGCGGCCACCCCCTGTCGGTGCAGCTGGGCAGCCCAGAACGGCTGGTCGGCGGTGACGGGGACGACGACGGCGGGCACGCCAGCCCGGGCGACGGCGTGAGCGGTACCGGCCCCTCCGTGATGCACGGCGAGCACTGCGCGTGACAACACCGCATCGAACGGCACCGATCGCACCGCCAGCACATCGGGGTCATGGCATCCGGCCGGCAACGCGAGCCCGCCCCAACCGGTGACGAGCAGCACCCGGAGGCCGTGGGATCGGGCCGCCGCGACGATGGTGCCGCTGCGGGCCGACGCATCACCGGTCGACATGGACCCGAACGAGGCGACGACGAAGGGGCCGGCGCCGACGAAGTCGCCGACGACGGGGTCAGAGGACGTCGACGGCGCCTCCTCGTACCAGGCGCCCGTCTGATGCACCTGCTCCGGCCAGTCGTCCGGCCGCGGGAGCAGCGCGGGGCTCACGGCCATGAGCGTCGCGCGCGACGGCAGCCGACCGGCGGGACGACGACCGCTCGGCAGCTCGGCGGCGGCGCGTGCCACGTCGGCGTCGAAGAGGCGTGCGGCGGTGCGCGGAACGGCGTAGGTGAACCGGTTGCGGGCGCCGAGATCGCGGGTGGCCGTGGGACCGCCGGCGGCGGGGAAGCGATCGCTCGGGGTGGCCACCGGCGCGAACTCCGCGAGCACGCGCGGCACACCCAGCGAGTCCGCCACCATCGGCGCACTGAGGATCAGCGGGTGGTGCACCACCACGTCGGGGTCGAAAGCAACTGTCTCCCGGACCGCCGCGGCGAGCATCCGCCGCATCGCGGGCCGCACCTCAGAACGCAGGTGGTGTGCGATCGCCCACGGGGTGCGACCGGCGGGGGAGAGCACCCGCCGTGCGTCCAGACCAAGAGCCACGGTGTCCACCCCATCGAGCGCGTCCGCGTCGTCGGGCAGGGCCAGCCGTACCTCATGACCCCGGGAGGCGGCGTGTCGTGCCAGGGCCACGAACGGCTCGACATCACCCCGGGTGCCGGCTGTCAGCAGCATCATGCGCATCCGCCCAGTCTGACCCGTCAGCCGTGAGCCGTGAGCCGGTGTCCGCGCCGGCGGCGTACGGTCGACCTCGTGACCCATGGCAGTGAGCGAACCCTGCGTATCGCGCCGTCGGGAATCGGGCTGGCCGTGCGTCGCCTCGTGCTGATCTCGCGCCCGGTGCTGTGGATCAACACCATCGGCTCCGGCCTCGTCGCCGTGTGGCTCACCGGTGCACTGTTCGATCTGCGGGCCCTCCCGGTCATCCTGTGGCTCACCCTGCCGTTCAACCTGCTCATCTACGGCGTCAACGACATCTACGACCAGGACACGGACGCGGCCAATCCCCGCAAGGGCTCGATCGAGGGCGCCAGGATCCGGCAGTCCGAGGTGCGGTTCATCGCGATCGCCGTCGCGATCGTCAACCTCCCGTTCCTCGTCGTCTTCGCCCTCACGCTGCCGCCGCTCGCGAACGCTGCGATCCTCCTCTACGCGGGCGTCTTCGTCTTCTACTCCGCCCCGCCGCTGCGCTTCAAGGCGCGGCCCTTCGTCGACTCGCTGAGCAACGCGGCCTACGCACTGCCGCTGGTCATCGTGCCCGCTGCCCTCGCGGTCACGCCGGTCTGGCCCGCCGCCCTCGGGCTGATGGCCTGGAGTGTGGCCAAGCACGCCTTCGACGCGGTCCAGGACATCGTGGAGGACCGCGACGCGGGCATCGAGACCACCGCGGTGCGGCTCGGTGCGCGCGGGACGGCCCTGTGGAGCGGATCGTGGTGGATCGTCTCCACGGCGTTGTTCGCCGTGGTGAGCGTCCCCGTGGCCGCCGTCAACCTGCTCATCGTCGGCATCCTCGTGGTGCGCCTGCTCCGCGACCCGACGCCGGCCACCGGTCACCGCCTCTACCGTCTGTCGGTCGCCTTCCCCTACATCGCGGGGTCGTTCGCCGGGGTGCTCCTCATGGTCTCGATCGTGCTCGGGGGCTTGTCGTGAGCCGCGTCGTCGTGGTCGGTGGCGGGATCGGCGGCCTCACCGCCGCCGCGCTGCTCGCGCACGCAGGCCACCGCGTCACCCTGTTCGAGGCCTCCTCCGAGCTCGGCGGCAAGAGCCGTCGCATCCACCTGGGAACGGACCGCATCGACACCGGGCCGTCGCTCGTGACGTTCCCGGCGGTGTGGGACGAGCTGCTGCGGCGACTCGGGGACGGTGGGCGCGCCTCCGACCGCGCCCGCGACGACGGCCGTCTCGAGCTGGTGCGGATGCCCGAGGTGGGCCGGTACTACCACGACGGCGAGGAGACCTCGCTGCCGGTGGCACCCGACCACCCCTGGTACCCCGCCTGGCGTCGGTTCTCCGACCTGCACGCCCCCCTCGCCGACGACGTGACCGAGCTGCTGCTCGCCGACCCCCTCGACCGGGCTGCCCTGCCGGCGCTCCGCAGGCTGCTGGCCGTCTACGGCTCGCGCCTCACCACGCGCGCCTACCTCGACAGCCTGCCGTGGCTGCCGGACGGGCTCCGCGAGGTCATCGCGATCCACACCCTCAACGCGGGCGTCTCACCCTCGCGGACCCCGGCCCTCTACGCGAGCATGCCGGCGATCATGGCGGAGACCGGCGCGTGGGTGCCGCGCGGTGGCGTGTACGAGATCGTGCTGGCGCTGGGCCGGCTGGCCGAGGCCGCCGGGGTCGAGGTCCGCACCGGCGAGGCAGTCACCCGCGTCGAGCGCGGGTGGGTCACCACCGACGGCGGGCGCCATCCCGCTGACCTCGTCGTCAGTGCCCTGGACGCCGACCGGCTCGCCACGCTGATGGGTCCGTCGCGGATGCCGTCGCTTCCGCGCCTGCGTCCCCGCACCCTCTCCTGCTCGGCCATCGCGGTGTACGGCGTGCTCCGGGAGGAGTTGCCGGCGGAGCTCGCGACGCACAGCGTGGTGCTGCCGACGAAGCCGGCAGCGCTGCACCGCAGCCTCGAGGCGGGCGACGAGCCGGCGGACACGATGGTGTTCGTCAACCAGTACCGCGCTGGCGAGGTGTACCCGAACCCGCGCGGCACCGTCGGCATCCTGCTCACCGCGCCGGCCGACGGCGGGCACTACTCGGCCGAGCACCCCTTCGTGCGGCGCGAGGTCGACCGCGTCTCGTCCGCGATGGGACTCGACGGGCCCCTCACCGACCTCCTCGACGAGCAGGTGGTGCTCGATCCGCAGTACTACGCAGGGGGCGGCGAACCGCACGGCGCGCTCTACGGGGCGGCCCGCCCGCCGTGGCTGAGCGGGCCGTTCCACCGCCCCTCCTACAACGACCCCTGGCGGCCCTGGCTGTGGCGGGTCGGCGCGTCGGTGCACCCCGGCGGCGGGATCCCCGCGGTCGTGGGCGGTGCGATGATCGCGGTGACCCGTCTGCTGAAGTCGATGCCGGTCTGACCTCGCCCTGAGGCCGGTCGACACGACAGCTCCACGGATGCAGCGCTGATCGCGCGGGCCGAGCCTCCAACCGCTTCGGCACGGCTCGCTCCGGTTCGTCGTCGGGGCGTCCTGCGTCACCTGCTCGTGACCCAGTCCTCGAACCGCGGGCCGACGATCTCAGCCTCACGAGCAGGCAACAGGACGCCGTCGCGGAAGGCCCGACCCATCCGGCCCGGGATCGCGAGGGGCACCGGGATGACGCCGGGCTCGGGCAGCGCCTTCGTCATCGCCCACAACGTCATGGCGTCCGGACCCGCGACGTCGACCTCTGGCTCGGATCGATCGCCGACGACGACGTCGGCGATCACCGATGCCACCGCGTCGAGTGCGACCGGGGCGATCATCATCCCAGGGACCAGCGCGACCGGCCCGACGCGCATCCGCTCCAGGTTCTGCCGGGCGAACTCGAACCACTGCGTGGAGCGCACGATGGTGAGGCGCGGGCTGACGGAACGAGCGACTGCCTCCTGCGCGGTCTTGCCGGCGAAGTAGCCGTAGCCCTGCACCTCGGGGAGCATGCAGTGGACGATCGAGAGCAGCACGTGGTGTGCTCCGTTCACCTGCGCTGCGCCTCCGATCGCCCGGGTGGACGCCGTGAAGAACGCCGTCGCCGCCCTCCGGCTCGTGGTGAACTGCCCCGTCGCCTCGATGACCACGTCGCACCCCGCAAGCGCGGTGGTCGCATCGTCGCGCACCACGTCGAACCCCCGTGACCGGGACAACCGCGTGACAGACCATCCTCGCTCTTCCACTGCCCGGCTGATCGCGTCGCCGGAGACTCCGCCGCCCACCACTGCTGCTCGCATGACCCCACCATTCCTCTACGTTTGTAGAGACACTACGGTAGGAACGGCCGGAAGGGGCAGACGTGGATCGGCGAGAGCAGCTGGCGGACGCGGGGATCCGGCTCACAGCGCGCGGCGGGATGCGCGCGCTCACGCATCGCGCAGTCGACGCCGAGGCCGGACTGGCTGCCGGATCGACGTCGTACTACGCCCGCACACGTCGAGAGCTGACCGCGCTCGTGGTCGCCCGCGTGACAGCGCAGTTGTCCGCCGAGCTCGGCGCCCTGCAGATCCCCGATGACCTCGACGACGCTGCTGTCGTGCAGATCGCCGCAGCGTTCCTCGAACAGCTCGCAGCGCGAGCGGAAGCGCAGGCAGCCCGGCTCGCGCTCCTGCTGGAGCTCCGCGACGACCAGGACCTCCGCGCTCCGCTCACCGGGGCCGACCCCGTTCGCGCCCGGCTCGACGATGTGGCTCGGTCACTCCTCAGCTCGCTCGGAGTGGTTGCTCCAGAGCAATCGGCGGTCACGCTCGTCGGGCTCATCGACGCGATGTTGTTGTACCGCACGGCCGCGGTCGCACCCCTCGACACCGTCTCCGTCCTCACCGCGTTCATCGCAGGGCTCCCGCGTCGATGACCGCGGGCGCTGCGTCCTCGACCGGCGACGGTGCGCGTGGTCCAGCGCTCCTCCGCTACGGAGACCGGAACGGCGCAACGAGTCCTGTTCGGTAGGCGAACGCGATGAGCTCGCTGCGCGACGACAGTCCCAACTTCGCCAGGATGTTGCTGACGTGCGTCTTCACCGTCGCTTCGCTGATGAAAGCTGCCTGTGCGATGTCGGCATTCGAGCGGCCGTCCGCGACGAGTGCGAAGATCTCGCGTTCCCGCGTCGAGAGGTCACCGACCGATTCGGGGACCGCGACCGGGAGGACAGTCGCCGTCAGTTCGGCCTCTCGGACCTGGTGAGCGCGCCCGGTCCTCCACGAGACAGCAGTTGCGGCGACGCAGATGACGACCCAGGTGAATGCGTTCACCGCGACGTCGACGCCCCACGGTTGCCCGTTGACGAGCCCCCAACGGCCCGACACCGACAACGCCGGGATGGTCAGCAGCGTCCCGATCGCCACGGATGTGATGCGCAGGAGCACGGAGGTCCGCGCTCGCGCGACGGCGGGGACCGAACGGGAGAGCACCGCGGGCAGGGGCAGGAGGATGAGGTAGCCGACCCAGCTCGACTGGCTGAACCGCGCCGGCCAGAAGAGCAGCTGGGCGCCCACGAGGACCATGAGCAGCATGAGCGACTCGCGGGGTCGCGAGCCCGAGAGGCCGAGGACGACGGCATAGCCGATCATCACGAGCACCGCGTACGGATTCGTGAGGAAGGTGTCGTCTCGAGTCGGGACCCCGCTGACGACACCGGTGCGCTGCGTCGCCCACCAGGCGGCCAGCAGCACGAGCGCCAGCACGGGCGGGCCGAACACGAGCAGTCGTTTCCACATGGCATCACGGTACGACGGCGGCGAACCGGACCGCAGCCCCAGGGCACGACGTTCCTCCCGAAGTCGCACTCGTCCTTCGGGAGGACGAGGTCTCGCTCTCCCGCGCTCCCTCCGGAGAAGGACCGGCTTGCTGACACGGTTCGGGACGGGAGGCACGGTGCGGCTCCGCCAGGCGCCTCCTGTCCGCCGTCAGTCGCGGTCCTGCTCGGACCGGAGCCGTCCGTCGCGCAGCTCGACGACCCGGTCCGCGACCGCGACGACGAGCGGGTCGTGGGTGGCGACGACGGTCGCGACCCCGCGCTCGCGGGTCAGCGACACCACGAGGTCCATCACCTGCGCACCCGTCTCGCTGTCGAGCTGCCCGGTCGGCTCGTCCGCGATGAGCACGCTCCGCGGGCTCACCAACGCTCGTGCGATCGCGACGCGTTGCTGTTGCCCGCCGGAGAGCTGCCCTGGCCGCTGGGCCTCGTGGCCGGCGAGGCCGACCGCGGCGAGGGCGTCGGCCACCAGGGCGTCCCGCTCAGCGGCCGCTCGGCGGGCGATGCGGAGGGGCAGCCCGACGTTCTCGGCGGCGGTGAGGGTCGGCAGCAGGCCGAACTCCTGGTGCACGAAGCCGACCACGTCGCGGTGCAGCGAGACGAGGGCACCCTCGGACGCCGTGGCGACGTCGACGTCACCGATGCGGACCGTCCCCGAGGTGGGGCGGTCCAGGGCGCCGAGCAGCCGGAGGAGGGTGGACTTGCCCGCACCGGATCGGCCGCGGACGACGAGGAGCTCGCCCGGCCGGACCGCGAGGGAGACGTCCTCGCACCCCACGACCGCGTTCGCGCCGGTGCCGTACCGGCGGGTGAGGGCCTCGGCGGTCAGGACGGCGTCGGTCGCGACCTCAGGCATCGTCGTGGTCCGTTCGGTCGTCGGCTGTGGTGGGTGGCCCGTCGTGGGCGTCGGTGGGCTCGTCGTCGCCGCGGTAGACGCCGACGTGGTCGGGCCGCATCGCCAACCGGACGCGGTCGCGCAGGCCGAGCCGGTCGACGTACTCACTCGGGAGCTGCAGCCGGCCGGCGCGGTCGACGAGGGCGAACTCCTGCGCCTCGCCGTCCGGCGCCGACCCGTCCGTCGACGACCGGAGCGTCTCGGTGGAGGTCCGGCCGTCCCGGATGCGGACGGTCCGCCCGACGTGCTCGGACACGGTGGCGTCGTGCGTGACGATGAGCGTGGTGGTCCCCGTCTCACGGTTGACGCTGCGCAGCGTCTCGAGCAGCTGGGCGCTCGTGGACTCGTCGAGCTCGCCGGTGGGCTCGTCCGCGAGGAGCACCGACGGTCCGTTGGCGAGCCCGACCGCGACCGCCGCGCGTTGCCGCTGCCCGCCGGAGACGTCCGCAGGTCGTCGGTCGAGGACGTCGCCGAGGTCGAGCAGGTCGACGAGCGTGCTCAGGCGTGCCGCCCGGTGACGGGTGC
This sequence comes from Curtobacterium sp. MMLR14_010, assembly GCF_001865015.1. Classification (GTDB taxonomy): domain Bacteria; phylum Actinomycetota; class Actinomycetes; order Actinomycetales; family Microbacteriaceae; genus Curtobacterium. The sequence continues at coordinate 567,475 of NZ_MJGV01000046.1, read as the reverse complement.
CACCGAGTTGCATCGCCAGCAGCACGTTGTCGGCGATGGTGAGGTACGGCACGAGGTTCCGTTCCGTCTGCTGCCACACGAAGCCGACCACCGTGCGGTGGTACTGCAGCCGGGTCCTGCGGGTCATCGACGTGAGGTCCACTCCGGCGACGACCGCTGACCCGGCGGTCGGACGGTCGAGTCCCGACAGGATGCCGAGCAGCGTGGACTTCCCGGAGCCGGACGCGCCGACCAACGCCACGAGCTCGCCGCTCGCGACGTCCAGCTGGAGCCCCTGCAGCGCCTGTACCTCGACGTCGTCGGAGGCGTAGATGCGGACCAGCTCGCGGCACCGGATCGACCGGTCCGGTGTCGAGCCGGCCACACCGACGTCGGGCGCGGTCGTCGTGGTCATGGTGCACTCCTGTCGCTGACGAGGGTCGACCGTCGCCGGTCGGAGAGGACGGCGGCGACCGTCGCGGCCGAGGCGGCCAGACCGAACGCCGCAGCGGTGAGCAGGACGATGAGCGGGTCCGGACGCACGCCAGCGGAACCGGGGACGACCGCGGGCACGACGACGAGGGAGGCGGCCAGCCCGGCCACGACCCCGCCGACGACGCCGAGGACGCACCTCGGGACGAGCTCCCAGACCGTCACGGCGGTCCGGTCCCGCCCGGACAGCCCGAGCGTGCGGAGGAGCCCACCGCGGCGACGACGCTCGTGTGCGGCTGCGACGACCGTGATCACGACGGCGACCGCCGTGAGCATCGCGGCCAGCGCCAGGCCACCGACCACCATGCTCGGAGCACCCGCCACGAGCACGCTCGTGTCGAGGCCCTTCGTGGCCCCCGTCGCCGTGGCAGTCGCGGCGGCGACGGCGGCGAGCAGCACCGCGGCGACGATCCCGGTGCCGGTCGCGAGGACCACCGCCCCGAGCACCCAGGCGGGTGCAGTGCCACCGCGGGCGTCCTCGGCGATGCCGATGAACGTGGCCGCGCTGCGGTCCCGCACCAGTCGCGCGGTCCACCGCACGGACAGCGGTCGGAAGCGGAGGAGCGCGACGACCACGACGGCCGCGACGAGCAGGGGCGCCACGAGGACGAGCGGGTCACCGGCGGCCACGGACCCGTCCGACGGGACCGGGCCGCGCCGGAGCACGGCGACGACGGCAACGGCCGCTCCGGCCACGACGAGCACCTCGAACACCCATCGGAACGGAGTCGCGACCCCTCGCCCACCCAGGCCCTCGGCGACCGCCACGACCGCGGTGACGACCGGCGGGAGGAGCACACCGACCAGTCCGGCGGCGAGTCCGGCCGTCCACGGCGCTCCGGGGAGGACGACGAGTGCGGCGCCCCAACCGACCAGCGCGGCTGGGGCCGTGGCGAGCGTGGTCTCGACGGCGGACCGGAGGACCGTGGTCCGGGTGCCGGCACCACGAGCGCGCAGGAGTGCCCGGTCCGCCCTCCGCCCGGCTGTGACGACGGACGTGGCGAGGAGCACGACGACGAGGGCCACCCCGATCGGACCGGTCGCGGACACCGACAGCAACTCCCCGGACGCCGCAGCCCGCTGATCGGCGAGCCCGAACACCAGCGGCAGGAACGAGCTGAACCGGAGGACACGCACGTCGCCCTCGGGAGTGGACACGGTCGGGGGATCGGCCATCAGGTGATCGAGCCCGGCGGTGACGGGCGGCTGCGTGGCCGTCGAGATCGAGGAGGTCTCCAGGTGGTACCAGGCGGAGACCTGCGTGCCGCCGAGCTGCGGACCGATCGTGGACCAGGTGCTCGGGTCGACGAAGACGATGCCGTGCCGCGTCGGGGTCATGTCCGTGGTGTAGGTGACGAAGCTCCGGCTGCGGCCCGGGTCGAGTGCCCAGAAGTCCGAGCTCGTAGTGCGGGGCTCGATCACACCGACCAAGCGCGCCGAGATCGAGCTCCCCTCCTGGACCAACTGCTGCTCCTCGCCGGTCTTCCAGTGCATCTCACGGCTCGTCCGCGCTGTGACCACCGCCTCGAGGACGGACCGGCCGCCGACCGTGGTGGCCGGGGCAGGCCAGCGTCCCTGGACGAGACGGGAGTCCGCGCGCAGCCCCCGGTACGCGTCGATCCGGTAGCCCGTCGCCATCGGTGGTCCGTCGGGCACACCGCTGGCGGCGAACTCGGCGATCTCCCCGGTGGGCGGCAACCCCGTGTGGACGCCGATCGCACGCGCTGAGACGTGGCCGTCGTCGAGGACCCCGCGGAGCGCCGGCGCCATGTGCGTCCGCGCGTCTCGGAGTTCTCCCGGCAGCCGCTCCCAGACCTGGCGGAAGAAGCCGTCGGGGGACGAGACCGAGGTGTCGACCGCGAGCGAGACGCCCGCTGCCGGGTCCCGGAGCGACGGTGACGCGCTCGTGACCGTGCGGTCGAGGTCGGTCTCCAGGAGGGACGACACCAGCCGGGGGACACCGACCGCGGCTGCGGTGGTCAGGGCGACGAGCACGGCGAGCGCCACCAGCGCGGCCGCCTGGTCGGCCACCGACCGCCGGACCAGGCGGAACGGCCAGGGTGCCCCGCGCCCTGGTGGCGTGGACCGCCGGACGCGACGGGTCTCGTGGGCGCTCACCGTGCCTCCCGTCCGGTGTGTGCTGCCGCGCGTCGGACGGCCGAGGCGTGTGTCGCGGTGACGACCACCACGGCGATGGCGGCGACCCCGACGACGGCACCGACCACCCACCACGTCGGGACGAGGGGGACCCCGAGGCCGCCGGGCGCACTCGGCACGCTCGCTCGCACGGCGGTGACGCCGACGAGGGCGGCGGACGCGATCCCGGCCACGACGCCGATGACGAGGCCGAACGCCCCGGTGAGCGCCGGACCGATCGCGCGCACCCGCGACTGCTGGGATGCAGAGGCGCCGACCATCCGGAGTCCGAGGGCTTCGTCCTGACGGTCCCGTGCGACGGCCGCCGCCGTGGCGGCGAGGATGAGCACCGCGCAGAAGAGCGCCGCTGCCGTGCCGGCGAGCAACGCGAGGACGACCAGGCGTGCGAAGCCGGACTCGAGGCCGGTCGACGGCTCCGCGATGGTGGCCGCCGGCGCGGCCCGGGTGAGGAGAGACCGGTCGTCGTCGTGGGGAGCCCAGGCCTCGCGGACGCGCTGGGGGCGTTGGGAGGCCGCGAGGACCGCCTGGTCGAGCGTCGGGAGGTCGGCGAGGTACGCCGCGCCGCCGTCGGTCCCGGGGACGGTCGGCGCTGTCGCCACGACACGGGCGCGGAAGCTCGCCCAGGCGCCGTCCACTGCGATGGTGTCGCCGACCGCCGAGCCGGTCGCCGTGCTGGCGATGACGGGGACGACGCGGTCGCCGGCGGGCATCAGCCGGACCGCGGAGCCACTGCCCGGCTGCGAGGCGAGCGGGAGTCGCTCGGCACGGACGTCGAAGGGGCCTGGCTTGTGGCCCGGCTCCGCGACGGCACCGGCGCGGAGACCGGAGGCGTCGTACGCGGGTGCAGCAGCGGTCCACGGTCGGCTGGGCAGGACGACGCGGGTGCCCGAGACCGCGAGCGACTGCACGTCGACGTCGAGGTCTTCCAGGTCCGCACCGCCCTGGAGCGCGAGGTCGAGTGCCGCGAGCCGCCACGGGCCTCCGGGCGGCAGGGTCGCCTGCAGGGTCTGTGCCGCTGGACTGCTGCCGATGCGCAGGGCTCCCGACGGTGACGACCTCAGCGGTGCGACGTCCCCGACCCGGTCGACCACCCAGGCGACGGCACGGAGCCGGGTGTCCGCGTGCGCCGGGGTGCGGGGCGCTGTGTCTGCGCCGTCGATCCCCGCGGTGGCCGGGTTGGCCGAGCCGATCGAGGTCCGCACGCCGATCTCGAGCGTGCTGCTCGCTTTCCGGGCGGCACCGAGGGCCACGCCCGGCAGGTCGGCGCGCAGGCCCCGGACGACGCGCTGCACGTCGAACGTCCGTGGTGCGACCGGCAGCATCGCCGGCAGCGACGCGGTGTCCACACCGACCACGGCCACCGGACCGTCCGCCTGAGTGGCGTCACCGGTCGTGCCCGACAGTCGGAGCACGGGACGGACGCCCGCATCGATCGCCCGCTGGTCGCGGAGACCGAGGGGCAGGAGGTCGGAGGCGCCGTCCAGCGGGACGGGTCCGCCGACGTCCGCGCGCACCGCTGCACCGTGTGCGATCCGGCCGGTGTCCTGCAGGAAGCCGCGGGTGGAGGCGTCGACGGTGGTGCTGAGGACTCCGGAGGCGACCGCGAGCACGAGCAACGCAGCGGGGACGGACAACCGCCGTCCGTCGCCGGCGGCCAGTCGCAGGCCGACAGGACGGACGAAGCCCGGGCGCCGTCCGGACACCCGTGCGAGCACCCCGAGGAGTGCCGGGAGCCCCAGCGCACCGGTCACGCCGAGCGCGGTGAGCAGGACGGCCGGTGCGATGACGGCGAGGGGGTCGCCGGCGACGCCGGCGCGCTGGCTGCCGAACCGCCAGACGGCGACCGCGGCGACGAGGTCGAGCAGCAGGACGACCGCGGCGGCCCTGACGGCGGCGACCCGTGACGCCCGTCCGGACGTCCGAGCGTCGGCGGAGTGCCCGCGCCATGCTGCGGCCGCCGTCGTGGCGGCGACGGTGAGCACGGTCACCGACGCGGCCGCGACGACCACGTCGCGTCCGGTCGAGGTGCTGTCGGCCGCAGCCCACCGGCTCGCTGCCCACAGGGTGCCCGCCGTGCTGCCCACGGCCGCACCGATCGCGCCGACGACGAGCGCTTCGATCCCGGCGAGACCGACGATGCGGGTGTCCGACGCACCGCGCGCCCGGAGGAGCCGGTCTTCCACCACTCGTCCCTCGACGAGCAGTCGGCCCGTGAGGAACAGCGCGACCGCACCCGCGATGACGACGATCGACAACGGCACGGGGGCAGTGGCGCGGACGGCGGCCACCGCGCCCACGAGCACCGCCGTGTTCTCCTGCACCGTCGCGGCGTGCTGCGTCGTCGTCCCACCGTCCGCCGCGAACTGCCGGGCGGCGGCGGCCGGGAGGCGCTCGAAGCCGGCGTGCAGCGCGACCAGGTCGTCCTGAGTGATGCGCGCAGGGTCCGGCGAGACGTCCCACCGGGTCGTGTCGCCGCTGACCGTCGTCCGGACGCGCACCGGGACGTCGCCGAACGACCGGGTCACCAGGGAGCGGAACGCACGGTCCTGCGTGGGCCCGTCGCCGGACGCCTCGATGCGGAGCGTCTGTGACGCGGCGGGGAGATCTCGGAGTGCGTTCCGCAGATCCGTCGTGGGTGCCTGGAGGACGAGCGTGAGGGTCACCCCGGCGACGGCGGCGAGGACCGCGGCGGTGAGCGTAACGACCAGCAGCAGCGCCGTGCGACGCCGGGAGCGCAGGAGCCACGGACGGATCGCGTCGAGCATGCTGCCTTCCGAGTCGACGAGCGGGGGCGTGGTGCCACTCGTCCGTGCGGTGCTCGCCGGGCTGCCGTGGTCGACACCACGCTAGGCGTTCACCGGCAGCTCGCAAGCACCTCGCCCGGACTCCCGTGGTTCCACTGACGACGACACCAGGCCTCTCTTCACCACCCGCCGATCGCCGCGACCCGGCCCCTGAGCTGACGAGGCGCCCGATCGACGGCCGACCGTGTCGAACCGGAACGGGCTCGCCGGGCCTGGGACCCTGGGGAGCATGACACTCCTCGGTGAGCGAGTCGCGCTCGAGACGATCTCACCAGCGCTGGCGCACCGCATCATCCTGCGCGACGAGCGCCCCGGCGACGACTGGCACCCCGACTACCCGTTCGCCGACGAGCTGGACCCCCTCCGGTCGCTCGCCGCCGAGACCAGAACGGAGCCGGACTTCACCATGTACCTCGTGCGGCGGCGATCAGATGGTCTCGCCGTCGGCGGCTTCGGGTTCTTCGGTCCGCCGGACGACACGGGGACCGTCGAGTTCGGGTACGGCCTGGTTCCCGCAGCCCGAGGGGCGGGCCTGGCGAGCGAAGCCGTGCACCTGGGTCTCCGGCACGCCATGGCGTGTGGCGCACGGGTCGCGGTGGCGGACACGGACCTCGCGAACATCGCCTCGCAACGTGTCCTCGAGAAGAACGGGCTCACCGAGGTCAAGCGCACCGAGTCGCACGTGTTCTACCGACGCGCACTCACTGCCTGACAGGCGGCTCCGACGTCCGCGCGATGACGAGCGCTACCCACAGTCGGGAAGCTCTGCCGGTTCGGAGCAGCGGGACACGGTCCAGCCGCCCTGACCGTACGAGTCGTACGTCGACGTGGAAGCGACCGTGACCGCGGTGCCGTCCACCTGCGCGAAGAACGGGACAGGGTCGCCCTCGGTCGTTCGTCGGACCCAGGCAAGAGTGCCCGTTCGTCCGGCACGTGCGACGTCATCGAGGCATCGCAGTGCTCCTCGTGGCAGGTCGCCGTCACCGTCGAGGTCCACCTGCCCGCAGTCAGACGGCCGCCTACCCGCTCGTCAGTGGGTGTCGCGAGGATGCCGCCGCGGAACGGCGGCGGCGGCGAGGCGACGTCACTCTGCCTTGCGACGGTAGAGCTCGCTGAGCAGGACGTCCTCCACCGGCTCGAGTCGTAGCGGGCCGTCCGTGCGGAGCGCGACCCGGTGGACGACAGGGTCGCTTCCCCACTGTGTGGCGAAGTCGTCCAGGCGCGGTGTGCGTTCGTGATCGACGAGCCAGACGTGTTCTCGGGCGCGTTCCACCCATGCCCGGTTGGTCAGGGACCCGAACCGGAGGGCGACGATGCGGTCGAGTGGCACCGGGATCTCGATGGTGTGCGCAGTGCCGGGCACGAGGTTCTTCACCGGGGCCACGACGAGCGGAGCGATCACCTCGATCTCGCTCCCGTCGTCGAGTGAGCCCCGGTAGGTGTCGGTGGCTTCCCAGCGTTCGGGCAGTGTCCCGCGGAACGCACCGTCGAGGATGAAGCCGGTGAGGTGCACGTAGGGCACACGTTCGATCTGTTCGCGCAGGGTGAGGGTGATCGTCGCAGGGGCGTCTCCGACTGCGTCGCGCACCTCCCACTTGAGTGCGTCGCCCACAGCGATGCTCGATCCGTTCCGGATGTGCTCATCCCCGAGCCCCTTGCGCTCGGCGGCCATGGTCCGGCCGCGGCGCATGAACTTCCCGAACCACGTTCCCCCACGAGTCATGGTCTGAGCCTACGTCGCGTCTCAGTGGCCGATCCCGTCCCCATCACGACGGGGAGCAGCAGCAGCTTCGTGCCGAGCGTCGCACTGCAGCTGAGGAGTCTGTCGACGCGTCGCGGATCCGCTCCCGACGCGGCATCCAGCTCAGCGACTCCCGGAACCGGTGTCTGCGTTGCGAGCGCGCTTCCGCTCCTGTCGTCGACCGTAGTAGGCGGCGCTGATCTGGATCGCAGCGAGGATCGTCCACACGATCGCCATGGAGGTGTGGAGCCCGGACGGGTCGATGATCGCGAGGACGGTCCAGATGACAGCCAGGACGGCCCACGCCCAGACGACCCAGGGGAGGGGCTTGCCGACGAGCCGTTCGAGGAGGCTGCGCCGATGCATGTCGGTCATGTGGGTGACGTTATCCGGAGATCGGACGGCGGGGCCCGATCGTCATGCGGCTCTGGTGAGGACGGCGAACGTCGGCCGGTGGTCGGAACCGGCTCGGTCGAGTCCGTCCAGGACGGAGAACACGGCCGGTTTCCAGCTCGGGCCGGTGAACACGTGGTCGATGGTCGCCCCCAACGAGCCGGGCAGCACCGTCGGCCACGTCCCTTGCGGGTCCTGCCCCAGAGCCGTGGCGCTGTCGACACACCCGCCGAGGGTCCGCGAGGGGCTGATGTTGTCGACAGTGGCGTTGAAGTCGCCGACGGCGAGCGAGTTGCCCCTGCACTGGTTCGCAGCCCACGTGACGTGCTCGCGCCACCGGGCCGTGCTGGTGATGTCCGGTCGTTGCAGGTGCGTGATCACCAGCCGGGGGGACGTCGGGTTCGTGGGCACAGCGACGAACCCGGCCCACGCAGGAGCGTCGCGGTGATCGACGCTGTACCCGCCGAGGGAACGCGCCACCAACAGCGTCGAAGCCGAACTGTCCCATCCCAGGACCTGCATGTCTCGCTGCTTCGCGATCTCCGCCAGCGACCCCCTGGCGATCTGCTCGAAGTACTCCGGCAGCACCACGATGTCCGGATCCGTCTGTGCGATGAGGGTCCGGATCGTCGTCGCGTCGACGTCTTGCTGGTCGGTGTTCCACTCGAGTACGCGGAGCGTGCCCTTCCCCGACGCAGTGATCTGAGCCGGGTCGGCTCCGGGGGAGCGCACCGAGGCCGGCACCGCGAAGGCGACACCGACGGCGATGACCACGACGACGGCGACGATCATCGTCCACCGCGAGCGAAGCGCGGCGCCGACGATGCCGACGACGACCGCGAACGCCCCGACACAGAGCAGGAACAGGGCGTGGAACGCGACGAGGAGGAACAGCACCGGCAGCCTGCCACCGACGTGCGGGAGCAGGAGCGCCATGATCAGGAGCGCCGCGGCGATCACCGCTGACGCGGTCGCGACGGCGTTGCGTGCCCGCCCGGGTCGGCTGGACCACCCGTGTCGGGTCACCGGTCCGGGCTGAGCGGTCACGGGGACTCCATCGGTCTCGCCGCCCCCCTGGCGGACGCTCGATTGTCCCACGCAGCAGAGCCGACCAAGGGTCATGACCGTGCTCCCTCCGAATCCGCTTGTTACGGTGGTCGCAACGGGCCGAGGAGCTCGTCGTCCGTGGGAAGGGGAACCACCGTGCGACCGACCGCACTGAACCAGACCGTCGTCCTCGTCTGCGCCGTCTCGTGCCTGGTGCTCGGGCTCGTCATCGCGCCACTCGTGGCGAACGGTGTCGCGAGCTGGGTCGCCGTCCTGATCGGCCTGCTGCTCGTCGGGCAGTTGGTGCTCATGCGTCGCGCACGACGCACCGACCGCTAGCTGCCCTTCAGCCCGAGCGGACAGGAGCCTCCCATGACCGAGCCGGAGCGAACCGACCCGACGCCGGCGCCGCCCGACACGAGGGACGAGACGGCCGTGTCCCGTCGCACCGTGCAGGGCGTGCGACGCGCGAACCTGGCCAGCATCGTCGCCACCGCCCTCATCGCCGTGCTCGTCGTGGTGTCGGTGCCCGTGTCCACGACCGTCGAGTACTCCCGCCTCAGCCGCGGATGGGACCTGCCGGTCGTCATCCTGGCCGTGGTGCCGCTGGTGCTGCTGCCCCCGTACATCACCACCGGCAAGCGCGGCTCCCAGGACCTGCGGGCCCGGGAGCGGAAGGTGTTCGTCCTGGTCGCGTGCATCTACCTCGCACTCATGGTGGGGGCGCAGGTCGCCATGGGCTGGGGGTTCCTCCGCGCCGGCGGCATCTGGTGACCCCATGACGGACGGGAGGCTCGG
>NZ_MJGV01000046.1:471992-557577 GCF_001865015.1 Curtobacterium sp. MMLR14_010 | reverse complement strand
GAGCCTCCCGTCCGTCACGGGGTTGCGTCTCACGCCTCCGGGATCGTCCGCGCGTCGAAGCGCGAGGAGTCGCCGTCCGGGTCCGGGCCGCTGCGGCGGCCGGTGTCGAGGCGGTCGAGACGGCCGAGCTCGTCGTCGGACAGCGCGAAGTCGAAGACGGCGAAGTTCTCGGCGATCCGTCCTGGGTTGGTCGACTTCGGGATCGCGTTCCGGCCCTGCTGGACGTGCCATCGGAGCATCACCTGCGCCGGCGTCTTGCCATGCACCTCGGCGATCGCGCGGATCGTCGGGTCGTCCATCACGCTGACCCGCTCGTCGCTGCCCCAGCCGGGGTAGAACGTGATGCCGCCGATCGGCGACCAGGCCTGGTCGAGGATGCCGTGCTCGGCGTCGGCCCGCTGCACGTCGGGCTGCGTGAAGTAGGGGTGCAGCTCGATCTGGTTGAGCGCCGGGATGATGTCGGTCTGCTCGAGCAGGGAGCGGAGGTGGTGCGGCATGAAGTTGCTGACGCCGATCGCGCGGACCTTCCCGTCGGCGTACAGCGTCTCGAGGGCCTTGTACGCCTGCACGGTCTTCTCGAACCGGTCGGGGGCGGGCTGGTGCAGGATCAGCACGTCGATGGTGTCGATGCCGAGCTTGCCGGAGGCCTTCTCGAACGCGTGCAGGGTCTCGTCGTGGCCGTAGTCGGTGGGGAAGACCTTCGTCTCCACGACGATGTCGTCGCGGTCGACGTCGGAGGCGCGGATCGCCTCGCCGACCTGGCGTTCGTTGCCGTAGGCGGCGGCGGTGTCGATGTGGCGGTAGCCGACGTCGAGTGCCGTGCGGACCGCGTCGACGGTGTCCTCGGGGGAGCTCTGGAAGACGCCGAAGCCGATCGGGGGGAGCTGGACGCCGTTGTTGAGCGTGATGTTGTCCATGGGGCCGACGATAGGTCGATCGAGGCCAGGGTGGCGGGGGCTGCCAGTACCTCCCTCGGCCGCTGTCGGCTGTCGGCTGTTCCACCGTGACGGGCAACGCCGAGCCCGGCGCGACCAGCGTGCCTCGCGACGGTAGCGTGGGCGTCGGAGTGGCGAGCGGCATCGGGGGAGCGGCATGCGTGAGACACCACAAGGCGTGGCAGCGGTACCCCGGTCACGGGCGACATCGGTGACGCTGGCAGTCCTCGCCCCCGTGGCGTTGCTGGTGGCCTTGGTGCCGTACGCCATCGGCGGCCTCCTCGCCCACTACGGCACTCCGGGCAGCGATCCCGGGGGCTTCGCGGGGTACGGCGTCGCCGCGCTCGTGATCGGTCTCGGCGTGCCCTTGTGGGCGCTCGTCTGGGGGATCGTGGACATCCGGCGCACCCGGCAGCTCCCGGGCAGTGCTGCGCTGCTGCTCGGTGCGTTCACGTCCGGGGTCGCCCTCTGCGTGATCCTCCCGGGGGCGATCATGATCATCCAGGCCTCGGCGATGCTGGCGGCCGCGTACGAGTGAGGCCGATGGCGTCGAGGCGATGACTGCGATGACGTCCGGTCGCCCAGTCCGCGGCAGACACCGCGTCCCGATCTGGCCGTGACGGATCCGGTTCGCGAGACTCGGGGTCTGCGAGCCGGATCGATCAGGTCGCGGGCGGGCTGAACAGGTTCACGACGTTGCCGTCCGGGTCCCGGACGAGTGCCGAGCGGTTGCCCCACGGCATCGTGGTCGGTTCGAGGACGACGTCCTCCGGCGCGGGCTGGAGCCGGGCGAAGTCGCCGTCGACGTCGGCCACTTCGAACTCGACGACCACCGAGCGGTTGGTCGCGGGTGTGAGCGCGCCGCCGAGCATCCCGACGGTGGCGGTGCTGGCGATGGCGAGGGTTCCGCCCGGTCCGGAGAACTGCGCGAAGACCGGCGCCGGGCGCTCGGCCCGCTGCCCGGTGACCTGCTCGTAGAAGGCGACGAGGCCGTCGAGGTCGTCGGTGACGATGCGGATGGATGTGAACGACATGGGGTTCCTTCGGCGCTCGGTGACGTGGAGCACCACCTTCGCCGGTCGTCGCGACACCGTTGTGTCGGTGTTCCCGGAATCGGTCCTCGCCGGGTCAGTCCTCGACGACGGGGCGCAACCGTCCGTACTGGATCGCGAGCTCGTCGGGCCTGACGGTGCGTTGCGCGGGCCGTTCGTCGGTGACCTCGAGCGAGCGCATCCGGTCCGCGCGGAACGCCCGCACGCCGTCACGCAGTCGGCACCAGGCGATGAGGTACCACTGCCCCTCCTTGCTGATCAGCCCCAGCGGTTCGACGTCGCGGACGGACTCCGCGCCGGTGCCGTCCTGGTAGCGGAGCCGAACCACGCGGTTCGACCGGAGCGCCGCGGTGAACGCAGCCGGCACCTCCGTCTCGTCCTCGTCCTCGTCGTCGCGCTCCAGGAAGTGCACGCGGGAGGCGAGCGCGCTCGCTCGAGCGGCGTCCCCGTCCGGCATCACCGCGAGCGTCTTCCTGGCGGCGGTGTGGGCCGCGTGCCGGAAGGGACTGTGCCGCAGCCCACCGAGCCCGATGAGCACCGCCAGGGCCTCGTCGAGGGTGAAGCCCGCCGGGCCGAGCGTCGCAGCCGCATCGATGACGTATCCACCGGTCCGCCCGGGTTCCGCCCAGATCGGCAGACCCGACGCCTGCAGCGCCGCGAGGTCCCGCTCGATGGTCCGCACGGACACCTCGAACCGTTCCGCGAGACGACGAGCGCTCCGCGGACGCGGCGAGGTCGCTCGGAGCTCCTCGACGAGGCCGTAGAGACGATCGGTGCGGTTCACGGAGCAATCATCCGCCACCGCGTGCTCCTGGGCCTCGCGCCCAGGAGCGGCATGTGCGATCGTGGGCAGCACCTGGTCGTGGGACGGACGGAGCGCATCGTGGACCGAGTGATCGGCTGGATCACCCTGGCGGTCGTCACGACCGTGACGGTGCTGATGGTGACCCTGGTCCAGATGACCAGCTGTGCCGATGCCGCCCCCGGCGGAGGGACGAGCTCCTGCACGACGACGCCGATGCTCGGAGTCGCCGGCTCGTGGATCGCCGGCCTCGTCGGCGCAGGTGTGGTCGCGTGCTGCATCTGGCAGGTCGTCCGGACTCGGCGGTCCGAGGGACAGACCCAGGGCTGACGCCCCACCTGGTCGCGTTCCGACGACGGGAACCGGCCAGGAGGCGGACGGGAGGCTCGGCACCCGCTCGCACCGAGCCTCCAGTCCGGCAGGTGGTCGCCGCGCAAGCGCGTGCCGGCGGCCGTGGGCTCAGCGCTGGTCCAGCTGACCCGCGACGGCGGGGAGCAGCAGGGCCACGGCGGCATCGGTGACCTCGTCGACCTGGTCGGGCGCGAGGCGGCCGGTGCTGGCCAGGGAGCTGATGCCCTCCAGCATGCCGGCCACCAGGAACGGCAGCGGACCCGGACGACCGCGGCCGTCCTCGCCGAGCATCGCGGCGCCCTGGGCGAAGAACCGGGTCGCCGCCTGGCTCGCCGGCGAACTGGCATCGCGCGGACCACCTGCGAACATCAGCTCCATGAGCCGCCCGTTCTCGAAGGCGAAGCGGACGTGGGCGTGGGCGTAGTCACTGAGGCGGGCGTGCAGGTCCTCGTGCCGGTCGGCTGTGCCGAGGGCGGCCGTGAGCTCGTCGAAGCCCTCGGCGGCGATGGCGTCCAGGAGTGCGTCGCGGTCCGGGAAGTGGCGCAGGGGCGCGCTGTGGCTGACCCCGGCGCGCTTGGCGAGCCCGCGGATCGTGACGGCCTGGGCTCCCTCCTCCATGAGCAGCTGGCGGCCCTCGGCGACGAGGACCTCTCGCAGCGAACCATGGTGGTACGGAGTGGACATGGTCCGATCGTACCGCAATGTGGACGTTGACAACAATGTGTGCGCCGTCTACATTTGCGACATGACGAACTCCACTCCCACCGCCGACCTGGCCGGGCGCACCATCCTCATCACCGGCGCCACCAGCGGCATCGGCCGGTCCACCGCGGCTGCCGTCGCCGCCAGGGGTGCCCGGGTGGTCCTCGCCGTCCGCGACACCGACAAGGGCCGGCGCGTCGCGGCCGAGCTCCCCGCGGCGGCCGACCCCCACGTCGTGCGGGCACTCGACCTGGCGGACCTCGCGTCCGTGCGCCGCTTCGCTGACGAGACGACCGAGCAGATCGACGTGCTGGTGAACAACGCGGGGGTGTCCGCGTCGACGCTCGGCCGCACGCACGACGGGTTCGAGATGCAGTTCGGCACGAACCACCTCGGGCACTTCCTGCTGACGACCCTGCTCCTGCCCCGCATCACCTCGCGCGTCGTGACCGTGTCCTCCCAGGCGGAGCGGATGGGCCGGCTCGACCTGGCGGACCTCGACTGGCGAACCCGCCCGTACGCCGGCGGTCGCGCCTACGCCGACTCGAAGCTGGCCAACCTCGCGTTCACCCTCGAGCTCGACCGTCGCCTCCGCCAGGCCGGCTCGCCCGTGCGGGCCCTCGCCGCGCACCCCGGCATCGTCGTGACGCCGATCTACGACCGTGCTGCCGCCACGAAGCCCGGCCTGTGGGACCTCCTGCTCCCGGTCATCGGCCAGGGCCCGGACCAGGGAGCCCTCCCCGTGCTGCTCGCGATCACCGCCGACCTGCCAGGAGGCTCGTTCACCGGTCCGGAGCACCTGTTCCACATGCGCGGTGGGGCCCAGGTGATCTCCGCCTCCGCCCGGGCGAAGGACGCGACCCTCCAGGCCGACCTGTGGGCGGCGTCCGAGGCCATGACCAGCACCACCGGCACCGGCACCGCACGCAGGGCGGACTGATGCCCGGCTCGCCCTGGACCAGCGTGCTCGAGCTCGACCCCGGACACGAGTACGTCGTGATGGCGACCCGCTTCACTGTCCAGTCCCGGCGTCGGCTGCTCGGCATCATGGCTTCGACGCAGCAGCTCTGGCAGTCCCTCCCGACGACGGCCGGACTCGCCGGTCACCAGTTCGCCGTCGCACCGGTGCGGGGGACGCTCTCCACCCTCACTGCCTGGCGGGACCGGCCATCGCTCGACGCGTTCGTGCGCGGCCCGCTGCACGCATCGCTCGCCACGGACACACGTCCGCTGATGCAGGCCAGCCGGTTCGTGGACTGGGTCACCCTCGGGTCCGACCTGCCCCCGACGTGGCGAGGAGCGGACGACCGGCTCGACGCCGCGTGAACGACCGGCTCGACGCCGCGTGGACGACCGGCTCGACGCCGCGTGGACACACGGTCGCACCGAGGGGCCCCACCGCGACGCAGCGGTGCAGACTGAGCGTCTCCGACCCCGAAGGACACCCCATGCAGCCCCTGACCCTCGACGGCTCCGTCGCCCTCGTCACCGCCGCCTCCCGCGGGATCGGCCGCGCGATCGCGCTCGACCTCGCCGAGCACGGCGCCGACGTCGCCCTCGGCGTCCGGGACCCCGACGCCGCAGCCGAGCTGGCCGACACGATCCGGGGCATGGGCCGCCGCGTGGCCGTGGTCCGGATGGACGTCACGGACCTCGCCGCGTGTCGATCGGCGGTCGACGACGTGGTCGCGGAGCTCGGGACGATCGACGTGCTCGTGAACAACGCCGGCGGCGGGATCGTGGAGGACGCCCTCGACGTCACCGAGGAGCACTTCGACACGGTGTGGGAACTGAACACCAAGTCGACGTTCTTCGTCTCGCAGCACGTCGCGAAGCACATGCGGACGGCCGGCGGCGGCTCGATCGTGAACATCGCGTCCCAGGCCGGTCTCGTCGCGCTGCCAGGGGAGTCGTCCTACTGCCTGAGCAAGGCGGCCGTGATCCACATGACCAAGTGCCTCGCCGTCGAGTGGGGGCAGTACGGCATCCGGGTGAACGCCGTCGCCCCGACGTTCGTGGAGACCGAGGGGACCGCGCCCGCCCTCTCCGACGAGGCGTTCCGCGCCGACACCGTCGAGCGCATCGCCGCCCTGCACCGCATCGGCCAGCCCCGAGAGGTCGCGGCGGCGGTCACCTTCCTGGCCGGCGAGGGTGCCTCGCTGATCACCGGGACGGCCCTGCCGATCGACGGCGGCTGGACGGCACGCTGACCCGGGCACGGTCGGGGACCTGTGCGGTCCCGCAGCAGCACTGGTGCTCCTCTGCAGGGGATGCTGGGACGGTCGTCGAGACCGCACCGGAGGAGGCCCGATGCCGCACGTGACCCGACGGACACTCCTGCTGGGAGCCGGATCGACGGTGGCCGCTGCCGCCGCGGCCGGCCTCCTCGTCGAGAACGGCGTCCTGCCAGGACGGGCCCGCGTCGAACGGGTGCTCGGCCTGACCGGCGCAGCGGGGACGGTGCCCGACACCCGGACCGGGCCGTCGCTCAGCGGACACTTCACGTCCGCAGCACGTGCGGGAGCCCGGACCGGCTGGACGATCAGCTGGCCGCCCGGGTCCGGCCCGGGTGACGCCCTGCCCGTCGTGGTGTCACTCCACGGGCACGGCGGCGACCACCGGAGCAGCTTCGGCCGCGGGCTGCACCTCGACCGGTTCCAGGCCCGTGCCCGCCGGGACGGGGGACCGGCCGTGGCGATCGCCTCCGCCGACGGCGGGGACGACTACTGGCACGCCCGCGCGGACGGTCGCGACCCGCAGCGCATGCTCGTCGAGGAGTTCCTGCCGCTCCTGGCCGGGCACGGGCTCGACATCCGACGGCTCGGCCTGCTCGGGTGGTCGATGGGGGCGTACGGCGCCCTGTTGGTCGGCAGCGCCCTCGGGCCACGCCGGGTCCGCGCGGTCGCCGCGATGTCGGTCGCGCTGTGCCGACACCGGCGCGAGCGGCGTCCGGCGCGTTCGACGGTGCCGCGGACTTCGCGCGGAACGACCTCACCAGGCGGACGTCCGCGATCGGCGCCCTGCCGGTCCGGATCGTGTGCGGCACGGGCGACGCCTTCTGCCCCGGCAACGAGCAACTCGTGGCCGCCGTCACACCGCGACCGGCGTCGGCCTTCACGCTCGGCGCGCACGACTGGGACTACTGGCGCCGGGTCGCGCCGGAGCAGCTGGCGTTCCTCGCGGAACGGCTCTGACGCGACGGCCCGACGGCTCGACCGCTCGGCGGCTCGACCCGGGGAACCACCCGGTCAGGAGGCCGTGGCCGGCTCCGCCTGTCCGCTGAACTGCTCCACGAGGGTGCGTTTCAGGACCTTCCCGCTCGGCCCGAGCGGGAGCGCGTCCACGACGTGCACGACGCGCGGGAACTTGTACGCCGCGATCTCCGTCGACACGAAGGTGACCAGCTCCTCCGGGGTCACGGTGGCGTCGGCGCGCAGGACCACGGCCGCCTCGATCTCCTGTCCGTGCAGCTCGTGCGGAACGCCGAACACGGCGGCCATGGTGACGTCGGGGTGGGTCGCGAGGACCTCCTCCACCTGCCGCGGGTACACGTTGTAGCCGTTCCGGATGATCATGTCCTTCGTCCGGTCGACGATCGTCAGGTAGCCGTCGTCGTCCTTCGTGCCGAGGTCGCCCGTGCGGAACCAGCCGTCGACGATCGCCGCCGCGGTGTCCTCCGGCCGGTCGAGGTACCCGTTCATGAGGTTGTGGCCGCGGATCACGAGTTCGCCGACCTCGCCGCGCGGCAGGAGCACGATGTGCTCGGCCGTCGCCGGGTCCGCGATCTCGACGTCGACGCCCCACACCGGGGTACCGATGGTCCCGGGGTGCGGCGGGGTGCCGACGTGGTTGAACGTCGCGACGGGGGAGGTCTCGGTCAGCCCGTAGCCCTCGTGCACGGGGGCGCCGTAGACCTGCTGGAAGCGCTCGAGCACGGCGAGCGGCAGCGACGCCCCACCGGAGATCGCGTAGCGGAGCGACGGGCGGTCCTCGCTCCGGGTCGCCGCGTCGAGCAGCGCCATGTACATCGTCGGCACGCCCATGAAGATCTCGCAGCCGTGATCGACCATCGCGGCGAGGGCCGAGTCGCCGTCGAACTTCGGCAGCATCACGATCGTCGCGCCGGCGCGGAACCCGGTGTTCATCGTGCAGGTCTGCCCGAACGTGTGGAACAGCGGCAGCGCCCCGAGGAGCACGTCGCCGTGGCGCATGTCGAACGTGGTGAGCAGGTTCGTGTTCACCTGCTCGAGCAGGGCGAAGTGCGACCCCTCGGCACCCTTCGGCTGGCCGGTCGTCCCGCTCGTGTAGAGGATGGTCGCGGTGTCGAACGGGTCGCGGGGCACGTACGTGGTGAGGGGCTCGCTCGACCCGGCCAGGGCCTCCAGGCGGTCGGGTGCGTCGTCACCGTCGGCCGACGCGGCCGGCGCGAGCACCGTGAGGACGTCGACCCCGGCCAGTGCGGCTCCGGCGGCGCCCTCGCCGAGCAGCGGGGCGGCGCACACGAGGAGGCTCGCAGCGCTGTCGCGGAGCACGTACTCGATCTCGCGGCGCTTCAGGAGCGCGTGGACGGGGACCGCGACCGCCCCGAGCGCGAGCGTGGCGTAGTAGACGCGCGGGAAGTCGGCCACGTTCGGCACCAGCATCGCGACGCGGGCTCCCTCGGTGACGCCACGGGCACGGAGCGCACCGGCGTAGGCCAGCGTCTCGGACCAGAGCTCGGCGTAGGTGGTCCGCTGGTCGCCGACCACGACGGCGACGTCGTCCGGGTAGCGCGCCGCCGACTCGGCCAGGATCGCGGCGACGGACGCCGTGGCACGGGTCCTGCTGGTGGTGGTGGTCTCGGGCATGCCGGGCTCCGTCTCCGTTGACGAGGGGTTCCTCAGGATCATACGGCGGGCGCCCGACCTCGGCCCGGAACGCACGCTGCGCGGGCCGGGAGGCTCGTGGCGGCCTGGCACCGGGCCTCCCGTCCGGCGGGTCCACGCGCTAGGTTCGGTGTCCGTGGCCTCCAAGTCCGTGCTCCGCATGTCCGCGCTCCTCGGCGCCGTGACCACCGTCGTCGTGGGCGCTGCCGTCGCCACCTGGGTGCTCGCCCCGACGGCACCGGCCCCCGCGTCCACACCGGCCTCGTCCGCCGCGGCACCGCCGACGTCCGCGGCCACGCCCGCGGCACCGGGAGCGACCGCGGCCACACCGGCGGCCACGCCCGCGGCGACGGAGGGGACCGCGGCCACGTCAGCCACCTCGGCGAAGGTCACCTACACGTTCGCCGGCGACAGCGTCACCCAGGCGAACAACACCTGGTCCTGGACGAAGTACGTCCGAGCCACCCGTGCGACCTCGGTCGGCGGGGTCGCCAGCGCCGGGGCCACGTCGGCCACGATCGCCGCGTCGGCCACCCGGCGGGACGCCGACGTGCTCGTCGTCATGATCGGCGTCGACGACGTCCGGTTCGGCATCTCCCCGACCACGGTCCGACGGAACGTCAGCACCATCGTGGGGAAGGTCCACGCCCGGCACGTCGTGATCGCCGCGATCCCGCCGTGCAACCTGACCGACTACGGCCCCGACCACGTCGACCGCGCCACCGCGGGGTACGCCCTGAACCGGTCGCTGCAGGAGTACGCCTCCTCCCGCGGGTGGGGCTGGGTCGACCCGTTCTCCTCGGTGCGCCGCGTCGACGGCACGTGGACGCCCGGTGCGTCGTTCAAGGACGGCGTGCACCCCGCCGTCGCGACGGCGAAGACCTTCCTCGGGCCGCGCATGACGGTCGCGATCACCCAGGCCGTGGCCGGCGCGAAGCCGTAGCGGGACGTCCGGGCGCCCGGCCCGTAGTGTCGTCCGGGTGAGTGTGATCATCGCCGGGTGCGGCGACCTCGGCATCGAGGCAGGACTCCGGTTCGCAGCGGCCGGCCACCGCGTCGTCGGACTCCGGCGCCGCGCCGAGCTGGTCCCCGACCCAATCGAGGGGCGGTCCGTCGACCTGCGGCACGAGGTGCCGGCGATCGACCAGGACGCCGAGGTCGTCGTCGTGGCGCTCGCTGCCGGCAGCCGGCAGGTCGAGGAGTACCGCGCGACCTACGTCGACGGGCTGCGGAACGTCCTGGACGGCATCGCCGCCGCCCACGTCGCGCCGCGGCTCCTGGTGGTCTCGTCGACGGCCGTGTACGACGTCGAGGACGGCGCGACGGTGACCGAGGACACCCCGGCCCGCGGCGGCACGCCGACGGCGGACGTGCTGCTCGAGGCCGAGGCGCTGCTCCGCGAGCGGGCACCCGAGGCCGTCCTCGTGCGGCTCTCCGGGATCTACGGACCCGGTCGTGAGCGGCTGGTCGACCAGGTCCGGAGCGGGGCAGCTCGTCTCGCGCCGACGCCCGACGGCTCGATGCTGACGAACCGCGTCCACCGGGACGACGCCGCCGCCGCGATCGTGCACCTCGCCGCGCTCGACACCGTGCCGCCCGTGGTGCTCGGCACCGACGACGAACCCGTCCGCCTGGACGCGGTGCTGCGGTTCCTCGCGACGGAGCTCGGGCTGCCGGAGCCCCCGGTCCGGACCGAGGGCGACGCCGACCGACGTGCGGGTGGCGGCGAGAAGCGGCTGTCGAACGCGCTGCTCCGCTCGACCGGGTTCACCTTCGCGTACCCGACGTACCGCGAGGGGTACCGCGCTGTCCTGGCGGGCGAGGGCACGCGCCACCCCTGACCGAACTGCTCAGCGGTCCGCAGCGTCGAGCAGCGTGCCGGCCACCGCGCGCGCCACGGTCGTGTCGTACCCGGGGTCGCGCAGCCGCATCGCGAGCGAGCCGGACACCACGAGTGTCAGCTGTTCGCCGACCGTCGGCGCAGTGTGACCGACGACTTCCTCGGCCAGCGCCGTCAGCCGTGACCGCAGTACGTCCGACTCGACGTCGAGCACGGCCCGGATCTCGGCGGGCGCGTCCGCGTACTCCGACGCCGTCCCGAGGAACGCGCACCAGCGGGAGGCGTCCGAGCGCGTCCGGAAGGCGTCCAGCGCGTCGAACACGGCGAGGACCCGGCCGCGCGGCGTCGTCGCGGCCTCGACCGCGCGGGTCCAGGTGTCCTCCCAGTCCTGCTGCCGACGGGTGAGCGTCGCAGCGACCAGGGCCTCCTTGCTCGGCCACCCACGGTAGAGCGTCGCCGACGAGACCCCGGCGCGCTCGAGGACGGCGTCCACCGAGGTCGCCGCGATGCCGCGCGCGAAGAAGAGCTCCTCGGCGGCGTCGAGCAGCTTCCGCTCGGTTCCTGCACGCATCGCCATGCCAGCACCCTAGACTCCCAAAAGTGAAACGATCGTTTTCGAATAGGCCGCACCCGACCGCGCTCGTCATCGCCGGGACCGCGCTGATCGCCGTGACGTACGGGCTCGTCCGCCTGGCGTACGGCCTGGTGCTGCCCGACGTGCAGGCGGACCTCGGGCTGAGCGCCAGCGCCGCCGGTGGCATCGCGTCCGGGGCCTCGCTGCTGTACTGCGTCGGTGCGGTCGTCGGCTTCGTCCAGGCGGCACGACAGCCGCGCGCCCTCGTCGTCGCCGCCGCGCTCACCGCGGCCGTCGGCTCCGTGGGGATGGCGCTGGCTCCGGGCACGGCGGTGTTCGGCGCCGCCGCGGTGCTCGGCAGCGCGGGTGCCGGGCTCGCCTCGCCGGCGCTCGTCCAGGTGGTGACGCGGAACGTCGCGCCGACGGGTGTCTCCCGCGCGCAGACGGTCGTGAACTCGGGCACGGGACCCGGGCTGGTGGCCGCCGGGCTCGTCGCCTTCGTGGTGCTGCCGGACTGGCGCACGGCGTGGCTCGTCGCGGCGGGCGCCGCGGTCCTCGCCGGTGCAGCCGTCCTGCTGCTCGACGCCGCGGGCACCCGCGACCCGCACGACACCGGCACCGACGGCACCGCCGCACTCCACCGCCCGACCCGGTCCTGGTTCCGCCGCCACACCACCCCGCTCGTCGCCGCAGGGCTGCTCGGTGCCGGCTCGGCTGCCGTCTGGAACACCGGCCGCGCGGCCCTCGTCGCCGCGGGCGCCGACCGGACGACCTCGATCGTGGCCTGGATCGCGATCGGCGTCGGGGGAGCAGCCGTCGTGCTGACCGCGAGACGGCTGGACGACCTGGGGCTCCGGTGGACGTGGGTGGTCACGGTGACGGCCGTGGCCCTCGGGACGCTCGCCCTCGGTCTCGCCGCCGGGCAGGTCGTGGTCGCGCTCCTCGCCTGCGTGGTCTTCGGCTGGGGCTACACGGCCGCGACGGGCGCGCTCCTCACCTGGACCGCCGCGATCGACCCCGAGCGTGCCCCCGCGGGCGCGTCGATGCTCTTCGTCGTCCTCGTGCTCGGTCAGGCGGTCGGCGCGGCGGTGGCGGGCGCCGCTGTCGACGCGGTCGGCTACGGCGCGACCCTGGTGGGTGCCGCGGTGGTGACCGCGCTCGCCCTGGTCGCGACCACCCGCCGGACGGGAGGCCCGGTGCCGGCCCGCACCGAGCCTCCCGTCCGCCATGGGGCAGGATGGTGACCGTGAACCCTCAGGAGCAGCAGCCCCGGTGGCGGAAGACGTGGTCGATGGTCCAGGTCGGCGTGCTGTCGGCCGCCGTCGTCACCCTCATCGTCCTGTTGGTGACCGGTGACGGCACCCTGGACCGCGTCTACGCGGTCGCCCTCGTGTTCTTCGGGATCGCACTGCTCGGGCACACGACGTTCCTCGTGTACACGGCGCGGCTCGAGCAGCGCGACCGCCGCTGACGTCAGGTCAGGGGGTGACCATGCCCCCGTTGACGTTGAGCGTCTCGCCGGCGACGAAGCTCGACTCCTGCGACGCCAGGAACACGTATGCCGGGGCGAGCTCGGCCGGCTGGCCGGCGCGGCCCATCGGCGACTCGCTGCTGCCGAACTCGGGCAGCGACTCGGGGTCGACGCCGCCGGTGACCTGGAGCACCGACCAGGTCGGGCCGGGCGCCACGATGTTCACGCGGATCCCGCGCTCGACGAGCAGCTGCGACAGCCCCTTCGAGAAGTTGTTGATCGCGCCCTTCGTCGCCGCGTAGTCGAGCCGGTCGGGGGCGGGCTGGTAGGCCTCCATCGACGCGGTCGTGATGATCGTCGACCCGGGCTGCAGGTGCGGCAGCGCGGCCTTCACGAGCCGGAACAGCGCGAAGACGTTGACGTCGAAGGTCTCCTCGAACTGCTCGTCGGTGATGTCGAGCAGGTCCGGCTGCCAGCGCTGCTTGCCGGCGACGCTGACCAGGGCGTCGAGCCCGCCGAGGCCGGCCACGGCCTCCTCGACGAGTCGGCCGGCGTAGGAACGGTCGCGCAGGTCGCCGGGGATCGCGACGGCGGTGCGGCCCGCGGCCCGGATCTGCTCGATGACGTGGTCGGCGTCCTCCTGCTCGTCGGGCAGGTACGCGAGGGCGACGTCGGCGCCCTCGCGGGCGTAGGCGATCGCGACGGCTGCGCCGATGCCGGAGTCGGCGCCGGTGATGAGTGCCTTGCGGCCGGCGAGGCGGCCGGTGCCGCGGTAGCTGTCCTCGCCGAGGTCCGGCACGGGCGTCATCCGGGACTGGAGGCCCGGCTCGGGCTGGGTCTGCGGCTCCGGGGAGACGTCCGGGTAGCGGGAGCGGGGGTCGCCGAACTCGTACTGGTCGGTGGGCATGTCAGTTGGCCTCCAGTTCGACCTTGATCCAGCCGGGCTCGCGCCGGTCGAAGGCCGCGTACGCGTCGATGGCCGAGCCGAAGGACTCGTGCTCGGTGATGAGGGCCGTCGGGTCGAACTGTCCGGCGGCGACCATGTCGATGAGCGGTGGCGTGACCGAGTGATGGTCGCAGTTGCCCATCCGGATGGTGAGGTTCTTGTTCATGGCCTGCCCGATCGGGTACCGCTCGGCGGTGGGGCCGTACACGCCGATGATGCCGATGCGGCCGTACTTGGCGACGACCTCGACGGCCCACTGGGCGACCTGCGACGGACCGTCGCCGGGCTTCCACTGCTGGGCCTCGCCGAAGCCGTCGGGCTGGGCGTCCGGGGCGACCTGGCGGACCTCGGCGTCGAACGCGGCGGCCTGCTCGTCGGACACGGCTGCCGGGCCGCGCTTCGGCCGTTCGGCGTCGACCCCGACGGCGTCGATCACGGCGTCGGCACCGACGCCGTTCGTCAGGTCCATGACCGCCTGCACCGGGTCCTCGCGGTTGTAGTCGACGACCTCGCAGTGCTGGGCGAGGGCCGCGGCGAGGCGGGTCTCCTCCCCGTCGACGACGATCACGCGGCCGGCGCCCTGCTTGAAGGCGGACGCGGCGGCGAACTGGCCGACGATGCCGGCACCGAAGACCACGACGACGTCGCCGCGGGTCACTCCGGCGAGCTCGGCACCGAACCAGCCGGTGGGGAAGATGTCGGAGAGCAGGATGGCCTGCTCGTCGCTGACGTTCTCGGGCAGCGGGTGCATGGTGTTCTGCGCCCACGGCACGCGCACGACCTCCGCCTGCAGGCCGTTCACCGGACCGGTGGACTCGGGGCCGCCGAAGAAGCTCGTGCCCGCCTGGGGGCCGTTCGGGTTCGCGACGTCACACTGCGCCGTCTGGCCCATGCGGCAGTACCGACATGCGCCGCAGGAGATCGTCGAGTTGATGACGACCCGGTCACCGGGGCTGAAGCCGCGCACGGCGTCGCCGACCTCGGTCACGACACCGACGGCCTCGTGTCCGAGGATCGTGCCCTCCTGCATCGGCGCCATCGTGCCGCGGACGAAGTGCAGGTCGGTGCCGCAGATCGCGCTCTTCGTCACCCGCACGATCGCGTCGTGCGGGTCCTGGATCGTCGGCTCTGGCACCTCGTCCAACCGGATGTCCCCGATGCCGTGCCACACCACTGCGCGCATGTGCTCTTCCTTCTGTCGTCGACCGTCGTTCGCGGACCAGCCAACGCGCGTCGAGCTTGGCGTCGGCTCGGGACCGTGCGCGAACCGGACTCCGAGGGCGCTGCTACACGCTGACCTCGTCGTAGTCCTTCGGCAGCCGGAAGGGCGAGTACGTCTGCATCATCGGGTCGACGCGGGCCTGCGCCCGCTCGACGGCTTCCTGCGGGGTCGCGGTGCCGAGCAGCACGCTGGAGCGGGCGTCGGCGAGGGAGTCCCACCACACGCCGCCGACGGGCAGGGGCGGGCGGCAGGTGGAGTCGGGCATCGACTCGGTGAAGAACCGGATCGACTTCGCCGACCCCTTCGGGTCCTCCAGCGCCGCGATGTTCGACGGCACGCTGGTGGCGGGGACCATGTAGGTCTCCTGGCCGCGCTTGCCGGTGAAGTACTTCATCAGCTCCCACACCGCCTTCGTCTTCTTCGACCCCTTCGGCAGGCACAGCGCGAAGCCGCCGGACCAGGTGTACTTCGGGTCGTCGGCCTGCTGTGTGGGCAGGTACGCGACGCTCCAGTCGAGGTCCTTCGGCCCGTAGTTGTCGAACGTCTGGATGGTGGACGGCACGCTCACCATGAAGGCCATCCGGTTCGCCAGGAACGCCGTCTGGCCCGGCGGGTGCCCGGTCGGCTCGTAGGTGGCGATGAACGTGTCGGCTGCTCGGTACCCGTACCGCTTCGCCCACTCCTCGTAGAACTCGTAGACGCTCCGGACGCCGTCCGAGTCCATCGTCATGCGGGAGTCGGCCTGGTCGAAGTACGACGCCCCGAGACCGAGCCCCCAGGTGAACGGCCATCCCTCGCCGTACCAGGGGAGCAGCCCCATGTGCGTGTAGTCCCCGCCGGACTTCTTCGTGAGCCGCTCGCTCACCTCGGCCATCCGGGCCATCGTGACGGGGCCGTTCTGCTCCCAGTCGAACTCGTCGAGGTCGATCCCCGCGTCGGAGAGCATCGTGCGGTTGACGAACATGCCGCGGGCGTCGGTGTCGTGTGGCAGCCCGTAGGTCTTCCCCTGGTAGGTGAGCTCGCCGACGGTGAACCCGAGCCAGTCGGCCAGGAACGCGTCCTTGGGCTGGTCCTCGAACTCCGCGATGAGGTCGTCGATCGGTTCGATGAGCCCGATCGCGGCGTACTGCGCGGCACTGAACCGGTCGAGCAGCCACAGGTCGGGAGCCGTCCCACCGCGGACGGCGGTGATCACGCTGGTGGCGTCGCCGGTGCCCTGCGACGGCACCTGGTTCACGTTCACACGGATCTCCGGGTGCAGCCGCTTGAACTGCTCGATGACCTTCGTCTGGAACGGCACGAACGTCCCCGTGACGCCCCAGAGCGAGACGGTGTCCGGGTCGCTCCGGGTGCCCGACCCGCTCGCGCAGGACGCGGCGAGCAGGGCGAGCGCCCCGGCCCCGCCCGTCGCGGCGGCCGTGCGGAGGAAGGTACGGCGGTCGAATGCGGTGCTCACTTGAAGCTCCCGATCTGGATGCCCTTGAGGAACGTCCGCTGGAAGAAGAAGAACAGGACGACGAGCGGCAGGATGATCAGGATCGACGCCGCCATCAGCTGGTTGAACTGGAAGTCCGCGCTGTTGTTGAGGCGGAACACCTGCAGGCCGATCGACAGGGTCTGCACGTCCTGGTCCTGCAGGTAGATCAGGGGACCGAGGAAGTCGTTCCACGCCCCGACCGCGGCGAAGATCCCGACCGTGACGAGGGCCGCCTGCGCCTGCGGGAACACGATCCGCCACAGGATCCGCCACTCCGACGCACCGTCCATGCGGGCGGCGTCGAGCAGGTCCTTCGGGATCTGCAGCAGGAACTGCCGGAGCAGGAACACGTAGAACGCGGACCCGAACAGGCTCGGGACGACGAGCGGCAGGAACGTGTTGATCCAGCCGAGCCGGGCGTACAGGTCGAACATCGGGATGAGGGTCACCGGGAACGGGATGAACAGCGTCGCCAGCACCACGTAGAACATGCGGTCACGACCACGCCACTGGATGCAGGAGAACCCGTACGCGATGACGAGGTTCGACGCCATCGAGAACACCGTCACCAGCACGGTGATGATGAGCGTGTTCCGGAAGAAGGTGAAGAACGGCATCGCGTTCACGGCGTCGCCGAAGTTCGACCAGTCCAGCCACTGCGGGAACCACGTCGGTGGGAACGCACCGAGCTCGCTGTTGCCCTTCAGCGCGGAGATCACCATCCAGTAGATCGGGACCAGGAACAGCAGGCTCATCGCGATGAGCACCGCTCGGGCCCCGATCGACGACCACACGGACCGGACGGAGCCGTCCGCGTTCCGCGACCGGTCGGCCCGGGCGTTCCGACGGTCCCTCGGCCGCACGTCCTCGATGGACGACGTCTCGGTGCCCACGTGGGGGGAGTCCTTCTGCATGGTCATGTCACTCCCCGCTCACGTCGTAGTTCACGAACCGCCTGGACAGCCAGTACACGAGCCCGGACAGGACCATCCCCGCCAGGAACAGCAGCACCGCCATCGCACTCGCGAACCCGAGCTGCGCGTAGCTGAACGCGTTCTTGTAGAGGTAGAGCATGTAGAACAACGTCCCGTTGTCCGGCGACCCGAGCCCACCCGTCCCCGAGGAGATGACGTACGCCTCGGTGAACACCTGCAGGCCGTTGCTGATCCCCGTGATGAGGTTGAACAGGATCGCGGGGGAGATGAGCGGCAGCGTCAGCGCGAAGAACTGCCGCACCGGACCGGCCCCGTCCACCCGGGCAGCCTCGTACAAGGTCTTCGGGATGCCCCGCATGCCGGCCAGGAACACCAGCGCCGCGTTGCCGGCACCCATCTGCGCCAGCGCCACGATGACGAGCTTCGCCGTCGTCGGGTCACCCAGCAGGTTCGTCGCCGGCACCCCGAAAAGCTTCAGTGCCTGGTTCACGATGCCCGTCTGCGGGTTCACCAGCACCACGAAGATGAACGCCAGCGCGAAGGTCGGGATGAGCGACGGGATGTACAGCGCCGTCCGGTACCAGCTGATCTCCTTCACGTCCTGGTTCATCGCCAGGGCGATCACGATCGCGACGACGATCCCGACCGGCACCGCGATCGCCGCGTAGAACAGCGTGTTCCCCACCGCCGTGTGCACGAGCGGGTCGATCACCGCGGCGACGTAGTTGCCGAACCCGACGAACGTCGCCCCGTTCATGCCGGAGTACCGCGTCAGGCTGATCACGAACGAGTAGATCAACGGGTACGCGACGAACACGAGCACCCCGACGATCCAGGGGGAGATGAACGCGATGCCGATCCGGACCCGACGCTTCTCGGCGGCGGTCCACGGGACCTTCCTGCCGCGGCGCCCGGTGGTGCCGGGCGGGTCCGTGGGTCGCGTTGCGGTGGCCGGGCGAGTGGTCGTCGTCACGGGCGTCCCTTCGGGTTCCCCGGCCACCTCGGAGGGACCGCGGGCGCCGCCACGTCGATGTGGCTGCTGGCGGGACTGATCAATCCAATTGATTGACAAATCCGCTTGGTGAGTGATGCTAGGGACCATGGTCGGACACCGTCAAGGACCGAGGCGCTGAGGTGGCCGCCGGGCAGGACGACGCCCGACTCGGGTCCCACAACCGCCGACTCGTCCTCGATCTGGTCCGTCGCAACGGCCCCCTGACCCGGGCGGCCGTCCGCACCGCCACCGGCCTGACCCCGCAGACCGTCTCGAACATCACCGCCCGACTGCTCGCCGACGGCCTGGTCCGCGAGGCCCCGGCGACACCCGGCACCCGCACCCCGCGAGCACTCACCCTCGCCCCCGACGGACGCTCCGCCGTCGGCGTCCACATCGACCCCGCCCAGGTCACCGTCGTCCTCCTCGACCTCGCCGGCGGCCTGGTCACCGCCCGCCACCTCGGAGCCGCCGACCCGCTCGACCCCGCCGCCACGCTCGACCGGATCGCCGACGCCGTCGAGGACGTCCTCACCACCAGCGGCGTCGACCGCCGCCGGGTGAGCGGCATCGGCGTCGCCACACCCGGACCCCTCGACGCCGAGCCGCCAGCCGCCACCGTCCTCGGCACCCCCGCACAGCTCACCGGGTGGGCCGGCACCCCCATCGCCGTCGCACTCGCCACCCGCACCGGCCTGCCCGTCCACGTCGAGAAGGACGCCGTCGCCGACGCGCTCGCCGAGTGGTGGACCGCCACCAGTACCGAGGACCTCGTCGCCGTCTACCTCGGCCACGGCGTCAGCGCCGGCATCGTCGTCGACGGCCGGGTCGTCCGCGGCGGCACCGGCAACGCGGGGGAGTTCGGCGGCATGCCCGTCCACGCCCACGGCGGCTGGACCGCGCTCTGGCAGGCCTGCCAGCCCTTCCAGCAGGTCCGACGGGGCATCGCCGCGGGACTGCTCCCCGGCGTCCCCAGCCCCGACCCGGAGGACCCCGCGGCTGTCCGCGCCGCCTTCGAGCGCCTCTGCGCCGGCCCCGCCGCACACGACCTCGTCGCCCAGGCCGGCACGGCGCTCGGCTCCGCGCTGGCCCACGTCGTGGAGCTCCTCGACCTGCCCCGCGTCGTCGTCGGCGGGAGCGCCGCACTGGCCGGCGGAGCGACCTTCCTCGACGCCGTGCGCGCCCGGCTCGCCGAGCGGCTGCCCCTGGCAGTCCCGGCGGTCGCCTTCACGACGCTCGGCGAGGACGTCGTCGCCCGCGGCGCCGCCTGCGCGGTGCTGGCAACAACAGCGGCGTCGGCCGCCCCCGTACCGCCGGTCCGGCTCGCCGACAGGGTCCCGTCCACACGGTCAGGAGGCTCGTCCCGCCGCCGCGACATCGCCCACCCCTGGTAGCGGGTCGGGTCCTCAGTCCCCGGCGGCGACGTGCAGCAGGAGCGGGCCGAGCAGCCCGACGACCCAGATCGCGACGATGGCCGCGGCGCCGATCGCGAGTCCTCGGCGCTTCCACCGTCGTCGCGGCGTCGGTGGTGTCTCGCCCCACATCTGCGTGCGGACGAGCAACCGGTTCGCCTCACCGACCAGGTGTCGGATCTCCGGGTCGTCGAGGTCGAGGCGTCCCTCGCGGGCATGCTCCGCGATCGCGGTCGCCTCCTCGAGGGAGAGCCCGTCGCTGGTGCCGTTCCGACCTGCCATGGCGCCATCGTCCCACGACCTCGGGAGGACGGTCAGCCGGATGCGCGTATCGAGGAGGCATGGGAAAACGGTTCCGCGGACAGGTCGTCGTCATCACCGGAGCATCGAGCGGGATCGGTCGTGCCGCAGCGCACGAGTTCGCCCGGCGCGGTGCGACGCTCGTGCTCGCCGCACGCAGTCACGACAGCCTCGAGGCCGCCGCCGCCGAGTGCCGGAAGCTCGGTGCCGAGGCGATCGCGATCCCGACCGACGTCGCCGACGAGCGCCAGGTGAAGGACCTCATCGGCACCGTCACCAGCCGGTACGGCAAGATCGACGTCTTCGTCGGCAACGCGGCGCTCTTCGTCTACGGCCTGTTCGAGCAGACCCCGACCGAGGCCTTCAAGCGCGTCGTCGACACGAACCTCTACGGCCACCTCAACGCCGTCAAGTACCTGCTCCCGCACTGGAAGCAGCGCGGCCGGGGCACCTACGTGCTCGTCGGCAGCATCCAGTCCCTGCTCTCGGCGCCGTACCAGTCGGCGTACGTCACGAGCAAGCACGCCGCGCTCGGCCTGGTCGACGTGCTCGGGGACGAGTTCGCCGGCACCGGCATCGAGTTCACCACGTTGATGCCCTCGACGATCGACACCCCGATCTACCAGAACGGCGCCAACTACACCGGGAAGAACTCGCACCCGCTGCCGCCGACGGTCTCTGTCGAGCGGGCGGGCAAGGCGGTCGTGCAGGCCGCTGTCCACCCGAAGCGCTACCGCTTCGTCGGCCGCATCCAGGCGTCGCTCGTGCCGCTGCAGTACGTGTTCCCCGGGCTGTTCCACAAGATCACGAAGCCGATGGTCGAGATCTTCGCGCTCCGCGGCACGCAGGCGCCCACCGACGGCAACCTGTACCAGCCCGCCGACGCGGGCAACGCGACGAATGGTGGATGGGTCGCGAAGCGCCGACGCGTCACGCGCCCGCTCGTCTGGCTCGGCGCCGCTGCCGCGGTCACGGCCCTGCTGGCCGGCCGCCGCCGCTGACGGTCTGCCGACCGCATCGAGGGAGCAGACGATGTCGGGTCGCCTCCGCGCACCCGACGTTTCCTGCTCCCTCGATGTCCGGTGTCCGGCGCGTCTCAGTCGACGACGGCGGCGACCGCCTCGATCTCCACGAGCTGGTCGTCGTAGCCGAGGACGGTCACGCCGAGGAGCGTGCTCGGGACGTCGTGCTCGCCGAAGGCATCCCGGACGACCTCCCATGCCGCGACCAGGTCGGCCTGCCGCGCGGACGCCACGAGCACCCGCGTCGACACCACGTCCGTGAGCCCGGCGCCGGCGTCGGCGAGGGCCTGCCGGAGGTTCGCCACGCACGCCGCCGCCTGCCCGGCGGGATCGCCCACGGCGACCGTGCGGCCGTCGGCGTCGAGCGGGCAGGAGCCGGCGAGGAACACCAGCCGGGCCTCGGCGGGGGCCGTCGCGGCGTAGGCGTACTCGGCGACCGAGCTGAGGGTGGGGGAGCGGATGAGGCGGACGGCTCTGACCATCCGTCCATCCTGACCCATCCGGCTCCGGCTCATCAGTCCTTGCCGGCGCGGTGTGCGCGGAGGGCCTCGACGACGAGCGCGTGGTCGTCGTGCATCTCGAGCCCGCTCACCCCGACCGCGCCGAGGAGCATCCCACGCACGAGCACCGGGAACCCGCCGCCCGCGGCCTGGTACTGCCGGGGGTCGAGCGCGGCGGCCTCGTCGAAGGTGCTCCCGCCGACCTCGTACTGCGTCCGCACCGCCAGGGTCGAGTGCGCGAAGTGCCGGACCACGCGGAACTTCCGCTCCAGCCAGGCGTCGTTCACGGCACCAGAGCCCGGCGTCGCGGCGTGGAACACCCGCTGCTCGCCGAACGACACCGCGATGCCGATGCCGAGCCCGCGTTCGAGCGCGGTCGCCCGCAACCACGACCCGACCGCCCACGCGTCGTCCAGGTCGAACGCGTCGTGGTCCAGCTCGCGCTCCTCGGCGAGCAGGACGCGCAGCTTCTCGTCGGGCTCGAGCGCGCGGTACGGCGCTCCGTCGGTGTCGCTCATGGGGCTCCTCATCGAGTCGGTCGCGGGGCGTGCGCCCCGCTGGTGACGCTAGCCCCCACCCACTGGAGGCTCGTGGCGGCGCCGCCACGAGCCTCCCGGCATCCACCTGGTCGCCGTAGGGTGTCGTCGTGGAGTTCCCGGGGGAGGCGGACGGCGCGCGCGACGCGCCGACCTCTCCGGGGTCACCCCGGGGCACGCAGTACCAGCAGGACGACACGCCCCGAGAGGCTCGGCGCGCTCCGCGCGCGCTCCCTCACGGAGGCACCGACAGGTCCCCCGGGAACCCCACGCCGCTCGACGTCGTCGCACGGGCACTCGCCGACGCCTTCCTCGCGGCGGAGTCCTGGGAGCACGACGACCTGACCGCCGCCGGGTACGACGTCGTCGGTACCGAACGTGCCTACGTCGGGCTGGCCGTCGCCGCGGCGCTCCGGGCGTTCCCGCGCCCGCCCGTCGACGCCCCGCGGCAGTTCGCCGCCGTCCTCGCGAGCGACCCGAGGCTGTCGACGCTGCACCGCTCCCGAGAGGACCGACGCCCGGTGCGGGTGCTCCTGCGTCGGGCGACGGCGGTGCGCTCCCGCCCGGAGACCGACAGCCGGCTGCTCGTCGACACGCTGCCGGAGCTCGCCCGTGCACTCGACCTCAAGGTGGGGCGGTTGCTCTGGCTGGCCGACACGCAGGGGTGGAACCGGCGCCCGGGTCCGTCGAGCCCGCTGCACCACCACCGGCACGAGTGGGTGCGCCGGAACGGCCGGACCCCGCGGCTGCTCGAGAAGCCCCTCGACATGCTGCGCCGGACCCAGCGGACGATCCTCGACGACCTGCTCACGGCACTGCCGGTGCACGACGCCGCACACGGGTTCGTGCCGGGGCGCAGCGTCGTCACCGGAGCCGCTGCGCACGTCGGCCAGCAGGTCGTCGTCTCCGTGGACCTGACGTCGTTCTTCGCGTCGGTGCAGGCGCCGACGGTCTACGGCGTCTTCCGGGCCGCCGGGTTCGCGGAGCCCCTCGCGCACGTGCTGACCGGGATCTGCACGCACCGGGTGCCACCGCACGTGCTCACCGCGATGCCGCCGGGGGGCGACCCGGACGAACGAGCCGCGCTCCGCCGGGCGCTCACGACGGCGCACCTCCCGCAGGGTGCCCCGACATCACCGGCGCTCGCGAACCTCGCCCTGCGGCACCTCGACGCCCGGCTCGCGGGGTGGGCGGCGTCGGTGGACGCGGTCTACACCCGGTACGCCGACGACCTGACCTTCAGCGGCGGTGACCGGCTCGCTGCCCGGACGGACGCGTTCCTCCGCGGGGTCGAGCGGATCGTGCGCGACCAGGGGCACGTGCTGAACGCCCGGAAGACCCACGTGCGACGTGCCGGGGTGCGCCAGTCCGTGACCGGGGTCGTGGTGAACGAGCGGACGTCGCCCGGGCGCCGGGAGGTCGACCGGCTGCACGCGGTGCTGCACAACTGCGTGGTGCACGGCCCCGTGTCCCAGGACCGTGGCGCGCACCACGACTTCCGCGCGCACCTGCTCGGGCGGATCGGCTGGGTGGGTCAGGTGCACCCCGGACGCGCCGAGAAGCTGCGTGCGCTGTTCGACCGCATCGACTGGGCCGGGGTCTGACCGGGCTGCGTTCGGCGCCGCGCGGGTCAGGAGCGGACGAGTCGGGCGATCGCCTCGGACGCTTCCTTGACCTTGGCGCTCGGGTCGCCGCCGTCGGCCACCGCATCGGCCACACAGTGGGTCAGGTGGTCCTCGACCAGGCCGAGGGCGACCGACTGCAGGGCCTTCGTCATGGCGGAGACCTGCGTGAGGATGTCGATGCAGTACTGCTCGTCCTCGACCATGCGCTGCAACCCCCGCGCCTGGCCCTCGATCCGCTTGAGGCGCTTCAGGTAGGCGTCCTTCGACGAGATGTAGCCGTGCGTGTGGTCGGTCATGACGCCTCCTGGAGTCGGTACCCCTCCAGGGTATGGCATCGGCCTGATTCGGTTGACGTGGTTGACACGGTGGTCGTAGGATCGGTTGACACGGTTGCAGGAGGGCGGGCACGATGCCGACGACACAGCACGCAGGGACCAGCACGACGGAGGCGGCGCTGCTGTCGGCGATCCGCGACCGACTCCGCGGGGGCCGCTACGACGAGGCCCTCGCCGCGGTGCCCGACGTCGGGGCACTCGCCGACCGGATGGTCGCCGCGCTGCCGTCGGTCAAGCACGAGGCCGACGAGCTGATCGGCCCCTTCTACGACGCGTCCTCGCTCGCAGCGTGGCGCGGTGTCACGCGGCAGGCCATCAGCAAGGCCAGCGCGAAGGGCGACCTGCTCGGCCTGAAGATCGGCGACGGCAGCCGGATCTTCCCCTCGTTCCAGTTCGGACCGTCAGGAGCACCCCTGCCGCACCTGCGCGAGGTCCTGGCGCTGCTCGACCCGGACCGCATCGACCCGTGGGGCAGCGCGCTCTGGCTGAACACCGTCGCGGACGAGTTCGGCGGCACGACCGCTGCCCAGGCGCTGCGCGACGGCCGGTACGACCCCGTGCTGCGTGCTGCCCGCCGTGCCGAGCGCGCCTGGCTGGCCGACGCGTGACGGAACGCCGGACCGAGGTCGCACAGCTCGCACCGACCGAGGACGCCGACCTCGCCGACTTCCCGAGCGTCGAGTCGCGCGGCACGACGTTCTACCGGGCGAAGCGTCACGACCGCGGCGCCTGGTGGTTCGCGAGCACCCCGGCCGACGCGGACGGTGTCGACGGCGGTCGGTTCGACCTCGCCGATCCGCGCGGCACCTGCTACTGGGCCGACTCGGTCGAGGTCGCCGTGCGCGAGCGCCTGGCCCACCACACGCTGCACACGAACACCGTGTTCGTCGGTCGTGCTCGCGAGATGGTCGTCGTCGCGGCTCGGGCGTCCCGCGGTCGTCGCTTCGCCGACGTCACCGCGCCCGACGCCGTCCGGCACGGGGTCGGGGCGGAGCTCCAGACGATGGTCGACTACCGCGTGCCACAGGCGTGGGCGCGGGCGTTCGACGCCGCCGGGTTCGCCGGGGTCCGGTACAGTACGCGCTTCACGAGCGCCGCTGCACCGAACGCGTGGGCGGTGTTCGGGGACGCCGGCATCCCACGGCGACCGCGCCCGGAGCGCGTGCACCGCGACGGGGTCTCGGCATGCGTGGAGTCCGGCATCCGGGTGCTCGAGGACGGGTCGGCCGCCGGACCCGAGCGCTTCACCATCGTCCCGCCGCCGCGCTGACGGCACGAACCAGTCCGAGCAGTTCTGTCGGTGGTCCGCTCTACCGTGACGGCCGTGGTGGAACCCGTCGACGCGTGGTGGCGCCGCCGACAGTGGTCGCGCGGTGTGCCGATGCCGTACGCCGTGGGGGAGTTCCGCGAGGCCTGGGCGTCCTACCCCGTGCTCATCCGGCAGTACCACCCCGACTGGAACGCCGGCGTCGTCCTGACGCAGATCCCGCCGGCAGCCGAGGTCCTGCTGACGTGGGAGTGCGACGTCGGCCACGTGTTCGTCGCGACCCCGGCCGAGCAGCGCGGTCGACCGGGGCGCGAACGCCGACGGTCCGTCTGGTGCCCGGAGTGCTCCCTGATGGCGAAGCCCCAGCGCTGGCCCACGCTCCCTGAGGACTGGCCCGCCGCCGTCCCCGCTCCGCAGCGCGCTGTCCGGGCGACGGGCCGACAGACCCTGCCCGCAGCGCCCGCTCGCCGTGGTGGTGGTGGGAACATGCCGGTCAGTGCGGTCGCCTCGACACGAGCCGGGCGCGGGCGCGGGGTCGGACGGACGTCGGGCTCCCGGGCCACGATGCCGCGGACGATCTGCCCGAAGACGCCCAGGCTGCCCTCCGGCGAGCCGTTCGTCAGCGTCTGCGCCCCCGCAACGGCGTCCGCGGTGGAGGCCGAGCTCCGTGCCGCACTGTCGTCGCGCTTCGACTTCACCTTCGACCAGAACGCGATCCGCCTCGACCGCCCGTTCCACGACCACGTCGAGGCCTGGCCGGACATCATCCTGCCGGAGCTCCGCGTGGCGATCGAGTACGACTCGACCGGACGGCACGGCCTGGAGCACGTCGGATCCCGCGAGGACTCCGACCGGCGGAAGGACCGCGCCTTGCGGAGCGTCGGGTGGGAGGTCGTCCGCATCCGCACGGGTCGGCTCCCGGCGCTCGGCCCGTACGACCTGCAGGTGTCGGGCATCTCCGGCCGCACGGTCGACCGGCTCGTCGACACGCTCCGTGACCTGCGCGGGGCGCTGTTCGTCGACGCCTACGCCCGCTGAGCGCGCGCCGTCCGCGCCGCCGGCGCCGTGCCCGTGGCGTGGTCAGCCCCGCTGCGGAACGACCGCAGGCGCAGGCTGTTGCTGACGACGAAGACGGACGACAGCGCCATCGCGGCACCGGCGATCATCGGGTTCAGCAGGCCGGCCATCGCGAGCGGGACCGCGGCCACGTTGTAGGCGAAGGCCCAGAACAGGTTGGCCTTGATCGTGCCGAGGGTGCGACGCGCGAGGGCGATCGCGTCGGCCGCCGCTCCGAGGTCGGCACGCACCAGGGTGATGTCCGCGGCCTCCATCGCGGCGTCGGTCCCGCTGCCCATCGCGATGCCGAGGTCGGCGGCCGCGAGTGCTGCGGCGTCGTTGACACCGTCGCCGATCA
This sequence comes from Curtobacterium sp. MMLR14_010, assembly GCF_001865015.1. Taxonomy (GTDB): domain Bacteria; phylum Actinomycetota; class Actinomycetes; order Actinomycetales; family Microbacteriaceae; genus Curtobacterium. The sequence continues at coordinate 531,000 of NZ_MJGV01000046.1, read as the reverse complement.
TCGCCACGGAGCGGCCCTGGTGCTGCAGGCGGACGACGGTGTCGTACTTGTCCTCCGGCCGGACCTCGGCGATGACGTCCTCGATGCCGACCTCGGCCGCGACGGTGCGTGCGACGGCCTCGGCGTCACCCGTGAGCATGACGGTGTGCAGCCCCATCGCGTGCATCCGCCGGACCGCGTCGCGGCTGGTCGGTGCGACGGTGTCGGCGACGCGCACGACACCCCGCGCGACGCCGTCCCACGCCACGACGACGGCCGTCGCCCCGGCGTGCTCGGCCGTCCGGACGGCCGTGGTGACCTCGTCGGGGACCGCGACAGCCCACTGGTCGGCGAGCCATGCCGGTCGCCCGACCAGGACGAGGGAACCGTCGACGACGGCCTGCACGCCGAGCCCGGCGCTGGACCGGAAGGACTCGGCGACCGGGTGGTCTGGGTGCGCGGCCACGATCGCCCGCGCGACGGGGTGCTCGGACCCGGCCTCGGCGGCGGACGCCCGGGCGAGGACAGACGCCTCGGTGGTGCCCGCGACGGCGGTCACCCCGCTCACGGTCATCCGACCCGTGGTGACGGTGCCGGTCTTGTCGAGCACGACGGTGTCGACGCGCCTGGTGGCCTCGAGCACCTGGGGGCCGCGGATCAGGATGCCGAGCTGGGAGCCACGCCCGGTGCCCACGAGCAGTGCGGTCGGCGTCGCGAGGCCCAGCGCGCAGGGGCAGGCGATGACGAGGGTCGCGACGGCGGCGGTGAACGCGGCCTGCACGTCCCCGGTGAGCAGGAGCCAGCCGACGAGGGCCAGCACGGCCAGGCCCAGCACGATCGGCACGAAGACGGCGGACACGCGGTCGGCCAGGCGCTGCACGTCGGCCTTCCCCGTCTGTGCGGACACCACGAGTCGACCGATGCGCGCGAGCTCGGTGTCCTGGCCGACGCGGGTGGCCTCGATCGTCAGCCGGCCGCCCGCGTTGACGGTCGCGCCGACGACGGCATCGCCGGGACCGACCTCGACCGGGACGGCCTCGCCCGTCATCACGCTGGTGTCGACGGCGCTGCTGCCCTCGACCACGACGCCGTCGGTGGGGATGCGGTCACCCGGACGGACCACGAAGCGGTCACCCACCCGGAGGGCGGCGGTCGGCACGTCGGTCTCGACGCCGTCGCGGAGCACCCGGGCGGTCGGGGCGCCGAGGGCCAGGAGTGCCTGCAGCGCCGCGCCGGAGCGGTCCTTCGCCCGGGCCTCGAACCACCGGCCGGCGAGCAGGAACACCGTCACCGCGGCGGCGACCTCGAAGTAGGGCTCCGGCGCTGCACCGGGGTGCGGCAGCCAGGTGAAGGCCATCCGCATCCCGATCGCGCCGGCACCGCCGAACACGAGCGCCCACACGGACCACAGCGTCGCGGCGGCGACACCGACGCTGACGAGGGTGTCCATCGACGCAGCACCGTGGCGGGCGTTCACGGCGGCGGCGCGGTGGAACGGCCACGCGCCCCACACCGCGACGGGGAGGGCCAGGACGAGCGCGACCCACTGCCACCCCGGGAACTGCAGCGCCGGGACCATCGACAGGGCGACCACGGGGACCGCCAGAGCCGTCGAGAGGACCAGTCGCCGACGCAGCGGTGCGGTCGTGTCCGTGTCGTCCGGGGTCGGCTCGGGCAGGTGGGCCCCGTAGCCGGCGGCCTCGACCGTGCGGATGGCGTCGTCGACCGCGAGCTCGGCCGGCAGGGTGACCGTGGCGCGCTCGGTCGCGTAGTTCACGCTGGCCGAGACGCCGGGGAGCTTGTTGAGCTTCCGCTCGATGCGGTTCGCGCAGGACGCGCAGGTCATGCCCTCGATCGACAGCTCGACAGGGGTGTCCGTGGCCGTCACGAGGCGACCAGCGTGTAGCCCGCTTCCTCGACGGCGGCGGCGACGTCGTCTGCCGACAGCGGCTGGCTGCTCGTCACGCGGGCGGTCGAGACGCCGCCGACGGTGAGCTCCACCGCGACGTCGGTGACCCCGGGCAGCGCGCTGAGCTCCTCGTCGACGCTGGTCACACAGTGGCCACACGTCATGCCGGTGATCCCGTAGGTGCTCGTCAGCTGCTCGCTCATCGCGGTCGTCCCTTCGTCGTCGTACCCCCACCGTATACCCATGGGGGGTACCTCGCCAGGGGTACGAAGCGGCGTCAGCCGCGCAGCGCGAGCGCCTCGCTGGTCCACCGCGCGTGAGCGTCCCACGGGTCGGACACGCCCGCGGCGACGACGTCGACGTGTGCGAGCAGCTCGGGCGTCACGCGGAACCACTCCGTGCCGGGGTACCGGGTCGCGGCGAACTGCTCGTGGCGCCGGCGCTCCAGCCGGCGGTCCCCGCGCTCGAACGCCAACAGGTCCTGGTGGCTGATCCTGGCGAGCCGCTGCCGGGGGTTCGCCGTCGTGCCGATCTTCACGCGGTCGCCGACGTGGTCGCGCTGCCGCAGGTAGTAGACGACGTCGACCCGCGGGGGAGCGAGGTCGCCGTCGGGCACCTCGCCCCACCGCCACTCGCACACCGCACACACCGAGCCCGCGGCGAACCGCACGCCCACCCGTGACCCGCAGACGGGACACGGGCCGGGGAGCAGGTCCTCGACGCCGACGAGTTCAGCGGCGTGGTCCGCGACGACGGCGACGTGCAGCGCGCACAGGGGCACCGGCGCGCCGGGCGCGAGCGGGCTCGCGCAGCCGGGGACGCAGCAGGACGGGACCATGCGCGGCACGCTACCCGGCACGTCCGACGCCACCCGAGCCTCCAGGCCGGCACCGGACCGCCGGCCGACGCTCAGGCGAAGATGACGCCGATCGGCTCGCGCTTCTCCTCCTGGAACCGGTCCTCGGCGCGGCCGAGCGCCCAGTACGCGGAGAGCGACAGGTCGCGCTTCTCCAGCTGCCACTCGTCCTGCAGCAGCCGACGGATCGCCTTCATCGCGGCCCGCTCGCCGTGCGCGAACACCTGCACCGGACTGGAGGCACGGGGCAGCGCCTGCGCCGCTGCGAGCAGGAGCGTGCCCGGCTCGGCGCCGGTGGCGTCCCGGTGCAGCCACCGCAGGTCGACCCCGGCCGGGCGCCGGAGGTCCTGCTCGTCGCCGGGACCGGCCACCTCGACCAGGGCGACGCCCGTGGCGGAGGCGTGCATGGCCTCCAGGGCGGCGCCGATGGCGGGGAGTGCGCTGTCGTCGCCGAGCAGCACGTGCGTGACGTCGGGGTCGTCGCTCGGGGCGTAGCCGCCGCCGGGACCGGACAGGGCGAGCCGGTCACCGGGCTGCGCTGCTGCCGCCCACGGTCCCGCGAGCCCGTCGTCGCCGTGCACCACGAAGTCGATCGCGATGGTGCGGGCGACATGGTCGACGGCGCGGACGGTGTACGTGCGGCGGGCCGGGCGGTCCTGCTTCGGGAGCGTCTCGCGGAGGGCCTCGAGGTCGTACGGCGGTTCCAGCCCGAGCCCCGGCTTCGCGAGCAGGAGCTTCACGTACGTGTCCGTCGCGGCGAGGCTCGCCGGGTCGGCGCCGGCGACGAAGTCGTCGAACGCGGGGCCGCCGAGGTGCACGCGGACCATGTGCGGCGAGAGGCGCTCCGTGCGCTCGACGACGAAGACGGACTGAGGGCGGTTCTTCGAGCTCATCGTGGGGGAGTGTCCTCTCGGATGGCGGCCGGGTTCCTGGGAGAAGCCCCTTGACGTCGCCAAGGGTAAGGCTAGCCTTACCTCCATGGACACCACGGTCACCCCGTTCTCCGAGCTGTTGCGCCGACGCACGCAGCGCTCGCACGGGACGAGCGCGGGCAACGGGTTCATGCACGACCTGGTCGACGGCCAGTGCGACGTGGCCGACTACGCCGCCCTGCTCGGGCAGTACGCCTTCGTCTACGACGCCCTCGAACGGGCTGCCGAGCGGATGGCGGAGCACCCGGTCGCCGCGCCCTTCGTCACGCCGCAGCTCACCCGGATGCCGGCGATCCGCGCGGACCTGGAGTACCTGGTCGGGCCGGACTGGGCCGAGCTCGTGTGCCCGCTCCCCGCCACCACGGCCTACGTCCGCCGGCTCAACGAGGTCGCCGCCACGTGGCCGGGCGGCTTCGTCGCACACCACTACACGCGCTACCTCGGTGACCTGTCCGGCGGCCACCTGCTCGGCTCGCTGGTCGCGGAACAGTTCGGGTTCGACACGAACGGCGTCCTCTTCTACATCTTCGACCAGGTCGCCGACCCGACCGCGTTCGGTGACACGTACCGCGCGCAGCTCGACGCCGCGCCCTGGGACGACGTCGAGCGCGAGCGGGTCATCGCCGAGGTGGAGCTCGCGTACGCGCTGAACACGGGGCTGCTCGCGGGACTGGACGCCCAGCGCGGGCCGCTGGCGCCGCCGGCGTCCGCCACCGCCTGACCGCTGACTGCGCCTCGCAGTCACCGCACGTCGTGCACGGTGGCGCCGAGCGCCGAGCGCCGAGCGCCGTGCACCGCGCGTCGCGCACCGTGCCAGGCCGTCTGGACGGTCGTCGTCACGCGCGGCCGGCTCCCGATACGCTGCTGGGGTCCCGGACCGGTACCCCGGGCGAGCCTGACCCGAAAGGACCCCATGACGGCGATCGACGGTTCGACACGCTTCGGCAGTGCCCGCGACGATGTCAGCGGTGCGGTCGACAGCGACCTCCGCGCTGACGTCCGCTACCTCGGCGAACTCCTCGGCCGCGTGCTGCGGGAGAGCGGCGGCGACGAGCTCCTGCGCGACGTCGAGTCCCTGCGCGCAGCGGTCATCACGGCGTACGAGGGCTCCGACGCCGAGGGGGCCGCACGGGCCGAGGCCGTCGTGGCCGGGATGTCGGCCGAGCGTGCCGAAGAGGTCGCTCGGGCATTCACCACCTACTTCCACCTGACGAACCTGGCCGAGGAGCACCACCGCGTGCGCGTGCTCCGGCTCCGCGGGGACGACGGCGGCGTCGCGGGGGACTCCTTCCCGGCGACGTACGCGCGCCTCGTCGACGAGCTCGGCCCCGACGAGGCCGCCGCGCGCCTCGACGGCCTCCGGTTCCACCCCGTCCTGACCGCCCACCCGACCGAGGCCCGACGCCGCGCGGTCACCACGGCCGTCCGACGCATCACGGACCTCATCGACGAGCGGGACTCCGCCAAGAACGCCATGGCCCGCGCGGAGAACGAGCGCCGGCTCCTCGAGGAGATCACGACCCTCCTCCGCACGTCCCCGCTCCGCACCACCCGGCCGACCCCGCTCGACGAGGTCCGCACGGCGATGAGCGTGTTCGACCAGACGCTGTTCGAGATCGTCCCGCAGGTCTACCGCCTGCTCGACGACCGGCTCCTCGGCGACGCCGCCGGCAGCGCCCCGGTCCAGGCTCCGGCCTTCGTCCGCTTCGGCACGTGGATCGGCGGTGACCGCGACGGCAACCCGCACGTCACCGCCGCCGTCACCCGACAGGCCGCGGAGATCGCCGCCGAGCACATCCTGCTCGGCCTCGCCCGCGCCGCCACCCGCATCGGCAGCACGCTGACACTCGATCACGACGAGACCCCGGCCGACCCCGGCCTCACGGCGCTCGTGTTCGCCCAGGAGGCCCTCGACGCCGAGATCGCCGAGCGCATCGGCATCCGCGCGCCGAACGAGACCCACCGCCGGGCGCTGCTGTTCACCGCGGCACGCCTCGACGCCACCCGCCGTGGCGAGCCGGGCCTGGCGTACGACGGCCCCGAGGCCTTCCTCGCCGACCTCCGCGTCATCCAGGCCTCCCTGGTCGTCGGCGGTGCCGCTCGACCCGCGTACGGCGAGCTGCAGAACCTCATCTGGCAGGTCCAGACGTTCGGGTTCCACCTCGCCGAGCTCGAGATCCGCCAGCACTCGCAGGTGCACCGGACCGCCCTGGCCGATATCCGCGCCGGCGGCGAGCTGAGCGAGACCACGGAAGAGGTCCTCGCGGTCTTCCGGACCATCGCCGACCTGCAGCGCCGCTACGGGGTCCGGGCCTCGAACCGCTACATCGTCTCCTTCACGCAGTCCGCCGCCGACCTCGCGAACGTGCACGAGCTGGCCGCCGCCGCCCTCGGGTCCGTCGAGGCCGCGCCGGTCCTCGACGTCATACCGCTGTTCGAGACCTTCGCCGACCTGCACGCCAGCGTCGAGATCCTCGACGAGGCCGTCCGCACCGAGGCCTTCCAGCGGCGCCTCGCCGTGACCGGTCGGAAGCTCGAGGTGATGCTCGGCTACTCCGACTCCTCGAAGGACGTCGGCCCCGTCTCGGCGAACCTGGCGCTGTACGACGCCCAGGCCCGCATCGCCCGCTGGGCCAGGGACAACGACGTCGAGCTCACCCTGTTCCACGGCCGCGGCGGCTCGCTCGGCCGTGGTGGCGGACCCGCGAACGAGGCCGTCCTCGCGCAGCCGCCCGGGTCGATCGACGGCCGCCTGAAGATCACCGAGCAGGGCGAGGTCATCTTCGCCCAGTACGGCGACCAGGACATCGCCGCCCGACACCTCGAGCAGATGGCCGCGGCGACGCTCTTCGCGTCCTCGCCCTCGAACGAGGCCCGCACCGAGGCCGCCGCCGACCGCTTCCGCGACCTCGCACAGCGCCTCGACGACGTCTCCCGCGAGGCCTTCCACGCCCTCGTCAAGGCCGAGGGCTTCGCGCCCTGGTTCGCCCGGGTCACCCCGATGGAGGAGATCGGGCTGCTGCCGCTCGGCTCCCGTCCCGCCCGCCGTGGCCTGTCGGTGGAGTCGCTCGAGGACCTCCGCGCCATCCCGTGGGTGTTCTCCTGGACCCAGGCCCGCATCAACCTCGCCGGCTGGTACGGCCTCGGCTCCGCGCTCGAGGCCGTCGGCGACCTCGACCTCCTCCGCACCGCCTTCCGGGAGTGGCCGCTGTTCGGCGCGATGATCAAGAACGTCGAGATGTCCCTCGCGAAGACGGACGAGCAGATCGCCCGTCGCTACCTCGACCTCGCCGACCGCGACGACCTGGCGAGCGCCGTCCTCGACGAGATGATCCGCACCCGCGACTGGGTCCTCCGGGTCTCCGGCGGCTCCGACGTCCTGCAGGACCGCCCGGTGCTCGCCCGCGCCGTGCGACTCCGCAGCCCCTACGTCGACGCCCTGTCGCACCTGCAGCTCCGGGCGCTCCGCGCGATCCGCACGACGGGGAGCACCGACCCGACGGACGCCGACCACCGGCTGCTCCTGCTGACGGTGAACGGCATCGCCGCCGGCCTCCAGAACACGGGCTGACCCGCGCGGCCCCGGGTCTCGCCAGGTCCCGCGGCCTGGTGCGAGGTTGCGCACGTGGTGCGGGGCCGTCGCGGCGCACGGTGCGCGCCACCGGACGGGAGGCTCGGTGCCAGCTGGCACCGAGCCTCCCGTCCGTCGCGTGGTGCGCCGCGCCGCCGGATCACCCTCGTCGAGTGGTCGCGACGCCGACCGGCCACAGTTCGTCGCTCCGGCGCCGCCGGTCCGACGGTTCCCGACCGCTCGCGGCCCCGCACCGTGGTGCGAGGTTGTGCACCTGGTGCGGGGTCGTCGCGGCGCACGGAGTGCGCAACCTCGCACCGGCTGGGCGACCGCGCACGGTGCGCGCCCCCGGACGGGAGGCTCGGTGCCAGCCGGCACCGAGCCTCCCGTCCGTCGTGTGGTGCGCCTGCCGCCGGCCGGTCACCCTCCTCGAGTGGTCGCGACGCCCCGTCGGCGCGACGCCGACCGGCCACGGTTCGTCGATCCGGCGCCGCCGGGACGACGGTTCCCGACCACCCGGCGGACGTGAGCGGGGTGTCGTGACCGCTCGCACCCCCGCCCGCACCCGCCGCCGCCGGCATCCCCGCCTGATGCGAGCTTGCGCACGTCGTGCGAGGCCGTCGCGGCGCACGGAGTGCGCAACCCCGCACCGGCCGGGCGACCGCGCACGGTGTGCGTCCGTCGTGTGGTGCGCCTGCCGCCGGCCGGTCACCCTCGTCGAGTGGTCGCGACGCCCCGTCGGCGCGACGCCGACCGGCCACGGATCGTCGCTCCGACGTCGCCGGGACGACGGTTCCCGACCACCCGGCGGACGCGAGCGGGGTGTCGTGACCGCTCGCACCCCCGCCCGGCCCCGCCGCCGCCCGGCCCCGCCGTCCGGCCCCGCCGTCCGGCCCCGCCGCCCGCCCCGCCGTGTGGTGCGAGGTTGCGCACGTCGTGCAGGGCCGTCGCGGCGCACGGAGTGCGCAACCTCGCACCGGCCGGGCGACCGCGCACGGTGCGCGCCCCCGCGCCCACCCCGCCCCCGCCACCGCCACCGCCACCCCGCCACCGCCACCGCGACTGACCCCACCCCCGTCGAATCGATTCGGCAGCGCGTAGCCTTGCCGCCGTGACGACGGCGCGCACCCGCAACCGACCCATCCGCATGACCCTGCCCCCGATCGTGCCGCTGGCGCTCATCGTCGGGGTCTCGCCCTTCGCGACGGACATGTACATCCCGGCGCTGCCTGCGATCGCCCGCGACCTCGGCAGCACCCCGAGCGCCGTGCAGCTCTCGCTCACCGCGTTCCTCGTGGCGTTCGCGGTCGGGCAGCTCCTCGCCGGGCCGGTCAGCGACGGCATCGGTCGGCGGCCGCTGATGCTCGGCGGGACGGCGCTGTTCGCGCTCGCCTCGCTCGGCTGCGCCCTGGCGCCCGACGTCGGCACGCTCGTCGCCGCGCGGGTCGTGCAGGGCCTGGCCGGGGCCGCCGCCGCCGTCGCGGGCAGGGCGATGGTGTCGGACGTCACCGAGGGGCCGCGGATGGCGAAGGTCTTCGGCACCCTCGCCGCGATCAACGCCATCGGCCCGGTCGTGGCGCCGTTGGCCGGGGGAGCGGTGCTGCTCGTCGGCACGTGGCGGGTCATGTTCGTCGTACTCGCGGTCCTCGGCGCGGTGTTCTTCGCCCTCGTCGTGCCGTTCTTCCACGAGACCCTGCGTCCGGCTGCCCGCGGCGGGATCGGACTCGGTGCGAACTGGCAGCGCATCCGGCAGCTCGTGGCGATCCCGCGCTTCCGGGCGTACCTGCTCACGAGCGTGCTCTCGACGATCGGCTTCTTCGCGTACATCGCGACGAGCTCGTTCGTGTTCCAGACGCAGTTCGGCTTCTCCGAGCAGCTCTACACGATCGTCTTCGCCACGAACGCCACGATGATGATCGTCACGACGCTCGTGTTCCGGCGGGTCGTCGGGCGGTTCTCCGAGGACGCGCTGCTCACCACCGGCCTGCTCGTCGGGACGATCGGCGCCGCCGGGGTGTTCGGCTCGGCGGTCATCGGCCTCGGTCCGGTCGCCGTCTGGTGCTGCCTCGCCGTCGTCACCGCCGCGTGGGGCTTCGTCCTGCCGGCCGCCATGACCAGGACGCAGCACATCGGTGCAGCCCATCCGGGGACCGCCGCAGCGCTGCAGGGCGGCCTGTCGTTCGGGCTCGGCGGGCTCGGAACACCCCTGGCCGGGCTGCTCGGCGGCACCGCGATCGCGATGGGATCGGTCATGGTGGTGCTCATGGGCGCGGCCGTCGTCGTGCAGGTCGTGGCCGCACGACGCGCCGACTGACGGCAGCGCAGCGCAGAACCGGTAGGGTCGCGGAGCAAGACGTTCCGATCAGAGGGGGCATCCGCATGGACATCGTCGTACACGAGACAGGCACGGACACCGCCGTCCTGGAGTGCACGGGCCGACTCAACATGGTGTCGGCACCGGCGTTCCGCGAGACCGTCGCCACGGTCGTCGACGGCGGACACCACCGGGTGGTCGTCGAGCTGTCCGGGGTGGAGTTCATGGACTCCTCCGGACTGGGCGCGCTGGTGGGCTGCCTGAAGACCGCGCGGCAGGCCGGCGGGGACCTGCGCATCGCGGCCCCGTCCGAACAGGTGACGATGGTCCTCACGCTGTCGAACATCGACAAGATCCTGCGGACGTACCCCGACGGGGACGCCGCGGTCGCCAACTGGGCGTGAGCGGGACCGCCGTGGCCGAGCACCGCCTCGACTTCGCGTCGCCGCCGGACGACGTCACCGCCGTCCACGAGTTCCTCGCCCGAGTCTGGGGCACCGAGCCCTCCGTCGGGCCCGAGGACCGCATGGCCTTCGAGCTCGCCCTCGTCGAACTCGCCTCCAACGTCGTCGAACACGCCGGCGCCGACGCGCGCGTCGCCTGCTCCCTCGCCCTCGCGGTCCGCGACGGCGGCCTGGAGGCTCGGCTCACCGATGACGGTCTGCCTGCCTCCGTCGACCCCTCGGTTGCCGAGCTCCCAGATGCGTCCGCCGAGAGCGGTCGCGGTCTCGCCCTGGTCGGCATGGTCGTCGACGAGCTGCGCTACGCGCGTGAGGGCGAGACGAACACCTGGACGGTCCGTCGCCTGATCCGGTAAGCGCATCGGGTCGGCCGGAACCCGCAAACTCGTGTGAACGATTGAGACACCTGGCATCCGCCGTGTCACGATCACCGCGATGAACGACCAGTCTGATCCCAGGAGCAGCTTCGAGACCTCGGGGACCGTCCTCGAGGACGCCCTGCGGATGTACGAGGACGCCTACGAGGGTGCCGGCTTCGCGGCCGCACGCACCGATCGTCCCTTCGCCTACCGGTTCCGCGGTGTCGGCAACGACCAGATCTCGTTCCGCTCGACCCGCTTCGACGCGCGCGTCCGTGGTGAGGTCGAGCTGCAGGACGAGTACGCGGTCATGTGGACGGCCGACGGCGGTGGACGCATCGACATCGGTCGCGACGAGGCCCAGCTCCGGCCCGGGTCGCCGATGATGTTCCCGACCGGTCGTCCCTTCGTCTTCGAGCTCGCCGACGTCCGGCAGAGCCTGGTGCAGTTCGAGCGGACGCACCTCGAGGAGATGGCCGCCGAGCTCCACGGCGTCCAGCCCGGGCCGCTCGTGTTCGACCACACGGCGGCACCGCGACCGGAGGACCTGCGCGTCTGGAACCAGCAGGTGCAGCGGGCAGCCGGCGTCGTGCTGGGTTCCCCACCGGTCTCCGTCATCGGGCTCGCCGAGATCGCCCGGGCCACGGCGCTCGCGCTGCTGAAGACCTTCCCGCACCGGTTGCTCGCGCCCCAGGTCCCGCTGCCGCAGGGGGCCACCGGCCGTGTCCGCGAGGCCGTCGAGTACATGCACGCGTTCGCCCACACCCCGATCTCCACGACCGACGTGGCGGACCACGTCGGGCTCAGTGTCCGCGGGCTGCAGCAGGCCTTCCAGCGCCAGGTCGGGACCGCGCCGAACTCGATGCTGCGCGGGATCCGCCTGGACCGCATCCGCGAGGAGCTCCGTCGTGGTGCGCCCGGCGAGCTGACCGTCGCCGCGGTCGCCGTGCGCTGGGGGTTCGCCCACCTCGGCCGCTTCTCCGCCGCGTACGCCACCCGCTTCGGTGAGTACCCGCGGGACACGCTGCAGGCCTGACCACCGCGGCCACGGCGTCCCCTACGCTCGTGGCGTGAGCAGACCGCGACCGTGGGTGATCGTGCCCGGGATCTGGAACTCCGACGCCGAGCACTGGCAGTCCGTCTGGCAGGCCGACCGGCGCGAGGACGCCGTGCGCATCGCCCCCACGTCGTGGTCGGAGCCCGACCCGGGCGACTGGTCCGCCGCGCTCGACGCCGCGGTCGCAGCCGTCGACGGGCCGCCGGTCCTCGTCGCCCACAGCCTCGGAGTCCTCGCCGTGGCCGAGTGGCTCGCCGACCACGACGACGGCCGGATCGCCGGCGCGTTCCTCGTCGCGCCGCCCGACCCCGACGCGCCGGGCTTCCCGCACGCGGCCAGGGGCTTCGCGTTCCCGACGCGAGCGGTGGCGACCCCGACGCTGCTCGTCGTGAGCGACGACGACCCCTACTGCACCCGCGAACGGGCCGAGGGCATGGCCGCCGTCCTCGGGTCGGACGTCGAACGCATCGGCGCGCACGGGCACGTGAACATCGCCAGCGGGGTGGGGGACTGGCAGGCCGGTCGCGCGCTCCTCGGGGCCTTCGCCGACCGTCTCTGACGCCTCGGGAGCCGCGAGGCCGCTCCGGCTCCCGCGCCCGGTCCTCCTCGGGCCTGACATGCCAGCCGATCCCGCGACACACCGCCGATGTGCCGCGGAGTGACGCTCACGATGTTTCATACTTCCTCCATGGAGACGCAGTCCGGGACACGCACCCCGCTCGTGGACCCCTTCGGTCGCGAGGTCGAGGAGTGGCTCAGGGACGCCCCGGCCACCCGCACCCCGTACCTGGCCGACCTGGTGGTCCCGCCCGTGACCGGTCCCGTGCAGCGTCCGGACCTCCTGGTCGACGCGCCGGCCGTCGCTCCCGAGACCACCGCGACCGCCGCGCCGGACGAGGCACCCGCGTCCGCTCCTGCTGACGACGCGTCCGCTCCTGCTGACGATGCGTCCGCTCCTGCTGACGACGCGGCGTTCCGACGCCCCCGCGACCACGGCCGCCACCGCTCGCTGTGCGCCCCGTCGTTCCCCGAGCCGCCCGAGCGCCTGGCCCTCCGCCTCGAGGAGCTCGCCGTCGAGGTCTCCGCGCAGAGCGGCCGAGCAACGCTCGAGCGCATCGTCGTCCTCGAGGACGAGGTCCGTCGCCGCGACGAGGACCTCGCCCGCCTGCACGCGTGGGAAGCCGCCGTCGCCGACCTGACCGACCCCGAGGTCGACGCCGCCCGCGCCTACGCCCGGTCCGTGTTCGAGGACCTCCTCGCCGACGCCGCCGACGAGGCCGACCGCCGTGACCGCGCCGCAGCCCGGCGTGCCGCCACCACCGGCGCCGTGACCGTCGTCGCTCCCGCACCCACCCCCGTGCCCCGCTCCGCACCGGCACTCGTGCTGCCCGTGGCCGCACCGGTCGCTGCGACCGGCACCGCGGCCCTGGACGACGCCGACGCCGACCGCGACGAGCCCGCGCGACTCGTGCCGAGCCTCCTGGCCGTCACCCCGGTGTCCGCGAACACGCGACCCACCCCGCTCGTCTCGCCCGCCACCGGGCCGACCGTCATCGACCGCGACGCCTTCGCGGCGGTCCTGCGGGCGCACCGCGCGGAGTCGGACGCCACTGCGGACACGGCCAACACGCCCGTCGTCTTCCCCGAGGAGCACGCGGCGGCCCTGGACTCGGCGCCGACCGCTGCCGACACCGCGACCGATGCGCCGGCCCGACCCGGCTGGTGGGCACGCGTCGTCGCTGCGGTCCTCCGCGCCGTCGGCCGTCGCTGACCGCGTGACCGACCTCGTCGACGCTCGAGGCCCGGTCGCTCCGGTCCGCTCGGTAGACTGACGGGATGCCGACGCTCCGCGATCTCCAGGCCGTGATCGAGACCCTGTGGCCCGCTTCCGGCACCGAGTCGTGGGATTCCGTCGGGCTCGTGTCCGGTGACCCGGACGCGGTGGTCGAGCACGTGCACCTCGCCGTGGACGCCGTCCCGGACACCGCGCGGGAGGCCGTCGATCTCGGTGCCGACCTGCTCCTGACGCACCACCCGCTGCTGCTGCGCGGCGTGACGACGGTCGCCGAGTCCACCTACAAGGGCTCCGTCCTCGCCACGCTGATCCGCGGTGGATGCGCGCTCGTCGCCGCCCACACGAACGCCGACGTCGTGACGACCGGCACTTCGGCGGTCCTGGCGGAGCGGCTCGGGCTCACCGACCTGCGTCCGCTCGAGCCGGGCGACGCCGACGGCACCGGGATCGGTCGCGTCGGGGTGCTCGCCGAGCCCGTGTCGCTCGGCGTTCTCGCCCGTCGCATCGTCGACGTCCTCCCCGCCACGGCCTCCGGCGTCCGGGTGTCCGGCGCCTACGACCAGCCCGTCCGCACGGTCGCGCTCTGCGCCGGCGCCGGGGACTCCCTGCTCGGCAACGCCGCCGTCCTCGACGCCGACGTGTACGTCACGAGCGACCTGCGCCACCACCCGGCGTCCGAGTTCCGCGAGCAGGCGATGCTCGTCGACGGCCCGGCCCTCATCGACACCTCGCACTGGGCCACCGAGTGGCTCTGGCTCGACGTCGCCGCCGAACAGCTCCGCCAGGCCGCCGGCGTCCGCGTCACCGTGAGCGACCTGCGCACCGACCCGTGGGACTTCGCGGTCCTGCCGTCAGCCCCCACCACCGAGCACCACAACGAAGGAGCCTGACCATGAAGGCAGCACCCGAGGACCAGGTCATCCTCCTCGACGTCCAACGACTCGACAACGACATCACCCGGATCGCGCACCGCATCAGCTCCCTGCAGAAGGGCGACCGGCTGACCGAACTCGGCAAGACGGCCTCGTCGCTGCGCAGTGAGCTCGCCGCGGCCACCGGCGACGTCGAGGACTCCGAGCGCGACCTCGCGCGGCTCGAGTCCGACACCGCGACCGCGCAGGCCCGGGTCGAGCGCGACACCACGATGCTCCAGCACGCCAACGCGAAGGACTCCGCGGGCCTGCAGAACGAGCTCGAGTCGCTGCAGCGTCGCATCGGCGACCTCGAGACCTCCGAGTTGGAGGTCATGGAGCGCCTCGACGTGTACCGCGCCCGCGTCGGTGACGTCGAGGCCCGCCTGGCTGACGTCGAGGCCGCCCGCGCCGGACTCGTCGCCGAGCGGGACACCGAGATCCAGCGGCTCGAGAACGACCGCGCCGCCGCCACCCAGAGCCGCGCGGACATCGCCGCGAAGGTCCCCGAGGACCTGCTCGCGCTGTACGAACGTCAGCGCGCACGCTACGGCTTCGGGGCGTCGCTGCTGCAGGGTGGCGTGTCGACGGCTTCGGGCGTGACGCTCACCGGCGCGGACCTGCAGGCCGTGCGCCGTGCCGCTCCGGACGACGTCGTGCTCTGCCCCGACAGCGAGGCGGTCCTGGTCCGCACGAAGGAGTCCGGCCTGTAGACCGGACCACAGACAGACGGGAGGCCCGGTGCCAGCTGGCACCGGGCCTCCCGTCTGTCTGGTCTGACGTGGCCTGCGCGAACGGGCCGGCCGTACGCCGGGTTCTGTCCCGCCTTGCAGCGGTGACGGCCATCTCTCTCGGACCGACGTTGCCGTCGGCCTCCAGCGGTCTACCCGAGGACTCGGCGAGCAGCCTCAGCGTCCTCTGTCTGACCTTGCTCCGGGCGAGGTTTACCGAGCGGATCCGGTCACCCGGACCCCTGGTGGTCTCTTACACCACCGTTTCACCCTTACCGGTGTCGCCACCGGCGGTCTGTTCTCTGTGGCACTGTCTCGCGGGTTGCCCCGGGTGGGTGTTACCCACCGCCCTGCTCTGTGGAGCCCGGACGTTCCTCGGCACTCCCGGGGGAGTGACGCGACCGTCTCACCGACCCGTTCGCACCCCCAACTGTAGCGGGACGCGACCGTACTGCGCTCACACCGGCGACCCGTTGGCCGGGGGTGTACCGGGACGCGACCGTACTGCGCTCACATCGGCGAGTGGCCACGGACCGTCGGAGTAACGACCGCCTGACGACGATTCGTGACCGCTCGGCGGTAGACCAGCGGGGTGTCGTGACCGCTCAGGTGGCACGACTACTTCGACGCGGCCGCCAGGGTCGCCGCACCGATGATGCCCGCGTTGTTGCGGAGCGTCGCGGGGATGATGTCCGCCTGCAGGTCGAGCAGCGGCAGGAACTCCTCGTACTGCTTCGACACCCCGCCGCCGACGACGAAGAGCTCCGGGGAGAGCAGGGCCTCGAGCCGCGAGTAGTACTTCTGCAGGCGCTTCGCCCAGTGCTTCCAGGAGAGTTCGTCCCGCTCCTTCGCCGCGAAGGACGCCTTCGTCTCGTAGTCGACGCCCTCGATCTCCAGGTGGCCGAGCTCCGCGTTGACGATGAGCACGCCGTCGTTGATGAGCGCCGTGCCGATGCCCGTGCCGAGCGTCGTCACGATGACCAGGCCCTCGCGACCCTTCGCGGCGCCGAACTGCTGCTCGGCGAACCCGGCGGCGTCGGCGTCGTTGACGAAGTGGATGGAGCGGCCGAGCTCCTTCTCGAACAGGGCCTCGGCCTCGAAGCCGATCCACTTCTTCGACACGTTGGCCGCGGACATGGTCTTGCCGTCGCGGACGATCGCGGGGAAGCAGACCCCGACGGGGACGTCCGACGCGGGGGAGAGCTCGTCGAGGATCGACTTCGCGACCTCCACGATGTCGTGCGGCTTGCCCCCCTCTGGCGTGGCCTTCTTGATCCGGTCCGTGGTGAGTTCGCCGGTCGCCGTGTCGACGATCGCGCCCTTGATGCCCGTACCGCCGATGTCGACGCCGACTGCGAGGGAGGTCATGTGGAGCCTTTCGGTAGGGAGGGTGTCAGGAGACGGTGAGGAGTTCGGCACCGCGCTCGGTGACGACGAGCGTGTGCTCGAACTGCGCGGTCCAGGACTTGTCGCGGGTGCTGACGGTCCAGTCGTCGGCCCAGATGTCGGCCTCGATGCCGCCGAGCGTGAGCATCGGCTCGATGGTGAACACCATGCCGGGCTCGATGACGGTGTCGTAGTGGGCGGCGTCGTGGTGGGGGATGATCAGCCCGGAGTGGAAGGCCCGACCGACCCCGTGCCCGGTGTAGTCGCGGACGACGCCGTAGCCGAACCGCTTGGCGTAGGCCTCGATGGCCCGCCCGATCACGTTCACCTGACGACCCGGCGCGACGGCCTTGATCCCGCGACGCAGCGCTTCCTCGGTCCGCGTGACGAGGTCCTGGACCTCGGGCGCCGCGGTGCCGACGACGAACGTGCGGTTCGTGTCGCCGTGCATGCCGTCCTTGTACGCGGTGATGTCGATGTTCACGATGTCGCCGTCCTGCAGCACGGTGTCGTCGGGGATGCCGTGGCAGATCACCTCGTTGAGCGACGAGCACAGCGACTTCGGGTAGCCCCGGTAGCCGAGCGTCGAGGGGTACGCATCGTGCGACACGACGTACTCGTGCCCGATGCGGTCCAGCTCGTCGGTCGTGACACCGGGACGGATCGCTGCACCGACGGCGTCGATGGCCTGCGAGGCGATGCGCCCCGCCGTGCGGATCAGCTCGACCTCGTCCGGGGTGTACGTGTCGCCGAGACCGTGTTCGTGGGGCTCGACCCGACCGACGTACTCCGGCCGCTCGATGTCCTTCGGGACGGCCCGCTGCGGGGAGATGCGGCCGGCGGTCAGGTGTCCGTGTTCGTCCCGGGGCATGCGCACCACTCTAGTGGCGCACCGACGCGGGTCGTGGCCGGTGCCGCGCGGGTACGGTGGCGGCATGAGCGACGAACGCATCGAGTCCCAGTGGTGGTTCAACGACAAGACCCGCACGGTCGAGCAGGGCCCGCAGTCCCCGCAGCGCGACCGCATCGGGCCCTTCGAGACGCGCGAGGAAGCGGAGCACGCCCTCGAGCGGATCCAGGCCAACAACGACAAGTGGGACGAGGAGTCCTGACGGCTCGCGTTCCCGACGCGGCCCGGTGACTGACTGGAGGCCCGGTGCCAGCTGGCACCGGGCCTCCCGTCCGTCTCGGGGTGGCGTCAGCCGTCGATCGCCGGCGACGGACGGTACGTGATCGGGAGCCGGCGGTCCCGGCCGAAGGCCATGCCGGAGGTCTTCGGACCGATCGCGCCCTGACGGCGCTTCCACTCGGAGCGGTCGACCAGGCGGGTGACCTCGGCGACGGTGGCGGCGTCGAAGCCCATCGCGACGATGTCCGCGGCGCCCTGGGCCCGCGTGACGTACTGCTCCAGGATCGCGTCGAGGACCTCGTACGGAGGCAGGCTGTCCTGGTCCTCCTGCCCCTCGCGGAGCTCGGCGGACGGCGGCTTGCTGATCGAGTTCTCCGGGATCGGCTCGGTCTCGCCGCGGGACGCCGCGACCGCGTTCCGCCAGCGGGCCAGCGCCCAAACGGTCGTCTTCGGGACGTCCTTGATCGGGGCGAAGCCGCCCACCGAGTCGCCGTAGATCGTGGAGTACCCGACCGCGAGCTCGGTCTTGTTGCCCGTCGTCAGGACGAGGTGGCCGTCCAGGTTCGACAGGCCCATCAGGATCAGTGCCCGCACCCGCGCCTGGATGTTCTCGGCGGCGAGCCCGGTCAGGCCGAGCTGCGCGTCGAACGGGGCGACGAGGTCGGCGATCGGCTCCGTCCGGTACTGCAGCCCGAGCCGCGCGGCCACGTCGTCGGCGTCCGAGCGGGAGTGCGTCGAGGACCACCGCGACGGCATCGAGACGCCGAACACGTGCTCGGCGCCGATGGCGTCGACCGCGATCGCGGCGCACACGGCGGAGTCGATGCCGCCGGACAGGCCGAGCACGACCGAGCGGAACCCGTTCTTCCGGACGTAGTCGCGCGTGCCGAGGACGAGGGCGTCCCACACGGCCTGTCGGTCGTCGGGCAGCTCGGCGACGTCACGGGGGAGCGGCGGGCGGCCCGCGAGCTCGCCCGGCGTCGTGTTCGGGGTGTCGAGCGACACCCGCTGCACGTGCTCGGTGACGACCGGTTCGGTGGCCGCCGCGGGGTCGACGTCCACGAGCAGCAGGTGCTCGCGGAACTGCGGCGCTCTGGCGATCACCGTGCCGGTCTCGTCGACCACGACGGAGTCGCCGTCGAAGACCAGGTCGTCCTGTCCGCCGACGATGTTGACGTACGCGACGACCGTGTCCGACTCGGTCGCGCGTCGGGTGACGAGGGGCAACCGGACCTCGTCCTTGTCGGCCACCCACGGCGAGGCGTTGACGACGAGCAGCAGGCCGGCGTCGGCGTCGAGCACCCGGGCGACGGGGCCGCCGTCGCGCCAGAGGTCCTCGCAGATGACGATCGCCACGTCGACGTCGGCGATCCTGGCCACGAGCAGCTCGTCGCCGGGGATGAACACCCGGTACTCGTCGAACACGGAGTAGTTCGGCAGGTGGTACTTGGCGGTCGTGGCGACGACGCGCCCGTGCTGCAGGACGCTCGCACAGTTCTTCGCGATCGCGGTCGGGGCCGTGCTGACGTCGACGGGCCGCGGGGTGAACGGACCGTCCGGGTGGCCGACGACGACCGCGACGTCCCCGAGGCCCTCCTCGTCGAGGGTGCGCGCGAGCTGCTCGACGGCGGCACGCGCGGTGCGCAGGAACGACGGGCGCGAGGCGAGGTCCTCGATCGGGTAGCCGGAGATCGCCATCTCCCCGGTGGCCACCAGGTCGGCGCCCCGTGCTCGTGCGGTGCGAACGGCGTCGACGACGCCGGCGGCGTTCCGGGCGAAGTCGCCCACGACCGGGTTGGTCTGGGCGAGTGCCAAGCGGAGACGGGGCATGAGCACTAGCCTATTGACCACGGTCGCCGCGCGGCCGTGGAACGCGGAAAGGGCGTGCATGGACAAGCAGACGGACTTCGTGCTCCGCACCATCGAGGAGCGGGGCATCAAGTTCATCCGACTCTGGTTCACGGACGTCATCGGCACGCTGAAGTCGGTCGCGATCGCCCCGGCCGAGGTCGAGGGCGCGTTCGCCGAGGGCATCGGGTTCGACGGCTCCGCGATCGAGGGCCTCAGCCGCTCGTACGAGGCCGACGTCCTGGCGCACCCGGACCCCTCGACGTTCCAGATCCTGCCGTGGCGCGGGGAAATCGACCCCACCGCGCGGATGTTCTGCGACATCGCGACGCCGGACGGCCAGCCCGCCGTCGCCGACCCGCGCAACGTCCTCAAGCGCACCCTGGCGCGGGCGAGCGACCACGGGTTCACGTTCTACACGCACCCTGAGATCGAGTTCTACCTGCTCAAGGACCGCGACTGGAAGGACGGCGGCCCGAAGCCCGTCGACCAGGCCGGCTACTTCGACAACGTCCCCGGCGGCAGCGCGCACGACTTCCGTCGCCGTGCCGTCCGGATGCTCGAGGACCTCGGCATCTCGGTGGAGTTCAGCCACCACGAGGCCGGCCCCGGGCAGAACGAGATCGACCTGCGGTACGCCGACGCGCTGACCATGGCCGACAACATCATGACCTTCCGCACCGTGGTGAAGGAGGTCGCCATCGAGCAGGGCGTCTACGCGACGTTCATGCCGAAGCCGATCTCCGGGCAGCCCGGCTCGGGCATGCACACGCACGTGTCGCTGTTCGAGGGTGACCAGAACGCGTTCTTCGAGCCCGGCGGCGAGTACCAGCTCTCCCCGACGGCCAAGCACTTCATCGCGGGCCTGCTCCGGCACGCCCCCGAGATCACGGCGGTCACGAACCAGTTCGTGAACTCGTACAAGCGGCTCTGGGGCGGCGACGAGGCCCCCTCGTTCGTCACGTGGGGCCACAACAACCGCTCCGCCCTGGTGCGCGTGCCGCTCTACAAGCCGAACAAGGGCCAGTCCTCGCGCATCGAGTACCGCGGCATCGACTCGGCGGCCAACCCGTACCTGGCGTACTCGCTCATCCTCGCCGCCGGTCTCAAGGGCATCGAGGAGGGCTACGAGCTCCCCGCCGAGGCCGAGGACAACGTCTGGAGCCTGACGGACTCGGAGCGCAAGGCCCTCGGCTACGCGCAGCTGCCCGCCAGCCTCGACCACGCGCTGTCCCTGATGGAGGACTCCGAGCTCGTGGCGGAGACCCTCGGCGAGCAGGTCTTCAACTTCGTGCTGCTGAACAAGCGGCAGGAGTGGAAGCGCTACCGCGACCAGGTCACGCCGTTCGAGCTGGACACCAACCTCGGCATGCTCTAGCCCGCAGCACCGTGACCGGCAGGACGAAGACGTCGCGCTCCGAGCTGGCCCGCGTGGGCTTCGCGGAGCTCTCGGAGAGCCTCGACCGGCTCGCCGACCTGCAGGAGCGCTTCGGCGCGGCCATGCGTGTCTCGGTGACCGACGTGCCCGGGCTCTGGGGCGTCACCGCTGACCCGGACGGGGCCCTCCGCCGGCTCGAGCGGCTCATGGAGCGCCACCCGGACCAACTCCGCGCGGTGCTCGAGGACGACGCCGCGACCGAACGGCTCGTCCGGCTGCTCGGCGCTTCCGTCGGGCTCGGTGAGTTCCTGCAGCGACGCCCCGCAGAGCTCGCGCTGCTGCTCGACCCGGTCACGGCACCGTGGTCCCAGCAGGCGTACACGGAGTCGCTGACCCAGGCCGTCGACAGCGCGGTGGACGAGGACGCGCGCATGCGCCTCCGCGTGCGCTACCGCCGCCACCTCGCGCAGATCGCGCTGTTCGACGTCCTGAACCCGTCGCCGACCGATGCCTTCCCCGCGGTCGCCGCTGGCCTGGCCGACCTCGCCGGTGCCGCGCTCGACGTCGCCGTGGACGTCGCCCGGCGCGAGGTCCCCTTCCCCCGTGCCGACGTCGACGCCACCCCGCTCGCCGTCATCGCGATGGGCAAGGCGGGCGCACGCGAGCTCAACTACGTCAGCGACGTCGACGTCATCTTCGTGACCGAACCGACGCTCGACCCGGAGACGGGCACCGGCGTCGGCACGGACCGCGCGGTGCTCATCGCCACCCGCATCGCGATCGCGGCGACGCACGTCATCACGGACCTCGCCGCCGAACCCGGGCTCTGGGAGGTGGACGCCGCCCTCCGACCCGAGGGCAAGGACGGTGCCCTCGTCCGGACGCTCGACTCGCACGTCGCGTACTACGAGCGCTGGGCGAAGGGGTGGGAGTTCCAGGCGCTGCTCAAGGCGCGACCGATCGCCGGGTCGATCGACCTGGGGGAGCGCTACGCCGCTGCCGTCGCCCCGTTCGTGTGGAACTCCTCGGGCCGACCGGGCTTCGTGGAGTCCGTGCAGCGGATGCGCGAGCGGGTCACGGACAACATCCCGGACGCCGAGGTCGACCGCCAGCTCAAGCTCGGCCCCGGCGGCCTGCGCGACGTCGAGTTCACCGTGCAGCTGCTGCAGCTCGTCCACGGGCGTGACGACGAGGGCGTCCGTGCCCGCTCGACCCTCGACGCGATGGACGCCCTCGCGGCCGCCGGGTACGTCGGCCGTCCAGAGGCGGCCCGCTTCGGCCCGGACTACGCGCTGCTCCGCGTGCTCGAGCACCGCATCCAGCTCCGGTACCTCCAGCGCACCCACCTGATGCCGTCGGACCAGGACGAGCTCCGCGTCCTCGCGCGGTCGAGCGGCCTGGCGACGTCCGCCGCGGCGCTCGAGACCCGGTGGCGCTCGGTGAAGCTCGAGGTCCGAGGCCTGCACGAGCGGCTGTTCTACCGCCCGCTGCTGTCGGCGGTCGCGGCGTCCGACGGCGAGATCGTGCTGACGAGCGACCAGGCGAGCGACCGCCTCGGCGCGATCGGCTTCGTCGACCCGGACGGTGCGCTCGGGCACATCCGGGCGCTGACGCAGGGCACGAGCCGTCGTGCCGCGATCCAGCGGAACCTGCTGCCCGTCCTGCTCCGGTGGATGGCGGAGGGACCGGCTCCCGACCGCGCCCTGCTGGCCTTCCGCCGGCTCAGCGACCGCCTGGGGGAGTCGAGCTGGTTCCTCCGCATGCTCCGGGACTCCGCGGGCGCCGCGCACAGCCTGACGACCGTGCTGTCCGAGTCGGCGTTCCTGTCCGGGCTCCTCGAACGGTTCCCCGAGGCCGTGGCCTGGCTCGACGAACCCGAGACGCTGCTGCAGGCCCGACCCGTGGCGGCCCTGCTCTCCGAGGTCCGGGCGACGACCGCGCGCCACGGGGACGACGTCGACGCGGCGGCCTCGTTGATCCGCTCCGTGCGACGCCGCGAGACCCTGCGGCTCGGCATGGCGGCGACGCTCGGCCGGATCGACGTCGACCGGCTCGGTCCCGCCCTCAGCGACATCACCGAGGCGACGCTGACCGGCGCGCTCGAGCTCGCACGGCGGGACGCCCCCGCCGGCCTGGAGTTCGGCGTCATCGCGATGGGGCGCTACGGCGGTCGTGAGCTCGGGTTCGGTTCGGACGCCGACGTGCTCTACGTCCACCGCGGCACCGACCTGCCGCCGGAGACCGCCTCGCGAGCGGCGCAGACGATCGTCCGCGAGCTGAACCGCCTGACCGAGGACGCGCTCTACCCGTTCGACCTCGACATCGACCTGCGCCCGGAGGGCAAGAACGGTCCCGTCACCCGCACGCTCGACTCGTACGGCGCCTACTACGCCCGCTGGTCCCTGACGTGGGAGGCCCAGGCGTTGCTGCGTGCCCGGGGTGCCGTCGGGGACGACGCCCTGCTCCGGGACTTCGAGCACCTGGCCGACCGCACCCGCTACCCGGCGTCCATCGCCGAGCGCGAGGTCCGCGAGGTCCGGCGCATCAAGGCCAGGGTCGAGTCCGAGCGGCTCCCACGCGGCGCCGACCCCGCACGGCACCTCAAGCTCGGCCGCGGGTCCCTCAGCGACGTCGAGTGGTTCGTCCAGCTGCTCCAGCTCCAGCACGCGCTGCACGTCCCCGCGCTCCGCACGACCTCGACGCTCGACGCCCTCGACGGCGCCGTCGCCGAGGGCCTCGTCGCGCCCGAGGACGGCGAGCGTCTGGCGGCCGCGTGGCGGTTCGCGTCCCGGACCCGCAGTGCCCTCGTGCTCTGGTCGGGGAAGACGACCGACGTGCTGCCCGTCGACCGCATCCAGCTCGAGGGCATCGCGCGGCTGATGGAGTACCCGCCGGGCTCGGCGTCCGAGCTCGAGGAGGACTACCTCGGCGTCACCCGGCGCGCTCGGCAGGTCTTCGAGCGCGAGTTCTACGGCGTCTGACGCCTCGCGACACGCCCGGGACTCCATGTTCCGGGTCGAGCGGTCGGCTCCGCGCACGTTAATTCCTCGTGTCGTGATCCGTCCCCCGGAGCGGGCCGATCTGTACCCCGCTGGGTACCGCGACGCTGTCGGCGGCGACGAGTCGGACTGACATCGCACCGCCTGATGCCGCTGTGTGGGCGGGACCGACGACGCGCCCGGTGACCGAGTCGTGACCAGGGCTTTCCCAGGGACGCACACCGAGCCTCCAGGCTGGCGACCCGGCGGTGCGCCGCGAGGCGAGCGGTCGACGTGGTCCGCCGATGTGCTGTCAGCAACGGAGGGGACCACTGCGGTGAGTGCGAGGGGGACTCCGACGTACCCCGTCACGGAACGGAAACACCCTCGGTCGGGGGACGCGTTGCAGCGGTCCACTCCGGGATGCGTCAATGGAGACACCCGAACCGACCCCGATTCTCCGATGGCGCGGAATCTCCCCCTCGAACGTTGCAGCAGGGATCGATGTTCACCTTCATTCTGCAGATCAGGCAGATGGTCGACGGGCACCCAGAGTTCTACCTGTTCGCCGTGTACTCCGCGGTGATCTGGCTCCTCTGGTTGCTCAAGGTCGTCCTGTCCGCCCGCTACCGCCCCTTCACCGGCACGTACACCGGGACGACGAGTGTCGTCGTCCCCGTGGTGGACGAGCCACTCGACCTCTTCCGGGACGTCATCGGCCGCATGGTCGAGCAGCGCCCCGGCGAGATCATCGTCGTCATCAACGGCGCCCGCAACGAGGCCCTCGAGGAGGTCTGCGACGAGTTCGCCCCACTCGTCCGCTGGACCCACACCCCGATCCCCGGCAAGCGCAACGCCGTCAAGGTCGGCACCGAGATGTCGAACGGCGACATCACGGTGCTCGTCGACTCCGACACCGTCTGGACGCCCGGCGCGCTCGAGGAACTGCTCCGGCCGTTCGCCGACGAGTCCGTCGGCGGCGTCACCACCCGGCAGCGCATCCTCGAGCCCGAGCGCTCCTGGATCACCCGCTGGGCGGACTGGCTGGAGAACTCCCGCGCGCTGTACTCGATGCCCGCGCAGAGCGTCCTCGGACAGATCGGCTGCCTGCCCGGGCGCACGATCGCGTTCCGCCGGAACATCCTCATGCGCGTCATGGACCGCTTCATGCACGAGAAGTTCATGGGCGTCTTCCTCGAGGTCTCCGACGACCGCACGCTGACGAACCTGACGCTCAAGGAGGGCTACCGGACCGTCTACCAGTACACGTCGCTGGTCTACACGGACGCTCCGCTGCAGGTGAAGAAGCTGTTCAAGCAGCAGCTCCGCTGGGCCCGCGGTTCGCAGTACAACACGCTGCGGATGATGCCCTGGATGCTCGGCCACGCCCCGGTGCTGGCGCTGTTCTTCATCACCGACATCATCCTGCCGTTCATGCTCTTCGGCGTGATCGCCGGGTGGGTCTACCGCGCGTTCACCGGGCAGGGCGAGAACCTCTACCAGGGGATCCTGCACCAGTACGGGTTCTCGACCGGCTTCGTCTACGTCGCCGCGCTCATGGTCATCTCGAGCGTGCTCAGCATGGCGATCCGGCAGATGCGGCACCTCGCCGAGAAGCCGAGCGACTTCTTCCGCCTGCCGATGTTCATCATCGTGTCGACGTTCTTCCTCATGCCGATCCGGCTCATCGGGTTCTTCCGACTCGGCCACGCCAGCGGCTGGGGCACCCGTGCGGGTGCCTACGCCGGTGGGCCGATGGAGGAGGAGCCCGTGCAGCCCCAGGCCGTCGCGACGCAGACGCCCGTCAGCCCGGTCGACCGGGTCCCCGCCGGGTACTCCACGGACCAGGCCGCAGTGGACCGCGCGTTCGACGAGCTGTTCACGGCACCGGACGGCCGAGCCGGAGAGCTCGACGTCACCACCAACTCCACGACGACCGTCCTGGCCACGCGGCGGGAGGCGGCGGCGGCGGCCGCGGCACCCGCTGCCCACACGGCCGCTGCGCGCACCGCTCCGGTGAAGGCGCGTCGTCGGTACAACCCGTACGCGTCGATCCCGTACTTCATCGGGTTCGCGATCTTCGCCCTGGAGGCGTTCCTCATTGTCTGACCTCTTCCGCTCCACCAGCGCCTGGTGGGCACCCTCCTCCAAGCACGCCAAGCGCACGGCCGTGGGCACCACCGCGATCGTGCTCGCACTGGCCCTCATCACCTGGAACGTCTGGATCTCGCCGTCCAGCCCCGTCTCCACCGCGGTCCACCACGCGCTCGGCGTGAAGACCGCGCAGGAGAAGACCGTCGACGCCAAGGCCCTCCAGGTCCGGCTCGACGCCGCGCAGCAGCAGATCTGGAAGCTCGAGGGACAGCTCAAGTCCACGAACGCCCAGTCCGGCTCGCGTGGCGACCAGGTCTCCCAGCTCAAGGCGCAGATCGCGTCGCTCCAGTCGCAGCTCGGGTCGGCGAAGGCCTCGGCCGCCGGCGCGAAGTCCGCGGCCGGTGCGAAGGGCGGGTCCGGCTCCGGGTCGAACGGCAACGGCTCCGGCTCCGGCTCCGGCAACGGTTCGGGCTCGGGCTCGGGCTCGGGGTCCGGCGGGAACGGCTCGGGTCACGAGGCGACGGCGGTCGGCTCGAACGGGTCCGGCACCAACGGCACCGGTTCCGGCTCCGGCTCCGGCTCGGATGGCGGCGGCCCCGGTGGCCCGTCCACGCAGCCGACCCCGGCACCCACGAAGGACCCCACCCCGGTGACGCCGATCTCGACGCCCACCAAGGCCGAGGTCCTCGCACAGACGTCGCGCTGGTACGGCCTGTACACGACGCAGTCCCCGTTCAACTGGGCCGAGTACGACGACGTGTCCCGCAAGGTCGGCAAGGGCACGAACATGGCCGGCTACTTCCAGGGCTTCGACCAGGAGTTCAACGCCAACGCAGTCCAGCGGTCCTGGGCAGCCGGTCGTCTTCCGGTCATGACCTGGGAGACGCTGCCCGCCGGCACCGGCAACGACGTCTCCTACGTCCCCGGGTACACGAACCAGGACATCATCCAGGGCAAGTTCGACGACTACCTGAAGCGCACCGCCTCCGCCATCAAGGCGAACGGGATGCCGATGGTCATCCGGCTCGACCATGAGATGAACGGTGACTGGTACAACTGGTCCGACGGCGACAAGCAGCAGAACGCCGTCGGCTCGTACAAGGCGATGTGGCAGCACGTGCACGACGTCTTCCAGGCCGAGGGCGCGAACGACGACGTCATCTGGCTCTGGGCTCCGACCCGGATCGACAACCTCGGGTCCGGCAACACCGTCGAGCACATGGCGAGCTACTACCCGGGCGCCGACTACGTCGACTGGACCGGCATGAGCGGCTACTACCGCAACTCCGCGCTCACCCCGTCGTTCTCCGGCACCTTCGACGCCACCCTCGCGCAGATCCGCCAGGTGGCGCCGGGCAAGAAGATCCTCCTCGCCGAGATCGGCGCCACCGAGTCCGGCGGCGACGGCCAGAAGGCCACGTGGATGACGTCCCTCTTCGACGGCCTCGCCGACCCGGAGAACGACGACGTCATCGGCTTCGCCTACTTCAACCAGGTGGTCACCACCGTGAAGAACGGTGCCCGCGTCACCAACGACTGGCGCCTCAACTCCCGAGCGGACAGCCTCCAGGCGTTCGTGGACGGCATCTCGCGCACCGACATCGACTACGACCTGCAGGAGGTCAAGCAATGACCGCTCAGAAGCACTCCGAGAAGGACGGCCGTCCCGCGCCCGTCATCAGCGTCATCGGCACCGGCTACCTCGGTGCCACCCACGCGGCCGCCATGGCCGAGATGGGCTTCGAGACCATCGGCGTGGACGTCGACCCGGCGAAGCTCGCCGCACTCTCCGCCGGTCAGGTCCCGTTCTTCGAGCCCGGCCTACCCGAGCTCATCACGAAGCACGTCGCCAGCGGCAAGCTCCGCTTCACCTCGGACATCGCGTCGGCCGTGGCGGCCGCTGACGTCCACTTCGTCTGTGTCGGCACCCCGCAGAAGGCCGGCTCGCACGCCGCGAACCTCGCCTACGTCGAGAGCGCCACTCGCGGCGTCGCCGAGAACCTGACCCACCCCGGGCTCATCGTCGGCAAGTCGACGGTCCCGGTCGGCACGGCGGCACGACTCCGCGGCATCGTCCGCGAGTTCACCCCGAGCGGCATCACCGCCGAGCTCATCTGGAACCCGGAGTTCCTCCGCGAGGGCAAGGCCGTCGAGGACACCCTCCACCCGGACCGGCTGGTCTGGGGCGGCGCGTCCGAGGCTGCCGACGCCGTGATCCGCGAGGTCTACGCCGCACCGATCAGCGAGGGCACCCCGGTCATCACGACGGACCTCGCCACCGCCGAGCTCGTGAAGGTCAGCGCGAACGCCTTCCTCGCGACGAAGATCTCGTTCATCAACGCGATCTCCGAGATGTGCGCGATCACCGGTGCGGACGTGACGACGCTCGCCGACGCCCTCGGCCACGACGCCCGCATCGGCCGGAAGTTCCTCAACGCTGGCCTCGGCTTCGGCGGCGGCTGCCTGCCGAAGGACATCCGCGCCCTCATGTACCGCGCCAACGAGATCGGCGCCGGGCAGGTCGTCGGCCTCATGCAGCAGGTCGACGAGATCAACATGGGCCAGCGCCAGCGGGTCATCGACATGGCGATCGACGCCGCCGGGGGATCGGTCCTGAACCGCCGCGTGGCCGTGATCGGCGCGGCCTTCAAGCCGCTCACCGACGACGTCCGCGACTCGCCGGCGCTCAACGTCGCCGCGGCGCTGCACCTCCGCGGCGCCCAGGTCACGCTCTGGGACCCGGAGGCGATGGAGACGGCCAAGCGCTCGTTCCCGACGCTGAGCTACACCGCGTCGATGACCGAGGCGCTCGAGGGTGCCGACATCGTCCTCGTCCTCACCGAGTGGGACGAAATCATCAGTGCCGACCCGGTCGCCCTCGGGGACCTCGTCGGACGCCGCGTCGTCATCGACGCGCGCAACTGCCTCCCGGTCACCGACTGGGTCAAGGCGGGGTGGTCCGTCCGTTCCCTGGGACGTCCCACGCCGGTCGCGGGTGCACCCGTGAGCGTTGCTGCAGGGTCCAACGACGTGCTGGCCACCAGCCGCTAGTCGCCCGCAGCAGACGGGGTCCGTGCCGGGGCGGTGCGGGCCCCGTTTCGCGCGCCCGGGGGCGGTCCCGCGCGGAGCAGGTCGCTCCGCGCGTGGCAGGTCGTTCCGCGCGCAGCAGGTCGTTTCACGCGTAGCTGGTCGTTCCTTCCGACCCGCAACGCGCGATCCCGCTTTCCATCGCGCCGGTGATGGGTGCGAACGCACCAGCCTGGAGGCCCGGTGCCGGACCGCCGGACCGCCACCGGGCCTCCAGACGGTCCCGCTCGGCACCGGCCGCAGCCCGCGCGCCGAGTCTCGGCCCGGCGGACACCCTGCGCCGTCCGGCGGGCGAGTCCTGTCCGCCTCGGCGAGTCTCGGCCCGCGCAGCAACGCGGAAGGGCCCCGCACCATCGGTGCGGGGCCCTTCGTGTACGGGTCGAGCGGGACTCAGACGCCGAAGTAGAGCTCGTACTCGAACGGGTGCGGACGCTGCGCCATCGGCAGGATCTCGTTCTCGCGCTTGTAGTCGATCCACGTCTGGATGAGGTCCTCGGTGAAGACGTTCCCCTTGAGCAGGAACTCGTGGTCGGCCTCGAGTGCTGCGAGTGCGGCGTCGAGCGAAGCCGGCACCTGGGGGATGTTCTTCGCCTCTTCCGGGGGGAGCTCGTAGAGGTCCTTGTCGACGGGCTCGTGCGGCTCGATGCGGTTCTGGATGCCGTCGAGGCCCGCCATCAGCTGCACGGCGAACGCCAGGTACGGGTTGCCAGAGGCGTCGGGCGCGCGGAACTCGATGCGCTTGGCCTTCGGGTTGGTGCCCGTGATCGGGATCCGGATCGAGGCCGAGCGGTTGCCCGCCGAGTAGACGAGGTTGACGGGGGCCTCGAAGCCCGGGATCAGCCGGTGGTACGAGTTGATCGTCGGGTTCGTGAACGCCAGGACGGCGGGGGCGTGCTTGAGCAGGCCACCGATGTACCAGCGCGCGAGGTCGGAGAGGCCGCCGTAGCCGTTCTCGTCGTAGAAGAGCGGGGTGCCGTCGGACCAGAGCGACTGGTGCGTGTGCATGCCCGAGCCGTTGTCACCGAAGATCGGCTTCGGCATGAAGGTCGCGACCTTGCCCCACTGCTCGGCCGTGTTCTTGACGATGTACTTGAACTTCAGGATGTCGTCCGCGGCGTGGACCATCGTGTCGAACTTGTAGTTGATCTCCTGCTGGCCGCCGGTGCCCACCTCGTGGTGCGCGCGCTCGAGCTCGAGGCCCGAGTCGATCAGCTTGAGCGAGATGTCGTCGCGCAGGTCGGCGGTCTTGTCGACCGGCGACACGGGGAAGTAGCCGCCCTTGTACGGGGTCTTGTTGGCGAGGTTGCCGCCCTCTTCGGTGCGACCCGTGTTCCAGGCGCCCTCCTCGGAGTCGACCGCGTAGAACGACTCGTTCTGCGTGACCGAGTAGCGGACGTCGTCGAAGATGTAGAACTCGGCCTCGGGGGCGAAGAACGCGGTGTCGGCGATGCCGGTCGAGGCGAGGTACTTCTCGGCCTTCTTGGCGACCTGGCGCGGGTCACGGCTGTAGATCTCGCCGTTGCGCGGGTTGTAGATGTCGAACACCATGATCAGCGTGCGCTCCGCGCGGAACGGGTCGACGTACGCGGTCGTCACGTCCGGGATGAGCTGCATGTCGGACTCGTGGATCGACGCGAAACCGCGGATCGACGAGCCGTCGAAGAGCTGCCCGACCGAGAAGAAGTCCTCGTCGACCGTGGACGCGGGGATGTTGAAGTGCTGCTGGACCCCGGGGAGGTCCGTGAAACGGATGTCGAGGAACTTGACGTCCGTGTCCTTGATGAAGGCGAGCACCTCGGAGGAATCACTGAACATGTGAGTCGTTCTCCTACTGGTTGGGTGGTGGTTCGAGGGGACCGAGAGGCACCCTCCGACGAGGCTATTGACCCGGGGTTTCCCGGACGTGACTGCGTTGTTTCCGGCGTGTTACGCACCCGGTGTCGCCTACCCTGGAGACATGGCCCGCCCCACCTCGTCGTCCTCCTCCGCTGCTGGTGCCGGTGCGGGTGGTCCCGGTGCGGGGGAGTGGCCTGGCAAGCTCCTCGGCCTGCCGCAGTCCGGGCCCCGGTCGATGAGCAGCTTCGGGCGGCGGTTCGTGGCGCTCGTGATCGACTGGGCGTTGGCGTCCCTCGTGTCGCTCGGCCTCGGGACCTACGGCGACGCGGGCA
Source organism: Curtobacterium sp. MMLR14_010 (assembly GCF_001865015.1). Lineage (GTDB taxonomy): Bacteria > Actinomycetota > Actinomycetes > Actinomycetales > Microbacteriaceae > Curtobacterium. The sequence goes on along the minus strand of NZ_MJGV01000046.1, from coordinate 500,057 downwards.
ACTTCGTCACGCTCGGCATCTTCGCCGCGCTGCAGGTCGTGTTCATCCCGCTGCTGTCCGGGTCGTTCGGGCAGATCTGCCTCGGGCTCCGCGTGGTGCCGGTCCGTGGCGGCTACATCGGAGTGTGGCGGCCGGTCGTCCGCACCGTGCTGCTCTGCCTCGTGGTGCCGGTGCTCATCCACGCCAAGGACGGCCGCCCGCTGCACGACGCGGCGGCCGGGACGGTGCTCGTCCGGCGCTGAGGGTGCGGGGCGGGCGCGCGGTCGCGGCCGGGCGCGGCGCGGGGTGCGCGCCGGACGGCATCGAGGGAGCAGAAAACGTCGGGTTTGCGGGCTCCACTCGACGTCTTCTGCTCCCTCGATGCGTACGGGCGCACACACGACCGCCCCGCCCGCCCGGCCGCCCACACGCAGAACGCCCCCGACCGCAGCGGTCGGGGGCGTCCAGCGACGTCAGGCCGAGATCAGCGCGGACGACCGGCGCGGACGCGGGTCGGGTCGATGCCCTTGGGGATCGCGGACGCGGGGCTCTGCGTGAGGGAGTCGAGACGGTTCGCCACCGCGAGGACCTCGTTGCGGTTGAGCGACTTCTTGTACTTGTTCATCGCGCGGGGGAGCTTGTGCAGCGTGACCTGGTCCGATCCGTCACCGACGTTCACCACGTGCACGGGGACGTTCGGGACGATGCGCTGGACCTTGCGACGCTCCTCGTCCACCTGGCGGGAGATGTTGCCGACCTGGCCTTCGGTGATGAGGACGACGCCGGGCGTGCCCACCGCGCGGTAGACCGCAGACTGCGAACGACCGTGCACCGCGACGGGCATCTCGCTGGAGCGCCACTGGCGACGGAGCGAGTTCGACAGCACCGCACCGACGGCCCCGGGCTGGCCCTCGATCTGCGAGTACGCAGCCCGCTCGGCCAGACGACCGAGCACGATGAGGAACAGCAGCACGCCGAGCAGCACGCCGGCGAGGATCCACAGGACGATCGCGAGCCAGTTCTGCCCCGGCAGCAGGAGCGCCAGGAGCACCCCGAGGATGACGGGGACCAGGAACGCGGCAGCGAACCACCAGATCGACGTCGGGTCAGCCCGACGGGTCATCTGGAAGACCTGGAACATCTGCTTCAGACGTCCCGGCTCCTTCGCCTTCGCCTTCGTGTCGGTCGAGCTGCTTCGTGCCATGCCCCCAGGATACGGCCTGACGGCCGTCGTGTGGACCGTGGGTGAACTGGCTGTGGGCGAACGGGGTTCTCCACAGGTGTCGCCACCGGCCGGGAGGCTCGTCCCGCCTCCGCCACGCTGGTCACCATGCCAACGACCACCGTCGAACACCGCTGGTCCGGTCCGGGGACCGGCCCCTACGCCGCTTGGGTGGCCGACCGCTGCGCGGCCGAACCCCAGCACTGCGTGCGCGTCACCGCCGTCGGCCGCAGTGCTGCCGGGCGCCTCGTGGTGCAGACCGAGCAGCTCGCCGGAACGCCGCTCCCCGACGCCCTCGACCGCATCGGCGTCCCGACCGTCGGCGTCGCCGTCACCCTGACGCTCCCGCTCCTCGAGCTGGCCGTCGACGCCGGAGCCGGGGCCCTGCTGCTCGGGGACGCCCGTGCCGATGACGTCCTCGTCGACGACGCCGGCGCACCGGTCCTCGTCGACCACCCGCCCGACGCCGACCCCGGCTCTGCTCCGGCCCGCACCTCGGAGTCGCCGGGCGCCGTCGCCCTGCTCCACGCCGTCCGCCTCGTGTGGGAGCGGGTCGACCCCCGTGAACCGTGCCGCGCTGCGGTGGACGACGCCGTCACCGGGGCGCTCGGCGGTGCGGTGGAGGACGTCCGCCGTCTCGTCGCCGTCGTGCAGGCGACCAGCCCGCCGCGGCCCGTGCGCTGGGAGCCCCCGGCAGACGTGTACACCGTCGTGGCCCCGCCAGCGCCGGTGCCGACGGGACACCTCGCCCTGGTGCGGGACGCCCTCGAGCGTGGTGTCCGGCTCGGCGTCGGCGGTGTCCGGGTGTCGCCGCGGATGGTGCTCGTCGGTGTCGTGGTCGCTGCCGGACTCGTCGCAGCCGGGGTGCTCGGCCTGCAGGGGGCATGACGACGGCCCCGGCTCCCACGAGGGGAACCAGGGCCGTCATCAGGCCAGCACGTGCGGGGTCAGTACCCCAGGTTCGGCGCGAAGTTGCCCGCTTCGAGGCGGTTCTTCACGGCGACGAGGTAGCGCGAGGCGTCCGCACCGTCGATGATCCGGTGGTCGTACGACAGCGCCAGGTACACGAACGAGCGGATCGCGATGGCTTCCTGTCCGTCCACCTTCACGACGGCCGGACGCTTCGTCACGATGCCCGTCCCGAGGATGGCCGACTGCGGCAGGAACACGACCGGGGTGTCGAACAGCGCACCGCGCGAACCCGTGTTGGTCAGCGTGAAGGTGCCCCCGGCGAGCTCGTCGGGCTTCAGCTGGTTGTTGCGGGTGCGCTCGGCGAGGTCGGCGATCGCCTTCGAGAACTGGGCGAGGTCGAGCGACGCCGCGTCCTTGATCACCGGCGTGAGCAGGCCACGCTCGGTGTCGACCGCGATCGAGACGTTCTCCGTCTCCGGGTACACGATCTCCTCGCCGTCGACGGTCGAGTTGATCTTCGGGTGGGCCTTGAGCGCTTCCGAGGCCGCCAGGGCGAAGAACGGCATGAAGGAGAGCTTCGCGCCGGTCTTCTCGAGGAACTCGGCCTTGTGGGCGTCGCGGAACTGCGCCACCTTCGTGACGTCCACCTCGACGACGCTCGTCAGCTGGGCGGTCGAGGTCATCGACTGCACGGCACGCTCGGCGACGACCTTGCGCAGGCGGGTCATCTTCTCGCGGGTGCCACGGAGCGGGGAGACCTCGGCGACGAACGGTCCGGACGCGGCTGCGGGGGCAGTGGAAGCGTCAGGAGCCGCAGCGGGCTTGACGGCGGCGAGCACGTCCTCCTTGCGGATGCGCCCACCGACACCGGTGCCGGTGACGGTCGACAGGTCGACGCCCTGCTCGTTGGCGAGCTTGCGCACCAGCGGCGTGACGTAGCCGGACGCGGCGCCGGTCTGCGACGGGTTCGGGACCTCGGCCGAGGCCGTCGGGGCGCTCGACACCGCGGCGGGCGGTGCCGGGACGGCAGCGGGGGCCGGGGGAGCCGGCGCGGCGGCGGGCGGCGGGACCGGGGCGGCCTGCGGCACGGGTGCGGCGGCGGGCGGCGCCGACGGAGCAGCCGGTGCTGCGGGCTGGGTCTGTCCGGCGGGGGCCGGCTCGGGCTCGGTCGGCTCCGGGGCCTTCGCCTCGGTGTCCTGCTCGGTGCTCGGCTCGGCCTCGGGCGCTGCCTCCTCAGCAGCGGCCTCGTTCGACTCGGACGAGTCCGATGCCGAGGAGTCCGACGAACCGGAGTCGCCGTCGGAGGACCCGGCGCCGTCGCCGATCTTCACCAGCGGGGTGCCGACCTCGACGGTCTCGTCCTCCTGGACGAGGATCTCCTCGACGACACCGGCGATCGGCGACGGGATCTCGGTGTCGACCTTGTCGGTCGAGACCTCGAGCAGCGGCTCGTCGACCTCGACCCGGTCACCGACGTTCTTCAGCCATCGGGTCACCGTGCCCTCGGTGACGCTCTCGCCGAGCGCCGGGAGGTTGACGGATTCGCTCATCGGGTGGACTCCTCTTCGCAGGGGTGGTTCGTGGTTGTTGTCTGTGTCATCGGGCGCTGGCTCACAGGGCGTGGAGCGGCTTGCCCGCGAGGTGCATCAGCGCTTCGCCCAGGGCTTCGCTCTGGGTCGGGTGCGCGTGGATGAGCGGCGCGACGTCCTCGGGGTGGGCTTCCCAGTTCACGGCGAGCTGGGCCTCGGCGATGAGCTCGCCGACGCGGGCGCCGATCATGCTGATCCCGACGACGGGGCCGTCGACGACGCGCACGACCTTGACCGCACCGGAGGTGCCGATGATGTGGCTCTTGCCGTTGCCGGCGAGGTTGTACTCGTACGCGTCGACCTTGTCGGCGCCGTACTCCTCCTCGGCCTTCGACTGCGAGAGGCCGACGGAGGCGACCTCGGGGTCGGAGTAGGTGACCTTGGGGATGTTCTTGTCCTCGATGACCACCGGGTTGAGACCGGCGATCTCCTCGGCGACGAAGATGCCCTGCTGGAAGCCGCGGTGCGCGAGCTGCAGGCCGGGGACGATGTCGCCGACGGCGTAGACGTTCGGGACGTTCGTCGCGAGGCGCTCGTTCGTGATCACGAAGCCGCGGTCCATCGTGATGCCGACCTCGTCGTAGCCGACGTTCTGCGTGACGGGGCCACGGCCGACGGCGACCAGCAGGACGTCACCGTCGAAGGTCCTGCCGTCCTCGAGCGTGACGACGACTCCGTTCTCGTGCTGCTCGACGCCCTGGAACCGGGTGCCGAGCGAGAACTCGATGCCGCGTTTGCGGAAGGCACGCTCGAGCTGCTTCGACATGGACTCGTCCTCGGCGGGGACCAGGTGGGGGAGGCCCTCGACGATGGTGACCTCGGCGCCGAAGGACTTCCAGACGCTGGCGAACTCGACACCGATCACGCCGCCGCCCAGGATGACGACCTTGTTCGGGACGTAGTCCATGCGGAGGGCGGTCTCGGAGGTGATGACCCGGCCGCCGATCTCGAGCCCGGGCAGGGACTTCGAGTAGGAGCCGGTCGCGAGCACGACGTTCTTGCCGGTGACGGTCTGGTCGCCGACCTGCACGGTGTTCTGCGAGGTCAGACGACCCCAGCCCTCGACGACGGTGATGCCACGGGCCTTGATGAGGCCCTGCAGGCCCTTGTACTTGGAGTTGATGACGCCCTGCTGGTACTCGATGACCTTGGGCACGTCGACACCGGCGAACTCGGCCAGGACGCCGTACTTCTCGGCGTCACGAGCGCCGTCGGCGATCTCGGCGGAGTGCAGCAGCGCCTTCGTCGGGATGCATCCGCGGTGCAGGCAGGTCCCTCCGAGCTTGTCGCCCTCGATGAGCGCGACGCTCATCCCGAGCTCGGCTGCCCGGAGCGCTGCGGCGTACCCGCCGCTCCCGCCACCGAGGACCACGACGTCGTAAGTCTGTTCCGTCACCTGGTGCAACTCCCTCGTGCATGTCGGGGCCGGTCGGGCCCGCACATGGACACCACCGCGGCGGCGTCCGACGGTCGGACCGCATGGTTCCGGTCCCGTCCCGTCCGTTCCGGTGGGTGGCGTCTGGACGCACGCCCCACCGGAACCAAACCTACTACTTGGACTGGAGGTCTTCTGCGAGCGAGATGAGGGTGCGGACCATCGCACCGGTCGGCCCCTTGCCCAGCCACCCGTAGCCGCCGCCCTTGTTCTCCGAGGGACCCGCGATGTCGAGGTGCGCCCAGGGGACACCCTCGCCCACGAAGCGCTCCAGGAACTTGCCGGCGAGCAGCATGCCACCCGCCGGGTTGCCCACGGTGGCGTTCACCATGTCGGCGACGTCGCTGGCGAGCCGGCCGTCGAGCTCCTCGGGGAGGGGCATCGGCCAGATCGGTTCGGCGACGGCCTCGGCGAGGGCGCGGACGCGGGCCACGAGGTCGTCCGTCCCCATCAGCCCGGTGGTGCGGTCGCCGAGCGCGACGACCTGGGCGCCGGTGAGCGTGGCGACGTCGACGACCGCGTCGGGCTGCTCGAGCGAGGCGGCGACGAGGCCGTCACCGAGGACGAGACGGCCCTCGGCGTCGGTGTTCGTGACCTCGACGGTCTTGCCGTTCTTCAGCGTCAGGACGTCACCCGGCCGGATGGCCGACCCGGACGGCATGTTCTCGGCCAGGCAGAGCCACGCGGTGACCTTGACGTCGAGGCCGAGCCGGGCGGCCGCGACGGTGGCGGCGAGCACGGTCGCGGCGCCGGTCATGTCGGTCTTCATGCCGAGCATCGAGCCGGCCGGCTTGAGCGAGAGCCCGCCCGAGTCGAACGTGATGCCCTTGCCGACGAGGGCGAGGTGCTTCGTCGCGGACTCCGGCGAGTACCGGACGACGACCAGACGCGGCGGGCGGACGGACCCGGCGCCGACGCCGAGGATGCCCCCGAAGCCCTGTTCCTCCAGCGCGGTCTCGTCGAGGACCTCGACGGTCAGCGGCAGGTCGCCGGCGAGCCCGGTGGCCACGTCCGCGACGTCGGACGGCCCGAGGTCGAGCGCGGCGGTGTTGACGAGGTCGCGCACCAGGGCGGCGGCGTCCGCGACGATCGCCGGGCGGACGGTGGCGTCGGCCACGGCGGACGGTGCGAGCACGACGACGCGCTGGTCGCCGCGCACCGGTCCGGTGCTGCCGGTGCCCTTGTGCCGGGTGAACGCGTAGGCGCCGAGCGCAGCGCCCTCGAGGGCGGCGTCGACGAGCTCGTCGGAGTCGGTCGGCAGCGCGAGCGCGATCGAGGACGCGAGGGGGAGCTGGCGGACAGCACTGCCGGCGGCCGAGCGGACGGCTGCGGCGTCGGTGCCGGAGCCGAGCCCGATGAGCGCGATGCTGCCGGCGCTGACACCGGTCCCGGGCAGGCGCACGAGCTGGTCCTTCGTCCCCGTCACGCCGATCGCCGCGAGGTCGAGGTCATCGAGCACGGAGAAGGGCCCCGTCGCGGGGGAGACGATCGTCGCCGGAGCGCCGTCGGAGCCGGGGCGGACGCCGACGACGAGGACGTCGGCGTCGATCGAGGAGGGGGAGGCAGCGTCAGTGGAGAGCGTCGGTCGGACCATGCTCCAACCCTATCCAGGCACTGTTCGCTGTCGGCGTGGGTGCCGTGGCCGGTGCTGTCGGGGCCCCCGCCTAGCATTGGGACGGTGAACCGCCCAGAGGACCTCTACACGTTCGACGAGTCCGCCCCGACGGTCCCGACCGGCCTGCACCTGGTCGCCGGGCTCACGGGGTTCGCGGACGCCGGCTCGGCGGTCGCCCAGGTGACCACCTCGATCCTCGAGCGGCTGGACACCCGGCTCGTCGCCGAGTTCGACCCGGACGCGTTGCTCGACTGGCGTGCCCGTCGCCCGGTCATCACGTTCGAGCACGACCACATCACCGACATCGAGCCGCCGCGGCTCGCGCTGCACCTGGTGCGCGACGAGATCGGGCAGCCCTTCCTCTTCCTCTCCGGGTACGAGCCCGACTTCCAGTGGAACCGGTTCGTCCGCGCGGTGACCGACCTCGCCGCCGAGCTCCAGGTCGTGGACACGACGTGGGTCCAGTCGATCCCGATGCCCGTGCCGCACACCCGCCCCGTCAGCCTCACGGTCTCGGGCACGCGGGCTGACCTCATCGAGTCGATGAGCGTCTGGAAGCCGGAGACCCAGGCACCGGCGAACATCCTGCACCTCGTCGAGCACCGGCTCACCGAGCTCGAGCGCCAGGTCACCGGCCTGGTGCTCCTCGTGCCGCACTACCTCTCCGACACCGAGTACCCCGACGCCGCGGTGGCCGCCCTGTCCGGCATCGCCGCTGCCACCGGCCTGATCTTCCCGACCGACGCCCTGCGCGAAGAGGGCCGCGAGTTCGCGCTCCGCGTCGACGAGCAGGTCGCCGGCAACGGCGAGCTGCAGCGGCTCGTCGCGGCGCTCGAGGAACGCCACGACACCTACATGGAGGGCAACCCCGTCGGCTCGCCCCTGACGGGCGTCGACGGCGAGGTCCCTACGGCCGACGCGATCGCGGCCGAGCTGGAGCGCTTCCTGGCGGACCGTCGGGACGCCTCCGACGACTGACCCGGTCAGGAGGCCCCACCACAGTCGGTCGCGCACCTCGCGTCCTCCACAGCCCGTCCTGGCAGCGGAGCCGCGCCGCTAGCCTTGTCGGGTGAACTCCCGCCGTGCCTTCGTCGTGTGGGGCGTCGCGGTGCTCGCGTACGTCCTGGCGGTCGTGCAGCGGTCCTCGCTCGGTGTGTCCGGCGTGGACGCGCAGGACCGCTTCGCGGTCTCCGCCGCCGTCCTGTCCACCCTCGCGGTCGTGCAGATCGCCGTCTACGCGGGGCTGCAGATCCCCGTCGGGATCGCCCTCGACCGGATCGGCCCGAGGCGCCTGGTGCTGCTCGGCGCCCTGCTGCTGGTGCTCGGGCAGGCCGTCGTCGCGGTGTCGCCCACGATCGGCCCGGCGGTGGTCGGGCGGGTCCTGGTCGGTGCCGGGGACGCCATGACCTTCATCTCGGTGATCCGCCTGCTGCCGATGTGGTTCAGCGGCCGGATCCTGCCGCAGATCTCCCAGTGGACGGGCAACCTCGGGCAGTTCGGCCAGATCGCCTCGGCGTTCCCCTTCGCGCTGCTCCTGCACAGCGCCGGGTGGACCGTGGCGTTCGGGGTGGCTGCAGCGGCCAGTGCCGTCGGGCTCGTGCTGGCGTTCGTCTTCGTGCGGAACGGTCCCGTCCCGGTGCGCACCGACACGATCCCGCTGCCGCACACGTGGTCGGCGGCGTTCCACACCTTCGGGCACGCGCTCCGTCGTCCCGGCACGCAGCTCGGGTTCTGGTCGCACTACGTCACCCAGTCCTCCGGCACGGTGTTCAGCCTGCTCTGGGGCGTGCCGATGCTCCGCGGGCTCGGGTACTCCTCGACCGAGGCCGCCGGCTTCCTCACCGTGATCGTCGCCGTCGGGTTCGTCGCCGGGCCGCTCCTCGGGGTGCTCTGCGCCCGGTACCCGCTCCGCCGGTCGAACCTGGTGCTCGGCGTGGTCGTGCTGCTCGGGGTCGTCTGGACGTTCGTGCTCATCTGGCCCGGGCACCCGCCGACCTGGCTCCTGGTGCTGCTCGTCGTGGCGATGGGCATCGGCGGTCCCGGGTCGCTCATCGGGTTCGACTTCGCGCGCTCCTTCAACCCGATGGGCTCCCTGGGGTCAGCGAACGGGGTCGTCAACGTCGGGGGCTTCCTCGCGGCCTTCGTGATGATGTTCCTCATCGGGCTCCTCCTCGACGCGGTCGCCCGCGCCACGGGGCAGACCGTCTTCGCCTGGTCGAACTTCCGGGTCGCGCTCACCGTGCAGTACGTCGTGGTCGGGTTCGGCGTCGGGATGCTGCTCCACGCCCGTCGTCGCACCCGTGCCCAGATGCACGAGCAGGACGGAATACGGGTGGCCCCGCTCTGGGTTGCACTCGTTGCACGCCTGCGGAAGCGGACCGTGCAATAATGAACCCGGACCCGTTCGGGTCTCCCGTGTACTGGTGCTCCTCCGGAGCGCACGTTTTGTCGGGGGACTTGACATGGGTCCTAGTGCTGCCCTGATCGGCAGGTGCCGCTGCCCTGACGGGTGGTGTCGCTGCCGAGGACGTGCAGCACCGCCAGGAACGACGGGCCAGTGACGCGGGGGAACTGCGGCGCGGGTCCTGGGTGCAGGGAAGGCCACGACCCCATGAACGTGGCACGACGAGAGAGGTGATCGCATGGCTGCCCGGAGCACGACGATCGATCCCACGAAGGACAACGCCGACACGGTGACCGAGGCCGAGGGCCCCGAGACCGACGGCACCGCTGCGCCGAAGAAGCGCGCGACGAAGGCCCCCGCCAAGAAGGCGGCCGCCCCGAAGAAGGCCGCGGTCAAGAAGCCCGCAGCGAAGAAGGCCGCGTCCGACGAGGACGAGGAAGAGACCGTCGAGCCGGCGGAGGCCGTCGACACGACGGACGACACCGACGACGACACCGAGGACAAGCCGCGCACGGCCGCTGTGGAGGCCGCCAACGCCGTCGCCGCGGGCGCACTCGTCATCTCGCAGTCCGACGACGACGAGGCGCCGGTCTACTCGACGACGATCACCGGCGCGACCGCCGACCCCGTCAAGGACTACCTCAAGCAGATCGGCAAGGTCGCCCTGCTGAACGCCGAGCAGGAGGTCGAACTCGCGATGCGCATCGAGGCCGGCCTGTTCGCCGAGGACAAGCTCCAGCACACCACCGGCCTGTCCAAGCCCGAGGAGCGCGAGCTCCGCTGGGTCGCTCGGGACGGCCAGCGCGCGAAGTCGCACCTGCTCGGCGCGAACCTCCGCCTCGTCGTGTCGCTCGCCAAGCGCTACACCGGCCGCGGCATGCAGTTCCTGGACCTCATCCAGGAGGGCAACCTGGGCCTCATCCGTGCCGTCGAGAAGTTCGACTACACCAAGGGCTTCAAGTTCTCGACCTACGCCACGTGGTGGATCCGTCAGGCCATCACCCGCGCCATGGCCGACCAGGCCCGCACCATCCGCATCCCGGTGCACATGGTCGAGGTCATCAACAAGCTCGCCCGCGTCCAGCGGCAGATGCTGCAGGACCTGGGCCGCGAGCCCACCCCGGAAGAGCTCGCCCGCGAGCTCGACATGACCCCGGAGAAGGTCGTCGAGGTCCAGAAGTACGGCCGCGAGCCGATTTCGCTCCACACCCCGCTGGGTGAAGACGGCGACTCCGAGTTCGGTGACCTCATCGAGGACACCGAGGCGGTCGTGCCGGCCGACGCGGTGGGCTTCACGATGCTGCAGAAGCAGCTCGAGAGCCTGCTCGACTCCCTGTCCGAGCGCGAGGCCGGTGTCATCCGGATGCGCTTCGGCCTGGGCGACGGTCAGCCGAAGACGCTCGACCAGATCGGTGACACGTTCGGCGTGACGCGCGAGCGCATCCGCCAGATCGAGTCCAAGACGATGGCGAAGCTCCGCCACCCGTCGCGGTCGCAGTCGCTGCGCGACTACCTCGAGTAGGCCGAGCGGTGCGTTTCTTCATCCCGATCCTCATCGGGCGGATCCTCCGCGCCCTCGCCCGTGCGCGGGGCGGGGGGTCCGCCTACCCGGGCTTCATCGTCCTGAAGCTCGTGCCCGACTTCCTGCAGCACGTCACGAAGCAGTTCCCCAACGGGGTGGTCTTCGTGCTGGGGTCGAACGGCAAGTCCACGACGACGCACATGATCTCGGACATCGTCCGGGCGCACGGACTCCGGGTCTTCACGAACCCGTCAGGGGCGAACCTGCCGCAGGGCATCGCGTCGGCGCTGCTGTCCGAGGTCTCGCTGACCGGTCGGCTCAAGGCGGACATCGGCATCCTCGAGGTCGACGAGGCCTTCGCCGTCGAGCTCGCCGGCATCCTGTCGCCCTCCACCGTGACGATGCTCAACGTGCAGGTCGACCAGCTCTACCGGTTCTTCGAGACCGAGCGCGTGGCGACGATGATGCTCGACACGGCGGCCCTGTCGTCAGCGAACGTCATCACGAACCACGACGACCAGTTCCTCGACGCCTACAGCGCTGTCGACGGGCAGCGCGTGCTCCGCTTCGGTGCGAGCGCCGCCATCGTCGCCGCCAGCCCGAACGGCCTGCAGAACGCGGACGACTTCGACCGCGCCGACGCCGAGCAGTCGGTCATCGACGCCGAGGTCACCGAACACACCGGTGACGCCGCCACGATCGCCTTCGGGGGATCGGACATCGCCGTGCGCCTGCCCGCTCGTGGCCTGCACTACGCGGTCGACGCCGCTGCGGCGACGGCCACGGCCAGTGCGGCCCTCGGCACGCAGTTCCGGACGGACGCCGTCACGCGGGCCTTCTCGACGATGAAGCCGGCGTACGGCCGCGGTGAGCGCCTGCCCATCGCCGGCGAATCCGCCGAGTTCACGATGTTCAAGAACGCCGCGAGCCTGCAGCTGAACCTCGACGCGTTGCCGGACCACCCCGAGCAGGTCCTCATGGCGATCGACGAGGGCACCCCGGACATCTCCTGGATCTACGACATCGACTTCTCCAAGCTCGACCACGTCGATGTCGTCTCCGGTGACAAGGCCTGGCAGATCGCGATCGCGCTCGAGCACGCGGGCGTCCGCATCGGCCGGGTCGAACCCGACGTCGAGACCGCCATCAAGCACATGCAGGGCCTCGGCACGACGAGCACCGGCACGAAGAACTTCATCGTCAACTACGAGATCATGATGATCGCCCGGAAGGCCCTCGGCCACCCGGACCTGGAGAAGACCGCATGACGGCCGATCGCCTGACCATCCTGCACGTCTACCCGCGGCAGATGGGGGTGTCGGGGGACCGCGGCAACGTGGTCGCCCTGACCCGCCGGGCCGCCGCCGCCGACGTCCCGACGGAGGTCGTCGAGTACGCCCCGGGCGACGAGCTGCCCTCCGAGGCAGACGTCGTCGTCATCGGGAACGGCCCGCTCAGTGCGATGCGGTCCCTCGCTGCCGACATCGGCCGGATCGCTGCGCCGCTCCGTGACCTCGCCGCCGCGGGTGTGCCCGTGGTCGCAGTCGGTGGTGGGTTCGACCTGGCAACGAACGAGGTCGTCCCGGCTGACGGTGCACCGTTGCAGGGCTTCGGCGTGTTCGACGCCCGAGCCGTGCGCGGTGCCGAGCGTCGCGTCAACTACTTCGTGCTCGAGACGCGGTACCCGCTGCTCGACGGTGCGTCGAAGCGCCTCGCCGCGTTCGAGGACCACGCCACGCGCATCGAGCTCGGCGCCGGGGTCACCCCGTTCGCCGACGTGGTCTCCGGCGGCGGGAACCAGGCCGGTTCGCCCGTCGAGGGCGCCATTCGCGGCACGTCCTTCGGCACGCACGCGCAGGGTCCGCTCCTGCCGCTGAACCCGCAGCTGACCGACGGTGTCCTCGCTGCGGCCACGGCACGGCTGGGCCGCGAGTACGCGCCGGACCCGGAGCAGACGGCGACCATCGACCGGTACGCGCGCGAAGCGCGGGCGACGGTCGACCGCTTCGTCGACAAGGCGTTCAAGCGCATCGCCTGACGCTCACGAAGGCCGGGCCCGCACGGGCCCGGCCTTCGTCGTCCCCGCGATCGTTGCAACAGTTGCCAGAGCCGACACATCGGCTACGGGATGTGAAATGTTGGAGGCCGACAAAGGAGGCCTCATGCACCACACCAAATCCGTCCTCGCGCTGGTCGGCGCACTCGTCGTGACACTGACCACGACGGGTGCCATCGTCCAGACAGCTCCTGCTGAGGCTGCAACGACGCGCATCAGTTCGGCCTGCAGCTCGGTCCCGACGACCACGACCGAGTACGACGGGATCCCCGGTCCGGTCTTCTACAAACGCCTCCAGTGTTTCGGCAGCATGCCCGGGTCCGGGTACACGGGGCCGATCGACGGCGTGATGGGGCCGAACTCGTGGCAGAGTGTGGCGATCCAGCTCATCGTGCGCGGCCACTTCTACGGGAACAGCATCCCGAACTGGGAGAGCCCGGACACGGTAGCAGCGCTCCAGCACTGGGCGGCCGCTCACGGCCGTTACGACGGCCCGATCGACGGGATTTGGGGGCCGAACAGCTACCGCGGCGTCGCCTGGATGCTGAACCGCGCGTTCTGACGGAACCAGAGACAGACGGGAGGCCCGGTGCCAACTGGCACCGGGCCTCCCGTCTTGCTCTACTCGCGCCTCGGCGCGCTACTTCGACTCGCGGAGTCGGCTGCTCTCGTCGTGCCACTCGATCGCGGTGGCTGCGAGCTTGTCCTTGAACTCCGCGCCGTGGTGGGCGCAGAAGAACAGTTCGCCGCTGGCCATGGTGGCTCGGATGTAGGCCTGCGCTCCGCAGCTGTCACACCGGTCGGCAGCGGTGAGCTGGTGGTTGCTGACGTCGTCGATGGAGAGGTCCTGCACGGTCTGGGTCATTGCTGTGCTCCTCACGGATTGCAGGTGGTGCTTCCTGGTTGCACCATTTCAACACGTGCTGCCTGGATGTCCGGCATTGTGTGGCCTCATTTCGCTCACCGCGGACCGATCGTCCCCAGTGCGAGTGTCAGGCGGGTGGTGTCGGTCGTGCTGGGTAGGCTCGGGAGGTGAGCTCCGACTACTCCGCACGGCATCTCTCCGTCCTCGAAGGACTCGAGGCAGTCCGGAAGCGTCCCGGCATGTACATCGGGTCGACGGACTCGCGTGGCCTCATGCACTGCCTGTGGGAGATCATCGACAACTCGGTGGACGAAGCCCTCGGCGGACACGGCGACGAGATCGGCGTGCGGCTGTTCCCGGACGGCTCCGTCCAGGTCACCGACACCGCGCGCGGCATCCCCGTCGACGTGGAGCCGAAGACCGGCCTGACCGGGGTCGAGGTCGTCTTCACGAAGCTGCATGCCGGCGGCAAGTTCGGGTCGGGGTCGTACGCGGCATCCGGCGGGCTCCACGGTGTCGGCGCCTCGGTCGTGAACGCGCTGTCGGAGCGCCTCGACGTCGAGGTCGACCGCGGGGGCAAGACCTACGCCATGTCGTTCCGTCGCGGGGAACCCGGGCTGTTCGACGACTCGGACGGCATCGGCCCGGACGCACCGTTCAGCCCCTTCACCTCCGGCAGTGAGTTGCGCGTCGTCGGCAAGGTCAAGAAGGGCGTCACCGGCTCGCGGGTCCGCTACTGGGCCGACCGGCAGATCTTCACGAGGGACGCCGCCTTCAGCATGGCGGACCTGGTGAACCGTGCGCGCCAGACGGCCTTCCTCGTGCCCGGGCTCGGCCTCACGATCACCGACGAACGCCCGACCGCCATCGCCGCCGCCGCCGAGCGCGCCGCCGCGACGGGGGTCGAGGTCGCCGAGGGGCCGGTCGTCGAGCGCTTCCGGTACGAGGGCGGCATCGGCGAGTTCGTCGAGCACCTCGCCGTGGACGGTGCGAAGACCGACGTCTGGCGCATCCAGGGCTCCGGCACCTTCAAGGAGACGGTGCCGATGCTCGACGACAAGGGCCACATGGTCTCGACCGAGGTCGAGCGCACCTGCGAGGTCGACATCGCCCTGCGCTGGGGTGACGGCTACGAGACGGTGTTCCGCAGCTTCGTGAACATCATCGCCACGCCGAAGGGCGGCACGCACCAGGCGGGCTTCGAGGCCGGGCTGGTCAAGGCCGTGCGCACCCAGGTCGAGGCCAACGCCCGCAAGCTCAAGCTCGGGCAGGACAAGCTCGAGAAGGACGACGTGCTCGCGGGACTCACCGCCGTGCTGACCGTCCGGCTGCCGGAGCCGCAGTTCGAGGGCCAGACGAAGGAGATCCTCGGGACGCCGGCCGTCCGTCGTGTCGTCGACTCGGTCGTGTCGAAGCGGATGACCGAGATCCTGACGTCGACGCAGCGCACCGAGAAGGCCCAGGCGGCCGGACTGCTCGAGAAGGTCGTCGCGGAGATGAAGACCCGCATCTCGGCCCGAGCGCACAAGGAGACCCAGCGCCGGAAGAACGCCCTCGAGAACTCGTCCCTGCCGACGAAGCTCGCGGACTGCCGGTCGAACGACGTCGAGGGCACTGAGCTCTTCATCGTCGAGGGCGACTCCGCGCTCGGCACCGCCAAGCTCGCGCGCAACAGCGAGTACCAGGCGCTCCTGCCCATCCGCGGCAAGATCCTCAACGTGCAGAAGGCATCCGTCGCGGACATGCTCTCGAACGCCGAGTGCGCCTCGATCATCCAGGTCATCGGCGCCGGCTCCGGGCGGACGTTCGAGCTCGACCAGGCCCGCTACGGGAAGGTCATCATCATGTCGGACGCCGACGTCGACGGCGCCCACATCCGCACGCTGCTCCTGACGCTGTTCTTCCGCTACATGCGGCCGATGATCGAGCAGGGCCGGGTGTTCGCCGCGGTGCCGCCGCTGCACCGGGTCGTCGTCATCAACCGCGGCAAGCCGAACGACACGCTGTACACGTACTCCGAGCAGGAGCTCCAGGCCGTGCTGAAGAAGCTGGCGAAGTCCGGGAAGAAGTACCAGGAGCCGATCCAGCGCTACAAGGGGCTCGGCGAGATGGACGCTGACCAGCTCGCGGAGACGACCATGGACCGTGCGCACCGCACCCTGCGCCGCGTCCAGGTGCCCCACGCCGAGTCCGCTGCGAAGGTCTTCGAGCTGCTCATGGGGAACGACGTCGCGCCGCGCAAGGAGTTCATCCTGGCCGGCGAGGGCCTGGACCGCGACCGCATCGACGTGTAGCGGGGTCGTCGGCAAGCGGAGTCGCGTAGCCGAGTGATCGGCGGTCGTGTGTCGTCCAGTCGAGGCGCCGAGTGGTCAGAACACCCCGTGTGTCGGTCGCCGAGTGCTCGGAGATCGTCGTCACGAGGCGCTCACACCGACGCTTCGTGACCCGTCGACGAACACGAGCGGGGTGTCCTGACCGGTGGAGGCTGCGGTTGGCGGCGTGCGTGCGAGACGCCCCTGTCTGCGTGAGACGCCGGTGTGTGGAGTCAGGCCACCCGGCGTGGTCGTGCGGGACACCCCCGTTTGCGTGAGACGCCGGTGTGTGGAGTCAGGCCGCCCGGCGTGGTCGTGCGAGACACCCCTGTCTGCGTGAGACGCCGGTGTGTGGAGTCAGGCCACCCGGCGTGGTCGTGCGGGACACCCCCGTTTGCGTGAGACGCCGGTGTGTGGAGTCAGGCCGCCCGGCGTGGTCGTGCGAAACACCCCTGTCTGCGCGAGACGCCGCTTGGACGTCGAGACGCTGCCACTTCCGGCGGCGTCTCGACGGTTCGAGGGCGTCTCGGGATGACAGGGGTGTCTCGATGTGAGACGGGGGCGTGTCACATCGGGCAGGCGGGCAGGCGGGCGGACAGGCGGGAGCGTGCCCGTACCGCCCTACGCCTCGCCGCGCGTGCCGTCGAGCGTCGCCGCGCTGCCGCCGATCGACCCGACGACGTCGTCGAGCGCGCTGCCCGACCCGTCGCGCTTCGACAGCCAGTCCGGCAGCGTCCGGGCAGCGCCGTCCGTACCGACCGCGTGCGGCGGCGCGATGCCGGCCCACGCGACGGTCAGACCGTCCTCGCCCTTGAGGAACGCGTGCGCCCGCACACCCTGCGTCGCACGGCCCTTCGCGGGGAACTCCGACAGCGACGAGACCTTGGCGCGCCCGGTGTCCGTACCGGGCAGGGCGGACGAGGACGTGGAGACGGTGGCGACCACGGCGTCCTCGGACGGAGCGACGGCCCCGAACCAGATCACCGAGGCCCCGGAGGACAGCGCCACGCCAGCGACCCCACCGGCGGGCAGACCCTGCGCACGGACGGCGGCCGCCCCGAACCGGAGCAGCTGCGCGTTCGAGGTGATGAACACGAGGTCGTCCGACTCGGCCGACTGGGTGGCGCCGACGACCTGGTCGCCGGGCTTCAACCCGATCGCCACGAAGTCGGGCTTGTCCGGCCAGGCTCCGGGGACGACGCGCTTCACGACGCCCTGCGCAGTGCCGATCGCGAGCGAGTGCTCGGACGCCGCGCTGAGGTCGACCACGGCGACGACGGACTCGCCGCGGGGGATGCCGAGGTACTCGTGCACCCGCACGCCGGCGTCGAGCCGGACGGCAGCGGGCGGGACGGACGGCACGTCGACGGGGGAGAACCGCACGATGCGGCCGGTCGAGGTCAGCGCGCCGACCTGCCCGCGGACGGTGCTGAGCACGCTCGACAGGACGGCGTCGTGCTTGGAGCGCTTCGGCACCCGCACGACCCCGAGTTCGGCGGTCGGGACGTCGACCCGGACGAGCCGGCCGGTGGTCGACAGCAGGACACGGCACGGGGCGTCGGCGACCTGGAGGTCCTCGGGGTCGACCACGGCCTTCTTGCCGCCGCGGACGGGGGCGTCGGCCTCGGTCAGGAGCGTGCGGCGAGGCGTGGCGAACTTGTCGGACACCTCGGTGAGCTCCAGCGCGACCTGGGCCCGGAGGCGGTCGTCGGAGGCGAGCAGTTCCTCGATCGCGGCGATGTCGGCGAGGAGCTGGTCCCGCTCGCCCTCGAGCTCCATGCGGGAGAACTTCGTGAGCCGCCGGAGCCGCAGTTCGAGGATGTACTCGGCCTGCACCTCGGACAGGTCGAACACGTCGCGGAGACGGCTGCGTGCGGCCTCGGAGTCGTCCGACGTGCGGATGACCTGGATGACCTCGTCGATGTCGAGGATCGCGACGAGCAGGCCCTCGACCAGGTGCAGGCGTTCGCGTCGGCGCGCCAGCCGGTACTCGGACCGCCGGGTGACGACGGCGATCCGGTGCTGCACGTAGACGTCGAGGAGCTCCCGCAGTCCGAGCGTGCGCGGGGACCCGTTGACCAGGGCGACGTTGTTGATGCCGAAGCCCTCTTCGAGCGGCGTGTGCTTGTACAGCTGCTCGAGCACGGCGGCGGGGTTGAACCCGGACTTGATGCCGATGACGAGCCGCAGCCCGTGGTTGCGGTCGGTCAGGTCGTTGACGTCGGAGATGCCGACGAGCTTCTTGGCCTGGACGCCGTCCTTGATCTTCTCGATGACGCGCTCGGGGCCGACGAGGTAGGGCAGCTCGGTCACGACGAGGCCGGTCTTGCGCGGCGACAGGGTCTCGACGCTGACCTTGGACCGGGTGCGGAAGGTGCCGCGGCCCGTGGCGTAGGCGTCGCGCACGCCGGACAGGCCGACGATCGTGCCGCCGGAGGGCAGGTCGGGCCCCGGCACGTACTCCATGAGTTCCTCGAGCGAGGCCTTCGGGTGCAGGAGCAGGTGCTTGGCGGCCTCGACCACCTCGCCGAGGTTGTGCGGCGCCATGTTCGTCGCCATGCCGACGGCGATGCCGGAGGCTCCGTTGACCAGCAGGTTCGGGAACGCGGCCGGCAGCACGCCGGGCTGCATGATCTGGTTGTCGTAGTTCGGGACGAAGTCGACGACGTCCTCGCCGAGGTTCTCCGTCATGGCCATCGACGGTTCGGCGAGCCGGGCCTCGGTGTACCGGGCAGCGGCGGGGCCGTCGTCGAGCGACCCGAAGTTGCCGTGGCCGTCCACCAGGGGCACGCGCATCGTGAACGGCTGCGCCATGCGCACCAGGGCGTCGTAGATGGCGCCGTCGCCGTGCGGGTGCAGCTTGCCCATCACCTCGCCGGTGACGCGGGCGCTCTTCACGTGGCCGCGGTCCGGCCGCAGACCCATCTCCGACATCTGGTACAGGATGCGACGCTGCACGGGCTTGAGGCCGTCGCGGGCGTCGGGCAGGGCACGCGAGTAGATGACCGAGTAGGCGTACTCGAGGAACGAGCCCTGCATCTCCTCGGAGACGTCGACGTCCTCGATGCGCTCACCGTCGGGGAGACCGACTGTGTCCGTGCGTGCCATGGGACCTTTCTGGGAGGATCGGAGGGTGACACAGAGCCTACCGACGGCCCCCGACGCCACCGCGAACCTCGCCGACGTGCTGCCGAGTTGCCTCGTGGCCCTCGGCGCTGCGGACGACACGTGGTTGCGGACACACGGCCTGGAGGCTCGGATCCCGCTCCGCCCCGCCCGTTCCGCGGTCGTCGTCCTGGTCGACGGCCTCGGGGCGAACGCGCTCGGCGCGCGTGCCGGGCACGCCCGGTTCCTGACGGGCTCCCGGAAGCGCCTGCGCAGCGGGTTCCCGACGACGACAGCCGCGGCGCTCTCGACCCTGACGACCGGTCGGTCGCCCGGCACCCACGGCGTGGTCGGCTACAGCGGCTGGAGCCCGGACACCGGCCAGGTCGTGAACCTGCTCAGCGGGTGGGACGACGAGGTGCCCGCCGGGTGGCTCCGCACGCCCACCCTGTTCACCGAGGCCCCGGCCCTCGGCGTCGACCCCGTGGTCGTCGGTCCGGCGCGGTACGAGTCGTCGGGCATGACCGCGAACGTGCTCAGCGGCGCGCGGTACGTCCCCGCCGACACCGTGACCCAGCGGGTGGACGCAGCGATCGCAGCCACGCTCACGGGTACGGCGCTCGTGTACCTCTACGTGCCCGAGCTCGACTCGATCGCGCACAAGCACGGGTGGCAGTCCGACCGGTGGACCGCGGCGCTCGAGTCGCTCGACGGGGAGCTCGCCCGCCTGGCCGCCGGCGTGGCCCGGGACGTCGGCGTCCTCGTCACGGCCGACCACGGCATCCTCGACGTGCCCGAGGAGGCGAACATCGCGATCGACCCCGACCTGCTCGAGGGCGTCGTCGGCGTCGCGGGGGACCCCCGCTGCCGTCAGCTCACCGTGGCCCCCGGGACCGACGTCCCCGCGCTGGTCGAGGCCTGGCGCAGCACCTACGGCAAGCGGGCTTACGTCGCCAGCCGGGACGAGGCGATCGCCGCTGGCTGGTTCGGCGCCGTGTCCGACGACGTGCTCCCGCGCATCGGCGACGTGGTCGTGGTGGCCAGGAGCACGTGGGCGTTCAACGACGACCGGGCGCTGAAGCCCGGAGCGGTGCCGAAGCGGATGATCGGCCAGCACGGGGCGATGACCGACGACGAGCTGCTCGTGCCGCTCCGCCTGGCCGGGGCGTTCGCGAGCTGAGCGGCGCGCACGACCCGCACCGAGCCCTGGACGGGAGCAGCCCGCCACGCGAGGTGCGTGGCGGGCTGCTGCGGCCCTCCCGGGATGGTGGAGGGGTCAGACCTCGTCGTCGGGACGGGTCCCGAACACGATCTCGTCCCAGCTCGGCATCGAGCGGCGGCTGCGCTTCTTGCGGTCCTGGCGACCCTCGGAGTCCGGGGCGGAGGACGGACGGCCGTCCGGCTGCGGGGCCGTGTCGTTCGTGTCGGTGAAGCCGTGCAGCGGGATGTCGACCACGCTGACCGATCCGCGCTGCTCCTCCTGCTGCTGATCGGCGAACGTGACGGACTCGCGCTCCCCGCGGCGGCGGCGGAGGGCCTCGAGCAGGTCGGCGGTCTCGTTGCCCGGCGGACGCTCCTCGATCTGCGCTGTGCCGATGCGGGGGAGCGGCGCCCGGAGCGGGGCGCGCTCGGGGACCTCGGGGTTCGTGACGGCCTCGTCGGGCTCGTCGACCCGGAAGGCGCCGGAGTCGAACCGGGTGCCGTCGGTGTCCTGCTGCTCGTACTCGACGGCGCGGAGGCGGGGCGCGAGGCCCTCGTCCTCGGTGTGCGAGAGCCGGTGCGCGTCGCTGGTGTCCGGCGTCAGCGTCGAGGTCTTCGGGTCGAACGACCACTGGGCGTCGTGCTCGACCTCGCCAGCGGTGTAGCGGACCTGCACCTGCCAGCCGTTCTCCACGTGCTTCCAGCTCGACCAGGTGACGCCGGTGGCCTCACCGGACTCGAGGCGGGCCGTGATGGCGTCGCCGAACACGTCGGGTGCTGGCTCGTCGGACGGCGTCACCGGCACGCGGCGGGCGGCGTCGAGGATGAAGGCACGCTCGGCGAGGACGGGGCCCTCGAAGCGGCGGACGTACTCGACGTCGACGTCGAGCGCCGAGGCGACGTCGGCTGCGTCGGCACCGCTGCGGATCCGGGCCTGGACGTCCTTCGGGGACACGCGCTTCTGCGGCATGCCGTCGGGGTTCGCCTGTCGGACCTGCCCCGGCAGCGCCGAGGTGACGGGCAACCGGAACTCGCTGCCGCCGTCGGTCGCGAGCAGGAGTGCCCCGGACTCCACTCCGATGACTCTCACGTCTTGCATGGTTCCGCCTTCCGAGCAGTTGCGTACGGTCTGCGTCGTACCCGGGAAGTATGCAGCGGTGTCGGCCGGTTTCCGGGGAGGCGCACGGGCGTGCCGTTTCCGGTGCGGCGGACGGGCCTGCCGTTCACGGTGCAGCGCGGTCGCGTGTGTCGGTGTTCGGCGGGATCGGTTCTGGCCCTCGGGAATGGTCGGACGCCGCGCCGGGTTGCACGCCCAGACGAGCCGCTGACCGCTCAGTTTGCATCGAGGCGGCACGTGTTGGATACTGTCGCCGCCGATCTCCGGCGACGACCTCTCGATACGAGAAATGGATGGGCATGGCCACCGATTACGACGCCCCCCGGAAGACCGACGACAACTCCGATTCGGAGTCGATCGAGGCCCTCAAGGAGCGCGTGCCCGACAAGATGTCCGGGGTCGTCGATGACGACTCGGACAACCCCGGCAGCTTCGAACTCGCCGGACAGGACCTCAGCGACGTCGACCTCGACGTCGTCGTGCTGCCCCCGCAGGTGGACGAGTTCACCTGCGTCGAGTGCTTCCTCGTGAAGCACCGGTCGCAGCTCGACCACGAGTCGAAGCTCGGCCCGGTCTGCGCGGAGTGCGCTGCGCTCTAGGACACGCGAACGTCGGACGGCCCGCATCCCCTCGGGGGTGTGGGCCGTTCGTCATGTCTGGGGGCGTGGGGCAGGTGGTGGGGACGGCGTGCGGGCCTGTGCCGGCGCGAGACGGGGGTGTCTGCGTGAGACGCCCTTCTCCGGACGAGACGCCGCAGTTTTCGGCGGTGTGTCGGGAGTTCGGGAGTGTTTCGTCGAGACGCCGGTGTCTCGGCACGCGCCGGGTGCGAGACGGGGGTGTCTGCGTGAGACGCCGCTGCCCGGGCGAGACGCCGCGGGTTTCGGCGGGGTCTCGGGAGTTCTGGGGCGTTTCGTCGAGACGCCGGTGTCTCAGCACGCGCAGGGTGCGAGACGGGGGCGTCTCGGGCGCGCAGAACGAGTCAGACGGGGGTGTCTGGCGTAGACAGGGGTGTCTCGGGAGCGCAGGCGACGCGAGACGGGGGTGTCTCGGGAGCGCGGCTGCCTCGAGACGGGGCGCCTCGCGGCCGCGGCCGGGGTCAGGAGCGCAGCGCGTCGACGACCTTGTCCGGGTCCCGCACGCTGACGAGCCAGTACGGGGTGGGGTCGGCGTCGTCGCGGACCTCGACGCGCACGACGGGCCGGACGTACCCGCGGAAGAGCGTCCACGCCCGGGCGTCCAGCTTCGTGCCGCGCTGCGTCGTGGCCTCGGCCCCGTGGAACGGCACGACCTCGCCGACGACCGCACGTGGCAGGTGGGCCCGTCCGGCGCGGAACTCGGTGTCCGTCACCTCGATCACGGGTGCGACGGCCCAGAGCAACACGAGCACGCCGACCTCCATCGCCGCGGCGACGATGATCCCCGTCACGATGCTGATCGGCAGGAACACGAGCAGGCTCGCGGGGATGACGAGCGCCGTCGCCAGGTACAGGCTCGGCGGCGCCCAGAGACGTTCGCGGTACAGGGTCACGGGACCATTCGACCACGACTCACCTGAGGTCACGGAACGGTCACGGGCTGCACTACCCTCGTCACGTGACCGAACCTGTCGACGTGCTCTGGACCGGGGAGAACGCTCCCGTCCACGCCCACCCCGGCGATGCCGGCGCCGACCTCGTCTCGACCGAGGCCTTCGTCCTCGCGCCGGGTGAGCGCCGCCTGGTCGGCACGGGCGTCTCGATCGCCCTGCCGGACGGCCACGCCGCGTTCGTGGTGCCCCGCAGCGGTCTCGCGGCCAAGCACGGCATCACCATCGTGAACTCGCCCGGCACGGTCGACTCCGGCTACCGCGGGGAGATCAAGGTCGCGCTGCTCAACACCGACCAGGCGGAGCCGTACGAGGTCCACGTGGGCGACCGCATCGCGCAGATGATCGTCATGCCGGTGCCCCCGGTGGTGTTCACGCGCGTCGACGAGCTCCCCGACAGTGTCCGTGGCCATGGCGGCTTCGGCTCCTCGGGCTACGGTGGCACGAGCGCCGACCGCGGCGCGCAGACGGACCCGAGCGCGAGCGCCGACAACGGCGCGCAGACGCACACGAACCAGACGGAAGGAACGCAGCGATGAGGATCGGCCGACGCAAGCGTGACGAGGTCGAGGTGGCCGCTGCGGTCGCCGACGACGCCGAGGTCGCGGAGACCTCCCCGGAGGTCGACATCGCGGTGGAGGCCGACGCCGGACTCGACGAGGTCGACGCCGTCGCACCGACCGGCAAGTCCGCGCCGGCAGACCGCGAGGACGCCGGCCCGCTCGACGAGACCGAGGCCAACCCGGTCCGGCCCTACGTCGACCTGGGCGGCGTGAAGATCCTGCCGCGAGAGGGCCTGCACCTCCGGCTCGAGGTCGAGGAGGGCTCCCAGCGCGTCGTCGCGGTCGGGCTCGACTACGACGACTCCACGCTCCAGGTCCAGCCGTTCGCCGCACCGCGCTCCACCGGCCTCTGGCACGAGATCCGCGCGCAGATCGCCGACCAGATCGAGCGCCAGGGCGGCACCGTGACCGAGGTCGACGGCCCGTTCGGTCCCGAGCTCCGCGCCAGCGTCCCGGTCGTCGTGGACGGGGACGGCGGCGTCGCCGGAGCCCGCCCTGCGCGCTTCATCGGCGTCGACGGACCCCGCTGGTTCCTCCGCGGCGTGATCGCCGGCAAGGCCGCCGACTCGCCCGAGGACGCCGAGGAGATCGAAGAGCTCTTCCGCAGCGTCGTCGTGGTGCGCGGCACCACACCGATGCCGCCGCGCGACCTGATCCCGCTGCACATGCCGAAGTCGACGCAGTCGGCGATCTGACGACCAGGAGGCCCGGTGTCGGACCGTCTCGACCCTGCTGACCCCGAGGGGGTCGCGTCCACCGATGCGCCCGCTCCGGCAGCGCATGCTCCGGCCACGGACGCCCGCTCCACGGACGCCCGCTCTACGGACGCCCGCGCCGAGGACGACCGCTTCGCGGACGAGCGCGCCGAGCCGCTGTCGCTGAACGCCCAGCTCCGCGACGCCGTCCGGAACGCGGGCATCGGGCAGGTGGCACCGGGAGAAGCGCCCTCCGGCCGCGCCCTCGTGACCGCGGTGGGCGGCGTGCGCGGCCTCGCGGAGTCGGTGCTGCCGGGCTTCGCGTTCCTGATCGTCTACGCGATCACGAAGGAACTCGTCCCGAGCGTCGTGATCCCCGTGCTCGTCGGACTCGTCTTCGTCGTGCTCCGGCTGGTGCAGCGGCAGTCCCTGGCGATGTCGTTCGCAGGCATCCTCGGCGTGGCGATCTCGGCCGGCCTCGCGCTCATCACCGGCAAGGCGGAGAGCAACTTCATCCCGGGGATCGTCATCAACCTGGTGTGCCTCGTCGGACTCCTCGTGACGCTGGTGATCCGCCGGCCGCTCATCGGGCTCATCGTCGGCCTGCTCCTGCCACAGGACGAGGACGGCACGGGCACCGACTGGCGTGCCGACCCGGGCAAGCGCCGCGTGCTGACGGTCGCGACGTGGCTCTGGGTCGGGCTGTTCGCGCTCCGGCTCGTCATCGAGATCCCGCTCTACCTGACGGCGCAGGTCGAACTCCTCGCCGGCATCAAGCTCATCACGGGCGTCCCGCTCTACGCGGCGATGCTCTGGGTGACGTGGCTGCTCACCCGCACGGTGTTCAAACGCGAGCCGGACCAGGCTGCGGTGTAGAGTTCTCTCGACATCAAGACATCTCCGCGGGGGCATCGCACCCGGCGGCGGAGGTCTACCGTGCTGGTGGGACGGCCCACGAGGACGAGGGCACGATCGATCAACTCAGGAGGCGGCACAGTGGCTGCAGTCAACAGCTTCGGCTCGAAGGACACGCTCTCGGTTGGGGGTGTCGACTACGCGATCCACCGGATCGACTCCGTCCCCGGACACGAGAAGCTCCCGTACAGCCTCAAGGTGCTGCTCGAGAACCTCCTCCGCACCGAGGACGGCAAGAACGTCACGGCGGACCAGATCCGCTCGCTCGGCTCCTGGCGTCCCGAGGCAGACCCGGACACCGAGATCCAGTTCTCCCCGGCCCGTGTGGTCATGCAGGACTTCACCGGTGTCCCGTGCATCGTCGACCTCGCCACCATGCGCGAGGCCATGGCCGACATCGGCGGGGACCCGAACAAGATCAACCCGCTCTCACCGGCCGAGATGGTCATCGACCACTCCGTCATCGCCGACCTGTTCGGCAGCACGGACTCCCTGCAGCGCAACACCGACCTCGAGTACGAGCGCAACGGTGAGCGCTACCAGTTCCTCCGCTGGGGCCAGACCGCGTTCGAGGACTTCAAGGTCGTCCCCCCGGGGACCGGCATCGTCCACCAGGTCAACATCGAGTACCTGGCGAAGGTCACCTACACGCGTGACTTCGACGGCGAGACCTACGCCTACCCGGACACCCTCGTCGGCACCGACTCGCACACGACGATGGTCAACGGCCTCGGCGTGCTCGGCTGGGGCGTCGGCGGCATCGAGGCCGAGGCCGCGATGCTCGGCCAGCCCGTGTCGATGCTCATCCCGAAGGTCGTCGGCTTCAAGCTCTCCGGGGAGATCCCGGCGGGCGTGACCGCGACCGACGTCGTGCTCACGATCACGCAGCAGCTCCGCAAGCACGGTGTCGTCGGCAAGTTCGTCGAGTTCTACGGCGAGGGCGTCAGCGCCGTGCCGCTCGCGAACCGCGCCACCATCGGCAACATGAGCCCCGAGTTCGGCTCGACGGCCGCGATCTTCCCGGTCGACGACGTCACGCTCGACTACCTCCGCCTGACCGGTCGCGACGAGGCCCAGATCGCCCTCGTCGAGGCCTACTCCAAGGAGCAGGGCCTGTGGCACGACGCCTCCGTCGAGCCCGCCTACTCGGAGTACATGGAGCTCGACCTCTCCACGGTCGTCCCCTCGATCTCCGGCCCGAAGCGCCCGCAGGACCGCATCGAGCTGTCCAAGGCGAAGGACCAGTTCGAGGTCGACCTCGCCAACTACGCGAGCATCGACCACACCGAAGAGGACAAGGCCGTCGCGGACACCTTCCCGGCGTCCGACCCGGTCGCCGCGGCCCCCGGTGACGAGCACGCCGTCGACGACCTGCAGGACGCCCCGGCGTCCGAGGTCCCGGCGCACGCCTCCAGCGCCCCCGGCACGGTGTCGAAGCCGACGTCGGTCGCCATCGCGGACGGCACCCCGTTCACGATCGACCACGGCGCCGTCGCGATCGCCGCGATCACGTCCTGCACGAACACGTCGAACCCGTCGGTCATGATGGCCGCCGGCATCCTCGCGCGGAACGCCGCGATCAAGGGCCTCACCGCCAAGCCGTGGGTGAAGACCACCCTGGCGCCCGGCTCCAAGGTCGTCACGGACTACTACGAGAAGGCCGGACTCACGACCTACCTCGAGCAGCTCGGCTTCTACACGGTCGGCTACGGCTGCACCACCTGCATCGGCAACTCGGGCCCGCTGCCCGAGGAGATCTCGCAGGCCGTCCAGGACAACGACCTCGCCGTCACCGCGGTGCTCTCGGGCAACCGCAACTTCGAGGGGCGCATCAACCCCGACGTGAAGATGAACTACCTGGCGAGCCCGCCGCTGGTGATCGCGTACGCCCTCGCCGGGTCGATGCACTTCGACTTCGACACCGACGCCCTCGGCCAGGACCAGGACGGCAAGGACGTCTACCTGGCGGACATCTGGCCCGACGCAGCCGAGGTCCAGCAGGTCATCGACACGTCGATCGACACCGCGATGTTCACCCACGAGTACGGCTCCGTGTTCGAGGGCGACGACCGCTGGAAGAACCTGCCGACCCCGACGGGTGACACCTTCGAGTGGGACGCCGAGTCGACCTACGTGCGGAAGCCCCCGTACTTCGACGGCATGACCATGACGCCGGACGCGGTCTCGGACATCTCCGGCGCCCGCGTGCTGGCGAAGCTCGGCGACTCGGTCACGACCGACCACATCTCGCCGGCCGGGTCGATCAAGGCCGACAGCCCGGCGGGCCAGTACCTCGCCGAGCACGCGGTCGACCGCAAGGACTTCAACTCCTACGGCTCGCGTCGTGGCAACCACGAGGTGATGATCCGCGGCACGTTCGCGAACATCCGCCTGCGCAACCAGCTCCTCGACGGCGTGGAGGGCGGCTACACCCGCGACTTCACCACCGCCGACGGCGAGCAGTCGTTCATCTACGACGCCTCGCAGCACTACCAGGAGCAGGGCACCCCGCTCGTCGTGTTCGGCGGCAAGGAGTACGGCTCCGGCTCGTCGCGCGACTGGGCGGCCAAGGGCACGAGCCTGCTGGGCGTCAAGGCGGTCATCACCGAGAGCTTCGAGCGCATCCACCGCTCGAACCTCATCGGCATGGGCGTCGTCCCGCTGCAGTTCCCGGCGGGCGAGACGATCGAGTCACTCGGGCTCGACGGCACCGAGGTCGTCTCGATCTCCGGGCTCACCGAGCTCAACGAGGGCCGCACGCCGAAGACGGTGCACGTCACCGCCGAGCCGAGCGCGCACTCGCCCGAGGGCAAGCAGACCGTCGAGTTCGACGCCGTGGTCCGCATCGACACCCCCGGTGAGGCCGACTACTACCGCAACGGCGGGATCCTGCAGTACGTGCTCCGCTCGCTCGTCTGAGCGAGCCGCACACGGGTCGCTGACGCGACCAGGACCGGACGGGAGGCGCGGTGCC
>NZ_MJGV01000046.1:346341-471425 GCF_001865015.1 Curtobacterium sp. MMLR14_010 | reverse complement strand
GGCACCGCGCCTCCCGTCCGTTGTCGGTCACCGCGAATAGAGTGGGCCGACAGCCCCACGAAAGGAGCGCCCGTGAGTCTGCTCGCCAGCATCACGTCGCCGCGCGACCTGAAGCGTCTCTCCGACGCCCAGATGACCGACCTCGCCGCGGAGATCCGGCGCTTCCTCGTCGCCGAGGTCGCCAAGACCGGTGGCCACCTCGGACCGAACCTCGGGGTCGTCGAGCTGACGCTCGCGATGCACCGGGTGTTCGACTCGCCGCACGACCCGTTCGTGTTCGACACCGGGCACCAGTCCTACGTGCACAAGATCGTGACGGGGCGGCAGGACTTCTCGCACCTCCGGGAGCGCGGCGGGATCGCCGGGTACCCGCAGCGGAGCGAGTCCGAGCACGACATCGTCGAGTCCTCGCACGCGTCGTCGTCGCTGTCCTGGGCGGACGGGATCTCCCGCGCCTTCCGGCAGACGGGCCAGTCCGACCGCACCGTCGTGGCCGTCGTCGGGGACGGCGCGCTCACGGGCGGCATGACGTGGGAGGCGCTCAACAACATCTCCGACGACAACGACCGCCGACTCGTGATCGTCGTCAACGACAACGGGCGGTCGTACGCCCCGACCATCGGTGGCATGGCCCGCTTCCTCAACTCCGTGCGCACGCGCCGCGAGTACCGGGCGCTCTACGAGAAGAGCCAGGCGGCAGCTGCCCGTTTCGGCGCTCCGGGCCGTGCGGTGTACCGGGGGCTGCGCGGAGGCCTGCACGGCTTCCTGTCGCGCGTCACGAACAACGAGTCGCTCTACTCGAACCTCGACATCAAGTACATCGGGCCGGTCAACGGGCACGACCAGCAGGCGATGGAGGCCGCGCTCCGGCAGGCCAAGGAGTACGGCGCGCCCGTGATCGTGCACGCCATCACCGAGAAGGGCCACGGCTTCGAGCCGGCCCTGCGCGACCAGGCCGACCAGTTCCACGCCGTCGGGCACATCGACCCGGAGACGGGCGAGTCGCTCGACACCGCGTCGGGCCCGTCGTGGACCTCGGTCTTCGCGGCCGAGCTCGCCGCGGTCGGGGACGCTGACCCGCGGGTCGTCGCCATCACGGCAGCGATGCTCCGCCCGACTGGGCTGCACCTGTTCCAGGAGCAGCACCCCGAGCGCGTGTACGACGTCGGGATCGCGGAACAGCACGCCGTCACGTCCGCCGCCGGCCTGGCGTACGGGGGACTGCACCCCGTCGTCGCCCTCTACGCCACGTTCCTCAACCGGGCGTTCGACCAGGTCCTCATGGACGTCGCCCTGCACCGCGCCGGCGTGACGTTCGTGCTCGACCGCGCCGGTGTCACCGGTCCCGACGGCCCGTCGCACCACGGCATGTGGGACCTCGCACTGCTGCAGGTCGTCCCCGGGATCCGCATCGCCGCCCCGCGTGACGCTGCCACCCTGCGCGAGGAGTTCCGCGAGGCTGTTGCCATCGACGACGCCCCGACCGTGCTCCGCTGGTCGAAGGGCCAGGTCGGGCCGGACATCCCCGCGCTGTCGCGGACGGACGACGGCGTCGACGTCCTGCACGCCTCGGACGCGTCCGAGGACGTCCTGTTCGTCGCCGTCGGGTCGATGGTGCCGGTGGCGCTCGAGGCCGCCGGGCTGCTCGAGGCCCAGGGCATCGGCGTCACCGTCGTGGACCCGCGCTGGGTCGTGCCGATCCCGGCCTCGCTCATCGAGCTCTCGCGCTCGCACCGGCTGGTCATCACGATCGAGGACGGCGTCCGCGTCGGTGGCGTCGGCACGCGGCTGCGCCAGGACCTCCGCGCGGCGGGCGTCGACACCGGGGTGAACGAGCTCGGGTTGCCGGACGAGTTCATCGACCACGCCACCCGGTCGCAGGTCCTGGCGGACGCCGGACTCACGGCGCAGGCGATCGCCCGCGACGTCATCGACCAGGTCGTCGGCACGAAGGTGCCCCAGGCGAAGCCGGCCCGCTCGCGGGAGTCAGCGGCGTCGGACCGCTGACGCCGCGGCGCGGTCAGTCATCGCGCGCGGCGGGCTGGCGCCGTGCTGGTTGCGCCCCCGCATGAACATCGCGCCCCGTGGTGACGGGGCGCGATGTTCGTGGCGGGGTGCGATTCGGCGGAGGGGCCGGCACCCCGACTAGCGGGAGGCGGGGCCGACGATGCGCGGGGTGTGGAAACTGCCGCCGAAGACACGCTCGGACGCGCCACTCCGGTCGAGGTACGGGCTGATGCCACCGGCCTGGAACGGGTAACCCGCGCCGAGGATCAGTCCGAGGTCGATCTCCTCGACGTGCTGGACGACGTGGTCCTCGAGCATGCGGTGCACCTCGTCGGCCAGGGCGTCCTCGAAGCGCTGCTGCATGGCGGCCGCGTCGACCCGGGCGGCGTCCTTCTTCGACGGCGCGACGAGCTTGACGGCAGCGGGGTCGTACCCGGTCACCGAGCCCTTCTTGTCGCGCGTCAGGATGGTGCCGTGTTCGGCGATCCGCTTGAGGCCGTCGCCGGGGTAGAAGCGCTCCGGCCACGCGGCGTGGTGCGAGTCGAGCACGTGGGCACCGACGGGCAGGCCGACGAGCTCGAGCAGCTCGAACGGGGACATCGGCAGCCCCAGGGGAGCGGCCCCCTCGGCGACGGTCTCGAAGGAGGTGCCCTCCTCGACGCCGCGCATCGCCTCGCCGAGCACCCGCGCGAGGACCCGGTTGACGACGAAGCCGGGCTGGTCCGCCGTGACGATGGCCGTCTTCTTCAGGGTCTTCGCAACGGCCAATGCGGTGGCGACGGCCTCGTCGGACGTCTGGGACGCCCGCACGACCTCGAGCAGCGGCATGACCGCGACGGGGTTGAAGAAATGGAACCCGACGAGGCGTTCCGGGTTCGTCAGCACCGAGGCCATCTCGTCGACGGACAGCGACGACGTGTTCGTGGCGAGGATCGCGTCGGGGGCGATGACCTGTTCGATCTTCCTGAGCACGTCCTGCTTGACGCTGAGCTCCTCGAACACGGCCTCGATCACCCAGTCGGCGTCGGCGAAGGCGTCGTAGGACACCGAGCCGCTGACGAGCGCCCGGATGCGGTTGGCGTCGTCGGGCGACAGCCGTCCCTTGCCGAGCATCTCGTCGATCGAGGACCGGATGCGGGCGACGCCGGCGTCGACACGCGTCTGGTCGACGTCGGTGATGACGACGGGGACGCCGAGTCGACGGGCGAACAGCAGCGCGAACTGCGACGCCATGAGCCCGGCACCGAGGACACCGACCTTGGTGATCTTCTTGGCCTCGACGCCCTCCGGGGCACCGACCGGACGCTTCGCGCGCTTCTGCACGAGGTCGAACGCGTACATCGACGCGGCGAACTGGTCGCCGGAGAGCAGGTCGGCGAGGGCGTCGTCCTCGCCGGCGAACCGCTCGTCGAGGGACCCGGACTTCGCGGCGGCGACGAGGTCGAGTGCGCGGAACGGGGACTTCGGCACCGAGCCGATCTTCGACGTGACCTGCGAGCGCGCGACCTTCACGACCGTGCCCCACGCGGCCTTCTCGAGCATGCCCGGCTCGTTCTTCCGGACGACCTTGGTGCGACCGGCGATCACACCGTCGGCCCAGGCGACGGCGGACGGCAGGAACGTCACCGACGGGATGAGCGCGTCGCCGATGCCGAGGTCGACGGCGGCTGCACCGTCCATCAGGCGGTTGTTCTTGAGCGGGTTCTCGACGATGACGCGGAGCGCCTTCTCGGGGCCGATCAGGCGGGGGAGCAGGGTGGCGCCGCCCCAGCCGGGGATGATGCCGAGGAAGACCTCGGGCAGGCCGATGCCCTGCGCGGCGGACGAGAACACCCGGTACGTGCAGTGCAGGGCGACCTCGAGGCCACCGCCGAGCGCGATGCCGTTCACGAACGCGAACGAGGGCACGCCCAGGTCGGAGAACTTGCGGAGGGTGGCGTGGCCGAGGGCGGCCAGGTCGTGGGCGACCTCGCGCGAGGGCACCGACGACGCCTGGGACAGGTCGGCCCCGGCGGCGAAGCAGTACTCCTTACCGGTGACGGCGACGGCCTGGACGGTGCCGGCTGCCGCTGCCGCCTGCAACCCGTCGAGCACGTCGGAGAGCTCGCGGAGGGTGCGCGGGCCGAGCGTCGAGGGGCGCTTGTAGTCCTTGCCGTTGTCGAGCGTGATGAGCGCGAGCGTGCCGCCGGAGGGCAGCGCGACGTGCTTGACGTACGAGTGGGTGACGACCTCGTCCGCACTCAGGGCGGTCAGCTGGTCGTTCTCGGCGATGGTCATGGTCAGGCCGCCTTCCGTGCCGCGGACTTGCTGAACGAGGGGTTCTCCCAGATGACGGTGCCGCCCTGGCCGAGCCCGATGCACATCGTGGTGATGCCGTACTTGACGTCGGGACGCTCGGCGAACTGCGCCGCGAGCTGGTTCATCAGGCGGACGCCGCTCGACGCCAGCGGGTGCCCGACGGCGATCGCGCCACCCCAGGCGTTGACGTTCGGGGAGTCCTGCGCGATGCCGTAGTTGTCGAGGAAGGCGAGCACCTGCACGGCGAACGCCTCGTTGATCTCGAACAGGCCGATGTCGTCGATCGACAGGCCGGCCTTCGACAGGGCCTTGTCGGTGGCGGGGACCGGGCCGACGCCCATGACCTCGGGCTCGACGCCGGCGAAGGCGAACGAGACCATGCGCATCTTCGTCGGCAGGCCGTGCTCCGCTGCGCCAGCCGACGACGCGAGCAGGCTCATCGTCGCGCCGTCGTTGAGCCCCGCGGCGTTGCCGGCGGTGACCCGTCCGTGCGGCCGGAACGGCGTCTTCAACGCTGCCAGGGCCTCCAGGGTGGTGCCCGGTCGCGGCGGCTCGTCGGCCGACACGATGTCCCAGCCCGCTCCGGTGTTGACCTCGACCGGGACGACGTCCGGCTGCAGCTTGCCGGCGCCCCAGGCGGCGGCGTAGCGCTGCTGGGACTGCACGGCGAAGGCGTCGGTGCGGTCCTTCGTGATGGCGGGGAAGCGGTCGTGCAGGCGCTCGGCGGTGGCGCCCATGACGAGGGCGTCGCTCGAGACCATGCGCTCCGCGACGAAGCGCGGGTTCGGGTCGGCGTTGAAGCCCATCGGGTGGCGTCCCATGTGCTCGACGCCGCCGGCGATGGCGATGTCGGCAGCGCCGAAGGCGATGGCCCCCGCGAGTGTCGTGACGCTCGTCATGGCACCGGCGCACATGCGGTCGATGGCGTAGCCGGGGACGGACTTCGGCAGCCCGGCGAGCATGCCCACCGTGCGGCCGAGGGTGAGGCCCTGGTCGCCCTGCTGGGTCGTCGCGGCGACGGCGACGTCGTCGACGGCGGCTCCGTCGAGGGAGCTGTTCCGGTCGAGCAGGCCGCGCATCGCGTGCACGGCGAGGTCGTCGGCGCGGGTCCGCCAGAACACCCCCTTCTCCCCGGCGCGTCCGAACGGTGTCCGCACGCCGTCGACGAACACGACGTCTGATGCCTTTGCCAAGCTGGCCTCCACAGATCCACATCGATCGAGTCGGGACTTTCGAGAGCGCCCCGACCCTGGCCGGGGCAGACCCCGGCGACGACCCGACGCTATGCCCCGTGGCTGAGGGGCCGCATGTCGGTTGGTCGGTTCCTACGACGAGGCGGGAGCCGCCCCGCCGTCGTCCTGTCCGGCTGCCACAAACGCCTCGGCGATGCGGGCAGCGGTCTCCTCGACCTGCCAGGGGCGCGCGTCGAGGGCTTCGAGAGCCGCTCCGACACCCGCGGTCGAGACGTCCGCGGGCGGTTCCCACGCCACCGTCCGGAGGGTGTCCGGGGTGAGCAGGTTCTCCAGCGGGATGTCGAGCTCCTCGGCACGCGCGGCGACGGCGGCCCGTGCGGCCTTGTAGCGGCGGTCGGCCTCCGGGTTGCGGTCGGCCCACGCGCGGGGCGGCGGCAGCGTCGGCTCGCCACGGCCGCGGAGCTTCGGCAGGTCCTCGGTCGTGCGCCCGGCCTCGACGGCAGCCCACCAGCGGTCGAGCTCGGAGCGGCTCGCGCGGCCGGTGAAGGCCTTGACCGCCGACAGGTCCTTCCGGGTCTCCGGGGCTGCTGCCGCTGCGGCGACGATGGCCGCGTCCGGGATCGTGCGGCCCGGCGCGATGTCGGTCTCCTGGGCGAAGGCGTCACGCGCTTCCCACAGGGACCGGGCGATCGCGAGGGCACGCTGCCCCCGGAGCGCGTGCATGCCGGACAGGCGGCGCCAGGGCTCGGCTTTCGGCGGCTTCGGGGCGCGGTTCAGCACGGCGTGGAACTCCTGCTGCGCGATCTGCGTCTTGCCGGCCTCGTCGAGCGTCGCGGCGAGGGCGTCGCGGAGGTCGGGGAGCAGTTCGACGTCGAGCGACGCGTACACGAGCCACGACTGCGGCAGCGGACGGGTCGACCAGTCGGCGGCCGAGTGCGCCTTCGCGAGCGTGATCCCGAGCAGCTGCTCGACGACGGCACCGAGGCCGACGCGGGGGAACCCGGCGATGCGGGCGCCGAGCTCGGTGTCGAAGATGCGCGTCGGGACGAGGCCGACCTCGCGGAGGCAGGGGAGGTCCTGCGAGGCGGCGTGGAAGAGCCACTCCTCGTCGACCATCGCGTCCTGGAGCTCGCGAAAGTCCCCGATGGTGATCGGGTCGAACAGGAAGGCACCGGCACCGCGGCGGAACACCTGGATCAGGTAGGCGCGCTGGGAGTACCGGTAGCCGCTGGCGCGCTCGGCGTCGACGGCGACCGGGCCGTGTCCGGCGGCGATGCGCTCGACGGCGGCGAGGTAGTCCTCGCGGGACTCGATGACCTTGACGGCGTCGTGGGTCGCCTCGAAGGACGGGGCGACAGCGGTGGCGGCCGGGGAGGCAGCAGCAGCGGGCGGGGCGACAGCGGCGGCGCCCGGGGAGGCAGCGGCAGCGGCCGGGGAGGCGGCGGCGGCGTCCGCGTCGGCCGGGACGACGGCAGGAGCAGGTTCGACGGGCGCCTCGGTCGGCGCCGCGGCAGGCGGCGTCGCAGCAGCAGGCGCAGCAGCCACGGCAGGCGCAGCGGCAGCCTCCGCCGCCGCCTGCACCGACTCCGGCACGGCGAACGGGTCGATCGGGACGCGGCGGGGAGCAGCGGGGTCAGTCACGGGCGAGCCTCCTGGGGCCGAGGAGCGTCACGCCGTCCGACGACGGCGGGAGTCCTGCGAGCATGGCGACGATCTCCTCCCAGGCCTCGACGTGGGCGACGAGGTCGGTGCCGCGCGGCGTCCACGACGCCCGGAGCTCCAGCTGTGCGCCGTCGCCCTGGTCCGCGAGGTCGCCGTAGCCGCGGGAGATGATTTTGGTTGCGGTGCCCGACGCGTGGTCGTACTCGGCCCCGTGCGCCGCGAGGGCGTCCACGAGCCAGCTCCACGTCACGTCGGCGACGAACTCGTCGACGCCGATCTCCGGCTCGAGGGGCGCCTGCGCGAACGTCACGATGCGGAACGCCCCCGCCCAGCCGGCCGGCTCGGACGGGTCGTACAGCGCGATGAACCGGCCGGTGCCGAGGTCGGAGTCGACCCCGTGCTCCACGCCGGACACGTCCGCTGCCAGGGCGATCGAGAAGGGCGCGAGGCGGGACGGCGACGGGATCTCGGTCACCGTGGTCTCGCTGCGGATCCCACCCGTCGACACGAACGCGCGGAGGCCGTCGAAGGCCTCTGGTTCGGCCGTGGGCTCATGGGTGTCGGACACGATTGCAGACTAGGCTCCGGACCATGTCCCGTTCCGCGCGACCCGCCGTGGAGCCGGCGCAGGGTGCCGTGCGCTCCGCCGGACTCATCGCCCTCGGGACGGGTCTCGCCGCCGCTGCCGTGGGCACCGCCGTTGTCGGGGGCTTCGTCGCCGCGATCGCCCGGATGGTCGTCACGCCGGACCGCAAGCGCACCGAGCGGGTCCCGATCCTCGAAGTCGACCGCATCCACGGCACCGTCACCCTCGAGCGTACGCCCGACACCGAGCTGCAGGGCCGCTACAGCCTGTGGTTCGGCGGCGGCACCGGCCACATGCGGGTCGGCGACGTCCTCGCCACGACCGCCACGACGGTCACGCGGCGCATCATCGCGATCGACGCCGGCGACCCGACCGACGCCCGCCGTGGCCGGTGGGGCGGCTGGTTCTACCTGACCCCCGGCGAGCTCGACGTCCCGGTCGAGGACGTCGACGTCCCGACGCCGAACGGTCCCGCGCCCGCGTGGGTCGTCCGGGCCGACGACCCTGCCGCCCCGTGGGCCGTCCTCGTGCACGGCCGCGGCGTCACCCGCGCCGAGACCATCCGCGCCGTGCCGGTCTTCCGCGCCGCCGGGTACTCGGTGCTCCTCGCCTCGTGGCGGAACGACGGCGTCGCCCCGAGGAGCGTCGACGGCCGCTACGGCCTCGGCTCCACCGAGTGGGAGGACGTCGACTCCGCCCTCCGCTGGGTCGCCGCGCACGGTGCGACGAGCGTGGTGCTGATGGGCTGGTCGATGGGCGGCGCGGTCGTCCTGCAGACCCTGGTGCGGTCGCCGCTGGCGCACCTGGTCGACGGCGTCGTGCTCGAGTCGGCCGTCGTCGACTGGCACGCGGTGCTCAAGTCCCAGAGCCGGGCGATGCGCCTGCCGCGCGTGGTCAGGAAGGTCGCCCAGCGGGTGCTCCGCACGCCGGTGCTGCACCGCCTGGCCGGGCTCGCGCAGCCGGTCGACCTCCGCGAGCTCGACATGGTCGCCCGCGCCGACGAGCTGACCGTGCCGATCCTGCTGCTGCACAGCGACGACGACGGCTTCGTGCCGTCCTCCGCGTCGCACGCCCTGGCCGAGGCACGCCCGGACCTGGTCCGGCTCGAGGTCGCGCACGAGGCCCGGCACACCAAGCTCTGGAACCACGACGCCGACTGGTTCGACGCCCGCATCCTCGCGTGGCTGACCGAGGTGGTCCAGCGGGACGGCGCGGCCAGCGCGCGGTAGACGCGACCGGACGACGGACGGGAGGCTCGGTGCCAGCTGGCACCGAGCCTCCCGTGCATCAGGGGGTCGCCAGCGCGCTCAGGCCAGTGCGCGCACCTGCCGCTGCACGCGGCCGAGCATGCCGACCATCCCGCGGATGCGCAGGGGGCTGACGGCCTCGGACAGCCCGATGGTGAGCGGGTAGTCCGCCGGCACGGCGAGCACCTGGTTGACGGTCAGGCCGGACAGGCCCTGCGCCAGGATCGACGCGAAGCCGCGCGTGGTCGGGGACTCGCGCGGGGCGGTGGCGTGCATGCGGACGACGTCGGGAGCGTCGCCGTCCTCACCGACCGTGACGAGGATGAACACGGGGGACTGGCACTCCTCGACGCGTTCGAGTTCGTCCTCGTGGCCCTGCAGGCGTTCGGGCAGCGCCGGCAGCTCGTTCGAGAACTCGAGGAGCAGCTGCAGGCGGTCGGCCTGGGTCAGCGCGAGGAAGTCGTCGCGGGTCTCGGCGAGGACGGCGGGGAGCTCGGTGGTGTCGCTCATCGGGTCGGCAGCGCTCCGGGCTCGGTGCCCTGCACGATCGGGACGCGGACGGCGCTGCCCCACTCGGTCCAGGAGCCGTCGTAGTTGCGGACGTTCTCGTAGCCGAGCAGGTGCTGCAGGACGAACCAGGTGTGGCTCGAGCGCTCCCCGATGCGGCAGTACGCGATGACCTGGTCGGCGTCACCGATGCCGGCGCCCTCGCGGTAGACGGCGTCGAGCTCGGCCCGGGACTTGAACGTGCCGTCCGGTGCCGCGGCGGTGGCCCAGGGGATGTTCACCGCGGTGGGGATGTGGCCGCCGCGGAGCGCGCCCTCTTCCGGGTAGTCGGGCGCGGTGGTGCGGTCGCCGCTGTACTCGGGGGCGCTGCGCACGTCGATGAGGGGCTCTCCGAGGTGCGCGAGGACGTCCTCCTTGAACGCGCGGACCGGGGCGTCGTCACGCTCGACGACGGGGTACTCGGCCGGGGTCACGGTGGAGCGGTCGGTCGTCACGGGGCGGTCCTCGGCGATCCACTTCGCGCGGCCGCCGTCGAGCAGGCGGACGTCCTGGTGGCCGAAGAGCGTGAAGACCCAGAGGGCGTAGGCGGCCCACCAGTTGTTCTTGTCGCCGTAGATGACGACGGTGGTGTCGCGGCCGATGCCCTTGCCGCCGACGAGCCGGGCGAAGGCCTCGCCGTCGATGTAGTCGCGCTCGACCGGGTCGTTGAGGTCCGTGTGCCAGTCGATCTTCACGGACCCGGGCACGTGGCCGGTCTCGTAGAGCAGGACGTCCTCGTCGGACTCCACCACCACGAGGTCCGCGGTGCCGACGGCTCCGGCGTCGAGCTGGTCCTGCAGCCACGCGGTCGAGACGAGCCGCTCGGGGTGGGCGTAGTCACGGAACGTGTCGGACGGGTCGACCGGTGCGGTCATCGGGGGGCCTCCTTGAGCGTGGTGGCGCCGGACTAGGATCGGTGCTCGGCGTCGGGAGCAACGGTACGCGGACGTACTGTCACCCCGGTGCAACGTGACCTCGCACGACTCCCTTCCCGGAAGGCCCTCCTTGCCACAGCACCTCGTCGACCGTGACCCGCAGGTGTCGCCGCAGCAGATGGCCGCGGCGCTGGTGCCCCCGCCCCAGTTCACGGACGCGTCGTTCGACTCCTACCGCCCGGACACGGACTACCCGTCCCAGGCCGACGTCCGCGACGCCGTCGCCGCGTTCGTCGCCACCCGGCCCGAGCCCGCGAAGCGCGGACTGT
Source organism: Curtobacterium sp. MMLR14_010 (assembly GCF_001865015.1). Lineage (GTDB taxonomy): Bacteria > Actinomycetota > Actinomycetes > Actinomycetales > Microbacteriaceae > Curtobacterium. The sequence continues at coordinate 460,682 of NZ_MJGV01000046.1, read as the reverse complement.
TCGGGCGCCGGCGCTCGGCAGCGACGGAGTCGTCGACGACGTCCGGGGTCTACCTCGACGGCGGGTTCGGCGTCGGCAAGACCCACCTGCTCGCCGCGGCGTACCACGCGGAGCCCGGGCGCAAGACCTTCGGCACGTTCATCGAGTACACCGCACTCGTCGGTGCGCTCGGCTTCCAGGGCACGGTGGACCTGCTCCGCGGCACGTCCCTGGTGTGCATCGACGAGTTCGAGCTCGACGACCCGGGCGACACCATGGTGATGACGCGCATGATCCGGGAGCTCAGCGACACCGGCACCCGCTTCGCCGCCACGTCGAACACGCCCCCTGGCGCGCTCGGCGAGGGGCGCTTCGCGGCGCAGGACTTCCTCCGCGAGATCCAGGCGATGTCCGACCGGTTCGACACCATGCGCATCGACGGCCTCGACTACCGTCGGCGGGCCGTCGACGAGTCGGCTCGCGTCGTGTCCGACGTGGCCGCGGAACTGCCTGGAGGCCCTGCTCGCGTCACGCAGGACGACTTCCGGTCCGTCGTGGCCCACCTGGCATCGGTGCACCCCTCGAAGTACGTCGCGCTGGTCGACGGGCTCGACGCCGTCGGGCTGACCGACGTGGCCGAGTTCCGCGACCAGACCGACGCGCTGCGCTGGGTGGCGCTGGTCGACCGGCTGTACGACGGCCAGGTGCGGATCGTCGCCTCGGGGACGCCGCTCGACCAGGTGTACCCCGAGTCGATGCTCGAGGGTGGGTACCGCAAGAAGTACCTGCGTGCCGCGAGCCGCGTGGTCGCGTTGACCCGCGCGCTGGACTGAGCCACCTGCGCGCCGGACGGCTGCGGGGCGGGGTCCGGGGGAGCCTCCAGGCCGGTCTGGTGCCGTTTCCTGCCGGCCGGTGAGCCGTTTCCTGCCTGCCGGTGAGCCGTTTCCTGCCTGCCGGTAACACGACGTTTACACGGCGGCGCATCGCGTTACACCCGCGAAACACGGAGCGTTCCCCCGCGAAACACCACCTCGCCAGACTCGGTCCTACCCGAGGCGGACACGGTCGGTCCCCGTTGCACAGCAAGCACCGCCGCCGTGGAAACCGCACTGCAACCGAGAGGCGAGACATGCTTGATCAGGGCAACACGACGTTCGTGTTGGTGATGGCGGCACTGGTGTTGTTCATGACACCAGGCCTGGCGTTCTTCTACGGCGGACTGGTGAAGGCCAAGTCCGTCATCAGCATGATGATGATGTCGTTCGGGGCGATCGCGCTCGTGAGCGTCCTCTGGGTGCTCTACGGCTACGCGATCGCGTTCGCCAACCCCGGTGACCACACGGCGATCTCTGGCGTCGTCGGGTTCTTCAGCATCGACTGGAACCAGCTCGGCCTCGGCCAGGCGTTCGAGGAGGCCAAGGCCTCGAAGATCGACGCCGCGTACCCCTCGATGGCCTTCGTCGGCTTCCAGGCCACGTTCGCGATCATCACGGTCGCGCTCATCTCCGGTGCGATCGCCGACCGTGCCAAGTTCGGCGCGTGGATGGTCTTCGCCGGCGTCTGGGTCACGGTCGTCTACTTCCCCGTCGCCTCGTGGGTCTTCAACCTCACCTCGGGCTGGGCTGCCACGTGGGGCGTCATCGACTTCGCCGGCGGCACCGCGGTGCACATCAACGCCGGTGCCGCGGGTCTCGCGCTGGCGATCGTCCTCGGCAAGCGCGTCGGGTTCGCCAAGGGCGCGCACAAGCCGCACAACCCGCCCTTCGTCCTCCTCGGTGCCGCGATCCTGTGGTTCGGCTGGTTCGGCTTCAACGCCGGGTCCGAGGGTGCTGCTGACGGCATCGCCTCCATCGCCTGGGTGAACACGCTCGCCGCCCCGGCTGCCGCGATCCTCGGCTGGCTGCTCATCGAGAAGCTCCGCGACGGCAAGGCCACGTCCGTCGGTGCCGCCTCGGGTGCCGTCACCGGCCTCGTCGCGATCACCCCTGCCTGCGCCAACCTGACGCCCGGGTGGGGCATCGTGCTCGGCTTCCTCGCCGGCATCGTCTGCTGCTTCGCGATCGACTGGAAGTACCGCCTCGGCTTCGACGACTCACTCGACGTGGTCGGCGTGCACCTGGTCGGCGGCATCTTCGGCACGCTGTTCCTCGGCTTCTTCGCCAACGACACCGGCCTGATCTACTCCGGCTCGTTCGAGCAGCTCGGCAAGCAGGCCGCTGCCGCCGGTGCCGTCGGTGCGTACTCGTTCGTGCTGGCCTTCATCATCGGCTTCGTCATCGAGAAGACGATCGGCTTCCGCGTGAAGACCGAGGACGAGGTCGCCGGCATCGACACCGCGGTCCACGGCGAAGAGGGCTACGTCCTCTACGACCAGGAGGACAGCACGCCGGTCTCGGTCCGGTAGGTCCGGGTTCCGACGGCCCCTGCGCTCTGGCGTGGGGGCCGTCGGCGTGTGTGGGTGCGCGCGGGTCGGCGCGTGGGGGGTCGTCGCGCGTGGGGGTCGTCGCGCGTGGTGCGAGGTTGACCACTCCGTCCGGGCGCATGAGGTCGCACGGGGCGCGGAAGCGGGCACGGGCTGAGCGAGTGCGCACGGTGCGAGGTCCGCGGGGCGGCGGGCGGCATGCGCGGGCGGCGTGCGCGGGCGGCGGGCGGCGCGGGTTTCGTCGAGCGTGGTGCGAGGTTGACCACTCCGTGCCGGTCCATGCGGTCGCACGGGGCGCGGAAGCGGGCACGGGCTGAGCGAGTGCGCACGGTGCGAGGTGCGGTGCGTGGCAGGGTGGGGGCGTGACGACGTCGTCGAGGGTGCTCAACCTGCGGGAGGTCGGCGGCGCCGGGCTGCAGGACGACCGGCCGCGGACGGTGTACCGCGCGGGTACCGACGCCGGGGTCCCCGCATCGGCCTACCCGTCGGGACTGGTCGCCGTGGTCGACCTCCGGCGCGAGGACGAGGTCCACGCGGTCGTGCACCCACTCGCCACCGAGCCCGGGTACCGGAACGTGCCGCTGTTCGACCCGTCGACGATCGAGTCCGATGCCGGAGCCGTCCAGCTCGAGGACCAGTACGTCGACTGGCTCGACCGGCATGCGTCGGGCATCGCGGCGGCCCTGCGCACGATCGGGTCGGCCGACGGGGACGTGCTCGTGTGCTGCTCGGCGGGGAAGGACCGCACCGGGATCGTCAGCGCACTGCTCGCCCGGCTGTGGGGAGCGTCACCCGCCCGCGTCGGGACCGACTACGCCGCGAGTGGTGCCGCGCTGGTCGACCGCTTCGCCGCCGAACGCGCCGTGAGCACCGACCGCGAGGCGACCGCGATTGCACAGCGCTGCGTGCCCGAGACCATGACGACCGTCATCCGGCACGTCGAGCAGCGGTGGGGGAGCGTCCGCGCGTACCTCCTGGCCATCGGTCTCACCGACGCCGAGGTCGCTGCGCTCTGACGCCTCGGTGACCACATGGCGGAGGCCCGGTGCGCGTCGGACGCGCACCGGGCCTCCAGGCTGGGTTGCTCAGGTCACCAGGCGAAGTCCTCCGGCGACGTCTTGTGGCCGGGGAACAGCTCGTCGAGGCGCGCGAGCGCCGCGTCGTCGAGGCGGATGTCCGTCGCGCGGACGGCCGACTCCCACTGCTCCATCGTGCGCGGACCGGTGATCGGCGCGGTCACGCCGGGCTGGTGCAGGAGCCAGGCCAGCGCGAGCTCGCCCGGGGTGTGGCCGAGTTCCTTGGCGAAGGCCTCGTAGGCGGTGAGCTGGTCGCGGTGGCCCTCGACGTACTCGGCGCTGCGGCCGCTGAGGCGACGTGAACCCTGCTCGGTCTTCTCGATGATGCCGCCGAGCAGGCCGCCCTGCAGCGGGGACCACGGGATCAGGCCGAGGCCGTACTGCCGTGCTGCGGGCAGGACCTCGCGCTCGACGTCCCGGACGACGAGGTTGTAGATCGACTGCTCGCTGACGAGGCCGAGGAAGTTGCGGTGCTTCGCGGCCTCTTGGGCCTGGGCGATGTGCCACCCGGCGAAGTTCGACGATCCGACGTAGAGCACCTTGCCCTGGGCGACGGCGAGTTCCATGGCCTGCCAGATCTCGTCCCAGGGGGTGTCCCGGTCGACGTGGTGCATCTGGAAGAGGTCGATGTGGTCGGTCTGCAGGCGACGGAGGCTGGCGTCCAGCGACTGCCGGATGTTGTACGCCGACAGCTTGCCGCCGTTCGGCCACTGGATCATCTCGCCGTAGACCTTCGTGGCCAGCACGGTCTTCTCGCGGCGGCCACCGCCCTTGGCGAACCAGCGGCCGATGATCTCCTCGGTGGCGCCCTTGCCCACCGAGCCGCCGTAGCCGTTGGCGGTGTCGAAGAAGTTCACGCCGAGCTCGTGGGCCCGGTCCATGATCGCGTGCGAGTCGTCCTCGCTGGTCTCCGGTCCGAAGTTCATGGTGCCGAGCACTGCTCGTGACACCGACAACCCTGTCCGTCCGAGGTGTGTGTAGTCCATGGGTCTGGTCTACCCGCTGCTCTCCGAGGGCTGCCAGGCCCTGGGAGTACCGGTGACAGGACACCGAGGAGGACACATGCCAGCGAAGGACGACATCCCGAGCACTCTGCAGCGGTCGCCGGAGCACGCGCAGGAGGTCTACGCGAAGACGCTCGGCTCTGCGAACGAGACGTACGGCGAGGGGGAGCGGGCGCACCGCACTGCCTTCGCGGCCGTCAAGCACGAGTACGAGAAGGTCGGCGACCACTGGGAGGAGAAGGAGTCCTCCGGGCCGTCGGACTCCGGCGCGGCGGGGACGAGGGGCTCCGGCACGACCGAGGACGGCGTTGACGCCAACGCGTCGAAGGCGCACCTGATGGACGTCTCGAAGCGGCTCGAGATCAGCGGGCGGTCCTCCATGACGAAGGACGAGCTGGTCGAGGCGATCAAGAAGGCGAACGCGCGGGCGACCGCGAAGGCGCGGCGCTGAGGGGGCTCCCGCTCTGCCGGGCTGACGGCGTGGTTCCGCCGGCGCGGCCCGCGAGCCCGCAGGCGCGGTCCCCCGACGTGACTGCCGATCTGGCGGTCGTGCCGGCCTGATTGCGGACGGGAGGCGCGTGGCGGGGTCGCCACGAGCCTCCCGTCCGGTCGGCGGTGGGGTCAGAGCGCGGTGCCGGACCGCCGCTGCTGGTCGTCGCTGTCCTCGGCGTCGTCCTGCTTGCCCTTCCGACGCCACGGGAGGGCGCGGCCGAGCTGCTTCGGGGTCTTCTGGTCGAGGACCATCGGGAACTGCGTCGGCGGGAGTCCGAAGCCCTCGCGCGAGGCCTGGATCACCTTGCGCCCGAGCGCGTGGTTGCCGATCCCGCCGACCGCTGCGCCGATGCCGAAGGGCAGCGCGCGCCCGAGCATCGAGGTGCCCTGCCGGGCCACGAAGCGCTTGATGAACGAGTCGCGGATCTGCTTGCCGATCCCGCTGACCGCCTGCTTGGGCAGCGACGACGTCACCATCTCGCCCCAGAAGGCCGTGCGGACCTGCCCACCGGCTGCCTGGCCGGCGAGCTGCTTGATGAGCTGCGTGCCCGGTGCGCCGAGGATCATCGCCATGACGAGGGTGCGCGAACGCTCCGGGTCGTCGAGGGCGATGCCGTGGACCTCGGTCACGGACTGGGCGAACAGCGCCGTGGTCTCGAGGAAGCCGATGGTCTCCGCGCCGCTGAGGCCGAAGCTCGCGACCATGCCGATGCCGGGTACCACCGCACTCGCACCCACCGCAGCGCCGCCGGTCGTCACCGCCGCGAGGTACTGCCGCTCCAGGATCTGGATGATCTCGGCGGGTGACGCGTTCGGATGACGTCGTCGCACGGCGTTGACGTGCGCGATCACGACGGGGCGCTGGACGTCGATCACGCGGTCGAGCATCTTGGCCCAGCCCTTGGTGGTGGTGGGGACGTCGGGCTTGGGGTTCGTCTGGTCGATCGTCGCGGAGGGCAGGGGGATGATCGCCTGGTCCCGCTGGTCCGACCGGTTGTTCTGCTTCGGGGCCATGCCGCCACGCTACGCCGAGCAGGCGGAGGGCTCGCTGGACGGCGCCGGAACACGCGCTCCACATCGTCGTGCGCGCTCGACTGCGGCTGGTCATCGGCACGGGATGCCCACACGGACGAGGGCTGCCCGGACGGCCTCGAGGTCCATCAGGTCGGCCCAGCTGAAGCGGACGACGAACCTGACCTCGGGGAACGACCGGAGGAAGTCCTCGCGCCGCTTCTCCTGCCAGTGGGCGTCGGCGGTCGTCCTGCCGCCCAGCAGTGCGGGGTCCTCGTACTTGGCGCGGCCGTCGACCTCGACCACGACGCCCTGGTCGGGGAACCAGAAGTCGACGACGACGCGCCGCTCGCCAGGACGGGTGAACTCCTGCTGCTGCACGGGGTCGGGCGCTCCCACCTGGCGGAAGCGCACACGGCCGATCGACTCCGCCGGTGAGCCGGACAGCGGTGACCCCATCGCGACCGCCCGGTCGGCGCGGGCATGCTCCTTCGGATCGACGGCGGACAACTCGTCGACCAGCATCTCCGGCAGGACGAGCCGGCGGCCGAGTGCTGCGTCGATCATGGGCACCGAGGCGATGGCAGGCGCTGTGGCAGCGACGTCGACCAGCGTCCGCACGAGCGAAGTGACCGACGCGCCGCAGAAGGTGGTCGACGAGGTCGGTTCCAGGCCACTCCATCGACTCGACTGCGTCGTGCGACCTCCTGGACGCACGAGCAGGAGCGTCGTCGAGTCCGGAAGCGTACGACGGGGGTCCCTGACCTGCAGGCGACGCGGGGGCGGTTCGACGAAGGGCAGTCCGTGGATCGCCGCCGCGGTCGCGTGCGAGTAGGTCCGCGGAGGACGTATCACCGGCGCTGATGCACGGGCCAGGAGGACGTGGTGCTCTTCCGGGAGGAGCTGACCCAGAGCGTCCACGGGAGCGAACACGCCAGGTCGGACCACGTGGAGTTCGCCGCGTCGGGCACGACGTTGCAGTGCTCGCCGTTCGGCGCTGTCGTGGTCGGCGGTCCGGATGAGCGGCACGGCCAGAACTCGTTCATGCATGGGTCCACGATCGCGTTCCCAAGGCGACTACGAGGCGGTCGTGCCTCATCTGTGGATGACGAGCCGAGCCTCCAGGCTGTGGTGGAGGCGCGCGGCGGGACGGGCGACAACGTCGATGTCGTACGACAGCGAGTTTGTCGCGGACCCGTGGGGGAGCACGCGGTGGGAGCATCGGGCGACAACGTCGATGTCGTACGACAGCGAGTTTGTCGTTCCGAGTCGGGGCCGGGGGGGGGGGGGCTGGGGCCGGGGCCTGGAGAGGCGAGCACCGCGCCCGCCCGCCCCCGCGCTACCCGCGCACGAGCTCGGCGCGGAGCGGCAGGTCCTGTCCGTCGAGGATGAACTGGGCGCCGACACCCGTGCGGGCGTTGACCACCACGGGCGCGAGCAGGTTGACGGTCATGCCAGAACCAGAACCAGAACCAGAACCACCGCCAGAGGCGCCGGCGTTCGCCACCACGAGCAGCATCGCGTCCGCGGCCGAGTCCAGCCCGATGGAGGCGGCCTGCGCGTCCGAGAGCTCCGGCGCGTACGACGGCAGGTGCACCGCGGCGTCGAGCAGGAACAGCCGCGGGTCCTCGACCCCGGTGCCGGTGGTGCCCGAGCCGACCAGCGCGAACAGGCCGTCGGCGTCCGCGACCGGGGACAGGACGAAGGCGGAGAGCGGCTCGAGGCCGAACGGCGCGACGGTGAAGGTGAGGGCGATGTTCATCGGAGGTAGTCCATCAGGGTCGGCTGGAGCACCTTCGCGGTGACCGCGAGTGCTGCCTGGTAGTTGGTCTGCTGGAGCTGCAGGTCGAGGACGGCCTTCGCGAGGTCCTTGTCCTCGATCGACGACCGGCGGGCCTCGAGGTCCACCGAGGAGGACTTCAGCGAGGACTGCGCCGCGATGGCCGCCGCGTGCCGCACGCCGACGTCCGCCTGGGCGCCGCGGACGGTCGTCAGGTGCGCGTCGAGGTCCTTCAGCCGGGGGTTCACGTCCACGCCCTGCTGCAGGTCGTCGACGATCGAGCCGATCGTCGCGAAGACCGAGGTGGCCCCTGACCCGAAGACCTCGGTGCCGTCGGTGTCGACGCGCACGGTGGAGCCGTCGCCGATCCGCCGGTCGACCGGGGCGGTCGAGGACGCCCAGCCGGTGGCGGGGTCGTAGACGGTCGCCGCGGTCGAGGACCCGGCGAAGACCGAGCGCGTGCCGTAGGTGGCGTTCGCACTCGCGGCGAGGTCGGCGGCCAGGCCCTTGAGCTGGGTGGCGATGGCCTCGCGGTCGGCGCTGTTCATCGTGCCGGCGTTCGCGGCCTGCACGGTGAGGTCCCGCACCTTCGAGAGCACGGAGTGGACGTCGCTGAGCGCGCTGTCGGTGTTCGCGAGCCAGCCGGCGGCGTCGTTCGCGTTGCGCGTGTACTGCGCGTTCGCGGCCTGTTCCTTGCGGACCTGCATCGCGGACGCCGTGCCGACGGGGTCGTCGGAGGGTCGGCCGATGGTCTTCAGGGTCGTCGCCTGTTCCGTGAGCTGCGCGAGCTTCGCGGCGCCGGCCTGCAGCCGGTTCGTCGCGGCCGCCATGGACATCTGGGTGGTCACCCGGGTGATCATCGTCATCCCCTCCCGACGAGGCCGACACGGTTGATGAGGGTGTCGAGCATCTCGTCGACGGCCGTCAGGACGCGTGCCGCGCCCTGGTAGGCGTGCTGGTAGGTGAGCAGGGCCACGTTCTCCTCGTCGAGGTCGACGCCGGCACCCGACTGCTGCTGGGTCCGCGCGTTGCCGAGGGCGAGTCCGGTGAGCGTCGCCTCGGACGTGGCCGACCGGGAGGCCGTGCCCACCCCCGACACGAACGTCGCCCAGGTACGGTCGGGTGCGTCCACGGCCGAACCGATCCGGCCGATCGCGTCGGCCACGGAGCCGTCGTGGTCGCCCGCCGCGTTCCGCGTCGCGATGCCGCTGGCGTCGGTGGGGACGACCGTGAGGCCCTGCGCGGCGGGGACGCCGGCGCGGAGCGCGAAGAAGTCGACGCCGGTGGTGCCGGCGGGGGTGCTGCCGGCGTGGTGCGCGGCGTTCACCTTCGTCGCGATCGCGGTGGCGACGGCGTCGTACGCGGCCGAGGCCTGCGCGAGCGCCCCGCCGGTGCCACTGGCGTCCGCCGGTGCGAGGAGCGAGACGTTGCCGGCGATCGACCCGCCGTCGAGGGCGACGGCGGCCCCGGACCCTGAGGTCCACGTCAGCGTGACCGCTGCGACGTCGGCGAGGCGGGCGCCGCCACCGAGGGCGACGGAGCGGGCGTCGGTGCCCTGCACGAGCGGGTTGCCGCCGATGAGCACGTCGACCGTGCCGTCGGCGTTGGTGCGGGTGGTGCCACCGGCGAGCGAGGCGATCTGCTGGGTGAGCTGGTCGCGCTGGTCCATGAGCTCGTTGGCGCTGCCGCCACCGGCGAGCGTCGAGCGGATCCGGTCGTTGAGGCCGGCCACCTGCACCGCGGCGTCGTTCAGCTGCGCGACCTGGCCGGCGACCGTGGCACGGAGGCCGTCCCACTGCGCGCTGACGGCCTTCGAGCCGCTGGCGAGGGTGGTCGCGACGGTGCCGGCCGCGCCGAGGAGGGCACTCGCGGCGCCGGGGTCGTCGGAGTGGGCGGCGAGCTCGCTCCACGCGGACCAGAGGCCGTCGAGCTTCGCCGACAGTCCGTTCGTGCCGGGCTCGTGCAGCCCGTCCTCGAGCTGGTCGAGCGCGCCCGACCTGGCCGTGGCGTAGGCGGAGGACCCGGCGGCGGCGCGGACACCGGCGTCGAGGGTCATCGAGCCGAGGCGGGCGATGCCGTCGACGGAGACGCCCTGTCCGGCGAGGGCCGCGGTGCCGCGCATGAAGCCGGTCTGCACGGTGGGGACGGACGACTGTGTGATGCGCTGCCGCGTGTACCCGGCGGTGCCGGCGTTCGCGATGTTCTGCCCGGTGACGTCGAGGCCGGCGCGGGCGGCGCTCAGCCCGGAGTAGGCGGTCGCGAGGGACCCGAAGGTGCTCACCATGGTCTAGAGGCTCCCGTCGAAGAGTCGGGCCTCGCCGGCCGACTGCCCCGAGGAGCCGGTCGCGTCGTAGGTCGCGGTGTCGCCGACGGTGCCGGCGAGGGTCTCCTCGGTCGCCTGGGCGGCGGTGCGGAGGAAGCGGTCGTTCTCGTCGCGGAGCGCGCCGATCTGCGTCGTGAGCTCGAGCATCGCCTGCAGGTGGGCGGCGAGGATCTCGCCCCAGGGGCCGGACGGCGCGGCGGCGACGACGTCGCGCAGGGGTGCGTCGGGGTCGACGCCCCACTCCTCGGCGACGGCGGCGCTCTGGGCGCTGCGCTCGAGGCCGGTGGTGCGGAGGCGGGCGAGCACCTGCTCGACCTCGCGGCTGGCGTGCGACACCCAGCGGGAGCGGCCCGCGGCGAGCAGGAGCTGCTCCTCCTCGAGCTTGAAGGTGAGCAGTTCGAGCAGCTCTCGTTCACGCCAGAGCACGGCGGACAGGTCGTTCACGCTCATCTTCTCCTCCCGTTGTCGGTCGTCCGGCTGGACACGATGGACTATCGGCCAGTCCGGGAAGCGCGTAAGCAGGACGTCCCGCGCGGCCCGCCGCCACCCTCAGAACAGGGGACAGGAACGGTCGTTCTCCTCGCCATGTCCTCTGCAATGGGGACCCTTCCCGACCCCTCGTCCCCCCGCATTGGGGCCGTTCACAGGGGTGTCCGGCGGATTGCCAGCCGATACATTCGGAACCGCACCACCGGGGGACACCCGGACCGCGTCGGAAGCGACGCAGGTGCACCGCTCGGAGGGAACCGGGCGGGACCTCGGCGTACCGACCGGCCACCACGCGGCCGGTGTTCGTCGTGCCCACGGACGGGGTCAGTCAGCACGAGACGACCAGGGGAAGACCAATGGACCGCACCGAACGCAACGCGATGATCGTCGAGCACCTGCCGCTCGTGGGCTACATCGTCGCCGACGTCCGCGCCCGCGCCACCCACCTCGACCGCGACGACCTCGCCGCCGTCGGTTCGCTCGCGCTCGTCGCGGCCGCCGACGCCTTCGACCCCACCCTCGGCGTGCCGTTCGGCGCCTACGCCCGCACCCGCATCACCGGCGCGCTGGCGGACGACATGCGTTCCGCCGACTGGGCGAGCCGGGGGACCCGCAAGCGCATCCGCGAGGTCCTCGCCACGCAGGAGGCCCTGTCCGCCCGCCTCGGTCGGAGCGTCTCCGTGCAGGAGATCGCCGACGCGATGGGGGTGGACCGCCAGACCGCCGTCGACGCCATGAGCGACGCCGGCCGCACGACGAGCCCCATCGACGAGACCGTGCACGACACCGTCGCCGCAGACCTGCCGCTCCCCGGTGACGACCTCGTCGACACCGAGCGCGACCGCTACCTCCGTGCCGCCGTCGAGGCGCTGCCGGAGCGCATGCGCTTCGTCGTCGAGGCCGTCTACTTCGGCGACCGCTCGGTCACCGACGTCGCCGCCGAGCTCGGCATCACGCACTCCGCCGTCTCGCAGCAGCGCTCCGAGGCGATGCGCCTGCTCCGCGACGGCCTCGCCACGCACTACGGCGACGGCCAGCCGGCCCCGGAGCCCGCGTCGCGCACCACTGCCGCGCGCCGCAGCGCCTACCTGGCCCGCGTGGCCGCGAACGCCACGGCCGGGGTCGCCCGCGCCGTGCAGCACGCGGCCGCGAGCCACCAGGTGGTCGCGAGCTGAGACCAGGAGGAGGTGTCGGAGAAATCCGTCCCCGTTCTCCTAACGCCTCCGGCCGCCCGGCCGACAGGCAACGATGCCAGCCCACGGACGGGCCGGCGAAGACCCACACTTCACGGAGGAATTCACCATGGGTATGTCCATCAACACCAACCTCTCGGCACTCAACACGTACCGGAACCTCAACTCCACGCAGAACGACCTGTCGAAGTCCCTCGAGAAGCTCTCGAGCGGCCTCCGCATCAACCGTGCTGCCGACGACGCGGCCGGTCTGTCGATCTCCGAGGGGCTGAAGTCCCAGGTCGGTGGCCTCACGGTCGCCGCCCGCAACGCGCAGGACGGCATCTCCGTCGTGCAGACCGCTGAAGGTGGCCTCACCGAGACCCACTCGATCCTCCAGCGCATGCGTGACCTCGCCGTCCAGGCTGGCAACGACTCCAACAACGCCACCTCGCGCGACGCCATCAAGACCGAGGTCGGGCAGCTCCAGAAGGAGCTCGGCCGCATCGCCACGTCGACCAACTTCAACGGCACCTCGCTGCTCAACAGCAACGACACCCTGAAGTTCCAGGTCGGCGCGAACGCCGGTGCGGACAGCCAGATCGCGGTCGACCTCTCGGGTGCGAACGTCTCCAAGATCGTCGACAACCTGGCGGGCGGCGCCTCGGCGACCGGCACCAAGTTCGACATCGCGGACGTCTCGAAGCTCACCGGCAAGGCGACCTTCGAGGTGTCCAAGGGCGGCGAGACCACCTCGGTGACCACGGCTGACCTCGGCGCTGCCGGCTCCTTCAAGAGCGTGCAGGGCTACGCGGACGCCCTCAAGGCGGACGCGAACTTCTCGGCCAACTTCACCGTCACGGTGAACAAGGACGCGAACGGCGCCGGCACCGGCCTGACCATCACCGCGAACAACGGTGGCGACGTCGCCGTCGCAGCACCGGGCACCGGTGTCGCGGCGGGCACGCCCGGAGCCACGTCGACCGGTGGCCTCGCCTTCGACACGGCCGACAACGCCCAGGCATCGATCAAGCTGATCGACGCCCAGATCGCGTCGGTCTCGTCGGCTCGCTCCAACCTGGGTGCGATCCAGAACCGCTTCGACCACGCCATCAACGTGACGAACGTGGCCAAGGAGAACCTCACGGCGGCGAAGTCCCGCATCACCGACGTCGACATGGCGGAGGAGATGGTCAAGTACACGCGCGACAACATCCTCAGCCAGGCCGGCACGTCGATGCTCGCACAGGCGAACCAGAGCACGCAGGGCGTCCTGTCGCTGCTCCGCTAGCCGGACCGGCCGCCACCACCGGGGACCCGATCAGGTCGTCCTCGGTGGTGGTGGCCACCCCCTGACCCTCTCGAGCCCCGGCTCACTCCGACCAGCAGCCCCCAGGGGAGCCAGCGATGTCCACCACGAGCGCCACGAGCAGCTCGCTCGCGATCGACGGCCTGGTCTCCGGGCTCAAGACCACCGACCTCATCAACTCCCTGATGAGCGTCGAGCAGGTCCCGCAGACACTGCTCAAGGCGAAGGTCTCCACGACCAACTCCTTCATCTCGTCGTTGCAGACGATCAACGGGCTCGTGCAGTCCCTCGCGACGAAGGCCTCGGCCGCCGCGAAGGCCGGCTCGCTCGACCTGTTCACCGCGACCTCGAGCGCGACGAACGCCACCGTCTCCGCGAGCGCGACGGCCGCCGCAGGGTCCGTGTCCTTCACCGTGGGCCAGACCGCCGCCGCGCAGGTCGGGGTCACGGCCGCGATGTCCTCGTGGGCGTCCGACGCGTCACCCCTGACGTTCACGAAGCCGGACGGCACGAGCACCACGGTCACGCCGGCCTCGGGGTCCCTCGACGACACCGTGACCGCGATCAACGGCTCGGCCGCCGGGGTCACCGCCACGAAGGTGGCAGCGGGGACCGACGCCTCGGGCACCAAGCTCTACCGGCTGCAGCTCACGAGCACCGCGACCGGTGCCGCGAACGGCTTCACCCTGCACCGCGGGACCGCAGCCGACGTCACGGCGGGCACCGCGACCGACGTGCTCGCGGAGCCCGGGGCCGCCGTGGTGACGAAGGCCGCCGACGCCTCCGTCACCCTCTGGGCCGGGACGGCTGCCGCGCAGACGATCACGAGCGCCACGAACGCCTTCACCGGGCTGCTCCCCGGCGTCGACGTGACGGTGTCCAAGGCCTCCACGGACCCGGTCACCGTCACCGTCGGGCGGGACAGCTCGAAGGCCCAGGCGGTGGCCTCCGGGCTCGTCGACGCGCTCAACGCCGTCACGGCCTACTACGGCTCGAACACCGGCGTCACGAGCACGACCAGCCCGACGAACGGCACGACGAGCACCACCGCCGGCGTCCTGCTCGGCGACGCGACCACGCGTTCGGCCGTGCAGCGCCTGACGAGTGCGATGTCGACGCCGGTCAACGGGAAGTCACCGTCGTCGATCGGCATCGTCATCTCGAAGGACGGCGACTTCGACTTCGACGCCGCCGTCTTCCAGAAGGCCCTGGCCGCCGACCCCGTGGGCACCCAGGCGATCATGTCCGGTCTCGCGAAGACCGTCTCGGACGCCGCCACCGCCGCGAGCGACAAGTACACCGGCTCCATCACGACCGCGATCACGGGCAGTCAGTCCGTCGTCAAGGACCTCAACACGCAGATCGACTCGTGGACCGACCGACTGACCCTGCGCCGAGCGACGCTGCAGACGCAGTACGCCGCGCTCGAGACGAGCCTCAGCAAGCTGCAGTCGCAGTCCAGCTGGCTCGCCGGTCAGCTCTCGGCGCTGTCCAGCTGAGCCGCAGGAGAACCGACATGAACGCCTACGACCTCAGCGGCGCCGCCGCCTTCCGCCAGGCCGCGCAGCCCCGCAGCGTGACCGACCAGCGCCGCGCGCAGTACACGAACGAGTCGGTGCTGTCCGCGACGCCGGCGCAGCTCGTGACCATGCTCTACGACCGGCTGCTGCTCGACCTGCACCGTGCCGAGGCCGCCCAGGTCAGCACCGACTGGGACGCCGCCCGCGACCAGCTCCTGCACGCCCAGGCGATCGTCGGCGAACTGTCGTCGACCCTGCGCATCGACGCGTGGGACGGCGGCGAGGGGCTGCTCGCCATCTACAACTACGCATCGACGTCGCTCATCACCGCGAACGTGCACCGCGACGTGCAGGCCACCCGCGACTGCGTCCGCATCCTCGAGCCGCTCCGCCAGGCGTGGCACGACGCGGCCGCCGCGATGCCGGCCGCCCCGGCCGTCATCGGTCAGCACGCGGGCGGAGCACTCGGTGTCGCCTGACACCACCAGCACCGGCACCGGCACCGGCACCGACGCCGACCGTCACACCGCCTGGGAGGCCGTGCTCACGTCGCTGGAGCAGGCGACGGTCGACGGCGACCCGGCCCCCTGGCACGAGCCGACCGGGCTGGGACCGATGCCGCGCGCGCTGGCGGGACGAGCCTCCCGGCTGCTCGCCGCGCAGCGGGACCGGATGGCGACGCTCGACGGCGACCGCCGGCAGGCGCTGGAGCACCTCGGTGCGCTCCGCCAGGTCGACGCGACCCGCGCGCCGCAGCGCTCCGTGTACCTCGACGCCTCCGCCTGAGCCGCACCCGGCCCCCGTTCGGGGCGAGCGCTAACGGGCTCGGCGACGGGCTCCGATAGCGCCACACGAGCACGGATCGCTCGACCACCGGCCAGGGATCGGCCACCACCGCACGGCGACGTCACGACCTGAGACGGCGCCGCGTCCGAGGGGGACCCCTGTGTTCGATTCCGTGACGTCGGCAGCGCTGCAGAGCGCGCTCGACGGGCTGTCGATGCGCCAGCGCGTGATCGCGAACAACATCGCGAACATCAACACCACGAACTACCACGCCGAGAAGGTGCAGTTCGAGGACGCGCTCGCGAAGTCGATCGTCGACGGCAAGGGCTCGACGACGCCGACCATGGCGCGGAGCCTCGAGCCGACGAACACGAACGGCAACAACGTCAACCTGGACGAGGAGACGCTGTCGAACATCGACACCGTGCTCCGGTACCAGTTCGCCACGCAGGCGATGAACTCCGAGCTCACCAGCGTCCGCGCGGCGATGCGGACGAACTCGTGACCACGTTCGACGCGATCGGGATCGCGAGCACCGGCCTCACCGTGCACCGCAAGTGGCTCGACGCGATCTCCGACAACATCGCGAACGTCAACACGGTCAAGTCGATGGACGACTCCGCCTTCCAGGCCCGCTACGTCGAGGTGCAGGAGGGCAACGGCGTGTCCGGCGCCTACGTCAAGGGCGCCGCGTTCGGCAGCGCCGCCGGTCGAGTGACCTACGACCCGGACAACCCGCTCGCGAATGCCGAGGGGTACGTCCGCATGCCGGACATCGACCTCGGGACGCAGATGGCGGACCTCATCATGGCCCAGCGCGGCTACCAGGCGAACGCCGCCGTGGTGGACCGTGCCAAGACCGCCTACGAAGCGGCACTGCAGATCGGGAAGAACTGATGCCCATCGACGGCGTGAACGGCGTCACCACGAACGCCATGACGAACGCGCTCACCTCGGTCTCCGGGACGAGCAGCGACCTCGGCACCTCGGCCACGTCCGGCACCGGCGGCAGCGGGTTCGCCGCGTCGCTCGGCAACGCCGTCGACGGCCTGCAGCAGCTGCAGAGCGACTCCAAGACGCTCGCGCTCAAGGCGGTCACCGGCAACCTCGACGACATCCACGACGCCACCATCGCGTCCACCCGCGCGCAGGTCACCCTCGAGCTCGTCGCCGCGGTCCGCAACAAGGGCGTCGACGCCTTCAACGAGATCATGAGGATGCAGGCCTGATGCCCGCTGCACTGCAGACCCTGTTCGGCCGCCTCGGCGCCTACGTCAAGGGCTTCACCGCCGCCCAGCGCACCATCGCGATCATCGGTGTCGCCGCGCTCGTCCTCGGCGGCTTCGCGCTGGCGTCGTGGCTCGGCAAGCCGTCCTACGCGCCGCTGTTCACCGGCCTGGCCGCGGCGGACGCGAGCTCGGTCACCGACCAGCTCACGACCGACGGCGTGCCGTTCGAACTCACCGACGGCGGGGCGACGATCCTCGTGCCGCAGTCGAAGGTCTACACGGAGCGGCTCAAGGCCGCGTCGAACGGGCTGCCGTCGTCGAACGAGGGCGGCTACTCGCTGCTCGACACGATGGGCGTCACCAGCTCCGAGTTCCAGCAGGACGTCACCTACAAGCGCGCGATCGAGGGCGAGCTCGCGAAGACGATCTCCGCGATGGACGGCGTGCAGACCGCCACCGTGCAGCTCGCGATCCCGAAGAAGTCGGTGTTCGTGTCCGAGGAGAAGGACCCGACCGCGTCGGTGTTCATCGCCACGAAGAACGGCACCGAGCTGACCACCGACCAGGTCCAGGCGGTCGTGCACCTGACGAGCGCCGCCGTCGAGGGCATGCAGACCACCGACGTCTCCGTCGTCGACCAGAAGGGCCAGACGCTCTCCGCCGTCGGCACCGGCGCGACCGGGTCCGGCAGCGACCAGGCGGCCGACTACGACGCCGCGACGAGCAAGAAGATCCAGGACCTGCTCGACACCACGCTCGGTGTCGGGAACGCCAGCGTCGTCGTCTCGGCGACGATGAACCAGAACACCGGCACCCGCACGGCGGAGTCGTACACGACCCCGACGACCGGCCCGGTCGCGCTGAACGAGTCGTCCACGACCGAGCAGTACGGCGCCGGCGCTGCCGCCGGTGGCAAGGGCGCGACGGGCGTCCTCGGCCCGGACAACATCGCGGTGCCGAACGGCACGGCCACCAGCGGGGCCACGAGCGGCGACGACGGCTACAAGAACGAGTCGGCGACGAAGAACAACGCCGTCGACCACACCACCGAGACGACGCAGATCCCCGCCGGTGCCGTCGACCGCCAGACGGTGTCGGTCGCGCTGAACAGCAAGGCCCCGTCGGTGCAGAGCGCGAACCTGCAGAGCATCAACGACCTGGTGTCCGCCGCCGCCGGCACCGACGCGGCTCGTGGCGACCAGGTCAAGGTCGCGATGATGGACTTCGACACCAGCGCCGCCGACGACGCCGCGAAGGCGCTCAAGGCCCAGCAGGAGTCGGACCAGCAGGAAGCGCTCTGGTCCGCGATCCGCACCGCCGGCATCGTGGTCGGCATCGCGCTCGCCCTCATCACGCTGATGATCGTGCTCGTCCGCCGTGGCCGCCGCCAGGAGCGCGAGAGCGTCGACGTCGGCGAGCTCGACGCCTTCGGCACCGCGTTCGAACTGCCGATGGCCGTCGACGCCGCCGACGCCCGCGCCGGGCTGCTGGCCGGGAACGACCCGGCGACCGTCGCCCTGCCGACGCTGCCGCACGACGACGCCCCGACCGAGATCCTCACCACCGACGAGGTCACGGCCGAGCGCCGCCGCCAGGACATCTCCGCCCTGGCCGAGCGTGACCCGAAGCGCACCGCCGACCTGCTCCGCGGGCTCCTGGACGACCGGAGCCCGGTGTGAACGGCCCCGCCGTCAAGGCCGGCGACCGCTCGCTGAGCGGCGCGCAGAAGGTCGCGCTGATCCTCATGCAGATGGAGACCGACCGCGCCGCCGAGGTGATGAAGCAGTTCTCCGAGCTCGAGGCCGAGGAGATCTCCGCCGAGATCGTCCGGATGCGCCGCGTCGAGGACACCGTCGTCGACCAGACCCTCAGCGAGTTCCACCGGATGACCCAGAGCGGTCGTCGCCAGCGCCGCGGTGGCAAGGACGCCGCGATGGGCCTGCTCGAGGCCTCGTTCGGCTCCGAGCGCGCCGCCGGCGTGATGGACCGCCTGGCCTCGAACCTGGCGGGCCAGTCCTTCGACTTCCTCGACGACGCCGAACCCGGACAGGTCGTGTCCCTGCTCGAGGGCGAGCTGCCCCAGACCATCGCGCTCGTGCTCGCCCACCTCAAGCCCGCACAGGCCAGCGCCGTGCTCGCCGGGGTGGACGACCAGGCCCGCACCGACGTCGCGCAGGCGTTCGCCACCATGGGCTCCGCCACGCCCGAGTCGGTGGGGATCGTCGCCGGCGTGCTTCGCCAGCGCGCCGGGGCCGTCGTGTCGCCGCGCGAGAGCGTCGAGGTCGTCGGGGGCATCCAGCCGCTCGTCGACATCATCAACCGCTCCGACGTCGCCACCGAGAAGGCCGTGCTCGACGGTCTCGAGGCGCGCGACCCCGAGCTCGCCGAGGACATCCGCTCCCGCATGCTCACCTTCGAGGACATCGTCAAGCTCGAGTCCCGCGACATCCAGCAGGTGCTGCGCGGCATCGACTCGAAGATCCTCGCGACCGCCATGAAGGGCGCCGCGGGTCCCGTCACCGAGACCATCCGCGCCAACGTGTCCGAGCGCAACCGCCAGCTGCTCGACGACGAACTGCAGTCGATGGGCCCGGTCCGCGTCTCGCAGGTCGAGGAAGCGCGTGCCGAGGTCGTCCGCTCCGTGCGCGAGCTCGAGGCGCAGGGCGTCATCACCGTCCACCGCGCCGAGGAGGACGAGCTCGTTGACTGACACCGCCTTCGAGCGCCTGACGTTCCCCGTCGTGGCCGACGCCGGGTTCGCGAACCGGGTCGCCAGCGCCGAGGTCCGTGGCCACGCCGCCGGGTACGCCGCCGGGCTGCGCGCCGCGCACGCCGAGACCGAGGCGCTCCGTGCGCAGCTCGACGCCGCGCACGCCGCCCGCTCCGCCGCCCTCGAGGCCGAGACGGCCCGTCGGGTCGCCGCGCTGGCCGCCGCGACCGACGCGCTCCTCGCGCGCACCGTGCCGGTCCTGGAGTCCGCCGAGCAGTCGGTGGTGGACGCGGCCATGGAGCTCGCCGAGGCCGCAGTCGGGTACGCGATCCGCGCCTCCCGTCCGGTGGGTGGCACCGCCGATGGCCAGGAGGCTGTCCCTGCGTCCGGCGCGGAGGCCACCGTCCGCCGCGCCCTCGCCCTGGTCGACCACACGGTCGCGATCGCGGTCCGGCTCAGCCCGGCCGACGCCGCCGCGGTCGCCGCCCTCGACCTGCCGGTCGCGGTGCGCGCGGACGCGACGCTCGCCGACGGCGACGCCGTCGTCGACCTGCCCGACGGCGTCCTCGACGCCCGCATCGGTGTCGCGCTCGACCGCGCGAAGGCTGCCCTGGGGGTGTCCGCATGACCGCGACGCTCCTCCGTCCCCGCGCGCTCGACGCGGCCGTCGCCCTCGCCGCACCCCAGCGGGTCGGCGTCGTCACGAGCGCGGTCGGACTCGGCCTCACCGTCGCCGGCCTCGACGCCCGCATCGGCGAGGTCGTGCTCGTCGGCCACGAGGACGGACCGCAGACCGCCGTCGAGGTCGTCGCCACCGACGTGACCGGGGTCCGCTGCATGCCGCTCGGGCGCCTGACCGGGATCACCGCCGGCACCCCGGCGCGACCCACCGGTCGTCCGGTGCTGGTGCCGACCGGCCGCGGGCTGTTCGGCCGCGTGCTCGACGGACTCGGGCGGCCGATCGACGACCGCGGGCCGCTCGACGCCGACGGCTGGGTCGAGCTCGACCACGCCACCCCGAACGCCATGGCCCGCACCCGCATCGACACCCCGCTGCAGCTCGGCGTCCGGGTGCTCGACACCTTGACGACCGTCGGCCGCGGGCAGCGCATGGGGCTGTTCGCCGGCTCCGGCGTCGGCAAGTCCTCGCTGCTGTCGATGATCGCGCGGGGGAGCGACGCCGCCGTCAACGTGATCGCCCTGGTCGGGGAGCGCGGCCGCGAGGTGCGCGAGTTCCTCGAGGACGACCTCGGCGCCGAGGGCCTCGCCCGCTCGATCGTCGTCGTGTCCACCTCGGACGAGCCGGCGCTGATGCGCCTGCGTGCCGCGTTCGTCGCCACCCGGATCGCGGAGTCGTTCCGCGACGCCGGGCAGGACGTCGTGCTGATGATGGACTCGCTCACCCGCGTCGCGATGGCGCAGCGGGAGATCGGGCTGTCCGTGGGGGAGCCGCCGGCCACGCGGGGCTACCCGCCGTCGACGTTCTCCGTCCTCGCCGGGCTGCTCGAGCGTGCTGGCACCGACCGTGTCGGGAGCATCACGGGCCTGTACACGGTGCTCGTGGACGGCGACGACCACAACGAACCGATCGCCGACTCCGCGCGGAGCATCCTCGACGGGCACGTCGTGCTCGACCG
Source organism: Curtobacterium sp. MMLR14_010 (assembly GCF_001865015.1). Taxonomy (GTDB): domain Bacteria; phylum Actinomycetota; class Actinomycetes; order Actinomycetales; family Microbacteriaceae; genus Curtobacterium. Next base: position 439,743 of record NZ_MJGV01000046.1, on the reverse strand, counting down.
CAAGCTCGCCGTGACCGGGCACTTCCCGTCCGTCGACGCCCTCGGGTCGATCTCGCGCGTGGCGTCGAAGGTCACCTCCGCCGAGGAACGCGCCGCAGCCACGGCACTCCGCACGGTTATGGCCGCACGGAAGGCCGCGCAGGACCTGCTCGACGTCGGCGCGTACCAGCGCGGCTCGAACCCGCTCGTCGACGCCGCCGTGGACCACGAGGACGCGATCAACGCGTTCCTGCGCCAGGGCATGGACGAGCGCGTCACGTCCGCCGACTCGTGGCAGCGCCTCGGCGGGCTCGTCCGGCAGTTCGGGGGCGTCCGGTGAACCGCCGCTTCCCGCTCGCCGGGCTCCTGCGTCTCCGGCACGCCGAACAGGACCGTGCCGCGGCGTCCCTGGCGGCCGCGAACGACCGCGTCCGCGAGGCCGCCGACGCCCGCATCGCCGCCCGGCGCACGCTCGAGGACACGGGCATCGCGATGCCGATCCAGGACGCCGCGACCCTGAGCGCCGTGGCCGCTGCCCGCGCCGCGACCCGCGGGATGCTCCAGGAGCTCGACGCCGTGGTGCAGAACCGCCGCGTCGACGCCGACCGGGCGCAGGACGAGTACACCGCCGCACGCCGGTCGGCACTCGGGCTCGAGAAGCTCGAGGAGCAGCACGGCACCCGCGTGGCGGCCGAGGAACTCCGCACGGAACAGACCGTGCTCGACGAGATCGCGGCACGTGGCCGCGTGGAAGGTGGTGCTCGATGAGCCTCGACGCCGTGCTGAGCCGGATCACCGAGATCCGCTCCCAGATCGACACCCTGCAGAACGGGGGAGCCACCCGGACGGCGGCGACCCCCGGTTCGGCTGACTCGTCGACGGCGTTCGCCTCGGCCCTCGCCGGCGCGAACGGCTCGACGGGCACCGGGACGACGGGCGCCGGGACGACCGCCGGAGCGACTGCCGCTGCGGCAGTGGCTCCCGCTGCCCCGGCGACCTCCGTGGACGCCGGCGCCGGAACCATCGCCACGGGCAGCGGTGCCACCGGGGACGACGTCGTCGCCGACGCGAAGAAGTACCTCGGCGTGCCGTACGTGTTCGGCGGCACCACGACCGCCGGCATGGACTGCTCCGGACTCGTGCAGACCGTCTTCAAGGACCTCGGCGTGAAGATGCCCCGCGTCGTCCCGGACCAGGCGAAGATGGGCACCGAGGTCGGGTCGCTCGCGAACGCGCAGCCCGGGGACCTCATCATCCCCAAGGGCGAGGGCCACGTCGTCATCTACGTCGGCGACGGCAAGGTGCTGCACGCGCCGCACCCCGGCAAGGACGTCCGGATCGTCGACAACTGGTACAAGGACAGCGACATCGCGACCATCCGGCGCATCGTGCCGTCCGCGCAGGACGCCGCCGCGACGAAGGCCGCCCAGGCCGTCTCCGCTGCGCCGACCGCGGGCGGCACCGACCTGCAGACCGCCGCGCTGATGTCGCTGCTGCAGTCCGGGACGGCCGCCGCATGAGCATGACCACCGCACCGATCGCGCCCGCCGTGCCCGCCCGCGGGGGACCGGCCACGCCCGGCACCGGCCGCGCTGCCGGCACGGGCACCCGGTTCGACGACGCCATGCGTGCCGACGCGGCCGCGGCCACCGCCACCGCGGAGCCGAGTCTCGCGCAGGCGGACGTTCCTCGTGACGCGGACGCCGAGTCCGGTCCGGGAGCGCGAGACTCGGCCTCCGAGGCCGCGCCGCCAGCCGGCGGAGCCGGCACGCCGGCGGCGCCGGCGGCCGTGCTCATGGCGGCAGCCAGCTTCGGGGCGTCGGCGATGGGCGGCACCGCGACGACGGGTCCGCGGGCCGCGGGTTCGACGACCGCCGGTGCGACCACGGCAGGTGGGACCACCGCAGGCCTGGCCACCGGGACGACCGCGGGCACGACGGCCGCGGGCACGACGGCCGCCGGTACGACGGCCGCGGGAACGGCGACGGCAGGCTCCACGACGACGGGCCCCACCGGCACGACGACGACCGGCCCGACGACGGGACCCACCGGCACGACGTCCGGCCCGACGACGACCGGCCCGACGACGGCGGGCACCACGGCGGCGCGGACGACGACGACCCCGACTGGTGCCAGCACCACGACGACCCCGACGGCTGCGGGCACGATGACGACCACCGGTTCGCCCGCGACGGGATCGACCGACCCGTCCAGCTCGGCGGCATCGGCATCGGCACCGGCCGGCACCGCCAGCGCGGCAGCCGCGCCGCCCGCGCCCGCGCCGGACCCCGCCACGCCGACCGCTGCTGCCGCGCTGCTGACGACCGCTGCCGCGCCGACGTCCGGCACGGCGGCCGCTGCCGCGCCGACGACCGCCAACGCTCCGACCACGCCGACCATCACGACGGCCGCCGTCGCCGCGATCGTCGCCACCACGACGTCCGAGCCCGGCCACCGGGCGGAGGCGGGCCAGTCCGCGCAGGCCGAGCCGAGCCTCCAGGCCGGACCGACCGGCCGCGCGCCGGAGGTGGCCTTCGCGCTCCCGACGACCGCACCCGCCGCACCGGCGTCGGCCACGGCCCCCGCCGCCCCGGCGGCCCCAGCACCCGCACCGCTCGCGCAGCAGCTCGCGCGACCGCTGTTCACGCTCGCCCAGGCCGGCACCGGTGAGCACGTCGTGACCGTCCACCTGGTCCCCGACACGCTCGGGCCGGTCACGGTGCGGGCAGCCGTCGGGGCGCACGGGATGCACGTCGAGCTGTTCGCGGCCTCGGACGCCGGGCGCGACGCTGTCCGCCAGGTCCTGCCGGACCTGCGCCGCGACGCTGCCGGCAGCGGGGTCGCGACGACGCTCGACCTGTCGTCGCAGAACCACCCGGACCGACCGGCCGGCGAGTCCGCCGGTCGCGACGGGCGTCCGGCCACCGGTCCGGACAGGGCCGACGACGACCGGGAGGCTCGCCCCACCACCCTGCGCACCCTGCGTCCCTCACCCACCTCCGTCCGCACCGCGGGACTCGACGTCCTCGCCTGAGGCCTGACGACAAGGAACAGACACCATGCCGATCGACGGGATCACCGGGAGTGTGGACCAGGCCGCGCAGGCCGCCGCACTCGCTGCGAACACCAACAAGACGTCCCAGACGATGGACTCCGAGGTCTTCATGAAGCTGCTCGTCACGCAGCTGCGGAACCAGGACCCGTCCTCGCCGATGGACACCAACCAGATGATCAGCCAGCAGACGCAGCTCGCGATGATGGAACAGGTCACCAACCAGACCACCACGGGGAACGAGAACTTCTCCCTGCAGATGCGGATCGCCGCGGCGAACCTCGTGGGCAAGCAGGTCAGCTACACGGACGCCGTGTCAGGGGCCTCGATCACCGGGACCGCATCCGCGGTCTCGTACGCGCAGAGCGTCCCGACCGTGACCGTGAACGGGAAGGAGGTCGATCTCGACGTGATCTCCGGTATCAAGACCGCCTCCTGATCCACCTTCCCCCTGCTCTTCCACTTCCTCTTCCTCCCTGAAAGGGACACACCATGCTCCGCTCGCTCTACTCCGGGATCTCCGGCCTCCGCTCGCACCAGGAGATGCTCGACGTCACGGGCAACAACATCGCCAACGTGAACACCGTCGGCTTCAAGGCCTCGTCGACCGTCTTCCAGGACACCCTGTCGCAGATGACCCAGGGCGCCGGGGGGCCGCAGACCGGCATCGGCGGCACGAACCCCGCCCAGATCGGCCTCGGCGTGCAGGTCGCCGGCGTTTCCACCAACTTCGCGCAGGGCTCGGCCCAGGCCACCGGCAAGGCGACCGACCTGATGATCTCCGGCGACGGGTTCTTCGTCACCCGCCTCGGCAACGAGACCGTGTACAGCCGCGCCGGCGCGTTCGACTTCGACGCGAACGGCCGCCTGGTCAGCTCGGACGGCAAGGTCGTCCAGGGCTACCCGGCCACGAACGGCGTCGTCAACGACGGCGGCGCGCTCACCGACATCACCCTGCCGATCGAGGCCGCTGCCCCCGCCACGGCGACCAGCTCGGCGACCGTCACGGGCAACCTGCCCTCCGACACCGCCGTCGGCCAGACGCTGAACCGCGACGCCACCGTGTACGACCAGTACGGCACCAAGCACACGATGTCGCTCGCGTACCAGCGCACGACGACGGGCTGGACCGTCACGGCCTCCAACGGCCAGGGCCTCTCGAAGACCGGTGACATGACCTTCAAGGCCGACGGCAGCATCGCCTCCGGCGGCACCATCGCGGTCGGCGGCATCACCGTCGACATGACGCAGCTCTCCGGCTTCGCGACGCTCAACACGGCGTCCATCTCGTCGCAGAACGGCCACGAGGCCGGGTCGCTCAAGGGCTACTCGATCTCGAAGGACGGCACCGTCGTCGGCAGCTTCTCGAACGGCTCGTCGCTCGCCATCGGCCGCATCGCCCTCGCGACCTTCGCGAACCCGGCCGGCCTCGAGAAGACCGGCGCGTCCGGCTACCGCACCACCGCGAACTCGGGCCAGGCGAACGTCGGCACCCCGGGCTCCGCGGGCATCGGGTCGCTCGCGTCGGGCACGCTCGAGATGTCGAACGTCGACCTGTCGCAGGAGTTCACGAACCTGATCGTCGCGCAGCGCGGCTTCCAGGCGAACGCCCGCATCATCACCACCTCGGACGAGGTGCTGCAGGAGCTGACGAACCTGAAGCGGTAGTCGTGCGTGCATTCCCCTGCTTCCAGGTCTCCGGAGGCAGGGGACTGTCCTGTCGTGTCGCTGCCCGTCGGCTACCGCACGGCGCTCACCCGCAGCGGGGAGCACGCCGCGACCACGACGGCGCCGACGAACACGAGGGTCACCACGAGCAGCGCGGGACCAGCGCCGGCGACCGTCATGAGCGCGCCACCACCCACGGCTCCCGCAGCGGCGAGCGTCCGGTTCGCGCTGCGCATCGTGGCGTTCATCCGACCGAGCAGCGCGTCGGGAGTGACGGTCTGGCGGAGGCTCATCTCGTTCGCGTTCTCACACCCTGCGGCAGCGCCGTGCACGGCGAACGCGACGAACAGGACCACGACGGTCGTCGGCGGCGGTGCGACCCCGACGTCGAGGGTCGCGATCGCGATGGCCGCCCACGCGATCGGGTACGCGGCTCGAGCGGCGATGATCGTCCGGCCTGCTCCGAAGCGGGTACCGAGTCGCGGCGCCGCAGTCGCACCGACGAGCATCGCGATGCCGCTGACGGCGAGGACGGTCCCGTACACCGCCGCTGGGAGCGCGAGCGTCCGGAGCGCGAGGGTCGCGAAGACCGTGAGCGCGGCGGCGTTGGCGAGGAACCAGAGGTGTGTGGAGAGCGCCAGCGGAGCGAGCGTCGGGTGGCCGTAGGTCCACCGCAGGCCGTCGGCGATGTCGCTCCGCAGTCGTCCCTCGGCGCGGCGTGCCGGCTGCTGCTCGACGACACGGACCCGGGCGATGAGGACGGCGTCGACGAAGTAGCTCAGCGCGTCGAGGGCGATCGCGACCGGCGCCGTCACGATGCTGACCAGGACGCCTCCGAGCGCCGGGCCCACCGTCTGCGCCGCCGCGTCGCTCTGGTCCACCCGCGCGTTCGCCGCCAGGAGGAGCGGACGGGGCACGATCCGGGGCAGGAGTGACTGCGTCGCGGCGAAGCCCACGACGGAGAGGACGCCGAACACGAACAACGCCGCCGCCGTCACCCAGAGGTCCAGGAGCCCCATCAGCCAGAGGACCGGGATCGCGCCGAGGCACACGCCGCGACCGACGCTCGCCCAGATCAGCAGGGGCTTCCGGCGGAAGCGGTCGACGTACGCGCCGACGAGCAGACCGAACACGGCGTACGGGAGGAACTGCGCAGCGTTCACCAGTCCCACCTCGAACGGCGTGGCGTGCAGCACCGTCACCACGAGGACCGGGACGGCCACCGCGCTCACCGCTGATCCGAACGACGAGACGGTCGCCGCCGACCAGTACGAGCGGAACCCGGGCACGCGACGCAGCGTGGTCACGTCGTCGTCCATGTGGCAACGCTGGCAGACCGCAGCCCCACGAGCAAGGAACCGCGCGACGCCGGCGTCAGCGCACGCGCGCGGACGGGGTCACGAGCGACGTCGGCGACGGGCTCGGACGAGACGCCGGACGGCGATCGCGGGGTAGGTCAGGAACACGACCGCGAGGACGACGTTGCCGACGAGCGCCGTGGTCGTCGAGCCGGCGTCGGGTGTCCCCGTGGTGGCGTTCCAGAGTGCTGCGAGCGTGATGCTCAGGGCGACGATCCTGATCACGGCCAGGATCCCGAGCACCCCGAGCGCGAGCGCCACGACCACGCGGAACACCCGCGACGCGGTGCTCAGCGGCACCAGTGGCTCGCCGTGGTCAGGACCTGCCTGCTCGGGGGCGATGTAGGTCCTCGGACTGCCACCAGGGCTGCCCTGCTGGAGCGTGCGCGTCGTCGCTGTCGGGTCTGCCCGGTACGGCTGCCGTGTCTCGGTCATGAGTGAGCCCCTCTCGAACCGGTGTGCGTGTCGTCATGCTGCCACGCCCGATCGTGCTGCGCCAGGGTTCGCCGCCCGTCAGTGCTGCCGGGCTGCGGCGGCAGTGCCGACGCCCTCGAGACCGGTCAGCAGCATCAGGAGGCCCGCCTCGAAGGCGTGCTCGTGCGTCGGGGCGACGGGCTGCCCGGCCACTGCTGCCTCGTCCGGGTCTGGGTCCGGGTCCGGGTCGGCCTGTTGCTCGAGGGCGCTGCCGACGGTGAACCGGCTCGCGGCGAGCATCCCCGCGATCGCGTCCTGCTGGGCCACACCGGCATCGACGAGGAACGCGAACTTCTGCAGGAGCCGTTCCCTGGAGGCGCCGTCCGGGACGGAACCAGCATGGAGGCGCGCCCCGTCGCGATGTGCCAGGAGGGTGCTGCGGAAGCTCCGGTAGTTCTCCAGGAACCACGCCTTCCAGTCATCACCCGCCTGCGGCACGGGGAGCTCATCGTGTCGCTCGAGCGCTGCCGCGGCCATCGCCGCCAAGAGTTCCTGCTTGTTCTTGAAGTGCCAGTACAGCGACGGCTGCTCCACCCCGAGCCGCCGCGCCACCGCGCGCGTGCTGACCCCGTCGAGCCCCACTTCGTCGAGCAACGCCAACGCTTCCCGGACCGCCGCAGCCCACTCGATCTTCGCCATGGTTGACAGACTATCGCTGATAGGCGCACACTCCCACTATCACTGATAGGGAAAGCAGGAGGCGCACCATGGTCGCAGAGGACACGAAGTCGTTGAAGGTGCTCATCGCAGGCGGGGGAGTCGCCGGTCCAGCGCTGGCGTTCTGGCTCGCGCGAGCCGGTCACCACGTCGCGGTGGCGGAGCGGTACCCCGCGCTCCGGGCAACCGGGGCCCAGGTCGACCTGCGCGGGCAGGGCATCGAGGCGATCGCAGCGATGGGCCTGTTGGACGAGGTCCGGGCGCACCTCGTGGCCGAGCCGGGTGTCGCGTTCGTGAACGGGTCGGGCCGACGACTCGGAGCGATCATGGCGAACACCTCCGGTCAGGGGAAGCAGACGCTCACCTCGGAGTTCGAGATCATGCGCGGCGACCTCGTCCGCATCCTCCACGACGCCACGAAGGACGACGTCGACTACCGCTTCGGGCTCACCGTCGAGGGCTTCGACCAGACGCAGGACGAGGTCGTCGCGCACTTCTCCGACGGCTCGGACGAGACGTTCGACCTGCTCGTCGGTGCTGACGGCCAGGGATCCCGGATCCGTCGCGACGTCCTCCCCGAGGGAGCGGAGGTGTCCTGGCGGACCGGACTGCACATGGCCTACTGGTTCGTGCCGCGAGTCGCTTCCGACAGCGACATGCGCGAGACCTACGCGGCTCCCGGTGGTCGGCAGATCATGCGCCGCAGCCACAACGCGACCGAGACGCAGGCGTACTTCATCCTCCGCGACTCGTCGGCCGAGGCCTCCGCCGTCCACCGCGCTCCGGTCGAGGACCAGCAGCGGTTCTGGGCTGACCGGTTCCGGGGTGCCGGCTGGCAGACGCAGCGGTTCGTCGACGGCATGGCGGAAGCACCGTTCTTCTACTCGCAGGAGGTCCTGCAGGTCCGCACCGACACCTGGTCGACGGGTCGCGTCGTCCTGCTCGGAGACGCGGCGCACTGCGCGTCGCCCTACAGCGGCATGGGCATCTCCGGCGGCCTGGTGGGGGCGTACGTCCTCGCCGGTGAGGTCAACGCCACACCGGACGACCTGGTCGGCGCCCTCGCCCGGTACGACTCGACGCTCCGCCCCTTCGTCGACGAGATCCAGGCCGCCGTGAAGCCCCGCCTGCTCGCCTTCGGGTTCCCGCGACCGAGGATCGCCGTCGCTGCCCTCCAGGCGGCGTTCGCCGTCGCCTGCGCGCTCCGCATCCCCGAACGGATCGCGGCACGAGCCACGACGGACCGAGGCGGTGCCTGGACGCTTCCCCGCTACGAGCAGGCGTCGGCTGGCCCAGCACCGCGACGCGCGTCGGCAGGTCCCGCTCGTTAGACGTCCAGCTGTCCGACGGACGGACGGACGGACCGGCAGCCGCGGGGACGCTTCCTTCAGGTGCCCACGACCTCGCGGATCGCCCGCGCCGTCCGCTGTCCGTCGAGCAGCAACACGTCGTGGCGGATGCCGCGCATCCGGAGCAGGTCCCAGCCCAGCTCGGCGAACCGGCGGAGATCCCGGGTCGGCACCACGAGCCGGCCGTCGTCGGACAGCACCAGTGTCGAGGGGACGACCGGCGGTGCTGGCGCCACCGGGTGCACGGCGACGTCGTGCAGCAGGTCCGCCACCATCGAGCGGTCCCAGGTGCGGTGCGCGGCCTCGACGAGCGCGACGTTCGCGGCACCCGTGGCCTGGTCGGCCCGGTCGTACGCCCAGGCCAGGACGCGCCCCAGGCCCGGGAGGCGCCAGAACAGCGCGGCGACGACACCCGACCTCGGCAGGGTGAGGCCGAAGCCGGGGTCGAGGTAGACCGCACGTCGAGGTCGGAGCTGCGCCACGGCGTCGGCGATGACCCGGCCGCCGAGGGAGTGCCCGACGATCGCGTCGAGTCCGGACGGCAGCGTGTCCACGAGGTCGGCCGCCATCGACGCGACGGACCGGGGCCGGTGACGGACTGGAGGCGCGGTGCCAGCTGGTCCCGAGCCTCCAGTCCGTCACAGGGTGGCGTTGACGATGGTCACTGCCGCCGTGGCGGCGACGCGCGCCTCGACGGATCGCCCGTTCAGCGGACGCGGGTCCAGCTGCCGACCAGCTGGATGAACTGTCCGCCGACGTCAGAACTCGAGGACGAGGCGGCCGCGGAAGCCGCCGTGCGCGAGACGTTCGTGGGCGGTCGACGCCTCGTCGGCGGGGAGCGTGCCCGCCACGGTCGCGGTGAGCTCGCCGCGCTCCACCGCCCGGGCCAGTCGTTCGATGGCGTCGTGCCGGAGGTTGGAGCGCATGACGTACGACCCGAAGACACGGATGCCGCGCCCCGGGTCGACGTCGGTGGGGAGGTAGAAGGCCACCTGCCCACCGTCGCGGACGGCGCCGATGACCCGGTCGGTCAGGATCGCCGGGTCGGCGAGCGCGTCGGCGCCGACACCGTTCGTCGCAGCGAGGACACCCGCCACGAAGTCGTCGTCGCGGTCCAGGACGACCGAGGCACCGAGTGCGCGGACACGGTCGGACTCCGCAGCCCGGGCATCAGCGATGACGGTGATGCCCCGCTGTGCGGCGAGCTCGACGAGGTACCCGCCGACGGCGCCGGTCGCCCCGGTGACGGCGAGGGTCTGACCGGGGTCGAGGGCGAGGTGCTCCAGGGTGATCTCCGCCGTGAGCGCGTTCGAGAGGAACGCCGTGCCCTCGGCGTACCCACCGTTCGACGGCATCCGCGTGACGGACAGCGCGGGGAGCACGATCTGCTCGGAGTAGCCCCCGTGGCTGCCGTCGGGGACGACGAACCCGGAGACGGCGTCGCCGACGACGAGGTCGAACCCGTCAGGCTGGTCGGTGCCGATCTCGTCGATGGTGCCGGCGACGTCCGTCCCGGGGACGACCGGCTCGGCGACCGCGCGGTCGTTCCCGGCGAAGCCTCCCGCGCGGATGATGGCGTCCACCGGGTTCACGGCGGCGGCACGGACGCGGACGCGGACCTCTCCGGGGCCGGCGTGCCGCTCCGGCACGTCCAGGGGGCGCAGCACGGAAGCCGCTCCGAACTCGGTCAGACCGATGACCTTCATGGTGTCTCCTCACGACGCAGGGTGATTGTGACGATGCTGACAGCGCGCGTCTCGGTCGTGCAGGGCAGAGTTCTCTGCCCCCTTCCGGATGGCAGGATCACCAGATGGCCATGGACGTGCGAGCTCGTGAACTGGGCGACTTCCTCCGCGCCCGTCGTGCGGAACTCGACCCCGGGTCGTTCGGGGTGCCGACAGCGGGGAGCGCACGACGCGTGTCGGGGCTGCGCCGCGGGGAGGTCGCGGACGCAGCGGCGATCAGCGTGGAGTACTACACCCGCATCGAGCAGGGGAGGATGGCCGCGTCCGCGCCGGTGCTCGCCGACCTGGCTCGCGTGTTGCGGTTCACCGACGAGGACCGCGCCTACCTCTTCGAACTCGCCGGGAAGCCCGAGCTCGAGCCGCCCCGGCCCCGACGACAGGTCGTCCAGGCCCCGCTGCAGCGCGCGCTCGACGACCTCGCGACGACGCCGGCGTTCGTCCTCGGACGACGCACCGACGTCATCGGCTGGAACCGGCTCGGAGCGGCGCTCATCACCGACTTCGCCGCCGTCCCGGAACACGACCGGACGTTCATCCGGCTCCTGTTCGCGGACCCTGCGATGCGCAGTCTCTACGCGGACTGGCCGGGCGTCGTGGAACTCGCGATCGCGCAACTCCGTCGGGACAGCGCCCGGTACCCGGACGACCCCGAACTGACCCGCATCGTCGACGAGCTCTCGGCGCAGTTCCCCGAGTTCGCCGCCATCTGGACGGCGCACGAGGTCGCTGGCCGGGGGACCGGCAGCAAGACCCTGCACCATCCGGTGGTCGGCGAGTTGACCCTGGACTGGGAGATCCTCGCCTCAGCGATGGACCCGGACCAGCAGATCGTGCTCTGGACGGTGGCACCCGACTCCGAGTCCGCGATCCGGCTCCGGCGCCTCGCCGCCCTCGTGCCCTGACAGGCGTGCCCTGACAGGCGTGCCCTGACACGGCGTGCCCTGACAGGGCGTTCCCTGACAGGGCGTCCCCTGACAGGGCGTCCCAGGTCAGCGCACCCGCTCCTAGCGTCGAACGGGTGCAGCCGGAGCGCCGGTTGCACCCCCAGGACGACAGGAGCTCCCGATGACCACCCATGACGACGCACAGCAGGAACTCGCGACGCTGTTCCCGGACACGACCACCTCGCTCGGCGAGACCGACCCGGAGTTCTGGGCGTACCACGCCGACTTCGCGTACGGCGACGTGCTCGCGAACAGTTCGCTGAGCCGTGCCGACCGCCTCACCTACCAGCTCGCAGCGACGATCGCCGTCGGTGCGCACGCCCCGTTCCGCAGCCTGCTCGGAGCCGCGCTCGACAACGGCGTCACTCCGGTCCAGGTGAAGGAGCTGACGTACCAGGCCGTCGCGTACGTCGGGGTCGCCCGCGTCGTCGACTTCACCACGATCACCAACGAGGTGCTCACGGCACGTGGTGTCACGCTGCCCCTCCCCGGGCAGTCGACCACGACGCCGGAGGACCGCATGCACCTCGGGATCGCGGTGCAGCGCGAGATCGTCGGCACGGAGACCGTCGACGGCATGTACGAAAACGCTCCAGCGGACGCACTCCGGTTCCAGCGGTTCCTGTCCGCCAACTGCTTCGGCGACCACTACAGGCGCACCGGCTTCGACCTGCAGCAGCGGGAACTGATCACGTTCGCGCTCCTCGTCGCGCTCGGCGGTGCCGACACACAGGTCAAGGGACACGTCGCCGCGAACCGCAACGTCGGCAACACCCGTGCGCAGCTCCTCGACGTGCTCACCGTCCTCCTGCCGCAGATCGGCTACCCGCGCACCCTGAACGGGCTCGCGCAGGTGAACGCGGCCGCACCCGCCGAAGACCAGTGAGTCAGCGGTGAGGGCTGCCCCGTCAGGGCATCCCTCAGCGCTGCCCCCGCTCGTAGCGTGGACGACGCCGGGCCGTCCACCCACGCTGGACCCCGGGCGCCGCCAGGACACCGAACCCGAAGGGACCACCATGTCGCAGGAGATCCTGCCGAAGACACCGACCGTGAAGAACCCGCCCGAGCAGTTCGCCGGTGACGTCTGGGTCGACCTCATCGCCGCCCCGCAGAACGACGACCAACGCGCCACGCTCGCCCTCGTCAGGTTCGCTCCCGGTGCTCGCACCGCCTGGCACTCGCACGCCCGGGGGCAGTTCCTGCGCGTCACGCAGGGGGTCGCGCACTTCGGGACCCGTGACGGCGCGGTCATCACTGCCCACCCCGGTGACACCGTCCACGTCTCACCCGGCGAGGAGCACTTCCACGCGTCCGCCGAGGGGACGTTCATGGAGCACCTCGCGATGCTCGAGAACGCCGACGACCCCTCGACCACGACCACCTGGCTCGAGCACGTCGCCGACGAGGACCTCGCCGGCCACTGACGAACGGGATCCTTCCCACCGACTGCTTGAACAGGAGCACCATGTCCGACTGGACCCCCGACACCATCGCGACGATCGCCGCCAGCGACGACCTCCACGTCAGCCCCTTCCGCGCCGACGGCACGACGTACGGCACCCCCACGTGGATCTGGTCGGTGGTGGTCGACGGCGACCTCTACGTCCGCGCGTACAACGGGCGCCGCTCCCGCTGGTACCGCTCTGCCGTCGAGCAGGGTGCCGGCAGGATCACCGTCGCCGGAGCCGACCACGAGGTGACGTTCGAAGCGATCGGCCCGGACCTCAACAGCCGGATCGACGCCGCCTACGAGACGAAGTACGCGGGCAGCCAGTACCTGCCCCCGATGCTGCAGGACGGACCGACCTCGGCGACCGTCCGCATCAGCCCGCGCCCCGACCGGCACTCGTAGGGTCGCCTCATGAGCACGAACAGCGAGGACGTCAAGGACTTCCTGGTCAGCCGCCGTGCCCGGGTCCGCCCGGAGCAGGTCGGCCTGCCGACGGGTCCGAACCGCCGGGTGGCCGGCCTCCGTCGCGGAGAGGTCGCGATGCTCGCCGACGTCAGCGTCGAGTACTACTCCCGGCTCGAACGCGGCAGCCTCTCCGGAGCCTCGGACAGCGTGCTGCACGCCATCGCCGGCGCACTGCTCCTCGACGACGCCGAACGCGACCACCTGTTCGACCTCGCTCGCGCCGCGAACGCCTCCCCGGTCCGCGCCGGACGACGCTCGACCACGCCGAAGACGCTCCGCCTCAGCTTGCAGCTCACCCTCGACGCCTTCACCGGTGGTCCGGCGTTCATCCGGAACGACCACCTCGACCTCCTCGGTGCGAACGCACTCGGACGGGCCCTCTACGCCGACCTCTTCCGGAAGGCGGAGCGCCCGAACCTCGCCCGCGCGGCCTTCCTCGACCGGGACTGGGCGGACGCGTTCTACCCGGACTGGGACCTCGCCGCCGACCAGAGCGTCGCGATCCTCCGTACCGCAGCCGGGCACGACCCCCACGACAAGGACCTGCAGGACCTCATCGGCGAGCTCTCGACGCGCAGCCCGGAGTTCCGGACGAAGTGGGGCGCGCACGACGTCCGCCGGCACGCGACGGGGGAGAAGCACTTCGTCCACCCGGTCGTCGGTGCGCTCGACCTCGTGTTCGAGGGCGCCCGGTTGATGAGCGACCCGAGCCTGAGCTTCCTGGTGTACACCGCCGAACCCGGCTCCCCGACCGCCGACGCGCTCCGGCTGCTCGGTTCCGTCGACGCCACCGACCGCCGCGACGCACTCGACGCCACCGACCGCCGCGACGCACTCGACGCGACCGACCGCCGCGACGCACTCCACGCCGCGGCCGAACCCCGACCGAGAGAAGGACGCCCATGAAGACCAGGACCCTCGGGACCGACCTCGACGTGGCCGAGATCGGCCTCGGCTGCATGACGATGACCGGCGGGTACGGCGGCAGTCCCGACCGCTCCGCGATGGTCGACCTGATCCGCAGCGCCGTCGACCAGGGCGTCACCCTGTTCGACACCGCCGAGACCTACGGCCCGCACCGCAACGAGGAACTCGTCGGCGAAGCACTCGCGCCGGTCCGCGACCGCGTGACGATCGCCACGAAGTTCGCGAACGCCATCGATCCCGACACCCACGAGCCGCTCGGACGCCTGCTCCGCCCGGACGAGGTCCGCGCCGCCGCCGAGGGGTCGCTCCGACGCCTCGGGACGGACCACATCGACCTGTACTACCAGCACCGCGTCAACCCGGACCACCCGATCGAGGAGTTCGCCGGCGTCGTCCGCGACCTCATCGCCGAGGGCAAGGTCCTCCGCTACGGCATGTCCGAGGCCGCCGAGACGACCATCCGGCGCGCACACGCCGTACAGCCGGTGACCGCGATCCAGAGCGAGTACTCGCTCTGGTGGCGCCGCCCGGAGGACGGGGTCCTCGACGCCTGCGCCGAACTCGGCATCGGCTTCGTGCCGTTCAGCCCGCTCGGCAAGGGGTTCCTCACCGGCACGATCGACGCTTCGGCGACGTTCGGCGACGACGACCTGCGCGCGAGCATCCCGCGGTTCGGGGGCGAGGCGCTCACGTCGAACGTCGCGCTCGTCGACGGCGTGAAGGAGATCGCCAGCGGACTCGGGGCGACGCCGGGACAGGTCGCGCTGGCCTGGCTCCTGGCCCGGCAGCCGTGGATCGTCCCGATCCCCGGCACGACGAAGCCGCACCGGCTCACCGAGAACACCGGGGCCGCGGACGTCGACCTGTCCGCTGCCGACGTCGACCGCCTGACGGCGCTCTCCGACTCCGTCGAGATCGTCGGCGGACGCTACCCGGACTTCCTCGAAGCGCAGACCAACCGCTGATCGCGAGCACATGGTGCGAGGTTGCGCACCCCGTACGAGGCTGTGCCCCGCACGGAGCGATGAACCTCGCACCGGCCGGAGGAGTCCGCACCGTGCAGGGTGGCGCACCGCGCCGCGCCGCGCCACCCACCGGACGGGAGGCTCGTGACGGCCCGGTACCGAGCCTCCCGGCCGCCCCGTGGTTGCGTTCCTCCTCCTCGCACCTTCCCGCCCGCGGTACGTTCCCTGCCGCCGCCAGGGCGGCATGTTGCGATCCGGCAACGACCCCACACGAACCCGTCCGCGGTCCGCGATGCTGGATGGATGCCGAGATTCCGAGTCGTCCAGGGCGGGACCCGGACCGACATAACCGCGGTGACCGTCATGGAAGCACGAGCGAAGGCCGTCGTCTCCAGGCGGTTCCGCGATGACCCGACGCTGCTCGTCCTGCCGTTCGACGGCGACGAACCGCCCATCGTCCCCGATGCACCAAGCGACCCGGTCCCCGCCGTGGTCCTGCGCCGCCGACGGCCACGGCTGGACGACGTCTCGGGTGCCGTGGCACTCGTCCGCCCGCCGTCCGTCGTCCGGTCGTTGACCGCACTGGTGGTCCTCGTGGTGCTGCTCGTCGCCGTCCTGACCGCGGGTGTCGCTGGTGTGCGGTGGAACGCGACACGGGTCGGGACACTGGGCGACTGCGCGCGGATCGGGCCCTGCACCGGGACGCCGCTCTCGACGGTCGAGCAACGCACCGGGGTGCGCCTGCCGGACGGCGCGGAGCGACTGCGGTCGTCCGCGACCCGGGACGGCAGCTACGTCGGCGCCCTGGTGCGCCTCCCGGCGGGTGTCGACGTCCCGGAGCTCGCGGAGGGCGTCCCGAGTGCCCTGACCCGGCGTGCGGAGGACGCACTGCGGAGCGCCGCCGCCGCCGATCTCACCGGTCGGACCGCGGGCCCGGTCGGGGTCTTCGCCGGGACCGCCGACGGGCGCACGATCGTCTTCCTCCGGTACGACGACGCGCTGTGAGGGGGCCGAGGCGCGGCGACTGCCCCTGCTCCAGCAGTGCCGTCGGTGACCCGCTGACCGGTCGGGCGACAAGCGTTACAGGGATGTGATCCACCTCGTCGGATCGCCACCAGGCTGCGGAAGCGGGTGGGGGCGTCGTGCCCGATCCGGTGGATTCCTCGGGATCGGAGCCGACGTCCGCGCCGACATCTCGCTAGCGTCGATGGCTGTCCCAGCGGGCATGAGGCCCGGCCAGACGACGCGAGGAGCAGTGCATGCGGTCCGACCCCAGCAGTACCGAGAGCCGACATCCCTCCCGTCGACTCCGCGTGAGCGACGTGACGGTCGTCGACAAGGGCATGATGCGCCGGGCCGTCAGCGGCATGGTGGTCGGCAACACGATGGAGTGGTACGACGTCGGTGTGTACGGCTACCTGGCCGTCACCATGGGCCGGGTGTTCCTGCCGACCGCCGAACCAGCGGTGCAGATCCTGTTCAGTCTCGGTGTCTTCGCCGCCACCTACATCGCGAGGCCGCTCGGCGGCATCGTGTTCGGGCGGCTCGGTGACCGGGTCGGGCGACAGAAGGTGCTCGCGACGACGCTCATCCTGATGGCGACGTCGACGATGTTGATCGGCGTACTGCCCACCTACGCGCTGATCGGGGCGGCGGCTCCGGTGCTCCTCGTCGTGCTCAAGCTGCTCCAGGGGTTCTCGACGGGCGGCGAGTACGCAGGGGCGACGACGTTCATCACCGAGTACGCACCGGATCGTCGCCGGGGGTTCTTCGCGAGCTTCCTCGACATGGGCAGCTACATGGGCTTCGCGCTCGGCGCCGCCGTGGTGACCGCACTGCAGCTCGCCCTCGGTCAGGAGGCAATGACGTCGTGGGCCTGGCGCCTCCCGTTCCTGCTTGCTGGCGTGATCGGCGTCGTCGCGATCTGGTTCCGACTCCGGATCGAGGAGTCCCCGGCGTTCCGAGCGACACAGGCAGCCCAGGCCGAGGCCACCGAACGGCAGGCCGAGGCGGAGGGTCGACCGCGCTCCGTGTGGGCGATGGTCCGCCAGTACTGGCGACCGATCGTCATCGCGATGATGCTCGTGGCGGCGTCGAACACCGTCGGCTACGCCCTGACGTCGTACATGCCGACCTACCTCACCGACGCCCTGGGCTACTCGCCCATCGACGGCACCCTGCTCACGATCCCCGTGCTGATCCTGCTGGCGGTGCTCTTGCCGCTGACGGGACGACTGTCGGACCGGGTCGGTCGCCGTGTGGTGATGTGGATCGGAGCGGCCACGACGGTGGTGCTCGTGGTCCCCGCGTTCCTGTTGATCGGGCACGGTGCGCAGTGGTCCACTCTCCTCGGACTGGCGCTGCTGGCGCTGATGACCGCGCTGTGGGTGTCGAACCAGGCGGCTTCGCTGCCGGCGCTCTTCCCGACGGCGACGCGGTACGCCGGCATGGGCTTCGCCTACAACATCGCGATCGCCGTCTTCGGCGGGACGACGCCGCTCATCGTGCAGGCGTTGCTGCAGGCCACCGGCGACGATCTCGCGCCGGCGTACTTCCTGATGGCGACGAGCGTGGTCGGAGCCGTCGGCGTGCTGTGGATGCGGGAGTCCTCCCGCAGGCCGCTGCCCGGGTCGATGCCCGCCGTCGAGACGACCGAGGAAGCACGTGAACTCGTGCGTACCCAGGACGACAACCCGAACCTGGACACGTCCGAACTGCCGTTCGTGACGGCTGGGGACCGGTCTTGACGCTGTCGAGGTTGGTCCGTGGACGTGATCATCCCGTCCGCACGGCCCCGTGAAGCCCCTCCTCGGCCATGACCCGTAGGCTCGGTGCCGTACTCGCCGGTGCACGGGGCGCACGGCGGAGTCAAGGGGGAACCACATGTCCAGAACGACCGTCCTGCCCGTCACGCGCAGGGCCACCATCGTGGGGGCGGCCGTCGTGCTCGCCGTCGTCGCGCTCTCCGGGTGCGCGGGAACCAGCGGCAGTGCGCCGGAGGCCCGGCAGTCACCGTCGAAGTCGCAGTCCTCGCAGTCGTCGCAGTCGTCGTCGCCGTCGTCTGCGGAACGGACGCCGGCGCCGACGAAGACCACCGACGCAGCGGCAGCGGCCACGGACCTCACGTTCGAGGACGGCGCCGCACTGTCCGCGAGCACGCTGCCCGCGTTCGGTCTCGAGGTCTCAGCGCTCGACGGGTGGGAGCAGACGGGGGAGGACTCCTCCGTGGGGTCGCGGGAGTACACGAAGTCCGACGGCTCGGTCGCGACCATCACGCAGCAGCGGATCACCGACCTCGACCCGTCGATGGGGGACCGCGCCGCCACCGAGCAGCTGTTCACGGCAGCGGGGATGCCCGCCGAGCAGCTCGAGGAGCAGCTCCTGCCGACCATGACCGGCGGCACCGCGCAGTTCCTCTCCATCGCTGGGCACACCACGGACGGGTCGTGGTCGGCAACCGTGGCCCGGGCGTTCGCGAAGCCCGGCGCGGCGCTCATCGTGAAGGTGCAGACGCCCTCGCAGGAGACGCTCCGTCCGGACCTGCACGACATCCTCGTCCACGCGCAGGTGGTGCTCACCTGACCCGACGGTGACTCCGAGCCCGCGGTCCGCCAGCCAGGTCGTCGCGATCACCCATGCTGCGATGACGTCCCAGTGCCCGTCAGGACCAGGTCCACGAGCGCCGCTGCTCGGTCGCGTCGACCTCAGGACGGCCCTGCGAACCGTGCTCTGGTGGCCCGGAACGCCTCCGAGGCGTCCGTGAGTGCGACGTCGGCGTCGACGTGGAGTTCGCGGGCTGCCGCAGCGAGGTCTGCGTCGGCGAGGATCGCTGCTCCGATGCGATCGGTGACCGCTTGCATGACGGTCGTGAGCGCGCCGGCGTGCACACGGGCGACGAGGGCGGGCACGTCGGGATCCGTCTGTCCGATGGCCGTGGCGATCGCCGCGGCTTGGTCGTGGCGGAACTCCAGCGCATGGCGGCGGAGCGAGTCGCTGATGACTGACTGCGCGGGGAACTCGCCGCGTGCGAAGACGGCATCACGTGCCGCGAAGTGGTCGATGTCACCGTGCACCTGCGCGCTCAGGGCCTCAGCCGGGGTCGTGTCCGGCTCCCGTTCGAGGACGGTGCGACGTGCGCGTTCGAGCATGTCGCCGGCTCGGTCGAGGACCAGGTTCGGCTTGGTCGGGAAGTAGTTGTAGACGGTCTGGTCTGCCACCCCGGCGGCTCTCGCGACGTCCGACATGGCCACGGCGTCGTACCCGCGATCCATGAAGAGCTGCGCGGCGACGTCGGCCAGCCGCTGCCGCATCTCGAGTTTCTTGCGCTCCCGGAGACCCATCTGATCCTGCACGACGTCATCCTCCCACAAACGTGGAGTCACTCCAAGAACGGTGCTACGCTGTAAAAGTAGAGTCACTCCACGATTGATTCTGGCAGTCCGCCAGGGAGGAACACCATGAGCATCGAGACCACACAGCAGCCCGACCGGGTCCTCATCTCGGGGGCGAGCTTCGCGGGGATGACGACCGCGATCTGGATGCGACGCCTCGGGTACGAGGTCACCATCGTGGAGCAGGCGCCGGGGCTCCGCAGGGGCGGGACGCCGGTCGACCTCCGGCGCGACGCGATGGAGATCTTCGAGCGGATGGACGTCCTCCCGGCGGTCCGCGCGAAGGCGCTGCCGCCGCGGACCACCGTGATCGCTGACCTCGACGGCACCCCCGTCGTGACCGCTGACCCGGACGCGTCGGACGAGAGCATCGTCATCGACGAGTACGAGATCCACCGCTTCGACGACGTCGAGGTCCACCGCGACGACCTGCTCGACATCCTGTTCGCCGAGATCGAGGACACCGTCGAGGTGACGTTCGGCGACTCGATCACCGCACTCGTCGGGACAGCCGACGGGGTGCGAGCCTCGTTCCGCCACGGGCCGGAGCGGGAGTTCGCGATGGTGCTCGGCTGCGACGGCAACCACTCCACCGTGCGGCGGCTCTCGTTCGGTCCGGAATCGGACCACAGCCACTTCCTGCACCACTACACGTCCGTCACGGTCGTCCAGGACATGTTCATCCAGCCGTGGACGTCGCGCATCCAGAACGCACCCGGCCGCACGCTGCTGCTGAACTCGTACGAGCACAGCACCGACGTGGTGTTCATGTTCCAGTCC
Organism: Curtobacterium sp. MMLR14_010; assembly: GCF_001865015.1. Taxonomy (GTDB): domain Bacteria; phylum Actinomycetota; class Actinomycetes; order Actinomycetales; family Microbacteriaceae; genus Curtobacterium. The sequence goes on along the minus strand of NZ_MJGV01000046.1, from coordinate 419,539 downwards.
GACGAGGAGATCGCGTACGACCACCACGACGTCGAGGCGCAGAAGCAGATCATCCGCGAGGTGTTCGCCGACGCCGGACAGCCGTTCTCGGACGTCTTCGACCAGGCCCTGAACGCCGACAACTTCTACTTCGACAAGCTCAGCCAGAACCGGCTGCCCACGTGGTCGGCGGGCCGGATCGCGCTCGTCGGTGATGCTGCCTACTGCCCCTCACCCGCTGCCGGCATGGGCGGGTCCGTCGCGATCCTCGGTGCGACCGCCCTCTACGACGCCTTCGTCACGGCTGACGGTGACGTCCTCGCCGCCTTCGCCGAGTACGAGTGCAGCTTCCGCCCCACCGCGGAGAAGATCCAGATGGAGACCGAGGAGTTCGGCTTGCCGATGATCTCCCCGGACACCGACGAGGAGATCGCAGCCCGGAACGCGCAGCTCCTCGCGATGGGATCGGCAGACCGCAGCATGTGATCAGCAGGCTGCAGGGACGTGACGAGCGGGCCGCACGGCGCTGCGACGGGGCTCCGCCCGGTGGTCAGTCGACTACCGGACGTTCCGCTCGTCCGGGTCCGGGTCCGGGTCGGCGCTCGGGTCCAGGCCCGGGCGCGAGAGCTGCGCAGCGAAGAAGTCAGTGAGCCGGTCGAGTGTCTCCACGATGACCGCCCGGTCGCGGCCCGCGACGAAGTCGTGGTCCGACCCGACGAAGACGTGGTGCTCCGTGTGGACGCCCCCGTTCCGGAGCTGCGCGACGAGCTCGGCCCCCTCGGGGGCGAGCGTGTCGTCACCGCCGGTCAGCACGAGCGTCGGTGGCATCGCTTCGGGCAGCGCGCTGTCGCGGGACGGCGACGCGAGCGGCTCCTGCTGACGGACGGTGTCCGGGAAGTACGCCCACCCGGAGAAGCGCTGCACGAACGGACTGATCGCGGGGCGACGGATGTCCGACGTCCGGTCCGTGCGCGTGACGTCGGTCACCGGGACGACGAGTGTGACGGCGGTGGGCGCCGGCAACGACGCGGCATACAGCTGTTGGCAAACGTTGATCGCGAGCTTCGCTCCGGCGCTGACGCCGCTGAGCAGGAGCCGGTCACCGGACCACCCGGCACCTTCCTCGTCACGAAGCCACCGGGCGACGTCGTACGCCTCTTCCTCCGCGACCGGGTACTGCACACGCGGTCCGGTGTCGTAGTCGGGCAGCACCACGACGGCACCGAGCCGGTCGGCCATCACTCGGGCGATGTGGAGGTCCTGTTCGGGGTACCGGTTGACGAACCCACCGCCGTGCAGCTGGAGCACGACCGGAGCGTCCTCGGTGTCGACGGCGGGACGTTGCACCACCGCACGGATCGAGCCGTGCCGCGTCGGGATCTGCAGTTCCGCCGGGGCGGGCAGCGGCGTGCTCGGTTCCGGGAGGCCGCGCGGAGACCCGGCGCGGACCCGCGACCCGACTTGTGCGAGGGTCCAGAACAGTGGGCTGAGAGGACGACGGGCGGTCACGCCTCCACCGTACCGAGCGGGCGGGCGGGCGTCAGAGCCGTCGGTACACGGTCATGGTCTGCCCCGGGTGCTCTGCGACCTCGAACGACGTGAACGCCAGACGCTGTTCCTCCCCGTCGACGAGACGCACGCGCTTGATGCCGGCCCCCTCGGTGCCGATGTCGTACCGCGGCCACCACTGGTCGGCCTCCGGGCTGGCGCTCCGCAGTTCGGCCTCGAGCTCCGCGAGGGACGCGCGAGCCAGCTGTCGCCCGGCGCGCGTGCGCACCCGTGCGAGCAGGCTCTGTGCCACGTCGATCCAGTCGGGCAGGACCTCGCGGGCGTCGGGGGAGAGGAACACCCACCGGACCAGGTTCGGGTGTTCGTGGTCGGTCAAGGCACCGCGGAACAGATCGGCCGCCGCGCTGTTCCACGCGAGCAGGTCGAAGGTCTCCCCGGTCACGTACGCCGGGTCCGGATCGAGGCGGTCGACGATCCGCGCGACCTCCGGGTCCAGCGGTCGACCCTGGCGCGAGTCGGCGGCTGCGTGCCCGGCGATCGCGAACAGGTGCGTCCGCTCGGCGTCGCCGAGTCCGAGGGCCCGGGCGACTGCGTCGAGCACCTGGTGTGACGGCCGGATGTCGCGTCCCTGTTCCAGGAACGTGTACCAGGTGGGGCTGATTCCGGCGAGCATCGCCAGTTCCTCGCGACGGAGGCCCGGTGTGCGTCGCCGGGGCGAGCCCGGCATCCCGACGTCCTCCGGAGGTGTGCGCTCGCGTCGCGCCCGCAGGAACGCGCCGAGTTCCCGGCGCTGCTGCTCGCTGACGTCGCTCACGCCGGTTCCTCCCTGGTGGTCTGGGTACCAGTATGCGGCGGCTCTGGATGCTGCTCCGGTCGCGCCGAAGACTGTCGACATGCAGGCATGGACACTCGACGAACTCGGCTCGGCACTCACGCTCGAGGAGGTGCCCGACCCCCTGGTCCGGAGCGGCGGTGTGGTGCTGCGGATGCTCGCGGTGCAGGTGCCGGCCTACACGCGCATGCTCGTCCAGGGCGGGCGCGGTGGGATCGCGACACCGACGGTCCTCGGCATCGGCGGCATCGGGATCGTGGAGGAGGTCGCGGACGACGTCACCACGGTCCGCGTCGGTGAGACGGCGCTGTGCACCGGCTTCCTGCGGAGCGGCCGGGTCGCCGAACCCGAGGAGGTGCTGCTCGGCTGGACGGGGATCGGCGGTCGCGGGGTCACGACAGCGACCACGGAGCGGATGCGGCGGGTGTGGCGGACGGGCACGTTCGCCGAGCGCACCCTGATGCCCGGTTCGGCAGTCCTCGCGCTGCCCGGCGCCGACGCGCACCCGGATCCGACGAAGCTCGCGTTCCTGCCCTGGTTGAGCGTCGCGGCTGGTGCAGTGGAGCGCAGTGGGATGGCCGCGGGGGACCGGGTCGTCGTGCTCGGAGCGAGCGGGCAGATGGGCGGCGCCGCAGTGCTCCTGGCGCTCGCGCGCGGCGCGGCGCGAGTGGTCGCCGTCGGGCGTGACGCCGCCAGCCTCGACCGCCTGGAGGCCCTGGACCGTCGGGTGTGCGCTGTCCGGTCCGTAGGTGGTCGCGCCGGTGACGCCGCGGCGATCAGCTTGGCGCTCGACGGGGAGGCGGACGTCGTGATCGACGCACTCGGTCCGACGCCGACCTCCGACCTCACGATGGCGGGGTTCGACACGGTCCGGACCGACGGCACGGTGGTGCTCCTCGGAGGCGTCCGCCAGTCCCTCCCCATCCCGTACGACCAGCTGATGCGCCGCCGGATCACCCTCCGCGGGTCGTGGATGTGCTCGGAGGAGACCGCGTTCCGGGTGTGGCGTCAGGTCCAGGCGGGCGTCATCGACCTCAGTGCGCTGGAGGTCACGACCGTCGGCATCGACGATCCCACTGCAGCGCTGACGCGGGCTGAGCAGGTGCGTGGGCTGTCGATCGCGGTGCTCATGCCCTGACGGTCGTCGGATTCGCGGAGCGACGGTGGTGTCGTGTCCTCGACACCCAGAAGTAAGTAACTGTATAGTTACCCATCATGGAAGCTGCAGAAGAAGAACGACCACAACGAGAGCAAGCCGTCGCGCGCCTGGTCCGAGCAGGAGAGTTGCTGGTGTCCGGCGAGCAGCCGGACGAGATGGTGGGGTTCTTCTCCCCGGACTTCGCGTTCCACGGGCCAGGCGGGTTCGAGTCGGACCTGGACGGTCTGCTGGCGTACTTCGCGTCCCTCCGGAAGGCGTTCGACGACCGGTCGATCCGCCGCGGCATCGTCGTCGTCGAGGGCACCGCGATCGCCTGTCAGACCTGGATCGAGGGGACCTTCGTCCGGGAGTTCACGCAGTCACCCGTGGGCCCCCTCGCTCCGAACGGTCGACGGATCGTGTTCGACCTCATCAACGTCTTCGTGACGGACGATGCGGGACGATTGCTCCATGAGTACGTCCGCACCGACAACCACACCCTGCTCCAGGAGCTCCAGGCCCCGCACGTCGTCGACGCCTGAGCAGCAGGTCCACCGTGGTTGACGGCCGCACCGCTCGGTCGACCGCGACCAAGGCCAAGCTGCTCGAAGCCGCCCGCGAGGAGTTCCAACGGAACGGTCTCGCGGGCGGTCGCGTCGACGCGATCGCGGACGCCGCCGAGACGAACAAGCGCATGATCTACGCCTACTTCGGCTCCAAGAACGCACTGTTCGAAGAGGTCGTGGCGGACAACGTGCGCCGTGTCGGGGCGGCCGTCGAGTTCACCCCGGACGACCTCCCCGGGTACGCGGTTCGTCTCTACGACCACTGGATGACCGACACCACGAGCCTCCGCCTGTTCTCGTGGCGCAACGTCGAGCTGACGACGGCACCCGAGTTCGAGGACGCGACCTACCGGCAGATGATCGCCGCCATCGAGGCGACGGGCGTGCAACGCGCTGCGGGGATGCCCGCATCCCACCTGCTCGCCTTCGTGTTCGCACTCGTGCTCGCCTGGGCGATCCCGGCACCGGCCTTCGCGGAGCCAACCGATGTCACGCCAGCGTCTCGCCACGAGAGCATCGCGACGGCGGTCCGAAACCTCGTTGCCGGAGCGGGAGCCGCGGACCAGTGAGGGACAGGACAGTGATGCAGCGGGGGCTCGAACGGCGTCCCGATCCTCACGAACGGTGGTCGTGGCCGCCGATCGAGCGAGCAGCCTGCAGCAGGTTGTCGTGGAAGGCCTCCGGCTCGCCAGCTGACTGCAGCGCGAGCACGGTGGCGAAGCCGAACGTGACCGCGATCAGCCAGTCCGCGGTGCGTGCCGTGAGGCCGTCGACCTGATCCGCGTCGGCGTGCTGCACCGCCCACGGTGTCAGCGTCCGGACGAGCAGCGCGCGGAGATGGGCGACGTTGTCCTCCGCGACGACCACGAGGTCCGCGTCCCTGGACATCTCGCCCCACACCTGTACCAGCACGCTCGTCTGCGCCTGGTTCGCCGACGGGCCGGCGAGCAGGCGGGCCAGGAGCGCCTCCGGGGTGACGGTCGTCGCCGACCCGTCCGGTTCCGCCGCCACCGCAGTGAAGCGGTCCTCGAGCATCGTCGCCATCACGTGGCGGAGCAGCTCCGCCTTGCTGTCGAAGTGCGAGTAGATGGCACCGGACGACAGCCCGGAGGCTCGGATGATGTCCGCCATCGACGTCCCGCTGATGCCGTTGGCCGCGAAGCACTGCGTCGCAGCGGCCGCGATCTGCCGGCGACGCTCCAGTCGAGTCGATTCCTTGAGACGAGGCACACAAACAGCGTAGTCGATCTGCTAACGTCATAAACAGCGCAATCATTCGGTTCGCGGTGAGACGTTCCAGAGGAGCAGGACCATGGCACAACCAGGAGAACAGCGTCGCGCGATCGTGTCGGGGGCGAGCATCGCCGGCCTGTCGACCGCGTTCTGGCTGCACCGTGCGGGGTGGCACGTGACCGTCCTCGAGCGTGCCCCGCAGTTCCGCGACGGCGGACAGAACGTCGACGTCCGCGGGCTCGCCCGGGAGGTCCTGCAGCGGATGGGACTCCTCGACGCGGTGCGGGCGGCCAACACCACCGAGACCGGGACGGTCGTCGTGAACACCGACGGCACGGTGCGCGCGACCCTCCCGTCGGACGGACCGGAGGGCGCCACCGCTGAGCTGGAGGTGCTCCGTGGCGACCTCGCGAAGATCATCCTCGACGCCGTCCCCGAGGTCGAGCTCGTGTACGGCGACACCGTCGCCGAGGTCCGACAGCACGACGACCGGGTGGAGGTCGTCACCACCGCGGGGCGACGCCTCGACGCCGAGTTCCTCGTCGTCGCCGAAGGCGCTCGGTCGAGGACGCGCGACCGGGTCTTCCCCGCGGCGACCATCCACCGCCGGGACCTCGACATCACGATGGCGGTGGGGACGATCCCGCGCATCGACACGGACGACCAGACCTGGCGGTGGTACAACGCCGTCGGCGGGCGCTCGGTCCACCTGCGCCCCGACAACCACGGCACCACCCGCGCCATCCTCGCCTACGCCCCCGGCGAGGACCTCCTCGGTGTCGATCGTCGAGAAGCGCTGGCACGCGTCCGGACGCGGTACGCCGACGTCGGCTGGCAGGCACTGCGCGTCCTCGACGCCTTCGAGCACGCGGACGACCTCTACTTCGACCAGCTCACGCAGATCCGGGTCGACCAGTGGCACCGCGGCCGAGTCGTCCTCGTCGGCGACGCTGCCTGGTGCGTGACCCTGATGGGCGGCGGCGGGGCCTCCCTCGCGCTCATCGGCGGGTACACCCTCGCCGCCGCCTTGACCGACGACGTGAACGCCGACCCGGTGAGCGCCCTCGCCACCTACGAACGCCGGATGCGGCCCATGGCCGACCGGGTCGGGCGCACCCCGAAGGCACTCGTCCGGTTCGCCTACCCGCGGACCCGAGCCGGTCTCGTCGCCCGCGGCATCGCCGACCGGCTCGTGACGGGGACGATCCTCCGCACCCTCGTCCAGCGACTGCATGCCGGCAAGGAGGACGACGATGCAGTCACCCTCCCCACCATGAGGTCCTGCCCTTGACTTCCGATCGGTATCCATCGAATATCGATAGATGGACCACCCTCCGCAGGTCGCTGCGCCGATCACGTCCCTCCTCTCCTGGATCGCGCTCGGGGTGCTCGCTGTCGGCATCGTGCTCGCGGAGGTCGTCACGGTGGAGACCGCAGGCTCGCTGACCAGCCAGTACCCGGAGTTCGCTCATCTGCAGGGCCCGTTGCTCGTAGCCGCCGTCGCGTTCGGTCTCTGCCTCGAGGTGGTCCTGGCGGTCACCGCGCTGTTGATCGGCGCGATCCGGAGCGGGCGCATCTTCGAACGGTGGGCGCTCCGGCTCGTCGACGCGCTGGTCGTCGCCCTGGCGACGGCGACGGTGGTCGTCGCGGCCGTCCTCCCGGCGGTCCCTGGCCCTCCCGCGCTCGCACTGGCCGTCCTCGGCGCGACCATCACGGGGACCGCAGTCGTCCTCGTCGTGCTGGTGTTGCGTTCGCTGCTCCGGCACGCGGTGTCCATGCGCCTCGAGCTCGACGAGGTCGTCTGATGGCGGTGCAGGTCCTCCTCGACGACCTCCTCACGGAGCGTGGGATGAGCGTCGGGGACTTCGCAGCAGCCGTGGGGATCACGCCCGCGAACGTCGCGGTGCTCAAGAACGGTCGTGCGCGCGCCGTCCGCTTCTCCACCCTGGATGCCATCTGTCGCGTGCTCGACTGCCAGCCCGGCGACGTCCTGCGCTGGGACGCCGACTGACGATCGTCGAGCGCGGTCAGGCGCTGCTGCCCGCCAGGGCGTCTGGGCGCTGGACCGGCCCGGCGGGGGCATCCGTGGACAGCCGTCCGGCGATCGTCGCGGCCAGGAGCGCGGCGAGGAAGGGCACGAGCGCGGTCGCGGAGGACACCGCCGCCTTGAGCGAGAAGGCGAGCTGGGTTCCGTACACGCCGGTGGACAGCGGGAACACGAGGACCGAGGCCAGGACCGGCAGGAGCAGCAGCGACCAGGTCCAACCCGGCCGTCGGAGGACGACGAGCCAGACGGCGAGCCATGCGCCCGTGATGATCCCCAGGGAGAGTGCGGGGTGCACCGGCGGGTTGAAGAACCCGGTCTGGATCGACCACCAGAGAGCCGTCACGGCCAGGACGACCAGTGCACCCGTCGCCCGGCGGCGGATCGGCGCCCCGGTGACGAGGAGGACACTCGCGGCCACGGCGAGCCCGGGCACCACGGTGAGGACGATCGAGATCAGCAGGAACGCCGGGACGATGCCCGCGAGTCCGTTGTAGCGCTGCACGAGCCCGAGTCCCACGCTGCCGGCAAGGAAGGACACGACGGCCAGGGTCAGGAGGACCGGGATCGTCGGGATCGTGTGCGGTGTGCTGCGGACGGTGCCGGGCATCGTGGTCATGGTGTCCCCCCAGGTGGATCGGTGGCCGGCGCGTCGGTGGAAGAGCACCGTGGTGAGTGCGCCGAGCGCCAGGGCGGTCGGCGAGAGGTCGAGCTCGTGTGCGTCGCGGACGTCCGCGAGCCACTGCTCGTGCCGGGCGGCACGCTGTTCCGGCGGCGACGCGGCGACGGCAGCTGCGATGAGCAGCCGGTCGAGCGCGCTCACTGGGTCACCGGCCGGTGGGTCGGGCGGGCGGTCCCGGCAGCGCGTGCTGCGGCACGGGCGGCTTCGCCGCGAGCCTGGACCAGTTCGCGCGCAGCCACCGCGCCGTCGGCCGTGAACTCGTGGAGTCGTCGCCGTGGACCGGAGCGGTCGGCGTCGTCATCCCACGAGGAACGCGTCCAGCCCTGTTGCTCCAGGCGCTCCAGGATCGGGTACACGGTGCCGGCTGGTCGTCCCGTCGCCTTGATGACGAGCAGCCCCCAGGTCGGTCCGTCGCTCGCGAGGAGTGCATCGAGCACGTCGAGCGTGGGGGCTGTCACGCGTCTGATCGGGTCCATCCCCTGAATCTACCTATGTAGAACAAGCGGCGCAACCCATCGAATTGTGGGCGATCACGGGATGACCCGACGGAGCGGCACCGTCCACCGTCCGTGTCCCCGGTCCTCAGTCGAATTCGTCGTGCCAGTACGGCCCTGCGGCGCCGGCGTGGAAGACGACCTGCGCCTGTGCCCGGACGTCGTCCTGCAGCCGCCCGGCAGTCCGGAGTCCGAGGGCACGGGTCTCAGCGTCACCGAACGGGGTCCCGGCTCGTTCGGTCAGAGCACGCCAGTGGACGAGTGCCTTGGCCGTCCCCTCACGAGCGCCCGCAGCACGTGCGGACCTGACGTCGCGCCTCCCGTCACGCAGGAACTCGACGTCCGTCCCCGGTCGCTCGCTCGGCAACACGACTGCGGTCCCGGACTCGGTCACCATGTCGATGCCACCGCCCCCGCCACACCAGACGTGGACGTCGTCGCCGAGCTCGAGTTGGACGCGGCTCGCGAGGGCGAACGCATCGACCTGGTGACCGTCCCAGACCTCGGCGGAGTCCGAGGCGGACGACCGGACGGGGGCCGATCCGTGGCGATCGTCGAAGACGTCGCTCATGGCCTGCTCGAAGGCGTCGTTCCACGCCCGCAGGTCCCGCCGCAGGGCATCGCTCAGCCCGAGGTCCTCGGCCGCAGCGACCCCGATGAACTCTCGTGACCCTCGGTACCAGAGCGGGGAGTCATCGACCATGTACTCGGCCATGACGAGGACGATCATCGACGGCATCCGCCCACAGTACGACGCGGCTGCGCGGCGAGTGCCGCGGAGGCCACCGCGGTCAGGACCAGGACCACGAGCAGGGCGGCCGCGGCCCGTGTCCCGTCGTGTGCGACGAGCGTCCCGGTGAGCGCTGCGCCCAGGGCGATGCCGGCGGCGGACGCCGAGTTGATCCACGTGAAGCCCTGGGTCAGTTCGGTCCCGGTGACCGTCGCCTGCACGATCTGGGACGACGAGGCCAGCAGCGGTGCGACGGCGGTCCCGCCGATGACGAGCATGACCGCCAGTCCGAGCATGGTGGGCCAGACGACGGCGGCGAGCACCGCGACGGTGAGCACGATCGTCGCGATCAGCTGGACCATCTGCGGGCGCGGGGCGGAACGGAGTGTGCCGTAGATTAGTCCGGCGACGATGCTCGCGGCGCTGGACAGGGCGAGCACGAGACCGGTGAGCGAGCGCAGCCCCTCCGCTGACGCCGCCGCGGTCACGAGGAGCGGGACAGCGCCGAAGAAGCATCCCAACCCGAGGTTCACGCCGAGCGTGGCCAGGAACCCGGGGGCGCGGAGCGAGTGCGAGACGCTCCGTTCGCGGTGTCCCCGTGCGCCGCGGGGGGCCGGGGCGGTCCGGCGTTGCAGCGCGAGCGCTCCGCAGCCGACGGCGACGAACGCGGCGGCTGCCGCCGAACCGGCCCAGGGGAGGAGGAGCGTGCTGGCGAGCGTGACGAGGATCGGACCGGACAGGAACACCACGTCGTTGATGCCCGCCTCGACCGAGAACGCGGCGCGCAGAGTCGGCGCCTCCGGGATGAGGACCGACCAGCGCGCGGCAGACAGCGCACCGGGCTGCGGCATCGCGGCACCCGCGACGATGACAGCTGCCAGGGTGACCCCGACCGGGGCGCTCCCCGCGGTGGTGACTGCCGTCACGATGGCGGCGACGTGGACGAGGACCGCCGCCGGTACCGTCGCCGTCTGCCCCAACGGTCCACGATGCGCGCGACCTGCGGCCCCGCCGCAGCCTCCGCGATGGCGAAGGCGCCCGTGGCCCCACCCGCGACGGCGAACGACCCTGTCGCGTGCTGTGTGGAGAACAGCAGCCCGAGCCCGGTCATCGCGACACCGAGTCGTGCCGCCGCCGCCGGGAGGACGAACGCCAGCGCCCCGGGCTGGCTGAGGACCCTGCCGTACCGAGCTGTGGCGGACCCGAGCAGCCTGAGCGCCGCGGGCAGGAGAACGCGTGCAGTCGCCATGGACGATGCCTCCGACGCGGTGCGTGTGATCTGTCGGCAGACAAGTCGGCCTGGGCTTCGACGATCGCCACGACACCGCGGTTCACCGACATGATGCCCGGAAACACAGTGGAGGCACAAGCACTTGCCGTGCGGTGACCAGCCGCCGGACTGGAGGCTCGGTACCAGCTGGCACCGAGCCTCCCGTCCGGCTCCTGGTCGCGCCCGTCCTCAGCGGTCAGCCGCGGGGCGGAGCGCCGACGACGAAGTCGAGGGCGATCCCCATCGACTCCGAGTACTGCTCCCGCGTCTGCACCTGGTGCTTGATCCCGATGGAGGCGCTGATGAGTGTGCGTGCGCGGTCCGGAGCATCCGTCGGATGCGACTCGGCGATCGCGGCGGTGACGAGGTCCTCGAAGCGTCGCGGGGCGGAGTGCAGCATCGGTCCGAGCAGTGCCGGGTCGAAGTCGCGCACCCTCCCGGTCTGGTCGGTGAGCGGGCCGATGAAGGAGCCGGCCCACCGGTCGAACGCGGTGAGGAGCCGCTCACGGAGCGGGCGTCCGTCGCTGAGGGTGTCCGCGACGGCGTCGAGATCGCGGGTGAGTGCTCGCGTCACGGCGTCGCGGAAGAGGGCTGGCTTGGAGTCGAACAGGAAGTAGAGCCCCTGGCGGGACACCTGTGCCGCGCGGGCGACGTCGTCCATCGAGGTCTTCCGGTACCCGAACCGCACGAACGTCTGCATCGCCGAGTCGAGGACGGACTCGCGTCGCCCCGCTCCGTCGCTGGTGGTCACGTCGTGTTCGGGCATGACCAGAGCGTAGCGCAACGCTGGACGCACTAAACAGAACGAGACCAACGCGTACAGTCGTCCTCATGACTGCCCCGAGACCCCGCATCGCGACGCCCTTCACCGCCGACAGCACGACCGACGACGTCCTGCGTGGCGTCGACCTCGGCGGCGTCTGGGCCGTCGTCACCGGCTCGTCGTCGGGCCTCGGCCGGGAGACCGCGCGCGCCCTCGCCGCCGCGGGTGCCGTCGTGACGCTCGCTGTCCGTGACCTGGCCGCGGGCGACGCCGTCGCGGACGAGATCGCGAGGCTCGGCGCACCCCATCGACCGCAGGTCGCGCTGCTCGACCTCGCCGACCAGGCGTCCGTGTCCCGGTTCGTCGGCTCCTGGGACGGGCCGCTGCACCTGCTCGTGAACAACGCCGGACTCGTGACCGGGGGACTCGAGCGCACGCCGGAGGGCTGGGAGCTCCAGTTCGCGACGAACCACTTGGGGCACTTCGCGCTGACGGTCGGCCTGCACCGTGCCCTGGCGTCAGGTGCCGCCGAGCGGGACGGTGCTCGGATCGTGTCGCTGAGCTCGACGGCGCACATGCGGTCGGGGATCGACTTCCACGACCTGCACTTCGAGCACCGCCCGTACGACCCGCAGATCGCGTACGCGCAGGCGAAGACGGCGAACTCGCTGTTCGCCGTGGAGGCCACCCGTCGGTGGTCGTCGGACGGGATCGTCGCGAACACGGTCAACCCCGGGGGAGTCGCCACCGGGCTCCAGCGCCACTTCACACCTGGGCAGAAGGCCTCACTCGACGCTGCCGAGGCCGCGGGAGTGTTCTCCTGGAAGACCGTGCAGCAGGGCGCCGCGACCACCATCGTCGCGGCCGTCCGACCGGAACTGGCGCACACGGGCGGCCACTACCTCGACGACGCGCAGGAGGCGTACACCGTGCCGGACGACGCCGACCTCGCTGACCACCCGCACGGCGTCAAGGCCTGGGCGCTCGACCCGGTGGCGGCGGAGCGACTGTGGACGGTCTCATCCGCCCTGGTGCGCCGACCCTAGACGCGGCTGGCGGACTCGGTCCCGCTCAGTGCTTCCTCGTCGGGCGCGACGTCCTTCTGCACCGCGAACTGGGTCCGGTGCAGCTCCTCGTAGCGCCCGCCAGCAGCCAGTAGTTCCTCGTGGGTCCCGCGCTGCACGATCGAGCCGTCCTCGACCACGAGGATCAGGTCCGCGCTGCGGATGGTGGAGAGACGGTGTGCGATGACCATCGCGGTCCGTCCCTCGAGTGCTTCGCTGAGGGCCTCCTGCACGGCGGCCTCGGACGTGGAGTCCAGCGCCGCCGTCGCCTCGTCGAGGATGACCACACGTGGCTGGGCGAGCAGGAGCCGCGCGATGGTCATCCGCTGACGCTCACCGCCGGAGAGCCGGTAGCCGCGCTCTCCGACCATGGTGTCCAGCTGGTCCGGCAGGGACCGGAGGAGCGGTTCGAGCCGCGCACGGCGGACGGCGTCCCAGACCTCGTCCTCGGTCGCCTCGGGCCGCGCCAGGCGCAGGTTCGAGAGGATGGTCTCGTGGAACAGGTGGCCGTCCTGGGTCACCATGCCCATCGTGTGCCGCATGGAGGCGAAGGTCACGTCGCGGACGTCCGTGCCGGCCAGGCGCACGGCCCCGCTGTCGACGTCGTACAGCCGCGACAGGAGCTGCGCCACCGTGGACTTGCCGGCGCCGGACGTGCCGACGAGTGCGACCGTCTGCCCGGGCTCGATCCGGAACGAGACGCCGTGCAGCACCTCGTCGCCGCCGCGGGTGTCCAGCGTGGAGACCTCTTCGAGCGAGGCGAGGGACACCTTGTCCGCGGACGGGTAGGCGAAGCGGACGTCGTCGAACTCGACGGACACCGGCCCCTCGGGCACGGTGACGGCGTCGGGCTTCTCCTTGATGAGCGGCTCGAGGTCCAGCACCTCGAACACGCGCTCGAAGCTGACCACGGCGCTCATGATCTCCACCCGGGCGTTCGCGAGGCTGGTCAGCGGCGCGTACAGGCGGGTGAGCAGGAGGGCCAGCGTCACCACGTCGCCGGTGTTCAGGCTGCCACCGAGGGCGAGGGAACCGCCGACCCCGTAGACGAGCGCGAGTGCGAGCGCGGAGACCAGGGTCAGCGCGGTGACGAAGACGAACTGCAGCAGTGCGCTGCGGACCCCGATGTCGCGGACGCGGGCAGCGCGGACGCGGAACTCCTCCGCCTCCTCGTCGGGACGGCCGAAGAGCTTGACGAGCGTGGCGCCGGGCGCCGAGAACCGCTCGGTCATCTGCGTGCTCATCGCGGAGTTGTGGTCGGCGGCCTCACGGCGGAGCGCGGCGAGACGACTGCCCATCCGGCGCGCGGGGATGAGGAAGACCGGGAGCATGACCACCGCGAGCACGGTCACGAGCCAGGACGTGCTGAGCATGACGGCCAGGGTGAGGACCAGCGCCACGATGTTCGTGACCACGCCGGACAGCGTGCCGCTGAAGGCCTGCTGCGCGCCGATCACGTCGTTGTTGAGCCGGCTCACGAGCGCGCCCGTGCGCGTGCGGGTGAAGAAGGCGATCGGCATCTTCTGCACGTGGTTGAAGACGGCGGTGCGGAGGTCCAGGATCACGCCCTCGCCGATCCGCGCCGAGTACCAGCGGGTCACCAGCGACGCGGCGGCGTCGGCGACGGCGACCAGGGCGATGACGACGGCGAGCCAGACGATCGTGCCGACCGCGCCCCGGGCGGCGATGACGTCGACCACCTGGCCGGCGAGCACCGGCGTCGCGACCGCCAGGACCGCCCCGACGACGGAGAGGATGATGAAGACCACCAGCTTGGACCGGTACGGCACGGCGAACGTCATGATCCGCCGCACGGACTCGCGGGAGATGCCGTGCTTGCCGTCCCTGGCGGTGGAGATCTTGTAGAGCGAGCTCCAGGCCACGCCTTCCATGCTCATTGCGGTTCCTTCCCTGGGCTCCAGGCCCGACGCAGGTGTCGGGCGCCCGAGCTCGGGGTCCTCCCCGGCGGCGGCGAGCCGTGTTCAGCCTACGGCTCGGTACCGACGCCCGGGCGCTCGCTCTCCGGACGGTCCGGGTCGCTGTCGGCCGAAGCCGCCCCCTCACCATCCGCAGCGGCATCCCATTCGATGCGCCGAGCGATGGCGTCGTCCGCCGCGCGGTTCCGAGCCGCTCGCTCAGCGAGCCACATCCCCGCGAGGCAGACCGCCGCGCCCGCCGCGGCCAGGAGACCCTGTCCGACCCGTCCGAGGTCACCGTGAGCAGTGGCGAACAGCACGATTGCCACAGCCGCGAGCACCAGGAACGGCAGTCTCAGGAGCGAGGAGAACCCGATCAACCACTTCACGGGGTCGACGGTACCGCGGCTGCGTCGGGCGGCCGGTTCCACCACCGGTCGATCGGCCGGCCGGTACGTTCGGGCCATGACCGACATCGACTGGGACTCCGGCACCTGGACGACCGCGCCCGCGCACGTGGAGATCGCCGACGACGGGATGCACGTCACCGCCGTCGAGGAGAGCGATGCCTGGCGGATCACCTCGTACGGCTTCGTGCACGACACCGAGCACGCGCTCCTGGCCCCGTTCGAGCAGGACACCGCCGTGGAGGTGTCGTTCCTCCTGGACTTCTCCGCGCAGTTCGACCAGGCCGGCGTCTTCGTCAAGGTCGACGACAGCACCTGGATCAAGACCGGCGTGGAACGCAGCGACGGCGAGGACAGCCTCGGCGCGGTCGTCACTCGGGGAGTCTCGGACTGGTCGCTCTCACCCGTCCCCGGCTGGCACGACCGGGTCGTCACGGTCCGCGCCAGCCGCTCCGGCGACGCCCTGACCGTCCGCGCCCGGGTGGACGACGAGCCGTGGCGCCTGGTGCGGGTGGCGCCGCTCGACCCGGACGCCGTCGTCACCGCGGGACCGATGTGCTGCGCTCCGTCGCGGGACGACCTCACGGTCCACTTCACCGCGTGGCGGACCGGACCGGCAGACGCGAGCCTGCACCCCGACGACTGAGTCGAGGACGAGGCGCCTCCGGACGGAGGCGGTCGACGTCACCGACGCTGGTCCTCGCGGGCCGTCGCCACCACGGATGACAGCAGCGCGAGGGCGTCGTGCGAGCGCGACTGCTGCTCGGCCGAGTACGCGATGAGGGTCAGTCCGTCGTCACCGGGGAGCTCCATGGCCTCGAAGGAGAGGTCGAACTGCCCGATGGCGGGGTGGGTGAAGTGCTTGACGCCGTTGCGGTGGAAGCGGACCTCGTGGGAGGCCCACATCGCACGGAACTCCGCGCTCCCGGCGCTGAGCTCGGCGATGAGCGCGGCCAGGTCGCCGTCGTGCGGAGCCCGGCCGGACTCCTGCCGGAGGATGGCGACAGTGTCGGTGGCCATGCCGTCCCAGTCCGCCGTCTCCTCGTGCGCCGCCGCGTCGAGGAAGAGGTAGCGCGCGTAGTTCGTCGGCTCGGGGGCGTCCCCACCGGGGTGGTAGAGCTCACGGGCCAGGTCGTTCATGGCGAGGACGTCCATGCGCCCGTTGCGGACGAAGGCGGGGATGCCGGTCATGCCGTCCAGGAGCTGCTGCACGCCACTGCGGAGCGGCGTCGCAGGCCGCCGGCGCCGGGGGACCGGGCCCTGGTTCGCGGCGCGCGCGAGGTCGAAGAGGTGCTGGCGTTCGGCGTCGTCCAGTCGGAGTGCTCGGGCGAGCGACTCGAGGACCGCCTCGGAGGCGCCGGCGAGGTTGCCGCGTTCGAACCGGTTGTAGTAGTCGACGCTCACGCCGGCGAGCATCGCGACCTCTTCGCGGCGCAGACCGGGGACCCGGCGCAGCCCGCCGCCGACGGGCATGCCGACCATGGCCGGAGTGATCCGGGCACGCCGGGACTCGAGGAACTCGTGCACGTCGTCCTTCAGCGTCATGCGACCACGGTAGGTCGGACGCGTGTGTCGTGACCAGGTACTGGCAGTGCACGGAACAGCCGTCACTGCCGGTCCGCCGCGGGTGCGGCGAGGCTCGTCGAGCACCACCCGGGTCGTCCGCCACTGGGCGTCGACCACCGCCTGAACGAGGAGCGCACCACCATGAACACCACCCGTGAGATCGCCGTCGTCATCGGCTCCGGCAGCATCGGCGTCGCCATCGCTCGCCGAGCAGCGGTCGGGAAGCACCTCCTGCTCTCCGACTTCGACGAGGACACGATGGCGGGCGTCGCCGAGCAGCTCCGTGGCGAGGGCCACGACGTGACGACGCACCGGATGGACATCTCCGACCACCACTCGGTCTCGGCACTCGCGGACTCTGCCGCAGCGATGGGCGAGGTCACCCGCGTCGTCGTCGCGGCCGGTGTCTCACCGGTACAGGCGACCACCGAGCGCGTGCTGCACGTCGACCTGCTCGGCACGGCCTACGTCCTCGAGGAGTTCGGGCGCGTGATCGCCCCCGGCGGCACGGGCGTCGTCATCGCGAGCATGGCCGGGCACATGGGGGACGGCTTCTCGAAGGAGGTCGATCACGCCCTGGCGTACACCCCGACCACGGAACTGCTCGACCTGCCCTTCCTCGCACCCGACCAGGTCGGCGACTCCGGACAGGCGTACACGCTGGCCAAGCGGGCCAACGCGCTCCGGGTCCAGGCTGCCGCCGTGTCATGGGGCGGGCGGGGAGCCCGCGTCAACTGCCTGAGCCCCGGGATCATCTCGACGCCGCTCGCCCAGGACGAGATGTCCGGCCCCTTCGCTGCGGGCTACCGGACCATGATCACCACTTCTGCCGCCGGGCGGATGGGCACCCCGAGCGAGGTCGGCGACATCGCCGCCTGGCTCCTCAGCGCCGGATCGTCGTTCGTCACCGGCGCCGACCTCCTCATCGACGGCGGGGTGATCGCCGCGATGAAGGCCGGCCAGCTCGGCTGAACTGCCCGTCGGGAGGGCTGCTGCCGGACGGGAGGCTCGGTGCCAGCTGGTACCGAGCCTCCAGTCCGGTGGTCACCGACGCCGTGCTGCCAGCCACTCCGCGAACTCGGTCGCGACGATCCGCTCGTCGTGCACGTCGGCGGACTCGTCGGAGGCGAGCCACCGGATCGGGTCCCGCATGACGTCGGGGGAGAGCACCGCGAGCCCAGCGGGCTGCGCGGCGCCGTCGAGCATCCCGGTCGCCGTCGCGCCGCCCGGGAGCAGGATGTTCGCCCGCACCGGGGTGTCCGCGAGGTCGGCTGCCATGATCCGCGCGAAGGCCTCGGCCCCGGCGCGGGACGGACCGTACGGCACGAACCCGCGACGGTTCATCGTGCCGTGGTTCATGCTGATCGTGACGACGCGCCCGCTGCCGGCTGCGAGCATCCGCGGGACCACGGCGCGCGCGACCAGGAAGTACCCCGTCAGGTTCGTGTCGACCACGGCGCGGAACCCGTCGGGCGTGACGTCCCAGAAGCCCTGCGGCGTCGTCATGAAGTCCGGGTTCACGGTGCGCATCCCGATCCCGGCGTTGTTCACCAGCAGGTCGACTCCGCCGAGCGCGTCCCACGCGGCCGCCGTCCCGGCGTCGACCGACGAGTCGTCACGGCTGTCCATCACGATGCCGACGGTGTCGTTCCCGATGGCCGTTGCGGCCTCGGCGACCCGGTCGGCCGACCGTCCCGTGACGGCGACCCGGGCACCGGCATCGGCGAGGCCCTCGGCCATGGCGCGGCCGAGACCCGAGGTCCCGCCGGTGATCAGTGCGCGGACGTGGTGCAGGTCGGTCATCGTTCCTCCGGTCGTCGTGGTGCGCATCGTCGCGGTGCTCATCGTCCTGGTGCTCATCGTCCTGGTGGTCGCGAGCTTACGACCGCGCCGTCGTGTGACCGTGTCGTCGAGCGGTCCCGCTGTCGTCGTTCCCGTATCGTGGTGCGGATCCCGCAGGGTCTCGCGTTCAACCGACGTCGAGCAGCGGGGCTGCTGTCTCGACAGGGAGACGGTCGAGGTCGCGGCGGGTGCTCCCCGCCGCTCCTCGGGGAACGGAGAACCGATGAACCCGGTTGGAACGCCATCGGCCACGACTGCGTCTGCGAGCGGACTCGACCCCGATCGCGTGCTGGTGTTCGGGGACGCCCTGGTCCCGCTCGGGGGCGGGCTGTCGACCGGAGCACGGCGCATCGCGGACGAACTGGCAGCGAGCACCGGGCGGGGCACGGACGTCACGGCAACGGCGTGGTGGTCGTCGGGCTCGGGACCCGTGGACGCCGACCTCGGGGTGGACACGTCGACGTACGACGTCGTGCTCCTCGCCGTCCCGGAGCGCGCGGTGCAGGGGCAGGTCCCGTCGCGCGTCGTCATGGGCGTCAGGGCCGTGATCGACGAGCTCCGGCCGGGCGTCGACCGGGCAGCGGTCTTCGTGGTGGTGATCCCGGGCGGAGCCGACCGGGGGTTCCTCGCCGCTGCCGTCCAGGCCTCTGGGCCCCGGATCGTCGCGCTCGCGGTGGACAGCGGGCCAGCCGCTCGGCCGCGGGTGATCGAGGTCCTCCACGGGGTCCTGGCGGAACAGCGAGCACGGGCGGACAGCCCGCAGGGGCACCGTGACGCGCCGCAGCACGAGCAGCGGCGGTACGACGCGCTGGACCGCCTCGGGATCATCGACACCCCGGGCGAGGAACGCTTCGACCGCATCGTCGACGGCATGCGCCGGTTGTTCCGGACACGAGGGGCGGCGATCAACTTCCTCCCCGAAGGCCGACAGTGGACCAAGTCGGGCACGTGGAACGCCTCCGGGGACACCGCACTCGAGGACTCGTTCTGCCGGACGACGGTGACCGGACCAGGGCCGATGGTCGTCGGCGACGCCTGGCACGTCGCCGGTGGGCTGCCGCGCAACACGATCCGCTTCTACGCCGGGTACCCGATCGAGACCCTCGACGGTGTCCGCGTCGGGGCCGTGTGCGTCTTCGACCCCGCCCCTCGGAACGAACGGTCCGTCGAGGTGGACCTGCTCCGTGACTTCGCCGTGCTGGCCAGCGGGGAGCTCTACCGCTGACGGCCTCGGCGCGCCGGGATCGTCAGACCGCGCGGGCCTGGGCGCGCCAGGGTCGTCAGACCGCGCGCCGCTTCGGCGCGCCGGGGTCGTCAGACCGCGCTGCCTCGGCGCGCCGGGGTCGTCAGACCGCGCGCGCCTGGAACCAGCCGACGAGCGCGCGGAGGGCGGGCACCGACGAGACCGCGTCGCCCTCGTGCGCGTCGAGGTCGTCGAAGGTCGCGCGGTAGCCGGGCACGTCCTCGAGCTCGTCCTCGGCGGGGAAGCCCATCGTCCACTCCGGGAACTGGCGGTCCTCGATGACGTCCTCGAGCAGCACCGACACCTTGGTGTGGCGGGCGTCGTCCCGGATCGTCTGCATCTTCCGTCGGACCACGGCGTCCGGGCCCTCGAGCACCTGCAGGAAGTAGCCGTTGCGGTACAGCAGCATGCCGGTGATGCCGGTCTGCTCGTTCGACGCGCGGCTCTGGGCCAGCAGCGCGGTGAGCTCCTGGGGCTCGAGGACGCTCGTCGCGACGCTGGAGTAGATCAAGGACAGCATGTGGTTCCTCCGACATCGCGCGGCGCATCCACGCAGACGCGGCCCACTGAACTCGTGTCCTCCTGGGCGACCCGCGGCCCGGCGACGGATCGCGGACAGAGGCAGCCCGGTGCGACACCCCTGTCAGCGGGCAGTGTTCGGCGAGACGCCGGCGTCTGGGTGCGGTGGCTGGGCGAGACACCCCTGTCTGCGTGAGACGCCGCGAGGACCTCGAGACGCCGCTGGTTTCGGCGGCGTCTCGAGAGGTCTGCGGTGTTTCGGTGAGACACCGGCGTCTGGCTGCTGTGGCTCGGTGAGACACCCCCGTCGCTGTGAGACGCCGGTGTCTGCGTGCTGGGGCTAGGCGAGACACCCCTGTCTGGGTGCTGTGGCTCGGTGAGACACCCCTGTCTGCGTGAGACGCCGCGAGGACCTCGAGACGCCGCTGGTTTCGGCGGCGTCTCGAGAGGTCTGCGGTGTTTCGGTGAGACACCGGCGTCTGACTGCTGTGGCTCGGCGAGACACCCCCGTCGCTGTGAGACGCCGGCGTCCGGGTGCTGTGGCTCGGCGAGACACCCCTGTCTGCGTGAGACGCCGCGAGGACCTCGAGACGCCGCTGGTTTCGGCGGCGTCTCGAGAGCTCTGCGGTGTTTCGGTGAGACACCGGCGTCTGGACGATGCGCCGCGGTGAGACGCCGGCGTCTCGGTGATGCGACGTCGCGAGACACCGGCGTCTCGGCGTCGGAGTCGGTCAGCGGGGTGAGACGCCGGCGTCTCGCGAGGGCGAACGAGGCGGCAGGGCGGTCCACACGTCGGCCCAGACGACCTCGATGCCGACGCGGTCGACGGCCCCGGTGCGATGAGCGTGTTCGACGAGCAGGAGTGCGTCGAGCGAGCCCTCGAGGAGTCGGACGTCGCCGTGCACCTCGGGGCGGCCGTTGCCGTGGAACACCGTGGTGGTCAGCGACCGGACCTGCGGGCGGGTCCGACGTGTCGCGGCGCCGAGGACGCCGAAGCCGATTGCGTAGACCCCGGCAGCCGCAGCCAGGCCGAGGCCGCGCGGGTGGTCGAGCGCGAGCATGACCACGACGGACACGACCGCGCCGAGCACCGGCCACACGTGCCAGGCGCGCAGGAGCACGGCGTCATGGGTGGTGGTCCCCGGGGCGAACACCACGAGGGTCCTGCTGCTCCACATCGTCCGGCTGACCGGACGCTCCGTGTAGCGACCCCATCGGTGCACGCCATGGGAGGCGCGGGTGCGGTGCTCGGTGATCGCGCTCATCGGTCGTTGCCGACTGTCGCGAGCGGTCCGACCTCGACACGTCCGACCTCGACGACCTCGGCGCGGACCGGTGTCGCGACCGACGCCTGCGTGACGTCCCGGTGTCGCAGTGCCACCAGGCACGGGAAGCAGAGCAGGTCACCCTCGTGCACGTCCGACGGCAGCGGTGCCGGCAGCCGGTGGAAGGGCCCGTCGGTGGACCCGTCGCACGGGCTGACGACGTACGTCTGCGTCGCCGGGGCCGTGCTCGCTCGACCGATGAGCCGCACCTGGTCGAGCACCGCACTCTGGGGCAGGACGGCGTCGAGTTCGACGAGCACCACCCCGGGGCGCGGTCGCCGGACGCGCAGCACCGACGCCACGGCGACGCTGACGTCGTTCGGCTGCCAGTCCCGCGGCCGGTACCGAGGTGGTGCCTGCTCCGCGGTGTGGACGCACGGCGTGCCGACGACGTCTGCGAGCCGCGCCATCGAGATCGCGGCGACGGCGACGTCGGCCGTGGTGACGATGGTGTGCGCGGGCCAGAGGGACGGCTCGATGGGTTCGGGGATCGACGCCCGCAGGGTCGGCATGATCGTGGTGAGTGTCACGTCCGCCACGATGCCGTCCTCCTCGGCGGTCGACGACGATCCTCACGGAGTCCCGACGGCCGGACGGCGACTCCGCACGGATCACTCACACCGAGGCTGTCCACGCATCGGACGACGAAGCCGCCGTCCTGGACGACGTCCGCCGCCGCCCGCTACGGTTGACCGCCGCTCGGCCCAGCGGCATCGGACCGAGGAGCACCGTGACCATGACGACCGACCACCAGGACGTCCCGACGCGTCGTGCCGCCCCGGCGTTGCTCGTGCTGTTCGTCGTCCTCCAGGTGCTGAGCAACCTGGTGGTGCCGGGCCTCGGGATCGCCTTCCCGGCGTTGCTCTGGTGGCGACGGGCTCGCGCGTCGCGTCCGTTCGTCGTCGTGCTGGTCGTCGTCGCCGTGCTCAGCGCGGCCTTCCTCGCCGCCACCATCGCGGACTTCGTCTGGGGACCGACGGTCAGCTCCCAGTTCGGCTGACGCTCAGGGCAAGACCCCGGCTGCCGCGCCGGGCATCGGCTGCGCGGGGCAGGACCCTCGCCTGAGCGTCAGGACGGCCCGCTGTCCTCGTCCACCTCGAACGCCTCGAGCCGTTCGTCGGCCAGCACGCCGTCGACCAGGGACCGCGACCCCGCGACGATCGTCGAGTCCCAGTCGATCTCCGAGGCCATCACCCAGGCGCGGTCCTCGGGCCAGAGCATCTGCGGCGTGTGGAGGAGCGGAACCAGGGGCCCGAGGCGGGCGTGGTCGAGCCACGTCGGGTCGGCCAGCGTCGACAGGTCGGTCGCCGCGAGGATCAGGTCCCGTCCGGGCCAGGCGAACCGGGGCACCGACAACGACGCCACGACTGCGTCCTGCTCCCGCCGGTGCGATGCAGTGCGCTCCGCCATCCACCCGCGGAGTTCGTCGCGCTCCTCAGCAGTCGGGGCCTCGTCGCCCTGCCACCCGAAGCCCAGCGTCGAACCGCCGATGAAGTCGCTCCGGCCGTCCCAGAACCCGGCCACCAGGTCGCCGGGCGTCGAAGTCGCACGTGTGAGGTGGTCGGTGAGCGCCGCCAGCACCACGGGGTCGAACCAGCCCTCCTCGGGCGGTGACACCCGCCAGCCGTCAGGGAACGACACGTCGGACTCGTCATCGCGACCGCTCACGGCCGACCAGGTCACGAGCGGCCGCATGGTCGTGCCGGTCCGCGCGGCGACGTCCGCCCACCGCCACCGCACCTCGTCGAGCTCCAGGTGGTCCCCGTGCTCGTCGATGGTGGTCCGGTCCTCGAGCACCGCGGTCAGCGGGTGGAGGATGCGGGCGTGTGCCTCGAAGCCCGTGCCCGCGATGCCGCCGACCTGCGCGGCGTCGCCTGCCCGCGCGAGCAGCCACGAGCCGCGGCCGGGGTCACCGATGAGGTCCATGCCCGGAGCGTACCGGCGGGTCAGACGCGCACGGGGTCGATCCGCTCGTAGTGCTCGAGGAACCGCTTGCACTGCCGGTCCTGCACGACGCCCGTGACGACGGCCCCGACGATGAGCCCGGCCCCCGCGATGAGCAGGACGACGTTGAACACCTCCACCGAGGAACCGTCGGCCATCTGTGACGCCTGGTTCATGCCGATCGACAAGCCGAGTCCGACGCTCTGCGCGGCCGTGATCACGATGCCCTGACGGAAGCGGTCGGCGTAGTCACCCGCGATCGCCTGCTCGTCCTCGGACAGGCCCGCGACCGAGTCGGTCCGGATCGCCCGGCGGAGGCGTCCGCCGCCGTCCCGGCCGCCGAACTGCCGGCCACTCGACCAGCGCGTGCCGATCGAGCCTCGGAGCGTGAACCCGGTGAGCGCGAGCGCGAGCCCCGCGACCGAGAGACCGAAGAACACGGCTCGACCTCCGACACCGGGAGCGAGGCCGACGAGCACCGACACGACCACCGCCGTCACCAGCGTGACGACGACCATCCGTGTCACCGCGACCCGCGTGACCAGCCGGCCGTCCCCATCCGTCACACTGCGCATCGTGGCCCCCTCGCCGTCCGTTGCGACGAGCATCGCACGGACAGACGTCCCGCGACAGAGCACCGCCCCCTACGATCGCAGCGTGACGAACGACAGGCCACGCCCCGGGTCCCAGGCCTGGCTCATCCGTCACCCGTGGGCGGTCTCCGTCGGCAGCGCCGGCTTCCTCGTGCTCATGGTCTGGGCGGGCAACTCGGTCGACTGGGACCTCGGCGCGACGATCGGCGCCGGGTACCGACGCGCTCCGCTCTGGCTGCTGCTGCTCCTCGGCGCCCCGCTGTTCGGCGCGGGCGTCGTGGTGGGCATCGTGCGCCAGGTGCGCGTGCTGACGGGCCACGTCCCCGGGGCGCAGGTCGACGTACCTCGAGACGGTTTCCACCGACTCGTGGTCGTCAGCCCGCACGGCGCCGGTCGCGCGCAGATCGCGGTGGCGTACTTCCGCCGGCTCCTGCCCGAGGACGTCGAGGTCACCGCGCGAGCGCTCGACCCCGCCCGCCGGATCGATCCCGAGGTCGTGGCCGCCATGCACCTCGACCGCGTCGACCTCGACCCCGACGCCGTGCTGGTCCGACTCGAGCCGCAGGACCTGGTCGACGCCGACCTCGTCGTCCGCATCGGCTGCCGGGACACCTGCCCCGTGCCACGCGGGACCCAGGTGCAGGACTGGTTCGTCGGCGCACCGGAGGGCGGGGTCAACGCCTGGTCGTCCGTCCGCGACGCCATCCACGGCCGCGTCGACCGGCTCGCCCAGCAGCTCGGCGTCCAGACCCCCGCGGCCCGCCGCGTCGACACCCCCTGACCGACGGGGTGTCGTGACCGGTCGCGTCCGGCGACGCACGCAATGACGGACTGGAGGCTCGGTGCCGGACGGGCACCGAGCCTCCAGTCCGTGGCTGGCCGGGTCAGACGGCCGGCGACCGCGTCTCGGTGAGCTGCTCGCGACCGGCGCGCGCTTCGCGCACCGCCGGACCGAAGTCCACCGTGCGGCCGTCCACCAGGAACCGGTCGTCGCCGAGGGGCTGCACGACGGGGTCCTCGCGGAGGAAGCGCGCCATCGCCTCGCGCTCCGGGTCCTCGAGCCACGCGACGGGGTCGGACGTGGACCGGAACCCCGACACGACGGCGAGGTCCGCGATCGTCTGTCGCTGCTCGGGCGTCAGCGTGGTCTCGCGGGAGCGGAAGTAGGCGACGTCGGGATCGACCTGGTACAGGTCGCGCATCCAGAGCCGGGGGACCGACGCAGCGACGCCGTTGAGCCCGCCCTCGTGGCTCGGGTCGGCGACGCAGGCCGGGTACGTCCAGTCCGACGCCGTGTCCGGTCCGACGCGCACCCCGTCGAGGAGCCCGACCGACGGCAGCATCGGCACACCGCAGCCGAGCAGGTACACGTCGGGGCCGGCCGCGGCACGGATCAGCTCGACGGCGTCCCGCCAGACACGTTCGCGTGGCAGGTCCTGGTGCCGGACACCCCGGAGGGCACCGGCGTACATGAAGTCGAGCTTGAGGTAGCGGAAGCCCCAGCCGACCACCCGACGGATCACCGTGTCGAGGTGCTCCTGCACGTCGGGTCGGGTGGTGTCGAGGGCGAAGTAGTGCGAGTCCCAGTTGTGTCCGGCGACGAGCGGTCCGCCGTCGGGGTCCTGCACGAGCCACTCGGGGTGCTCGGTCGCGGTCGTCGAGCCCGGCAGGCAGATGAGCGGTGCGAGCCAGAGACCCGGCCGGGACCCCCGGGCGGCGATCCGCGCGGCGATGGCGTCCATGCCGGACGGGAACTTCGCGTTCGGCACCCAGTCGCCGACGATCGTCTCCCAGCCGTCGTCGAGCTGCACGACGTCGATCGGCAGCGTGCCGAGGTCGTCGACGGCCGTCGTGACGAGCTGTTCGTCGATGTCCTCGAAGTACGAGTACCAGCTGCACCAGAGCGTCGACACCGGGGGAGCGGTCGGGGTGCCCAGCCGTTCCCGGAGCAGTCCGGCGTACCGGGCGAAGACCGCGTCCTCGGGGCCGAGGCCGAGGAACCACCCCGAGCCGTCGTCGTGCTCGACGGTGCCGCTGAGTTCTGCGTGTGAGGCCCCGACGCGCGATGCCCCGACCCGCGGCGTGCCGAGTCCGAGTGCGCCGAGGAGCAGCACGCGGCCGTCGGCCAGGCGAACGGCACCGACGCCGTTGCCCTCGTGCCGGTCCGGCGTGTCGTTGGCGGCGTCGTCGGCGGTCTGGCGTCGCTCGTCATCGCCCCAGATCCGCACGGGGCTCTCGTCGAGCGCCGCCCAGCCCGAGGGGGACCACGAGGTCCACCCCTGACGGTGGAAGTCCGTGACGTCGGCGTCGAGCGCGACGGTCACGGGACCAGGGCCGACGACCCACCCGAGCGCGGTCGCGTCGATCCCGTCCGCATCGGCGATGGTCGTTCCGTCGAAGCGGAGCGGTCGGGGCATGGCGCACGTCCTCGGTCGTCAGGGGCCGCGGTCGACGGCCCGCCAGCGAGCGTAGGGCCTGGACCGGACGACGGACGGGAGGCTCACCACCGGTCCGGTGGTGGGCCTCCCGTCCAGGGGTGGTCGGGTCAGACGTCGCGCGAGCGCGCGACCGCGATCGCCGCGGCGCCGATGACGACGACCTCGCCGGCGAAGACGGCGAAGCCACCCCAGCCGTTCAGCACCACACCCTGCTGTGCGCCGGAACCGGCCCAGGCGTAGCTGTACAGCTCACCGCCGGCGGTCGAGGGCAGGAACTTCGCGAGGTCGGCGACCCACTGCGCCTGCACCAGCTGCGTGAAGATCGACAGGATCACCGGGAGCACCAGGAAGATCCCGAGCGTGATCGCGATGCCGCCGGCGCTCGACCGGACGAGCAGCCCGATGCCGTAGGCGAACAGCGCCACGAGCGTCACGTAGACCGAGGCGCCGAGGATCGGCATCCACACGGACGGGTCACCGAGCTCCGGGTGGACGTCCTTGCCGGCCTGCAGAACTGCGGAGACCACGACGCCGATCCACGTCGACACGAGGCTCACGACGAAGGTCGCGAGCGCGAGGACGAACGCCTTGGCGAGGATCACCCCGGTGCGGCCGGGGTCGGCCGTGAACGTGGAGCGGACCTGTCCGGTGCCGTACTCGCCCGTGATGATGAGCACGCCGAGCACGCCGACGACCAGGGCCGTCAGGGAGACGCTCGCGGTGTTCAGGCTGACGAAGCTGCCGTTGACCGCGTCCTGCGGCAGGGGGTCGGTGCCCTGGTCGACGACGGCGCCGAGCAGCACGGCCATCGCGATCGTCAGCAGGACGAGGATGGCGAAGCACCAGACGGTGGACCGGATGCTGCGGAGCTTGATCCACTCGCTGCGGACCAGGCGCGGGAAGGTCAGGCCGACGCTGTCCGGCACGGAGGCCTCGCGGTGCCGGTGCTGCTGGGCCGGGGCGGTGTTCGGCGCGCTCATCGGACGCCCTCCGATCGGTACTCGACGTCGTCGCGGGTGAGGGCCATGTACGCCTCTTCCAGGCTGGCGCCCATCGGGGTGAGTTCGTGGAGCACGACGCCGGCCCGGGCGGCGATGGTGCCGACCGTGGGGGCGTCGGGGCCGACCACGAGGAAGGAGCCGTCGTCGCGCGGGGTGACCGCGGTGGCGGCCTGGCCGATCGCGGCGAAGAGCTGGTCGGGTGACGGGGTGCGGACGACGACGCGGCTGCCGCCTCCGGGCTGGCCGTCGGCAGCGCCGGCACCGGCGACGAACTCGGCGATGGGGGCGTCGGCGAGCACCTTGCCGCGGCCGAGGACGACCACGCGGTCCGCCGTCTGGGCCATCTCGCTCATCAGGTGGCTGGAGAGGAAGACGGTGCGTCCGTCTGCTGCCATCCGCCGGGCGAGCTGCCTGACCCACAGCACGCCGTCGGGGTCGAGGCCGTTGACCGGCTCGTCGAGGATCAGGGTCTTCGGGTCGCCGAGCAGCGCCGCCGCGATGCCGAGGCGCTGGCCCATGCCGAGGGAGAACCCGCCGACGCGCTTGCGGGCGACGGAGTCGAGCCCGGTCATGTCGATGACCTCGTGCACGCGGGACTTCGGGATGCCGTGGGTCGCCGCGAGCGAGAGCAGGTGGTTGTAGGCGCTGCGGCCGGAGTGGACCGCCTTGGCCTCGAGCAGGGCCCCGACCTGCCGGAGCGGGTCACGGAAGGCCGTGTAGGGCTTCCCGTTCACGGTCGCGGTGCCGGCGGTCGGCCGGTCCAGCCCCATGATCATGCGCATCGTGGTGGACTTCCCGGCGCCGTTGGGGCCGAGGAAGCCGGTCACGCTGCCCGGCCGCACGACGAACGAGACGTCGTCGACGGCGAGCTTGGGACCGTAACGTTTGGTGAGATGGTCGACTTCGATCACGCCCGCCACGGTAGGACAGGCCGTGCGTCCACTGCCTCCCCCTCGGGTATGAGATCTGATGTGTGATCGGCGGGTCAGCACGCCCCGTAGGGTCGCCCCATGACCACTGAAGGAACCGCAACGCCGCTGCTCCGTCTCGGCGTCCTGGCGCAGTCCGCCAAGGCCGACGAGTGGCGACTCCCCGTCCACCCCGCCCACATCGCCCGGATCGATCCCGACCTGCGCGCCGCGATGGTGCTGGAGCGTGGGTACGGGCTGCGGTTCGGCGTGCCGGACGACCAGATCGAGCCGCTCGTCGGCGCGATGGCCGACCGTGCCGAGGTCATCGCGGCCGCCGACGTCGTCCTGCTCCCGAAGCCGCTCGCCGCCGACCTCGAGGACCTCCGCGACGGCCAGGTCCTGTGGGGGTGGCCGCACTGCGTGCAGGACCGCGAACTGACACAGCACGCGATCGACAAGCGCCTGACGCTCATCGCCTGGGAGGCCATGAACCACTGGCGCGCCGACGGCGGCTTCGGGCTGCACGTGTTCCACAAGAACAACGAGCTCGCCGGGTACTGCTCGGTCATCCACGCGATGCAGCTCTGCGGCTCGACCGGCGACTACGGCCGTCGGCTCTCCGCCGTGGTGATCGGCTTCGGAGCCACGGCCCGCGGCGCCGTCACCGCGCTCAACGCCCACGGGGTCCACGACGTGCGCGTCCTGACGAACCGCGACATCGCCGCGGTCGGGTCCCCGATCCCGTCCGTGGACATGCTGCACTTCGAGCACGACCCCGAGGCGCCCTACGCCAGCACCGTGGACACCCCCGACGGGCCCGTCGCACTCGCGCCGTACCTCGCCGACCACGACATCGTCGTGAACTGCACGCTGCAGGACCCGAACGCGCCCCTGACGTACCTGCGGGAGGTCGACCTCGGGGCCTTCCGCCCCGGCAGTCTCGTCGTCGACGTCTCCATCGACCCCGGCATGGGCTTCGACTGGGCGCGGGCGACCTCCTTCGAGGAGCCGCTCGTCACCGTCGGCGAGTGGACCAACTACTACGCCGTCGACCACAGCCCGTCGCTGCTCTGGAACTCGGCGACGTGGGAGATCAGCGAGGCGCTGCTGCCGTTCATCCGACCGGTGATGGAGGGTCGTGCCTCGTGGCAGGAGTGCGAGCCACTCCGCCGTGCGATCGAGATCGAGGACGGGAACGTCCACAACTCGGCGATCCTCGCGTTCCAGGGGCGCTCCGCCGAGTACCCGCACGAGGTGGCGTGAGCTGAGGTCTCAGCGCCGTACGGACGGCCGAGCGGCGCGGAGCAGCGCCGGGTCGAGCTCCGAGCAACCACGCAGGGACCTCGAAGCGACCCCTGAGGAACACTGGCCCAGCGCAGTCCTACGATGACGGCAGATCCGGCGTCCAGAGCCGGACACCTCGACACTCCGACACCGAAAGGGGACTCTCACATGACCATGACGTTCGATCCTTTCACCGAGCTGGACCGTCTGACGGGTGCTCTGCTCGGCGGCCGTCAGAGCCTCAAGCCGATGCCCGTCGACCTGCACCGCGACGGCGACCAGTACGTCCTCAACGCCGACCTGCCCGGCATCGACCCCGGTTCGGTCGACGTCAACGTGGACGGCCAGCTCCTCACCATCCGCGCCGAGCGCAGCGCCCCGGAGCGGTCCGGCAGCGGCTGGCTGCTTCAGGAGCGCCCGCACGGTTCGTACCTGCGGCAGTTCAGCCTCGGCGAGGGCGTCGACTCCGAGGCCATCTCGGCGCACTACGACAACGGCGTGCTCTCCCTCGTGATCCCGGTCACCCCGAAGGCGAAGCCCCGGAAGATCGCGATCACGAGCGGCGCCCCCACCGACCAGCAGGCCATCGCCGGCTGACCGACGTCGGAGGTGCTGCGGTGGAACTCGTTGCCTCGGCGCAGACGGCGGACGCAGCGATCCACGACGCGGAGGCCGTGATCGTCGACACGCTGTTCGCGGACCTCGTCCGTGGCCTCATGGCGTCGTCGACGACGACGGCAGTCCTGCCCGGCCGGAGTCGTCCGGTCGACGGTCGACCCCGGCCGCTGGTGCGGTCGGCGCGCCGGGCCTGGCGGGACGTCCGCTCGTGGGTCGGACGGTGGGCGAGGTCGCCCCCGGCGCACACCGCCTGATCGCGGACGGGAGGCCCGGTGCCAGCTGGCGCCGGGCCTCCCGTCCGTCCGCTGTTGCGCGGCGGCGGCGAGACGCCGGCGTCTGGACGTGCTGCTGCCGCGAGACAGGTCCGTCACCGTGAGACGCCGCGAGAGCCTTGAGACGCCGCAGTTTTCCGCGGTGTCTCGGGCACTCTGCGGCGTCTCGACGAGACACCGGCGTCTGGGGCGACTCCAGTGTTCCGACGAGACGCCGGCGTCTCAGTGTTCTGGTGCCGCGAGACAGGGCCGTCAGCACGAGACGCCGGGAGGGCCTCGAGACGCCGCAGTTTTCCGCGGCGTCTCGGGCACTCTGGGGCGTTTCGACGAGACACCGGCGTCTGGGGCCACTCCAGGGTCCCGACGAGACACCGGCGTCTGGTTGAGGTGGTGCGGCGAGACAGGGCCGTCACTTCGAGACGCCGCGAGAGCCTCGAGACGCCGCAGTTTTCCGCGGTGTCTCGGGCGCTCTGGGGCGTCTCGACGAGACACCGGCGTCTGGGCCACTCCAGTGTTCTGACGAGACGCCGGTGTCCACGTGAGACACCGGCGTCTCGGTGAGCGAGTCGGCGAGACTCCGGCGTCTCAGGTGGTGCGGGGCGTCGAGGTCTGTCGGCCGGCCGCCGATGCGATGACGACGGTGACGACGAGGAGCGCCAGGGGGACGAGCATCGCGACCCGGAGGCCGAGGTGCTCCCCGAGGAAGCCGAGCGCCGGCGGCCCGACCAGGAACGCGACGTAGCCAGCGGTCGCGACGACGGACACCCGGCGGTCGCCGTCGGTGGGGTGGTCGCCGGCAGCCGACACGGCGAGCGGGAAGCCGAGCGCGATGCCGAGGCCCCACACAGCCGCGGCCGCGGCGGTCACGATCGGGGACGGCGAGAGCACGACGGCCACCACGCCCACGGCGCCGACGACCGCGCACGTGCGGATGACCGTTGCGCGTCCGAACCGGGTGACGAGGGGCGTCCCGGCGGAACGGCCGATGAGCATGGCGAGGGCGAACCCGGTGAAGACGAGGGAGCCGAGGACCTCCGGGGCGTCGTGGTCGCTCGTCATGAGGAGGGGGAGCCAGTCGCTCGCAGCACCCTCGGCGAAGGCCATCGCGAGGGTGATGACGGCGAGGAGCAGGAGCTGCACGGTGATGACCGAGCGTCGGCGGGCGGTCGCGGTGCTGACGGACTCGCTGTCGCTGGGGTCGGCGGTCGCTGCGCTGGCTGCCGCTGCCGCTGCCGCTGCC
Source organism: Curtobacterium sp. MMLR14_010 (assembly GCF_001865015.1). GTDB lineage: Bacteria > Actinomycetota > Actinomycetes > Actinomycetales > Microbacteriaceae > Curtobacterium. The sequence goes on along the minus strand of NZ_MJGV01000046.1, from coordinate 388,116 downwards.
GTGTCGGGGCGGGGCATCGGGCGGAGGTTGAGCGCGGCGGTGAGGGCGAGCGCGGCCATCACGACGGCGGCGACTGGTAGGTGCACCACGACGGGCACCCGGGCCGCGGTCATCGCGATGCCGACGAGTCCACCGGCGACGGTACCGAGGCTGAAGCACGCGTGCAGGACGGGCACGACCGGGCGCTCGATGACCCGTTCGACGGCGGCGGCTTCGACGTTCAGGCCGATCTCGGCGACCCCGGCGCCGAAGCCGACGAGGAACAGGCCGATCCACACCCCGGCGGGCAGCTGCGCCGGTGCCGTGAGCCCGACCAGCAGGACGCCGATCACGGGCAGCGCGCCGCCGAGCAGCACGAGCGGACGGGTCCCGACGCGGCGGATCAGTGCGCCGGCACCGAGGATGCCGATCATCGAGCCGACGGAGAGGCCGAAGAGGACGAGGCCCATCGCCTCGAGCGAGGCGCCGAGGTCGTCGCGGACCGCCGGGGTGCGGGTGATCCAGGACGCGATGCCGAACCCCGTCATGGTGGACGTGGCGAAGAGTGCCAAGCGGTGACGTCGGGTCGGCAGCGGCGCCGTTGCGGTTCCCACGCCTCCACTGTGGCAGGTCGGGGCAGTGCGCGCGTCCGGGCGCGGAATGCACAGGGCACCTCGTCGCGCTGACTCTCCACAGGTGCGCACTTCCCGGCACCGCCCACATCGACGCCATGTCAGGCTGTGACACCCATGGAACTCATCGCACCAGAACTCGTCGTCGTGCTCGCCACGGCGATCGCCGTCGCGACGGCGATCTCCGGACGCTTGCGGATCGCGCCGCCCGTCCTGCTGCTCGCCTTCGGCGCCGGCATCGCGTTCATCCCCGTCTTCGGGAAGCTGGAGCTGCCGGCCGACGCGGTCCTGCTGCTGTTCCTGCCCGCGCTGCTGTACTGGGAGAGCCTGACGATCTCACTACGGGAGATCCGCGCGAACTTCCGCGGCATCCTGCTCATGGGCACGCTGCTCGTCGTGCTGACGGCCGGCGGTGTCGCCACGCTGCTGCACCTGCTCGGGATGCCCTGGGGTCCGGCGTGGGTGCTCGGTGCCGCCGTCGCACCGACCGACGCCACCGCGGTCGGTGCCCTGACGCGGTCGCTGCCCCGACGCAACACCACGGTGCTCCGCGCGGAGAGCCTGGTGAACGACGGAACGACGCTCGTCATCTACGGCATCGCGGTGGCGGTCACGGCGGGCGAGCAGACGCTCACCGTCTGGAACGTCTCCGGCATGCTGCTGCTCTCCTACGTCGGGGGCATCGCGGCGGGGCTGCTGGTGTCCTGGCTCGGGATGCTCGTGCTGCGCCGGGTGTCGGCGGTGATCCTCGAGAACATGTTGACGCTGCTCGTGCCGTTCGTCGCGTTCCTCGCGGCGGAGGCGATCGGGGCGTCGGGTGTGCTCGCGGTCGTCGTCGCCGGCCTCGTCGTCAGCCAGGTCGCACCGAAGCTCGACCGCGCAGAGACCCGGCAGCAGGTGCGCTCGTTCTGGTCGTTCGCCACGTTCCTGCTCAACGGTGCCCTGTTCGTGCTCGTCGGGATCGAGGCCACGATCGCCATCCGCGAGCTCGAGCCGCGCGAGCTCCTGGTCGGCCTCGGCATGATCGGGCTGGTGTCGCTCGCGGTCGTCGTGCTCCGCTTCGCGTTCCTCAACCTGTCGTGGGGCACCATCCGGCTCGTGACCCTGCGCACCGGCGGCGGTCCGCGCGAAGGACACCGCGACCGCGTGGTGAGCGGATTCACGGGCTTCCGTGGGGCTGTCTCGCTCGCGGCCGCCGTCGCCGTCCCGCGCATGGTCGAGAGCGGCGGCGCGTTCCCGGACCGCGACCTCATCGTCTTCGTGGTGGCCGGCGTGGTCGTCGTCACGATCGTCGCGCAGTCGCTCGTGCTGCCCGCGGTGGTGCGGTGGGCGGACTTCGACGGCAGCGGCGAGGTGGTCGAGGAACGCCGGCGTGCCGAGCGTCTGGCGATCGAGGAAGCGCTCGACGCCCTGCCCCGTCTGGCCAAGCGGTCCGGCGCCGACGCCGAGGTCGTGCAGCGCATCCAGGACGAGTACGAGGGCCATCTCGCCCTCGTGCGCGCCGAGCAGAGCGACGACGACGACCACCCCCTCCTGCAGCAGCGCGGTGCCGCGGTGGAGCTCGAACTCGCGCTCGTGCGGCTGAAGTCGGCGAGGGTGATCAAGATGCGCGACGACGGCGACATCGACGACCTCGTGCTGCGTCAGGTCCGTGCCGAGTACGACGCCGAGGAGACCCGGCTGCTCCGGCAGGGCGAGCGGGAGTAGGCGCGGCGCAGGTGCCCGGTGCGCTCGGCCGTGCCGACGCCGGGCGCACCGGCTCCCGGGTGCCCGGCGTGTGTGGGCCGACGCGGGTGCGTCGTGCCAGCGCTGGCCGAGGTCGTGGCCTCCGTGCGAGGTTGACCACCCCGTGCGGCGCAACGCCTCAGCACGGAGTGGTCAACCTCGCACCGGCCGGGGAAGCGCGCACGGTGCGGGGCAGCGCGTGCAGGGCAGCACGGCGCGGACAGCACGGTGCGAGGCTGCACGGACCACGACCGTGCGCGCCAGCCCGCCCGCCTCACCCCCGCGCCGGACGGAGCCCCGCGCGCCGCACCCACGCCCGCCACGGCAACGAGGACGCCAGCGCCAGGCCGATCACGACCGTGCCGAACCACCCGACGAGCACGCCCGGGATCGGCACGAGCAGGCTCGTCCACAGCAGCACCGCCAGCACCCCGAGCACGTACGCCGCACCGGCCTTCAGGTAGCGCAGTCGCTTCAATCCCGCCGCCTGGTCCAGGCGCGACGTCAACCGCGCGAGGAACAACGCCCCGACGCCGATCGCCCCAGCACCGACCGCGGCCTGCTCGAGCGCGCTGAGCCCGTCCGCGCCGAGCACGCCGGACCCTGACAGCGAGTACACGCCGTCGAGGATCTCGAACAGCATGAACACGACGAGCCCTCGCTCGAACACCACGGTCGACGCGTACACGTGGATGCGCCAGGCCCCACGCCCGGTCCCGACCGCGTCCGTGTCGGTGCCCACAGCCGCACCCCCGGCACCCGCACCACCAGCACCCCCACCCCCGTGCAGCGCCCATCGTGCGAGCCGCTTCGACCCGAGGTACGCGCCGATGCCCAGGGCGCCGCCGACGACCACCGGCACGACCTCGGGCGCCTCCCACGCGGCGGCGGAGGCGACCAGGACGCTCGTCACCGCGACCCCGGCCGTGGCGGTGACCAGCGACCAGACGCGAGGGCGGGCGACGGCGGCGAGTCGAGCCTCCAGGCGGCCGAGCCAGGACCGACGCGACGCACGGTCCGTGTTGAACAGGTACTCCGCGAACACCAGCCAGATGAACGCGGCGCCGAAGGCGGCGAGGGCGGGCCGGACCTCCTGCAGGTGGGCGGCGAAGGCGCCGGGGGCGAAGACGGCCTCGCCGACGGTGGCGGTCGGGTCCTCGGCGGAGCCCACGACGACGGCGACGGGCGGCAGCATGAGCCGCATCGCGAGGACGCCGGCGACGATCCCGAGCGACAGGAACAGCCTCCTGGCGGGGGAGTGCAGGCGCCCGGCGATGCCGGCCATCGGCACGGAGGAGTCCGCCGCCATCGCGATCTCGAGCAGCGCGAGCGCCACGAACGCGAGCGCGGCAGCCGGACCGAGCACGATCCACGCGAGCGCGGCGGCGACGACGGTGAGGGACAGGGGGACGGTCAGCAGGGATCTGGCCATCCCTCGATGGAGCGCTCCCGACCTGCGCTGGTGCTGTGGTCGGCCTGGGCAACGGCCGGGAGGACCTGGCCGGTTCCCCCGGTCGGGTGACGGCCCGTCCCCCCTTGCGTGGACCCCGCGGGTGGGGGTCGGGCGCGGCGGGCGGGTCCGTCATCGATGGAGCAGAAGACGTCGGGTCGGATCGGGGGACTCGACGTCTTCTGCTCCCTCGATGTGTGTGCGGGGGGGGGGGCGTCAGGCCCGCGTGTGGAGCGTGCCGCGCACGACGGAGTCGCCCGAGTGCGCGGGGTCGCCGTCGTTCGACTCGGCGGAGACGTCCACCACGGGGTACCGCGTCGGGTCGACGCCCGCGGGCACCACGAACCGGCCGGTGTCACCGTCGAGGAACCCGACGCTGACGAGCCCGCTGAGGTCGGAGCGCATCATCCAGACCTCGCGGAGGGGCGCTGCGCCGTCGGCAGCCCGGTGGTCGAGGTCGACGACCAGGCTGAGCCGTCCGTCGGCGTCCCGCTCGAGCTCGGCGGAACCACGGGCACCGGACCATCCGGGCAGCGGGTCGAGCGCCGTGCGGGACACCACCGTGTCGGAACGGCCCGGGCCGCCGACGAACAGGTACCAGCCACCGCCGAGGCCGAGCACCAGGCCCACGACGGCAGCGGCCGCGGTGAGGAGCAGCGCCGTCCGACGACGGACCCGAGGCCGGCGACGCGCGACGTGGCCGTCGGGAGCAGGAGCAGGAGCAGAAGCAGGAGCAGAGGCAGGGGCAGGCCCGGGAACCACAGCAGGAGCGGAAGGCGCGGCCGACCGGTCGTCGAACCCGAGGTCCGTCGCGATCCGGTCCCACACCCGCGCGGACGGCTGCTCGAGCTCGACGCTCTGCGAGGACTTCGCCACGGTCACCACGTGCCGGAGCTCGGCCAGTTCGGCGCGGCACGTCGGGCACGCCGCGAGGTGCTCGGCGGCCGCACCGGAGGGCGCGTCGTCGCCGATGGCGAGCAACGCGAGGGTCTCCTCGTCGATGTGGTTCATTCGATCACCTCCAGACGTGTTCGGAGCCGAGCCAGACTTCGACGGATGTGGCTCTTCACGGTGCCGAGCGGCAGCCCGAGCCGCTCCGCGATCTCACGGTGGCTCAGTTCCTCGAAGAACGCCAGTCGCATCACCGTGCGGGGCACGTCCTCGAGCCGGTCGAGCTCCCCGGCGACGAGCACGCGTTCCGCCATCCCGTCGTGCGGGTCCTCGGCGGGAGCGGTGCGTTCCTCGTCGGCGACGGCGTGGGCCAGTCGCTCGTGCCGGGCCCGTTCGGCCAGGGCGTCGGCGACGCAGTTCCTGGTGATGCCGACGAGCCAGGCGCCGAGCGGAGCCCGGTCCGGGTGGTAGGTGTGCCGCCCGCGCCAGGCCCGGACGAAGACCTGTTGGGTGACGTCCTCGGCCGCCGCGACGTCGGTCAGCGAGCGCAGTGCCAGCGTGTACACGAGGGACGACCACCGCTCGTAGACCGCCCGGAGGACGCGCTCGTCACCGCTGCCGAAGGCGTCGGCGAGGTCGCTCTCGTCGGGCTGGTTGGTCGTCACGTCGGCGTGGTGCCTTCCAGGGGCAACTCGGGTCCCCTGCCCTGATGGTAGGGCTCGGGACCGTGTCGCGGTGGGGAGTCGGGGATCGGTCACAGCGGCGTCGCGGTGACGACGAGGTTGCTGCGGTAGTGGTGCGTGGCGGTGTCGAACGTCCCGCCGCAGGTGACGAGCACGAGACGCCGTGGTCCGTCGTGGTCGAACACGCTCGCCCAGGGCACGCCGGTCTTCGCGAGCAGGTCGACCGTGGCGACGGCGTACCGCGTCGTGGTGCCGTCCTCGCTGGTGACGGTGACCTGCGTGCCGACCGGCACGTCGACCAGGTGCGCGAACGGGCCGATGCCGTACCCGACCGCGTCCACGTGCGCGGCCAGGACGGTGGAGCCCGCCGTGGAGGTCGGGGTCGAGCCGAAGCGCCACCAACCGGCGACGGCCGGGTCAGCGGGGAGTGCCATCGCGCCGGAGGGGTCGACGCCCTCGGGCTGGACGGCCTGGTCGATGTCGAGGGCCGGGACGGCGACGCGCACGGGGGCGACAACGGCCGGCACCTCGGCGGGGAGCGCGGCGTCGCGCAGGGGCACGGCGGTGGAGAACGCGGACGGCGCCGGCGACGGCGCACCGGCCCCCGCCGAAGCGGAAGCCGAAGCCCCCGCCGAAGCGGAAGCCGAAGCCCCCGCCGGAGCCCCAGCCGAAGCCGACGACCCGCCCCCCGACAGCGAGCGCCCGCCGGGGACACGGTCCGCCGACGAGCACCCGGTCAGGCAGGCCAGGGCGACGGCGGCGGCGAGGGGGACCGCCACCGCCGCCCCGACCCGGTGGTGCACGGTCAGCGCCGTGCGGCTCGGACGGCGCTCACGCGACGTCGGAGGACCAGGAGCGCCAGCCCGGCGAGGACGACGGCGCTGCCGCCGATCACGAGCGGGGTGGTCTCCGTGCCGTTCGTCGCGACGAGTCCGGCGTTCCCGGCCGGCACGCCGTTCGGGTCACCGCCGAGGTCGCTGATCGTCTGCGTGGCGAGCATGAGGTTCTCGTCCTCGAGGCTGCCCCACGCGTACACGATCGTGTCGGCACCCGCCGCGACGGCGACGTCTGCCGGGCCGATCACCGGGGCGGTCGTCCCGGTCGCCGCGACCGTGGCGGACACCGTGCCGGCAGCCAGGGTCAGCGCCTGCTCGTCCGGGTTCGACAGGTTCGACACGACGGCCTTCCCGCCTGCGAGCACGTCGACCGCGGGTGCGGCCGCGACGTGCCGGACGACGAGACGTCCCTGCCCGGCGGGGACCGCGGAGGTGTCGTTCGTGAAGACGGTGGCCGTCGGGCTGCCGTCGGCCTCCAGGTGTGCCACCGCGGTGGAGTTGCTGCCGGCGGCGAACGACACGTCGGCCGGGCCGATGATCGGCTTGGAGTCGTCGGTCGCGTCGCTCGCCGTGATCGCGAGGGTGTGGGCTCCGGCCGCGACGGACATCGGACCGGCCATCGTGCCCGGGGTGAAGTCGTCGATCGCGCGGGCTCCGTCGAGCCAGACGTCGACCGTGGTGTCGGGGACGGCGTGCAGGACGCTCAGCGTGGCGTCGCCAGGTGCGGCGGTCGCCGCGGTCGCGGGGACCGCGATCGCGAAGGCCGCGAGCAGTGCGCCGGCACCGATGCCGGTCACGAGGTTCTTGCGCATGGTGTGCCTCCAGGTCGGCCCGCAGGCCGTGTCGGGTGGGCGTCGTCATCGACGCTCACCCCCACTACCGTCCCGAGGGCCCGCCCGGATGCACCCACCCAGGGAATTCCGGACGGGAGGCTCGTGGAGACCCCGCCCTGAGCCTCCCGTCCGCCATCGATGGAGCAGGAACCGTCGGGTCGCCCTGGCGGAGGCGACCATTCCTGCTCCCTCGGCGCGGGGCACGGTGCGTCAGCGCAGGGCGCCCTCGCGCAGGGTGAGCACGCGGTCCGCTGCGGCGAGCGCCCCGGGGTCGTGCGCCGCGTGCACGACGACGGCGCCGCGGGCGGCCTCGGCGGCGAGCGCTGCGAGCACCAGGCGGAGCGAGTGGGCGTCGACGCCGGCGGTGGGTTCGTCGACGAGGAGCACGGGGGCGCGCTGGGCGAGGCCCATCGCGACGAGGGCGCGCTGGCGTTGGCCGCCGGAGAGCTCGGCGAGGGGGCGGTTGGCGAGGTCGACCAGGTCGAGGCGCCGGAGCTGGTCGTCGACGAGTGCGCGGTCGGCGGCGCGGAGGGGACGCCACCAGGGGAGGGCGCCCCACCGGCCCATGGCGACGGCGGCGTGCACGGTGAGGGGTGGCCCGGGGGTCGAGACCGACTGGGCGACGTGGGCGACCCGGCGTGGTCCTGCTCCGGTGACGCTGCCCTCGGTCGTGGGGAGGGTGCCGGCGACGGCCTCGAGGAGCGTGGACTTGCCGGAGCCGTTCGCGCCGGCGACGACGGTGACGGAGCCGTGTTCGAAGACGGCGTCGGTGCGGTGGAGCACGGTGCGTTGGCCGCGGCGGACGGTCACGGAACGGAGGCGGACGGGCTGGGACGGCACCTGTGGAGGTTAACAGTAACGGGAACCATTTTCATGTAGCGTTCGGGACCGTGACCTGGCTGACCGACCCGTTCTCCGTCGACTTCATGCTCCGCGCCCTGGCGGCGGGCGTGCTCGCGGCGGTCCTCTGCGCCGTCGTGGGGACGTGGGTCCTCGTGCGCGGGATGGCGTTCCTCGGCGAGGCGCTAGCGCACGGCATGCTCCCCGGTGTCGCCCTCGCCACGTTGACCGGGGTGCCCGCGGTGCTCGGCGCTGCGGTCAGTGCCGGAGCGATGGTGCTCGGCGTCGGGGTCCTCCGACGGCGGAGCGGCCTGTCGTACGACACCGCGATCGGGCTGCTGTTCGTCGGCATGCTCGCGCTCGGGGTGATCATCGTCTCCGGCTCGCGGTCCTTCGCCACCGACGTGACGGCGATCCTGTTCGGGGACGTGCTCGCCGTCACCCCGGTCGACCTCGGCACGCTGGCGGTCGCGACCGTCGTGGCGCTGCTCGTCGCGGCCGTGTTCCACCGGCCCTTCACCGCGGCGGCGTTCGACCCACGGAAGGCCGCCACCCTCGGGCTGCGTCCCCGCCTGGCCGAGGTCGTCCTGGTCGCCCTCGTGACGCTCGCCGTGGTCGCGTCCTACCGGGCCGTCGGCACGCTGCTCGTCGTCGGGCTGCTCCTGGCGCCGGCCGCCGCCGCACGGGCCTGGACCCGCGGGCTGCTCGCGACGATGGCCCTCGGCGCGGTCCTCGGCTCGGCGGCGGTGCTCGCCGGGCTGCTCGTCTCGTGGCACCTCGGCACCGCAGCGGGCGCGAGCATCGCCGCCGTCGCGGTCACCGTCGTCGCCCTGTCCCACACGCTCCGACTCGTCCACGTCCGCACCACCCGGAAGGAACCATGCTCCACGCACCACACCACCGCACCGCACTCGGCCTCGGCCTCGGCCTCGCCGCAGCCGTCACGCTCGGCCTGACCGCCTGCACGGGCGGGTCAGCCGGGTCGGCCGGCCCCGCCGCGTCGTCCGGTGCCGCTGGGTCCTCCGGGAGACCCCACGGCTTCGTCGAGGGCGCCTCCGAGGCCGCCGAGCCGCAGCTCCGCCTGCTCGTCGCGGACGACACGGGCGCGCTCGCCCTGCACGACCTGCTCGCCGGCGACGCCACCGACCTCGACGCCGTCGACGCCCCCGAGCACGCGGCCACCGACGGGCGGTTCCTCGTCACGAGCGACACCGACCGGACGACGATCGTCGACGGTGGCGCATGGACGGTCGACCACGGCGACCACACCCACTACTACGACGCCACCGCGCGGACCGTCGGCACGCTGCCGGGTGGGGGACCGGTGGCCGTGGCGTCGTCGGAGTCCACCACGACGGTGTCCTGGCCGGACGCCGGCACCGCGGTCGCCCTCGACCGCGCCGCACTCGGGCAGGGCGAGGTCACCGCGACCGCGCGGGTCGCCGCCGCCGTGCTCCTGCCCCTCGGGGACCGGCTCGTCGCCGGTGACGCCGAGCAAGACCGGGTGGTGGTGCTCGACGCGCAGGGGGAGCCGACCGGGGTCACCGCCGCGTGCACGGACCCCGCCGGTGGCATCGTCACCCGGGTCGGCGCCGTCGTCGGCTGTGCGGACGGCGCGGTCCTGGTGACGGCCGCGGACACGCCCGGTGAGGACGCCACCCCCACCGCCGAGCACCTCGAAGCTCCCGCCGACCTGCCGCGGGCCACGGCCTTCGCGAACCGCACCGGTCGACCGACGGTCGCGGCCCTCGCCGGGGACACCGGCGCCTGGCTCCTCGACACCCGAGAGCGCACCTGGGAGCACGTCCCCACGGACCGCCCCCTCGTCGCCGTCACCGCCGTGGACGACACCGACGAGCACGTCGTGGCACTCGACGCCGACGGCCGCATGCGGGTGCTGAGCGGGACGGACCGGACCGCCGTGACGACCGAACCGCTCGTGCCGGCGGGCTCCGTCCCCGCGCTGCAGGTCGACGCCCAGCGGGCGTACCTGGCGGACCCGGACGACCGGGTGGTGCACGAGGTGGACTTCGCCGACGACGCGCGCCTGGCCCGCTCGATCGCGGTACCCGTCCGCCCCGACGTGATGGCCGAGGTCGGGCGATGAGGCGAGGCGCGGTCTCGGCGGTCGCGGTCGGAGCCGCCGTGACGCTCGTGCTGGGCGCCTCGGGGTGCAGCAGCCCCGGCGCGGACGACCGCCCCCTGGTCGCGGTGACGACGAACATCCTCGGCGACGTCGTGCAGCAGGTCGTGGGGGAGCAGGCCGAGGTCATGGTGCTCATGCCGCCCGGCGCCGACCCGCACTCGTTCGAGGTCTCCGCCCGCGAGGCCGCCGACCTCCGCCGCGCGGACCTCGTCGTGGAGAACGGCCTCGGCCTCGAGGAGGGCGTCGCCCGGCACGTCGCAGCCGCAGCGACCGACGGCGTGCCCGTGTTCACCGCCGGGGACTCGATCGAACCGCTGGAGTGGTCCACCGAGGACGACCACGGCGTCGACCCGCACCTCTGGACCGACCCGGCCCGGATGGCGGACGTCGTCGACGCACTCGGCGCGGAGCTCCACGAGGTCGACGGCATCGACGACGCCGCGCTCGACGCCGGACTCCAGGCGTACGGCGCCGAGCTCGACGCCCTCGACGACGACATGACGACCGCCTTCGCCGCGCTGCCCGAGGACCGCCGGGCGCTCGTGACGAACCACCACGTCTTCGGGTACCTCGCCGACCGGTTCGACTTCCGGGTCGTCGGCGCCGTGATCCCGAGCGGCACGACCCTGGCCTCGCCGAGCGCCGCCGACCTGCGCGACCTCACCACCGCGATCGAGGAGGCCGGCGTGCCGACGATCTTCGTCGACGCCTCGCAGCCCGCGCGCCTCGCGGAGGTCCTCGCGCAGGAGGCCGACGTCCACGTCGACGTCACCGCCCTCGCCACCGAGTCCCTCTCGCCCCCGGGCGAGGGTGCCGCCACTTACCTCGAGATGATGCGGTCGAACACCGAGGACATCGTCACCGGCCTGTCGGCTCGCAGATGAGAATGAGAATCAATACAGTGCTGTCCATGACCAGACGAACGACCCTCGCGCCCGCAGTCCTGCTCGGCGCGACCGCCCTCCTCCTCACCGGATGCGCGAGCGACACCGCCGCGAGCGGCACCGCCGACCGCGAAACCGCGACCGGCAGCGCATCGGCCACCGCCGACAGCGGCGCCGGCAACCGCTCCGACACCGGCCCCCGCATCACCCTGACGTACGACGGGGGCCTGCTCGTCCTCGACCAGGACCTCCGCGTCGTCGGGGACGAGCCGGTCGACGGCTTCACCCGCGTCAACCCCGCCGGGGACGACCGCCACGTGCTCGTCACCGTGCCGGAGGGCTTCCGCGTGCTCGACACCGCCGCCGGCACCACCGGCGAACCGACCCTGACCGACCTCACCTTCCCCGCCGACACCGGCGGGCACGCGGTCGTGCACGGCGACCGCACCGCGCTCTTCGCGGACGGCAGCGGCGACGTGACGTCCTTCGACCACGCCGACCTGGCCGCTAGCGTCGCGGACGGGGAGCTGCCGGACGTCGACACGACCGAGTCCGAGGCGGCCCACCACGGCGTCGCGATCGAGCTCGAGGACGGCACGCTCCTGACCACCATCGGCACCGAGGAGTCCCGCTCCGGCGTCCGCGCCCTCGACGCCGACGGCACCGAGACCGCCCGCTCCGAGGTCTGCCCCGACGTGCACGGCGAGGGGGCCGTCAGCGGCGACGTCGCCGTCTTCGGCTGCACGGACGGCGCGCTCGTGTACCAGGACGGCACGTTCACCAAGATCGACGCCCCGACCACGTACGGCCGCACGGGCAACCTGTTCACCACCGACACGTCGAGCATCGCCGTGGGCGACTACAACGACGACCCGGACAGCGAGGGCTACCTGCTCGACCAGGTCGCGCTCGTCGACGCCGCGCGTGACGAGTACCGCGTCGCCGACCTGCCCGACGGTGTCGGCTTCACGTTCCGGGGCCTCGCCCGCGGGCTCGACGACGAGGCGCTCGTCCTCGGCTCCGACGGCGCCCTGCACCGCTTCGACGAGGAGACCGGCAAGCCCCTCGGCACCATCGACGTCATCGACGCGTGGGAGGGCCCGGCCGAGTGGCAGGACGCCCACCCGGCGCTGAAGGTCGTCGACGGCACCGCCTACGTGACCGACCCCGCCGAGCGCACCGTGCACGCGGTGGACCTCGCCTCCGGCGAGGTGGTCGCCTCCAGCGACCGCCTGCCCGGCATCCCCAACGAGATCGCGGTCAGCTGACGCTGGTCAGGTGACCCGCACCGGACGGGAGGCTCGTGGCGACCCCGCCACTGGGCCCACGTCCGCCGGTTCCGCACCGACGCGCCAGCGGCGGGGCGGCCGTGCCGGATGGGGAGCCTCCCGTCCGCCATCGAGGGAGCAGGAACCGTCGGGTCGCCCTGGCGGAGGCGACCATTCCTGCTCCCTCGATGGCTGTGTCGTCCCTAACGGGGACACGGCACCGGCCGATAGAGCGCACTGACCACCCACGGACGGGTGGTCGGACGACCTGCCCCACGGACGGTGGCAGGTGAGACACCCCAGGGACGGACCCCATGATCGTCGTCACACGACTCAACGGCAGCGGCTTCGCTGTCAACCCCGACCTCGTGGAGCGCATCCAGGAGACGCCGGACACGACCCTCATCATGGTCGACGGCGCGAAGTACATCGTCCGCGAGTCCATGGCCGAGGTCATCGAGCGGATCGCCGCGTACCGCGCCCGCATCGTCACCATGGCCTACGGCACCGAGCCGCGCACCCTCACCGGGCCGCAGCCGACGCTCGCACCCGTCGCCGCCCTGCACGCAGCGCCCGCCCTGCACGCAGCGGCCCGGACGCAGGACGGGGGTCGCTGACGTGGACATCGCGACGATCATCGGCATCCTCCTCGCCTTCGGCGCCCTCTTCGGCATGATCGAGATGGAGCACGTCGAGCTCGGCGGGCTGTTCCTCCCCGCGCCGATCCTGCTCGTGTTCGGCGCCACCATCGGCGCCGGGGTCGCGAGCACCACGCTCAAGGACGCCATCGCGAGCTTCAAGGCCGCGCCCAAGGCCTTCACCGGCAAGGTCACCCCGCCGGCGTCCGTCATCGAGGACGTCGTGGGCCTGGCCGAGGTCGCCCGTTCGAACGGTCTGCTGGCGCTCGAGCAGGAGGCCGAGAAGCACGACGACCCGTTCATGAAGAAGGCGCTGCAGAACATCGCCGACGGCACGGACGGCGACGAGCTGCGGATCCTGCTCGAGGACGAGATCGAGTCGAACGCCGCGCCGATGCGCAGCGCGAGCTCGTTCTTCATGGGCCTCGGCGGGTTCGCCCCGACCGTCGGCATCATCGGCACCGTCGTGTCGCTGACCCACGTGCTCGCCAACCTCGGCAAGCCGGACGAGCTCGGCCCCCTCATCGCGAGCGCCTTCGTGGCGACGCTGTGGGGCCTGCTCACCGCCAACTTCATGTGGCTGCCGATCGGCGGCAAGCTCCGCAAGCTCGCGCAGCTCGAGTCCGACCGGCAGACGCTCCTGATGGAGGGACTGCTCGCGGTGCAGGCCGGCAGCCAGCCGCGCCTGCTCGGGGAGCGCCTGAAGGCCATGGTCCCGCCCGCCGCCCGCAACGACACCGGCGGCAAGGGCAAGGCGGCCAAGGGCGCGGCCGACGACCAGCAGCTGGCGGCCTGACGATGAGCGCGAACCCCCGCGGCCGCGGCCGTGGTCGGAAGAAGGGCGGTCACGACGACGCCGAACACCCCGACGAGCGGTGGATGGCGTCCTACATGGACATGATCACCGTGCTGATGTGCATGTTCCTGGTGCTCTTCGCGATGTCGACGGTCGACCAGGAGAAGTACATCGCGCTGAAGAACTCGCTCGCGACGGGCTTCGGCGAGGTGAAGTCGCAGAAGGTCGACACCGCGAGCGGCACGGTCGTGACGAAGGACCAGGTCGAGGACGGCTCCGGCTACTCCACGGACAAGGCGCAGGCGGACCACTCGACGGCGGCCTCCGGGGCGAAGGACACGAACGTCGACCCCGCGTCCACCGTCGTGCCCGTCACCGCCACGAAGAAGGACATCGCCGCGGCGGAGCAGGAGCTCGACGACCTCAAGGCCATCCAGAAGGCGATCACGGGCAACCTCCAGAAGGCCGGCCAGACGGCCAACGTCACGTTCACGGTCGACGCCCGCGGGCTCATCGTCCGCCTGGTCGGCAGCGAGACGTACTTCGGCACGAACAGCGCGGACCTCTCCGGCCAGGCGAAGACGATCATGGACGCCATCGCCCCGGTGCTGAAGACCGCCGGGCACGACGTCAGCATCGAGGGCCACGCCGACCAGCGGAACTCGACCGCCCCGTACGCCACGAACTGGGAGCTCAGCTCCGCCCGGGCGACCGGGGTGCTGCGGGACCTCGTCGAGCGCGGCGGGATGCCGGGCGACCACGTGCAGAGCGTCGGGTTCGGGTCGAGCCGTCCGCTGGCGAAGGGCGACACCGACACGGACCTCGCCCTGAACCGCCGGGTCGACATCGTGGTGCTGTCGAACCAGGACCAGGACGTCAGCGCCCTGATGCCGGCACTGGCCGCGGCGCAGGACCACGCCCACGGCGCGAGCGCCGCCGGCACCGGCGGCACGGCCACGACGAAGACGACGACGGGGACGAAGGACACCGCGGCGGCCGAGACCCACGGCGGCACCGGGAGCGATGCCGGGCACTGACCGCCCACCGCCCCACTACGGGGTACAGCACTGACGGAGGACACGCAGGCGACCGATAGACGCCTCCGTGACCGAGACCCTGCCCGCGCCCGAGGTGTACGACTTCGCGCGCCCCTCGACGCTCGCCCGCGAGCACGCCCGGGTCCTCGAGCTCGCCTTCGAGACGTTCGCCCGGCAGTGGGGCACGCAGCTGACCGCGAAGGTCCGCGTCGTGAGCCAGGTCACGTGCGAGCAGGTCCAGATGATGACGTACGACGAGTACGCCGCCTCCCTGCCCGCGCTGACCGGCATGGCCCTGCTGCCGATCGTCGACACGGCGCCGAAGGGCGTGCTGCAGGTCCCGCTCGACGCCGCCCTGACCTGGGTGTCGCACGCGCTCGGCGCCTCGCGCCCGCTGCCCACCCCCGACCGCACCTTCACGCCCATCGAGCAGGCCCTGGTCCGCAAGCTCGTCGAGGACGCCCTCGACGACCTCCGCTACTCGTTCGGCGGCCTGCTCGCGCAGGACATCGGCGTCAGCGGCTTCCAGTACAACTCCCAGTTCGCCCAGGCCGCGCAAAAGGGCGACCTGATGATCGTCGCCTCGTTCGACATCCGCGTGGGGGAGCGCGTCGCCCCCGGCACGCTGGCCCTGCCCGCCGAGGCCGTCCTGCCGCAGCTCGGCGAGGCCGCGGCGACCGTGACGCCCGCCGACGCCCGAGCGCTCCTCGACGTGCAGCTCGCCAGCGTCCCCGTCGGCGTCGCCCTGCACTTCGCACCAGCCACCGTGCTGCCGTCGCAGGTGCTGCGGCTCGCCGTCGGCGACGTCCTGCCGCTGCCCCACCCGCAGCACCGTCCCCTTACCATCGCGGTCGACGGCGAGCCCGTCGGCACCGCGGCCGTCGGCGCGAACGGCTCGCGCCTCGCCGGCATCGTCGTCACCACCACATCGGAGCAGCCCGCATGAGCGCCACCACCACCCTCCACACCGGCGCCGCCGAGGCACTCGTCGGTCAGCTCCCGACGACGGTCCCGCTGCACGCAGCGGTCCTGCCGGGAGGCTCGACCCCCGCCGGCATGCAGGCCGCGGTCGACGGCGTGGTCGCCTCGTTCGTCGGTGGACTCTCCGCGGACCTCGCGCTGGTCCTCACCGACCTCGACGGCATCACCGCCGCCGGCGGCACCGACCACGGCCTGGTCGACGTCACGGATGTGCTCCGTCCGTCGCTCGAGGCCGCGGCGTCGGTCCTCGGCGTGGGCGTCCTCGGCGAGGCCCGCCGCGAGTCGGCCGCGTCGCTCTTCGCCGACGCCGACACAGTCGTGTTCGAGCTCACCGCCGGTGGTGTGCCCGGCGGCTGGTTCGCCGTGCGCATCCGCGAGAACGGCGTCCTCGGTGCCACCACCCAGGCGCCCGCGCTCGGCATCCCCGCCGGGAACCTCGGCCGCATCAACAACGTCGAGATGACCTTGACGGTCGAGATCGGCCGCACCCGGATGTCCGTCCGTGACGTCCTCGGCATGGAGCCCGGCGCCGTCGTCGAGCTCGACCGCTCCGCCGGTGCGCCCGCCGACGTGCTGCTGAACGGCCGCCTGATCGCGCACGGCGAGGTCGTCGTCGTCGACCAGGACTACGCCGTCCGCATCACCAAGATCCTTGACGTCGCCGAGACGGTCTGACCCGCGTGGACACCCTCGTCATCACCCTCCGCGTCGCGCTCTCGCTCGGCGTCGTGCTCGCCCTCATGTGGGTGCTGCACCGCCGCACGGCGAAGGGGCAGTTCGGCCGGGCGAAGGCCAGGGGTCGTCGGTCCGCCGCGATCGAGGTCGTCGGCCGCACCGGCATCGGCGGCAAGGCCAGCGTGGTCGTCGTCGACGTGGAGGGCGAGCGACTCGTCCTCGGCGTCACCGAGCACGGCGTGAGCCTGCTCACGAGCGGCGAGGCGCCCGCGCCCGAGCTCACCATCGTGACCGGAGCGGTGCAGCTGCCCGTGCGCGCGGTCCCGGTCGCGGCCCCGACCCAGACGCCCGTACCGACCCCGTCGGCGGAGGCGTTCCGTCAGGAACTCGCGCTGCAGGACCAGGCCGCCACGAGCCTCCCGTCCGCTCCGGCGGCAGAACCGCTGCCGATGCGTCCGCGCAACCGCGACCGTCGCCCCCAGCGCACCGTCGTCCCCACGTCCGCGCAGCTGCAGGGCTCGCTCCTGTCCGCCGACACCTGGCGGCAGGCCGCCGCCGCGCTGCGCTCCCGGCGGGCCGGGTGACCGCGGCGCGCGGTGCCAGGCTCGTCCTGCTCGCGATCCTCGGCGTGGCGGTGGTGGCCGGGTTCCTGATGCTCACCGCCACCGGCGCCCACGCGGCCGGCGTCGTCGAGCCGACCGCCCCCGCGACGCCCACCGCCCCGACCGGCGGCGGCTTCTCGGTGAACGTGAACGGCCCGGACGGGGCGCCCTCGTCCGCCGTCGTGACCCTGATCGGCATCACCCTGCTCAGCGTCGCCCCGGCGCTCATGCTCATGATGACGTCGTTCACGAAGATCTTCGTCGTCCTCGCCATGACCAGGAACGCGCTCGGCCTGCAGTCGATCCCGCCGAACCAGGTCATCGCCGGCCTGGCCCTGTTCCTGTCGCTGTTCGTGATGGCCCCGGTCATCGGGCACATCAACGACGACGCCCTGCAGCCCTACCTCGCCGGACACCTCGACTTCCAGCAGGCCGTCGACATCGGCACCAAGCCGCTCCGCACCTTCATGCTGCACCAGACGCGCGAGGAGGACGTGGCGCTCATCACCCGCGCCGCCGGGCTGGACAACCCGAAGACGCTCGCCGACGTGCCGATGACGACCGTCATCCCCGCGTTCATCATCTCCGAGCTCCGCAGCGCGTTCATCATCGGGTTCGTCATCTTCATCCCGTTCCTGGTGATCGACCTCGTCGTCTCCGCGGCGCTGATGTCGATGGGCATGATGATGCTCCCGCCGGTGATGATCTCGCTGCCGTTCAAGGTGCTGCTGTTCGTGCTCGTCGACGGGTGGGGACTCATCATCAAGTCGCTCATCGAGAGCTACCAGGTGGTGCACTGATGGACCAGCAGGCGGTCATCGACCTCGTCCTCCAGGCACTCGTCGTCGCCGGCAAGCTCGCGGCGCCCGTGCTCATCACGTCCCTCGTCGTCGGGTTCGCGATCTCGCTCTTCCAGTCCGTCACCCAGATCCAGGAGGTGACGCTGTCGTTCGTGCCGAAGGCCCTCGCGGTCGCCGTCGCACTGGTCGTCTGCGGCAACTGGATGATCTCCGAGATGATCGGCTTCACGCACTTCGCGTTCGACCAGATCCCGAAGCTGCTCGGGGCCGCCTGATGGAGCTCGCGATCGACCTCGACGGGCTCGAGGGCACCATGCTCGCCGGCGTCCGGCTCATCGCGTTCTTCATGGTCGCGCCGCCGTTCTCGTACAAGGCGTTCCCCGCGACGGCGAAGCTCATCCTGGCGCTCGGGCTCGCCGTCGGGGTCGCTCCGCGTGTCACCGCCGGGTACACCTCCCTCGACACCGGGCCCTTCCTCGTCGCGCTCGTGACGCAGCTCGGCGTGGGACTCGTCCTCGGGTTCCTCGTCTACCTGGTGTTCTCCGCCGTGCAGTCCGCCGGTGCGCTCATCGACCTGTTCGGCGGCTTCACGCTCGCGCAGGCGTACGACCCGCAGTCCCAGGTGAACGGTGCGCAGTTCACGCGCCTGTTCCAGATGGCGGCGCTCGCGCTGCTCTTCGCCTCCGGCGGGTACCAGCTCATCGTCGCCGGCATCGTCCGCTCGTTCGACGCGGTGCCCCTGGTCGACGGCACCGGCCACGTCGGCACGATGGCGTTCGGCGGCGTCGCCGGGCTCCTCGTCGCGGCGCTGTCGCAGATGTTCCTCGCGACGCTGCAGATCGCCGGCCCGCTCGTCGTCGTGCTGTTCCTCGCCGACGTCGGCCTCGGCCTGCTCACCCGTGTCGCCCCCGCGCTCAACGCCTTCCAGATGGGCTTCCCGATCAAGATCGGCCTGACCGTGATCTTCGCCGGGGCGCTCTTCATGGCGCTGCCGTCCGTCGTGTCCAGCCTGACGGGTGACGCCGTGCAGGCGATCACCGGGAGGGGGTGACCCATGTCCGACAGCGGTGAGAAGTCCGAGAAGGCCACCTCCAAGCGGATGAAGGAGGTCCACAAGAAGGGCCAGCTCGGCCGGTCGCAGGACCTCGGCGCGTGGATCGGCATCGCCGCCGCGGCGCTGGTGATCCCCGCGACGATCGGCCGCGCCGCCGGTGCCGGCCAGGAACAGCTCGCCGCGGTCCGCACGGTCATTGCCGACCCGTCGATCGGCACCATGCGCGGCGTCTTCGAGGACGCGATGGGCTCGATGGCGGCGACGCTCGGCCCGATGCTCCTCGTCGTGCTCGTCGCCGTGGCCGCGACCGCCGTCGCCCAGGGCGGCGTGCACTTCCGCTCCCTGGCCCCGACGCCGGAGCACTTCGACCCCGTGCAGGGCATCAAGCGGGTCTTCGGCACCCAGGCGCTCTGGAACGGCGTGAAGGCCCTCGTGAAGACGGCCGTCGTCGGGCTCGTGCTCTGGTTCGCCGTGCAGGGACTCGTCCCCGTGCTCATGACGAGCGGGTCGCTGCCACTGGCGGCCGTGCTCAGCGCCGCCGGCGAGGGTGCGGGGACGCTCCTCCGCGCCGCGATCGCCGCGGGCCTGGTGCTCGCCGCGCTCGACGTGTTCGTCGTCATCCGCCGCAACCGCAAGCGCACCATGATGTCCAAGCGCGAGGTCAAGGACGAGAACAAGTCCGCCGAGGGCGACCCGCAGGTCAAGGGCCAGCGGCGCTCCCGCCAGCTCGCGATGAGCCGCAACCGGATGATCCAGGCCGTCGGCGACGCGGACGTCGTGATGACGAACCCGACGCACTACGCCGTCGCCCTGAAGTACGAGCCGGGCAAGTCCGCGCCGCGGGTCGTGGCGAAGGGGGCCGGACCGGTCGCCGACGTCATCCGCGCCCGCGCCGAGGAGACGCGGGTGCCGATCGTCCGCGACGTGCCGCTCACCCGTGCCCTGCACGCCGCGTGCGAGCTCGGCCACGAGGTGCCCGTCGACCTCTACACGCCCGTCGCCCGGGTGCTGTCCTTCGTGATGGCGCTCAAGGCCAGGGGCGCTGCGGCCGGCACCCACGCACCGCCGCGGCCCACCACGCCCGACGAGGTCGCCACCGTGCTCGACCCCGCGACGCTCACCGGGGACCTCAGACCCCGCAAGCTCCGCACACCTCGACCCACCACGAACCCGACGCCCGCCGCGTCCACCACCCAGGGAGTCCCCGCATGAAGCTCAAGGACCTGCCGAAGCTCGCCGTCCCGGTGCTCATCGTCGGCATCATCCTGCTGCTGATCCTGCCGGTGCCGTCGTTCCTGCTGGACTTCCTCATCATCTGCAACATCCTGCTGGCGCTGGTGATCCTCCTCACGACGCTGTTCGTGAAGAAGCCGCTCGACTTCTCGGTGTTCCCGTCGCTGCTGCTCGTCGCGACGCTGTTCCGCCTCGGGCTCAACGTCGCGTCGACCCGCCTGGTGCTCGGCGAGGGCTTCGCCGGCGACGTCATCCAGGCGTTCGGCCACGTCGCCGTCTCCGGGTCGATCATCATCGGCGCGGTCATCTTCCTCATCCTCATCGTCATCCAGTTCGTCGTCGTGACGAAGGGCGCCGAGCGCGTCGCCGAGGTCGGGGCGCGCTTCACCCTCGACGCGATGCCCGGCAAGCAGATGGCCATCGACGCCGACCTGAACGCCGGGCTCATCACCGACGCCGAGGCGAAGGAGCGCCGCGCGTCGGTGTCCGCCGAGGCCGACTTCTACGGCGCGATGGACGGTGCGTCGAAGTTCGTCAAGGGCGACGCCATCGCCGGCATCCTCATCATCGTCATCAACCTCATCGGTGGCATCGCCATCGGCATGCTGCAGAACGGCCTCTCGGTCACGGACGCGCTGTCGAAGTACGGCATCCTGACGATCGGCGACGGCCTGGTCACCCAGATCCCCGCGCTCCTGATGGCCGTCTCGACGGGCATGATCGTCACCCGCTCCGGTGCCGAGAGCGAGATGGGCGCCTCGGCGACGAAGCAGCTCGGGCAGTCCAGGAACGCGCTCATGATCGCCGGCGTGGCCGCGATCGCGATGGGGTTCATCCCGGGCATGCCGATCATGCCGTTCCTGCTCGTCGGCGCGACGCTGGTCTTCACCAGCTGGCGGATCGGGCAGAACACCGCCAAGGCCGAGGCCACCGCGGCCGAGCAGCAGGCACTCGCCGCTGCTGCACCCTCCGGCGACACGACCGAGGACCTCGTCGAGCAGATGCGCGTGCACGCCCTCGAGATCCAGCTCGCCCCCGACCTGGTCGACATGGTCTCCGGCGCCTCCGACGACCTGCTCGGCCGGGTCCGGGCCCTCCGCCGCAAGATCGCGATGGACATGGGCATCGTCGTGCCGCCAGTCCGCACCCGCGACAGCATCGAGCTGCCGCCGTCGACCTACGCCATCCGGATCGCCGGCGTCGAGGCCGGTCGCGGCACCGCCCCCGCGCGGAGCGTCCTGGCCCTCGGGGACCAGCTCGACGGCCTGCCGGGCGACGCCACCGTCGAGCCCGTCTTCGGCCTGGCCGGCAAGTGGGTCCCCGCCGAGCTCCGGCACGCGGCGGAGATGACCGGCGCGACCGTGATCGATCGCGTGTCCGTGCTCGTCACCCACCTGCAGGCCGTCATCGGCGACAACGCCGCGCGTCTGCTCACCCGCGAGGACGTGAAGGTCCTGGCCGAGGGCGTCAAGCAGGTCAACCCCGCGGCCGTCGAGGAACTCGTCCCCGGCATGCTCTCGATGGCCGAGCTCCAGCGCGTGCTGCAGGGGCTGCTCGTCGAGCGCGTGCCGATCAACGACCTCGGCCGGATCTGCGAGGCGCTGACCCTCCGCGCGAAGGTGTCCACCGACCCCGAAGGACTCGTCGAGGCCGCCCGCGCCGCACTCGGTCCGGCTCTGCCGGCCCGGCACCTCGACCAGGGAGTCCTCCGCGTGATCATGATCGACCCGCTGCTCGAGCAGGCCATGCTCGAGGGGCTCCGGCCGTCCGAGCAGGGCACGCAGATCGTCCTCGACGCCCACCGCATCGAGCAGGTCCTCGGCTCCGTGCGTGACGCCGTCCGGAGCGTCGAGGAGCAGGGGCTGTCCGCCGTGCTGGTCTGCGCCCCGCAGCTCCGCCCGGCCGTGCACCGCATGGTGGCCGCCCAGTCCGACGGCCTCCCCGTGCTCTCCTACCAGGAGGCAACGGCGGCGGGCTCCACCATCGAGACCGTGGGAGTGGTCCGTGCCGCCGACCCGATTGCAGCGTAGCGGCGCGACGCTCGACGACGTCCGCGACGCCGTCCGAGCCGAGTTCGGCGCCGGAGCGCGCATCATCGCCGCCGAGCGCGTCACCAGCGGCGGTGTCGGCGGGCTCTTCCGCCGCGCCCACGTCGAGGCCACCGTCGAGGTGCTCGACCCCGACGAGGTCCCGACGGTCCGCGTCGCCATCGCCGACGGACCCGCCACCCGGGTCGGCATCGCCGCGCTCCTCGCCGACGCCGACGAGGCCGAGGCCCGCATCGCGACCGGCGACGGTACCCGGTCGGCACGTGCCGACGTGTTCGCGTCCGTGCTCGACGGCTTCGTCGCCGACGGCATCGCCCCGGCAGCGCCGACCGGTCCGGTCCCCGTCCTGGCGACCGGCCCCGTCCCCGTTGCAGCGCCGGAGGCGCTCCCGTTCCCCACCGACCCCGTCTCGGGGTCGCGCCCGCCCCTGGAGCTCGCGCCGAGCCTCCAGGCCGGACCGACTGGAGGCTCGGCCCCCGTCCACGACCTCACCACCCGTCGCGGACGGCGTGCGCTGGCCGCGGGGCGGCCCCCGGTGCCGCCCGTCCTGTCGGGTGACGGGGACCTGGTGCTGCTGGTCGGACGCAGCGCCGACGTCGACGCCGCCCGCGCCGCGTTCGCCGCGCGGCACGACCTCCGCGAGACCGACGCCCTCGACCGCCGAGGCGGGATCCTCGCACGGGCCGACGGGGTCCGCGCGGGCCACGCGCTGCTCGGTGCCGTCGCGTGGGACGACCACGCGGCGCTCGAGGGCCTGGCGCCCGACCAGGTGTGGGTCGTCGTCGACGCGGGGCGGAAGCACGAGGACTCGCTCCTCATGGTGCACGCCGTCGCCGCGGTCGTGCCGGTGGCCGGGGTGCTCGCCGTCGGCACCCGGGAGACCACCACGCCGGACAGCGTGCACGAGCTCGGGCTGCCGGTCCGTCCGCGCTGAACCCCGATCGCGCCGCGCCGCGGACGAGCCACACCGGGCATCGTGGTTAGGCTGAGCGGGTGCTGGTACTCACGCGGAAGGTCGGCGAGCGGATCCTCATCGGGGACGACATCGTCATCACGGTGCTCGACTCCCGGGGCGACGGCGTCCGCATCGGCATCGATGCCCCACGTGGCGTCAAGATCCAGCGCGAGGAAGTGGTCCGCGCCGTGGCTGAGGCCAACGTCGAGGCCACCCGGGCAGCGTCCGACGACGCCGAGGCGCGCCTGCGTGCAGCGCTCGGCGGATCGCCGGCGAGCGGGTCGCCCGCACCCACGGACGACCCGAGCGCCTGAGCCCCTAGGGGCGGGGCTTCTTCTCCTGCTCCGGCAGCCGTCCCGCGGCGCGCTCCGCGGCGAACCACGCGGCAGCTTCCTCTTGCCGTGCCCGCTCCTCGCCGAGGGCGATCGGGGCGCGGACGTGTCCGGGCTCGTAGCCGAACGTGTCGAGCAGCTGCGGGACGAGCGGGCGGAGCCGGGCGACCAGGCGGTCGATGGACGCCGACACCGCGCGCGCACGCTGCGCCGAGAGCCGCCCGTGCACGAGGTACCAGTCCAGGTGCTGCTCGAGCAGCCCGAGGGCGAACAGGTCGCGGAGCCAGACGAGCACGCGACGGGTGTCGCCCTCGGGGACCTCGTCGATCGCGGCCGTGAAGGCGTCCCACTGCATGAGCTCCGCGTGCGCCCTGGCGGCCTCGATGAGCTCGTGCTGCGAGCGGTTCAGGAGCAGCGCCGCGCGGGCGCGGTCCTTGCCCGCGGTGTTCAGCCGCATGCCGATCTCGGCCACCATCGTCTCGACGCGGCCGGCGAGCAGCGCCCGCTGGGTGCCGGCGTCGCGGAGGTCCGTGACGCTCGCAGCGAGGGACCCGCGGTCGGCGACCGTCTGGCCCAGGCGGCGGATGCCCGAGGCGTCCGCGAGCTTCGCGCCGACCTGCGCAGCGACGAACTTCGCCGTCGAGGCCGCGTCCCGCGGGGCCTTCTTCCGGAAGTCCGTGAGCAGGCGCTTGCCGACGAGCTGCAGCAGCACGGTGTTGTCGCCCTCGAACGTCACGTAGACGTCGAGGTCGGCGCGCAGGCTGGTGAGCCGGTTCTCGGCGAGGAAGCCCGCGCCGCCGCAGGCCTCGCGGCACTCCTGCAGCGTGTCGAGCGCCGACCACGTGGAGAGCGACTTGAACGCCGCGGCCTGGGTCTCGAGGTCCTCGCGGCGCTCCGGGGTGTCCAGTCGGCCGCTGAAGACGTCGTCGAACGTGCGGAGCAGCTGCTCGTGCGCGAAGGACTGCGCGAACACGGTGGCCAGGCGGGGGATGAGCCGGCGCTGGTGCCGGCCGTAGTCGAGCAGCACGCCCTCGGTGCCGCCGCCGGTCGGGAACTGCCGACGCTCCATGGCGTAGGTCAGGGCGATCTGCAGCCCGATCTTCTGCGCCACCACGGCCGCACCGTCCAACGACACGCGACCCTGCACCAGGGTGCCGAGCATCGTGAAGAAGCGGCGACCGGGGGAGTCGATCGGGGAGCTGTAGGTGCCGTCCTCGGCGACGTCGCCGTAGCGGTTCAGCAGGTTCGTGCGGGGGATGCGGACGTGGTCGAAGTGCAGCCGGCCGTTGTCGATGCCGTTCAGGCCGCCCTTGACGCCGTCGTCCTCGCCGCCGACACCGGGCAGGAACTCCCCGTCGTCGTCGCGGAGCGGGACGTAGAACGCGTGCACGCCGTGGTCGACGCCCTGCGTGACGAGCTTGGCGAACACGACCGCCGCCTTGCCGTGCAGGGCGGCGTTGCCGATGTAGTCCTTCCACGCGCCGCGGAACGGCGTGTGGACGACGAACTCCTCGGTGTCCGGGTCGTACGTCGCCGACGTGGCGATGCTCTGTACGTCCGAGCCGTGACCCGTCTCGGTCATCGCGAAGCAGCCGGGCACGTCGAAGCGGATGATGCCCGGCAGGAACTCGTCGTGGTTCCTGGCGGTGCCGAGGTGGTGCACGGCCGAGCCGAACAGCCCCCACTGCACGCCGGCCTTGATCTGCAGCGACGGGTCCGCCGTCGTCAGCTCCTCGAACGCCGCGAGGTTGCCGCCGTGGTTGTCCTGCCCGCCGAGCTCGACCGGGTAGGGACGCTGGATCGCACCGGCGTCGACCAGGATCTGCAGCTGCTCGAACGCGCGCTGTCGGTGCTCGATCGTGCCGAGTCCCTCGGTCTTGTGCAGTGCGGGGTCGAGCACGAGCCGGCGGGAGATCCGGCGGTCCTCGGCCCATCGTCCGAGCAGGTGCTCCGCGAGCAGGTCGACGTCGATGCGGACGTCGCGGTCGGTGCCGGCCGCCGGGGTCCCGCGTGCCGGGTCGCCGGTCGCGTCGGCCTTCGGGCTCGTGGCGCGCTGCGCACTGTCGTTCGGCGCACTGTCGGTCTGCGTGCTGTCGGTCTGCGTGCTGCCGGTCTGCGCGCTGCCGGTCTGCTTCGTGCGGGGTGCGATGTCGACCATCGGGGGTGCCTCCTGAACTGCACTGTCCGGTGTCGTCGCGCGGTGGCGCAGGACGACGTTCCTGGACGCAACGCTATGCACCCTGGCCGTGAGCCGCACGAGAGCGGTGCCGGCGCGACAACCCCCGCTGCGGCCGGTGCACGGCGGCTCGTGGGAACCCTCCAATCACGAGGAGTCCTCGCCGACTGGCCGTCCTGCGGGCCCGCGCGCCAGACTGGCTGGCATGTCAGGCACCACCGCCCCGGATCGCGAGGGCACACCCCAACGCACGTTCTTCGGCCAGCCGTTCGAGTTGTCCACCCCCTTCGCGGTCGAGCTCTGGGAGCGGTTCTCGTTCTACGGGATGCAGGGCATCGTCCTCATCTACATGTACTACTCGCTCACGCGCGGCGGCCTCGGCATCGACCAGACCGTGGCCACCGGGATCATGGGCGCGTACGGCGGGTCGGTCTACCTGTTCACGATCCTCGGCGCCTGGACCGCCGACCGGCTGATCGGGGCCGACCGCACGCTGTTCGGCAGTGCGGTCGTCGTGATGCTCGGGCACATCGCCCTCGCACTGCTGCCGGGGGTCGCCGGGGTCGGGGTCGGCCTCGTGCTGATCGCCCTCGGGTCCGGCGGGCTGAAGGCCACGGCCACCACCATCGTCGGCGGGTTGTACACGAAGGAGGACCCTCGCCGTGACGCCGGGTTCTCGCTGTACTACCTCGGCGTGAACATCGGCGCGTTCGCCGGACCGATCCTCACCGGCCTGCTGCAGAGCCGCGCCGGCTTCCACGTCGGCTTCGGGCTCGCCGCGGTCGGCATGGCCGCCGGGCTCGTGCAGTACGCGATCCGCCGCCGGAAGCTCCCCGACGTGGTCCGAAAGGTCGCGAACCCGCTCGACCGGCGCCGGTACCCCGTCGTCGCGGTGGGCGTCGTCGTGGCGCTCGCGATCGTCGTGGTCGCCGTCACGACCGGGCTGCTCACCGTCGGCAACCTGCCCCTCGTGGTGGTCGCCGTCGTGGTGGTCGCGACCGTGTCCTACTTCGTCGTGATCCTGACGAGCGGCGTCACCGCCGACGAGCGGTCGCGGGTGTTCGCCTTCATCCCGCTGTTCATCGGCAGCGCCGTGTTCTGGTCGCTGTACCAGCAGCAGTTCACCGTCGTGACGATCTACTCCGACCAGCGACTCGACCGGACGATCGGCGGGTTCGAGATGCCCGTGTCCTGGGTGCAGTCCATCAACCCGATCATGATCATCGTGCTGTCCGGCGTCTTCGCGGCGCTGTGGACCCGGCTGGGGGAGCGGCAGCCGTCCACCCCGACGAAGTTCGCCCTCGGCACCGGGATCATGGGCATCGCGTTCCTGCTCTTCCTGCCATTCACCGGGACCGGCCGGAACGGCACCCCCGTGCTCGTCCTCGCCGGCATCCTGCTCGTCTTCACGGTCGCCGAGCTGCTGCTGTCCCCGATCGGCCAGTCCGTCGCCACGAAGCTCGCGCCGCCGAAGTTCCAGACGCAGATGGTGGCGCTCTTCTTCCTGTCGGTGTCGCTCGGCACCGCGGTGACCGGGGTCCTCTCCAAGTACTACGACCCCGCGAACGAGGTGCCGTACTTCGCCGTGCTCGGCTCCGTGGCGGTCGTCGTCGGGGTGCTGCTGCTCGTCACCGCGCGCCCCGTGCTGCGCCTGATGCGCGGCATCCGGTAGCGCTTCCGGTAGCCTGGACACGACCCTCATCGGCCCCGCGGAACCAGGAGACCACCATGCTCGAACTCGTCGGCGCAGTCATCATCGGCATCGGCGTCATCGGTGGCGTCGGGACCTGCATGGCCATGGCGGCCATGCTCAAGAGCGGTGGGGACGAGTACTAGGCCTCTGCCTACTCGGGTTCCACCGGGACCAGTTGACGACTCAGGACGGTCGCGCGCTCGAAGGGGCCGCGGCCGTCCTTCGTGTACACGGGCTCGTCGAAGGCGACGGTCCACGACAGCGGTTCCCCGACACCGGGGTAGCCGACCAGCTGGTTGCCGCCGGGTGCGACGATGACCCCGACCACGTCGTCCGACCCGATCGCGTCCCGCCAGTGCTCGCCGCCGGTCTGCGCGTCGACGACCTGCACCAGTGCACCGATGCCGAGCGAGGCGTGCTGCCGGCCCACTTCGGGTCGTTTCTTCCGGTTCCACATCACCCGTCGACCGTACCGCGCGCCCCCGGTGCTCCCATGGGCGGCCACGGATCGTCGGTCTCCCGCGCACCAGGCCCCGCCGACCGGTCACGACACCCCGTTCGTGCGGCGTCGAGCGGCCACGAACCGTCGCCCGGACGCGCCGACACCGACGGTTCCTGACCACTCGGCGGAGGTGAGCGGGGTGTCGTGACCGCTCAGGACGTCAGCACGGCCTCCCGACGGATCTCCGTCACGGACGAGTGGCCAGTGTCCGGGTGCTTCCGCATCGAGAGCAGGCGCTCCATCGAGGGCTCGAGCGCCGTGACCTTGTCGAGCGGCGCACTCACCACGAGCTGGAACCCGAGTCGGAGCCAGGCCGTCACCGCACGCCCGGCGAACTCGGAGTCCGCCTTGATGAACGCCTCGTCGAGGAACACCGGGGCGAACCGGGGCCGCGGCCGGGTCTCGTCGCCGAGCTGGTAGCGCAGGGCCGCCCCCACGATGAACGCCACGAGCTCCTGCGTCTCGCCGCCGGACTTGTCGCCGAGGGACGAGTACACGCCGAGGTCGTTGCCCTCGGTGTCGTACCGCACCGCCGTGATCTCCATGTGGCGCCGGACGTCGAGCACCGCGTCGCGCTGGGTCGTGCGACCGCGGGCGGCGTCCGGCTCGACCCGGATGACGGCCATGAAGCGCCGGAGTCGACGGAACCGGGTCTCCAGCACGTCGTCGGTCAGTTCGGTGTCGACCGACGCGGACAGCGCCCGGAGCTCACGGCGGAACTGCGAGACGTCCTCGCGCGTGACCCGGCGGATGACGATCTTCAGGCGGTCCCGGTTCGCGCCGAAGGGCAGGTCGCGGAGGATCTCGTTGACGGGCTCCAGGCGCTCCTCGATCTCGACGACGGCGCGGTCGAAGGCCCCGGCGAGCGGGACGAGGTCCTCGCCGCTCCACTGCGACAGCCGTCGGCGCCACTCGCTGCGACGGGCGTGCAGGCCGGTCGCGACGATCTGGTCGAGGATCGCCCGGTAGTCGGGGTAGGACGCCACCCCGGTGCCGAGGTTCGGGTCGGCCCAGGCGTCCTGGTACCGCTGGAACGTCAGGGTCAGCGCGTGGGATGCCGAGGCGGCCCCGTCGAGCGCCTGGGTCAGGCGTTCCTCGAGCCGGCGGCGCAGGCGCTTCGTGGCGTCGTCGAAGCCGTCCACGCCCGACGGGGCACCGACCTCCTCGAACGTCTCGGCCAGCAGCCGCGCCTGTTCGTCGTCCGGCAGTGCCGTCGGGGCGTCGTCGAAGCGCGACAGGATCTCGGCGGCGGCGTCCTGCCCGTCGACGAGCACCCCGTGCCGCTCCTCGAGGCGCTGCACGGACAGGCGCGCAGCGGCACGGCGGTCCGCGGCCTCGTCGAGCGATCCCCGGAGCCTGGCCACCGACGCCCGCAGCGTCCGCAGGCCGTCGTCGGCGGCGAGCACGGCGTCCCGCTCCGCCGACAGCCGGGCCAGCGACGCGTCGACGCCGGCGACGTCGATGCCGTCCCACGTGGTGTCGACCCGGTGCTGGTGCGCGGCCCGGAGGGCGTCGAGTGCGGCGATGTCCTGCGCGACGTCGGTGCGCCGGGCCTCGAGCGTGGCGAGGTCCTGGGCGATGGACGCGAGTTCGGCCTCCACCGAGACGACCCGCGCCTCGTTCGTGAACCCGATGACGTTGGCCTGGCGGCGGTCGCCGTGCGCGCCGCGGCGGCCGTCCCGGAGCTGGCCGGACTCGGTCACCCGACGCCCGCCACCACCGAGCTCGGCGGCGGACGCCACACACCGGGCGTCGATGCGGTCCGACTCGATCCGGGAGCGGACCCAGGTGCTGAAGGGGGAGTCCTTGATCGCGAGCTTGCCGGACACCATCGCGGGGTCCCCGTCGACGTCGAGGTGCGGACCCGCGGGCACGCCCTCGAACTGCACGCGGACGCTCAGGTGCAGGGCGTCGATCGCGGCGCTGAAGTCGTCGAGCCGGTCCTGGTCGACGAGCAGCGTGCGGGCGACGGGCGCGAGCACGGACTCGATCGCCGTGCGCCAGCGCTCCTCGCCGGGCAGGACGTCGAGGAGCTCCGCGACGTAGGGCAGGTCGGCGGGGTCGATGCCGGCGGCGCGCGCCATCGCGACCCGGGCCTCGTGCATCGGCAGCGGCATCGCGCCCTGGCGGTGCTCGAGCGACTGCCGTTCCTGGCGCAGGGACCGCTCGCGGTCGAGGAGCGGGTACTCCTCGCGGGTCAGGGCGTCGCGCCGGGCGTCGAGGTCGTCCCGGGCGGCCGCGAAGGTGCCGAGGAACTCGTGCGACTCCCGCTGCGCCTCGACGAATTCTTGCTCGGACGACACCGACTCCCCGAGCACCTCCGTCCGCGCCTCGAAGGCGGAACGGGCGCGGACGACGACGTCGCGCTCCCGGGTGCGGCGGTCGATCCGGTCCTCGAGCTGGGCGAGGGCGTTGCCGCCGGAGTCGCGCAGCCGGGCCTCGGCCTCCCGGAGCTCGATCTCGACGGCGGCGTGACGCGCGGACGCGGCCTCGACCTCGGCGCGGGCAGCCGTGCGCTCCCGACCGTTGCGCGCGACCTCGTCGTCGAGCAGCTCGCGCTTCCGCGACGCCGTCCAGTGCGCGAACGGGGAGACCTCGGACCCGGTGGCGATGCCGCCGAGGGCGTCGGCCGCGGCCCGGGAACGCTCGATCTCCAGGTGCAGCTCGGTGATGGGGGAGAGGATCCGGACCTTCCGCTCCTCGGTGTCCATCGCCTCGTACGCGTCGTCGAGCGCGGCGAAGTGCGCCAGCGCCCGGTCGGCGGCCTCGTACGTGCCGGGGGTCTCGAGCACGAGCGACTTGTACAGCGAGTCGACGGTCGGCATGTGCTGCCCGGCCTGGATCCGCGCGAGCAGGCGCATCGCCCGGTTGCCCCCACCGGAGTCGCCGATCCCGAGCCGCGTCTGCAGCGTGTACGCGAGCTCCTGGTACGTGTCGCGGATGACGAGTCCCGGCACGCGACCGGTCAGCTCGAGGTGGCTGAACCGCGACGGCACGAAGTCCTCGAGCCGCCGCAGGTCGAAGGCGTCGTCGACCGTCGCCATCGTCATCTGGATGTCGCCGACCCCGCGGGCCCGCTTCGGCACGATGTACGCCCGCAGCACCGTGAACTGTCGCTCGTCGTCGTTGCGGAACGTCACCGCCGCCGCGCCCCACGTGGTCGTGTCGTCGCCGCGCAGGTTCACGTCGCGGAGGGCGCCCGACTCCGGGTCGCGCCGGGTGTCGACCTTGCCGCGCAGGTACGTGAGCAGGTTCCGCTGGTCCGCGCTGCGCGCCCGACCGGTGGTGGCGTCGTTCGAGGCGCCGTTGAACGGCACGTCCGACGGCATCATCACGGCGAGGTAGGCGTCCATCAGCGTCGACTTGCCGGTTCCGGACGCGCCGGAGATGAGCGTCGCGGTGCCGGACAGCTCGATCTGCCGGTGGCCGTGGAAGCCGCCCCAGTTCACGACCTGCATCGACTCGGCGCGCCACTGGGCGACGGTGTCGAACAGCGCGGGGATCCCGCCGCTGTCCATCCGGTGGTCGCTCACGCGGCCCCCTCCTCGGTGTCGTCGGTCTCGGCGTCCAGGTCCAGGTCGGCCGGGAGGCTCGGCTCGGCTCCGCCAGGGACGTCGCCACTCGCGGTGGTCGCGCTTGCCAACGCTGTGCTCGCCAACCAGGCGTCGAGCTCGAGCAGCCGTTCGAGGGGGAGCAGCACCTCGACGACGCTCGCGATCCGGAAGCGGTCCGGGTCGCTGGTCTTGAGCAGCACCCGGGCAGTGACGAGTCGTTCGACGGCCTTCGCCACGCGGCCCTCGTCGCGGGTGCGGTCGGTCGCGGTGGCGGGACGGAACCCCGCCACGTGCGCGAGGATCTCGGACCGGTCGACCACCACCTGGTCGGGGCCGGGCCGCGCGTCGGCGCGCAGGCGCATGCGGAGCCAGACGAGGACGATCGTCTCCTCGCGGGTGTACGGCACGTCGCGGAGCAGTGTCGGGAAGCCCCGGCGTTGGCTCTCCGAGCGGGCTTGGCGCTTCCAGGCCACCTCGCGGTCGCGGTCCACGTGCAGCTCGAGGAACAGGTCGTTCAGGCGCGACCGCAGCTGGTGTTCGGCGTCGAGCACCGCCCGCCACTCGTCCGCGTGCGTCCGCGCGCTGATGTACGAGTGCCGCAGCAGGGCGACGAGCGCCCGGCGCTGCGGTTCGTCGAGCCGACCCTCGTCGCCCTCGAAGAGGGCGAAGCTCGACTCGTCACGGTCGTCGTCGGGGACGGATGCGGCGTCGTCGAACGGGTCGATGCCGTCGAACTCGTCCGTCTCGTCGACGGATGCCGGCGTCGTGTCGGTCACCGTGCCTCCAGGGTGTCGTCGTCGCCGGACGGGACCGGTGGTGCCAGGTCGGCCGTCGGCATGGTGAAGGTGACCGCGGTGCCGTCCGGGCGCACCGTGTGGTGCGGGACGGTGGCGGCCGCGGTCTCGAAGTCGGGGCGGCCGGTGAGCAGGTGCGCCAGGCCGAAGAGCTCGACGGGGCGGCGGTGCTCGGGCGGCAGCCCGTGGAAGGCGCGGTCGCTGGACTCGGCGGTGCCCGACCGCAGCACGGTGCGGAGCTCCGCGAGCAGCGGACCGCCGTGACGCCGGAGGGACTCGACGTCGAGCTCCTCGAACACGTCGTCGTCGGGTTCCTCGATGAGCGGCGGCACCGCCTCGGTGTCGGGGTCGTAGAACCGCTCGCGCAGGGTGCCGACCTCGGCGACCGGGGGCAGGAGTTCCAGCGGGACGCGGTCGCGGAGGCCACCGCCGTCCATGAGCGCGGCGAGTCGACGGTTGACGCTGCGGAGGACGGCGTCGAGCTCGCGGTCCCGGACGACGTCGTGCGCGACGATCTGGTCGCGGAGCGTGCCGGTGAGGAGTCGACGCTGGGCGAGCACGTCCTCGATGCCCTGGCGGAGGATGCTCACCGTGTTGCGGAAGGTGCGGCGCTCGGCGCTGGTCAGTCCGGCGGCGAACGGGTGCTCGAGGATCGTGGCGATGTCGTCGCGGAGGCGCAGGAGCAGGGCGTCGTCGCGGAGCAGCTCGAAGGCGCCCTCGAAGGCCCGGCCCTCGGGGGTCGCCTGCATCAGGGTGTCCGTCCGGGCGAGGTAGTCGTCGAGGATCTCCCCGATCGGACGGACCTCGTTGCGGAAGTCCTCGACGATCTCGCGGTGCATCGACGCCACCGCTTCCTCGACGCGCTTGAAGTCGCTCGGCAGCTGCCGGATCAGGTCCGTGATGTTCGTGTAGCCGTCGCGCATCCGGTCCTCGTCGACCACGGCGGGCTCGTCGCCGGACGCCAGGCGCTCGCGCTCGGCCTGGAGCTCGGCGATCTGGGCGTCGAGGCGGCGGATCTGCACGGCGGGGTCGGGTTCGGCGCGGGCGGCCCAGCGGTGCACGGCGTCGACGATCATCGCCAGGCGGCTCTCGCTGATCAGGGCGCGGTCGGAGGACAGGGTGTCGACGAGGCTCAGGGCCTCGAGCGCGTGGCTCGTGAGCGAGTACTGCTCGTCGCCGTCGGGGGAGTTCGAGCGGACGAGCCACTGTGCCGTGACCCACTCGCGGCAGAGGGCACGGCCGTTCGGGCGGTTCTCGTCGGGTGCTTGTGCTTGTGCTTGTGCTTGTGCTTGTGGTGCTGGCTGCTCGCTCGCCGGGACCCGGGCGCCGGTGGCCTGCAGGCGGGTGACGTGCTCCTCGACCTGCAGGTGCATCCGGTCGGCGGGGACGTACTGCACGT
Organism: Curtobacterium sp. MMLR14_010; assembly: GCF_001865015.1. Classification (GTDB taxonomy): domain Bacteria; phylum Actinomycetota; class Actinomycetes; order Actinomycetales; family Microbacteriaceae; genus Curtobacterium. The sequence continues at coordinate 354,680 of NZ_MJGV01000046.1, read as the reverse complement.
CGCGGTCGAACACCGTGCGGAAGACGGCGAGCACGACGCCGCTCGTCGGGCGGGACATGAGCCGGAGCGTCGGACGGTCGAGCACGGCACGGACGCGCGCGTACTCGAGGTCGACGTCGGTCATGCTGCCCCTGGTGGTCGGTCGGGTCGTGGTCATGCAAAGAGCCCGACGCGGTTGCGTCGGGCTCTTGGGGGTACTTCAGGCCCTGGATGGGCTCGTGGGCGATACCAGACTCGAACTGATGACCTCTTCGGTGTGAACGAAGCGCGCTACCAACTGCGCCAATCGCCCCCTGCACTTGCGTGCGGATCGATAGTAGCGGAAGAGCGGCGGTGTGCCGAACCGCGTGTCGCCCTCGCGCGCGTCGCGCTGGTTCGCGGCCGGTGTTCGCGCAACGTGGTGCGAGGTTGGCCACACCGTGCGCCCCGAGAGCCTCGCACGGAGAGGTCTACCGCGCACCAGTCGAGCGACCGAGCACCGTGCGAGGGCCCCGATCCGCATGAACCCGGGGGACACGCCCGGTGAACGGGAAGGATTTTGGAGAAAGGGCCTTGAGTCGGATAGTGTTCATGAGTCGCCGCGAGAGCGGACAACGACATGCGGATGTGGCGCAGTGGTAGCGCATCACCTTGCCAAGGTGAGGGTCGCGAGTTCGAATCTCGTCATCCGCTCGAGTACTGGTTCCCTCGGGAGCCGGTTTCTCACCAGAGGGTATCCCACCGTTCGGGTACTCACGGAGACGTGAACCTCGATGGTGGGGTGGCCGAGAGGCTAGGCAGCGGCCTGCAAAGCCGTCCACGCGGGTTCGAATCCCGTCCCCACCTCCAAGACTCTGTCGGACCTCGGTCTGCAGGGACTCTCTGGGCGATTGGCGCAGCGGTAGCGCGCTTCCCTGACACGGAAGAGGTCACTGGTTCGATCCCAGTATCGCCCACCACCACGAAGCCCCCGGCAGGACCACCAGGTCCGGCCGGGGGCTTCTTCGTGCGTGCGGGGCGCGGCACCATGTGCTTGTGCACGCGGGCTGTCACTGGTGCCCGCTGCGAATCGCCTGCTGTCGTATGAACGCGCGTGGAGTGACAGCGTCCGGGCAGCGGCGCGGCGCACACGACCGGACGATGTCCCATTCGCGTCAGGAGACTGCGTTACGCTCCCGCCATGTCCAGGGGGAGACGACGACCACGGCTGACGGCTGCGACGACCGCCGCGGGGGTCGCCATCGCGGTGATGCTGAGCGGCTGTTCGATGCACGTCGACGCGGGCTCGGCCGGTGCCAGGAAGGCGGAGCAGGCGTTGGCGGACATCGACGGCGTGCGGTCGGTGTCCGGCATGGGAACGAACGACCTCCCGTTCGCCGGCACCGTCACCGCGTTCGTCGTGACCGACGACGACCTGTCCGACACGGAGCTGCGAACCGTCACCGACGAGGTCGGCCGGTGGGCAGTGCAGCACTCCGGAGCCTCGGTGACGTACTCGGCGCGCATCGAAGCGGACGGGTTCGGCTTCTACGTCGCCAGACACCGGTCGGAGAACACCCCGGTCCTCGCGGTCGTCGACGACCTCCGCGCCGGTGGGCACTGGCTCGGCGGCACCATCAGCTCCGGAGACGGGCCCGGGGCGGGGAACGGATCGATCCAGCTCGACGTCGAGCGTCCGTCGGACCTCGTGCGGGGCTGGGATGCGGTGCAGGAGGTCGGCGCGGCATCCGGGTGGAAGGACGTGTCGCTGTCAGCCGACGCGTGGAACACGCCGGAGACGACCGCGCTGAGTCGGCGCAACCCCGACTACAGCATCTCCAACGCCGACAGCCGCACCAACGACGTCAACGGTGACCCGTCCGCCGAGGTCGCCGCGTACCGTGCGGTGACGGCGAAGCACACGGTGACCAGCGCCTCCGTCCAGCCCGGACGCCTCCACGTGCACCTCGATGACGCCGCCGACATCGCCGACACCGCCGCGCTGATCAAGCAGGCGGCACCGGAGACCGCGGCGCTCGTCGACGGCGGCATCATCACCACCGACGACTCGGCCGACGACGGTGAGCGGCCCGACCCCGGTGCGTACGTCGAAGCGAACCGCCTCGCCCGGACGATCGACCGTCCCGGGGTCTCAGCGATCGTCCTGCGGCCGGCGTGGGTGACGGTCACCGCCGACGGGACCGACAACGCGCTCAGCGCTGCGGCCACGCTCGCCGCCGCGTCCCCGGCGAAGCCGATCCAGACCCTCGAGGTCGGCTCGTCGAAGGCCGCGCTCGAGGACCGCGGGGAGGACGGTCTGCTGCTGAGCGGGTCTCCGTCGCGGTTCAGCGACGCGGTGGACGTCGGTCGGGAGCTCACGGGGTTCCTGCCCACTCGCGTGTCCTTGTTCGATGCGACCGCCTCCGTCTCCGTCTCCGTGGCGAAGGTGGAGGACGCATCGGCCCTCGCAGCCGCGCTGAAGCCGGTCCTGCCGGACGGCACACGGCTGGCCGTGGACATCGCGGGGCAGCCCGTCGAGACGTCGGCGGACCTCACCCTGCATGACGGTGCACTGAGCGTCGACGCACTCCGATCGGAGTCGCAGCGGAACGACACCCGCACGCGTCTCGGGAACGCTGTCCGCGACGCCTGGAACGGCTGATCCGGTCCCAGCGGGACGATGGGTGTACGGGGCCGCGGTCAGGACGGGTCAGTCCGCTCGGCGCTGGTCACCGGTCGTCGGTCCCGTGGTGGCGTCGAGCCCGACGTCCATCGCGGGATCGGACGAGACGGTCTCCGGCCGGACGGGGAAGTCGTCCATCGTGGCCGTACTGCTCCCCGGTGTGCTGGTCGGTCTGCCGCCGCGGACCCGGTTCTTCACCGCAGCCCAGGGACGGGCGAGGCCGGAGCGAGGAGTGCGCTCGCTGGGTGCCTCGACCTCGAGGCCGTAGTACGCGCCGACGTGTTCGAGCAGGACGTCCCGCTCCGCCTTGTCGTACGCCCGGCGCTCCCGGGAGAACGCGATGATCGTCGACCAACAGGTGAGGAGCAGGACGATGCTGAACGGCAGCGCGGTGGTGATCGCTGCGGTCTTGAGGGCGTTGAGACCACCGCTGAGCAGCAGGGCGACCGCGAGGAGGGCCGAGACGCCGGCGAAGAACACCCGGAGCCAGTTCTTCGGTTCGATGTCTCCACCGGACGCGATCATCGCCATCACCAGGGAACCGGAGTCCGACGACGTGACGAAGAAGACGCCGATGAGCAGGATCGCACCGAACGTCAGGACGGCACCGGCGGGCAGGTCACCGAGGAGCGCGAAGAGCGATCCCTCGACGTCGACCGAACCGTCGGACCCGACCAGGCCGCCCGCGCCGTCCGTCTGTCGGTGGATCGCCGTGCCGCCGAGGACCGCGAACCAGAGGAAGGTGAGCAGCGTCGGCACCAGGAGCACTCCGAACACGAACTGACGGACAGTGCGTCCCTTCGAGATGCGCGCGATGAAGACGCCGACGAACGGAGCCCAGGACATCCACCAGCCCCAGTAGAACGTGGTCCACGCGCCCTGCCAGGCCTCGCCCTCGGCGCCCTGCTGGGCGGTGACGTTGAAGGAGAGGCCGACGATGTTCTGGAGGTACGAGCCGATCGACTGCACGAAGTCGCGGAGCAGGAACTGCGTCGGTCCGACGATGAGCACGAACAGCAGCAGCGCGGCCGCGAGGAGGAGGTTGAAGTTCGAGAGGATCTTCATCCCCTTGGTCACGCCGGTCACGAGGGAGACGATGGTGACAGCGGTGATGACGGCGATGATGGCGATCTGGCTGACGATGCTGCTCTCGGCGATGCCGGCGGCCTCGAGACCCGCGCCGATCTGGATGACGCCGAGACCGAGCGAGGTGGCGACGCCGAACAGGGTGCCGACGAGGGCGATGACGTCGATGAGGTTGCCCCAGCCGCCACGGACGCGGTTGCCGAGCAACGGCTCGAGTGCCCAACGGATCGACACCGGCCGACCGCGGCGGTGGATGGCGTAGGCGAGCGCCAACCCGAGGACCACGTAGATCGCCCAGGCGTGCAGGCCCCAGTGCAGGAACGTCTGGGTCAGGGCCTGCTGTGCGAGTTCCTTCTCGGTCCCGGTGACCCCGGGGCGCGGCGACGCGAAGTGGCTGAGTGGTTCGGAGACGCCGTAGAACACCAGGCCGATGCCCATGCCCGCCGCGAAGAGCAGGGCGAACCAGGACCCGGTGGAGAACTCGGGCTCGTCTGCGTCCTTCCCGAGCGTGATGTCGCCGTACCGGCTGAAGCCGACGAAGAGGGAGAACCCGACGAAGAACGCGGCGACCAGGACGTAGTACCAGCTGAAGTTGCGGACGATGCCGTCCTGCAACCCGAGGAACAGCCCCTCGGCGGTGGAGGGGGAGACGAGGGTGAACGCCACGAAGCCGAGCACGATGATGGCGGCGGGCCAGAACACCCACCGCCGGAGCTGCGGCGTGGTGGCGACGGGATCGGGCAGGGGTGGAGCTGTGCTTGCCATGCACCCCATGGTGCCTGCTCTCGTTCCTGTGCGTTCACCCAGGCGTGTCGCCCGGTACTGTTGCCGGCACTCGGTGGTGCTCGACCCCGTTGTGCGTCCCGAGAGGCTGGTGGTCCGCGTGCAGGCTCTGGCGCTCCGCATCCGTGAGTCCTTCTGGTTCCTGCCGGCCGTGTTCGGTCTCGGAGCGATCCTGCTGGCCGAGGTACTGGTCGCCGTGGACCGGGTCGTCATCGACCACGGGATCCAGATCGCCGTACTGGACGCGCTGAGTGCGAGCGGTGGCCGGTCGATCCTCACCACGATCGGGACCGCGATGCTCACCGTCGCGGGGACGTCGTTCTCCATCACCATCTCGGTCCTCGCCACCACATCGTCCACGTACGGTCCGCGCCTGGTGCGCAACTTCATGGCGGACCGGGCCAACCAGCTCGTGCTCGCGGTGTTCACGTCGACCTTCGTCTACGCCGTCGTCGTGCTGCGTTCGGTGCACACCGACGTCGACGACGGGACGGCGTTCGTGCCGGTGATCGCGGTGCACGTCGCGGTGCTCATCGGGCTCATCGACGTCGCAGTCCTGGTCTTCTTCATCCACCACATCGCGTCGAGCGTGCAGATCACCTCCCTGCAGAAACGGGTGCAGGTGGAGCTCGCTGCGGCCCTCGACGAGGCGTTCGCGACGGTCGACGACGACCGGGTGAGCACCGCGCCGCGCTCGTCCTGCGCCGCCCGTGGCACCACGGTCCGGGCAGAGGACGACGGCTACGTGCAGTCCGTTGCCTGGCGTCGGCTCGTCCGCTGGGCGGTGGACCAGCACGCAGTCGTCGACGTGCGTGCGATGCCAGGGCAGCACGTGCTGCCCGGCGAACCGGTCCTCGCCGTCCTGACCGAGGCGGGGGAGTGCGTCGACCTCGACGACCGCGCGGTCCGGGCGCTCCGTGCATGCGTCACGACAGGCACCGCGAGGACCCCGTACCAGGACGTCCGGTTCGCGCTGCAGCAGCTCGTGGAGATCGCGGTCCGCGGACTGGCCAGCGGGACGAACGACCCGTACACAGCCGTCGGGGCACTGGAACTCGCCTCCGCTGCGCTGGTCCCGGCCTGGCGCGACCGGGCGACCGTCACGGCCTGCGTCGACGACGACGGAGTCGCCCGGGTGCTCCCGCACTGGCCGGAGCTCGAGGACCTGGTCGGCACGGTCTTCGACGGCGTCGTCACCTACGGTCGAGAGCACCCCCTCGTGCTGACCGCGGCGATCGACCTCGCCGAACGGCTCCAGGACGAGGCACCGCCCGCACGGAGTGCTGCGGCTGCTCGGTTCGAGGACCGCGTCCGCGCGCTCCTCCCCTGACGACCGGGGTTCGCCTCCCAGCGGGGTATGCTCCTCGCGAAGGAAAAACGCGGCTGTCGTCAGCCGCGGCGACACGTGGTCTGACTGGGCCGCCACTTCTCGTGAAACAGGAGTGCGCGATGACCGACACCATGTCCCGACCCCCGTTCGACCCGGAGCTGCAGGAGTTCCTCGACCGGCTCCACGCCCGAGGCCCCTTCGTCCTGACCCGCGAGATGCTGCCGGCGATGCGCGAGCTCGACGTGACAGAGGCCGAGCTCGACGACCGTCTCCGCGGACGCGGCCTGGAACGCCGATCAGTGCGCGTGCCCGTCGACGGGGACACGTCGATCGCCCTCGCCGTCATCCAGCGCATCGGCAGGACGGGCGCGGCGCCGGCGTTCTTCACCATCCACGGCGGCGGCATGATGTTCGGGCATCACCTCGGCAACCTCGACTCCTACGACGACTGGCTGCTGGACCACGACGTCGTCCTGCTGAGCATCGACTACCGACTCGCACCGGAGCACCCCGACCCGGTGCCCGTCGAGGACTGCTACGCCGGCCTCGTCTGGGTCGCCGACCACGCCGAGGAGCTGGGGATCGACCCGGCACGCATCGTGCTCGTCGGGCAGAGTGCCGGCGGGGGACTGGCCGCGGGGACGGCGCTCCTCGCTCGGGACCGTGGCGGCCCCTCCGTCCACGCCCAGGTCCTGGTCTCGCCGATGCTCGACGACAGCGACTCGACGACCTCCACGCGCCAGATCGACGGCGTCGGTGTGGCCGACCGGGCGATGACCCGGTTCGGCTGGGACGCGTACCTCGGGGACCACCGCGACGGTGACGTCTCCGTCCACGCGGCACCGGCACGCGCGACCGACCTGCGCGGGATGCCTCCCACCTACCTCGACTGCGGCAGCGCGGAGGTGTTCCGCGACGAGACCGTCGCCTACGCCAGCCGGCTGTGGGCAGCGGGGGTCGACGCGGAGCTGCACGTCTGGCCCGGGGCCTTCCACGGGTTCACCAGCATGGTGCCGCACGCGGTCGTCTCGCGCCGCGCGGTCGCCGCACTCGCCGACTGGACGACGCGTCTGCTCGCGTGGTCCGTGTCGGAGGCCCCGGCGTCGTGACGCGCGCCGGCTCACTACGCTCAGGCCATGCGACTTCGTGAGATCGACGCCCGTGGGTGGGTCCGACTCGTCGGTTCTGGACTCCTCGTCGCCGGACTCTGGACGCTCCTCGCGGTGAAGGACTTCGCCCTGGCACCGGTCGTCGTGGTGCTCGTCGCCGCGGCCGTGCTGGTGGTCCTGGTCGCCGCGGTCGTCACGAGCTGGGCGGTCGCGGGTGGGTACCGCCAGCAGCGCCGGCTGGAGGCTTGGGTCCGGGGGAGCGACCTCCCGGCCGAGGTGCCCGTGCCCGTCCGCATCCGGTACCTCCGGCGGGTCACCGAGCGTGGCGCGTGGGTCGGCTGGGTGAGCCTTGCGGCGGGCCTGCTCAACGCGGTCGGTGGCGTGTCGACGGTCCTCGAGGGGGAGGACCCGTGGTCGAGCGTCTTCTCGTTCGTGGCGGCGGCGAGCTTCACGGGGATCGGCGTCTCGACGCTGGTGTTCGCCCGTCGGTCGATGCCGCGCGCCCGGCAGCTCCTGGCGGAGGACGAACGGGAACAGGCCGACACCTGGTTCGAGCGGCACGAGGACGAGCCCCGGTAGTCCTGCTGCGCGTGACCGGACGGCCCGACGAGCCGGTGCTCGTCGGGCACGTCCGGAGCGGTGCCGGCAGGTCCTGAGCCGGGTCAGGACCCAGGCGTCAGGACCCCGTCGTCGGAGCCTCGGTCGGTGCAGACGGCGCACCGGTTGGCTTCGGTGCATCCGTGCCCGGCTTCGGTGCGTCCGCTCCCGGCTTCGGCGCGTCTGCGTCCGCGCCCGGCTTCGGTGCGTCCGTGTCCGTGCCCGGCTTCGGCGCCCCGGCCGGCGGCTTCGGTGCGGCGTCACCCTCGGGAGCACCGGCCGCGCCACCCGCCGCTCCACCGGCCGGCCCGCACGTCGCGCCGGGACCACCGGCAGCGGGGCCTCCGGCGGCACCGCCCGCGGCCGGCCCTCCAGCGGCCGGACCATCAGTCGGAGCCCCACTCGGAGCCCCACTCGGTGCACCAGAAGGAGCCTCTGACGGCGCTCCGGTCGGCGCACCGGTCGGCGCCCCCACCGCACTGCTGCCCCCACCGTCGTTCCCCGCGGCGACCGCCGCGGTGACACCGACCCCGCCGATCAGCACGGCCACGACGGCCGCACCGATCCCGAGTCGGCGACCGAGGCCCTGGCGGCGACCCCGCTCCCCGGCGGCGGCCGACGACGCGACCGGTGCCGAGCCTCCCGGCCGGGTCTCGGAGGCCTGCGGGAACTGCTCGGTCGGCTGTGCGTCACGGGCGAAGCCGTCCCGGGGGTACTCGCGGGTGGGCTCGTCGGCGTCGTCGTGGTGGTCGTGGTTCCTGGTCATGATCGCTCCAGTTCGTCGTCCGGCGGT
>NZ_MJGV01000046.1:286491-345623 GCF_001865015.1 Curtobacterium sp. MMLR14_010 | reverse complement strand
GTCCGGCGGTCCTGCCGGTGACGACCACGCTCGAAGTCGAATCTGAAGCAGGACTGAAGCCCAGGTGCTGCCCAGCTGGCTCCATGCTCCGTGACTGCAACGCCGACGTACGGTGTCCGCCGTGCCCACCCCTGCCCGCGTCCTGCTCATCGACGACGACGAGACCATCCGCCTGTCCGTGGCCCGGTCCCTCCGTGCCGAGGGGCTCGTGGTCCTCGACGCCCCGGACGGCGACACCCTGCAGCGCGACCTGGTCCGGTTCGTTCCCGACCTGGTGGTCCTCGACTGGATGCTGCCAGGAGCGAGCGGCATCCAGCTCGCCGGCCGTGTACGCACCACGTCCGACGCCGCGATCGTGATGCTCACCGCACGGGACGAGGTCGACGACCGCCTGCGCGGCTTCGCCGAGGGCGCCGACGACTACGTGGTGAAGCCGTTCGCGATGGCCGAGCTCGTCGCGCGGGTCACGGCGGTGCTCCGGCGCCGCGGGCGGATCCCGTCGGTGGTCGAGGTCGGGGACCTCGTGCTCGACCCGGACGCCGCCGTGGTCCGGCGCGCCGGGGTCACGCTCGACCTGACCGCGACGGAGTTCCGGCTGCTCGCGTTCCTGGCCGAGAGCCGCGGGCGCACGCTCTCCAAGACCCAGATCCTGACGCAGGTGTGGGGGTACGACAGCGTCGACCCGAACCTCGTCGAGGTGCACCTCAGCGCCCTCCGCCGGAAGATGGAGGCGCACGGCCCGCGGCTCGTCCACACGGTCCGTGGGCTCGGCTACCGCATGAGCGCGGTCGCCGCGTGAGCGCCGCGCCGCTCCGCACGGGGTCGCTGCGCGCCCGGACGGTGGTCGCCGTCCTGGTGCTGCTCGCGGTGCTCCTCGGGCTGCTGTCCGTCGCGGTGGAGGCAACGCTCGGCGACCGCCTCCGCACCCAGATCGAGGACCGCCTGCGCGACCGGGCCTCCGCCGCCGCGGCGCTCGTGGGCACGGTGGACGCGGACGACCTGGCCGACCGGCTGTCGATGCAGGGCCTCGCCGTCACGATCACCACGAGCGACGGCGGTTCCGTCGAGGCCGGCCCCACCCCGGAGCAGCTCCGGCAGGGCCCTCCTGAGCCGCCGGGACTGTCCGGTCCGGCTCGGCCGGGAGGCTCGACACCAGCCCGCGGGTCGGCCACCGCTGACGGGGCGCCCGGGTCCGCCGACGTCGCGGGTGGGCAGGTCAGCATCACCTCCTCCTCGGTGCGGGAGGAGGGGCGCCTCGTGACGCTCGTCTCCCGCCTCAGCGACGGTTCGACGATCCGGCTGACCGCGGGGACCGGGTCGGTCGACGAGGTCCTCGGGGAACTCCGGTGGGTGATGCTCGGCGCCTCCGCCGTGTTCCTGCTCGTCGCTGCCGTCGGGTTGGTGCTCGTCGTGCGACGCACGATGCGGCCGCTCGACACGATGACGAACGCGGCGCGGTCGATCGCGCACGGCGACCGCGGGCGACGCCTCCGTCCCGCTCGTCGCGACACCGAGATCGGCCGCGTGGCGGTGGCCTTCGACGAGATGCTCGACGCGGTCGAGGGTGCTGAGCACCAGGCCCTCGCCGCCGAGGCCCGGATGCGCGCGTTCCTCTCCGACGCCGCGCACGAACTCCGCACCCCGGTCGCGGGCATCCGCGCCGCGGCGGACACCCTCGTGCGGACGCCGCTCGGCCCCGCGGAGCGCGAGGACCTCGCCGTGCACGTGGTCCGCCAGGCAGGGCGTGCCGGTCGGCTCGTCGACGACATGCTGCTCATGGCACGGGTCGACCGCGGGCTCGAGCTCGACCTGGCGCCCGTCGACCTCGGTGCCGTCACCCGTGCCGAGGCGTCACGTGCCCGACTCCGTGCCCCCGAGCTCCGGGTCGAGGTCGTGGAGCCCTCGGGTGCCGTCGGCGTCTCCGGCGACGACGACCGGCTCGGGCAGGTGCTCGGCAACCTGCTCGAGAACGCGGCGCGGGCCACGGGCGGGAGCGGCGTCGTCACCGTGGCCGTCGCAGTCGAGGACGGGCACGGCGTCGTGCGCGTGACCGACGACGGGCCGGGGATCCCGGAGGCCGACCGGGAGCGCGTGTTCGACCGCCTCGTGCGGCTCGACGCCGCGCGGGACGACCGGAGCGGAGGCGCGGGCCTCGGGCTGCCGATCGCCCGTGGCATCGCCCGTGCCCACGGCGGCGACCTGGTGTGCGCGCCCGGCGAGGACACCACCTTCGTCCTGACGCTCCCCGTCGTCGTCCCCGCGCCGACACTGGCGTGATCTCGTGCGTCGGGGGTCGGATCGCGCGTCGAGGGCGTGACCGCGCCACCGGGAGCGCCGGGTCGAAGTGCGCACCTGACCTGGTCGTGCCCGCGGCCGGGGCGTACGCTCGCGCCCAGCGCCGCCGGAACCGTGCGGTGCCCGAGCACCTCCTCAACGACGAGAGAGAGCGAGACCTCCTGTGCGCCGAGCACTCACCGCACTGATCGCGGTCGCGACACTGGCGGGGGTCGCGACCCCGGGCCTCCCGGCTGCTGCCGTGGCAGCACCAGCCAGCCACCCGACCACCAGCGTCACGACCACGTCAGACCTGTCGCGGCGCGGCAGCGCCCCGACGCACCAGAACCCGATGGCCCTCCGCCTGCCGGACGGCGAGACGGCGGCGAGCTGCGCCGACCCGACCGCGATCCACGGCGTCGGACGCGACCGGAACTGGTACCTGTACTGCACGACCGACGCGCTGTCGGCGACGGAGACGAACCCCGACGGCACGCTCGTGCAGCACACCGTGCCGACGTACCGCTCGACGGACCTCACGCACTGGACGTACGTTGGCGACGCCTTCGACGCCAAGCCCGCGTGGGTCGGCGACGCGAACGGCATCTGGGCCCCGGACGTCGTGTACCGCGCTGGTACTCACGGGCGTACGGGGACCTGGTACCTCTACTACGCCGCCTCGGACACCCCGAGCGCGACGGCTCCGACGGGTGGCGGGTCGGCCGTCGGCGTCGCGACGAGCTCGAGCCCGACCGGCCCGTGGACGGACTCGGGCGGGCCGGTCGTGGCACCGCGATCCGGACCGACCGGTGGTGACCGGTGGGAGTTCGACCCCGAGGTCATCACCGACCGCGGCACCACCTACCTGTACTTCGGCAGCTACTTCGGCGGCGTGGTCGTCCGGACGCTGAGCGCCGACGGACTCCGTTCGGACCCGGCAAGCGAGCGCCAGATCGCGATCGACAACCGATACGAGGGCGCCTACCTGATGCGCCACGGCGGGTGGTGGTACTTCATGGGGTCGGCGACGAACTGCTGCGCCGGGTCGCTCACCGGCTACGGCGTGTTCGTCGCCCGGTCGCGCAGCCCCCTGGGACCCTTCGTCGACCGCGACGGGGTCGCGATCACCAGCACCCGGGTCGGAGGCTCGCCCCTGCTCGCGCAGAACGGCAACCGCTGGGTGGGTACGGGCCACAACACCGTGGTCACGGACTACGCGGGACAGGACTGGATCATCTACCACGCGGTCGACCGGAACGACCCGTACTACGCGGGGCAGGCCACCTACACGAAGCGTCCGGTGCTCATCGACCCGCTGGACTGGCGGGGTGGTTGGCCCGTCGTACGCGGGGGAGCGGGACCGTCCGACACGAAGCAGGCAGGTCCGGTCGCGCAGCCCGGCCAGCGTCCTTCGTACCGACCGGCCCGTGCGCCCGTCGACGTTCCGGGACGGCTCATCCGCTCGGCCTCGACCGGGTTCGACGGCTCGGCGCTGCCGGCCCGGCTGACGTGGACGCGGGAGCCCGACGCCTCGACGTACTCGGTCGGTGACGGCGCGTTCCGCTGGCAGACGCAGGACGCTGACCTGCACCCGCCGCAGACCCCGCTCGCCTCCGTGCTCACCGAGCCCGCACCGCGCGGCGACTGGGTCCTGCAGACGACGGTCGCGGTCGACACCCCGGCCAACGGCGACGGCGTGAACTACGTCCAGGGCGGCCTCATCGTGTACGGCGACGACGGCAACTACGTCCGGCTGGTGTCGAACTCGATCTTCAACACGCGGCAGACGGAGTTCGGCAAGCAGGTGTCCGGGCAGCCGGCGGGAGCGCCCACCTACGGCAACATGGTCGTCGGCCCGGTCGGCGACACCACGACGCTGCGGATCGTCCACCGCACCGTGCGGGGCGAGGGGCACTACACCGCGTACACGAGCGTCGACGGCCGGCACTTCGTCCGCGGTGGGACGTGGACGGCGGACCTCGGCGCCAGCCCGCGTGTCGGGCTGATCTCGCTCGGCGGTTCCGGGTTCACCAGCACGTTCGAGGACCTGCGGGTCAGCACCGTGCGGTCCTCGCACCGCTGAGCCACCGCCACGCCCGGTCGGTCAGGTCGTCGGCTGGCACCGCGGACACCACCAGGTGCGCCGCGGTGCCGAGCCGACGAGCTCGACGGCGTCACGGCCGACCACTGCCGTCCGGCACCGCAGGCACGGACGCCCCGCGCGGCCGACGACCCAGTGCCGTTCCCCGCGTCGCCGCGAGCCGGTCGTCACCTGGTAGGCGTCGGGGACCGTGGCCGAGCGCACGAGCATGCGGCGCGCCAGGTCGAGCAGCGCCGGGACGTCCACGGTGCCGACGGGTCGGTCGGGGTGCAGGCCGCGGAGGAACCCGAGCTCGTTGACCCAGAGGTTGCCGAGCCCGGCCACGTTCCGCTGGTCGAGCAGGACGCTCCGCACCGATGCCGCCGGGTCGCGGAGGACCCGGGCGGCGGCGGCCTCCGCGTCGAAGTCGTCGTGGAGCAGGTCCGGGCCGAGGTGGCCGAGCGCCCGGGACTCGTCCGCGGTGTGGAGGAGGTCCACGACGGGCAGGTCGAGGCCCCAGACCGTGCGGCCGTCCTCGAGCGCCAGGCGCACCCGGGCACCACGAGCGGCCACCGCGGGGAGCCGTCGGCCCGCGGCTGTGACCGTCCACGAGCCCTGCATCCGCAGGTGGGTGTGCAGGGTGGTGCCGTCGTCGAAGCGCGTCAGCAGGTGCTTGCCGTGCGTGGCGTGGCCGACGACCCGCAGCCCGGCCAGGGAACGACCGGCGGCCCCGCCGGAGCGGAGTTCCCCGCTGGAGACCCGGGCGCCGTCGACCTGGCGCAGGCGTGCGGCGAGGCGGAAGACGGAGTCACCCTCTGGCACGGTGGCACGCTACCGAGGACCGCCGACAGCCCGCGGTTGAGAGGCCGTGCAGGATGCGCGTCCGTCGGCACCCGGCGACCTAGGGTGTCGAGGATGGGGAACGGGAACAGCAGTGGACGCCGCGGGGGACTCATCACGATGGTCGTGGTCGGGGGGTACCTCGTGCTGCGCTTCGGGTTCGTCGCCTGGCGGGAGCACGAGGCCGGCATGTCGACGGCCGGTGTCATCGGCACGCTGGCGCTGTACGCGGTCGGCATCTTCGTGGTCCTGCAGATCGTCCTGGGCATCCAGAACGCCAGGACCCGGCAGCGGGAGACGGCCCTGGCGCAGCTGCACCCCGGCGCGACCCTGGTCCCGGTGCAGCTGAAGCGGGACCTCGTGGTGGAGATCCGACGGACGGCGGGGATGCTCGGGACCGCGCCGGACGGAGACGTCCCACGCCGCGGTCTCGCCACGCTCGTCGCTGACCACCAGGGGCTGGGCCTCTACGTCGGTGGACGCACGCCGCGACTGCTGCTGGGCATCCCGCGCTCCGCCGTGCGGTCCGTCGGCAACGGCGAGACCAGCGCCGCGGGACGGTACGCGTTCGGCACGGTCGACGCCCTCCGGGTGACGGTCGACAACGGCCAGTGGACGGCGGTCGACCTGCCGCTCTACCGCACCGTCATCGGGTTCGCGAAGACGCTCCGCGGAGAGGAGCTCTCCGACCGCGTCCGCACGGTCGCCGTGGCGGCAGGGGTCAGGCAGGACGCCGAACCCCGCGCCGGGCTCTGAGCTCCGGGCCCTGAGCTCCACGCGGGCGCTGAACCCCGGGGCGTCGCTGCGTCAGGCGGGACGGTAGACCGAGATCGCCGGGGCGTCCCCGGCGTCGTGCGTCTCGTCGGTCGCTGCCCACGTGCGGCCGTCGTGCTCGAGCGTCGCGGGCAGGGCGCCACGGACCAGGATGCGCACCGCCGGCTCGTCCCCGTCCACCAGGTCGACGCCGTGGGCGTCCGGTTCGTCCGGGCTCTGGGCCGGCACTTCCTTCACGAAGTCACTCATGCGTCCATCCAACACGGACACGCCCGGCACCGGCCGTGCGACGGCCGCACCCGAGAACACTGGTATCGTCATCCGAGCGCGGCCGTCAGGCAGCGCATGCGGATGTGGCGCAGTGGTAGCGCATCACCTTGCCAAGGTGAGGGTCGCGAGTTCGAATCTCGTCATCCGCTCGGGAACAACCGGCTCCACCCGGCCCCTGGACAACCCCGACCTCGGTCGGGGTTTTCTGGTTCCCGGGCCCGTACCGGCAGACCCGCGGGCGGGCGCTCAGCCGATCGAGGCCGCCCGTACCCCCGGCAGTCCGACACGACGCCGGACCCCGTCCGACACCACCGTGACGAGCACCGTGTCGCAGCCGTGGCACCGGGCCACCGACCCCATCGCCGTGCGGTACACCCGGGTCTCGCCGAGGGACCCGAGCGACCCGCACCCGGTGCAGCGCAGGCGCGCCGTCGTCGGGTCGGCGCCGAGCACGTCCGCGAGCTCCCCGGCCAGGGCGTTGCCGTCGAACAGGGTCATCAGCTGCCTCCGAACCGTTCCGCGCGGACGTCCGCCACGTCGTGCCCGAGCTCGCCGAGCCAGCGGAGGACCTGTTCGACGAACGGCGTCGACCCGCACACGTAGACCAGTGCCCCGTCCTCCGGCGGCAGCACCGCGGCGGCCAGGGAGTCCTTCGTGAGCCGACCCGCCGGCACGGTCGCGTCGGGCGGTGCCGTCCGGCTGTACACGACCGTGACGTCGAGCGGGGCTGAGGCCTCGAGCGCGGCGTCGAGCTCCGGTCGGAAGAAGACGTCCTCGGGGGTGCGGACGGCGTAGAGGAGCCGGAAGGGCGTCGGGTCGTCGGCCTCGGCGTGTGCCGTCACCATCGCCACGAGCGGCACGATCCCGGACCCGCCCGCGATGAGCTGCACGGGCCTGGTCGACTCCGCGGACGGGCGCCACACGAACCAGCCGCCGAGGGGACCGTGCACCTCGAGGGCATCGCCGACCTCGATCGCGTCGACCAGGAACGGCGAGACCTCGCCGTCGTCGACCCGGTCGACCGCCAGGGTCACGCGCGGATCGTCGCCGGCGGACGCCACGGAGTACGAGCGGGTCGCCTGGTAGCCGTCCTCAGCGGTGAGCCGCAGGTCGAGGTGTTGCCCGGGGTCGTTGCCCGGCCAGGTCGGGACGTCGAGCACCAGGCGACGCGCGGTGGGGCTCTCGGTGCTGACCGCGGCGACGGTCGCGGCGTGCCAGGCCGGCCGCCTGCGGACGCGAGCGGGCCTGGCGGGCGAGGGGCGAGCCTCCTGGCCGGTCTCCGGGGTCTCCGGGGTCTCCGCGGACCGGACTGACGCGGACTCGACGGACACTGGTGCGCTCACCAGTACCGCTCTTCCTTCCAGGGGTCGCCGTGCATGTTGTAGCCGGCGTTCTCCCAGAAGCCCGGCTCGTCGTCGGCCTGCATGACGATGCCGCGCACCCACTTCGCGCTCTTCCAGAAGTACAGGGCGGGGACCAGCAGCCGCGCCGGGCCACCGTGCTCGGGCTCGAGGGGTTCGCCGTCGGCCTCGAACGCGACCCAGGCCTTGCCGCCGAGCAGTTCGTCGAGGGGGACGTTCGTGGTGTAGCCGCCGAAGCTGTGCACCATGCAGTAGTCGAGCGAGGTCTCCACCTGGGCGAACAGGGCGTCGAGCGGGACCCCGCGCCACGGCATGTCGAGCTTCGACCAGTGCGTCACGCAGTGGATGTCGACCGTGACGTCCTCGACGCCGAGCGCCTGGACCTCGTCCCACGTCCACTCGTGCAGGCCGGCCTCGGTCTGGATGGAGAAGCTCCAGTCCGCGGGGGCGATGTCCGGGGTGGCGCCGGCTGACAGCACGGGCCAGTCGCGCACGAGCGTCTGCCCCGGCGGCGTGCGGTCGTCGTCCTCGTTGCGTCGTCGTCCGCCGAACCCGCGGGTGAAGGTCGCCATCGGTTGCTCCTCGTCGTTGCTCCTGTCGATCCTGGCCCCTCGACGCCGTCGGCGTGTAACGGGTTCGTGAATCTTCGCGTTGGGACGCGTCACGCGATTGGCCAGGGAGCACGAAGCCCTCTATCGTTCACCGGAACGATTACCAGGAGGGGTCACCCCGAATGCAGCACGTCGTCCAGCAGCACCATCCCGACCAGCGCGCCGCCCGAGACGGCCGTGGTCCCAGCCGCCGCGCGCTCCTCACCGGGGCCGCCGGGCTCGCCGGCCTCGGTCTCCTCACCCTCACCGGGTGCAGCACCGGTGCTGGCGCCGTGACCATCCCGGAGCAGGCCGCCACCGGCGTCGCCCGCCGCGGTGGTCGCCTGCGCATCGCCCGGCCCGCCGCGTCCGCCGCCGAGACCCTCGACTCGGCGAGCTCGCTCTCCGCCTACGAGTACCTCGGCGCCCTCTACAACCGCCTGGTCCGGCTCGACGAGTCCGGGCAGACCGTCCCCGACCTGGCGCGCGAGTGGTCCGGCAACGCCGACGGCACCGAGTGGACGTTCGCGCTCCGCCGCGGGGTGCGCTTCCACGACGGCTCCCGGTTCACCGCGGACGACGCGATCGCCAGCATCAGGCACATCCTCGACGAGAAGACCGCCTCACCGCAGGCCGGGGTGCTCGGCGAGGTGATGACCGCCGACTCGATGCGGGCGGTCGACCCGTACACGCTGCGGTTCGAGCTGACGAAGCCGAACGCGGAGTTCCCCTCGCTGCTGACGGCGTACCAGTGCTACATCGTCCCCGCCGGAGCGATCGACACCATCGGCACGACCGGCATCGGCACGGGCCCGTTCAAGCTGTCGTCCTTCGCGCCGGCCGGCACCGGCAGCATCGAGGCCTTCGACGACCACTTCGCCGGCCGTCCCGCGCTCGACGGCATCGACTTCTTCTCGATCCAGGACACCACCGCACGGGTGAACGCGCTGCTCGCCGGCCAGATCGACCTCATCTCGCAGACGAACCTCGACTTCGCCACGGCGCGGGTCGTCGCCGCGTCCCAACGAGCCACCGTCGCCCGGGTCGTGAACGCGCAGTGGTACACGATGCCGATGCTCGCGACGAGCGAGCAGTTCTCCGACCCGCTGGTGCGCCAGGCCATGAAGCTCGCCTACGACCCGCGGAAGATCGTCGACACGGCGGTCCAGGGCACCGGCTCGCCCGGGTGGGACAACCCCGTGCCGCCGCAGCTCGCCGCGTTCCTCGACGAACCCCGCGAACACGACCCGGACAAGGCGAGGAGCCTGCTCAAGCGGGCCGGCCACGACCGGTTCCAGGCGTCGATCTACACGTCGAGCTACGAGTCGGTGTTCACGCCCCTCGCCGTCGCCTACCGCGACCAGGTCAAGGCGGCCGGCATCGACCTGACCGTGAAGAACGCGTCCGCGGACTCGTACTACACGCAGATCTGGCTGCAGAAGCCGCTCATGGTGAGCTACTTCTTCACCGGGCGGCCGATCGACCAGCTGCTCAACCAGATCTTCCGCTCCGGGTCCTCGTACAACGAGAGCGCCTGGGCGAACCCGGCGTTCGACGCGCTCCTCGACGACGCCCGTGCCGAGATGGACGACGCCAAGCGGCTGACGCTGTACCAGGACGCCCAGCGGCTCGTCGTCGCGGACGGCGCGGACATGACGCCGATGTTCGGCGACCGCCTGGTCGGACTGTCCCGCGACGTCGTCAACTACGCGGAGTTCGGCTTCGAGTTCGACTACCTGAAGATCGGACTGGCCCGATGAACGTCCTCCTCCCTGTGCTCCGGCGCGTCGGGATCGCCCTGCTGACGGTGGTCCTGGCGTCCCTGTTCGTGTTCCTCGCCGTGCAGGCCCTGCCCGGCGACGTCGCGCAGCAGCTCCTCGGGCAGAACGCCACGCCCGCGGCCGTCAAGCAGCTCCGCGAGACGCTCGGGCTCGACCAGAACGTGTGGCTGCGGTACGGGCAGTGGCTCGTCGGCGCGGCGCACGGTGACTTCGGCACGTCGCTCGTCAGCGGGGAGCCCGTCGCCCCGACGCTGTTCACCGCGTTCCGAAACAGCATGCTCATCGCCGTGCCCGCGATGCTCGTCGGCGTGACCCTGTCGCTCACGCTCGGCGTGGTCGCCGGTGTCCGTCGTGGGCGTCCGACCGACCGGGTCATCTCGATCGTCAGCCTGGTCGTGATGAGCGTCCCCGAGTTCATGGTCGCGACCGTGCTCGTGCTGCTCTTCGCGATCGGCATCCCGCTGTTCCCGGCCGTGGTCCTCCGCGGCAGCGACGCGACGGTGGGGGAGCTGCTGCCGACGATCTGGCTGCCCATCATCGTGCTGACCATGGCGATGGCGGCGTACATCCTGCGCACCGCCCGCTCGTCGACGATCGACGTGATGGCGTCCGAGTTCGTCACGACCGCCGAGCTGAAGGGCCTGACGATGCGTCGGGTGGTGTGGAAGCACGCCGTGCCGAGTGCGTTGCTCCCGACGCTCAACGTCGTCGCGCTCAACGTGGCGTGGCTCCTCGGCGGCGTGGTCGTCGTGGAGAACGTCTTCAACTACCCGGGCATGGGCAAGCTCATGCTCGAGTCGGTCTTCAACCGGGACCTGCCCGTGATCGAGGCCATCGCGCTCCTCAGCGCGGTCGTCTACGTCGTGTGCAACCTCGCCGCCGACCTGGTGGCCCTCGCGCTCGACCCGCGGCTCCGCACCCGCCAGCGCCGGACCCGTGTCCGCCCGCCGGCCCGGAGACGCCGCACCCCGGGGACGCCGACGGCACCGGGCGGCGCTGTCGCACCGGGCGGCGCCGTCGCACCCGAACGGAAGGTCTCCGCATGAGCACCAGCGTCCTCGGCACCGTCGTCGCGCCGCTCCGCAGCTCGACCGCCCTCACCGTCGGGCTCGGGCTCATCGCCCTGCACCTCGTGCTCGCCGTCCTCGCCCCCGTCATCGGCGTGCACGACCCCGTCGCCACGGACTCCGCGAACGTGCTCGCCGGCCCCGAGTGGACGCACTGGCTCGGCACCGACCAGTACGGCCGCGACATCCTGTCCCGCACGCTGAACGGCGGCCGGTACGCGCTGCTCGTGACGTTCCTCGCCACGACGATCGCGGTCGCCGTCGGGACCGTCCTCGGTGCGGTCACCGCCTACGCCGACAACTGGTTCGACGAGGTCGTGATGCGCGTCGTCGACGCCCTGCTCAGCGTGCCGTCGATCCTGGCGCTGCTCGTCGTCGTGACCGTCTTCGACGCCGGGCTCTGGGTCATCGTCCTCGCCGTCACGGTCGTCTACGCCCCGGCCGTCACCCGGGTCGTCCGCGGCGCCGCCCGCACCGTGATCACGCAGGACTACGTCACGGCGGCCAGGGCCCGGGGCGAGAAGCCGCTGTCGATCGTGTTCCGCGAGATCCTGCCGAACGTCCTCGACGTCGTGCTCGTCGAGTACGCGATGCGGGCGTCGTGGATCGTGCTGCTCGTGGCGTCGCTGTCCTTCCTCGGCTTCGGGGCGAACCCGCCGACGCCCGACTGGGGCCTCATGGTGCAGGAGAACCGCACCGCACTCACCGTCGTGCCGCTCGGCACGCTGGCGCCCATCGTGGCGCTGGCGACGCTCGTGGTCGGCCTGAACCTCGCCGCCGACGGACTGAGCAAGTCGCTCGGCGTCGACCGCGCCACGCAGGGAGCGACCAGGGCATGACCACCGAGACACCAGCCACCACCACCGCGACCGCCACCGCCACCGTCCGCGTCGACGACCTCGCGATCTCCTACGCCGCCGGCCGCACCGAGGTCCCCGTCGTCCGCGGCGTCTCGTTCACCATCCAGGCCGGCCGTACCCTCGGCCTGGTCGGCGAGTCCGGCTCCGGCAAGTCCACCGTCGCCAGGACGCTGCTCGCGCACCTCCGCACCGGGTCGCGCATCGTCCGCGGCTCGGTCGTCGTCGCCGACCAGGACGTCTTCGCGCTGTCGCCGTCGGCCACGCGAGCCCTCCGCGGCGGCACGGCGTCGGTGGTCGCGCAGAACGCGGGACAGGCCCTGACCCCGTCCATGCGGGTCGGCGCCCAGATCCGCGAGGCCCTCAACGCCCACGGCGAGCCCGACTCCCCGGAGCGCGTCGCCGAGCTGGTCCGGCTGGTCCGGCTGCCCGACCCGGACACGATCGTCCGCCGCTACCCGCACCAGCTCTCCGGCGGGCAGCAGCAGCGCGTCGCGATCGCGATGGCCGTCGCCGCGCGGCCCCGGGTGCTCGTCCTCGACGAACCGACCACCGCGCTCGACGTCGTCACGCAGGCGGCGGTCCTCGACCTGGTCGCCGACCTCGGCCGCGAGCTCGGCATGGCCGTCCTCCTGGTCAGCCACGACCTGGGCGTCGTGTCCGCGATGGCCGACGAGATCGCCGTGATGCGGGACGGCGAGGTGGTCGAGCACCGGGACACCGCCGCGCTCTTCGCCGACCCGCAGCACGAGTACACGCGCGCCCTGCTGGCAGCCGTCCCCGACGGCCGCACCCGGACGGGAGGCCCGGATCACCACGACCAGGAGGTGACCGTCCCCGGGACGGTCACCGACACGGCTGCGCACACCGAGCCTCCAGGCCGTCCGGTCGTGACCGCGCGCGACCTGGTGGTCCGCTACGGACGTGGCCTGCCGGCCGCCGTCGACGGCGTGTCCTTCGACATCGGGGCGCGCGAGACGCTCGCCGTGGTCGGCGAGTCCGGCAGCGGCAAGTCGACGCTCGCGACGGCGATGGCGGGTCTGGTACCCGCCGAGTCCGGCACCTTCACGTACGCGGACGACACCGCGACGGGCGACCTGCGTCAGCCGGTCGCCGGACGCTCCCCGGAGCTCCGCCGTGCCGTGCAGCTCGTGTTCCAGAACGCCGACACCTCCCTGAACCCCCGGCGGACCGTCGGCGCCGCGATCGCCCGGCCGCTGCGGCTGTTCACCGGGTCGTCGTCCCGCGCGCGGGTGGCGGACCTGCTGACCCAGGTCGGCCTCGGGCCGGAGTTCGCGACCCGGCTGCCCGCGCAGCTCTCCGGCGGGCAGCGGCAGCGCGTCGGCATCGCCCGGGCGCTGGCCGCCGGACCCCGGCTCGTGATCGCCGACGAGATCACCACCGCGCTCGACGTGCAGGTGCAGGCCGGCATCCTGTCGCTGCTCGCCGACCTGCAGCGCGAGAACGGGTTGAGCTGCCTGTTCATCAGCCACGACCTCGCCGTGGTCCGCGGCGTCGCCGACCGGGTCGCCGTGATGACCGGCGGCCGGATCGTCGAGATCGGGCCGACCGAGCGGGTCTTCACCGGCCCGAACCACCCGTACACGCGGACGCTGCTCGCCGCGACGCTCGAACCCGGCGTGACCGACCTGCCGGACGTCGACGACGGCGTGCAGCACTGGCGACACGTTGACGGGTGGACCGACCACGGCGACGGGCACCGGATCCGCAACTGGGAGGACGCATGACCGACGGCTCGTTCACAGGGATCGGGGTGCCGGTCGACCTGCCCGACGGGGTGACCGTCCGCGACACCTGGATCCCGATGCCTGACGGCGTGCGCCTGCACACCAGGATCTGGGCGCCGGCCACCGCCGGGCCGGACGCCCCCGTGCCCGTGCTGCTCGAGTACCTGCCGTACCGGCTCGACGACTGGACGGCACCGCGGGACTCGGAGCGGCACCCCTGGTACGCCGAGCACGGGTACGCCTCGGTCCGGGTCGACATCCGTGGCACCGGGTCCTCCGACGGCACCTTCGACGACGAGTACAGCGAGCAGGAACTCCGCGACGGCGAGGCCGTGATTGCCTGGCTGGCCGAGCAGGAGTGGTCCACCGGCGCCGTCGGCATGTTCGGCATCTCGTGGGGCGGGTTCAACGCCCTGCAGCTGGCGGCCCGGGCGCCGGCGGCGCTCAAGGCCATCGTCACGGTGTGTTCCACCGACGACCGCTACGACAACGACGTGCACTACGTCGGCGGTGCGGTCCTCGGGATCGACATGGCGGCGTGGGGCGGGACGATGTTCGCGTTCAACGCGCGACCCCCGCGCCCGGAGGTCGTCGGGCCGTCGTGGGTGGAGCAGTGGCGTGCCCGTCTGGCCCAGAACCGGCCGATGACGCCGGTGTGGCTCGCGCACCAGGAGCGGGACGACTACTGGCGCCACGGCAGCGCCGCCGAGGACTACGCGGGCATCAGCGCCGCGGTGCTCGCCGTCGGCGGGTGGGCGGACCCCTACCGGGACGCCGTGCTCCGCCTCGTGGAGCACGTGGACGCCCCGGTCAAGGGCATCGTCGGACCGTGGTCGCACCAGTACCCGGACCGCGGACTCGCTCCGGGGCCGTCGATCGGGTTCCTGCAGGAGTCGCTGCGCTGGTGGGACCGCTGGCTGCGCGGCATCGACACCGGTGTCGAGGACGAGCCGGCACTCCGTGCGTGGATCAACGACCCCGAGCCGCCCGCCACGTACTACCCGGTGCGCTCGGGGCGTTGGGTCGGTGCCTCGTCGTGGCCGGACGACGCCACGGCGCCGAGGACCCTCGCGCTCGACGCCCTGCGCGGCGGGGACGGCCCCGTCGTCGTCGCGTCCCCGCAGGAGACCGGTGCGGACGCCGGACGGTTCTTCCCGTTCGGCAACCAGACCGACCTGCCGCCGGACCAGCGCGCCGAGGACGGCCGCTCCGTGTGCTTCGACCTGCCCGTCGAGACGTCGTTCGACCTGCTCGGGAACGTCCTGGTGGACCTCGTCGTCACGAGCGACCAGCCCCGGGCGACCGTCACCGTGCGGCTGTGCGACGTGGCCCCGGACGGCAGCTCCACCCTGGTCACCCGCGGCGTGCTGAACGGGCTGCGACGGGAGGGCATGGACTCCTCGGTGCCCTTCGTCCCCGGGGAGTCGACGACCCTGCCCGTGCGGCTCGTGTCGACCGGGCACCGCTTCGTCGCCGGACACCGCCTGCGCCTCGCCGTCTCCACCGCCTACTGGCCCTGGGTCTGGCCGCACGGCACCGCGGCGACCGTCACGGTGGACCCCGCCGCCAGCACCGTGACGCTGCCGGTCTGGACACGCTCGACCGACGACGGCGTCCAGTTCGAGGAGCCGACCCGGTCGACGCCGCTCGCGATCACGCGCGTCGAGCCGACCGAGCCGCTGCCGCAGCGCACCGTCACGCACGACGTCGAGACGGGGACGTGGACGCTCGACGTCGACCCCGGGTACGGCGGCGGTCGGGTGTACCCGGACGGCCTGGTGTTCCACGAGGACGCCCGCGAGACCTACCGGATCCGCAGCGGCGACCCCACCTCCGCCGTCGCCGAGTCGCGCTGGGCGATCGGGCTGACGCACACGGACTGGGCCGCACGGCTCGAGACCACGTCGCGCGTGTCCGCCACGGCCGACGTGTTCACGGTCGTCAACACCGTCCGGGCCTGGGCGCGAGACGGCGCCGACGGCTCACCGGAGCAGCTCGTCGCCGAGCACACCCACCACGACGAGGTCCCGAGGACCTCCGCGTGAGCGCGACGGTGCCCACGCCCTCGGGGTCTCCAGCGCCCCGGGTCCGGCAGCGTCCGGAGGTCCGCCGCGCGATGATCGTCCGTGCCGCGCGCGCGGTCATCGTCCGGCAGGGCCTCGGGGCCACCGGGCTCCGCGACATCGCGGCCGAGGCCGGTGTCTCGGTCGGCACCGTGACGTACCACTTCGCGAGCGTCGCAGAGATCCTCAACGAAGTCGTCGTGCTCGAGACCGAGCGGTTCTACGGCGCGATCGTGGAGGCGGTCGACGCCGAGCCCGACGCGGTCGTGGCCCTGCGGATGCTCGTCGAGCCGCTCTTCGACGACAGCGAGGAGGTCCGGCAGCACTGGCGCATCTGGTCGGACTACTGGACCGCCGTCGCCCGTCGGCCCGAGGTCGCCGAGGAGTACGCCGAGCGCATCCGCGTGTGGGAGGCCTGCCTGGTTCGGGTCGTCCGCCGCGGGGTCGCCGACGGCACGTTCACGGCGCCGGACGGCATCGACCCGTCGGTCGTGGCGCTCAAGCTCGCCGCGTACAGCGACGGCGTGGCGACCCAGATCGCGCAGAACGCCCCGGGTCTGACCGACGCCGTGGCACTGACCTGGATGTGGGAGTTCCTCTCCCAGCAACTCGGGGTTGTCCTGACCTGAGGCGGGGCCTACCGTTGGCACATGGCCCCCTCGCGACAGCAGCCCAGCGATCGCGTCCTGATCGCCGGCGCGGTCGAGGACCTGCCGGAGATCCACCGGCTGCTCGAGGACCTGCCCGAGACCGCCTACGGCCAGGTCTTCGTCGAGGTCGCGCTCGAGGAGCAGGTCCGCATCCTGCCGGCGCCCCCGAACGTCACGGTGTCGTGGCTCGTGCGCAGCGAGCGTCCCTCGGACGTCCCGTCGCTCTGCTTCGCGGACCACGGCGAGGCCCTGGCAGCCGCCGTGCTCGCGTGGACGGCGGAGTGGTGTCTGGCTGACTCCGAACCCACGACGTCCGTGTGGATCGGCTGCTCGGACAGCCCCTGGATCGATCAGACCCGGGCAGCCGTCCAGGTCGAGCTCACGGCCGCCGGCCAGGACGTCCAGGTCGAGTTCGGCGGCTGAGCGCTCGTCCGACCGGTCAGGCCGGTCTGAGCACGACGTCCGGCGCGTCCACCGAGCGGTCGGTGACGGTCGTCGGCGCCTCGAGGTGCACGGCCCCGGACGGCACGATGCCCGCGCCGCCGAAGCGCTCCATGACCCGCCACTGCGCGACGACGTCCTCGCCGGCGTGTCCGACGGGCAGCGTGTCCCAGAACTCGAAGCCGCCGACCTCGACGAGCGCGGCGCGGTCGTACAGCACGCAGGCGCCGACCCAGGCGACGCGGTAGGGCACCCACCCGCCGGGCTCGACGTCGAGGTCCGCGGCGACGTGCGCGAGGTTCGCGGCGTTGTGCAGCGACCACCGCTCGAAGCCGGGGGAACCGCGCCGGATCACCTCGGGCACCACCGGCCCGTCCCACGGCTCGAACGGGCTCGTCTCGTGCGGCCGCCGGTCGGCCAGGTAGGACAGCCCCTGCACGGCGCTGCCGACGAAGCCGCAGCCGAGCGTCCGCAGGGCGTCGAACATCCGGGACACCGATCCGGGCTCGAGCCACACGTCGTCGTCGAGGAAGAGCACGGCCGGGGCGGAGGCACGATCCAGCAGGAACTGCCGGTGTTCGGCCAGGCCACGCCGTTCCGGGTGGGTGAGCAGCGTGACGGGCCGGCCCTGGGCCTCCAGGACGCGCACCATGGCGGCGACCGCCGGACGCGACGCGACGTCGCTGGTCTCCGACTGGTCGCTGAGGACGACGCGGAACGAGGCGTCCGTCTGGGCGGCGAGCCCGGCGAGGGTCGTCGCCAGCTCCGCGGTGCGCCCCACGGTGGGGATGAGGACGTCGACGTCCGGCGCGTCGTCGGGTCGACCGTCGCGCGCCCAGGCGCCTGACCAACGGGCGGTGCTCACACGGCCTCGCCTCCCGTCGCCCCTCCCGACGTCTCACGGATGCGTCGGACCACGGCACTGGTGGAGTGCTCGGGGACGTAGTCGACCATGACGACCTCGCCGCCGTAGCTGCGCACGACCTCGGTCTCGCGGAGCATCTCGGGGGAGTAGTCGCCGCCCTTGACGTAGACGTCGGGCTGGACGCGCTCGATGAGCGGGATGGGGGTGTCCGTCGCGAAGACCGTCACCAGGTCGACGCAGGCGAGTGCTGCGAGGACGCCGGCGCGGTCCTCGGCGGTGTTGATCGGTCGCTCCGGGCCCTTGAGCCGGCGCACGGAGTCGTCGTCGTTGAGCGCGACGACGAGCAGGTCGCCGAGCTCCTTGGCCTGCCGGAGGTACGAGGTGTGGCCACGGTGCACGACGTCGAAGCAGCCGTTCGTGAAGACGACCCGTCGGCCCTCGCTGCGGGCGACGGCGACGGCGGCGGCGAGGTCGTCGTGGTCGACGACCGTCTCCGCGGGGGCCTCGACGGAGCGGAGCAGGGCGGCGGCGTCGCAGGTGGACGTGCCGGCCTCGCGGACGACGACGTCGGCGGCGGCCTGGGCGAAGGAGACGGCCTCGCGGGCCGGGGCACCGACGGCCAGGGCGACGGAGGCGGCGGCGCAGAACGTGTCGCCGGCGCCGGACGCCTGCTGCTCGGAGGCGGGGGTCGCCCGGGTGCGGAACCCGGTGTCCTCGCCCGGCTCCAGGAGCACGGTGCCGTTGCGGTCGAGGGTGACGACGACGGCGCGGGCACCGGTGGCGGCGAAGACCTCGTCGCGCGCGGCCACGACGGTCGCGGCGCGCTCGACCCCGTCGCCGAGTGGCCGACCGAGCAGCGCTGCGGCCTCACCGGCGTTCGGCGTGACGAGGTCGGGACGCAGCTCGCGCCAGCCGCCGAGGTCGTGGGCGTCCACCACGACCACGTCGGGGCGGTCGCGGTCGATCACGGGCAGGACGCTCTCCGGGGTGACCCCGAGGCCGTAGTCGCAGACCACCGCGGCGTCGGCGGCACGGATCGCGCGGGCGACGGCGGCGGCGAGCTGTTCGGTGTGGCCGTCGGTCGGCATCGCGGCGAGCTCGTCCACGCGGACGACCACCCGGTCGCCACCGACGATCCGCGACTTCGACGTGGTCGTCGCGCCCGGGATCGTCACCATGTACGACGTGTCCACCCCGGCGGCGTCGAGGCGCTGGCGGAGGACCGCGCCGGCCTCGTCGTCCCCGAGCAGCCCGACCATGCGGACGCGGGCTCCGAGGGCGCGGGCGTTCACGGCGGTGTTCGCGGCGCCACCGGGGACCGCGATGGTCTCGGTGACGCGGACGACGGGGGCCGGGGCCTCGCGGGAGACGCGTTCGGCCTCGCCGATCGTCCAGCGGTCCAAGATGCAGTCGCCGATCACGACGACGAGCGGCTCGTGGTCGTCGATGCGTCCGATCAGGTCGCGCACCAGGCGGACGTCGGCGGTCATCGGTCGAAGCCCTCGGCGGGTGCGGTGACGCCCTCGTCGGACGCGGACGACGCTGCGGCTGCGGCCGGTGCGGCCGGGGCCGCGGGTGCAGCGGGTGCGGTGGGGGCCGCTTCGAGGTGCACGACCGTGGTCGTCGTCATCTCGTCGAGCAGGTGCGGGCCGTACCCGAACCCGGAGCCCGAGGCGCCGCGGGGCTCGGCGCTGCCACCGGGAGCGCCACCGAACACGGCGTTCACCTTGACCGTGCCCACGGGGAGCGTCGCGGCGGCGAGCAGCGCGTGCGCGGTGTCGTTCGTCAGGACCGAGGCGGCCAGGCCGTACCGGTCGGCCGCGGCGAGCTCGAGGCCCTCCTCGAAGGAGTCGACCACGCGGACGGGGGCGATCGGTCCGAAGGTCTCCTCGGTCAGCACGAGCGCGTCGTCCGTGCAGCCGGTGAGCACGGTCGCGGGGTAGAAGGTCCCGGCGCCGTCCGGCACGGCGCCGCCGGTGCGGATCTCGGCGCCCTTGGCGACCGCGTCGTCCACGTGCTGCTGCACGAGGGCACGGAGGCGGTCGTCCACGAGCGGGCCGTACTGGGCGGCAGGGGCGGTTGTCTTCGCCTCGGCCTCGGCGACGAGGGCCTCGACGAAGGCGTCGGCGACGTCGCGGTGCACGTAGACGCGCTCCACGCTCGTGCAGATCTGGCCGGTGTTCGCGAAGGCCCCGAGCGCGGCTTGACCGGCGGCCCACACGGGGTCGACGCCGGCGTCGACGACGAGCGCGTCGTTGCCGCCGTTCTCGCGGATGACGTGCGCGCGGGTGCCGGCGGCGACCTCGCTGAGCCGGTCCCCGGTCGCGGTGGAGCCGACGTGCGCGTAGACGGCGATGCCGTCCTCGGCGAGGAGTGCTTCGCCGGTGGAGGCGTCACCGTCGACCCCGACGAAGACGCCGTCGGGCAGGGCCTCGGCGAGCAGCTCGTTGAGCCGCGCGAAGGTCGCGGGGCACCGCTCGCTGCCCTTGTGCACCACGGTGTTGCCGGTGACGACGGCGGCGCCGATGATGCCGAGCGCCACGGCGACCGGGTCGTTCCACGGCGTGAGTGCCAGGACGACGCCGCGGGGGTGCGGCACGGTCCAGTCCGCGGCGCCGTGCTGGCCGCGGAGGGACTCACCGCGGTGCAGCGGGCCGAGCTCGGCGTACTGCAGCAGCGTGCCGATGCCGGCCTCGACGCCGCCGGCCGCGTCGCCGGGGACCTTGCCGGTCTCGCGGGTGTTCAGCTCGGCGAGCTCGTCGGCGTGCGCCCGGAGGTGCTCGGCGGCCGCGCGCAGCGCCGAGCCGCGCTCGGCCGGGGCGGTGCGGGCCCAGCCCGGGAACGCCGCTCGTGCCCGGGCCACCGCGTCGTGCACGGCGTCGGGGCTTGCGACCGGGGTGGTCGAGGCGACGTCGCCGGTCACGGGGTCCAGGACGACGACCTCGTCCGTGGCGGTGGGGGCTTCGAGCGTCATGCGCGTCCTTCCGGTGGTGCTGATGGGTCAGTGCTGATGGGGCGGTGCTCGTGGATCGGTGCCGGTGTCCCGGGCCGATGGTCATGAGGAGTACGACACTGCTCCTTCTTCTCTGGACGTGGTCGCGGCACTGCGCTCCGCGGTCAGGCAGCACACCTGCCAGCGATGCTCGGTAGACAGGACGACGTACGTCGGTCGATCTCGACCGGCACGACGCTGACCGTCCTGGTCGGCATGACGACAGGAGACAGCGGACGTGGTGCGCATCGGCGAGGGCGGCGAACGGTTCGAGGGGGTCCGCGAGGTCGCGGTCCTGCGGGGCGGTGGCCTCGGCGACCTGATGTTCGCGATGCCCGCGATCGAGGCACTCGCTGCCGCCTACCCCGACGCCCGACTGACCCTGCTCGGCACGCCCGCGGCGGCGGCCCTGCTCGACGGCCGGAGCGACGCCGTGGACGCGGTCGAGGAACTCCCCGTCGTGCCCGGTGTCCGTGACGCCGGCGACGGCGCCCCGACGGCGGAGGACTTCTTCGAGCGCCTGCACGGCCGGTTCGACCTCGCGGTGCAGCTGCACGGCGGCGGGCGCAACTCGAACCCCTTCCTGCTCCGCCTCGGTGCCCGCCACACCGTGGGGACCGCCACCGAGGACGCCGAGGTCCTGGAGCGCTGGGTCCGCTACGTCTACTACCAGCACGAGGTCCTGCGCGGGCTCGAGGTCGCCGCCCTCGCCGGTGCGGAGCCCGTCACGCTCGACCCCCGGCTCGCCGTCACCGACGACGAACGCGCCGCCGTGCGGGCCCGCTTCGGCGTCACGCGGCACCTCGTCGCGATGCACCCGGGCGCCACGGACCCGCGCCGACGCTGGAGCCCGGAGCACTTCGCCGCCGTGGCCATCGCCCGCCTCCGCGCCGGCGACGACGTGGTGGTGGTCGGCGACGACTCCGACCGTCCGGCGACCGACCGGATCACCGCGGCCGTGCAGGACGCCCTCGGCTCGACTGAGCGGCTGCACGACGTCGTCGGGTCGCTCCCGCTGCGCGAGCTGCCCGCGGTGCTCGGCGCCGCGGACGTCATGGTCGGCGACGACTCCGGGCCGCGCCACCTCGCCCTGGCCGTCGGCACCCGCACGGTCGGCGTGTTCTGGTTCGGCAACGTCATCAACGCCGGACCGCTCGACCGCGGTCGGCACCGCGTCCTGATGTCCTTCGTCACCCGCTGCCCCGTGTGCGGGATCGACGTCACGCAGGTCGGCTGGACCGCCGAGCGCTGCGAGCACGACCCGTCCTACGTCGACCACGTCACGCCGGAGCAGGTGCTCGCCGACGTCGAGGACCTGCTGCGCACGGCGCCGCGCCGGTAGCGCTGCGCCGGACGACCCCGGTGCGAGGTTGCCCACTCCGTGCGGTGCCACGGGCTCGCACCGGGTGGGCAACCTCGCACCAGCCGACAGACCGCGCACCGTGCGCGTGCGGACCCGCACCGAGACAGACGGGAGGCCCGGTGCCAGCTGGCACCGAGCCTCCCGTCCGCGTCAGCGCGTCACGGCCAGCTGGGCTCCGTGGCCGGCATGATCGACAGCTCGCGGATCTCGCAGCCGGCCGGCTGCGAGAGCGCGAAGATGATCGAGTTCGCGACGTACTCGGGCTCGATGAGCTGCGCGTCGGGGCCCGGCTTGTACTGCTCGGTCCGGTCGGCGAAGAAGTTCGTGCGCATGCCGGCGGGGATCACGTTCGTGACGCCGACGCGCCCGGCCGTCTCGGCGGCCAGGGCCTGCGAGAACCCGCGGACGCCGAACTTCGACGCCGAGTACGCGGTGCCGTGACCGACGCCGCGCAGGGCGAGCGACGAGGAGATCGTCACGATGCGGCCGTGCGTCGCCTCGAGTGCGGGGAGTGCGGCGCGCACCGTCGACGCGGTGCCGATGAGGTTGACGCCGACGATCTTCTCCCAGTTGCCGGACGAGATCGCGTCGATCGGGGCAGGGGTGTCGATGCCGGCGGCGGTGACCACGGCGTCCAGGCCACCGTGACGCTCGACGGCCTCGCGCACGGCCTGCTCGACGGCGTCGGTGTCCGAGACGTCCACGGCGACGGCGTCGACGCCCTCGGGGACGGCGTCGATGCGCAGGTCGAGGACGATCGGGGTGCCGCCGGCCTCGGTGACGGCGGCCACGACGGCTGCGCCGAGTCCGGATGCGCCGCCGGTGACGAGGACGCGGCCGATGGGGGTGGTGGGGACGGGCATGGATGTCCTTTGCGTTGTGGTGCTGGTGTGGGGAGGGACGAGCAGGGAGCGGTTCAGCTGACGCGTTCGATCGCGGCGGCGAGCCGGGTGGTGGAGCGGCCCGGGTGGAACGGCACGGTGACGACGCGCCCGCCCCACTCGGCGAGCGTGACGGCCTCGGGCAGTTCGTCCGCGGTGTAGTCGCCGCCCTTCGCCCACACGTCGGGGCGGAAGCGGCGGAGCGCCTCGTCGGGCGTCGTCTCGTCGAACACCACGACGGCGTCGACGCAGTCCAGCGCGAGCAGCAGCTCGACGCGGTCGTCCTGCGTCATGAACGGCCGCTCGGGCCCCTTGAGCTGGCGCACCGAGCTGTCCGAGTTGAGGCACACGACCAGGCAGTCGCCGAGCGCCCGCGCTGCCGACAGCGTCCTGGCGTGTCCCGCGTGCAGCAGGTCGAAGCAGCCGCCGGTCGCGACGACGGTCCCGCCGCCGCTCCGCACGCGGTGCACGAGCCGCAGGGCGTCCCGGTCGACGCCGGGGACCTCGACCGGCGCGGGCGCGTCGGCGAGGAGCGAGGTGACCCCGCCGGCGGCGAGGTACGCGGAGGCGTCGGCGACCCCGGCCGCGACGGCGTCCGGGACGTCGGACCCGCCGGCCAGCGCGACGGCGACACCGGCGGCGAGCCGGTCACCGGCACCGCAGGGGTCACCGGCGGTGACGGAGGGCGCCGGCAGGAAGCGGGAGTCGAGGCCGCGGGCGGTGCGGCGGCCGACGAGCGCACCGCGGTCGCCGAGCGTGACGGCGACGGCGCGGACGTCCCAGGCGTCGACCAGGGCTGCGGCCGCGTCGGTCGCGAAGGGCACGCCCTCGCCGCCGAGCTCGGTGAAGCGCCGGGCCTCGGAGGCGTTGGGCGTGGCGACGGTGATGCCCGCCACGGGGACGGCGCCCTTGGGGTGCGGGTCCCACACCACCGGGGTGTGCTCGGTGGCACGGGCGATGGCCTCGCGGACGGCGGGTGCCGCGGCGACCCCGCGCCCGTAGTCGGCCACGATGACGGCGTCGACGTCGTCGAGCGCCGCGGTCATCTCGGCCGTCGCGGACGGCACCGGGGGCGTGTCGCAGCCCTCGTCGATCCGGACGAGGGCGTGGTCGCCGACGCGCACGCGGGTCTTCACCGGCGTGACGACACCGGAGGGACCGGCGACGATGCGGACACCGGGGAGCAGGTCGCGGATCTCGGTCGCACGGGTGTCGTCCCCGAGCACGGTGACGAGCGTGACGTCGTGGCCGTCCTTGGCGAGCATCGTCGCGACGAGTCCGGCACCACCGGCGCGACGGTCGTCGGTGCGGACGTCCACGACCGGGACGGGGGCGTCCGGGCTGAGGCGTTCGCTGGTGCCCGAGACGTCCACGTCGAGCAGCGTGTCGCCGACGACGGCGATGCGGAGCCGGGCGCTCATCGGCGCACCCCGTGCCGGAGCGCGGGTTCCATCGCACGGCACAGCGCGTGCACGAGGACCAGCTGGGCCTCCTGCACGTTCGCGGACGGGCCCTCGATGCAGATGGCGTCGTCGACGGCGTCGGCGAGGGGGTTCGGGCGGGCGCCGGTCAGGGCGATCGCCCGGGCACCGACGGCCCGTGCGGCAGCGGCGGCGGCGAGCAGGTTCGGGCTCTTGCCGCTGGTGCTGAGAAGCACGACGACGTCCCCGGTCCTGGCGTGCGCGCGGACCTGCCGGGCGAACACCTCCTCGAAGCCGTAGTCGTTGCCGATGGCCGTTACCGCGGAGGTCTCGGCGTGCAGGGAGATCGCCGAGTACGCGGGCCGGTCGCCGTCGAAGCGGCCGGTCAGCTCGGAGGTGAGGTGCTGGGCCTCGGCAGCCGAACCGCCGTTGCCGGCGGCGAGGAGCCGACGTCCGGCGACGAGCCGCGACGCGATGTCGTCCGCCCAGGCCGCGATGTGGTCGTGGTGGTCGACGAGCGAGGCGATGACGGGCACCGACGCCGTGACGTGGTCGAGCACCGCCCTGGCGCTGTCGCTCATCTGTTCGGTCGCGCCGATCCCGGTCTGTTCGATGGTCATCGTGCCGTCCTCTCCGTCGCACGCACGGCGCGGGTGGCGCGCGACGTCGTGGTCGTCCGTGTCCGCGGCGCCGTGGTGGCCCCTCCGCTGATGAGTCGCTCGTACACCCGCTCGGTGTCCGCGGCGACCCGGGTCCACGCGTAGCGGGACTCGACCCGCTCGCGTCCTGCTGCGCCGTAGGCCTCGCGGCGCTCGGGGTCGTCGAGCAGCGCCGTCACGGCCGCCGCGACGGCGGCCTCGTCCCGCGGCGGGACGTGCAGCCCGGTCGCGTCCTCGACGACGGTGTCGATGAGGCCGCCGACCTGGGACGCCACGACGGGGCGGCCGCACGCCATCGCCTCGAGCGGCACGATGCCGAACGGCTCGTACCAGGGGGCGCAGACGACGACGTCGGCGCTCCGGTAGACCGAGGGCATGGCGTCCTGGCCGAGCTGGCCGCGGAAGGACACGTGGTCCCGCACGCCGAGCGAGCGGGCGAGGGCGTCGAGGCGCTGGTACTCCGGGTCGTCGGCGAGGTCGGCCCCAGCCGTGCCGGCGCCGCCCACGATGACGAGTTCGACGTCCCGACCAGCCGCCACGAGCGCAGCCAGCGCGGCGATCGTCGTGCCGACGCCCTTGCGGCGCACCAGGCGCGACGCGGTGAGCACCCGTTCGGTCCGTCC
This sequence comes from Curtobacterium sp. MMLR14_010, assembly GCF_001865015.1. GTDB lineage: Bacteria > Actinomycetota > Actinomycetes > Actinomycetales > Microbacteriaceae > Curtobacterium. Next base: position 320,023 of record NZ_MJGV01000046.1, on the reverse strand, counting down.
GCGTTGCTCCACGGGGCCGTCCGGGCGGAAGCGGTCGACGTCGACCCCGCACGGCACGACCGAGATCGCCTGCAGGGGGACGCCGAGGGCCTTGAGCTCGAAGGCCTCGTCGGAGCAGGTCGCGACGACCTGGTCGACGCCGCGGCCGACGGCGGGCTCGAGCCACTCGCGCTCGGCCGGGCTGGTGTCCGCCGAGCCCTGGTGGCGCCGCTTCACGACACCGAGCGCGTGGAAGGTCTGCACGATCGGGATCCTGGTGCCACCGGTGCGCGTCTGCACCTGCGTGACGGCCTCGAGCGCGGCGTGGCCGGACATCCAGAAGTGGCCGTGGACCACGTCGGGGCGGTCGAGGAACCACTCGGCGGCCAGCACCTGCGCGAACGTCGCCATGTACGGGTACAGGTCGTCCTTCGGCACGGCGCGGGCGGGGCCGGCGTCGACGTGCACGACCTCGACTCCGGGACGCAGCATCACCCGGGCGGCGAGCTCGGGGTCGTCGCGACGCGTGTAGACCGTGACCTCGTGGCCGCGGTCGGCCAGGGCACCGGACAGGGCGGCGACGTGCACGTTCTGCCCGCCGGCGTCGACACCGCCCAGCACCGCGAGCGGGCTGGCGTGTTCGGAGACCATCGCGATCTTCATCGGGTGCTCCCTTCGAGGGCGGGGCTCTGGCCCCGCGTGCGCCGGTGGCGCGTCACGGCGTCGTCGAGGAGCTCGTCCCAGTCGCCGAGGAACCGGGCGAGCGAGTGCCGCGTGAGCGCGGCCTCCCGGGCGACGGCACCGCGTCGGCGCGCTTCGTCCGGGTCGTCGAGGAGCAGCCGGGAGGCCCGGGTCAGCTCCGTCACGTCGGTCGCGATCGCGCCGGCCTCCGCTGGCACGGTGCGCGACGCGTCGGTCGTCGCGAGGACGAGCACCGGCATGGCCATGTGCATCGCCTCGATGAGGGAGAGGCCGAGCGAGGTCCAGCGGTTCGGGTGCAGGTAGGCGCGGCGTTCCGCGAGGGCGGCGTGCATCGGGTCGGGCTTGACGTCGCCGAGCCCGACCAGGCGGTCGCCGAGCCCCAGGTCGGCGAGCTTGTCCGTCCCCATGCCGAACACGTCGACGGGGGCGACCTCGGCGAACCGGGGGAGCAGGTCCGTGCCGACGACGCGGTTGCGGCGGACGGGTTCGTTGATGACGGCGCCGAAGCGCTCGAGGGTGCCCGTGTACAGCGGCCCGGGGTCGACGACGCCGTGCTCGACGACGGTGGTCCTCGTGGTGCCGCAGTCCCACATCAGGGCGTTCCAGTGCGTGACGTGCGCGATCGTCAGGTCGTCGCGGTCCTTGAGGGGGTGCACGGAGTTCGGGACGTCCACCCGCGGGGCGTTGTGCTCGACGAAGACCGTGGGGACGTCGCGGCCGCCGAGCAGCTCCGCGGCGACGGCTGCCTCCTCGGTGCGCTGCAGCACGACCAGGTCGACCTCGGCCTCGGCGACGTCCTCCGGGGCGATCTCGACGACGTTCGGCCACTCCCGGCCGCCCGCTCCCAGGCCCCAGCCGTCCCTGGCCGCGGTGGTCGGGACGAGGTACTCGTGCGGCCCGCGGACGAAGGCGTCCATCCAGCCGCCGTGCACGTGCCACAGGAGGATGCGCATGCAGGCCTTTCGTTCGTCGAGCGGGTGGACCGTCGACCGGAGGAGCAGGAGAAGGAGGAGCAGTGCCGCACGCTACTGCTTGTCGGCTGCAGCAGTTCGCAGGGTGCTCTGGTTCGTCCGCAGAGCGCAACCGGTGAGCCGCTCGTGGGCTCGGAGGACGTCGTCGGGGGTCACCGAGGTCAGGCACGGGTGCCCCGGGACGGGACACTCGCGGGCCCGGCTGAGGCGGCAGGGGGCGTCCTGGTCGCCGAGCAGTTCGACGTGCTCGGCGTACGGCGCCCACTTCACGGCGGGCACGACCGGCGAGAACAGGCTGACGATCCTGGCGCCCACCGCTGCGGCCAGGTGGGCGGGTCCGGTGTTGCCGACGACGACGACCTCGGCCCCCGCCAGCACCGCTGCGAGCTCGGCCGGGCTGGTCCGCCCGCCCAGGTCGAGCACGGGGGTGGCCTGGTCCGCGGCACCGTCGGGACCGGCCACGAACGCCGTCAGCTCGCGCTCCCCGGGGGAGCCGGTGACGACGACCGGCACGCCGAGGTCGCGGTACGCGGCCACGAGCGCGCGGTGGGCCTCCGGCGGCCACGACCGCGCCTCGACGCTGGCGCCGGGGTGGACGACCACGTAGCGCTCCAGCGCGGCCACCTCGGCAGGTGCGACGGCGTCGTGACGCACCACGAGCCTCCCGGCGTCGTCCGACGGCAGCGCGAACCCGGCCGCCTCGGCGATGCGGAGCGCGCGCTCGGGTTCCGGCACGTCCTCGGGCAGGTCCTCGCCGGGGCGGAGCCGGACGTCGAGCAGCGAGCCGGGGTGGTCGACGGACGCTCCGGAGACGCGCGCGACGCCGGCCAGGCGCAGCAGCATCGCCAGGGGGAGCGGCGACTGGTGGAACGAGGTGAGCACGACGGCCTCGTCGATCCGTTCCTCGGCGACGATCGCGCGGAACTCGGCGAGCACGGCGTCATCGAGCGGCCGGGCGGTCTCCGTCACCCACGGCGCCGCCCAGACCCGGACCCGGTCGATGCCGGGCAGCAGGTCGGCGGCCGGGGCGCCCTGCGGACCGCAGAGCATCGTGACGTGGGACGCGCCGACGGCGACGGCGCGGACGGCGGGACCGGTGACCAGGACGTCCCCGAACGAGTCGAGCCGGGCGACGAGCACCCGGGGGCCGGTGCGGTGGTCCTCGTCGCTCACGCGCGCGCCGCTGCCACGCGGGTTCACGTGCTGGCCGAAGCCGCGCGGGCGAGCGCCATCGCGACGGCGTCCTCGATGGTGTCCGCGACGGTGGGGGCCGCGTCGACCTCCTCCTGCCGGGTCCTGGGAGTCGGCACCAGGATCGACTGCGCACCGGCAGCCGCAGCCGCACCGACGTCCGCGCCGATGTCGCCGATCACGACGAGCTCCGACGCCGGCACCCCGAGCCGCTCGGCGGCCTCGAGCACCAGGCCGGGTCGGGGCTTGCGGCAGACGCAGTCGTCGGCGGAGCCGTGCGGGCAGACGCACCAGACGTCGAAGGGCCCGACGAGCTCGTCCACGCGGGCGTTCGTGGCGTCCACCTGCTCCCGGGTGGCCCCGCCCCGGGCGATGACCGACTGGTTCGTGACGACCCCCACCGGCAGCCCGGCGGCGCGGGCACGCTCGACCGCCCGGTGCGCACCGGGGACGGGCACCACCTTGTGCGGGTCGGCGTTGTAGGGGACGTCGATGACCAGGGTGTCGTCGCGGTCGAAGAGGAGACCGCGCACGACACGGTCCACGGAGAGAGCCATGCCCTGAGTTCTACCAAGGACGTCGGACGCCGGCGGCAGGAAGGCCGCTGACCGCGCGTCCCGGGCGTGGCTGCCGCCGTGCCGCTAGCGTCGACCGCGTGACCGCCCTCGAAGCCCTGCCCCCGTCCGACGGCCGCCCCGAGCTCGTCGTGCTCCGCGCGATCAAACTCGGCGACCTCCTGGTGGCGGTCCCCGCGCTGCACGCCATCCGCCGGGCCTTCCCCGACCACCGCATCAGCCTCGCCACCACCGCCTGGCTCGCACCCGTCGTCGAACTCATCCCGGACGTCGACGTGCACCTCGCGCAGCAGGGCTTCGACCACCCGATCGGCGTCCCTGCCGGGGTCACCGACGTCGCCGTCAACCTGCACGGCGCCGGCCCGGAGTCGCAGGACCTCGTCGACGCGCTCGGTGCCCGGCTCGTCATCGCCCACGGCGGTGCCGAGGGTCCGGCATGGGAGACGGGTCCGGTCAACGAGCGGGAGCGGTGGGCCGGACTGCTCACCGCGCACGGGTACGACGCCGACGCCGACGACGTCGCCATCGCGCGTCCGGCCGAGCCCGCCGTCGTCGAGGACGCGGCCGTCGTGCACGTCGGCGCCTTCCACGGTGCGCGGCACTGGCCCGTCGACCGCTTCGCCGACGTGGTGCGCGGGCTCCAGGAGCGCGGCTTCCACGTCGTCCTGACGGGAGGCTCGGCGGACGTCGAGCGCGCGGCCGCCGTCGCCGACGCGGTCGGCCTGGCACCCGAGGCGGTGCTGGCCGGCGTTCTGGACCTGCAGCCGTTCGCCGCCGTGGTCGCCGCCGCGCGGCTCGTCGTCACCGTGGACACCGGCGCCGCGCACCTGGCGTCCGCCTACGGCGTCCCGTCCGTGGTCCTCTTCGGCCCGGCCCCGCCCGAGTCGTGGGGGCCGCCGGCGACGGGACCGCACATCGTGCTCACGGACGCGTCGGTGCGCCGTGGTGACGTCTTCGCCGAGGACCCCGACCCCGCGATCCTCGCCGTGCACGCCGCCGACGTGCTCGGTGCCGTGGACGAGCTCGGCGTCGCGCCCGACCTGCGGACGACGGCGACGACCGACCGGTAGCGTCGAGGGGCGGCACCGGATCGTCCGGCGGCCGCGGAGGGAGCACCCGTGTTCGAAGCGGCCAACATCCGGGACTGGATCGGCCTGCCGGTCGTCGACGAGAGCGACGACAAGGTCGGCAACCTCGAGAGCATCTACTACGACACCGCGACGTCCGAGCCCGCGTTCGGCTCGGTCACCACCGGTGTGATGGGCTTCACCAAGCTCGTGTTCGTGCCCTTGGTCGGTGCGACCGTCACCCCGAAGCACCTCAGCGTGACCTTCGGCAAGAAGCTCATCAAGGACGCCCCGACGATCGCGACGGACGGCGAGCTCACGGCGGAGCTCGAGCCCGAGGTGTTCGCGCACTACGGCATGGAGTACCGCACGGGCAGCGGCGGCGAACGGCGACTCGGCCGACGCTGAGGACCCCACGGGTAGGGTGATCGTCCCCGACCACCCGACCCGCACCCGAGGGACCCGCCCTGTACCGCTCCGCCCGCTCGACGTTGCTCGCCGCCCTGGCGCTCGTCGGTGTGCTCGCGGTCGGGGCGGTCGCTCCGGCGCCGGCCTCGGCGGCCCCGTCCTGGCCCGTGCCGCAGCCCTACCGGGTGTCGTCCCCGCCCACCGAGGTGCTCGACGGCCTGCCGCCCGGCAGCGAGTACGTCGCCCTCGGAGACTCGTACTCGGCCGGGTACGGCCTGCCCGACCCCACCCGGCTGCCGGCCTCCGCGTGCGGCCAGTCGGCCAGGGACTACCCCCACCGGATCGCCGCCCGGTTCGGCCTCGCGCTGCACGACGTCACCTGCGGCGGGGCCACGAGCGAGGACGTCACCGACCGGCACCAGTTCAAAGGTGTCCCCCCGCAGATCGAGGCCCTCTCGACGCGGACCCGGCTCGTCACGCTCACGATCGGCGGCAACGACGCCGACCTGTTCGGCACGGCGGCGTCCTGCCTGGCCCTGACCGCGAAGGGCCCGGTGTTCTCCGGCCGCGACGCCTCCTCCTGCCGCAGCACCCTGGTGCACGACGGCGAGGACCAGCTCGGCGCCAAGATCCAGTCCCGCGTGGCGCTCGGCATCGCCGACACCCTCGCAGCGATCCGACGTGCCGCGCCGAACGCCCGCGTGCTGTTCCTCGGGTACCCGGCGATCTTCCCGGACGCCGAGCACACCCCGGCGAAGGGGTGCTTCCGCGCCGGACTCGACCTCGGCACGCTGACCGGGTCGTTCCCGGAGGACACCTACCCGTTCACCGACACGGACGTGCGCTACCTGCACGGGGTGCAGGAGGAGCTGGACGACGTCGCCCGGTCTGCTGCCACGGCCGCCGGTGTCCGCTACCTCGACGTCTTCCGCGCGACGCAGGGCCGGTCGGGCTGCGCGCGGTCCGGCGCGTACGTGTCCGGCGTCACGCTCGACTCCACGAGCGGCTTCCGACGCATCGACCTGGAGCCGGGCGCGCTGCACCCGAACACCCGGGGTGTCGCGTACCTGGCACGGCAGGTCGCGGCCGAACTGCGCACCGTCGCCGGCTGAGCGCTCCGAGCCGATCGCTCCACCCCACCCCTCTCTCCACGCGCGCGCGGCGAGCGTAGCCTCGGGCCGTGGTGCGGAGCGCGGGACTGTTGCTGTACCGGACCGGCGCGTCCGGGACCGAGCTGTTCATCGCGCACATGGGCGGCCCGTTCTGGCGGCGGCGGGAGCGGGCGTGGTCGATCCCGAAGGGCGAGTACACCGACGAGCCGCCGCTCGAGGCCGCGCTGCGGGAGTTCCACGAGGAGATCGGCGTCCCGGCACCCGACGTGCCGTGGACCGAGCTGGGGGAGTTCCGGCAGGCCTCGGGCAAACGCGTCATCGTGTTCGCCGGTGCGGCGCCGTCCTTCTCCGTCGACGTGGTGCGGAGCAACACCGTCCGGCTCGAGCTCCCGCGGGGTTCCGGGCGGTTCGTCGAGGTGCCGGAGGTCGACGACGCCCGGTGGGTCGCCCGCGAGGACGCGCGGGAGATGCTCGTCGCCGGACAGGTCCCGGCGCTCGACGCGGTGGCCGACCTGCTCGCCGGTGGCCGCGAGACGTGACGAACACGTCTCGATCCGTCCCGCAGGTTCGTTCCGCGGATAGCATGAGGGAGCGTCAAGGCAGACGGCTCGACGCGTGAACAGGGGAGAACGCATGCGCCGCTGGCGGATGATGACAGCCGGGTTGACCGGGATCGTGCTCGGAGCCGGGCTGGCACTCGGGGGAGCGACCAGCGCATCGGCTGAGCCGAACGGGCACTGGGGCACGTTCACGCTCAGCGGGGCGAGCAAGGCCTACACGGGGACGATGACGTTGCCGGGGTTCCCGGAGACGACGTTCACGTCGAACTCGCGGCAGTCCACGGTGATCAGCGGTGCCTCGACCTGGCAGGGACCGTCGACGGCCCCCGGCGCGGTGTACGGGTCGAGCCGCGGCTCCACGTACATGAACCAGCGTCCGAACACCGACTCGCCGACGGCCGCGGGGTCGTCGACGACCACCTACACGTTCGCCACGCCGACGCCGGGCGCCTCCAGCTGGTCCTTCGTGCTCGGTGACGTCGACGCCGACCAGGCGACGATCTCCGCCACCACCCAGGGCGGCGGGACCGCGACGGCGGCGCAGCTCGGGTTCCAGAGCGGCTACAACTCCTGCTCCTCGGTCTCGCCCGGCGGATGGTCCTGCCCGTCCGACCCCGGCGGCGTGACGGCGGGCCAGGACGTCCCCACATGGGACCCGGCGACCCGCACGCTCACGGGCAACGCGGCCGCCAACGACACCGCCGGCGCGACGGCCTGGTTCACCCCGACCGTGCCGCTGGACTCGTTGACGATCACCTACCAGCAGCGCAGCGGGTTCCCCGTGTACCAGACCTGGTTCGCGAACCGCACGGCCGCGATCTCGGGCGTCGCGACGCTCGACGGTGCGGCGATCCCGGGCGCGACGGTCACCGTCACCGCGCTGCGCGGCACGAGCTACACCACGACGACCGACGCAGAGGGACGCTACGTCTTCCCGCAGCTGCCCGTGATCAACGGCTACCGCGTGGACGTCACCGCGCCGTCGGGGGCCACCGGCACCGCGTCCGTCCCCGACGTCTCGCTGAACACCACGCCGGGCGGCGTCGACCGCACCGTGGACTTCCCGTTCACCTCGCCTCCCGCGACCACGTCGGTGATCGGCACCGTGACCGACGGCGAGGGCCACCCCGCCGCGAACGTCCCCGTCGTCATCACCGACCCGGCCGCGCCGGACGAGCCGCCCGTCGAGGTCGTCACCAACAGCGACGGCGTCTACACCGGATCCGACCTGCCGGCGTCGACCGACCTCAGCGTCACCGTGGGTGACGAGGCGCCGACCACCATCACGACCGGCGCCGCCGACACCCAGCCGGTCCCGCAGGCACCGATCGCCGCGCCAAGTGCCGTGAACACCATCACCGGCACCGTGACCATCGACGGCACCTCCGTGCCCGCCGGGGTCGTCGTGGAGCTCCTCGACGCCGACGGTGTGCTCGTCGGGTCGACCGAGACCGACGCCGCGGGCTCCTACCTGTTCGCCGCGGCGCCCGGCGCGTACTCGGTGCGCACGACGACGCCCGTGCCCGGTGCGACCGGACCGACGACGGTCCCGGCGGACTCGACCGCCGGTGACGTCACGGCGGACCTGCCGTTCGCGACGCCGCAGGCCCCCGCCGAGGTGGTCGTCGACCAGCCCGGCACCGTGACGGACACGAACGGCGACCCCGTCGCGGGCGTCACCGTCGTCGCCACCCCGACCGAGCCCGACTCCGGCGCCGCGGTCACCGCGACCACGGGCAGGGACGGCACCTTCGACCTGACCGGCCTGGAGCCGACCACGTCCTACGAGGTCGTCGCCGGCGCGGGTGACACCGCCGGGGAGCCGCAGACCGTCGTGACGCCAGAGACCGGGTCGGCCGCGCCGCTCGCGCTCGTCGTCCCGGCTGCCGCGGTGCCGACTCCCACCCCGACGCCGACGCCGACCCCGACGCCGGTCCCGACCGCGTCGCCGTCGCCCACGCCGACCGTCGCACCGGTGCCGTCCGCCGGCGGTGGAGCCGGGTCAACCCCGGTGTCCTCGACCGGGGGCAGCGGCTCGAACGGACCGCTCGCCTACACCGGCGCGGACATCACCCCCGCGGCCATCGCGGCCGGTGTGCTCGTGCTCCTCGGGGCAGGGCTGCTGACCTTCCGCGCAGTCCGCAACCGTCGCCGGACGCAGCACCTGCAGGACTGAGGCCGAGGGGTCCCGACACCCCGCTCACTGCTGCCGAGCGGCCGAGGATCGTCTCCTCGGCCGCTCGACTGCTACGACTCGTGACCGGTCGGTGGAGCGCACCCGGGGTGTCGTGACCGGTCGGGCACGGGCGGCGCACGGCGGCGCACGGGTAGCACCCGCCCACGCCCGCGTCCGCACCGCGCCCGCGGCCTCGCTACTCGTGCACGCGCCGCGTCCGCTGCGACCCGGTCACCGTGGCGACCGAGCCCGTCATCGTCTGGATCGCCCGGCTGATCGTCGGGATCGACGTGGTGACGACGGCGAGCGAGGACGTGATCGCCTCGATCGACGACGTCGACAGGTGCTCCTGGTGCGACGAGTGCACCGGGAAGCCCCGACGCGCCGCGACCACCACGCCGAGGGACCCGAGCAGCACGACGGCCCCGGCGATCGGCAGCGTCTGCATGCCCGTCATCCCGAGCACCTGCCCGCCGATGGCCGCACCGCCCGCGATGCCGATGTTCGACGCCCCGTTGACCAGGGCCCCGGCGATGTCCGGGGAGACGCCCCCGGCCCGGATCGCCGCCGCCATGAAGAGCGTGCCCGTGGTGCCGTTCGCCGCCATCCAGACGCCGGCGACGACCATCGTCCCGACGATCGAGCCGTGCACGAACGGCAGCGCCACGAACGACGCCGCCATCACCGCGACGGCCACGATGAGCGTCTGCCGGGGCGCGCTGTCGACGAACACGCCGGCCAGCCACAGCCCGATGACGCCGGTGCCGCCGAGGACCAGCAGCGCCCCGCTGACCAGGCCCGTGTCGAGCCCGGCGTCGATCGCGTAGGGGCCGACGTACGTGTAGACGATGTAGTGCCCGGCGAAGAGCAGCAGGTCGGCGACCACCACGGCGAGCAGCCCGGTGCGCGCCCACGCCCGCGGCGACCCGATGTGCGGCGACGACGTGCCGCGGACGGCCGGCAGGAACAGGGCCGCGACGACGGCCAGTGCCGCGGCGCACACGGCCACCGACCCGACGGCCGGACGCCACCCGATCGACTGCCCGACCCCGGTGGCGAGCGGTACACCGATCACGAAGCCGAGCGAGCTGCCCGAGTACACGAACGCGATCGCCCGGCCGGCGAGGCGCGGGGGGACGATCCGGGTGGCGTAGGCCGACGCGACGGAGAAGAAGAGGGCGTGCGCGACGCCGCCGACCACACGACCCGCGCAGACCACGGCGAACGAGGGCGCGAGCGCGACCATGAGGTTCGACACGGCGTAGCCCACCAGGGTCGCGACGAGCACGGCCTTCCGCGGCAGCCGCGCGGTGAACGACGTCAGCGGCAGTGCCAGGATCGCCACGGCCGCGGCGTACACGGTGATGACGATCCCCATCTGCGACTCGGTGACGCCCAGGTCGGTGCTCATGGTGCCGAGCAGTCCGACGGGCATCAGCTCGGTGGTGATGGCGAAGAACGTGGCGAGGCCGAGGACGGCGATGCCGACGACGGCCTTCGAGGTCAGGACGGACGTCGTGACGGACGTGGTCGACGCGGTCGACGTGGTGGTGACGGACGCGGTGCTCGTGGACACGGGGCTGACCTCCTCGGGACGTGGTGGAGCGCGCGACGGGTTCGTCACGTCGACGACACCACGACCTGGTCGGTCGGGCAGTGCGCGCTCGCGGTGGTTGGTTGTGTGTTGGTCACTCCACGGCGAGTGCGATCCATCCAGTGTCGCACGCGACCACGCGGGACCGCGAGGGCACGGAGGAACTTCGAAGGAGCGCTCCAACCCACCCGGCGTCAGAACTCGTTCGTGACCGTGCCGCGCACCCCGCCGCCGACCAGGTCGACCGTCAGCGTGCCGCTCAGCGACGACGCCGACAGCGACACCGACCCGTGCAGCGCGTCCTGCCGGGGGTAGCAGGCGCTGGTCGCGTGTCGACGGTCGGCGGTCGCGACCAGGCAGATGGTCGCCCGGTCCGTGCCGACCCCGGCCCACACCGTCCAGGGCGTCGCGGCGTCGTCCCCGCTGAGGGACCGGTTCGTGAACACGAGGCGCGTCGTGTGCAGGCTGACCGGCGCGTCGAACGCTCCCGGCAGCTGGTCGGCGTAGGTCTGCGGAGCGTCGAGCAGCTGCTCGAGCGTCACGGCCCCGGCGGTCGGCGTCACCGACGGGGACGAGGGCGTGGCCGGGTGCGCGGTGCCGACGGCGAGTCCCGTCCCGAACGCCACGACCACGACGGCCGCGACCCCGCCCGCCACCCACGGCCGTGCGAGCGCCCACCGCGCCAGGCGGAGCGGCCTGGCCCACGGGCGTCCGGCTGCCGCTGGCTCGGTGTCCTGGTCGCCTCGGTCGACCGGCTCGCGGTCCGGCACGTCACCAGGGTCGGCCTGGAGGCTCGGGTCGGCCTGGTCCCGCCGCTCCGCCTGCACGACACCGGGCCCCTCCAAGACACCGGGCGCCTCCGCGACACTGGCCGCCGCCACGACGCCGGTCGCCTTCGCCGCACCGGTGGCCGCAGGGGTCACCGCGACGCGGATCCGTCCGCGCCCGCGCTGCAGGTCCCCGAGCGCGACACGTGCCCGAGCCGCCTCGGCCTCGCTCGACCCGGCACCCCAGGCGATGCCCTCGAGGCGCGCGCGTTCGATCGCGGTGTCGCGGTCGTCGTCGGCCATGCGCACTCCCGGGCTCCGGTCGTTGCTCTCGTCGGTTCTCATGCTGGCACTCGGACTGCTCCGGCGCGCACCCAGATCGGGGGGAGTACGCCGGGAGGATGACCGACGCACGCGAGCCAGACCCCGAGACCCTCGAACCGCTCAGCCACGACACCCAGTCCGGCGAGGCGGACTACGTCGCGACGAGCCCCGGCGGCAGCGGCACCGAGCGCCACGTCCCGCTCCCCTCAGAGGAGCAGGGACGCGACACCGAGTACGACCCCGTCGACGAGGGCCCGAAGCACGAGGGCTGAGCCGCCTCAGCGCGCCAGCCGCCGCAGCACCGCCCGCTCGCCGTACGTCCACGTGGCGCTCGTCACGACGTAGAGCGCGGCGGCGAGCGGGGCGATCGCCGCGAACCCGACCGTCAGGAACGGTGCCCACCGTCCGATCGCCGTCGTGGCAGCGGCGCCGGGCACCTCGGCGTCCGGTGTCGCCACCGGGTTCCAGTGCAGGGCCGACCGGCGCGTGGCCTCGACCACGACGGCGAGCACGACGAGCAGCACGACCACCACCCATGCGTGCACCCACAGCGGCGAGGTGACGACCGCGACGAGGGACTGCCCGAGCGGCACCCCGGCGAGCGTGGCCTCGAGCAGGACGTTCGACGCCCCCGCGATGGTCGTGTGCGTGAAGAGCGTGTACAGCAGCGAGACGACCGGCGCCTGCGCGAGGACGGGCAGGCAGCCGGCGAGCGGGGACACCCGCTCGGCGGTGTACAGCTCCTGCACGGCACGCTGCAGTCGCTCCCGGTCGGCACCGTGGCGCTTCCGGAGGGCGGCCAGCTGCGGGGCGAGCCGGCGCCGGTCCCGCTCGGCCCGGACCTGCAGGACGGACAGCGGCACGAGCAGGGCGCGCACCGCCAGGGTCACGAGCACGACGGCCAGCGCCGCGGCGAGCGTCCCGGCGACGGGGGAGAGCGCTCCGGAGAGCGTGGCGAGCAGGTCGGCGCCGAGCTGCAGCAGCGTGCCGATGACGGGCAGGGTGGAGAGGTCCATGACGGTTCCGTTCGAGTGGGGTGGTCGGGGTCATGTGGGCGACCCGCCACCGATCGATCGGCGTCAGGTCGCGCGGACGACTCCGGGAGCCCGTGGACGCGCGTGTCCGGCGGCGTCGGGGTGGCTCCACGCGATCCGCGTGACGGCGTCCACGGGGCGGTCGACCACGGACGGACCGGGACCGACCCGGATCCCGAGTGCCAGGGCGACCAGCTGCGCGACGACCACCGCGGCGGCGACGGCCGCGACGCCGAGCGCGGCCACGGCGAACAGCGGCAGGACACCGGTGGCGGGGTCGACGGCGAGCAGCGCGGCGACTGCGCGCAGGATCACCTCGATGACGGTCATGGTCCGTTCAGCGTAAGCCCCGCGTGCCGTGGTCCGCTCGTGGGTCCGGCGCGGGAGGATCGCCGCATGACCTCCCCGAGCACCCCCGCGACGCTGGCGCTGGAGCGTGCGGGCGTGCCGTTCGTCCCACACGTGTACGAGCACCACGAGACGGCGACGAACTTCGGCGAAGAGGCGGCCGCCGCGCTCGGACTCCGCGAGGAGCAGGTGTTCAAGACGCTCGTCGTGTCCGTCGACGGCGCACTGGCGGTGGCGATCGTCCCCGTGGCGAACCGGCTCGACCTCAAGGCCATCGCCGCGGCGGTCGGCGGCAAGAAGGCGAGCCTCGCCGACCCTGCCCTGGCGGAGAAGCGCACCGGGTACGTCGTCGGTGGCATCAGTCCCGTCGGGCAGCGCTCGAAGATCCCCACGGTGCTCGACGCGTCGGCGTCCGACTACCCGACGATCTTCGTCTCCGGTGGTCGTCGCGGTTTCGACATCGAGATCGCGCCGGCGGACCTCCTGCGCGTCACGGAAGCGTCCACGGCAGCCATCGCGCGGACCTGAGTCGGGTCGGCGCAACTTCTTCCCACGACCGGGAATGCCCCGGTCCCTCCTGCGTTGCATTGAGTCGAAGGCACTCAAGTACCCCCAGGAGGTCCCGTTGCCAGAACCATCCGGCCCCATCGGCGGGCGTGACTCGTTCGACGAGTTCCTCGCACGCCTCCTCGCCGCCCAGGACACGAGCCAGCAGCGCTCCATGCCGTTCGGCCGTCCCGTCGACATCACCCGACTGCTCAGCCGTCGGACCCACGAGATGCTCCAGCGCACCGCCGAGTACGCGGTCGAGCAGGGACAGCGGGAGATCGACGCCCTGCACGTCCTGCACGTGCTCGTCCGCACCCAGCCGTTCGACGCCGTCGTCCGGTCCGCCGGTGTCGACCCCGAACGCCTCGCGGCCGAGGTCGAACAGCGCCTCCCCGCCCCGTCGTCCGAGCCCGTCGAGGGCCGTCCCGCATTGACGCCCTCCGCGCAGCGGATCCTCGTCGAGGCCACCCAGGCCGCGCGGGGCTTCGGCAGCACCTACACCGACCCCGAGCACGTCTTCTTCGCGCTCGTCATGGACCAGGAGACGGTCACCGGCCAGCTCCTCGCGAACGCCGGGATCACCCCGGCCGTCATGCAGTCCTACGCACAGCAGGCCGCCGACGCGGCACGAGAGGGGCGCCCCATGCCAGGGACCCACGCAGACACCGACACCACCGAGACCGCTTCCGAGACGCCGACCCTCGACCAGTTCGGCTCCGACCTCACCCAGCGCGCCCGCGACGGCCACATCGACCCCGTGATCGGCCGTGCGGACGAGATCGAGCAGACGGTCGAGATCCTGCTCCGACGCTCCAAGAACAATCCCGTCCTGATCGGTGAGCCCGGCGTCGGCAAGACCGCGATCGTCGAGGGCCTCGCCCAGCGCATCGTCGACGGCGACGTCCCCGCCCTGCTGCAGGGCAAGCGCGTCGTCGCACTCGACCTGCCCGGCATGCTCGCCGGCACCCGCTACCGCGGCGACTTCGAGGAACGCCTGACCACGGCCATGGACGAGATCACGGCCCACGCCGACGAGCTCATCGTGTTCGTCGACGAGCTGCACACCGTCGTCGGAGCCGGCGGGGGCGGTGAGGGCGGCTCGATGGACGCCGGCAACATCCTCAAGCCGCGCCTGGCCCGCGGCGACCTGCACATGGTCGGCGCCACCACGCTCTCGGAGTACCGCCGGATCGAGAAGGACGCCGCCCTCGAGCGCCGCTTCCAGCCGGTCACGGTGGGGGAGCCGAGCGTCGAGGACGCCGTCGCGATCCTCACCGGCCTCAGCCCCCGGTACGCCGACCACCACGGCGTCACCTACACGGACGGTGCACTGCGCGCCGCGGTCGAGCTCTCGCACCGCTACGTCACCGACCGCCACTTGCCCGACAAGGCCATCGACCTCATCGACCAGGCCGGTGCCCGGCGTCGCCTCCTCCGATCGGGGGATGTCGACATCGAGGCGCTCCGCGACCAGCTCGCCGAGCTGATGGCGGAGAAGGACCGCGCAGTCTCCGAGGAGCGCTACGAGGAGGCGTCTCGCCTCCGCGACCAGACCGCCGACCTGGAGGCCCGGATCACCGCCGCCGGATCGGCGGACGCTGGGCGAGCCTCCAGTCCGGACCAGGCGGGGGACGAGATCACGGAGGCGGACATCGCCGCCGTCGTGTCCCGCGCCACCGGCATCCCCGCGGCCCGGCTCACCCAGGGTGACCGGACCCGTCTCGCCCGACTGGAGGACGAGCTGCACCAGCGGGTCGTCGGACAGGAGGATGCGGTGCGCGCCATCGCGACCGCGGTGCGGCGCAGCCGGACCGGGATGGGCGACCCGCGTCGTCCGGTCGGGAGCTTCCTGTTCCTCGGACCGACCGGTGTCGGCAAGACCGAACTCGCGAAGGCCCTCGCGTCGTCGCTGTTCGGGGACGAGTCGGCGATGCTCCGCTTCGACATGAGCGAGTTCGGCGAGCGGCACACCGTGTCGCGGCTGGTCGGTGCCCCTCCCGGGTACGTCGGCTACGACGAGGCCGGCCAGCTGACCGAGCGTGTCCGTCGGAACCCGTACTCGGTGATCCTGCTCGACGAGGTCGAGAAGGCGCACCCGGACGTGTTCAACCTGCTGCTCCAGGTGCTCGACGACGGTCGGCTCACGGACGGACAGGGCCGCACGGTCGACTTCCGGAACACGGTCGTCATCATGACGTCGAACATCGGGTCGGAGTTCCTCGCGTCGCGCTCCGGCGCCCTCGGGTTCTCCGCGTCGGCGGACGGCGGCTACGGCGAGGACGACCTCCGGAACCGGGTGATGGGCAAGCTGCGGGAGTCGATGCGCCCCGAGTTCATCAACCGCATCGACGAGATCGTGCTCTTCCGCAAGCTCGACCGGACACAACTGCGCTCGATCGTGTCGCTGCTGCTGGCCGAGAGCTCGATGCGCCTCATCGCGCAGGACATGGTGCTCTCGGTCGACGAGGCCGCGGTGGACTGGCTCGCCGAGCACGGGTACGAGCCCGAGTACGGCGCCCGACCGCTCCGTCGCCTGATCCAGCGCGAGGTCGACGACCGCGTCGCGACGCTCGTCGTCGAGGGTGCCGTGCAGGCCGGTGACACCGTCCGGATCACCGTCGCCGACGGGTCGCTCGAGGCCCGGGCGACCACGCCGGCAGCCGTCTAGCCACCACCGAGCAGAACGCCCCGGGACCGATCGGTCCCGGGGCGTTCTCGCGTGTTCATTCCTGCAATTCCGAGTCATTCCGTGAAAGGGGTTGCGCGGTCGGGGAGAATGTCGCTACTGTTCTCACGTCGCGGACACAGTTCGCGATTCACACCAGTGGAATTCCTGACCCGCGCCGAAAGGGGGCCGACCATGATCCCGATCATCATCACCAACACCACGCAGACGCCGTTCCGTGCAGTCCGTGGGACCACCGGCTCCGTCGCCGGGTCCCGCTGACACGACCGCGTCCGCCACGCACTGGTCCGTCTCCTCGACGGGCCGCTGGTCCTGATGACCACGCCCGCGCCGGGATGATGCCCCGCGCAGTGGTCCTCCGCCGCTGACCGACCCTGGCCGGCGGTGTCCTCGCACGGCACCCATCTCCACGACCGACGTCGTGCGGTGACCGCTCCGTGACGAGGAATGTCGATCAACCGTGCTGGCGGGTCGTCGCCACGGAATGTCGGACCACGTTCTCGACGCATTTTCGTGTGCATTCTCTGCACCTGATGACGGTCGATTCCCCTGCCCGGGCGCGGCTGTTCCGTCGTGCCCGGATCCCGTCCGGTCGTGACGCCCCGTCGCGCCCGGATCCCGTCCGGTCGTGACGCTCCGTCGCGCCCGGATCCCTGCCAGACCTGCACGAAGAACCGGTGACCACCATGCCCACGAAGTCCGTCCTCCGCCGTCCCCCGACGCCCCCCGCAGCTCGTTCGGTCGCCCTGACCGACCGGCTCGCGATGCGCCTCGGGATGGCTCTCGTCATCTGGAGTCGGCGCACCCGCACCCAGCGGCCGCCCCTCGACCCGTCCCTGCAGCAGCAGCTCCGCCGTGAGCGTGCTGCCCGCGAGGCCGAGTGGGTGCTGCTCGGCGCCACGATGCACCTGTGGCGATGAGCGCACCAGACCCCACCGACGGGTGGTCCGACCGTGTCGACGGTCGGACCACCCGTTCCCCGTCCGGCTACCGTCGGTTCGCGACGAGCGCCTGGGCGTACGCGGACCACCACTTGCCGGCAGCCGGACCGCCGTTGCACGTGCCGTCGCTCGACCCGGGCGTCTTCACCCAGAGGAGTGCGTCCATCGCGGTCGTGCCGGCACTGACGTGCGGCGTCTGCCCGAGCCCGGCACCGGTCGGGTTGCACCAGGTGCCCTTCCACCCGCGCCCGTTCCGCGAGACGTCCACGACGTAGTGCGACCCGCCGGTCAGCGCGCTGACGCGGTCGCCGTAGGCGCGCTCCTGGTCCACCCGCTGGAAGTTCGCGACGTTCGTGAAGAACCCCCGTGCCTGGCTGATGCCGGCGGAGCGCAGCAGTGTCGCCTGCGCCTCGGCGGTGTTCCACGTGCTGTTGCCGCCGTCGAGGTAGGCGGGCACCCCGGCTGCTGACAGCGCCGACACGGCCTGTGCGAGCAGCGGTGGACGTGTCGCGGCCTCGCTCGTGCACCGGGGGAGCGCCGAGAGCGAGTCCGGCTCGACGAGGACCACGGCGCGGTGGCCGCGGAGGCCGTCCGCGACCCGCTGGTTCCACGCGACGTAGTCAGCTGCGGAGAGCCCACCGGCCGAGTACCCGCCGCAGTCCCGGTTCGGGATGGCGTAGGTGACGAAGACCGGGGTCCGACCGGCCGCCTCGGCCGCTGCCAGGTTGCGCGCCAGGTACCGGTCGAGCATGTCGCCCCGGAACCACTCGCCGAGCCAGATCGCGACCGGTTGCGCGGCGATCGTGCGCGCTGCCGCCACACCCGCGGTGTCGCCGGACGCGGAGAGTGCGGTGGCAGCCTGCGCCGCCTGGCTGTCCGGCTGGACGAAGAGACCACCGGCGAAGACCTGGCCGGTGGTCGCGGTGCGGATGGTGTCGGTCGTCACGGGCGTGGTCGTCGGAGCTGCGTGGGCCGGCACCGTGGCGACGACGCTGGTGACGGCTGCGACCGCGGTGAGCAGCGCGGCGAGGGCGGTCCTGGTCGTCGTCCTGGTCGTGGTCCTGGTCCTGGTCCTGGTCCTGGTGCTGGTCTTCGTCCTGGTGCGTTCCTGCATGGTGTGCGTCCCCTGTCCGTGGCGGCGGGCGCCCTGTACGCCCGTGTCCCGACCCCTCCAGGGGAACCCGCCGGAGGCGTCGCCTGCCAGGACCAGAACGAGGGGTTGACCGTGTCGGTGGTGTCCGTCCGGGGGTCTGCTGGACCGTACGGTTGGTGCATGACCGAAACCGCGTCCGACCTCGTCCAGCGACTCACGGCGATCGTGCCGGACTTCCCGAAGCCGGGCATCCTGTTCCGCGACGTCACCCCGGTGTTCGCCGACGCCGTCGCGTTCGGCCGGGTCTGCGAAGCGCTCGCGGCGCCGTTCGCCGTCGGCGGTGGGTTCGCCGCGGTCGCCGGGATCGAGGCCCGCGGGTTCGCCCTCGCCGGCGGGATCGCGGCGCAGCACCAGGTCGGCGTGCTGACGGTCCGCAAGGCCGGCAAGCTCCCCGGCGAGGTGCTCAGCGAGCAGTACGCGCTCGAGTACGGCGAGGCCGAGCTCGAGCTCCGTCCCGCCCAGCTCCCGGCGGGCACCCGCGTCCTGGTCGTCGACGACGTGCTCGCGACCGGCGGCACCGGTGCCGCGACCATCACGCTGCTCGAACGAGCCGGGTACGAGGCGATCGGGTTCGCCGCCCTGCTCGAGCTCGACGGGCTCTCCGGCCGGGAACGTCTGGAGTCCCGCCTGCCCGTCACCACGCTCGGCGCCGTCCCCGCCTGAGCACGCCCGCGCACTAGTCTTGACGCACCATTTCGATCGAGGAGTCCCACCATCGTGACCGAGTCAGTCGCATCGCCGGAAGCCGGCCAGCCCGCAGACGTGCCCCAGGCACCCGAGCCCCGCACCGCGACGACGACCACGACGGGCACCGAGCTCTTCGACGGCGTGCGCGGTGTGGTCGCGATCCGTGTCGACGGCGTGCTCAAGGACCTCGCCGCCGAGGTGCAGGACGGCGAGACCGCCGAGCCCGTCACCCTCGACGAGCAGGACGGCCTCGACATCCTCCGCCACTCGGCCGCGCACGTGCTCGCGCAGGCCGTGCAGCAGATCAACCCCGACGCCAAGCTCGGGATCGGCCCGCCCGTCACCGACGGCTTCTACTACGACTTCGACGTCGCGGAGCCCTTCACGCCCGAGGACCTCAAGGCCATCGAGAAGGGCATGGACCGCATCGTCAAGCAGGCCCAGCGCTTCCGTCGCCGGGTCGTGTCGGACGACGAAGCCCGCGAGCTGATGGCGGGGGAGCCCTACAAGCAGGAGCTCATCGGGCTCAAGGGCGCAGCGTCCGACGGCGACTCGGGCGAGAGCGTCGAGGTCGGCGCCGGTGAGCTCACCGTGTACGAGAACGTCGACGCGAAGTCCGGCGACGTCGTGTGGCAGGACCTCTGCCGCGGCCCGCACGTGCCACACACCCGCTGGATCGGCAACGCCGCCAAGCTGATGCGCGTCGCGGCCGCGTACTGGCGTGGTTCGGAGAAGAACCCCCAGCTGCAGCGTATCTACGGCACCGCGTGGCCCGACAAGGACCAGCTCAAGGCGTACCTGGTGCGGCTCGAGGAAGCGGCCAAGCGCGACCACCGCAAGCTCGGTGCCGAGCTCGACCTCTTCTCGTTCCCCGACGAGATCGGGTCGGGGCTGGCGATCTTCCACCCCAAGGGCGGCATCATCCGTCGTGAGATGGAGGACTACTCGCGCCGTCGGCACGAGCAGAACGGCTACTCGTTCGTCTACACGCCGCACATCACCAAGGGCGACCTGTTCGAGCAGTCCGGGCACCTCGGCTGGTACAAGGACGGCATGTTCCCGGCCATGCACATGGACCAGGCGACGGACGAGGACGGCAACGTCACCCGGCAGGGCGCTGACTACTACCTCAAGCCGATGAACTGCCCGATGCACATCCTGGCGTACCGCTCGCAGCCCCGGTCCTACCGTGACCTGCCGCTCCGGATGTTCGAGTTCGGCACGGTCTACCGCAACGAGAAGTCCGGCGTGATCCACGGCCTCACCCGTGTCCGCGGCATGACCCAGGACGACGCCCACATCTTCACCACCAAGGAGAAGATGAAGGAGGAGCTGACCACGACCCTCGAGTTCGTGCTGTCGCTGCTCCGCGACTACGGGCTCGACGACTTCTACCTCGAGCTCTCCACGAAGGACCCGGAGAAGTACGTCGGTGACGACGACGTCTGGGACGAGGCCACGAACACCCTGCGCGAGGTCGCCGAGGAGTCCGGGCTGGAACTCGTGCCCGACCCCGCCGGTGCGGCCTTCTACGGCCCGAAGATCTCCGTGCAGGCCCGAGACGCCATCGGCCGCACCTGGCAGATGTCGACCGTGCAGCTCGACTTCAACCTGCCCGAGCGCTTCGGCATCGAGTACGCGGCGGCCGACGGCACCCGTCAGCGCCCCGTGATGATCCACCGCGCGCTGTTCGGCTCCATCGAGCGCTTCTTCGGCGTCCTGACCGAGCACTACGCCGGTGCGTTCCCCGCCTGGCTCGCCCCGGTCCAGGTCGTCGGCATCCCCGTCGCCGAGGAGTACGGCGACTACCTCGACGAGGTCATCGCCAAGCTCCGCGCCGAGGGCGTCCGTGCCGAGGTCGACCACTCCGACGACCGGATGCAGAAGAAGATCCGCACGCACACCAAGCAGAAGGTGCCGTTCCAGCTCATCGCGGGCGGAGACGACCGTGACGCCGGTGCCGTGAGCTTCCGCTTCCGCGACGGGCGCCAGGACAACGCCGTGCCCGTGGACGAGGCCGTCGACCGCATCCTCACCGCGATCCGCGACCGCGCGCAGGTCTGATGCACGACGCCGAGGACGACCCGCTGGTCATCCGGGACGCGGCCACGCAGGCCGCGGTCCCGGATGCCTTCCAGCGGCTGTGGAACCCGCACCGGATGGCGTACATCGACTCCGGCCGCGCCGGCGAGGGCCGCGGACACAAGGACGACTGCCCGTTCTGCGAGGCTCCCCAGAAGTCGGACGAGGACGCCCTCATCGTGGCGAGGGGCGAGCACGCCTACGTGCTGCTCAACCTGTACCCGTACAACAACGGCCACCTGCTCGTGTGCCCGTACCGCCACGTCCCGCTCTACGACGAGGCGACCCCCGAGGAGCTCCGCGAGATCGGCGAGCTCACCCAGACGGCGATGCGGGTCCTGCGGCAGGTGTCGCACTGCGACGGCTTCAACATCGGCATGAACCAGGGCGAGGTCGCCGGCGCGGGCGTCGCCGGGCACCTGCACCAGCACGTCGTGCCGCGGTGGGAGTCGGACTCCAACTTCTTCCCGATCATCGCCAGGACGAAGTCGATGTCCCAGATGCTCGGGGACACCCGACGACTGGTCGCAGACGGTTGGTCCGCCCAGCAGTCCTGAGCGCTCGGCACTAGGATGGGGGGATCATGAGCGACAGCACCAGCACCCCCGGCACCAGCACTCTCGGCACCTCCATCACCGGCTCGTCCCGCGTGAAGCGCGGTCTGGCAGAGATGCTCAAGGGCGGCGTCATCATGGACGTCATCGACGCCGAGCAGGCCCGCATCGCCGAGGAAGCCGGCGCCACCGCGGTCATGGCCCTCGAGCGTGTGCCCGCCGACATCCGTGCGCAGGGTGGTGTCGCCCGCATGTCGGACCCCTCGATGATCGAGGAGATCATCGCCGCGGTGTCCATCCCCGTCATGGCGAAGGCCCGCATCGGCCACTTCGTCGAGGCCCAGGTCCTGCAGGAGCTCGGCGTCGACTACATCGACGAGTCCGAGGTCCTCTCGCCGGCCGACTACGTCAACCACATCGACAAGTGGAACTTCACGACCCCCTTCGTCTGCGGTGCCACCAACCTCGGCGAGGCGCTCCGTCGCATCACCGAGGGTGCGGCCATGATCCGCTCCAAGGGCGAAGCCGGCACCGGTGACGTGTCGGAGGCCACCCGCCACATCCGCACCATCGCCAAGGAGATCGCGGCGCTCCGTCACCTCAAGGACGACGAGCTCTACGTCGCCGCCAAGGAGCTCCAGGCGCCGTACGACGTGGTCAAGGAAGTCGCCAGCACCGGCACGCTCCCCGTCGTCCTGTTCACCGCCGGTGGCGTCGCCACCCCGGCCGACGCCGCGATGATGATGCAGCTCGGCGCTGACGGCGTCTTCGTCGGATCCGGCATCTTCAAGTCGGGCGACCCGGCCAAGCGCGCCGCCGCGATCGTCAAGGCCGTGACCTTCCACGACGACCCCAAGGTCATCGCCGAGGTCTCGCGTGGTCTCGGAGAGGCGATGGTCGGCATCAACGTCGCCGACGTCCCCGCGCCGCACCGCCTCGCCGAGCGTGGCTGGTAGTCCGACCACGGGCGCGGCGCCCCGCATCGGGGTGCTCGCGCTGCAGGGTGACTTCCGCGAGCACATCGCCTCGCTGACGGAGCTCGGCGCCGAGGTGGTGCCGCTCCGTCGGCCCGAGGAGATCGCCGGACTGCACGGTGTCGTGATCCCCGGCGGCGAGTCGAGCGTGATGGACAAGCTGTCCCGTGCGTTCGGTGTCGCTGAGCCCCTCGCCGAGGCCATCCGCAGCGGGCTGCCCACCTACGGCACGTGCGCCGGGATGATCATGCTGAGCGAGCGCATCACGAACGCGATCGGCGGGCAGCAGACCCTCGGTGTGCTTGACACGACGGTCCGTCGCAACGCCTTCGGCAGCCAGAACGACTCCTTCGAGACGGACATCCCGATGCCCGACCTCGGCGATGCCCCGGTGCACGCGGTGTTCATCCGTGCGCCCGTGGTCGAGCAGCACGGCGACGGCGTCCACGTCCTCGGGGCGCTGTCCGACGGCCAGGTCGTCGCGGTGCAGCAGGGCAACGTCATCGCGAGCGCCTTCCACCCGGAGGTCGCGGGGGAGGACCGCTTCCACCGCCGCTTCCTCGACCTCGTCCGGCACGCCTGACCCGAGCGTCCCACGACCTCGCCGCGCGTGCGTCGCTGTGCGTGCTGTCCGAGACACCGGCGTCTCGACGAGACACCTCGACGTGTCCGAGACGCCGCCGAAATCCCCGGCGTCTCACGAAGCCCGAGGCGTCTCGCACAGACACCGGCGTCTCGCCCCACCTTCCACGCCAGACACCGGCGTTTCGCACACACACCGGTGTCTCGCCGCCCCATTCACGCGAGACACCGGCGTCTCGATGAGACACCTCGACGTGTCCGAGACGCCGCCGAAATCCGCGGCGTCTCACGAAGCCCGAGGCGTTTCGCACAGACACCGGCGTCTCGCCGGACCTCCCACGCCAGACACCGGCGTCTCGCCGCACCTCCAACACTCCACAGACCGCCGGGGGCGACCGCCTGTCCACAGGGCCTGCGCGCCGGGCGCACGCCGAGCCTCCCGGCCGGTAAACTGATCGGGACTTTCCGCACGACGCAAGGAGAACCGTGTCCGGGCATTCCAAGTGGGCGACCACCAAGCACAAGAAGGCCGTCATCGACGGCCGCCGTGCGAAGTCGTTCGCCAAGCTCATCAAGAACATCGAGGTCGCGGCCAAGATGGGCGGCGCTGACCTGTCGGGCAACCCGACGCTGGTCGACGCCATCCAGAAGGCCAAGAAGACTTCGGTGCCGAACGACAACATCGACCGCGCCGTCAAGCGTGGCGCCGGCCTGACCGGTGAGTCGATCGAGTACACGACCATCATGTACGAGGGCTACGCCCCCAACGGCGTCGCGATGCTCATCGAGTGCCTGACGGACAACAAGAACCGCGCAGCAGCCGAGGTCCGCACCGCGATGTCGCGGAACGGCGGCACCATGGCCGACCCGGGCAGCGTCGCCTACAACTTCGCACGCAAGGGCGTCATCTCGGTCACCAAGACCGACGGCCTGACCGAGGACGACGTCATGACGGCCGTGCTCGACGCTGGCGTCGAAGACGTCATCGACCAGGGCGGTGGCTTCGAGGTCATCACCGAGGCCAGCGACCTCGTCTCGGCCCGCACCGCGCTGCAGGACGCCGGCATCGACTACGACTCCGCCGACGCCGAGTTCGTCCCCGGCCTCAAGGTCCCCGTCGACGCCGAGACCGCCCGCAAGGTGTTCCGGCTGATCGACGCCCTCGAGGACAGCGACGACGTCCAGAACGTCTACGCGAACTTCGACGTCCCCGCCGACGTCCAGGCCGAGCTCGACGAGGACGAGGACTGAGCCGGTGCTCCGCGTGCTCGGGGTGGACCCCGGGCTCACCCGCTGCGGTGTCGGGGTGGTCGAGGTCACCCCGGACCGTCGCGCCCGCCTCGTGCACGTCACGGTCGTTCGGACGCCGGCGGACATGGCGCTCGAGCAGCGCCTGGTGCTGATCGCCTCGGGCATCGCGGAGCAGATCGAGGCCCACCACCCGGACGCGGTCGCCGTCGAGCGCGTCTTCGCCCAGGCGAACGTCCGCACGGTGATGGGGACCGCCCAGGCCGCCGGACTCGCACTCCACGCTGCGGCGGTCCGCGGGATCCCGGTCGGTCTGCACACCCCGTCCGAGGTCAAGGCGGCCGTCACCGGCTACGGCAACGCCGACAAGCGCCAGGTGCAGGCGATGATCGCCCGCGTGCTCGGTCTCGCCGAGGCCCCGAAGCCGGCCGACGCCGCCGACGCGCTCGCGTTGGCCGTCTGCCATGCCTGGAGGCTCGGTGCACCCGATGCGGTCAGCGCCGGCACCGGGACCCTCACCCCGGCGCAGCGCGCGTGGCGGGACGCGCAGGCAGGTACGACCGGCCGCAGCGCGGCCTCGCCGATCAGCCGCGCGACCTCGCCGCTCCAGCGTGCCGAGGCCGCAGCGCGGCGTGCGGCGTCGTCGGCCGCTGCCCCTAGGCTCGGGGCATGATCGCCAGCCTCCGGGGAACCTGCATCGACATCGCCGGATCGAGCGTCGTGGTCGAGTGCGCGGGGGTCGGCTACCTGGTCACCGTGACGCCGGCGCACGCGCTGACGCTCCGCCACGGAGCCGAGGTCTTCCTGCGCACCGCGATGATCGTCCGTGAGGACGAGCACCTGCTCTTCGGCTTCGAGTCCACCGACGCGCTGCGCGTCTTCGACCTGCTCCGGAGCGTCTCCGGTGTCGGTCCGAAGTCGGCGCTCGGCGTGCTCGGGCAGATGGACCCGGCACAGATCGCGAACGCCGTGGCGAAGGACGACGACGGCGCATTCCGCAAGGTGTCCGGCATCGGGCCCAAGACCGCCAAGCTCATCATCGTCGCGCTCTCGGGCAAGCTCGTCGCGTTCGAGACGTCCACCGCCCCCACCGGCGCCCGTGGCGGGGTCGCGCACCCGGCATCGGAAGACGTCGTCACCGCGCTCGTCGGGCTCGGCTGGCGTGAGGACACCGCTCGCACGGCCGTCGATGACACGATCGCCACCGAACCGGGCGTCGCGGCGATGGGCACGCAGGCACTCCTCCGCGCGGCGCTCGGTGCCCTCCGGCCCTCCGGAGCCGCTCGATGAGCGGCGGGATCACCGCGGCCGACGCCGAGTCACCCGAGGAGCTCGCGTTCGAGGGCGCCCTCCGACCGAAGTCCCTGGCCGAGTTCGTCGGGCAGCGCAAGGTCCGCGGGCAGCTCGACCTGCTGCTCAGGGCAGCGGCGATGCAGGACCGCACGCCGGACCACATCCTGATGGCGGGGCCGCCCGGACTCGGCAAGACCACCCTGGCGATGATCGTCGCCCACGAGTCCGGTCGGCCGCTCCGGATGTCGAGCGGTCCGGCGATCCAGCACGCCGGCGACCTCGCGGCGGTGCTCTCGTCCCTGATGCCGGGCGAGGTCCTGTTCATCGACGAGATTCACCGCATGGCGCGTTCGGCGGAGGAGATGCTCTACCTGGCGATGGAGGACTTCCGCATCGACGTCATGGTGGGCAAGGGTGCCGGGGCGACGAGCATCCCGCTCGACCTCGCACCGTTCACGCTCGTCGGCGCCACCACCCGTGCCGGGCTGCTGCCGAACCCGCTGCGGGACCGGTTCGGCTTCACCGCGCACCTCGAGTTCTACGAGCGGGACGAGCTCGAACAGGTCCTCATCCGCGCGGCCCACCTGCTCGGCCTCGACTTCGACCGATTCGCCCTCCGGGAGATCGCGGGGCGGTCGCGGGGGACACCGCGCATCGCGAACCGCCTGCTGCGCCGTGTCCGCGACTACGAGCTCGTGCACGCCACAGGCGACGGCATGGCCGCGGTGCAGGGTGCGCTCGAGCTGTACGACGTCGACGAGTTCGGCCTCGACCGCCTCGACCGCGCCGTGCTCGAGACCATGCTGACCCGCTTCGACGGCGGGCCGGTCGGGTTGAACACCCTGGCGGTCTCCGTGGGCGAGGAGTCCGAGACGATCGAGTCGGTCGTGGAGCCCTTCCTCGTCCGGATCGGCCTCGTCACCAGGACGCCGCGTGGGCGCATCGCGACCCCGTCGGCCTGGCGTCACCTCGGTCTCACGCCCGGGCAGCCGGGCGCCTCGGCGATGCCGGGGCTCTTCGACGACGAGTGATCCCGCCCCAGCAACCGGCCGCGACGCCAGCCACAGCCCGGTGCCCTAGACTGCTACGGCCCGAAACCGAAATACCAGAGAAGGCAATGCAACCATGGGTCAAGAAGTCATCCTCATCGTCATCGTCGTGGCGTTCGCGGCCTTCATGTTCTACAACAGCCGCAAGCGCAAGAAGCAGCAGGGCGAGCTCGCCACCAAGATGGTGCCCGGTGCTCGCGTGATGCTGTCCTTCGGCCTGTACGGCACGCTGCTCTCCGTCGACGACGAGAAGGTCACCGCCGACGTCGAGATCGCCCCCGGCACCGTCGTCACCGTGCACCGTCAGACGCTCTCCCGCGTCGTCGACGACACCGCCTCGGACATCGAGACGACGACCACCACCGATGACGAGCCGAAGCACGTCACCGAACTCAACGGCGAGCCCATCTACGGCGAGCGTGCGGACGACGCCGAGCAGGCGAAGCGCAAGACCGAGGACTAGACCCCTCGGGCACCGGGTCACGACCGTGACCCGGTGGCGACACTCTTCCGTCGGCGTCAAGCGCCGACGGTCCTGACAGAAAGACGAGACGACCGGTGGCACGATCGACACCCGTCAAGAAGGCGCTGCGCTCGCTCACCTGGTTGGTGATCCTGATCGCGATCCTCGCCGGCCTGAACACGGCCGCGTCGATCCTCGCGGCCACCAACAAGGACGACACGGGCAAGTGGTACGAGGGCGCGAGCTGGGTCCCTGAGCTCGCCCTCGACCTGCAGGGCGGCACACAGCTGACCCTCGCGGCGCAGAACACCGAGGGTGGATCCGTCACCTCGCAGCAGCTGCAGCAGGCGGTGAACATCATCCGTCAGCGCATCGACGCCACCGGGGTCTCGGAGTCCGAGATCAACACCCAGGGCGCCAACAACATCGTCGTGTCGATCCCGGGCAAGCCCGACCAGCAGACGATCCAGCGCATCGAGGCAGCGGCCAAGCTGACCTTCCGCCCGGTGCTCTACACCGAGGCCGCCGCGAACACCTCTGTCGGAGGGGACTCCGGGTCGAGCGCCTCGCCGACGCCGTACTCGCCGCCCGCGTCCCTCGCCGCGACACCGAGCACCAAGCCGTCGAACGCGAGCGACCTGGCCTGGGTCACGCCGAAGCTGCAGGACCTCTTCACGAACTACAACTGCAAGGCCCCGGACGACGTCACCACGGCGCCGGACGACGAGCCGCTCGTCACCTGCGACGCCGACGGTGCCGGCAAGTACATCCTCGGCCCGGTCGAGGTCTCCGGCGCGGACATCTCGAACGCCACCTCCGGCCTCGCCACGAGCTCGCAGGGCACCACCACGGGTGAGTGGGCCGTCAACCTGACGTTCAACGGCGCCGGCACCAAGGACTTCCGCACGGTCACCAACCGTCTCGTGTCGCTCCAGCAGCCGCAGAACCAGTTCGCGATCGTGCTCGACGGCAACGTGATCACCGCGCCGACGACGAACGTCGCGATCACGAACGGCAAGGCGCAGATCAGCGGCAACTTCACGTCGGAGTCCGCCAAGACCCTGGCTGACCAGCTCAAGTACGGTGCGCTGCCGATCAACTTCCAGGTGCAGTCGAACGAGAACATCTCGGCGACGCTCGGTACCGCGCAGCTCATCGGCGGCCTCGTCGCCGGGCTGATCGGTCTGATCCTGGTGATCATCTACTCGGTGATCCAGTACCGGGCGCTCGCGTTCGTGACGGTCCTGTCGCTCGGGGTCGCAGCGGTCCTGACGTACCTGGTGATCGCGATCATGTCCTGGCGCGTCGACTACCGCCTGTCACTAGCGGGTGTCGCGGGCCTGATCGTCGCGATCGGCATCACGGCGGACTCCTTCATCGTGTACTTCGAGCGCATCCGCGACGAACTTCGCGACGGACGGGCCCTCGAGGGTGCCGTCGAGTCCGGGTGGAAGCGTGCCTTCCGCACGATCATCGCGTCCGACTCGATCAACTTCCTCGCCGCGATCGTGCTCTACGTGCTCGCGGTCAGCGACGTGAAGGGCTTCGCGTTCACGCTGCTCCTCACGACGCTCATCGACATCGTGGTCGTGATCCTCTTCACCCACCCGATGCTCCAGCTCATCTCCCGCCGCCGCTTCTTCAACGAGGGGCACCGGTTCTCCGGGCTCGACCCGGCGGCCCTCGGTGCGGTCTACCGCGGTCGCGCGCAGTTCCGCGCGCCGGTCGTGGACGGCAAGCGCCAGCGCAGTGCCGGTGAGGCACAGCGACGACAGACCATCGCGGAGCGCAAGGCCGGCAACGGCGGGGCGCCGAACGGGAAGGACAGCTGATGGCGAGCTTCAGCAAGTTCGGCAACGACCTCTACACCGGCAAGCGGTCGTACGACATCGTCGGCCGCCGCCGCACCTGGTACCTCATCGCCGTCGTGGCGATCGTGGTGTCGCTGGCCGTGCCGTGGCTCCGCGGCGGGTACCAGCTCGGCATCGAGTTCACCGGCGGGTCCGAGTTCACGATCTCCGACGTCAAGTCGGTCGACCAGAACCTCGCGACGAACACCGTCGAGGACATCGTGTCCGACGAGATCCCGCGCGTCTCGCAGCTCGGGACGCACGGCATCCGCGTGCAGACCGGCCAGCTGACGGACCGCGAGACCACCGAGGTCCAGGCAGCACTGGCGAAGGCGTACGACGTCGACGAGTCCGAGGTCGCCTCGACGTTCATCGGCGCCACCTGGGGTGCTGACGTCCTCGCGCAGGCCATCCGCGGCCTGGTGATCTTCCTCGCCCTGGCCGCCGTGTTCATGGCGCTGTACTTCCGCACCTGGAAGATGTCGCTGTCCGCCATGGTGGCGCTGGTCCACGACCTGCTCATCACGGCCGGCGTCTACGGCATCGTGGGGCTCGAGGTCACGCCCGCGGCGGTGATCGGCTTCCTCACGATCCTCGGGTACTCGCTGTACGACACCGTGGTGGTGTTCGACAAGGTCCGCGAGAACACCGCGATGGAGTCGCACCGCACCTTCGTGCAGTCGATCAACCTCGCGGTGAACCAGACGCTGGTGCGCTCGATCAACACGTCGATCGTGGCGCTCCTGCCGGTCGCGGCGATCCTCTTCATCGGGTCGTACATCCTCGGCGCCGGCACGCTGCGCGACATCTCGCTCGCGCTCTTCATCGGCATCATCGTGGGCACCTACTCGACGATCTTCATCGCGTCGCCCATGTACGCGCACCTGCGCGAGAACGAGCCGAAGATCAAGCAGGCGGACGCCAAGAAGGAAGCCGCCAACGCCAAGCGACGCGCCGAGGTCGGCGTGCCCGCGGACGCAGCGGCGGAGGCCTGATCGCCGTGCAGGAGATCACCGTCGAGGACGCCCTCGCCCGCATCGCATCCGGCTCTCGCTTGTACGACGTCCGCGAGCCGGGGGAGTGGGCCGAGGTCCACGCCCCGCAGGCCACCCTGGTGCCGATGTCCGAGTTCACCGAGCGGTGGAGCGAGATCGAGCCGACCGACGAGCCGGCGATCATCGTCTGTCACTCGGGCATGCGCTCGGCCCGTGTCGTGGCCGCGCTCGAACAGGCGGGCGTCCCGGCGGTCAACCTCGCCGGCGGCATGGTCGCCTGGGAGTCCGCGGGTGCTCCGGTCGTCCGGGACGACTCCGACGCCACCGCCTCCGGCGGACACGGTCACGGGCACTGACCCGACGCGCGTAGTGTTGTCGGATCACGTCCTGGGAGGCGCAGCATGACGGACACCCGTGAATCCTCGAAGCAGGACGACTCGGCGCCCAGCCGCCCGGGATCGCCGTCGGAGCCGACCAGCCCGCCGCTCGGCCTGAACACCACGGGCAACCTCGGATCCCTCCGGTCCCTGCTCCCACGGCTGTTCTCACGGGCTCAGCCAGCAGGCGCCGTCGACACCCTGATCCGCACGGTCCGGTCGCACCACCCGAAGGGCGACGTCACGCTCATCGAGCGGGCGTACTCCGTGGCGGAACGCGCGCACGACGGCCAGAAGCGCAAGTCGGGTGAGCCGTACATCACCCACCCGGTCGCCGTGGCGCAGATCCTCGCCGACCTCGGCATCGGCCCGATCACCATCGCCGCGGCCCTCCTCCACGACACCGTCGAGGACACCGACTACCAGCTCGACCAGCTCCGGCAGGACTTCGGCGACGAGATCGCGATGCTCGTCGACGGCGTCACGAAGCTCGACAAGGTCAAGTACGGCGACAGTGCCCAGGCCGAGACCGTCCGCAAGATGGTCATCGCGATGTCGAAGGACATCCGCGTCCTCGTGATCAAGTTGGCCGACCGCCTGCACAACGCCCGCACGTGGGGGTTCGTCGAGTCCACGTCCGCGACGCGCAAGGCCAAGGAGACGCTCGAGATCTACGCGCCGCTCGCGCACCGTCTGGGCATCCAGATGATCAAGCTCGAGCTCGAGGACCTCTCCTTCGCGGTCCTGCACCCCAAGCTCTACGTCGAGATCGACAGCCTGGTCAAGGAACGGCAGCCCAAGCGCGAGCAGTTCGTCCAGAACGTCATCGGCACGCTGAAGAAGGACCTCAAGGCCGCGAAGGTTCGCGGCGACGTGATGGGCCGACCGAAGCAGTACTACTCGATCTACCAGAAGATGATCGTCCGCGGTCGTGAGTTCGACGAGATCTACGACCTGGTCGGCATCCGCGTCCTCGTGCCGACCGTGCGCGACTGCTACGCCATGCTCGGCTCGGTTCACGCGCGCTGGACCCCGCTGCCCGGGCGGTTCAAGGACTACATCGCGACGCCGAAGTTCAACCTGTACCAGTCGCTGCACACCAGCGTCCTCGGACCCCAGGGGCGTCCGGTCGAGATCCAGATCCGCACGCACGAGATGCACCAGCGTGCCGAGTTCGGTGTCGCCGCGCACTGGAAGTACAAGCAGCGCGCCGCCGGCCGGGACGTCGACACGTCGAGTGCCACCGACCAGGACATGGCCTGGCTGGCCCACATCACCGACTGGCAGGCCGAGACGAGTGACCCGGGCGAGTTCCTCGACTCGCTCCGCTACGAGATCGGCGCCAAGGAGACGTACGTCTTCACGCCGCAGGGCAAGGTCATCGGCCTGCCCGCCGGCGCCACCCCCGTCGACTTCGCCTACGCCGTGCACACCGAGATCGGGCACCGCACGATGGGTGCGAAGGTCAACGGGCGGCTCGTCCCGCTCGAGAGCTCGCTGTCGAGCGGCGACGTCGTCGAGATCTTCACGTCGAAGAACCCCGACTCCGGCCCGAGCCAGGACTGGCTGACGTTCGTCCGGAGCCCGCGGGCCCGCAACAAGATCAAGCAGTGGTTCACCAAGGAGCGCCGCGAAGAGGCCATCGAGCAGGGCCGCGACGCCATAGCCCGTGCAATGCGCAAGCAGAACCTCCCCCTGCAGCGCATCATGAGCCAGGACTCCATCTCCGAGGTCGCCTCGGCGATGCGGTACGACGACGTCTCCGCGCTCTACGCCGCGATCGGTGAGGGGCACGTCTCGACGCAGTCCGTCATCGAGAAGGTCCTGGCCGGCGTCCAGTCGGAGACCGAGACGGACGAACCCGAACTCGCCTTCCCGCGCCAGGTCACGAGCCGACAGCTGCGCAACAGCGACAGCGGTGTGCTCGTCCGTGGTGCGCCGGACATCCTCGTCAAGCTCGCGAAGTGCTGCACCCCGGTGCCCGGCGACCAGATCGTGGGCTTCATCACCCGCGGCCAGGGCGTGTCCGTGCACCAGGCAGCGTGCACCAACGTGAAGTCGCTCATGAACGAACCCGACCGGATGATCGAGGTCGAGTGGGCCCCGTCGTCGAAGTCGGTGTTCCTCGTGCAGATCCAGATCGAGGCGCTCGACCGCTCCGGCCTGCTCAGCGATGTCACCCGGGTGCTGACCGACCACCACGTCAACATCCTGTCCGCGACGGTCTCGACCTCGTCGGACCGGCTGGCACTCTCGCGGTTCGTCTTCGAGATGGGCGACACCACGCACCTGGACCGCGTGCTCAACGCCGTCCGACGCATCGACGCCGTGTACGACGTCTACCGCGTCAGCGCCGGCTGAGCATCGTCCGATCGGGCGTGATCGGCCTCAGTTCGGGCTGACGTCAGCTCCGCCCGAGCAGTTCTGCGAGGCGGCGCTCGGCCTGCCGCACCATGGGCACGGTGCCGAGCAGCTCCAGCCGGTCCCGGAGGGCCTGCGGGTCGACTTCGCCGATCGCGATGAGCCCGGCGACCGACTCGGCAGATGCCGCCCAGGCGTCCTGTCCGTGCACTCGGAGCAGGTCGAGAGCGGTGCGCACCGGCGGCGTCACCGGGACACCGGCCAGGTGGACGAGGTCCTCTGGGGTGATCGCGACCTCCCGGATGCGCTCTCCGCCCCGTCGGTGGATGCGCTGCCCGGCTTGCACGCAGGCGTCGTGGGGGAGCGGTGGTCGGGACCGGGCGCCCCAGATCCACGTTGCCGTCCGTCCCGCGGCGATGACCCTCGGGTCGCCGGTGCTCCACGCGAAGGACGCCGCTCGCAGCGCCGGGTCCTGCGGTTCCGCGATCGACGCCCAGCACGCGCCGACCTCGACCAGGTCGCCGGCCAGCGTCGCGGCACGCAGCTCCGCCTCCGGCCAGTCGTCCGTGGTCAGCAGGCGCGAGGAGGGCACTCGCACATCCTGCCCCACGGGCCAGGACGATCCGGCACGCTGTGGACAGCGGCCCGGCAGCGGCCGGGCAGCGGCCGGATGGCAGTCCGACGGGACCCCGAAGTTCCCCGAACCCACCCTGGAGACCGCACCCGAGCCTCCCGACCGGTCACGACACCCCGTCGGCGCGACGCTGACCGGCCACAGACCGTCGTCATCGACGGCGCGCAGCGACGTCTGATGACCACTCGGCGCACGTGAGCGGGGTGTCGTGACCACTCGGCCACCCGACCCCGACCACCCGACTGG
>NZ_MJGV01000046.1:191303-285760 GCF_001865015.1 Curtobacterium sp. MMLR14_010 | reverse complement strand
GGACGACCCCGACCACCCGACCGGACGACCCCGACCACCCGGCCTGGCCGACCCCGCAGGCACGACGCGCCCCGGGCCTCCCGGCAGGTCAGCGCAGGACGTGCGCCCGGTGCACGAGCGCGGCAGCCCCGATGAGGGGGCCGTCCTGCGACAACCCCGTCGGGACGATCTTGACCTTGGTCACGAAGCCGAACTCGACGCGCTCCGCGACGGCCTGCCGCGCGTACTCGAACAGGTCCGGCGTGACGTGGGAGAACCCGCCGCCGATCGCCACGACCTCGAGGTCGACGAGCGACGTGGCGGCAGCGATGGCCTGCCCGAGCGCCCGCCCGCTGCGCTTGACGGCAGCAACTGCGATCGCGTCCCCGGCAGCGTAGGCCGCCGACAGGTCCTCGCCGGTCTCCCCGGTGAAGCCCTGGCGCCGCGCCCAGGCGACGGTCTTCGGGCCGCTGGCCACAGCCTCCAGGCAGCCGGTGCCGCCGCAGGCGCACGGGTCGTCGAACCCGCCGCACTCGACGTGGCCGATGTGGCCGGCGTTGCCGGTCGGTCCGCTCACGGTGCGGCCGTGCAGGATCAGGCCGCCGCCGACGCCGGTGGACACGATCATGCCCATCACGTGGTCGTGGCCCTGCGCGGCGCCGAGCCAGTGCTCGGCGAGCGTGATGGCCAGGCCGTCCATCCGCAGCACGACGGGCGTGCCGGCGGGGACGTGGGCGGCGACGCGGTCGCGGAGTGGGTAACCGCGCCAGACCGGCATGTTGAGCGGCGAGACCCGGCCGTTCACCTCGTCGACGGGTCCCGCGGAGCCGATGCCGACCCCGGCCAGCGCGGCGCCGTCCGGCAGCGCGCCGAGGGCGTTCGTGACGGCCTCGTCGACGGCGGCCTGGAGCTCGTCCGACGTCCGCTGCGGCCCGGTGGGGCTGCGGAACCGGCTGCCGGGCAGGACCACGCCCTGCTCGGTGACCAGCGCGGCCTCGACCTTGGTGCCGCCGAGGTCGACGGCGAGGGCCAGCGACCCGCTCAGGTCGTCGGGGGCAGGTGCGGGGTTCGACATGGGCGCTCCGATGCGTCGGACTGGAGGCTCGGAGCAGCTTCTCGACGCAGCGTCACGTCGGGCGCACCGGGCCGGTGCTGGTGGGTGCGGGTCAGTAGGAGGTGGTGTCGTCGCCGACACCGGAGGCGGCGCCGGTCGCGATGCGGTGCGCGACCTCGTCGAGGATGCGGGCCGAGGCACTCGTGCCGATCCGGTCGGCGCCGGCGTGCACCATGTCGACGAGGGTGTCGAGCCCGCGGACACCGCCAGAGGCCTTCACGCCCGTGTCGGCACCGACCGTCTGGCGCATCAGCGCGATGTGTTCGGTCGTGGCCCCGCCGCCGGCGAACCCGGTCGAGGTCTTCACGAACGCGGCACCACCAGCGACGGCGGCACGGCTGGCGGCGACGATCTCGTCGTCGGTGAGGAACGCGGTCTCGAGGATGACCTTCACGACGGTGTCCCCGGCGGCGTCGACCACGGCGCGGACGTCGTCCTGCACGCGCTGCCAGTCACCGGACTTCGCCGCGCCGACGTTCTGCACCATGTCGAGCTCGAAGGCGCCGTCGGCCAGGGCCTGCAGCGACTCGGCGACCTTGGTCGAGGTGGTCGTGGTGCCGTGCGGGAAGCCGATCACGGTGCCGACGCCCACGCCGGTGCCCTGCAGCCGCTCGACCGCGTGCCGGACGTCGCTCGGACGGACGCACACGCTGAACACACGGTGGGTCGCGGCCTCGTCGAGCTGCGCGTCGACGTCGGCGCGGGTGAGCTCCGGCTTCAGGATCGCGTGGTCGATGAGCCGACGGACGGCGTCGGCGGTGACGGAGAAGGGTGCGTTGTCCACCGGGCAAGCCTAGCCTCAAGGGGCAGCGCGTACCGTGCCAGGCATGCGCGTCCTCGTCACCGGGGCCACCGGCTACATCGGCGGTCGTCTCGTCCCACACCTCCTCGACGCCGGACACTCCGTCCGCGTCCTCGCCCGCACCCCGCAGAAGCTCGACGACGTCCCCTGGCACGACCGGGTCGACGTCGTGCAGGGCGACCTGCAGGACGCCGACGCCGTCCGCACCGCCGTCGACGGCATCGAGGCGGTCTACTACCTGGCCCACGCGATGGGTGCCGACGGGGACTTCGAGGAGGCCGAGCGGGACGCTGCCCAGACGATGGCTGACGCCGCGGAGACCGCCGGCGTCCGTCGCTTCGTGTACCTCGGCGGCCTGCACCCGGAGGGCGAGCTCTCGAAGCACCTCCGCAGCCGGAAGGAGGTCGGCGACATCCTCCTCGGCTCCGGCGTCCCGACGATCGCCTACCAGGCAGGCGTGGTCATCGGCTCGGGCAGCACGTCGTTCGAGATGATCCGGCACGTCACGGACGTCCTGCCCTGGATGCCCGCGCCGCGTTGGGTGCGCAACCGCATCCAGCCGATCGCCGTGCGCGACGTCCTCTACTACCTCGTCAAGGCGCTCGACATCCCGGAGGAGGTCAACCGGACGTTCGACATCGGCGGTCCCGACGTCCTCCGGTACGGCCAGATGCTCAACGGCTACGCGGTCGAGGCCAAGCTCCCGCAGCGCCCCATCAGCCCGCTCCCCGTGATGACCCCTGGCCTCGCTGCCCACTGGTTCAACGCCGTGACCCCGATCCCGCGCAAGCTCGCGACGCCGATCATCGAGTCCCTCCAGTTCGAGTGCGTGCAGCGCGAGCACGACATCGACGACGTGGTGCCCCGTCCCGAGGGCGGGCTCACCTCGTACCGGCGCTCCGTGCGGCTCGCGCTGACGAAGATGCGCGCCGGTGAGGTCACCACGAGCTGGCGCAACGCCACCCTGACCGGCACCGCGGACCCGCTGCCCAGCGACCCGGACTGGGCGGGCCACACCGTCTACGTGGACGACCGCAACCGGCACTCGTCGGCACCGCCCGAGGCCGTCTGGAGCGTCGTCGAGTCGATCGGCGGCGAGAACGGCTGGTACTCCTTCCCGCTGGCGTGGGTCGCCCGCGGCTGGATGGACAAGGTGCTCGGCGGCGTGGGCCTGAGCCGTGGCCGTCGCGACCCGAAGCGCCTCGAGCAGGGCGACGCGCTCGACTGGTGGCGCGTCGAACGGCTCGACCGTGGGCACTACCTGCGACTGCGCGCCGAGTTCAAGTCGCCCGGACGCGCCTGGCTCGAGATGACCGTCACCCCGACCGATGACGGTGGCTGCGACTACCACCAGCGGGCGATCTACTTCCCGCAGGGGCTGGCCGGACGCCTGTACTGGTACGGGATCCTGCCCTTCCACGGGGTGATCTTCCCCGGCATGGTGGAGCGCATCACGGCCAGGGCCGAGCGCGAAGCGCACCGCACGGACTCGACGCAGACCAACCGGACCGAGCAGAATGGGTCCCGCGCGCCGTCGCACGAGGAGGCATCATGACCGAGAACGACCGAGAACTGGTCCTGTTCCTGGGGGACAGCATCACCGAGGGCGGCTCCTGGGACCAGCGCCTGCCGAACGAACGGACCCTGAACCAGGGCATCGGCGGCGACACCACCGACGGCGTCCTGGCCCGGATCGACTCCGTGGTCGCGGCCGCTCCCGACGTGATCGTGCTGCTCATCGGCACGAACGACTTCGGCAACCACCGCAAGAGCGCCGAGCACGTCGTCCGCAACGTCGAGACGATCCTGGTCACGCTCCGTCGCGAGCTCCCGGGTGTCCGGCTGCTGCTCGTGTCGATCCTGCCGCGGCAGGCCGACCACACACCCCGCATCGAAGAGGCCAACCGGCACCTGCGGCAGTTCGTCGCGACGTGCCACGCGCAGTACCTCGACGCGTGGCCCGCGCTGGCCGACGGCGACCACCTGTCCGAGAAGTACACCGAGGACGGTCTGCACCTCAACGACGAGGGCTACCGGGCCTACGTCGACGAGCTCGTGCCGGCCCTCGAGCGTCTCCGCGGCCTGCCGCCCATGTCCCGCTCGATGACGGCGATCGAAGTGGACGAGGCCTCGGCCTGATGGCGGCGCGGAAGGGACGGCCCGCGGTCGGGTCGTCGCTCGGGGCTGCTCGTGGGTCCTCCTTCGGGGCCGGGGCGACCGGGGACCGTGCGGCCGGCCCTGGAGCCGACCGGGCTGGGACCGCAGGGCGCGCTCGTGGCGCTGGTCGAGCCTCCCGTCCCGTTCCGGACTTCACCCGGCCGGCACTGGCACCCGGCCTGATCGCGGCGATCGTGCTGCTTGCCTGCGTGGCGTTCCTGGACGCTCCGGCGTTCGTCGCCGTCCGCTGGGTCGTGACGGTCCTCGCGCTCATCGTCCTGGTGTTCGCGCTCCGGGGCCGTGCCTGGTGGGCCCTCGTGGTGACCGCCGCGATCGCCGTCTGCTGGAACCCGCTCGTCACCGTGCCGATCCCCGGACAGGTGTGGGCCGCGCTCCAGTTCGTCGCCGCGGCGCTCTTCGTGGTGATGGGCCTGGCGGTCAAGGTGCCCCGGACCACGGACACACCGGCCGCCCGATAGGATCGCTGGGGTCGGGTGCAGGTCCCGACCGCACGACCAGAAGGGCATGGATGAGCAACGAGACCGAGCCGGTGACCGAGAGTCCTCTGCTGCACCCTCGACCGTCCTCCGGCGGTCTCGACCGGTCCGACGTCGTCCTCCGCAAAGGACGCTTCACGCTGTTGAACGGGCACCTCACGCCGCAGCAGTCGATGATCGAGGACCTGCTCTTCCTCGACGACGCGCTCACCGCCGGCGACGTGGACCACCTGCTCATCCGCGGCAACGACCAGCGCCCGGTGATCGCCCTCGACGAGCGTGACCGGCAGCGCGCCGAGTCCGCCGTGATGGACGCCGCCGTGGGGGAGCCCTTCTACGCCAAGCCCCCGGGCAAGCCGGCGGTCCTGGTCGTCGACGACGGCCTCGGCCCCGTCGACGAGACCGTCCTGCGGGTGTTCCGGCCCCGGCTCGAGCCCATCGGACGGCTCCGCTACGGCGCCGAGACGAGCGTCCAGATGGAGTTCTGGCGGGTGACGGACACCGAGGTCCTCGCCCCCGTCGAGAACGCCCTGATGCGCCGCAGCCTGCCGATCGAGGAGTTCGTCCTCGTCGACATCGAACGCTACGGCCGCACGTGGCAGACCGTCGAGCACATGTTCGACGACCACGTCTCCGACATCCGCTTCCCGATCGACATCGTGTTCTCGTGGGTCGACGGCAACGCGATCGAGTACCAGCGGGCCCGCCAGGCAGCGCAGTCCTCGGCCGTGCTCGGTGAGGGCGACGACGCCCCCGCGCGCTTCCGGCAGATCAACGAGCTGAAGTACGCCCTGCGCTCGGTCTACATGTACGCGCCGTGGGTGCGGACGATCTACATCGCGACCGACTCCCCGGCGCCGGCCTGGCTCGCTGACCACCCCCGCGTGCGCATCGTCCGGAGCGAGGAGTTCTTCGCCGACCCCTCGGTGCTCCCGACGCACAACTCGCAGGCCGTCGAGTCGCAGCTGCACCACATCCCGGGCATCAGCGAGCACTTCGTCTACTCGAACGACGACATGTTCTTCGGCCGACCGGTCGACCCGTCGGTGTTCTTCAGCCCGGGCTCGGTGAGCAAGTTCCTCCTCGCCGACACCCGGATCGGCCTCGGGTCGAACAACCCGCGCCGCAGCGGCTTCGAGAACTCGGCTCGCGTCAACCGCCGACTCCTGCAGCAGCGCTTCGGGGCCGTCACCACGCGCCACCTCGAGCACGCGCCGACGCCCCTCCGTGCCAGCATCATGACGGAGATGGAGCACGAGTTCGCCGACGAGTTCCGCGCCACCGCAGCCTCGCGCTTCCGTGCTGCCGAGAACATCTCGGTGACGAACTCCCTGTACCACTACTACGCGCTGCTCACGGGCCGGGCGATCGTGCAGGAGAACGTCCCGGTGGGCTACATCGACACCACCATGCTCTCCGGGCTCCGCGAGCTCGAGGACCTGCTCAAGAAGCGGAACGCCGACTTCTTCTGCCTCAACGACGGCAGCTTCCCCGAGGTCAGCGACGACGAGCGCACAACCCGCGTCACGGACTTCCTCGAGCGCTACTTCCCGTTCCCGGCGCCGTGGGAGCGCCCCGACGCGGACTGAGGCTGGTCGGGGGCTCGGCCGCCCGCGGTGAGATCGCACTCCGTGTCGCCTCCGGTCCTCCGGAGCCGACACGGAGTGCGACTTCACCGTCCAGGGGTCGGGTCCGCCCTGCTTCGGCCTGGAGGCTCGCCCCAGGTCCGCAGGGCAGCGTGCGTCCGGCGTCGCGACCGGTCACGACGCCCCGCTCACGTCCGGCGAGCGGTCACCGTGCGCCGCTCCCGCGGCTTGGCAGCGACGACTTCCGACCGCTCGGCGGCGCCGCCCGGCGGGGCGGGCGGGGTCAGCGGCGGATGGGGGAGACGGGCACCGAGTCGAGGGTGAAGACCGGGATGCTCGACGTGACGGGGGCCGGCTCGACGGCCGCGGGGATCGTGACCCCGGCGGCAGCGAGTCGGGCCTCGGTCTCGTCGGAGGACACCGGCTGGCCGACCGTGTTGTACGTCCCGATGGGCACGACGGAGTGCACGGCGGTGTGGCCGTACACGTGGACGAGGTTGAACGACTGGGCGCCGTCCCGACCGCGGGTGCCGCGCCGGAACTCGTTGAGGTCCTGCGTGTAGCACGTGGCACTCGCGACGGACACCGGGATCCCGGCGAACACGGCGCTGGTCGAGTAGTGCAGGTGTCCGGCGATGATCGTCAGGACGTCCGAGCCCTCGAGGACCTCGGCGAGGGCCTGCTGCTCGCGGAGCTCCACGAGGACGGTGAGGTCCTGCACGCTCGGCACCGGCGGGTGGTGCATGGCGAGGACGGTGCCGTGTGGTGCGGCCTCGGAGAGCACCTCTGCGAGCCAGTCGAGCTGCTCCGGGGTGACCACGCCGTGGTGTGCTCCGGGGACGCTGGTGTCGAGCGTGATGACCCGGAGACCGTTGACGTCGTACACGAAGTCGACGGGACGGTCGGTGGGCTGCAGGCCGAAGAGCTCCTGGCGGAACGCCCCGCGCTCGTCGTGGTTGCCCATGGCCCAGATGACCTGGGCGCCGATGCGGTTCGCCGCCGGTTCGATGATCTGTCGGACGCGGGCGTAGGCGCCCGGTTCGCCCTTGTCGGCCACGTCACCGGTGACGACGATCGCTTCGGGCCGAGCGCCGGAGGCCTCGATCTCGTCGATGATCTGCGTCAGCCGGGCGGCGGAGTCAACGGCCCCGTAGAGGTCGCCGTCGCCCGCGATGAGGTGGGTGTCGCTGAGGTGGAGCAGGAAGTGGTTCGGCCTGGGGTGTTCAGCCGTCCGGGCGTCCATCGGGTTCTCATTCCGTTGGTGGTTCCTCGGCAGAGGATCTCCCGCTGGGGGAGTGCACGGTGCAACACATTGCCACATCGTCCTGGAGCAGTCCAACACGCGACGTTGAATCGCAGGTGAACCACAGACGGCGTGTTGTCGCTGCAAACGAAACGCCCCCGTCCACGAAGTGGACGAGGGCGGTTCGTTCTTGCCGAGGAGTCAGTGCCCGCCGG
Source organism: Curtobacterium sp. MMLR14_010 (assembly GCF_001865015.1). Classification (GTDB taxonomy): domain Bacteria; phylum Actinomycetota; class Actinomycetes; order Actinomycetales; family Microbacteriaceae; genus Curtobacterium. The sequence continues at coordinate 278,167 of NZ_MJGV01000046.1, read as the reverse complement.
CTCCGACCTGCGGGGCCTGGTGGCTGCCCTCGAGGTCAGGACCGTGGTGCGCAGCGTGAGCGGCGTCCAGCTCGGCCTTGGAGACCGGGGCGATGCGGTCCTCGAAGAAGAAGCGCGTCATGCCGGCGCGGACCTTCTGCGCGGGCGTGATCTGTCCCTTGGCGTTCGGGCGGATCATCAGCGGCTTGTACTCGTTGAACTGCAGCAGGCGCCAGCGCTCGTACTCGTCGAGCTGCTCGTGGACCTCGATGTACTCGCCGTGCGGGAGGCGGACGATGCGGCCCGACTCGTAGCCGTGCAGCACGATCTCGCGGTCCTTCTTCTGCAGAGCGAGACACACGCGCTTGGTGATCCAGAAGGCGAAGAACGGGCCGAGGACCGTCGTGGCCTGGATCACGTGGATCACGTGGTCGACCGACACCATGAAGTGCGTCGCGATGATGTCCGAGCTCGCCGCTGCCCAGAGGCTGGCGTAGAGCGTGATGCCGGCGGCACCGATCGCGGTGCGGGTCGGGGCGTTGCGGGGACGGTCGGCGAGGTGGTGCTCGCGCTTGTCACCGGTGACCCAGGCCTCGACGAACGGGTAGACGAACATCGCCAGGATCAACGCGGACAGCAGCGCGATGGGGACCAGCAGGTTGAAGGAGACCGTGTAGCCGAACCACAGGACTTCCCAGTGCGGCGGGATCAGACGGAGCGCACCGTCCGCGAAGCCGATGTACCAGTCAGGCTGGGTACCGGCGGACACGGGCGAGGGGTCGTACGGGCCGTAGTTCCAGATCGGGTTGATCGTGAACAGCGTGGCGATGAGGGCGAGGATGCCCGCGACGATGAAGAAGAAGCCACCGGCCTTCGCGGCGAACGCCGGGAGGATCGGGACGCCCACGACGTTCTCGTTGGTCTTGCCGGGGCCCGCGTACTGCGTGTGCTTGTTGATCACGACGAGCACGAGGTGGACACCGAGGACCGCCACGAGGATCGCCGGCAACAGCAGGATGTGCAGCGTGTACAGACGCCCGACGATCGCGGTCCCGGGGAACTCACCGCCGAACAGGATGTAGCCGATCCAGACGCCGATCACCGGGATGGCCTCGATCATGCCGACGATGATGCGCAGACCGTTGCCGGAGAGCAGGTCGTCGGGGAGCGAGTAGCCCGTGAAGCCCTCGGCCATGGCCAGGATCCACAGCACGAAGCCGAAGACCCAGTTGAGCTCGCGGGGCTTGCGGAAGGCGCCGGTGAAGAACACGCGGGCCATGTGCAGCATCACGGAGGCCACGAAGAGCAGCGCCGACCAGTGGTGGATCTGCCGGACGAAGAGGCCGCCGCGGATGTCGAACGAGATGTCGAGCGTGGACTGCAGGGCCGTCGACATCGCGACGCCCTTGAGCGGGATGTAGGAGCCGTTGTAGACGACCTCGGCCATCGACGCCTGGTAGAAGAACGTCAGGAACGTCCCCGACAGCAGGATGACGACGAAGCTGTACAGCGCCACCTCACCGAGCATGAAGCTCCAGTGGTCAGGGAAGATCTTGCGCCCGACCTCCTTCACCAGGCCGGAGATGCTGGTCCGCTCATCGATGTAGTTGGAGATCCCGCCGATGATGCGGGACCCGCGCTCCGGAGCCGGCTTGGTGCTGGTCTCCGGTGCTCGTGTCGTGGTTGTGGTTGTCATCAGCGTGCACGCTCCCAGAAGGACGGCCCGACGGGTTCGTGGAAGTCGCTCTGCGCCACCAGGTAGCCGTCGTCGTCGATCGCGATAGGAAGTTGGGGGAGGGGACGGGCAGCCGGTCCGAAGATGACCTCGCAGTTGTTCGAGACATCGAAGGTCGACTGGTGGCAAGGGCACAGCAGGTGGTGCGTCTGCTGCTCGTAGAGCGCGACCGGGCATCCGACGTGGGTGCAGATCTTGGAGTACGCGACGATGCCGTCGTAGCCCCAGTTCTCGTGCCCCTTCGCCGGGTTGAGGTCCTTCGGGTCGAGGCGCATGAGCAGCACCGCGGCCTTCGCCTTCTCCTCGAGCATGTGCTCCTTGTCCAGGAGCCCGTCGGGGATGACGTGGAAGACAGAGCCGATCGTGACGTCCGATGCCTTGATCGGGAGTCCGGTCGGGTCCTTCGTGAGACGAGTCCCCTTGGCCCACATGGTGTGGCGGAGGAGCTCGTTCGGGTCGGCAGCGGGTGCGAGGTCACGCACGAGCACGATGCCGGGGAGCGGGAACGCGACGAGCGCGCCGATCATCGAGTTGCGGATCAGCTTGCGACGGCTGAAGCCGGACTCCTTGTCGGCGAGCTGGAAGGCCTCGACGGCCTTGGCGCGCGTGGCGTCGGTCCCACGGGTGGGGTGGCGCAGCTCGGTAATCTCACGGTCGGTGACGAGGGACTTGCCCCAGTACACGGCGCCGATGCCCAGCGAGAGCAGGGCGAGCGAGATCGAGAGGCCGAGGAAGAGGTTGGCGAGGCGGACCGTGCCGAAGTCGTCGGCCTTGATCGGGAACGCGATGTACGCGGCGATCGACAGGACGCTGCCGACGATCGACAGGTAGAAGAACGTCGCGACCTGACGCTCGGCCAGACGGGCCTTCTTCGGGTCGACGTCGGTGCGACGCGGACGGTGCGGCGGCTCGCCCGGGTTCTCGAACGGTTCCGCGGGGACGACCGCGGTGCCGCCGCCGACCGATGCCGCATGCCTCTCGACAGCCGAGGACGAGTTCAGCGCCTCGTCGTCGTGCTCTGCCATGGTGTTCCCTTCAGTGTCGTGCGACACGGACGATCAGTTGGACTTCGCGGTCAGCCACACGGTCATCGCGACCACTGCGCCGAGTCCGAAGATCCAGATGAACAGACCCTCTGCCACCGGACCGATGGACCCGAGGGCGAACCCGCCCGGCGACTTGTTGTCCTGCACGTACTTGAGGTACGTGATGATGTCCGCCTTCTGCTCCGGCGTGATGTTCAGGTCGTTGAAGACCGGCATGTTCTGCGGGCCGGTCTGCATGGCCTCGTAGATGTGCTTGCCGGTGACCGACTCGAGATTCGGCGCGTACTTGCCCTCGGTCAGGGCACCACCGGCACCGGCGACGTTGTGGCACATCGCGCAGTTGATGCGGAAGAGCTCGGCACCCTCGGCTGCGTCACCGTCGGCACCGCTGGTGAGCGACTCGGACGGCACGGACGGGCCGGGGCCGAGGGAGGCGACGTACGCCGCCATCGCGTCGACCTGGTCGTTCGTGAACTGCGTGGGCTTCTCTTCACCCTGGGGGCCCTGCTGCGCGAGCGGCATGCGACCGGTGCCGACCTGGAAGTCGACCGACGCGGCGCCGACGCCGATGAGCGAGGGACCCTCGCTGGTGCCCTGTGCAGACAGGCCGTGGCACGTGGCGCAGTTGGACGCGAAGAGCTTCTCGCCCTCGTTCACCTGCGACTGGCTCGACGCGGCGACCGTGCTGACGTTGTCGTCGGCGCTGGCCGTGGAGCTGAACAGGGCGTAGGCCCCGCCGGTCGTCATGAGACCCACGACGATGAGCGAGACGGTCGCCACGGGGGAGCGACGGCCCTGCTTCTTGGACTTGCTGCTGTTGAACATGCGCTTGGTGCTGTCCGTTTCCTACTTGAGAAGGTAAATGACGGCGAAGAGGCCGATCCAGACCACGTCGACGAAGTGCCAGTAGTACGACACGACGATGGCCGTGGTGGCCTCCTTGTGACCGAAGTTCTTGGCGGCGAAGCCACGACCGATCGTGAGGAGGAAGGCGATCAGGCCACCAGTGACGTGGAGGCCGTGGAAGCCGGTGGTGAAGTAGAACGCGGAGCCGTAGGCGCTCGAGGAGAGCGTGATGCCCTCGTGCCAGAGGTTGGCGTACTCGAAGATCTGGCCGCAGACGAAGATCGCACCCATGCAGTACGTGACGAAGAACCACTCCGTCATGCCCCAGTCGGTCGGCTTCCAGCTGGTGCGGTGCACCTGGAAGCGCTCGGCTGCGAAGACGGCGAACTGGCACGCGAAGCTGGACAGCACCAGGATGATCGTGTTCACCGAGGCGAAGGGGACCTCGAGGCTGGCGGTCTCACGCGCCCAGAGCTCGGGGGAGGTGCTGCGCAGCGTGAAGTAGATCGCGAACAGGCCGGCGAAGAACATGACCTCGCTGCCCAGCCACACGATCGTCCCCACGGCAACGGGGTTCGGCCTGTTGAGGACCGTACCGCTGGCTGGTCTGGAGAGAGGGGTGCTTGTCACAAGCTCCATTATGGCCGAAACCACCGACAGTGTTTTGCCAGTCAACTGGCGGGTCGTTCGAAAACAGTACGATCGTCGGCATGTCTGACCTCCTGACCTGGCCCGTGGTGATCAGTGCGCTCATGGCGCGCGAGGACCTGAGCATCAGACAGTCCACATGGGCCATGGAGGAGATCGTCGCCGGGCGCGCCACCGACGCGCAGATCAGCGGCTTCGCGGTGGCCCTCCGCGCCAAGGGCGAGACGGTCGACGAGGTCGTCGGCTTCCGCGACGCCATCCTCGAGGCAGCGGTCCCGCTGGACGTCGACCCGATGGCGCTCGACATCGTCGGCACCGGCGGAGACGTCGTCGGGACGGTCAACGTCTCCACGATGGCGGCCGTCGTCATCGCCGCCGCCGGGGTCCCCGTGGTCAAGCACGGCAACCGGGCGTCGTCGTCGAAGAGCGGCTCGTCGGACGTCCTCGCGGCCCTCGGGCTCGACCTGACGATGGACGCCGAGCGCGTCGCGGAGACGTTCCGCCGGGTCGGTCTGACCTTCGCCTTCGCCAGCGCCTTCCACCCCGGGTTCGCCCACGCGGCCTCCGTGCGGCGCGAGATCGGCGTCCCGACGGTGTTCAACTTCCTCGGCCCGCTCGTCAACCCCGCCAGGTGCGAGGCCAACGCGGTGGGCGTGGCGCAGCTCGAGCTCGTGCCGATCATCACGGGCGTGTTCCAGACCCGTGGTGCGACGGCGCTCGTGTTCCGCGGCGACGACGGCCTCGACGAACTCACGACGACGGGCCACAGCCACATCTGGGAGGTCACCGGCGGTCGTGTCACTGAGCACGACCTCGACCCGCGCGACCTCGGCATCCCCCGTGCCCGGACCGAGGACCTGCTCGGCGGCGAGCCCGAGGTGAACGCCGCGATCGTCCGTCGGGTGCTCGCCGGGGAGACCGGCCCCGTCCGCGACATCGTGCTGCTGAACGCCGCCGCCGGCCTGGTCTCGTTCCGTCTGGCGCAGGACCCGACCGAGTGGGACCGTCCGATCCTGCACCGCTTCCGGGAGCAGCTCGTGGTCGCGGCCGAGGCGATCGACTCCGGCGCGGCCGAGCAGAAACTCGCCGACTGGGTCGGCGCCGCGTAGCGCTGAGCGGACAACGCCGGGAGGCCCGGTGCCGGTCCATGGGACCGGCACCGGGCCTCCGAGCTGTTCAGTGCTGTGGAACCTGCTTACTGGACGTCCTCGTCGACCCAGTCGAAGGTCTTCGTGACGGCCTTCTTCCACAGACGGAGCGTGCGCTCGCGCTCCTCGGCGTCGAGCTGCGGCTCCCAGCGGGCGTCCTCCTGCCAGTTGGCACGGAGTTCGTCGAGGTTGGCCCAGAAGCCGACGGCGAGGCCGGCGGCGTAGGCGGCACCGAGCGCGGTGGTCTCGGCGACGACCGGACGCACGACGGGCACGTTGAGGATGTCCGCCTGGAACTGCATGAGGGCGCTGTTCGCCGTCATGCCGCCGTCCACCTTGAGCTCGGTCAGGTCGACACCGGAGTCGGCGTTGACCGCGTCGAGCACCTCGCGGGTCTGCAGTGCTGTCGCCTCGAGGGCGGCACGCGCGATGTGGCCCTTGTTGACGTAGCGGGTCAGGCCGACGATGGCACCGCGGGCGTCGGGGCGCCAGTACGGCGCGAAGAGTCCGGAGAACGCCGGCACGAAGTACACGCCGCCGTTGTCCTCGACGGTCTTGGCGAGGGCCTCGACCTCCGGCGCGCTCTGGATGAGCCCGAGGTTGTCGCGGAGCCACTGGATGAGCGACCCCGTGACGGCGATCGAGCCCTCGAGCGCGTAGTGGGTCTCGCCGTCGCCGAGCTTGTAGCCGACGGTGGTGAGCAGCCCGTTCTCCGAGCGGACGATCTCCGTGCCCGTGTTGAAGATGAGGAAGTTGCCGGTGCCGTAGGTGTTCTTCGACTCGCCCTTGTCGAACGCGGCCTGGCCGAACGTCGCTGCCTGCTGGTCGCCCAGGATGCCGGCGATCGGGACCTCGCGGAGGAGGCTGGAGGACTCGACGTGGCCGTAGACCTCGGAGGAGCTGACGATCTCGGGGAGCATCGACTTCGGGACACCGAAGTCGGCGAGGATGTCGTCGCGCCACTGCAGCGTCTCGAGGTCCATGAACAGCGTGCGGGACGCGTTGGTGACGTCGGTCTTGTGGACGCCGCCGTCGGTGCCACCGGTCAGGTTCCAGAGGACCCAGGTGTCGGTGGTGCCGAAGAGCAGGTCGCCCGCCTCGGCCTTCTCGCGCGCACCCTCGACGTTCTCGAGGATCCACATGATCTTGGTGCCGGCGAAGTACGTGGCCAGGGGCAGACCGACGACCGACTTGTAGCGGTCGGTGTCGCCGGCGGCGAGCTTGTCGACGATGGCCTGCGTGCGGGTGTCCTGCCAGACGATCGCGTTGTAGACCGGCTTGCCGGTGGTCCTGTCCCAGACGACCGCGGTCTCGCGCTGGTTCGTGATGCCGACCGCCGCGACGTCGTGGCGGGTGATGTCGGCGCGGGACAGTGCCTGGCCGATGACCTCACGGGTGTTGTCCCAGATCTCGCTGGGGTCGTGCTCGACCCACCCGGCGCGCGGGAAGATCTGCTCGTGCTCCTTCTGACCGCTCGACACGATCGAGCCGGAGTGGTCGAAGACGATGGCGCGGGTGCTGGTCGTGCCCTGGTCGATGGCGACGATGTAGTCGGCCATGGGTGCTCCTTCTGGGTGGTCGGTGCTGCGGTCGGCCCCGGGGTCGGGGTCGACCGTCGTGCTGGGAGGGGTCGGCGTCAGGAGACGACGGGGAGGAGTGCGAAGGACAGGCCGGCGGCGATCGCGCCACCGAGCAGCGGTCCGACGACCGGCACCCAGGCGTAGGCCCAGTCGCTCGAGCCCTTGCCCTTGATCGGCAGGAAGGCGTGCGCGATGCGCGGGCCGAGGTCACGTGCCGGGTTGATGGCGTAGCCGGTGGGGCCACCGAGGCTGACACCGATCGCGATCACGATGAAGGCGACGGGGATGGCGCCGAGCTGCGCGGGGGTCTGGCCGTTCGTGAAGGCGATGACCGTGAAGACGAGGACGAACGTGCCGATGATCTCGGTGACGAGGTTCCAGCCGTACGAGCGGATCGCGGGGCCGGTGGAGAACACGCCGAGCTTGGCGGCCGGGTCGGGCTCCTCGTCGAAGTGCTGCTTGTAGGCGAGCCAGACGATGACGGCACCGATGACCGCACCGATCATCTGCGCGAGCCAGAAGAGCAGCATCGTGCCGACGGAGATGTTGCCGAGGATGGCCTGCGCGAGGCTGACCGCGGGGTTGAGCTGGCCGCCGGACTTGTACGACACCGTGACGCCGGCGAAGACCGCGAAGCCCCAGCCGATCGTGACCATGAGGAAGCCCGCGCCGAAGCCCTTCGACTTCTTGAGCGAGACGGCGGCGACGACACCGCCACCCAGGATGATGAGCATCGCTGTGCCGACGAGCTCGGAAAGGAACTTGACGCCGATGTCGTCCATCGGTGACCTCCAACTGTGTTGGTTGGGGAGGCCCGCTACTGCTCGGCACTCCCCATCGAGTGATTGGGGCGAGCCTACTGCTGGGTATCCGGCCCGCGTGGGGTCCTCGTGAGCGTTCTCCAGAAATGTGCACGAACGTGCACGAGGAGCGGGCGTCCGACCATCGACACCCCGCTTCCCGCCTGCCAGGCCGTGCACGGACGTGCATGCTCAGGGAACACCCGCCCGCTGTAGCCTGGCCCCACTCCGGACGACGTCGGCGGTGTGCAGGCCTCGTCCCGGTCCCGACCCGAGGAGGCCCACCGCCATGAAGAAGCTCATCAACGACCCGCACGACGTCGTCACCGAGTCCGTCCGCGGGTTCGCCGCAGCCCACGCCGGGCACGTCGTGCTGGTCGAGGACCCGGTCCACCTGCACCGCGCGGACGCTCCGGTCGCGGGCAAGGTCGCCCTGGTGAGCGGTGGCGGCAGCGGGCACGAACCCCTGCACGCCGGCTTCATCGGGTTCGGCATGCTCGACGCCGCGGTGCCCGGGCCGATGTTCACGAGCCCGACGCCCGACCCCGTGGTGGCCGCGACGAAGGCCGTCGACGGCGGTGCCGGCGTGCTGCACATCGTGAAGAACTACACCGGCGACGTCCTGAACTTCGAGACCGCCGCCGAGCTCGCCGAGATGGACGGCGTCCGCGTCGAGACCGTCGTGGTCGACGACGACGTGGCCGTCCAGGACTCCCTCTTCACGGCCGGTCGGCGCGGGGTCGCCGGGACGGTCGTCGTGGAGAAGTGCGCCGGGGCCGCCGCCCAGCGCGGGGACGACCTCGACGCGGTCGCGGCCGTCGCCCGGCACGTGAACGACGTCACGCGGTCGATGGGCCTGGCGCTCGCACCGGGGACCGTCCCGCACGCGGGGGAGCCGTCCTTCACGCTCGCCGACGACGAGGTCGAGCTCGGCATCGGGATCCACGGGGAACCCGGTCGGGAGCGCATCGCGATGGCGCCGGCCGACGAGCTCGTCGACCGGGTCCTGGAGCCCGTCCTCACCGACCTGGACCTGCCGGCCGGGTCGCGGCTGCTGCTGTTCGTGAACGGCATGGGCGGGACGCCGCTGTCCGAGCTCTACATCGCCTACCGACGCGCCGCCGAGGTGCTCGCCGATCGCGGCCACGAGGTCGCGCGTAGCCTGGTCGGCAACTACGTCACGTCCCTCGAGATGCAGGGCTTCTCGATCACCGTCACGGTGCTCGACGACGACCTGATCACCCTCTGGGACGCACCGGTGGAGACCCCGGCGCTGCGCTGGGGCCGCTGACACTGAACCGGCCGGCATCCCCGGCCCCGCAGGAAGGAACGACATTGGCGCTCGACACCGCATGGGCCACCGACTGGGTCCGACGCACCGCCGCGACGATCGACGAGCACCGGGCCGAGCTCGTCACGCTCGACCGGGAGATCGGGGACGGTGACCACGGCGAGAACCTCGACCGCGGGTTCCGTGCCGTGCTCGAGGCCGTCGAGTCCGGCACGTTCGACACCCCCGGCGCCGTCTTCAAGACCGTGGCGACGAAGCTCATCTCCACCGTGGGCGGCGCCGCCGGTCCGCTGTTCGGCACCGCGTACCTGAAGGCGGCCCAGGCCGCCGGCGACGCGACCGAGCTCGACGCCGACACGCTCGTGCAGGTGCTCGCCGCGGCCCGCGACGGCGTCGTCTCCCGCGGCAAGGCGGCGGTCGGCGACAAGACGATGATCGACGCGTGGACCCCGGCGGTCGACGCCGCCACCACGGCAGCGCAGGCGGGGGAGTCCCCGGAGCGTGTCCTCGAGGCCGCCGCTGACGCCGCCCGCACGGGCGCCGAGGCCACCGAGCCGCTCGTCGCCCGCAAGGGCCGGGCGAGCTACCTCGGCGAACGTGCCGTCGGACACCGGGACCCGGGCGCACAGTCGACGGCCTACATCCTGCGCGCCGCGGTGGACGCGGCGTGAGCGTCGGGATCCTGGTCGTCTCGCACAGCGCGGCGATCGCCTCCGGCACGGTCGAACTCGCTCGGCAGATGGCGGCCGACGTCCAGTTCGTCGCCGCGGGCGGCACCGAGGACGGTGGCATCGGCACGTCCTTCGAGGCGATCACCGCCGGCATCGAGGAACTCGCCTCCGCCGACGCGGTCGTCGTCCTGTGCGACCTCGGCTCCGCCTACCTGACGACCGACACCGCGCTCGACTTCCTCGACGACGACGTCCGCGCCCGGGTCCACGTGTCCGACGCCCCGCTCGTCGAGGGCACGGTCGCCGCGGCGGTCGCCGCCCAGACCGGCGGCGACGTCGACGCGGTGCTCGCAGCCGCCCGCTCGGCCGCAGCGTCCGAGGCGGACCAGGGGGGAGCCTCCCGGCCGGATGACGGCGACCAGCCTGGAGGCCCGGTGCCGGACACCGGGGCCGGCCCCGCCGCCGACGTGGCCGCGTCCACCACCGCGCAGCTGGTCAACGAGACCGGGCTGCACGCCCGTCCCGCGGCGGAGTTCGTGAAGACGGCCGCGAAGTACGAGGCCACCGTCCGCGTGAACGGCGTCGACGCGAAGAGCTTGCTCGGGATCATGGCGCTCGCCCTGCCGAAGGGCGCGACCGTGTCGATCGAGGCCACGGGCGAGGACGCTCAGGACGCCGTCGACGCGCTCGAGGCCCTGGTCCGGTCCGGCTTCGGCGAGTGAGCCCGACCCGTCACTGAGCGCCCGCGTCGCCGCGGTCGTCAGCCCGTGATGCTGACGGTCGCGGCGACGTCCACGTCGGAAGGTCCGCCGACCGCGCCGGCCGTGGCGAACAGGACGGCACCGAACACCGCGCTCCAGAAGGTCCTGGCGTCGCGCGCGACCCCGCGCTCGCTCGTCCAGCCGTGGTCCGCGACGACCCGCTCGAGCCACCGCTCCGACTGCCGGAACAGCACGGCGAGCAGGGTGCTCGTGCGGTCCCGCAGGACGTCGTCGTCCTGCGCCAGCCCGAGCGCCGTGACGAGGAGACTCGTCGACGGCATCGCGAGGGCGGTGCGCGCGAGGACGTCACGGAAGCCCGCCGACGTGGTCGCCCGTCGGCCCGCCGACTGCAGTCGGGTGGTGTCGCGGAGGAACCGGACGAAGGCGGCGTCCACCACGAGGCGGTCCTTCGAGCCGAAGTGGTGCGTGATCTGGTTGGGGTAGACCCCGGCTGCCCGTGCGACCTCGCTCACCGTCAGGGAGCGGGGGTTCCGGTCGGCGAGGAGCTCTGCCGCCGCCTGGAGGATCCGAGCGCGCGTCGCGGTGCCACGAGGGGTTGCCATGGTCGAATTGTACGTGGTACAACTCGACTTGTGCAGCATACAAACAGCGACAGCAGCGACATCGTCATCACCGGGTACGGCGCCGTCTCGCCGTTCGGGCACGGGGTCGACCCACTCTGGGACGCCCTGGTGGCCGGCCGGTCCGGCGTGCACGAGCTCGACCGCGACGGAGAGCTGTGGGCGAAGGTGCCGATCCGGATCGGGGCGGACGCCACCCTCGACGCCGAGGGGGCACTCGGACGGGTGCGCGCCGCCCGGCTCGACCGCAGCCAGCAGCTGGCACTCGTCGCCGCGGGGGAGGCTTGGGCGGACGCCGGGTTCGCCGGAGCCACGACCGGACTCGACCCGGAGCGGCTCGCCGTCGTGGTCGGGACGGGGATCGGGGGCATCGAGACCCTGCTCGACGCGCACGACGAGCTCGGCCGGAACGGGGCGCGGCGGGTGTCGCCCCGCACGGTGCCGATGCTCATGGCCAACGGGGCCGCGGCACAGATCAGCATCGAGGTCGACGCCCGTGCCGGTGCGTACACGACGGTGTCGGCGTGCGCGTCCGGCGCGGAGGCGATCGCCATGGCTGCCCGACTGATCCGGTCGGGGGAGGCCGACGTCGTCGTGGCCGGGGGAGCGGAGGCGGCGGTGACCCCGGTGACGATGGCCGCGTTCGCCCAGTCCCAGGCGCTCGCGAAGCCGGAGGGCGAGGACCCGACCACGCTCTCACGGCCGTTCGACGTCAGCCGCCGCGGGTTCGTGCTCGGCGAGGGCGCCGGGATCGTCGTGCTCGAACGGGCCGACCACGCCGCTGCCCGACGGGCCCGCGTGCACGCACGGCTCGCCGGGTGGGGGATCACCTCGGACGCGTTCCACATCACCGCGCCGCGCGCCGACGGCTCCGGGCAGGAACGGGCGATGACGCAGGCGCTCCGGATGGCCGGGCTCACCGGCGCGGACGTCGACCACGTCAACGCGCACGCGACGAGCACGCCGCTCGGCGACGCGAGCGAGGCCGCCGCGATCGCCCGCGTCGTCGGCCGCGGGGCCGTCGTCACCGCCCCGAAGAGCGCCGTCGGGCACATGTTCGGCGCGGCCGGCGCGGTCGAGACGATCCTGACCGTCAAGGCGCTCGAGACCGGGCTGGTGCCGGCGACGCTGAACCTGGGGCACCTGGACCCGGCGATCGACCTCGACGTGGTGTCCGGCGGCGCACGGCGGGCTCCGGTCCGTGCGGCGCTGAACAACTCGTTCGGCTTCGGTGGGCAGAACGCGTCACTGGCGCTGCTCGCGGTGTGAGCGGGCCGGACGTTCGGCCTGCCCGGCCGTTGCTCGTGGTGGCGGTCAGCGCGGCGCGAGGTCCTGCAGCCCGGTGACCCGCAGCAGGTCGAGCGTCGACGCTGCCTCGGACCCGGGCACCACCGTGTAGACGACGATCCGCAGGTCGCCGCCCGGCACGGTCATCACGTCACAGTCGACCTCGATCGGCCCCACCGCGGTGTGCACCGTCTTCCGGCTCGCCCGGTGCTCGGCGACCCTGGCGGTGTCCCAGCGGCGCGCGAACTCCGGGGACTCTGCGCGGAGCCGTGCGACCAGGTCGGCGAGGGCGCGGTCACCCGGGTACCGACCGACCGCCGTGCGGAGGTCGGCCACGAGGTCGCTGGAGAACTCCTCGGCGTGCTCGGCGTCGTACTCCACGCCGTGCTGCCCGACCATGAAGTGCCGCCAGACGAGGTTCCGCTCGAGCCCGACCAGGCGCTCGGGGTCGCCGGTCATCGCCGCCCACAGGTCGTTCCACAGCAGGATGTCGTGGGTCGCCGTGAACACCGCGAGCGGGACGTCCCCGAGCCGGTCGACGATGCGCTGCACGCCGGGCGTGACGTGGCGCGGGACGACGTTCTGCGATGGCGGTGCGGCGTCCGCGACCCGGAACAGGTGGTCGCGCTCCTCGGTGGTCAGGCGCAGCGCGGTCGCGAGGGCCCCCAGCAGCTGCGGCGACGGGTTGACCGACCGGCCCTGCTCGAGCCGGACGACGTAGTCGACGCTCACCCCGGCGAGCGCGGCGAGTTCCTCGCGGCGGAGCCCGGGGGTCCTCCGACCGGCGCCGGCCGGCAGGCCGACCTCCTCCGGTCGGACGCGGTCCCGCCAGGACCGCAGCACGTTCGCGAACTCGCTCATGGACCCATCCTCGCCTGTCCCGGGCCGATGGAGGTGGTACTCGGAGTCCCACCGTCGAGCGGCACCTGGGAGTCCTGTGGCGCGGAGCGCAGGCTGGGCACATGACCACCACACTCATCACCGGGGCCAACCGCAGCCTCGGACTCGAAACCGTGCGCCGCCTGATCGAGGCCGGCCACACCGTGTACGCCGGCATGCGCGACCCGTCCACCGGCGACGACGCCCGGGCCCTGGGCGCCCACGTCGTCCAGCTCGACGTCACCGACCAGACCAGTGTCGACAGCGCGATCGCGTCGATCCCCGAGCTCGACGTGCTCGTGAACAACGCCGGGGTGCTCGGCGCCTCGTTCGGCGTCGACGACCTCGACGCCGACGTCATGACCGGCGTGCTCGACACGAACGTCGTCGGCATCGTCCGGGTCACCCAGGCCGCGCTCCCGTTGCTGCAGGCCTCGTCGAACCCCGTCGTCGTGAACGTCGCCTCCGGTGTCGGCTTCACCCGCTGGCTCACGACGCCCGGGCACGACGAGTACCCCGTGCCGTCGATCCCGTACGCGGCGTCGAAGGCCGCGGTGATCGCGCTCACCGTGCAGTACGCCAAGAACCTGCCGACGTTCCGGGTGAACGCGAGCGACCCGGGCTACACGGCGACCGAGTTCAACGGCTTCGGTGGGCACCAGACGATCACCGAGGGCACGGACGCCACAGTGATGCTCGCCACGCTCGGCACCGACGGGCCGACGGGGGAGTTCCACGACCGGAGCGGGCGCATCGAGTACTGACGCCGATGGTCGCCACGGCGAGCGGGTCCCGCTCCCACGCGACCCCGTGACGGACGGGAGGCTCCCTGCCAGCTGGCAGGGAGCCTCCCGTCCGTCATGTGGGTGCGTCAGTCCCCGTACGGGACGCGGCGGCGGCGGGCCACGGCGAGGACCGCGACCAGGCCGGCGACGAGGACTGCGCCTCCGCCGAGCCAGAGGGCGGCACCGCCGGCTCCGGAACCGGCGTCACCAGCTGCCGGCGTGGCGGACCGGGTCGCCTCGACGGTCGCGGTGGTCTCGGTGGGTTGGTCGGTGGGCGTGGTCGGCGTCGCCGAGGCGGACGGGTCCTGCGTCGGGGCGGGGAGTGCCACCGTGAAGCCGAGCTCGCCGGTGATCGGGTGACCGTCGGGGGAGACGTAGCGCCACAGGACCGTGTAGGCGCCGTCCTCCAGGTCGACGGTGCGGGACATCGTCGTGCCGTCGACGGTGACGTCACCCGTTGCCCGGTCGGTGCCGGCGGCGTCGCGGACCTCGATGCGGAGGCCGGCGTCGAGCCCGGTGAGCGGCGCCTCGGAGAACGTCAGGCCGACACGGTCGAGCGGTGTCGTGATCGTCTGCCCGTCGGCCGGGTCGCTCGACTCGAGGGCCGAGTGCGCCTGCGCCGGTGCGGCCGAGGCCAGGCCGACGAGACCCGTCAGGGCGACGACGATCGCGACGAGGGACATCCGGGCGCTGCGACGGGTCGCGGTGGAGGACATCCGCCGATCCTACGAGAGGTCGTCTGACCGGGCGGTCGTCTGACGGGTCGGTCGTCTGACCGGGCGGTCGTCTGACCGGTCCGTCGTCTCGTGGAGGTCCGCCTGCTGGCAGGATGTCCGGATGCGCGCAGTCATGTACCGGGAGTTCGGGGACACCCCGCAGATCGTCGACGTCGAACGGCCCGTGTGCCCGCCGCACGGCGTGGTGGTGCGCGTCGCCGCCACCGGTGTCTGCCGGAGCGACTGGCACGCCTGGCGTGGTCACGACGACTCCGTGACGCTCCCGCACGTCCCCGGACACGAGTTCGCCGGCGTGGTCGTCGAGGCCGGCTCCGACGTGGCGCACCACCGGGTCGGGGACCGGGTCACCGCGCCCTTCGTCTTCGCCTGCGGGGCGTGCCCCGAGTGTCTCGCCGGGGCGACCCAGGTGTGCACGCGCCAGCAGCAGCCGGGCTTCACGCTGCCCGGGTCGTTCGCCGAGGAACTCGTCGTGCCGCAGGCCGACGTCAACCTCGTGGCGCTGCCCGACGGCATCGGGTTCGCTGAGGCAGCCGGGCTCGGCTGCCGGTTCGGCACCGCCTACCACGCACTGCACGCCCGCGGCCGGCTGCAGGCGGGGGAGCACGTCGCCGTGTTCGGGTGCGGCGGTGTCGGGCTGTCGACGATCGTCGTCGCGGTCGCCGCCGGCGCGCACGTCGTCGCCGTCGACGTCTCGCCCGCCGCGCTCGAGCGGGCAGCGGCGCTCGGCGCGGAGACCGTCCCGTCCGGACCGGACGCCGTCGCCGAGGTCCGCCGCCGCACCGACGGGGGAGCGCACGTGTCGGTCGACGCCTTCGGCAGCCGTGCGACCTCGCTCGCCGCGGTCGGGTCGCTCCGCCCGCGTGGGCGGCACGTGCAGGTCGGGCTGCTCCTCGGCGACGAGACGGCCCCGGTCATCCCGATGGGGCGGGTGATCAGCGAGGAACTCGAACTGCTCGGCAGTCACGGCATCGCCGTGGGGGAGTACGCCGCCATGCTCGACGACGTCGTGGCTGGTCGGCTGCGTCCGGACGCCACCATCGGCCGGACGATCGGGTTCGACGACCTGCCGGAGGCCCTGGTGGCGATGGACCAGCCCGCTGCCGGCACGGGCATGACGGTCGCGGTGTTCGGGTGACCGGAGCCGGGCGGACGCGGGTCGAACTCGGTCGCCGCGAGGACCTCGGCGCCGACTGCGCGAACTGCTTCGGCCTGTGCTGCGTCGCCCTGGCCTTCACGAAGTCCGCGGACTTCCCGTTCGACAAGGACGCGGGGGAGCCCTGCACGAACCTCGACAATGTGGACGGCTGCCGCATCCACCCGCACCTGCGGGACCGGGGCTTCAAGGGCTGCACCGTGTTCGACTGCTTCGGCGCCGGCCAGAAGGTGTCACGGCAGACGTTCGCCGGCCGATCGTGGCGTGACGACGACACCACGCGGACGGCGATGTTCGCGACGTTCCCCGTCGTCCGCCGGCTGCACGAGCTGCTGTGGTACCTCGACGAGGCGATCGACCTGGTCATGACGGGCGGGGGAGTCGACCCTGCGCCCTGGGTGGCGGCGTTCGAACACGTCCGGGTACTGAGCGACGGGACACCGTCGGCGTTGACCGAGCTCGACGTCGACGCCGAGTACGACGCTGCGCGGGCGCTGCTCGTCCGCGCGAGCGACATCGCCCGGCGTGACGTCCCCACCGCTCGGCAGTCACGGTCCCAGCCGGCGCTCGAGCCCGGTGCCGACCTGCTCGGCGCCCGGCTCGGCGGACGGGACCTCAGCGGGCTGACGCTCCGGGGGAGCATCGCCATCGCCGCCGACCTCCGGGGCGCTCGACTGCACCGCTGCGACCTGCTCGGCGTGGACCTGCGCGATGCCGACCTGTCCGGGGCGGACCTGTCGGGTGCGATCTACCTGACGCAGATGCAGGTCAACAGCGCGCGGGGCGATGCCGCGACGGTGGTGCCAGAGGGGTTCGAGCGACCGTCACACTGGGCGTGAGCAGGGCCGTCAGAGCAATGCCGCACGGTCGCGGAGGGCGTTTACGAAGACCCGGTCGTCCGACTCGAGTTCGTCGTCCTCGGCCCAGACCGATCGCAGCCGCGTCCGAGGACTGATGCGCAACCGCACCCGGGTCGCGGTGCCGTCGAGGTCGATCGCCGGCAGGTCGACGCTGTCGGTGCCCAGCACGAGCTGCAGCGAGGTCCGGTAGCGCATCACCGCGCCGGCCGCCGCGCTGCCCGTCAGGAACGTCCGTGTGTTGTGGATGAGGTACTGCATGGCGTGAGCCCCGTTCGGTCAGCTCAGCAGGCCGGGTGGTGAGGTCGGCGGTGGTGAGGTCGGAACGACCGAGGTCCGGGGTCGATGTGGCCCTGACACTACGCCCTGTCGAAGAGCAGCAGGCTGCGCCGTCGTCTTCACGGTGGCGTAGCGTCGGGCGCATCACCATCGCGGACGACTCCGGCGCTCCGGCTGGCGTCGACACCGCATGGCCGAGAAGGAGCACCGTGAAGGTCGTCATCACCGGATCCCGCGGCAAGGTCGGCCGAGCCGCGGTGAAGCGGTTCGTCGATGCGGGTCATGACGTGCTCGGGGTCGATCTCGTGCCGCCCGTGTTCGACGCGGGACAGGTCGTGCCCGGCCGCTACCAGTTGGCCGACCTCACCGATGCTGGCAGCGCCTTCGCGGTCGTCGCCGGTGCCGACGCCGTCGTCCACGTCGCGGCCATCCCACAGCCGACCGGTCACCCGGCGCACGTCGTGTTCCAGACCAACCTGATGTCGACCTTCAACGTGCTGGAGGCGGCAGTCCGGTTCCGCGTGCCCCGCTTCGTCAACGTGTCCAGCGAGAGCATCGTCGGCAACTTCTTCCCCGAGCGGCCGTTCCTGCCCGACTACGTACCGGTCGATGAGGAACACCCCCTGCATCCTCAGGACCCGTACGCGCTCTCGAAGGCGTTCGGCGAGCAGCTGATGGACGCGGCTGTGCGACGCTCCGACATCCGCGCGATCTCGATCCGTCCGAGCACCGTGCACGACGAGAGCAACTACGAGGAGAACCTCGGGCCGCAGGTGCGCGAAGCGTCGGCCACCAGCGCGAACTTCGGCAGCTACATCGACGCCGATGACCTGGCCGACGCGCTCCTGCTCGCGGCCGAGTCAGACCTGCCGGGGCACGAGGTCTTCTACATCGCGGCCGCCGACAACGCCGGTGGCCACGACTTCGCCGCCACGCTGCGCGAGCACCACGGCGACCAGGTCGCGCTCCGCGAGCTCGACCGCGTCGACGCCTCGGGCATCTCCACCGCCAAGGCTCGACGCCTGCTCGGCTGGACGGCCAAGCGGTCGTGGCGCGACCACCTCGACGCTGACGGCCGACGCCTGCCGCAGCGCTGACTCACGGCAGTGCCACCGCAGCGAGGAGCGCCGGTGGCCCCGGACGGAACGCAACGCGCGGGGGAGTCTGGTCGACTCAGTGCTCCGATCGCGGCGGTCGGCGGGGGTTGAGGAGATCGCCGTCCCAGCTCAGGTCGTCCCCCTCATGGACCTCGAAGGCCTCGAAGTGGTCGTCCGCGAGGATGCTCTCGACCAGCGCGCGCGAGCCAGCGACGATCGTCGAGTCCCAGTCCTCCTCCGACGCGACGACCCAGGCGTGGTCCTCGGGCCAGATCAGGGACGTGTAGGGCCCTTCCTGCCAGCGGCTGCACTCCCACCCCGGAACGGCGCGCTGCGCCCACGTCGGGTCAGCGAGCTCGCGCGAGCTCGAGCTGAACAGCCACATGTCCCGACCGGGCCACGGCATCTGCATGCGCGAGCGAGCGAGCTCGTTCCGGCCGCCCTCGGCCCAGGGCGGGTTTCCGGTGCCTTCCCACGCTCCGACGACCAGGTCGTCGGGCGTCCGTGTCGCGACGCTCAGGTGCTTCGTCAGGACCGCGAGGTCCTCGGGGTCGAACCACCCGTCGTCAGGCTGGTCAACCCTCCATCCGTCCGGCCAGTCCGTCGTCTGCTCGGTGTCGCTGAGGCGGAACCACTGCACCAGGGGATGCATCACGCGGCCGTTGCGACGCGCGACCTCAGCCCACCGCCAACGCCTGGATTCAGCGGTGCGGGCAACGCCCCACTCATCGGTCGTGTCCGGGTCTGTACGGTGCGCCTGGAGCGGGTGCAGCAGCCGCGCGTACGCCTCGAAACCGGTGCCAGCGACACCGCCGACGGTCGCCCATCGGCCGGCTCGATCGACGAGCCACGCACCGCGTGCGGCTTCGGTCAGCAGGCTCACCCGGCCAGCCTGGCACGGCCGGCGCCGTCGTCCCGCGAAGCAGTCTCAGTCGACGATCCTTCAACGGGTGTGAGCGAGTTAGCTCATGGTCATGAGCGACACGCAGCGACGAGCCGGACGACGTACTCGCATCGCGCTGGTTGCTGCACTCGTCGCGGGCATCGCCTGCTTGGTCGTCGGGTTCGACGAAGTCCTGTCGCCGACCGGTTCGACTTGGCTTGCCGTTCTGATGTTCGTTCTGGCAGCTTCGGCTGGATGGCGCGTGACGATCTACTTGCGGCTGCTCCGGCGGTCTCGGTAGCGGATCGGCTACCGGGCGGGGTCCAGGAGGGCTCGGGGCCGCTTCACTAGGGCTCTGACTGAGCGCCCTCGTCGACCGCTGACGTGCAGGTCGGGCGCTAGAGGATCACGGCCAGGACGACCCATCCGACGATCGCTGATGCCATCACCAGCAAGAGCGGAGACACCGACACTGGTCGTCCCTGAAGTGGTCGTCGCCGTTCCTGCACGACGACGAGAACGACGCTGGCTACGAGAATCCCAAGTACGACGGCCCATACCGCCCACCAGGCACCCCCACGTCCTAGTGCGAAGGCAAGCCAGCCGCCCTGCGCCGGAAGTAGGAGGGCTCCACCGACTCGGTCGGTCACCTCACGTCGTCGCCAGCTACGGTTCTGGCGCGCGTCGGGGCTGCGATCACGGACCATCCGCTCAATCTAGCGAGCGAGCTTGCTATGACCCGCTTTCCACCGCCGTGGTTTCGGAGCTTCCAACGCGTCCGGTCGACGATCGGCTACTAGACATGGGGTTCTGGTCATTCCCTAGCCCTCGGACCGGACAGCGAGCTGCTACGCCTCACTGCCATCACGTCGGCCTGGTTGGCTGGAGTCCATGCGGATCCCCGGACTCATCGCTGGGCCGGCAATCGTTGCTGTAGCGGTCACCGCGTTCGTGCGTCCGGCGCCGATCGCGCAGTACTTCGTCGATGCCCAGCAGGGCAGCCGCGGTCAGCAAAGTGCGATGACCTCGGGACTCGTCCGTGTGCTTGCTGTAAGGCTGGCAACGATCGGCATCGGCTGGACACTCCTGTCCATCTTCGGTCACCCCGAGTGACTGCAGAGTCGAAGGCGCGACCAAACGAAGTCCGGTAGCCGATCCGCTATCGGTCGTCGCCCTCCCGCAAGCTTCTCAAGCCCGCGTACAGCGGCCACGGCATGAGCACGATCAACAGAAGCCACGATCCGGGTCCGGTGGTGTTGATGACGAGGTTCAGCAGTCCGAGCGCGAGCAGAAGACTGGCTGCGATCACGATGAACCACGCAAACGGTCGCGGATACTTCCGCAGCTTCACCAGCTCAATTCAACGGCGAACACACTGTCTCGCATCAGGATGGTCAACCGGACGAGCTTGGAGCGGGTCCTGACGGTGCGGGCCGGCCGGACGTGCCGCGTGAACGTCGTGGGAGCAGGACGAACGCCAGCAGTGCGGTGAGCGCGTAGGTGCCGGCCTGGACCTCGAGCAGGGGCAGCGTGCCGAGCGGTTCTTGCAGGAGTCCCGCGGCCGTGATCCCGATCGCCTGCCCGATCGCCTGGCCGAGGCCGAGTGCGGCGAAGGCGCTTCCTCGGTGCGCGCCGTACGTGGCCTGTTGAAGGAGACTGGTCAGTCCCGCCCCCATGAAGACCGCGGGCACCCCGATCGTGGCGAAGAGCAGCGCGTAGAGCGGCACGGCGTGGGTGACGAAGGATGCGTTCCAGCAGAGGACGGTGATGACCGTGAACGTGCTCGCGCCGATGAGCGCGAGCCGCAGGGCGTCGATCTTCGCCCCGAGGACGCCGAGGGCGAGCCCGGCGCCGATCGCGCCGATCGCCTGCACACCGCGGAGGAGGCCGACGTCGGCTGCGTCCCCACGGATCACGTCGGTCACGAAGAAGACGAACAGGACGAGGAAGAGCCCCTGTGCGACCGACGCGACGGTGTTCACGATCACGAGGTGCCGCGTCGGCCCGTCAGCGAGGGCGTGGAGGACGCCGCTGGGCTTCGGCGTGCCGGGGTGCGTGCTCGGATGCCCGCTCTGCTCGGTCCGGCGTTCGCGGGGAAGGCTGAGGACGAGGGCCGCCGCGACGACGTAGGAGGCCATGTCGATGAGCGCGACGGCGCTCAACGAGCCGACCGCCAGGAGGACACCGCCGAGCGGGCCGCCGACGATCCGGCCGAGGTCGTTGTTCAGGCCGACGAGCGCGTTCGCCGAGTTCGCGCGCTCGAGTCCGACGAGCGTCGGCAGGAGCGCGTTCTTCGCCGGCAGGAAGAAGGCGCCGAACGATGCCTGCGCCACGATGACCGCGTAGACGACCGGTAGGTCCGACGCCGTGTGCACGAGGAGCAACGGCAGCAGCGTCAGCGCCTGCCCGGCCATCGCCACGACCATCACGAGCCTGTGCGACAGTCGGTCCGTGACCCGCGCGACGACCGGGGCGAGCAGCACCGGCGGGGCGAGCTCGAGCAGGAAGGCGAACGACGTCCCGACGGCGGAGCCGCTGAGTTGGAGGACGACCAGCGGCAGGGCGATGAACATCAACCAGTCGCCGGTGTCCGACACGAGCCCGGCGAGCCAGAGCCGCCGGAAGGCGGGCACGGCCATTGCTGAGCCCCCGGCGCCGGGACGGGTGGACGTCGTCGTCACCGGTCCGGTCCGAACCCGAAGCGGGGGAAGGCGCTGAGCGACAGGTTCACGTGTGCGGCGTCGGCGGGCGCGTCCGTCCGGGTCGCCTGGATGTACGGCCGGACGACCGCGTCGAGCCGTTCGACGACCTCGGTGAGCTCGGCAGGCGAGAGGGCGAGGCCGTAGGAAGCGTGCAGGTCCACCGCGCGCCACTCCGGCGGTACCGTGTCGCGGCCGCGGAGGTACTCACGCAGCAGGTGGTGGTCGAGCTCGACCGAGGCGGCCAGCATCCGGTCCAGGCCGGCCAGGTCGGCCGGGTCGACGTCGTCCGTGGTGAACCCGGTGATGCTCGTGCGCCACGGCCGGGACCGACCATCACCCGAGGGGTCCGGTTCGACCAGCCCGTGGGAAGCGAGGACCCGGAGGTGGTAGCTGCAGTTCGACGGGGTGTCCCCGACCGCGCGGGCGCACTGCGAGGCCGTTGCCGGCCCGGCGGAGGCGAGGTACCCGAGGACGTCGAGCCGCACGGGGTGGGACAGTGCGTCGAGGACCCCGGGGTCGGCGAGGTTCGGTCGGTTCTCCTGCACTGTGACTCCCTCGATCTGAAACGGTCTTTCAGATCGTAGAGCGTTGTGGAACGATCTGCAAATGCCTTTCAGATCGACGGACACTTGACTAGCTCAGCGGAGTCCCGTTGGCCGGTCGTCCACCGGTCCGCACCCGGCGGTGACAACCACGACAACTCGACCATGTTCTGCTTGATCGGGGGATTCCCGTACAGGTGTCCCGCGGAGATGCCCCGTGAGGGGGCGCCGAACGCTACAACGCAGCAGGCGCCGTGTCGTCGTGGTCAGCTGTCTTTGTCGAGGTGGGGGGAGAGAGGCGTCGCGAGCATGGGGTAGAGGTTGGTGCAGTTCGATGCCGAACTCGCGGGCGATGGTGGCCGAAGCGCGCGAGGCGGACGCACCGGCATACTTCTCGGGCCTGACGGTCAGTGCGCTTGCGGGTGCGCCCTTGTACACGCCGGCGATCTTCGGGATGCGTGTGTTGCTGGAGATCGAGCGGACCGGAGAAGCTCCAGGTCCTCGACCTGACATAATATGCATTATCGGCGCGCAGGTGGAGCTACGGACGGGGCCTGCGGAGCTCCGGGAACTGCTCGTCTCGCCACTCGCCGTCGATACCCGCACCACTCGTAGCTGCACGCTCCTCACGCTCGCGCAGCTCCACCCGACGGATTTTGCCCGAGATCGTCTTCGGCAGCTCCGCGAACTCGACCCGGCGCACCCGCGCGTAGGCCGGCAGTGCGGTCCGAGCGTGCTCGAGCACCTGCTTCGCGGTCTCCGCCGTCGCCTCCCACCCGGCGGCCAAGGTCACGTACGCCTTCACGATGTTGAGAGGAGCGTCGTCAGGAGCCGGCACGACGGCGCTCTCCGCCACGGCGGGGTGCTGCAGCAGGGCGCTCTCGACCTCGAACGGCGAGACCTTGTAGTCGGAGGACTTGAACACGTCGTCGGTCCGGCCGATGAAGGTCAGTTCGTTGTTCGCGTCCCGGGAGGCGATGTCGCCCGTGTGGAAGAACCCGTCGCGCATGGACGCTGCCGTCCGCTCGGGGTCGCCGAGGTACTCCGCCATCAGGTTGACGGGTCGTTCGCGGAGGTCCAGGCAGACTTCGCCCTCGTCGCCCGGTTGCCCGGTCAGCGGGTCCAGCAACGTCACGGTGACACCGGGCAGCGGGCGCCCCATCGCGCCCGGTGTGACGTCGGCGCCCGGAGCATTGCCGATGATCGCCGTCGTCTCGGTCTGGCCGTAGCCGTCACGGATGACCAGGCCCCAGGCCTCGGCGACCCGGTCGATGACCTCGGGGTTCAGCGGTTCCCCAGCTGACACGATCTCGCGCAGCGCCCGGGGACGCTCCCCCAGGTCGGACTGCAGCATCATCCGCCAGGCGGTCGGCGGCGCGCAGAACGTGCTCACCTCGGCCGCGTTCATCTGGGTCAGGAGCGCAGCGGGGTCGAAGCGCGGGGTGTTGTGGATGAACACCGTGGCCTCGGCGATCCACGGCGCGAAGAAACAGCTCCAGGCGTGCTTCCCCCAACCGGGAGAACTGATCGCCAGGTGCACGTCGCCGGGCCGCAGACCGAGCCAGTGCATCGTGCTGAGGTGCCCGACGGGGTAGGACGTCTGCGTGTGGACCACCATCTTCGGCTTCGACGTCGTCCCGGACGTGAAGTAGACGAGACAGGGGTCGGACGTGCGGGTCACCACGACGGGCCGCGACTCCCCCGCGGGCGCACGCTCACCGAGGTCCGACGGGTACTCGATCCAACCGTCCGCCGCACCACCGATCACGATGCGCGAGAAGGCCCCACGGACACCGTCGTACTTCGCGGTCTCGCCGTGGTTCGTGACGACGTGCGCCACGGATCCACGGTCAACGCGGTCCTGCAGGTCGGAGGTGTCGAGCATCGTCGACGTCGGCAGGATCACGGCACCGAGCTTGATCACCGCCAGCATCGTCTCCCAGAGCTCGAGCTGGTTGCCGAGCATGACCAGGACGTGGTCCCCCTTCCGCACGCCGTGCTCGTGCAGGCGCGCGGCCAAACGGTCCGACCTGGCTGCCATCTCCGCGTAGCTGAGCCGCTGCTCCGCGCCAAGCGCATCGACGATCCAGAGCGCGGTGCGGTCGTTGTCGGCGGCGATGACGTCGAACCAGTCGTTCGCCCAGTTGAAGGTGTCTCCGAGGTCGGGCCACCGGAACTCGGCGGTCGCGGCGTCGGACGACTCCGCGGCGAGCAGCTGGTCACGGGCAGCGCGGTAGGCATCGGTCGGGGTCAGTGATGGCACCGTCCGATCATGCCGCATCCGTCCGAGCCCGGTGCCGTCCCGAAAGCCGATGGGTGACCGGGCGGCCGACACCTAGCTGGGTGGGGCGACGATCGCGGTCAGCCCACTCCAGTCCGGTTCGTAATCGGCGTCGATCAGCGCGCGGCTCTCGGCATAGAACTCCGCGGCTCGGATCGTCATGGCCGGCGCCGGGTCGGCGGCCAGCAGCGTCAGTGCTCGCGTGGCAACGGCGTCGGTAGGCCCTCCCGACCGGTGATGCACACTGCCGCTCTGCCGATCAGCCAGAACCATGCTGTGCACGAGGGCCTCGCGCACCACCCCGAGGGTCAGATGCAGTCCGATGACGTTCGCGCCACGGCCGAAGCGTGTCGCCGCGAGGGCGAGGTCGAACCGCACAGCGTTGTCGACGGGCTGGCGTGGAAGCACGAGCGTCGCGCCGCGCACGGCAAGGTCGCAGCGGCGGCCGTCGCGGAGGACTGCGCGGACACGCTGCACACCGTCATCGAGGGTGCTCTGCCACGCCCAGAGCTCCGCCCCGAGGAGCGTTCGGGCCTCGACGTCGGCGGAGAGGTCGACCTCCGCGTCGAGGTCGCTCCACCGATCAAGTTCCAAGGGTGTGAGGACGGAACCATACGGCCGCACCGCACACACTGCCGGGCTCGCATCACCGAGCTGATCGAGGAGCGCCTGCTGCCACTGCATCCCCGCACACTACGAGAACACCGTCCCGACGGCCGATCTCGGGTTCAGCTGGTCGTTGCGGTTTCAGCGTTTGCAGAACTCGACCTCGTCGATAAGACCGCGGACAACGCACAAGACGTGATCTCCCGGCTCCTCACTCCTTCCCACTGACAGCAAACGTCGGCCGGGGCAACCCCCACTGGACGGTCTCGATGGACGATCGGCTGACGGTGCAAGCTAGTGCGGTGACTTCCAGAACGACGATCCCGGCCCCACTCGCCGTGCGAGCTCTGGTCTCCGGCCTCCTCGGAGTCGTGGGGGCGGCCGCCGTGTTCGCCGCGAGCTACCAACCACATCGACCACTGCAAAGCGTCCTTGCCAGCGTCGTGGCAGTTGTTGCGGTTGTGGCTTCGGCTCGGGCAGTGCGCGCGGCGTACGTACTGACTCCCGACGCGCTCATCCTTCGAGACGTGTTGACCACACGCAGGATCGCGAAGAGCAACATCGTCGGTTTCCCTGCAGCCGCGGTGATTGAACGGCGAGACTCTTGGGGAAGTACACAGCGCGAGGTCTTCCTGCTGTTCCGTGAGGACCGAGCCTTCGGGGCAGACGACCGGGCCCTCGCCCTGACCAGCCTCCGGAACTGGTTGCGGCCTGGACCGGAAGCCTTGGCCAGCGGAAGTCCGTCCGGTAGCCGATCCTCCATCGGCTGACCGGGAACCGCCGCCGCGGAGCGCGCCACTGGTACAAGCGACACATGGGCTACTCCGTCATCAAGGTCTCCGACGTACCGCCGTCCGCTGCGTCCCATCCCGCTTCCAGCCCATGGGACCGGCGCCTGAACGCGGCGCTCGGCGTCAAGGCGTTCGGGCTGTACCACGTCGATCTCCCGGCCGGTGCCGAGACTGTGCCGCATGATCACCGCATCGACGGCGTCGAGGATGCGTACGTCCTCGTCCGCGGCTCCGGGTGGCTCGTCATCGACGGGACGGCGGTCGAACTCATCCCCGGCTCCGCGGCCGCGGTCACGCCGGAAGCCACCCGGTCGATCCGAGCCGCGGGCGACAGCTGCGCGTTCATCGCAGTCTGCGCCTGACCGAGAAACCGCGCTCGGGAGCGGATGGGTCCGCGGGACAGGTGCGTGAGTCCCAGGCTGACGACGGAGGGGTCACGAGGATGCAGGAATCGTGACGGCCTCGGCGATGGTGGCAGTCATGATGACCCCGGCCGCGCAGGATGTCCCGATCGCTCGACGACAACATGCGTGCGACATCGGGGCACGGGGACTGCTGCGGCAGGGCTCACTCCGCGGGGGACGCATACTCGTCGCTCCAGCCACTCCGCATGCGAGCGACCGCACGGTCCCAGGTCCCGAGCAGGTCCGGCTCGACCGTGAGCAGGTACTGCAGCTGCAGCCCGTCGTACAGCGCGACGAGCTGCTTCGCCGCGTGCCGCGGAGCCATCGACCGCGGCTCGCGGCCGGTGACCATGTCGCGCGTGAGGAACAGCGTCGTGTCCTGCAACAACTGCGCGTACTGCTCCCGGTACCACCCGGCGTCGGAGTCGGGTGCGCTGCAGGCCGTGCTCATCAGGTGGATGCGCGCGCGCATCATCGCCGGGTCGAGTTGTCCGAGCCGGAGCAGGTGCCGGAGGTACTGCACGGCGCCCTTCGTCTCGGCGATGACGAGCGACTGGCGGCGACCGGCTTCGATCCAGTGCGAAGCGGCGGCGACGACGAGCGAGTCCCAGGTGGGGAAGAGCTTCTTGACCATCCACACCTCGACGTTCGCCGCACGCGCGACGACGAAGTAGTCGATGGTGTCGAAGCCGTCCCGCCGCGCGGCCTGGACGGCGCCGGCGATGACACGCCCACGTTCCGCCTGCTCCCCCGCCAGGGTGGTCGATCCGCTGTCGCTCATGGGCGTACGCCCGCGGTCAGCTGTCGGAAGGGGTCGTGCTGCTCGTACGGCTCGGACCAGCCGCGTCGGGTTCGTGCGGTGGCGCGGTCGAACGCGTCGACCATGTCGAGTCCCGGTTCGAGGAGCGCCTGGACACGGAGGCCGTCGAACAGGGCCAGGAGCTGCTGCGCCCCGCGCTCGGCGTCCATCGTCGCCGGCTCCCGACCGGCTCGCACGTCGTCCTCGAGCGCGTCGCGGATGACGGCCTTGAAGCCCGAGTACATCGCCCGGAAGTACTCCCCGCCGGGCTGGGTCGAGCTGGTGCTCGTGCTGAGCGTGCTCGCGACGAGCCGCATCAGGGCCGGCTGTTCCGCGTGCGCCCGGACGAGGGCCCGGAGGTAGGCGACGGCACCGAGTTCCGCGGCGATCGGCAGCAGCGGGCCGGACAGGGCTCCCGCCCACCGTTCGATCATGGCGCGCACGAGGTCGGGGCGGGTCGGGAACAGCACGACGAGTTCGTCGAGGCTGATGCTGGCGACGTCGGCGACGAGCTCCAGGGAGCAGTCCTCGATGCCGGTCTCGTGCAGCACCTCGATGGCGACGTTCACGACGCGCACCGGCTCGGAGGTGCTGTCGGTATGGTGCTGGGCGGACAGGGGTGCTCTCGGGTGCGCTCGGAACCAGCTCAGCAGCGCTTCCCCGCGACGAGCCAGGAGCACCGGGTCGGCGTCGAGCGGTGCGGTGAGCAGAACGGCCACGTCCTCGTCGCCGTGCAGGAGCGGGTCGGCCTGCTGGTACGCCGCCGCCCACTCGGGGAAGACCCGGCGTCGGGAGGTCTCCGAGGACAGCACACGGACGGCGCCGTACCGTGGATCCGCCTGCAGCTGCGCCAGACGGTCGGACACGTCGTCGTCATCGCCCTCGACCACGCCGACGGCTCGGTCCTGGTGCCGGGTCAGGACCCCGGTGACGTCGACCGCGGCGTTGCCTTCCCGCAGTGCGGCGAGGAGCACTGCGAACGCTCCGTCCGTCCACGGCGTCGACGGCACCATCGCGAATACGACTGCCCGCATCTGGATCCCCTGATCAGTCGGTGAACGAGTCCTTCACACCGTTGCACCTCCCCCGCCCGGGCGGAAATCGCGAACTGGGGGTTGACCGTCAGCCCGCGAGCATCGCCTTGATGCTGCGTCGTTCGTCCATCGCGCGGTAGCCCTCGGCGACGTCTGCGAGCGGCAGCGTCAGGTCGAACACCGATCCGGCGTCGTACTTCCCGGCCATCGTGCGCGCGACGAGGTCGGGCAGGTACCGGCGCACCGGTGCGAGCCCGAAGCGCAGGGTCAGGTGCTGCACGAACGGCTGGAAGATCCCGAGCTGTGGACTGGTGTGCGGGACACCGACTGCGCCGATCGTGCCGCCGACCCGGGCCATGCCGATCGCCGTCGCCCAGGACTCCGGTGTCCCGACGGCCTCGACGACGTGGCGGACCCCGAGTCCCCCGGTCATCTCGCGGACGGCCGCGACGGCGTCGTCCCCGCGGACGCTCACGACGTCGGTGGCGCCGTACGTACGACCGATCGCCGCGCGGTCCTCGTGGCTGCTCATGAGGATGACCCGCTCGGCGCCGAGGACGGACCGGGCGCCGAGGACTGCGGCGAGCCCGACGGCGCCGTCACCGATCACCGCGACGGTCGAGCCCTCGGTGACGTCGGCGAGGACGGCACCGTGCAGGCCGGTGCCCGCGACGTCGCTCAGCGCGAGCAGGGACGGGAGCAGGTGCTCGTCGACACCCGCGAGGCCACCGGGTACGACAACGAGCGTGCCGTCGGCCAGGGGCACCCGGACGGCCTCCCCCTGTCCCCCGTCGGCGCCGGGCGCGCCGAACGTCCCGCCGTGCTCGCACCGCGTGTTGATGCCGTCGAGGCAGGCCGGGCAGGTGCCGTCGGACCACTGGAACGGGGCGACGACGAGGTCCCCCACCGCGACGGTGTGGACGTCGGGCCCGACCTCCTCGACGACGCCGATGAACTCGTGGCCGAGGCGCGACCCAGGCTCGCGCTGGGTCACCCCGCGCCACGACCAGAGGTCGGACCCGCACACGCAGGACCGCACGACGCGGACGACCGCGTCCGTGGGCTCGTGCAGGGCGGCGTCGGGGACGTCCTCGACGGTGACGTGGCCGGCGGCCTGGTAGAGGGCTGCGCGCATGGGAGGGCTCCAGTTCAGACGGGGTCGGTCAGCGGCCGGCGTCGGCGCTGACGGGCGTGGGGAGGTCGCGGACGAAGGCGGCGAGCTCGTCGAGGTTCGCGCGCTCGCACGTGCGGCGGCCCTCCTCGACATCGTGGACCATGGCGACGATGCGGTCGAACACCGGTCCCTGGATGTCCTTGTGCACCTCGTCGACCTCGGTCTTCCGCTTGCGCACCATGAGGTCGCGCCAGATCCCGGACCGGGCCTTGGCGCTGCGGCGGTTGAACGCGGCGAGGCGGTCGAGCGACCCGGGCAGGTCGTCCGGCACGAAGCCGTCGAAGGACTCGACCTGGACGGGTGCCTGGTCGATCGCCTCTTGCGCGACGGCGATCATCAGGTCGCGGTACTCCGGCAGCGAGAGCGAGTCGGCGATGGTCAGGTCCGAGACCGCCCCGGCCCAGAGCATCGCGCCGTAGGCCTCCTTGCCCCACAGGTACCCGAGGACGTTCTCCGTCGGCAGCGCGTACGGCATCGCGTCCGCGAGGAGGCCCACGCGCGGGGTGATCGCTCCCCCGGCGAGTTCGCCGATCCGGAACGCGGCGATGTTGCCCTGCAGGATCCGGCCCGGCTCGAGGTAGTCCGCCCCGACGTTGATGAAGCTCGACACCACGCGCTCGGCACCGACCACCTCGGACAGCGTGTCGGCGGTCAGCCCGTTCTGCGTGGTGAGCACGTACCCGTCCGGGGCGAGCACCTCGGCGAGCACCCGGGCGGCGGACGCGGTGTGCAGGCTCTTCACCGCGACGACCGCTGCCCCGACGCCGCCCGGGCCGACCCGCGAGGGCAGCTCCTCGGGCGTGACGGCGTCCACGCGGACCGTGAAGTCCTCGACGGGGCCCTCGATGTGCAGTCCGTCGGCGTTGATCGCGGCGACGTGGTCGGCGTCCGCGTCGCACAGCAGCACGCCGTGCCCGGCGCGGGCCATGTGTGCGCCGATGGTGCCGCCGATCGCGCCGGCGCCGATGATCGTGATGTCCACGGGGGGTCCTCTCGAGGTGGTGCGGGTGCAGGGCAGGCAGGTCAGGCGGCGGTGAGCGCCCGCTGCTGCCAGCGGGTGACGGCGTCGGCGAGGACGGTCAGCGGGACCGCGCCGTTGCCGAGCACGGTCGCGTGGAAGTCCCGGATCGAGAACGCGTCGCCGAGGGCCGCTTGCGCGCCGGTGCGGAGCCGGAGGATCTCGCGTCGGCCGATCATGTACGCCAGCGCCTGTCCGGGCCAGGCGATGTAGCGGTCGACTTCGCTCCTGACGTGTTCGTCCGTCGTCGCGGTGTTGTCGAGCATGAACTGCACGGCGCGTTCCCGGGACCAGCCGAACGCGTGCATGCCGGTGTCGACGACCAGGCGGCAGGCCCGGACGGCCCGCATCGAGAGCATCCCGAGCCGCGACAGGTCGTCGGAGTACAGGCCGGCGTCGTCCGCGAACTGCTCGGAGTACAGCCCCCAGCCCTCGTTGAAGCTGCAGGCCTCGACGTCGAGGTGCCGCCGGTAGCGCGGGATGTCCAGCCGCTGCGCCATCGCGAGCTGCATGTGGTGGCCGGGGACCGACTCGTGGAACGTCAGGGCCTCGTACTCGTAGCGGTAGTGCGTCTCGGGCGCGCTGGCGTTGATGCAGAAGGTGCCAGGGCGGCTGCCGTCGACGGCGGGCGGACGGTAGAACCCGAGCGCACTCGACGCGGCGTCGACCTCGTTGATCGGTTCGATCGCGCAGTCCGTGATGTCGTCGGCGGGGAAGTACTGGTCGCGCACGGCCTCCGCGCGGGCGAGGGCGTCGTGCGCCACGGCCAGGATCTCGTCGCTCGAGCGGAACCGGAGCGCCGGGTCGTCGCGGAGTCGTGTGGCGATGGCGGTGAAGTCCCGCAGCCCGAACAACCGGTCCCCGATCTCGGCGGCCTCGGCGCGGATGCCCTCGAGCTCCTCGAGCCCGATCCGGTGCACCTCGTCCGGGGTCAGGTCGGTCGTGGTGTGCCGGGCGACCGCGGCGACGTAGCCCTCGGTCCCCCCGGGCACCTCGCTGATGCCGACGTGCTCGTCGTCACGGGCCACCGGCAGCAGTGCGCGCAGTGCCTCGGCGAGTGCGGCCATCCCGGGGCGGACGGACTGCGCGACGAGGTCCTCCGACTGTGCGACCAGCGACGACGCCTCGGCCACCGTCGCGGTGTGGGCGGGCTCCAGCAGCGGGTCCTCCGCGAGTGGCAGCGCCAGGTAGCCCTCGAGCTGCTCCACGGCGTGCAGGACGCCCATCCGCGTCGGGACCCGGCCGGCGGCGGCTTCGTCGGCGTACCGCTCCCCCAGCGCGACGAACATCGCACCGAGACCGGCGAGCCGGGACGTGTACCGGGCCGCTGCGGCACGGTCCGGGACCGTCATCGCGGGCACGGCCTGGAACACGAGGCCCTGCCGGCTGACGTAGCCCTTGGCCGAGGCGTTCGCCGCCCAGAGCGCGTGCCGGGCGTCGTCCGCCGCGCCGCGGGCCAGCGCGACGAGCACGTCGCGGTCCGTGCGCCCGGCGTCGTCGAGGTCCTCCTCCGGCAGCGCTGCTGCCTCCTGCGCCACGGTGTCGAGCTCGGCAGCCGCGCGCTCGCTGGCGGCGCGCGACGGGTCCCCCGGCAGGTGGTCGAACTCCGTGATCCCGAGCAGGGTCGCGTTGTACGGGTCGTACGTGTGCTGCGCGACGAAGTACCGCTCGCCGAGGGCGTGCAGTCGGGTGGCCGAGTCGGTGGTCAAGGGTCCTCCAGAGGACAGGAGCAGGGACGGACAGGAACAGGGACGGACAGGAACAGGGACGGACAGGAACAGGGACGGACAGGAGCAGGGACGGACAGGAACAGGGACAAGACGGACTGGAGGCTCACGGAGCCGACTCAGAAGAGCGAGTGGCCGCCGTCGACGGAGAGCGTCTGCCCGCTCACCCAGCCGGCGTCCGGCGCGACGAAGAACGACACCGCGCGGGCGATGTCCTCGGGGGTGCCGGTCCGGCGCACCGCGATCCGCTCGACCAGGGCGCGCTGGCCCTCGGGCCCGTAGGAGTCCCACTGCGCCTGCGTCGTCGGGTTCGAGAGCACGAAGCCGGGGGCGATGCAGTTCGCGGTGATGCCGTACTGGCCGAGCTCGTGCGCCATCTGCCGGGTGAAGCCGATCTGGGCCGCCTTGGCCGCGGTGTACGCCTGGATCCCGGTCAGGCTGACGCTGCGCCCGGCACCGGAGGCGATCATCACGATCCGACCCCACCCGCGCGGCTTCATGCTGCGCACGGCGGCGCGCGTGCAGTTCCGCGTGGTCGTGAGGTTGGCGTGCAGGACGGCGTCCCAGGCCTCGTCCGAGAGCTCGTCGATCGGGGTGTGCGTCTGCCCGACCACGCCACCGGCCACGTTCACCAGGACGTCGACGGGTCCGAGCGTGGCGAACCAGGCGTCGGTCGCCGCGGTGTCGCTGAGGTCGACGTCGTCCCGGTCCACGCGGTGCACGACGGCGCCGTCGGCGGCGAGCCGGTCCGCGATGCCGGACCCGATGCCCTGGGCTGCACCGGTGACCACCGCGACCCGACCTGCGAGTGTCTCTCCGAGCCTCCCGGCCGTGACCGCGCTCACAGCGCGCCCCCGGTCCCCGGCAGGGCGAGCGCCTCGACGTTGCCGGCCCCGACCTCGCGGGGGCCGGTGTCGTCGCGGACGTCCTCCTCGGCGTGCGCAGCGCGCGAGGCGCGGGTGATCCGCACCGACTCCTCCCACTGTCGCATCCGCTCCAGCCCGCGGGGCCCGGCAGCGCGCAGCACGCCCTCGACCAGGGCCTCGATGAGGACCAGCAGGGGTGTCATGGAGTCGAACGGGATGCCGTCGACGGTGACCGGGAGCACGATGTCGGCGCTCTCGACCACGGGCGACAGCGACGTGTCGGTGATGAGCAGCACGGTCGCGCCCTGGCGCTTCGCCGCGGCCGCCGCCTGCTGCGCGACGAGCTCGTGCCGGCGGAAGTCCATCACGACGACGACCCCGCCCTTGCCGAGCTGCAGGAACCGGCCGACGTCGTGCCCGAGCGGCTCGGCGACGAAGTCGACGTTCGGCAGGATCTGGTCGAGCTGCGCCGCGAGCACCATCGCGAAGTACCGGCTGAAGTACCCGCCCAGCAGCGCGACCTGCTTCGGGCGGTCGGCGAGCACGGCGACCGCCCGGTCGAACTCGCTCGGCGGGACGCTGGTGCCGAGCGACTCCACGAGGGCGACGCGGTCCGCGATGGCGCGGCCGAGGGTGCCGCCGTCGCCGAGCGCGATGCCCTCCTGCGAGCGGCGGAGTGGGCTGTTGAGGTGGTCGGCGATCTCGTCGCGGACCCGGGCCTGGAACTCCGGCCAGCTGCCGAAGCCGAGGCGGCTCGCGAGCCGCAGGACCGTCGGCGTGCTCGTCCCGGCGGTGCGGGCCAGGCTCGCGGCGCTCTCCGTGCCCGCGGTGGGCCAGGCGGCCAGCAGGGCGCGGGCCACCTTGCGCTCCGCCGGGCTCAGCTCGTCCATGCGGGCGAAGACCTCGTCGTTGATGGGCATCCCAGCTCCTCCTCGTCGTCGGTGGTGGTCGTGTGCTCGTGCTCGCGAGCCTGGCAGGTCCGACCGGACGGACGCCCGGACGGGCGCCCGCCCGCGGCTCAGGTCCGCAGCACCAGCCCGCTGCCGTCGTCGAACGCCGCGAACATCGTCGGCGAGTTGTGCGCCACGACGACCCGGCCGTCAGCACCGACCGCGACGAGCCCGCCGCTGGCGTGCTCCTCGGTCAGCTCCTGCTGGATGGTCGCGGCCACGGCGTCGGGCAGCACGCTGCCGCCGTACCGCATCCGCGCGACGATGTCGTAGGACACCACCCCGCGGATGAACGCCTCACCCTCGCCGGTGCACGAGATCGCGGCGAACCCGTCGAGCGCGTAGGTGCCGGCACCGATGATCGGCGAGTCGCCGACACGGCCGTCCTCCTGGTTCGCCATGCCACCGGTCGACGTCGCCGCCGCGATGGAGCCGGTCCGGTCGCGGGCGACCGCCCCGACGGTCCCGTGGCGGGGTGCCACGAGCCGGTCCGCCAGGATGCGGGCGAGCTGCGCCTGCCGCGCCTCGGTCACGAAGTAGTCCTGCTCCGCGGTCGTGAGTCCCCAGGACTCGACGAGGGCGCGGGTCGGGTGGACCAGGAGCAGGTGGGCGGACCGTTCCATGACGGCGCGCGCCAGGTGCACGGGGTTGCGGGCATGCCGGGAGGCTGCGATCGCCCCCGCCAGACCGGTCCGGCCGTCCATCACGGCCGCGTCCAGTTCCACCTCGCCGTCGGTGGTCAGGGCGGCGCCCCGCCCCGCGTTGAAGAGCGGGTCGTCCTCGAGCTGTTCGACGGTCGCGCAGACCGCGTCGAGCGCGGTGCCGTCCTGGTCGAGGACCGCTTCGCCGGCCCGGTAGGCACGGGTCAGGCCCGCCTCGAAGCGCTCGCGCTCCTCGGCGGCGAGCTCCTGGATGCGTCCGCCGGCACCACCGTGCAGGGCGAGCGACCAGCCGCGGACCGCCGGCACGTCGAACAGGACCGTGTCCCGGGGTGGGGCGATGGACTCCTCGGCGGGCATCAGCGTCCTCCGGCCTGGCGGGTGATGTAGTTCACGGCGACGAAGCGTGTGAACACCGACAGCAGGTCGTCGCCGCTGATCGCGATCGTCCTGGTGGCGATCCGGTCGACACCGCCGACCCAGGTCGCGACGTCGGCCATGTCCGCGGTGGCGACGTCGAGCTCGAGCGTGGCCGGTGCGTCGATCGACCGGTCGCGCATCTGGGGGATCCGCTCGACGGCGGTCTTCGCGGCCTCGCGGATCCGGCGGCAGGACTCGGTCGGGTGCAGGGCGTCGGCGCTGGCCCGGGTGATCGAGGTCTTCGTCACGACGTGCTCGGCGTCCGGTGCGAAGGGCTCGGTCTCGTCCCAGGTGACCTCGTCGCCGGTGACCAGGGCGATCGGCACACCGTGGTGGGACGTGACGAGGGCGTTGATGCCGCTCTCCCCCACCCAGGTGCCGTTCACGCGGGCGCCGGTGAACACCTCGGGGTTGTACGTGTGCGACAGGACCGAGGGTGCGCCCGAGATCGAGCCGTGGTAGCCGACCAGGAACGCCCCGTCGACCGACGAGTCGAGCCCCTGCATCATGTACATCGGCTTGTGGCGGCCGGTGATGAACCGCACCTTGTCCGGGTGCACGACCGCACGCGGGTCGAGGTTCGACATCCGGCTGTGCGAGTCGTTGAGCAGCACCTCGGTGGCACCGCCGGCGACGGCGCCCTCGATCGCGGCGTTCACCTCGTCGAGGAGCAGTGCGCATCCCTGGGCGTAGCCGTCGCTGCCGGGGCGGCACTGGTCCCAGTCGACGATGCCGGCGACGCCTTCCATGTCGTACGAGATCCAGATCTTCATGCGGACGGTTCCTCCTGGTGGTACGCGGCCGAGGCGGCCGGTGCGGCTGGTGCGACCTCGTCGAGGTCGGACTCGACGACCCGTTCAGGGTCGAGGAGCACGTCGGGACGGGTGAGTGCTGGGTCGTCGGGTTCGATCGCGGGTTCGCGGAGCGGGTCCACGTCCCCGAGCTCCGCTGAGCGGATGCACGCGGCGACGTGCGGTGCCTGCGGTGCCGTCGCCTGCGCGGCGGTCGTGTCGACACCGCGAGCCGACGTCGGGACCGGTGCCGAGCCTCCAGGCCGGGTGCCGAGCACCAGCGGGACCGGCGCGAGCGCGGGGTCCGTCGTGCGGCACGCGTCCACGGCGTACGGGCAGCGGGGGTGGAACCGGCAGCCCGTCGGGATGTCGAACGGGCTCGGCGGGTCGCCCTGCAGGGCGAGCCGGGCCGTGACGCTCTCGGCGCCCATCCGCGGGATCGAGTCGATGAGCGCCCGGGTGTACGGGTGCCGCGGGTTCCGGAACAGCTCGTCGGTGTCGGCGACCTCGACGATCCGGCCGAGGTACATCACGGCGACCCGCTGGCTGAGGTGCTGCACGACGGCCAGGTTGTGCGCCACGAACAGGATGCTCAGGCCGAGCTCGCGCTGCAGGCGGGCGAAGAGCTCGAGGATCGTCGCCTGCACGGACACGTCGAGCGCCGACACCGGCTCGTCCGCGATGAGCACGTCGGGGCGGACCGCGATGGCCCGGGCGATCGCGATGCGCTGCCGCTGCCCACCGGAGAACTGGCTGGGGTAGGCGTCGAGCGCGTCCTCCTCGAGCCCCACGAGGTTGAGGATGCGGATGCTCTCCGCACGGACCTCGGCCCGGGGGACGATGCGGTGCAGCAGCAGGAGCTCCCGCAGCATCGAGCCGACGGGGATCCGCGGGTTCAGGGACGAGTACGGGTCCTGGAACACCATCTGGATCCGCCGCGAGGCGTCCTTGTCACGGTGCACCGGCACGCGCTCGCCGTCCGCGTCGAGGGTCCCGGTGGTGGCGGTGACGCTGCCGACCAGGATCTTCGCCAGGGTCGACTTGCCGGAGCCGGACTCCCCCACCAGGGCGAGGACCTCGCCGCGGCGGAGCTCCAGGTCGACGCCGTCGAGGGCGGTCAGCGCGGTGCGGGTGGAGCGCCGCATCCGGTCGATGACCGTGACGGGGAGTTGGTAGCGCTTGGTGACCGACTCGGCGCGGAGGACCGGGGCGGTGCTGGTGCTGGTGCTGGTGCTGGTGCTCGTGATCGTGCTGGTGCTGGTGCTCGCGTTCATGCCAGGACCTCCACGGGCTCGCCGGGGGCGGCGGAGCCTATCTCGTGTGTGCGGATGCAGGCGGCGGTGCGGCCGGGGCCGACGTCCTCCTGCGCGGGCATCGCCGTCGTGCAGGCCTCGATCGCGAAGCGGCACCGCGGCGCGAAGGGGCATCCATCGGGTCGTGCAGCGACGTTCGGCGGGAACCCCGGGATCGGTATCAGGGCGCGGTCGGGGTCGTCGAAGTCCGGCGCGGACTCGAGCAGGCCCCGCGTGTACGGGTGTCGGGGATCCCGGAAGACGTCCTTCACCGGGCCGGCCTCGACGCGGTGCCCGGAGTACATCACCGCGAGCTCGGTGCAGGTCTGGTTCACCACGGCGAGGTCGTGGGTGACGAACGCCAGCGCGGTGCCGGTCTCGTCGCAGAGTTCCTCGACGAGCTGGAGGACCTGGTGCTGCACCGTGACGTCGAGCGCGGTCGTCGGCTCGTCGCAGAGCAGCAGGCGCGGGGAGCACGACAGCGCCATCGCGATCATGATGCGCTGCCTGAGCCCGCCGGAGAGCTCGTGCGGGTACGCCCGTGCCCGGCGTGCCGGGTCCGGGATGCCCGTGCGGCGCATCATCTCGACGGCCAGCTCCGCGGCGGCCGTGCGGGAGAGGCCGAGGTGTCGGCGCGGCCCCTCGGCGATCTGCTCGCCGACGCGGACGACGGGGTTCAGCGCCGTCATCGGCTCCTGGAACACCATCGCGATCTGCGGGCCCATGAGCTTCCGACGGGCGGTTGCGGACATGCCGCCGAGGTCCTCGCCGCGGTACCGGATCGCCCCGGAGAGCACCTCGACGCCCTTCGGCAGCAGCCCGGCGATCGCGCGGAGCGTCAGGGACTTCCCGGAGCCGGACTCCCCGACGATGCCGAAGCGCTCGCCGGGTTGGATCGCGAAGGACAGGTCCTCGACGATGCGCACGTCGTCGCGGCCACGACGGCGGATGCCGATCGTCAGGGCCTCGACCTCGAGCAGTGGGGCGGTCATGCGCGGTCCTTCCGACTGGACGCTGGTGTCGGTGCTCGTGTTCGTGCTGGTGCTGGTGTTCGTGCGCGTGTTCGTGTTCGTGTTCGTGTTCGTGCGCGTGCTGGTGCTGGTGCTGGTGTTCGTGCGCGTGTTCGGCATGTCAGCGCCTCCGGTCGGGGCTCAGCAGGTCGCTGATGCCGTCGCCGAGCCAGGACAGGCCGAGGCTCGTGACGACGACGACCAGCCCGGGGATCGTGGTCTGCTGCCACTGCGTGGTGATGAACTCCTGGCCGTCCACGATCATCGAGCCCCACTCGGCCGTCGGCGGCTCGATGCCCAGACCGAGGTAGCCGAGCGTGACGATCGCCATGATGTCCATCACGATGTCGCTCATCGCGTAGATCACCGCCTGGCTCATCACGTTGGGGGCGATGTGGCGGACGAGCAGCCGGGTGTGGGACATGCCGCCGAGTCGTGCCGCGACGACGTAGTCCTGCTGGCGGGCGACGATGACCTCGCCGCGGACGATCTTGGCGTAGGAGACCCACGACACTGCCGCGATCGCGAGGTAGATGCTCGTCTCCCCCGCGCCGAGGACGAAGACCAGCACGATGACCATGACGTAGAACGGGAACGCGAAGAACACGTCGACGATGCGCATCAGGATGGTGTCGACGATGCCGCCGACGTACCCGGCGATCGCCCCGACGACGCTGCCGACGACGAACGGGATGAGCACGGCGAGGAAGCCGACGCGGAGGTCGACGCGGGCGCCCCAGATCAGCCGGGAGAGCACGTCGCGGCCGTACTTGTCCGTGCCGAGCCAGTGTGCGGCGCTCGGGGACTCGAGGGCCTGCTCGAGGTGCTGGGCGATCGGGTCGTACGGCGCGATCACCGGGGCCAGCACGGCGACGAGCACCAGCAGGCCGACGATGACGATGCCGGCCATCAGGGAGCCGTTGCGGTACCAGGCGCGGAGCGACCGGGACCGCGACGCACGACGGCGCTGCTTGAAGCCCACGAGCGCGGCGGTGGGGGTGGTCATGGGGTGGTGCCTCCGGCCAGGTCGACCCGCGGGTCGAGCATCGTGTAGACGACGTCGGTCAGGATCCCGACCACGACGACGAAGATCGCGACGAACAGGGTGACGCCCTGGATCGTCGGGAAGTCGCGGGAGAAGATCGCGTTCACCATGAGCGAGCCGAGGCCCGGCAGCGCGAAGACCTTCTCGATGACGAGCGAGCCGCCGACCAGGTACCCGAGGTTGACGCCGATGATCGACACCGTCGGGATCGCCGCGTTCCGGAGCACGTGGTCGCGGAACAGCGGCAGGCCGGCGGCGCCCTTCGACTTCGCGGTGCCCGCGTACTCGGACTCGAGCACCCCGATCATCGACGCCCGGAGGCTCCTGATGATCGTCGGGGACATCGCGATGGCCAGCGTCAGCGCCGGCAGGAACAGGAAGTACAGGTGGGCGCCGGCACCGTCGCCGTACCCACCGACGGGGAAGGCCCGCACGTTCACGGCGAGCAGCAGGATCAGCATGATGCCGACCCAGAACTGCGGCATGCCCTGGCCGAGCAGGGTGAACCCGCGGGCGAACAGGTCGCCGGCGCGGTTCGGACGGCTCGCCGCCAGGGAGGCGAGCGGGATGCTGATCAGGAGCGACATCACCAGCGCGAGGCCGAGGAGCGACAGCGTGACCGGCACCGCCTGCAGCACGA
This sequence comes from Curtobacterium sp. MMLR14_010, assembly GCF_001865015.1. Classification (GTDB taxonomy): domain Bacteria; phylum Actinomycetota; class Actinomycetes; order Actinomycetales; family Microbacteriaceae; genus Curtobacterium. The sequence goes on along the minus strand of NZ_MJGV01000046.1, from coordinate 238,373 downwards.
GCTGCCCGACGGGGAGCTGGTAGGTCAGGCTCGTGCCGAGGTTGCCGTGCACGATCTGCCCGAGGAACCGGAAGTACTGCTCCCACAGCGGCCGGTCCAGGCCGAGCTGTTCGGTCAGCGCCGCGACGCTGGCCTTCGTCGCCCGTTCGCCGAGGAGCGCGAGGGCCGCGTTGCCCGGCAGCAGGTGGGAGAGGAAGAACACGATGATGGTCACGCCGAACGCGACCGGGACGGCCTGCAGGAGCCGTCCGGGGATGAACCGGAGCCGGTGGAGCATGACTGCCTTTCCGAGAGGGGCGGTGGGGTCCGACCGGCGCCGGACCCCACCGATGTCGGGGTCCGACCGGCGCCGGACCCCACCGGTGTCGGGATCCGGCGGTCGGCCAGACCCCGACGGAGTCACTTCGCCTTGGAGACGTCCTCGAGCTGGTAGTTGCCGAGGGGCGTCACGTGGAAGTCGTTCACCTTGTCGGTGGTCGCGAACACGTAGGGCGAGTAGTACAGGGACGCCAGGAAGGCGTCGTCACCGGTCTTCTGCTGCAGCTCGGAGTACAGCTCCTGGCGCTTGGCCGGGTCCGTCTCCTTCTGGGCCTTCTTGTTGATCGCGATGACGTCCGCGTTGTCGTAGTTCGTGAAGGCCGAGTTCGACCCGCCCTCGGGGTCGACCGCGAAGGAGGTCCACTCGTCGGGGTCCGGGATGTCCATCGTCCAGGCGGACCAGGCCATGTCGAAGTCGCCGGCCAGTCGGGCTTCCTTGTTCGCCGTCGGGTCGAGCTGCTTGATCTTCATCGTGATCCCGATCTCCTTGAGCTCGGACTGCATGATCTGCGCGATGGAGGTCTGGTTCGGGTCACCCGACCGGATGAGCAGCGTCGTCGTGAACCCGTCGGGCTTCGACGACTTCGCGAGCTCGGCCTTCGCCTGCTTGACGTCGTACGTCGGGCCCTCGGCCTTGGCGTCGTAGTACGGCGTCCCGGGCGACAGCAGCGAGTTCGCCGTCGTGCCGTTGCCGAACAGCACCGCCTTGACCATCGCCTTGCGGTCGAGGGCGAAGGCGATCGCGCGGCGCACGTGGACGTCGTCGAACGGCTTGCGCTGCTGGTTGAACGCCACGTAGTCGATCTGCGTCGACTTGAACGTGTCCGCCTTGACCCCGGCCGCCGACTTCAGCGACGACAGGCTCGACCAGTCCGGCGTGTCGTCGATGTCGACCTGACCGCCTTGCACCTGGAGCTTGCGGGTGTTGGCGTCCGGCACGACGGTCCACTTGACACCGTCGAGGTACGGCTTGCCCTTCTGCCAGTAGTCGTCGTTCGCCGTCAGGCTGAGCGACTGCCCCTTCTTCCAGGACTCCCACACGAACGGGCCGGTGCCGATCGGGTGCGTGTAGAACTCCTTCTTCGACTCGCCCCCGTAGTTGTCGGGCACGACCGCGTTGCTGAACAGCGACAGGTCGGCGATGAGCGGCGCCCACGCGTACTTCAGGTCGATCTGGACGGTCTCGTCGTCGACGGCGCTGACCTTGTCGATCGCCGCGTTGATGTAGCCCCAGCCGGACGAGCCGGTGGCGGTGTCGGCGTTGATCGAGAAGACGACGTCCTTCGCGGTCATCGGGTCCCCGTTGGAGAACTCGACGCCCTTGCGGAGGTGGATCGTGTACTTCTTGCCGTCCTCCGACGCGTCGTAGCTCGTCGCCAGCCACGGCTCGAGCTTCTTGCCGTCCGCGCTCACGTTGAACAGCGGCTCCATGATCTGCTGCATCACGTGGATGGAGTTGTTGTCGAAGGTCGTGGTGTTGTCCATCGAGATGATGTCGGCGGACCGAGCCATCGTCAGGACACCGCCCTTCGGGTGGCCGCCGGCGGCGGTGCCGGTGGTGTCCGCCGAGCCGCCGGCGCTGCAGCCCGCGAGGACCAGGGCTGCTGCCGCCGTCATCGCGGCCACGGCCGCTCGATTCCGTTGTCTCATCGAATGCCTCTTCGCTTCTGTGCACCGGTGATCGGTGCGGTGTCCGTGTCGGGGAGGTGGAGCGATTGGTGCTGTAGTGATGATTACAGTACGACAGGATCTTTTCCGTTTTGTTACGTTTGGAAGACGATGCACCACGGCACCCCGAAGATCGCGCTCCGCCCCTTCCGTCCCGACGACGCCGACACCGTCGTCGCCTGGTTCGACGGACCCGAGGACGCCCTCGCCGTGGCCGGCACCGGAGCGCCGTGGCCCTACACGGCAGCGGACCTGGTCGCCGCATCGACGGGCGACGACCGACACCCGCTGACCGTCGCGCCCGTCGACGACCCCGACGCCGTCCTGGGGCACGTGGCGGTCGTGCGCGTCACCGCGACGACCGGACGGCTGGCACGGATCGTCCTCGCACCACGACTCCGTGGACGAGGCCTCTCCGGTGCACTCGTGGCGCTCGCCGTGGCCGAGGCCCGGTCGCTCGGCCTGACCGAGCTCGCCCTGTTCGTCGTGCCGGGCAACACCCCGGCGCTGCGGGCCTACGCGGCCGCCGGGTTCGTGCACGCCGAACCGGACCAGGAGCACCCGGAGTACGTGCGGCTGGTCCGGTCGTGGTCGTCGCCGTGAACGCCACCGGCACCAGTCCCCGGACATGACGGAACCGCGGCCCGGACACCGCACCGCGTCGCTGCGGGGTGCTGTGTCCGGACCGCGGTCCGGTGGGTGACGAGCGGGGCTCAGGCCTCGGAGGTCGGCACGTCCTCCGCGTCGATCTCGAGCGCCGTGCGCTCCTCGCCCTGCTCCTCGACGGTGCTGGAGGCCGTGTCCGGCTGCTCCGGTGCGTCTGCCTGCGTGGTCTCTTCTGCCGGATCCGGCTGGCTGTAGCTCATGCGCGGCACGCTACGCGCGCGGGCCTGGGGACGGGTGCGCGGTGCGTCCAGCGGTCACCCGCCGCCGGACGGGAGGCTCGCGATGCGTCCGCTCACGCGCTGCGGCCGCGCTCGCCCTCACGGCGCGGCCGCTTCGCGCCCCGCTGCGTGCTTCGCGCCCCGCCGCGCACGGGCGCGATGTCCGTACCGGGGCGCATCGGAACCTGATCCAGCGCACGGCCACCGGTTACCCCCTCCGGACGGGAGGCGCGCCGCGCGTCCGCCACCGAACCTCCCGTCCGGCAGTGGGGGGCGCGCATCGGCGCCGCACAACGCACGTCGGTGCCGCGCCTGTCCGCACCACGTCCGGACGGGAGGCTCACCCCGCCTCCGTCACCGAGCCTCCCGTCCAGGGGTGGGCGGTCGCCGCGTGGCGCGCATCGGCGCCGCACAACGCACGTCGGCTCGAACCACGGCCATCCGTGGTTCGAGCCGACATCGACGGTGCCACGCCACGTCGCGCCGCGACCGCGTCGTGCCGGCCGCCGCCGCTCCGCGCCCCGCTCCGCGCCCCGCGGCGCGCATCGCGCCCCGTCGTGCGCGGGCGCGATGCCCGCACCGGGGCGCGACCGTCTCCGACGCACACGGTGCCGCACCACCCCCGCGACGGAACGGCCGGTCAGGCCCCGACGTACGCGGCCAGGTGCTGCCCCGTCAGGGTCGAGCGTGCGGCGACCAGCGCGGCCGGCGTGCCCTCGAACACGACCTGACCGCCGTCGTGACCCGCGCCGGGCCCGAGGTCGATGAGGTGGTCGGCGTGCGCCATCACGGCCTGGTGGTGCTCGATCACGACGACGGTCCTGCCGGCGTCGACCATCCGGTCGAGCAGGCCGAGCAGCTGCGCGACGTCCGCCAGGTGCAGGCCGGTCGTCGGTTCGTCGAGGACGATCACCCCGCCGGGCTCCCCCAGGTGCGTCGCGAGCTTCAGGCGTTGGCGTTCCCCGCCCGACAGCGTGGTGAGCGGCTGGCCGATCGTCAGGTAGCCGAGCCCGACGTCGGCGAGCCGGGTGAGCAGGGTGTGGGCGGCCGGGAGACGGGACTCCCCCGTGGCGAAGAAGTCGAGGGCCTCGGCGACGGACATCGCCAGCACCTCGCTGATGTCCTTGCCGCCCAGGCGGTACGCGAGCACCGACTGGTCGAACCGTCGGCCCTCGCACTCCGCACAGGTCGTGGAGACGCCGGCCATCATCCCGAGGTCGGTGTAGACGACGCCGGCACCGTTGCATGCGGGGCACGCACCCTCGGAGTTGGCGCTGAACAGCGCGGGCTTGACACCGTTCGCCTTCGCGAAGGCCTTGCGGATCGGTTCGAGCAGCCCGGTGTACGTGGCGGGGTTGCTGCGCCGGGACCCGCGGATCCCGCTCTGGTCGACGGTCACGACGTCGTCACGGTGGGACAGCGACCCGTGGACGAGCGTGCTCTTGCCGGAGCCGGCGACGCCGGTCACCACGGTCAGGACCCCGAGCGGCACGTCGACGTCGACCTCGCGGAGGTTGTGCCGGTCGGCGCCGCGGATCTCGATCACGCCGGTGGGTTCGCGCACGGTCGCCTTCACCGTGACGCGGTCGTCCAGGTGCCGCCCCGTCACCGTGTCGCTCGCGCGCAAGCCGTCGACCGGTCCCTGGTAGCAGAGCGTGCCGCCGCCGGCGCCCGCCCCTGGGCCGAGGTCGACCACGTGGTCCGCGATCGCGATGACCTCCGGCTTGTGCTCGACGACCAGCACGGTGTTGCCCTTGTCCCGGAGGCGCAGCAGCAGCCGGTTCATCCGCTCGATGTCGTGTGGGTGCAACCCGGTGCTCGGCTCGTCGAAGACGTAGGTGATGTCGCTGAGCGAGGACCCGAGGTGCTTCACCATCTTCACGCGCTGCCCTTCGCCGCCGGAGAGCGTGCCGGTGGGACGGTCGAGCGACAGGTAGCCGAGTCCGATCTCGACGAAGGCGTCCACGGCGTCGCGGAGCCCGTCGAGCAGCGGACCGACCGATGGCTCGTCGAGGCCGTGCAGCCAAGCGGCCAGGTCGGTGATCTGCATCGCAGCGACCTGGGCGATGTCCTTCCCGTCGATCTTCGACGACCGGGCGATGTCGTTGAGCCGGGTGCCGTCGCAGTCCGGGCACGTGGTGAACGTGACCGCGCGGTCGACGAAGGCGCGGATGTGCGGCTGCATCGCCGTGCGGTCCTTCTGCAGCAGCGACCGGCGGACCCGCGGCACGAGGCCCTCGTACGTCATGTTGATGCCGGCGATCTTCTGCTTGGTGGGCTCGCGGTACAGGAAGTCCTGCCGCTCCTGCTCCGTGAAGTCGCGGATGGGCTTGTCGCCGGGGTAGTAGCCAGACTCGGCGTACATCCGCACGTTCCAGCCGTCGGTGCCGTAGCCCGGGACCGTGAGCGCGCCGTCGGTGAGCGCCCGCGAGTCGTCGAAGAGCTGCGACAGGTCGATCTCGCTGACGCTCCCCCGTCCTTCGCACCGGGCGCACATCCCGCCGAGCCGACTGAACGAGACCTTCTCGGCCTTTGCCTCTGTCCCACGCTGCACGGTGATGGCACCACCCGCGGTGACCGTCGCGAGGTTGAACGAGAACGCGTTGGGCCCACCGATGTGGGGCTGGCCGAGCCGGCTGAAGAGGAGCCGCAGCATCGCGCTGGCGTCCGTCGCGGTGCCCACCGTGGAGCGCGGGTCGGCACCGATGCGTTCCTGGTCGACGACGATCGCCGTGGTCAGACCGTCGAGCAGGTCGACGTCCGGCCGTCCCAGCGACGGCATGAAGCCCTGCACGAACACGCTGTACGTCTCGTTGATCATCCGCTGCGACTCCGCGGCGACGGTGCCGAAGACGAGCGAGCTCTTGCCCGACCCGGACACCCCGGTGAAGACGGTCAGCCGGCGCTTCGGCAGGTCGACGTCGACGTCACGCAGGTTGTTCTCGCGCGCGCCGCGCACCCGGATGCGGTCGTGGCTGTCGGCGATGCGGCCCGTGCTGGTGTCCATGGCGGTCAGGCTAGCGCCACCGGTCCGCCGCACGAAGGGCTCTGGACGAGCCTGTGGAGAAGGGCCATGCTGTCGCCATGGCACTCCGCTGGTACTCGATCGTCATCGACAGCCGCGACACCGAGGCACTCGCCCGCTGGTGGGGCGAGACCCTCGGCTGGCCGCTGGTCTACCTGTCCGATGAGGGCGACGAGGCGGTCATCGCGCCGCCGTTCGCCGACGACCTCGCCGGTACCGTCCCGCGGGAGCAGCAGCCGCAGGGACTCGTCTTCGTCCCCGTCCCCGAGGACAAGACGGTCAAGAACCGGCTGCACATCGACCTGGCGCCGGCGCCCGACGAGTCACTGCAGGACGCCGTCGACGGTCTGGTGGCACGAGGTGCGGCGCTCGCTGACATCGGGCAGCAGGAGGTCCCGTGGGTCGTCCTCACCGACCCCGAGGGCAACGAGTTCTGCGTCCTCACGCCGCGGGAGTGAACCGCCGGACCAGGTCGGGCAGCTCACGCGGCTCGAACGGCTCGTTGGTGGCGTCGAGCTCGTCCGCCGTCCACCACCGGGCGTCGAGGATGTCGACGCGCTCGTCCTCGGTCCACTCCTCGCTCGAGAGCGAGAAGCCCGCGGTGCGCACGACGTAGAACTCCGAGTGGCCGCGGTCGTGGTCGGCCTGGTCCCACGCGACGTCGAAGTCCCACGACCAGACCGGCTCGCCGGGGTCGGTGATGACGATGCCCGTCTCCTCGCGGAGTTCGCGGATCGCGGCGTCGCGGTGCGACTCCCCCGGGTCGACACCGCCGCCCGGCGTGATCCAGCGGTGGAAGCCGTCGGAGGACGGCGCGTTCGTGTCCATCAGGAACACGCGACCCTCCGGGTCGAGGAGCAGGATCCGGGAGGTTCGGCGCAGGCCGGGCGTGGCAGTCACGTCCCCGACGCTAGCGGACGCGCGGGACCGGGTGGGCTCTCAGTCGACGAAGCCGCTCACGTCGCCGACCAGGCGGGTGTGGTCGGCCGGGATCGGGTCGACAGCGGCCTGGGCGATCTCCGCGGCGAACTCCGAGACGCTGTAGAGCTTGCCGACCTCCTGTCGACGGCCCTCGATCGCGCCGGGGTTGATCCGGTTGAGGAGCGTGGCGGTGATGGTGCCCTCGATCATGTCGCCGGAGACGACCACGAACTCGATGCCGGCGGCTTCGAGCTGCGGGACGAGCTCGCGCAGGGCGAGTTCGCCGGCGCGCTTGCTCTTGGCGACCGGCACGTACTCGGGCAGCGTCTCGGCGGTCTCGACGAAGTGGGCCTGGTGGCTCGTGACGAAGACGACCCGGGAGCCTGCGGGCATGTGCGGCACGGCGGTCTGGAGCATGTCGACCTGGGCGTCCCGGTTCAGCCGGAGCGCGTAGTCGTCGCCCATGCCGGACTCCATGCCACCGGAGGCGTTGAGCACGAGCAGGTCGATGCCGCCCCACGCCTGCACCACAGTGTCGACCATGGCCTGCACGGAGTCGTGGTCGGTCAGGTCGGCGCCCACGGCGAGGGCGTCCCCACCGGCGGCGACGACGCGCTCCGCGATCTGCTCCGCGCGACGGGCCTTGTTGCGGTAGTTCACGACGACCTTCGCGCCGGCCTCTGCCAGGTACCCGACGGTGTCGGCGCCGATGCCGCGGGAGGACCCGGTGACGAGGGCACGCGTGCCGGTGAGTGCTCCGGGGGCGAGGGGGTTGCTCACAGTGCTGTTCTCCTGTTCGAAGGGTCCTAGTCGACCGCAGCGAGCCTACCAATCCCCTGCGAGATGTCGGTGGTCGTCCGATATGTTGAACGGAGTTGAACCGGCTCCGCGATGCCGCGGGTGCCGCCGCGACCGAGGGAGGGAGCTCGCGTGCACATCACCGAATGGGTCCAGACGATCGTCTGGATCGCACTGGTCCTCGTGCTGGGGGTGGTCGAGGTCTTCACGCTCGACTTCATCTTCATCATGTTGGCCGCCGGAGCCGCCGGTGGGTTGATCGCCGCCCTGCTCGGTGCCCCGTGGTGGCTCTCCACGATCATCGCCGCGGTCCTCGCGCTCGTGCTGCTCTCGCTCGTGCGGCCCCGCGTGCTCGCCGCCCTCGGCCGTGGCGCTGACCCGCGCCGCACCGGGATGGAAGGCCTCGTCGGCATGCCCGGCACGGTCGCCGTCGCGTTCACCCCCACCGCACCCGGTCAGGTCCGCCTGGCCAACGGCGAGACCTGGAGCGCGCGCATCGACGCAGCCGCTCCCGACCGCACCCCGCCGCTCGGCACCGGCGTCGTCGTCGAGTCCATCGAGGGCTCGACCGCCGTCGTCCGCATCCAACAGAAGGCAGCCCAATGACCCTCGCACCCGGGACGATCGTGCTCTTCGTACTGATCGCCGTCATCGTCATCTTCGTGATCGTCGTCCTCGCCAAGGCGATCCGGATCGTCCCCCAGGCGACGGCCGGCGTGGTCGAACGACTGGGCAAGTACCACAAGACCCTCACCCCGGGTCTGAACCTGCTGGTGCCGTTCATCGACCGGCTCCGGCCGCTGCTCGACATGCGTGAGCAGGTCGTGTCCTTCCCGCCGCAGCCCGTCATCACCGAGGACAACCTCGTCGTCTCCATCGACACGGTCGTCTACTTCCAGGTGACGGACGCCCGTGCGGCCACCTACGAGATCGCGAACTACCTCGGCGCCGTCGAGCAGCTCACGACCACCACGCTCCGCAACGTGGTCGGTGGCCTCAACCTCGAAGAAGCCCTGACCAGCCGCGACAACATCAACGGGCAGCTCCGTGTGGTCCTCGACGAGGCGACCGGCAAGTGGGGCATCCGGGTGGGCCGAGTCGAGCTCAAGGCGATCGAGCCGCCCGTGTCCATCGTCGACGCCATGGAGCAGCAGCTCCGTGCCGAGCGGAACCGTCGTGCTGCGATCCTGCAGGCCGAGGGCACCAAGCAGTCCCAGATCCTCGAGGCCGAAGGTGCCCGTCAGGCAGCCATCCTCCAGGCCGAGGGTGCCGCCAAGGCGCAGGTCCTCCGCGCCGAGGGTGAAGCCCAGGCCATCGCGACCGTCTTCGACGCCATCCACGTCGGCGACCCGGACGAGAAGCTGCTGTCGTACCAGTACCTGCAGATGCTCCCGAAGATCGCCGAGGGCACCGCGAACAAGGTCTGGATGATCCCCAGCGAGTTCACCGAGGCCCTCTCGGGCATCGCCAAGGGCTTCAGCGCCCCGCGCATGGGCGGTTCCCCGGCCGGCGGCGCGGGCGGTGCGGGCGGCACGGCAGGTGCAACCGGCACGGCAGGTGCAGGCGGGGGCAGCGACTTCCTCGCGAAGATCTCGCAGCTCGCCAACGAGAGCCTGGCCAACAGCGCCGCGGCCGACGGCACGAACACCTCGGCGGCGACGCGGGCGAACGCCCCGGCGTCGGACATCATCCCGGACTCCGTCCTCGACGAGCGGCTCGCCGAGTCGAACCGCAGTGTCGAGGAGAAGCTCGCCGCCGCGGCTGACGCCACCCGCGCGCAACTGCGCGACGGCGACAACGACAACAACGGCCAGCAGCAGTAGCAGCACCAGCAGTCCACGAACGACGACGGCCCGCTCCCCGATGCAGGGAGCGGGCCGTCACTCGTTCAGGTCAGGCGCCGCGTCGGGCGCGGAGGAACTGCAGGCGTTCCTGCAACAGTTCCTCGAGCTCCTCGCGGGACCGCCGCTCGAGCAGCATGTCCCAGTGCGTTCGCGGTGCCTTGACGTCCTCTGCCGCGACCTCGACGGGCACGCCGTCGTCGCCGAGCAGGCGTCCCTCGAAACCGCTGCGCGGGTCGGACCAGCTCTGCGGGACCTCGGCGTCGGCCGAGAACACCACGTCGAAGGTCTCGCCCGTCGCGGCCTGGTACACCGCACGCTTGCGATCTGAGAGCTCGACGCCCTCTTCGCTCTGGAGACTCTGACTCCCGAGCCGCATGCCGCGGAGACTCCGATCAGCCATGGTGGACTCCTCTCGTCGTTCCCCCGTTCCAACACTGTCCCACGCGCTCCCGTTCCGGGACCGGCGCATTCACAGTGGGTTCCCAGTGCCGCGCTTCGGGGAGGTCAGCGGCCGGCGGGACCTCGGCGCCGACGGCGACCCCAGGGCGCGCAGGCGAGCAGCACGAGCAGCCCGCCGAGCGACAGCACGAGGGTGATGTCCCCGGACGCCACCGTCGCCGGCGTGGTCGACGTCCCGAGGGGCGCGTCGGTGACCATCGACGTGGCGGTGTACTCCGGCACGCGGTCGATCGTCCGGCCGGTCGGGTCGATGACCTGCGACGCCCCGACGGTCGAGATGTTCACGAGCGAGCGCCCGCTCTCGATGGCCCGCATCCGGGCGATCTCGAGCTGCTGCAGGTTCTCGTCGGTGCCGGAGAAGTCGGCGTTGTTCGTCTGCGCGAGGATCACCTGCGCTCCCCCGCGTGCCATGTCGGCGGTCAGGCCGTCGTCGACGATGTCGAAGCAGATCGCGATGCCCGCCCTGACCCCGGCGACGGAGAGCACGTTCGGCTTCGTCCCCGGCGTGTAGTCGCGCTGCAGCAGCCCGATGAGCGACGGCGCCAGCTTCGAGAAGAACCAGCGGTCCGGCACGTACTCGCCGAACGGCACGGGGCGCACCTTGTCGTACGACGACTGCCAGCCGTCCGCGGTCCACACGAACGAGGTGTTGTGCAGCACCCCGGACGGCGTCTGCGTGATCGCACCCGCGACGATCGGCGCCCCCACACCACGCACCACCTGGTCGAGGTCGTTCGCGATGACCGGCTGCGCGCGGGGGTCGTACTCGGCCGAGGCCTCGGGCCAGACCACCAGGTCGACCCCGCGGGCGTTGACGTCGGTGGCGGCGACCTGCGACCGGAGCACGTCGCCCGGCTGCGCCCGGTCGAAGTACCCCGCCGGCCCGTTGCCCTGCACGGACTCGATGCGGATCGTGCCGTCAGTGGCCGTCGGCCACGCGGGCACGGCGAGCACCGCGGCGGCGAGCAGCCCGGCCGTCGCGACCCGCATGCGGAGCCGGACGCCCGACACGAGTCCGAGCGAGACCACGACGGCCACACAGTAGACGACCACGAACGACAGCCCGAGCACGCCGACGTAGGCGGCCAGGTGCGCGAACGGGCTCTCGGACTGCGACAGCCCGACCCGGCCCCAGGCGAACCCGCCGTAGGGCCAGCTCCCGGAGAACCACTCGCGTCCGGTCCAGATCGCCGCCACCACGGCCGGGAGGCCCCACACGCGTCCGGCGGTCGTCGTCACCACCCGGGCGACCCAGCGGTACGTGAGTGCGAGCGCGACGCTGCCGAGGGCGAACATGGCCGCCTCGAACAGCGCGAGCGCCAGCCACGGGACCGGGCCGAGGTAGCGGCCGGCCCAGGAGATCGCCGGCACCCAGAACGCGACGCCGCCGAGGTACCCGATCCAGGCCGCGCGGCGCCAGGTCTGGCCAATCGCGGCCAGGAGCGTGCAGGCCACCGCCGGGTAGGCGAGGAACCACCACCCGGGTGTCGGGAACGCGAGCGCGAAGAGCACACCGCCGATCACCGCGAGGGGCAGGGCGACCCGCACCGGCAGCGCCGTGAACGGGGACGGCCACGAGACGCCGCCGAGTGCACCAGACGCCGCCGGAAGTGGCGGCGTCTCAGACGGACCGCGGCGTCTCGGTGGGACGCCACCGTCTCGCGGAGGCGCGACGGACTCGCGGACGGACACCGGGCCTCCCGTCAGACCGTCGCGTACGCGACGATGCCGCGGCGGACCGCGTCGGTCGCACGGCGAGCGGTCTCGGCGAGGTCGGGGTCGCCGGCGTTCTTGATCTGGTCGAGGAGGTCGATGACCTGCTTGGACCAGCGGACGAAGTCGCCGGCGGCCAGGTCGAGCGCGCGCAGGACGTCGTCCAGGGCGGAGCCCGAGGCCCAGCGGAACATGCCGAGCGCGATCGCCGGCGTGGGCGGCTGCGACCCGGCCAGGCGGGCGTCCCGCTCCACGTCGTCGAGCCGGGCCCAGATGGTCAGGGTCTGGTCGAGCGCCGGGCGGAAGGCACCGCGGGGCAGGGCGTGCTCGGTGCCGGGCGCGTCCTCGCGGCGGGGCTGGTAGACGATCGTCGCGGCCATGGCGGCGAGCTGCCCGGGCGTGAGCTCCTTCCACACGCCGGCCTCGAGGCACTCGGCGACGAGCAGGTCGCGGTCGCCGTAGATGCGCTGGAGCCGTCGACCACCGGCTGCGACGGTCGCCTCACCGGTACCGTCGTTCGTCGGGACGAGGTAGCCGAGCTGCAGCAGCACGTCGGTGACGCGGTCGAACGTCGTCGCGACGGCGCCGGTGCGCGACCGGATCTGCTGGACGAGCTTGTCGTTGACGCGCTTGAGCTTGTACCAGCGCTCGGCCCAGCGGGCGTGGGCCTCGCGGTCCGGGCAGGCGTGACAGGGGTGTCGCTGCAGGGCGCGGCGGACCTCGGTGATGGAGGCCTGGCGTTCGGCGCGGGCACCGTGCGAGGCTTCGCGACCACCGGGGACGTTCGAGCGCTCGAGGTCGGAGAGCTCCCGCCGCAGGGCCGCGTACTCGGTGAAGTCGCCGAGGTGGCACTCCATGGACTTCTGGTAGCCGTCGAGGGACTCCTGCTGCGACCGCACCTTGCGCGCGAGGTCGACGACCGACCGGTCTGCCTGGAACTGCGCGAACGAGGTCTCGAGGACCTCTCTGGTGCGCTGGCGACCGAACTGGTCGATGAGGTTGACGGCCATGTTGTACGTCGGCTTGAACGAGGAGTTGAGCGGGTACGTCCGCCGGCTGGCCAGGGACGCGACCGCCTGCGGTTCGAGGCCGTCCGACCACTGGATGACCGAGTGGCCCTCGACGTCGATGCCCCGGCGTCCCGCGCGGCCCGTCAGCTGGGTGTACTCCCCCGGCGTGATCGGGACCCGGGCTTCGCCGTTGAACTTCTCGAGCTTCTCGAGGACGACCGTGCGCGCGGGCATGTTGACGCCGAGCGCCAGGGTCTCCGTCGCGAAGACGACCTTGAGCAGCTTGCGCTGGAAGAGGTCCTCGACGACCTCCTTGAACGCGGGCAGCATGCCGGCGTGGTGGGCGGCGACCCCGCGCTCGAGGCCCTCGAGCCACTCCCAGTACCCGAGCACCGCGAGGTCCTCGTCGAGCAACGTGCGGCAGTGGTACTCCGCCGTCTCGCGGATCTCGTTGCGCTCCTGCGAGGTGGTCAGCGAGACGCCGGAGCGCAGGACCTGCCGGACGCCCTGGTCGCAGCCCGCGCGGCTGAACACGAAGAAGATCGCGGGCAGGAGCATGCGCTCGTCGAGCATCCGCGCGATGTGTTCGCGGTGCAGCTTCTCGGTCCGCGGCCCCCGGCGCTCCGGGTACCCGCCGCGGCCACGACGACCATGGTGTCCGCCACCGCGGCCCTCGTTGCGGGCAGCCCCACCGACCAGGCGGAGGAGCTCCGGGTTGACCCGGTTCGTCGCAGCGGCACCCGAGGAATCGAACAGGTCGACCATCTTGTTGCCGACGAGCACGTGCTGCTCGAGCGGGACGGGACGGTCCTCGGACACGATGACGTCGGTGTCCCCGCGGACGGTCTGCAGCCAGTCGCCGAACTCCTCGGCGTTGGACACCGTCGCGGAGAGCGAGACGAGCCGGACCTCGGTCGGCAGGTGCAGGATGACCTCTTCCCACACGGCACCGCGGAACCGGTCGGCCAGGTAGTGCACCTCGTCGAGGACGACCCACGCCAGGTCGTCGAGCAGGTCCGAGTCCGCGTAGATCATGTTGCGGAGCACCTCGGTCGTCATCACGACCACCCGTGCCCGCGGGTTGACGTTCGTGTCGCCCGTCAGCAGGCCGACCTCGGTCTCGCCGTAGACCTCGACGAGCTCCTGGTACTTCTGGTTGCTCAACGCCTTCATCGGCGTCGTGTAGAACACCTTCGCCGTGGGCTGCCGCATCGCGAGCCAGATCGCGAACTCCGCGACGATCGTCTTGCCGGCGCCGGTCGGTGCCGCGACGAGCACGCTGCGGCCCTGGTCGAGCGAGTCACAGGCGGCGAACTGGAACGGGTCGAGGTCGAACCGCAGGTCGGCGCGGAACAGCTCGAGGTTGCGCGACCGGTTGCGGACCTTCGCTGCCTGGAAGCGCTCGGCAGCGCTCAGGCCGGTGTCCGTCACAGCCCGTACTCGGCGTCGAGCTTCGCCTGACGCTTCGCCAGGCGGCGGTCATGGAACCACGTGACGACACACGCCGCGACGTAGAGGACGACCATCGGGACCGCGAGCAGGAACATCGAGATGACGTCGGCGCTCGGCGTGACGATGGCGCAGAAGACGAGGATGCAGAGGATGGCCACGCGCCAGGACTTGATGATCGCCTTCGCCGAGAGCACCCCGACGAAGTTGAGCAGCACCAGGAACACCGGCAGGACGAACGCGATGCCGACCGCCACGATGAGCTTGATGACGAAGTCGTAGTAGGCCTTGGCGTCGACGATCGAGGTGTCCTGGCTGGACACGAAGCTGCCGAGGATGCCGACGATGTGCGGCAGGACCGTCCACCCGAACCAGCAGCCGGCGAAGAACAGGGGGATCGCCGTGCCGAGGAAGCCCCAGACGTACTGCTTCTCACGACGGACGAGCGCCGGGACGATGAACGCCCAGATCTGGTAGAGCCACACCGGGCTGGCGATGACGACGCCGACCGTGATCGCGATCTGCAGCCGGAGGTCGAACGCCCCCGTGATCATCGGGAAGTTCAGCTCGGCTGTGTGCCCACCCACCTCTGCGAGTTTCGCCACCGGCGATCGCAGCGAATCGAGCACGAACGGCGTCAGGAACCAGCCACCCACAGCACCGAGGAGCACTGCGACCACGGCCTTGAACAGCCGGTTGCGCAGCTCGATCAGGTGCTGCCCGAGGGACATGCGGCCTTCGGGCTCCCTGGACTGGCGACCCTGCCGCTTCTCTCGCCCGCGCGCGGTCGTCGAAGCCATGTCCTGATCCTACGGCAGCGGGACCGACAGTCCGCGGCGCAGGCCGCGAACGCACAGGTCGCGCACCGCGAGTGGTCGCGACCGGTGGCTCGCCGGACGGGAGGCTCGGCGCAGCGCCGCCCCAGGCCTCCCGTCCGCCGCGGCGCGGCCACCGGGCGGCGCGAGTGGTCACGACACCCCGCTCACGTCCGCCGAGCGGCCGCAGGCCGTCGCCTCCGGCGGTCTCAGCCGACCGATCGTGACCACTCGCCGCCCAGCCGACGGGGTGTCGCGACCGGTGGGCCAGCCGGACTGGAGGCTCGGTGCGGCGCCGCCACGGGCCTCCCGTCCGCCGCGGCGCGGCCACCGGCCGGCACGAGTGGTCACGACACCCCGCTCACGTCCGCCGAGCGGTCGCAGGCCGTCGCCTCCGGCGGCCTCAGCCGACCGATCGTGACCACTCGCCGCTGAGCCGACGGGGTGTCGGGACCCGTGGCACACCGGACGGGAGGCTCCGTGCGGCGCCGCCACGAGCCTCCCGTCCGCCGCGGCGTGCGTGGCGCGGACCGCCGTCGCACCACCGACGTCGGCTCGCGCCGCGGAATCGCACGGCGCGAGCCGTCGTCGGTGGTGCGGTGCCAATGGGCGCCGGGCGCGGGTCAGCCTCCGGGGCAAGCCGGCCCGGGTCAGTCGGCGCTGAGCGCCGACGCGGCGAACGCGCGGACCGCGTCCCGCGCCGCGGGCGGGTCGATCACGACGGCGCGGCCCGGGAGGCCGGCGACGAGCCGGACGACGCCGTCGAACCCGGCCGACGCGGCCAGCCGGATGCGCACCCGGCCGCCGTCGTCGGGCGCGTCCGCGGTGTCGGCGAGGAAGTCGGCGACGAGCGGCAAGGACGAGGCGTCCAGCTCGAGCGTGACGATGACGTCGTTCGAGCTCTGCTGGAAGAGGGTGTCCGGGATGACGACGTCCTCGATGGAGCGCTCGGCGGGACGGTCGTCCACCCGGGCGTTCGTCATCCGGTCGAGGCGGAAGGTCCGCAGCGCCTGGCGGTCGAGGTCCCAGGCACGGAGGTACCAGTCGGTGTCGATCGACTCGACCCGCAGGGCGTCGACGCGGCGGGTCCTGCCCTTGCTGCGCGGGCCGGCGTACTCGAAGACCAGGCCGCGGCACTCGGACATCGCCCGACGGATCGTCGTCAGGGTGGCGTCATGGAGCTCCTGCCCGACGGCGACGTTCGCGGCCGCTCCCCCGGCACCGCGGGACAGCTTGGCCATGAGCGCGCGGATGGCGTCGCGGTCGGCGGCCTCGGGCAGCGCGGAGAGGTACTGCAGCCCCGCGATGAGCGCCGAGGCCTCGCGCGCGGAGAGCCGCGGGGAGTCGTCGATCGCGACGAGGTTCGTCAGCACGATCATGGCGTTCTGCTCGAAGTCGTCCCACGCGATGTCGAACAGGTCGCCGTGCTGGTACTGCATCGTCTCGCCGGGGATGCCGGACACCGCGATGAGCTCGACGGCACGGCGGATCCGGGCCTCGGGCACGCCGAAGTGCCGGGCGGCCTCTGCCACGGAGACGCGTTCGCGGTCGATGAGGTACGGCACCAGGGCGAGCAGGAACGCGAGCTTGTCCTGGGCCTGCAGCGGTTGGGTGTCAGCCACGGAGCGCTCCCTCGGCGTGGTCGGCGACGAGTGCGCGGAGCCGTCCGACGACGCGCTCGCGGACCTCGTCCGGTTCGAGCACCCGGAGCTCCGGCCCGAAGGCCGCGAGTTCCTCGGCCAGGATCTGCGGGTCGACGTAGTGGATGACCAGGGCGCCGTCGGTCGTGGTGGTGGTGTCGCGGCGTCGGGTGAGCCGGCGTTCGGCGTCCGAGCCGGGCTGCACGGCGACGGTGGCGGTGCGTTCGGACCAGAGCCGGTCGAGCTCGGTCAGGGCGCGCTCCCCGGCCCCCGCGGGCGCGGGGTGCTGGCCGGCCTGGAACGACGTGACCGGGCCGACGATCCGGGACAGCAGGTAGTTCTTCACGCCGTCGGTCGAGGGTTCGTACGCCGTGAGCATCCAGCGACCACCGTGCTGCACGAGCGCCATCGGGTGGAGCTCGCGCCGGCGGGGCTCGTGCTCGCCTGGGGTGATGTAGTCGAAGCGGACGCCGGCGGCCCGGTCGAGCGCGGCACGGAGCGGCTCGAAGGCGGCGTCACGGGTGCGGAGGCGCGGCGCGTAGGCGTCGATGCCGAAGGCCTCGGTCGTGCCCTCGTCGTCCCCGGCCGACCGGACCTTGAGCAGCCCCCGGCGGGAGTCCGACGACAGCGCGCCCTCGCGCCAGGCCATCGCGGCGAGGGAGAGCAGTGCGGACTCGTCCGGGGTGAAGCGGACGTCGAGCGGCAGGTCGTACTCGCCCTTGGGGATCCGGTAGCGGAGCGTCTGGTTGTTGCCGGCGGCGCCCGGGGTCTCGATGGTCTCGAGCGGGATGCCGAGCTCGCGGACGTCGTCCTTGTCGCGCTCGAACTGCCGCTCCAGCGAGGCGTTGTCCCCGCCGGTCGTGAACCGCTGCCGGTAGCCCTGCACGTTCGCCAGGATCTCCGACTTGGTCAGCCCGGCCTCGGTCGAGAGCAGCGCGAGCACGAGGCTGAACAGGCGTTCTTCCGCCGGTACGCGGGGCACACGGGTGGCTGGCACGAGCCGATCCTACGGCAGCGCGAGGGTGCAGGAGTGCACCCTCGCGCGAGGCGGTGGACAGTCGGTCAGGGCCGTCCGGAGGGCCGTTCCGACGATCAGGACGGCATGACCCCGAGCACGTCGATGACGTACGCGTAGGCGATGCCCTGCTGGTGCACGACGGCGAGGACCTGGTCGCCGACACGGCTGCCGACGATGGCGTTCCTGACGCCTTCCTGCACCTGGCCCTTGGTCAGCGGCACGGTCTGCGCGCCGGTGCCGTCGGTCCAGCTCGAGCCGGCGACGGTGGAGTCCTCGCCCCACGTGACGGCCGTGTACTTGATGACCGCGGTGTCCTTCGCCGTGAGCACGGTGCCGGAGCCCTTGCGGAGCAGGTGGGTCTCATCGCCCTTCGGCGCCGTGGTCGACGGCACCGTGATGCCGGGGGCACCGTCCGGCGCGAGCACGACCGCGGGCATGTGGTCGGCAGCGACCTGCGGGGTCCCGGTGGCACGGGCGTCGAAGGCCCGCTTGACGTCGATGACGGCGACGACGGCGTCCTCGGTCTTGTTGGTGGCCTTCGCGCCGGAGCTCAGCGCGCTCTGCGGCAGCGCCACGGCGAGGCGGTCCCCCACGTTTGCGCACTGCAGCGCGTCGCCGAGGGCCCCGGCGTTCGACGAGCCCGCGGTGATCGGGGCGGTCTTGCCGTTGTACCCGCTGGTCTGCGCGACCTTGCCGGTGGTGCCGTCGACGAGCGTGTACTCGATGAGCACGGGTGTGCCCTCGTCGATGCGGCGACCCTCGCCCTGCTTCAGGATCGAGACCTGCGTGCCCTTCGTCGTGAGTCCTGTCGGGATGCTCACCTTCGGCTCGGCACCGAAGCGGCCGGAGGCGCTGACGGCCTCGGACGCGGCACCGGGGGCGTCGCAGCTCGACGGGGACGAACCCGCGCCGCTCGACGTGCACGCCGTCAGCGACGCGGCCAGTCCGATGGTGACCAGGAGTGCGGGGATGGTGCGCACGGACCCTCTTTCCGTTCGATGCAGGACGAGCGACAGCGGAAGCCTACCGGTCGTCACCATCGGTCTCGGCCGGGCTGCCGGCCTCGGCCGCCGCGACCTTGCGGGCCTGTGCGGCCGCCTGCCGCGCGACCTTGCGGAGCTTCTTGTCGCTCGCGGTCCGGTCGCCGACGGCCCCGGGCGTCCAGGCCTCGACGTCCTCGTCGGAGAACTCGGCCTTGCTCGCACGACGCTTGAGGTTCGGGAGCACGACGCCGTCGGCCAGGCGACGTGCCGTCACGAGGAACCCGGTGTGCCCGACCATGCGGTGGTCCGGTCGGACGGCGAGGCCCTCGACGTGCCACGTGCGGACCAGGGTCTCGCTCGACTGCGGGTCGGTGAAGCGCCCGGTGTCGCGGAGCGCCTCGGCCGTGCGGGACAGCTGCGTGACCGTCGCGACGTAGCAGACGATGAGGCCACCGGGCACGAGGGCGTCCGCGGCCGCGTCCACGCACTCCCACGGCGCGAGCATGTCGAGCACGACGCGGTCGACGCTCTGCTCCTCGACGGCACCGGGGAGCTCCTCGACGAGGTCGCCCACCGTCACGCTCCAGTTGTCCGGCACGGCGCCGAGGAAGGTGCCGACGTTGCCCCGGGCGATCTCGGCGAACTCGTCGCGACGCTCGAACGACTGCAGGCGACCGGTCGGACCGATCGCGCGGAGCAGCCACAGCGAGAGCGCCCCGGAACCGACGCCGGCCTCGACCACGCGGGCACCGGGGAAGACGTCCGCGAAGGCGACGATCTGGGCCGCGTCCTTCGGGTAGACGATCGCCGCGCCGCGCGGCATCGACATCACGTAGTCGTTGAGCAGGGGGCGGAGCGCCAGGTACTCGTCGCCGGAGCTCGCGATGATGACGGACCCGTCCGGCTGCCCGATGACGTCGTCGTGCGCGAGCATGCCGCGGTGCGTGTGGTAGATCACGCCGGGCTCGAGGGACAGCGTCGTGAGCTTGCCCTTCGGTCCGGTCAGCTGCACGCGGTCCCCGGCGCGGAACGGACCGCGCGGCGGGGTGTGCGGCGCACCGCCGGCGGTGTGCGGCAGACCGGTCGTGTCGGGGAGCTCGGCGTTCACGAGGTGACCCCCTCGGTGCCGGTGGCGGCGCCGTCGACCGCACCAGGGCCTCCAGGCCGAGACGACGCGGACGCCCCACCGGCGCGCGCAGCCAGCGCCGGCGACGTCAGCTCGACCAACCGGTCCACGTCGATGCCGGCCAGCGACGTCAGGTAGACGTCGCCGGCGGTCTCGGGGAGCGGGACGATGTGCTCGACCGCGATCGTGACGGCACCGGACGCGACGGCGGCCGCGACGCCGGTGGCCGAGTCCTCGATCGCGACGCAGGCGGTGGCGTCGACGCCGAGTTCGGCTGCGGCACGGAGGTAGGCCTCGGGGTGCGGCTTGGGGTGCTCGACGTCGTCACCGGCGACGACGACCCGGAAGGCGTGGTCGGCGAGGGCGTCAGCGGCGACGAGCGCCATGTT
Organism: Curtobacterium sp. MMLR14_010; assembly: GCF_001865015.1. Lineage (GTDB taxonomy): Bacteria > Actinomycetota > Actinomycetes > Actinomycetales > Microbacteriaceae > Curtobacterium. Next base: position 218,313 of record NZ_MJGV01000046.1, on the reverse strand, counting down.
CCGGCGGGACATCGTGACCAGGGCGGTCGGGATGCCGCGGGTGTGCAGCTCCTCGATGAGCTCACGTGCGCCCGGGCGCCACGGCAGGTCGTCGCCCTGCAGGCGCTCCATCACGTAGGAGGTCATCCACTGGACGATCTCCTCGACCTCCATGTCGACGCCACGGTCGCGGAGGATCTCCCCCGAGCGCTCGAGCCCGCTGCCCACGAGGGACAGACCGTCCTCGTGCGTCCAGGTGGCGCCGTGGCGACCGGTCAGCTCCACTTGGGACTGCTGCCAGATCGGCTCGGTGTCGATGATCGTGCCGTCCATGTCCCACAGCACGGCTGCGGGCTGGACGAGGGCGGGGGGATGCGCAGTCACGGGCGTCGAGTCTACCGGCGGCCGGCGCGGGGCCGACCCGCCCGAGGGGCCTACAGTGGATGCCTGATCGTGTCCGGTCGTCCGGCGCGCCGTTCGCGCGCTGGTGACCCGCTCCACTCCACCTCCAGGAGGTCCGCTCCGTGCCACAGCACTCCCCCTTCAACGACGGCCGGCTGCTGGTCGTCGCGTTCGAGGGCTGGAACGACGCGGGTGAGGCCGCCAGCGGTCTCGCTCGCCGCATCGTCGACGCGCTCGGGCTCGACGAACTCCGGGAGATCGACGGCGAGCGGTACGTCGACTACCAGTTCAACCGTCCGAACGTCGGCAGCGACGACAACGGGGTGCGCGGGATCGAGTGGCCACGCATCGTCCTGCACGGCCCGGGTGAGCTCGGCCGTCCGGTCATCGGCGCCACCGGCTCCCCCGCCGACCGCGACGTCTTCGTGCTCGTCGGCCCAGAGCCCTCGCGGACGTGGCGCGCGTTCTGCGCCGAGGTCATCGACCTCGCCGACGTGTACTCGATCGACGCCGTCGTCTTCGTCGGCGCGATGCTCGCCGACGTCCCGCACACCCGGCCGATCTCGGTCTTCGTGTCAAGCGAGAACGCCGACGTGCGCCAGGCCTTCGACGTCGACAAGTCCTCGTACGAGGGCCCGACCGGCATCCTCGGCGTGCTGTCCGACACGATGGACAAGGCCGGGCTCACCACGCTCTCGCTCTGGGCCTCGGTGCCGCACTACGTGCACAACGCGCCGTCGCCGAAGGCCACGCTGTCGCTGCTGGACAAGATGGAGGAGCTCACGGACGTCACGGTCCCGCGCGGCACCCTCCTCGACGACGCCTCCGAGTGGGAGGAGGGCATCGACGCCCTGGCCGCCGACGACGAGGACATGGCGTCCTACATCGGGCAGCTCGAGCAGGCCCGTGACACGGTCGACTCCCCCGAGGCCTCCGGGGACGCCATCGCGCAGGAGTTCGAGCAGTACCTCCGCCGTCGGGAGCGCAAGGACGGCAAGGACGGGGGCGGCTCCGCGGGCGAGGGCCCCTGGCGCCCGCCGACGCCGCCGCAGTAGCGCGACGGGCGGGCCGCGGGTCGCGTCGCGCGTTGCAGGTCGTTCCGCGCGTTGCGGGTCGGTTCTTCCGACCCGCAACGCGCGTTCCGACCCGCCATCGCAGGTGACAGGGGTCGGAACGCACACCGACGACGGACGGGAGGCTCGGTGCCAGCTGGCACCGAGCCTCCCGTCCGTCGTGTGGCCGGCCCGTCTCGCCTGGTGAGGTCGCAGTTCGTGTCGCGTCCCGTCCGCGGGAACCGACACCAACTGCGTCCTCAGCGGCGCGTCAGCCGATGCGGATGCCGAGCAGCGCGTCGACGACGTCGACGAGCGCCGGCGTCGAGCGCGTCCCACCCGCGACCGCGGTGTCGACGGCCGCGACGGCACCCGGCGTGTCGAGGTCGTCCGCCACGCGGGCACGGAGGCGTGCGACGACGTCGTCCGCGTCGTCGGCGTGTCCCGCGCCACCGGAAGCCCAGGCGTCCCAGGTCGCGAGTCGACGGGTCGCACTCGCGAGCTCGCCGTCGAACCACTCCCAGTCGTCCGAGTAGCGGTGCGAGAGCAGGGCCAGGCGGATGGCCCGAGGGTCGGCGCCGTCGTCGAGCAGCCCCCGCACGGTGACGAGGTTGCCGAGCGACTTCGAGATCTTCTCGCCCTGGTACGCGATCATCCCCGTGTGCACGTAGGCGTTCGCGAGGGGCTGGTGTGCCAGGGCTGCAGCGTGTCCAGCGCTCATCTCGTGGTGCGGGAAGACGAGGTCGCTGCCGCCGCCCTGCACGGTGATGGGCAGGCCGAGGCGGTCGCCGGCGATGACGCTGCACTCGATGTGCCAGCCGGGACGACCCGGGCCGACCTCGGTCTCCCAGCTCGGCTCGCCCGCACGGGCGGCGCGCCAGAGGAGCGGATCGAGGGGGTCGCGCTTGCCCGCGCGGTCGGGGTCGCCACCGCGTTCGGCCGACAGCGTCAGCATGGTCTCGCGGTCCAGGCGGCTCTCGTCGCCGAGGGCCCAGGACTCGGTCGGGCGGTTGACGTCGAAGTAGAGGTCGTCGCCCTCGGAGTCGGGGGTGGGCACGCTGTACGCGTAGCCGGTCTCCTGCAGGAACGCGATCGCCTCGGCGATGCGCTCGACCTCGTCCGTGACGGCGACGTAGTCGTCGGGCGGCAGGATGCGCAGGGCCTCCATGTCGCGGCGGAACAGGTCGATCTGCGACGCGGCGAGGTCCTGCCAGTCGACGCCGTCCCGTGCGGCACGCTCGAGCAGCGGGTCGTCGACGTCGGTGGTGTTCTGGGCGTACTCCACGTCGAAGCCGGCGTCACGCCAGGCCCGACCGAGTGTGTCGAACGCCAGGTAGGTGGCCGCGTGGCCGAGGTGGGTGGCGTCGTACGGGGTGATGCCGCACACGTAGAGCGCGGCACGGTCGTCCCCGCGCGTCGGGTCGACCGGCTTGCCCACGGCCGTGTCGTGCACGACGGGGCGAGGGCCGTTGCCGGGGACCTCGGGGACGGACGGGGCCTGCCAGGCCCTCACGGGTTGATCACTCCGAGCGACAGCAGCACGATCAGCACGATACCCAGTGCGATCCGGTAGTACACGAAGGGCAGGAAGCTCCGCTTGCTGATGTAGCGCATGAACGCGGCGATCACGACGTACCCCACCCCGAAGGCGACGACGGTCGCGATCAGCGTGTCGGCCAGGCCGAACGGCGCGCCGGTGTCGCCGAGGCTGGTCGCGGCCTCGTACAGCCCGGACAGGAACACGGCGGGCACGGCGAGCAGGAACGCGAAGCGCGCCGCGGCTTCGCGGGTGTAGCCGAGCGCCAGGCCCATCGACACCGTCGCGCCCGAGCGGGAGACGCCGGGGACGAGGGCGAGCACCTGGGCCAGGCCGACCAGGATGCCGCCGCCGAAGGTCATCTGCTCGATGGGGCGCTCCTTGCGGCCGACGCGGTCGAGCACGCCGAGCACGACGCCGAAGACGATGAGCACGACCGCCACGATCCAGAGCGACCGGAACGTGGTCTCGATCGTGTCCTGCAGCAGCAGCCCGACGACCCCGATCGGGATCGTGCCGAGGATCACCAGCCACCCGAGGCGGACGTCGGGATCGGTGCGCGGCACCCTGCCGGAGAGCGAGCCGAACCAGCGGGCGACGATCCGCTTGATGTCCCGCCAGAAGTAGATGAGCACCGCGGTCTCGGTTCCGAGCTGGGTCACGGCGGTGAACGCGGCACCCGGGTCCTCGGCATCGGGCAGGAACAGCCCCACGATGCGCAGGTGCGCGCTGGAGGAGACGGGCAGGAACTCGGTCAGTCCCTGCACGAAGCCGAGGAAGATGGCCTCGAGGATGTGCACTGGCGCGGCCTTTCAGGGTGGGTCGTCGTCGGGTGTCGCCGGGTCAGGCGACCGTCCAGTGTGTCAGTACGTGCCGAGCAGGTCGCCGAGCACGCGCCGACCGAACGCCAGCGAGTCGAGCGGCACGCGTTCGTCCACGCCGTGGAACATCGCGGGGAAGTCGATGCCGACCGGCAGCTGCAGCGGCACGAAGCCGTAGCCGGCGATGCCGATCGTGGAGAGGGCCTTGTTGTCCGTGCCGCCGGAGAGCAGGTACGGCAGCACGGGGGCGCCCGGGTCGTGCCGACCGAGGACGTCCCGCACGGCGTCGACGAGCGGACCGCCGAAGTCCTGCTCCATGCCGATGTCGCGGTGGTTCATGACGACCTCGACGTCGTCGCCGGCGAGTTCCCGCACGCGGGCGAGCACCGTCTCCTCGTCCCCGGGGAGGCAGCGGATGTCGATGAGCGCCTCAGCAGCGTCGGGGATCACGTTGTGCTTGTACCCGGCGCGCAGCACGGTCGGGTTCGTCGTGGTGTGGAGCGCCGCGTGGATGAAGCGGGAGGCGGACCCGGTCGCGAGGGCGATCTCGTCCGGACCGGTCACCGTGGGGTCGACCCCGAGGAACCGCGCGATCTCGGTGATCATCGACTCGGTCGTCGCCGAGAGGCGGACCGGCCAGTCCTCGCTCCCGATCCGGGCGACGGCGGCCGCGACCTTCGTGACGGCGTTGTCCCGGATGACGTGGGACCCGTGCGCGGCAGTGCCGCGGGCGACGAGCGTGATCCACATCAGGGCCTTCTCGCCGGTCTGCAGCAGGTACGCGCGCCGGTCGTCGAGCGTGACGGAGTAGCCGCCCACCTCGCTGATCGCGGCCGTCGCCCCGTCGAAGACCTCGGGGTGGTTCGACACGACGTGGTGGGCGCCGAGCACCCCGCCGGCTTCCTCGTCCGCGAAGTACGCGATCACGAGGTCGCGCTCGGGTGCTCCGTGCTCGGCGATGACGTCGCCGAGAGCGGTCAGCATCATCGCGTCCATGTTCTTCATGTCGACGGCACCGCGACCCCAGAGCATGCCGTCCTTGACCACGCCGCCGAACGGGTCGACGCTCCAGTTGGCGGGGTCCGCGGGGACGACGTCGAGGTGCCCGTGGACGACGAGTGCGGGCTTGTCCCGGTTGCGCCCCGGGAAGCGCGCGACGACGCTGACCCGGTCGGGCTCGGACTCGAACAGCTGCGGCGACGCGCCGAGGTCGCGGAGCGCTGCCTCGACGTAGTGGGCGGCCTCGGACTCCCCGTTCGAGCGGCCTTCACCCCAGTTGGTCGTGTCGATCCTGATGAGGTCTCGGGCGATCCGAGCGGTGGCTTCGAGCTCCGGCTCGGTCGTGGTGCCCTGCGGGTCCGTCGTCATGCCACCACGCTACCGGCCCCCTCCGACGGCTCCGGCCGGAGCTCCCGTTCGTCAACGCGCCCGGGATGTCCAGCCGTGTTCAACGACCGTTCAGACCCGTGCTAATGTCTTCTCCGGCAGCAACGCCGGGGAAACCCGCTGGGACTGTCGCACAACTGCAGAACATCCTGTCCGGATGGCGGAATTGGTAGACGCGCTAGCTTGAGGTGCTAGTGCCCGTATTAGGGCGTGGGGGTTCAAGTCCCCCTTCGGACACGCAGTGTTGAGACACGCGGCGAACGGCCCACCTTCGGGTGGGCCGTTCGTTTTCGTGCGCCCGCCTACCGCCGCCGCAGCACCCGCCGCACGACCAGCAGCAGCACGCCACCGGCCACGACCGCGGGCCAGTTCACGACGAACGGGTCCATCCACGTGTGGTGCGTGTCGGGCCGCGTGCTCCCGAGCCGCGACGCGATCGGCCGCTTCCCCCGCTCGGCACCGATGCCGGTCTCCCCGATCAGGTCGTCCGGCCGCCCGCGCAGCGCGTCGGTCACCCGGTGGGTCGCGACGTCGATCCGGTCGCCCACGACGAGCAGCATCCAGTGCGCCAGGCGTCCCTCGCTGAAGCGGCGGTAGGCGTACCGCCGCACGACCCCGGCGAGGCCTCGGAGCGGCTGGGCCGTCCCGAACACGGGCGTCACGTGCGCGTGCTCGATCGAGCGCTCGCGCCCCGTCCCGCCCGGCTGCTGCTCCGGGCGGACCCAGTGCGCCCCGGTGGCGGAACCGGCCTCCCTGGACAGCTTCGGCACGCTCGGCCGGTCGGCGGGGTCGAGGTCGCTCCCCCACCCGGGGATCCGCGCCCGGAGCTCGTCCGCACTCGGCGCGTTGCGCTTCCCGTCGGCGATGTACGCGATGTGGTCCGTCATCTCCTCGTCCTCCCTGCTCACGGCACGATCACCGTCTTGATGCACCCGTCGAGCTTCGCGGAGAACAGGTGGTAGCCCTCGGCGATGTGCTCGAGCGGGATGCGGTGCGTGATGATGTCGCTCGGCTTCAGGTGTCCGGCCTGGATGTGCTCGAGCAGCCGCGGCCACTGCCGCTTCACGGGTGCCTGGTTCATGTGGATCGTGACGCCCTTGTTCATGGCGTCACCGAACTTCACCAGGTTCGGGATCGGCCCGTACGCGCCGATGGCCGAGACGGTGCCGCCCTTGCGGACGCCGTCGATCGCCCAGTTCAACGCGACCGGTGAGCCGCCCTGCATCTTGAACTTGGCAGCGCTGACGTGCTGCAGGAAGTTGCCGTCGGCCTCGGCACCCACTGCGTCGATGACGCTGTCAGCCCCGAGGTAGTCGGTCTGCTTCTTCATCTCCACGACCACGTCGTCGACCTCGGCGTAGTTGATCGTCTCGGCGTGTGCGAACGTCCGCGCCTTCTCGAGGCGGTACTCGAACGCGTCGATGACGATCACGCGGCCGGCACCCATGAACCAAGCCGACTTCGCCGCGAACAACCCGACGGGGCCGGCGCCGAGGACCACGACGGTGTCGCCCTCGCGGATCGAGGCGAGCTGCGCCCCGAAGTAGCCGGTGCCGAGCGCGTCGGTCATCAACAGTGCGTCGTCGGGGTCCAGCCAGTCGGGGATGACCTGCGGCCCGACGTCGGCGTACGGCACGCGGACCCGTTCGGCCTGCCCGCCGTCGAAGCCACCGGTCGTGTGCGAGTACCCGAAGATCCCGCCCACCGCGGTGGCGTTCGCGTTGACGTTGTGACAGTTCGTGAACAGGCCCCTGGCGCAGAACCAGCAGGTCCCGCAGGAGATGTGGAACGGGACCATCACGCGGTCGCCCACGCTCAGGTGTTCGACCGACGACCCGATCTGCTCGACGACGCCGATGAACTCGTGGCCGAACGTGTGGCCGACCCGGGTGTCGGGCATCATGCCGTGGTACAGGTGCAGGTCGGATCCGCAGATCGCGGCCCGCTCGACCCGGACGATCGCGTCGTTCGGGTGTTCGATGCGCGGGTCGGGCTTCTCCTCGACCCGGACGCGGTACGGACCTCGGTACGTCATGGCGCGCATGGACGCTCCTCTCGCTCGTCCGCCCAGGGTGGCGAGCGACGCGTGGGAGCCGTTCCAGGTCTGCGCATGGTGACCAATGACGGACGGGAGGTCCGGTGCCAGCTGGCACCGAGCCTCCCGTCCGTCACCGGTCACTTACCAGGGCAGGCGACCGTCGCGGTCGGTGACGGTCCCGGTCGGGGTGTCCGTGCCGAGGGTCGCGATCCGGACTGCTGCGTCGGCGCCGTCCTCGACGCTGTGCCCGAGCTGACCGGTGAACTCGGTCGCTGTCTGTCCGGGATCCACCGCGTTGAAGCGGACGTCCGGGGTGGTCTTGGCGTACTGCATGGTCAGCATGGTGACTGCTGTCTTGGAGGAGCCGTAGGCCGCGAGCGGGTACTGCGACTCGACACGTTCCGCGTCGTGGACCAGCGTGAACGACCCGAGGCCGCTCGTCACGTTGATGACCGAAGGGGCCGTGGAACGCCGGAGGACCGGCAGGAACGTGTTCGTCACACGGACGACGCCGAAGACGTTGGTCTCGTAGACCGCACGCAGCTGGTCGACGGTCATGTCCTCGGGCGCGGTGACGTCCCCGAGGATGCCGGCGTTGTTGACCAGGACGTCGAGGTGGCCCGCCTGGTCCTGGATCGTCGCAGCCGCCGCGGTGACGGACGCGTCGTCCGTGACGTCGAGCTGCACGAACGAGGCGCCGAGCCCCGCTGCGGCAACCCGGCCGCGATCGGTGTCCCGAGCGCCGATCCACACGGTGTGTCCGGCAGCGATCAGCCGCCGGGCGGTCTCGTGGCCGATGCCCTTGTTGCCCCCGGTGATGAGCGTGATGGTCATGGTTCTCCTGCTGTCGTGTGATCGGTCTCGTGGTGGTGCGAGGCCAAGCGTGCGGTCACACGACCTGCCGCAGCCAGGGAAGAACGGTGCTACCCATCGGCGGTGGGCACCGCAGGGTGCTTCCCGAGCATGGGACAGGCGTTCCCATGCGGCGGTCGCCCTGCGCGCCGACAATGGACGGATGCATGCAGACCACGTCGAGGACCTGAGCGAGCTCCTCCGCGCCTGGCGGGGGCGGCTGCGCCCCGAGGACGTCGGCCTGGAGTCGTTCGGGCGTCGACGAACGGCGGGGCTGCGCCGCGAGGAACTCGCGCAGCTCGCCGGCGTCAGCGTGGACTACGTCATGCGCCTGGAACAGGGTCGCTCCCGCACACCCTCAGCCCAGGTCGTCCAGTCCCTCGCACGCGCTCTGCAACTCGACCGCAGCGAGACCGACCTGTTCCACCGCGCAGCCGGACTCGCACCGCCCCGCGCGGGTGTGGTGTCGCGACACATCCCACCTGGTCTGCAGCGCATGCTCGTCCGCATGGCCGATCTCCCGCTGGCCGTGTTCGCCGCCGACTGGACGATGCTGCACTCCACGCCGCTCTGGCAGGCCCTGTTCGACGCGCCGTCGGTGCTCGCGGACCCCGACCAGAACCTGATCGTGCAGACCTTCATCGACGACAGCGTCGCTGAGGTCGCGACGGCGCACGGCGGCCCAGCGTCCTTCGAGCGTGCCCTCGTCGCTGACCTCCGACGCACCGCCGCGAGGCTCGGCGAGGACGCCCGCTTCGCGGCCTTCATCACTCGCCTGCGGCGCGAGAGCGAACGCTTCGCCGCGTACTGGGACGAAGGGCGAGCGGCGGCGCACCAGTCCCTCGTGAAGACGGTCCACAACCGCGTCGTCGGCGACGTCACCCTCGACTGCGACGTCGTCACCGTTCCCGACTCCGACGTCAAGCTCGTCGTCTACTCGACCGCGACAGGAGGACCCGACGCCGAGAAGCTCGACTTCCTCCGCGTCGGAGCCGTCCGAGCCGCATCCCCCACCGACTCCGCACGGTGACCGTACGACGGACGGGAGGCCCGGTGCCAGCTGGCACCGAGCCTCCCGTCTGAGCGTGGTTGCCTAGCTCTTGCTGGCGTCCACGAAGGAGCGACGCGGGTCGGTCTCCTTGATGAGCGAGGTCGCGTCGCGACCGGAGACGGCGCCGGTGACCCAGCCGATGACGATGCGCGCCTTGCGGTTCAGCGTCGGCATCGCGTACACGTGGTACGAGCGGTGCGCGAGCCAGGCGAACAGGTTCGTCATCTTGATGCCCTTGATGTTGGCGGCACCCTTGGCGACACCGTACGAGGCGACCGTGCCCACGGAGACGTGGCGGTACTCCTCGAGCGGCTTGCCCGTGATCGTGGCGACCACGTTGTCCGCGGCGACGACGGCCTGGCGGACGGCGTTCTGCGCGTTCGGCGGGTAGTACGCCGGCTGCTTGTCGGCGGTCAGGTCGGGGACCTGCGCGACGTCGCCGAGGCCCCAGACGCCGGGGACGACCTCGTGGGTGTCCTCGGCCTCGACCTGGAGCTTCGCGTTGGCGGCGAGGTGGCCCTTCGGCCCGCGCGGCAGGTCGGAGGCGTCGAGGAGCGGGTTCGGCTTCACGCCGGCGGTCCAGACGAGCAGGCCGGTGGCGAACTCGTCGCCGTCGGAGAGCTTGACGACGCCGCCCTCGCAGCTCGGCATGGTGGTCTTCAGGCGGACGTCGATGCCGCGGGCACGGAGGGACTCGAGGGTCCACTTCGACAGCTCGGGGCCGACCTCGGGCGCGACGCGGTCGAGCGCGTCGATGAGCACCCAGCGGGGCTGCTCGCCGGCGAGCGACGGGTACGTCTTGATGGCGGCCTGCGAGACGTCGAACAGCTCGCCGATGGCCTCGACACCGGTGTAGCCACCGCCGACGAAGATGCTGGTGAGCAGACGGCGACGCTCGTCGTCGTCACGGGTGGCAGCGGCCTTCGCGATGTTGTCGAGGAGCTTGGCGCGGACGTAGGCCGCCTCTTCCACGGTCTTGAAGCCGACGCCGACCTCGTCGAGGCCCGGGGTCGGGAAGGTGCGCGTGACGGAGCCGAGTGCGACGACGAGCTGGTCGTAGCCGAGCGTGCGGTCGTCGCCGCCGGCCGTGGCGATCGACACGGTCTTGTCGGCCGAGGAGATGCCGGTGACCTTGCCCTGGATCACGCGGGTCTTGCGGAGCGCACGACGGAGCTCGACGGTGACGTCCTTCGGCGCGATGTGACCGCCGGCGACCTCGGGCAGGAACGGCAGGTACGTGTAGTACGTGTTCTGGTCCACGAGGGTGATGCGCATCGGCACGGTCGCGGCGTGCTTCTGCAGCTGCTTGACGGTGGAGTAGCCGGCGGAGCCGCCACCGAGGACGAGGACGTGAGGGATCGAATCTGCCATGTGTCCGGTCTACTCGATCCCGGCTCGCAGCGTCATCATCGCCGCGCGGATCGGGCAGATCGGATGACGATCAGCGACGGGTGTCGCGCAACCGCCACCAGGCGGTCTCGGCGAGCTCGAGGCCCGTGTAGACGCCGTGTGCCGTGCGGCGGGACTCGACCAGGCTGAAGCGCCGGAGTCGGTAGCCGCCGCCGAAGCGGTCGATCACCGCCTCTGGAGACGACGACTCGTCGCGCTTGACGAGCCAGGTGCGGTCGTCGACCTCGACGATCACGGCGCTGGCGCGGGTGCGGGCGCGGTGACTGACGCGGTCACCGTCGGCCGCCGATGCGAGACCGGAGGATGTCGATCCGCTTCTGGATCTGCTCGATGCTCGCCTGTGCCACGGCCGGACCACCGCTGATGCGACGCAGCTCGGCGTGGATCGACCCGTGCGGCTCGTTCGAGTGCCTGGACCAGATCGACACGAGGCGCTGCAGCTCGGAGCGCTGCTCCTTGATCGTCATGTACATCGGGCGGTCGGGCTCGGGTGCCTTCGGCGTGCCGTCCTTCACCGCGCGGCCCTTCGACCGCTTCGCCTGGGTGGCCTGGCGGGCGCGGAGCAGGTCGCGCACCTGGTCGGGTTCGAGCAGCCCGGGGATGCCGATGAAGTCGAGCTCCTCGAGCGAGCCGATCTCACCGCCGGTACCGAACTCGCCGCCGTCGTAGAGGACCCGGTCGAAGGACGCCTGGGAGTCGAGGGCCTCGAACGGCTGCATGTCGAGCAGGCTCTCGGAGGCGCGGTCCTCCTTGTTGGCCTCGGCGACCATGGCGTCCTCGGGGTTGTACATCCCGTCCTCGGCGTCCTTCGGGCGGTCGAGGGCGTGGTCGCGCTCGAGCTCGAGGGTCGCGGCGAGGGCCATCAGCCCCGGCACGCTGGGCAGGAACACCGAGGCGGTCTCACCCCGACGACGGGCACGCACGAAGCGGCCGATCACCTGGGCGAAGAACAGCGGCGTGCTGGCGCTCGTGGCGTACACGCCGACGCAGAGCCGGGGCACGTCGACGCCTTCCGACACCATGCGGACCGCGACCATCCACCGGGAGGTGTCTGCGGCGAACGCGCCGATGCGGCTCGACCCGGCGGCCTCGTCGGAGAGCACGACCGTCGGCCGCTCCCCCGTGATCTGCTGCAGGATCCTGGCGTAGGCCCGCGCGGTCGTGGTGTCGGTGGCGATGACGAGCCCGCCGGCGTCGGGGACCCCGCGCCGGACCTCGGTCAGGCGCGTGTCGGCGGCCTGGAGCACGGCCGGCATCCACTCGCCCTCGGGCGAGAGCGCCGTGCGCCAGGCCTGGGCGGTGATGTCCTTCGTGACCTGCTCGCCGAGGGACGCCGACATCTCGTCGCCCATGCGGGTCTTCCAGCGCATCTGTCCGGCGTAGGCCATGAACAGCACCGGCCGGACGACGCCGTCGGCGAGGGCGCGGCCGTACCCGTAGTTGTAGTCGGAGATCGACGTGCGGATGCCCTGCTCGTCGGGCGCGTACTGCACGAACGGGATCGGCGCGGTGTCGGAGCGGAAGGGCGTGCCGGACAGCGACAGGCGGCGGGTGGCACCGCTGAACGCTTCCCTGATGCCGTCGCCCCAGGTCAGGGCGTCGCCGCCGTGGTGGACCTCGTCGAGCACGACGAGGGTGCGACCACCCTCGGTGATGCGCTTGTGGACCTCGGGGTTCATGCCGACCTGGGCGTACGTGATCGCGACGCCCTGGTAGTGCCGGCCGAACATGCCGTCGCCGTTCTTGAACATCGGGTCGATGCGGATGTTCACGCGGTCGGCGGCGTCGGCCCACTGTCGCTTCAGGTGCTCGGTCGGGGCGACGACCACGATGCGGTCGACGGTGCCGCGGGCCAGGAGCTCGGTGGCGAGTCGGAGCGCGAACGTGGTCTTGCCGGCGCCGGGGGTGGCGGCGGCGAGGAAGTCGCGCGGCTCGGACTCGAAGTACTTCGTGAGGGCTTCGACCTGCCAGGCGCGGAGCTTCGACGCCGTGCCCCACGCCGCACGGTCGGGGAAGGCCGGGGACAGGTGCTCGGCCGCTGCGTTGCCCGCGATCTCCGCCAGTTCGGCCGGCGCGAGGTCGAGCTCGACGGTCTGGCCGCCGTGCCCGTCCGCCCCGGTACGGGGTTGGCCCGCCCGGCCGGCACCGGCGTCGTCGGCTCGGACACCGCCGGGTGCGGCGGGCTGCTGGTCGTCGTACTCCGCTGCGCTCACTTCAGGCGATTCTACCGTCACCCGATGTCCTGCCGAGCATGGGGCGGGCGCTGCTGGGGAGCCCCGCGCACGAGCGATGCCGGTCGCAGCACGCCGGCACCGAAGCGGGCGGTGACGGCGTCGACGGTCGTCTCGGTGTCCCGCCACGGCGCGTCGTCATCCCACAGGGCGTTGCTCGCCGCGGTCGGCACGAGGTTCTCCCCGCGGACGCCGATGAGCCGGATGCGGTTGCCCGGCTTGTGCAGCACGTCGTAGAGCTCGACGGCCTCGCGGTGGATGCGGCGTGCGACGTCGGTCGGCTCGGCCAGCGTGCGGGACCGGGTCAGTGTGGTGAAGTCGGTGTACCGGACCTTGAGCGCGAGGGTCCTGGCCTGCACGTCGGCGCGGCGCATCCGGACGGCGACCTTCTCCGACAGGCGCAGGAGTTCCCGCGCGACGGCGTCACGGTCGGTCAGGTCCGTGCCGAAGGTGACCTCGTGCCCGATGGACTTCTCGCCGACGGCGGTGTCGACCCGGCGGGGGTCGCGCCCCCAGGCGAGGTCGTGCAGGCGCTGTCCACCGGCGGGGCCGAGCAGCGACACGAGCGACCCGAGTGGTGTCGTCGCGAGATCGCCGACCGTGCGCAGGCCGCGGTTCTCGAGGGTCTCCTGCGTCTTGCCGCCGACGCCCCAGAGCGCGGACACCGGCTGCGGGTGCAGGAACGCCACCGTGTCGGCGGCGGGCACGACGAGGAGCCCGTCGGGCTTGGACCGGCTGGAGGCGAGCTTCGCCACGAACTTGGTCGACGCGGCGCCGACGGAGCAGTGCAGCCCGGTCTCGGCGAACACGGCACGGCGGATGGCCTGGCCGATCTCCCACGGCGTGCCGTACAGCCGCAGCGCGCCGGCGACGTCGAGGAAGGCCTCGTCGATGCCGAGGCGCTCGACCTGCGGGGTGAACTGCTCGAACACCCGCATCACGGCGCGGGACTTGGCCTGGTACTTCTCGAAGTGCGGCTCGACGATCACCGCGGCTGGGCATCGGCGCCGGGCGACCGCCATGGGCATCGCGGAGTTGATGCCGTACTTGCGGGCTTCGTAGGTGGCGGCGGTGACGACCGAGCGGTCGGAGTCGTGCCCGACGATCACGGGCAGGCCGACGAGGTCCGGGCGGTCCAGCAGCTCGACGGACGCGAAGAAGGCGTCCATGTCGACGTGCAGCACCGTCGCGGTGACGTCTGCGACCGGCTGGTCGGAGACGAGCCGGTTGCGTCCGTCCTGCTTGCTCACGAGGAGATGGTGCCACCGGCCGCCGACATCGGCGCCGCGACCGGCCCGAGCACCGCGGCCGCGATCGTCCTGGCCGCCGAGTCCCTGGTCGACGGGTGGTACTGCCCCGCGCGGACGTCCCTGGCCAGGCGGGCGAGCTCGCTCGTCGCCCGGAACGCCCCGCCGCCGACGACCCGCATCGCCTCGTCCACCACGTGCTGCGCGGTGTCGACCGTCCGCGCCTTCGTCCCGACGAGCAGGGGGAACCACCGTGATCCGTGGTCCTCGAGCTCGTCGACGTCCCGCGCGAGCGCGTCGACCTGCAGCGCGACGGCGTCGACCGCTCCCTGCATGTCCGCCACCGCGCGCCGCACGTCTGGGTCGTCGGCGCGTGCCCGGCCGTCCAGCCCGTGCCGGTCGCGGACGTGTGCCACCGTGAGCTCGACCGCCCGCTCGGCGATGCCGACGTACACGGACGCGACGAGGAGCTCGAAGGCCGCGAACACCCCGAAGACCAGCGGGTCGGCCGTCGGGCCGACGGGCAGCGACCGCACGATCCGGTCCGCTGGCACGTGCACGCCCTCGAGCAGGGTCGTCCGGCTCTGTGTCGCCCGCATGCCGAAGGTGTCCCAGTCGTCGAGGTGTCGGATCTGGCCGTCGGACCGCAGCGCGAAGCCGTGCACCAGCCGCGGCTCGGCCCCGCTGACGTCCTTGCCGAAGACGCTGAGCACGTCCCACGCCGGTGCGAGCGACGTGGATACCTTCGTCCCGGTGAAGCGGTAGCCGCCGTCGCCGTCCGGCACCGCGTCCGTCAGCGAGTCGAAGAGCACCCGGTCGTTGCCGGGTTCGCTCACCCCGAAGGCCAGCAGGCGGTCCGCCGCGGCGTGGGTCGTGACGGACTGGAGGAACGACTCGCCTCGCGCGGACACGCCGCGGGCCGCCTGCACCCACACCTGGTGCATCCCGAGCCCGAGCGCCGTCGCCGGTGCGGCCCGGGCGAGGCGGCGCTGCACGGCCGCGGTCGCGCGCAGCCCGAGGCCGCTGCCGCCGTCCGCGATCGGCACCCCGATGCGCAGGTAGCCGGCCGCCCGGAGCTCGTCCAGGTCCTCGGCGGCGAAGACGTTCTCGGCGTCGTACCGCGGCGCCCGCTCCGCGATGCGGACGAGCAGGTCCTCGGGGACGGTCCATGGCCGGCGCTTGCCGGTCGGGTTGGCCTCGGTCATGGCACGAGACTATGGTCCGATGCGTGTCAGATCGTCATCCCTGGTCCAGGTACGTCGCGATCGGTGACTCGTTCACCGAGGGGCTCGGTGACCCCGACCCCGGGGCGCCGGGCGGGAACCGCGGCTGGGCCGACCGTGTCGCCGAGGTCCTCGCGGGCCGGACGGACGACTTCGCGTACGCCAACCTCGCGGTCCGCGGGCGGCTGCTCCAGCAGGTCATCGACGAGCAGGTCGAGTCCGCGCTCGCCCTCGGCCCCGAC
This sequence comes from Curtobacterium sp. MMLR14_010, assembly GCF_001865015.1. GTDB lineage: Bacteria > Actinomycetota > Actinomycetes > Actinomycetales > Microbacteriaceae > Curtobacterium. Next base: position 202,842 of record NZ_MJGV01000046.1, on the reverse strand, counting down.
CTGGTCACCGTGTCCGCCGGCGGCAACGACATCATCCGCCCGGGCTCGGACCCGGACGAGGTCGCCGCTCGCTTCGACCGGCTCGTCGCCGACCTCCGCCGCGACGGCGCGACGGTCGTGGTGTTCACCGGACCCGACGTCGGCATGACCCCGGTCCTCGGACTGGTCCGCGGCAAGGCGGCGATCTACAACGAGCACATCCACGCGATCGCCCTGAAGCACGGCGCGCTCGTGGCCGACATGTGGGCGCTCCGCGTGCTGCGGGACCCGCGCATGTGGGCCCCGGACCGCCTGCACCACTCCCCCGTCGGCCACGCCACGATCGCGGCCGCCGTGCTCGACACGCTCGACGTCGACCACGAGCTCGAGCCCTTCACCCCCGAACCGCTCGCCGCCCGGCCCTGGCGCGAGGCCCGCGCGGAGGACCTCGGCTGGGCGCGGGAGTACCTGGTGCCGTGGGTCGTCCGGCGGATCCGGCACACCTCGTCCGGCGACGGCATCACCCCGAAGCGGCCGGAGCTCCAGCCGTTCGGCGGTCGCGACCGGCCCTAGGCGGCGTCGGTGGACGTGCCCTGGAACGGGTTCGTCCAGCGCCACCACACGCCGGGGTCCTGGATGTCGTCCTCGAGGACGAGCGGCACCGTCACCGGCTCGTGGTCCGAGACGTCGAAGCGGACCCGACCGACCCGCTCCCCCTTCGTCCCGAGGGTGACGGTGTCGAGCTTCGTCGTCGCCCGCACGGTCGCCCTGCCCCACACCAACACCTGCGCACCCGACCTGGTCACGGCGTCGGTCTCGTCCTTCCACGGGGTCGAGAAGGTCCCGAAGGACTGCCCACCATGCGCCAGCGTCACGACGTGGAAGCCGTCCGCGGCCGAGTGCAGCAGGCGTTGCACGTCGCCGTCGAGCGTGTCGTGGTCGACGCCGCCGAGCATCGCCCCCACGACCGTCACCGTGCGGCCGCCACGCTCGTACTGCGCCGCGAACAGCAGGCATGCACCGGCCTCGTCGAGGGTGCCGGTCTTGATGCCCTCCACCCCGTCGATCCCCAGGAGCTTGTTCGAGTTCTCGATGTCGCCGACGTCCGGGATCGAGACCGTCTTCGTGCCCACGACCTGCTTCACCACCGGGTTCGCGAGCGCGAGCTGCCCGAGGTCCACCAGGTCGGTCGCCGTCGACCGGTTGTCGGCGTCGAGCCCGGTGGGTTCCTCGATCGTGGTGTGGTCGAGGTCGTGCTCCTTGAGCCACTCGGCGGCAGCGTCCTGGTAGGCGTCGAGCGAGCCGAACGCCCAGATCGCGAGCGCACCCGCGTAGTTGTTCGCCGACTTCATCAGCATGACCTGCAGCGTCTGGTGCTCCGACAGCCGGAGGCCCGCCGGCATCGGGGCGACCTCGCCGTTGACCGCGAGGTACTTGGCGTACAGGCCCTGCATCTCCGGCGTGAAGGCGATCGTCGGGCCGTCCTGTCCTGGGCGCAGGGGCTTGACGTCGAGGACCACCAGCGCGGTCACGACCTTCGAGATGCTGGCGATGGACCGACGCTGCTCGTCCCCGCTCGTCCGCAGGCTCTCCGGGAAGTCGGTGGCCTCGACCGCCGTGGCGCCGTAGCCCGGGAAGTCCAGGGCCGGCACCGTCGAGGTCGGGGCGGCGTACCGGGTGGTCGTCGCGCTCGCCGGGGAGAACGGCACCAGGGCAGCGGCCACGAGGTAGGCGACGGCCAGCAGCAGCACGGCGACGACGGCGATCGTCACCGGCCGGCGGACGGCGGAGCGGGGGCGGCGGACGACACGGGACACGACAGCCGAGCGTACCGGCGGTCCCGACCGGCCATCTGGGGAACCGCCGGGCTGTGGAGAACGCGGGGCGAGCCTCCCGGCGGGGTGGTCGGTGGGGACAGCCGGACGGGAGTCGACCTGCTCAGGACCGGGCGCGCTGGGCGGCGGCGACCGCCCAGAGGCCGACGGCGCTCGCTGCGGCGACGTTCAACGAGTCCACGCCGTGGTGCATCGGGATCCGCACGGTCGTGTCGGCGGCTGCGATGGCCGCCGGCGTCAGGCCCTGGCCCTCGGTGCCCATCACGAGCGCGACGCGCTCCGGGACGTCCGCGGCGAAGACGTCCAGGTCGACGGAGCGGTCGGTCAGCGCCATCGCGGCGAGGTGGAAGCCCTGGTCCCGCAGTTCCTCGCCGGCGGCCGGCCAGTCGCCGATGCGGGTCCACGGCACCTGCAGGACGGTGCCCATGCTGACCCGGACGCTCCGCCGGTACAGCGGGTCGGCGCACCGCGGGCTGACGAGCACGGCGTCCGCGCCGAGGCCGGCGACGCTGCGGAAGACCGCCCCGACGTTGGTGTGGTCGACGATGTCCTCGAGCACGACGACCAGGCGGGCGTCCCGGACGACGTCGGCGACGGTGGGCAGCTCGGGGCGCTGCATCGAGGCGATCGCGCCGCGGTGCATCCGGAAGCCGGTGAGCTCCTCGAGCAGCGCGTCCGGCCCGACGAAGACGGGCCCGTCGTGCTCGGTGACGAGGGGCAGCACGTCGTCGAGCCACTTCTCCTGCACCAGGACGCTCCGCGGGACGTGTCCGGCGCGGATCGCCCGCTCGATGACCGTGCTCGACTCGGCGATGTACAGGCCGCCCTCGGGTTCGCTCACCCGGCGGAGCGCGACGTCCGTCAGCCGGGCGAAGTCGTCGAGGCGGGGATCGTCGAGGGTGTCGATGCGGACGGGGTGCACGGGTCTCGTTCCGGTCGGGCGGCGGTCGGTCTGCGGGGGCTGACGACCGTGCCGCCGCGGACGGGAAGTGACGGGGCCGGTCGGCTGTTGAGGGTACCGTGAACCTGATGGCGACGAGCGACGCGACGAGCACCGACCTCGACCAGGCCGCTGCGCTGCTGGCGGGCAAGCGGATCGCCGTGCTGTCCGGGGCCGGGCTCAGCACCGACTCCGGCATCCCCGACTACCGCGGCGCTGGCCGCGTCGTGCGCAAGCCGATGACGTTCCAGGAGTTCCTGGCCGACCCGAGCAAGCGCCAGCGCTACTGGGCCGGGTCGCACCTCGGCTGGCGCACCTTCGCCGCCGCCCGGCCGAACGACGGCCACCGTGCCCTCGCCACGCTCGAGGACCGCGGGGTCGTCACCGGGGTCATCACCCAGAACGTCGACGGCCTGCACCTCCGCGCCGGCTCACGTCGGGTCGTGGAGATCCACGGGTCGATGGACCGCGCCCTCTGCCTGACGTGCGGGCAGGTCTTCGCCCGCGCCGACCTCGCCGCGACCATCGACGGCCTGAACCCCTGGATCGACGAACCCGGGTCCGTGCAGCTCCAGCCGGACGGCGACGTGGAGATCACCGACGTCGAGCGCTTCGTCGTGCCGGGCTGCTCGGTCTGCGGTGGCGTGCTGAAGCCGGACGTCGTGTTCTTCGGCGAGTTCGTCCCCACGGAGAAGTTCACCGAGTCGGTGTCGATCGTGGCCGACGCGGACGCTCTGCTCGTCGTCGGGTCCTCGCTCACGGTGAACTCCGGCGTGCGGCTCGTCGACCACGCGGCCCGGCGGAAGCACCCCGTCGTGATCGTGAACCGCGGTGCCACCCGCAGCGACCGCCGAGCCGCCGTGAAGATCGAGGGCGGCACCACGGAGACGCTGGTCGCCCTGGCGGAGCGGCTGGCGGGCTGAGCCCCTGGCAGGGGCTGGCGGGCTGACCGAGCGGCTCGCGCCCTGGCGGGGCCGCTGGCGGGCTGACGGGCCCGTCGGGCTGCTCTGTCATGATCGTGGGGTGACGACCCACCTGTACCTCGTCCGGCACGGCGAGACCGACTGGAACGCCGAGCGCCGCATCCAGGGCTCGACCGACATCCCGCTCAACGACACCGGACGCCAGCAGGCACGCGCCGCCGCGGAGCTGCTCGCACGGCGCTCGTTCGACGCGGTCGTCGCCTCGCCGCTCTCGCGGGCCTTCGAGACCGGGTCGGTCATCGCCGAACGGCTCGGGCTCCCGGTTCCCACGGCCTACCCGGGGCTGGCCGAGCGGGCCTACGGCGATGCCGAGGGGCTGACGGACGACGAGGTCCTGGCGCAGTACCCGCACGACGCCATCCCCGGCCGGGAGTCGAAGTCGGCGCTGCTCGCCCGCGTCACGGAGACCCTCGGGGAGATCGCGGTGCGGTTCGACGGCGGGGTCATCGTCGTCGCGACCCACGGTGCCGTCATCCGCAGCGTGGTGAACGCCGCCGCACCCGGCACCGCCGACCGCCGACACACGCCGATCCGGAACGGCTCGATCCACTCGTTCCGCTGGGACCCGGAGCGCTTCCACGCGGAGCTCGTCCGCTTCGACGACCCGGTCGAGGAGCTGCCGGAAGCGCCGGAGTCCGAGGCGTTCGACGAGCAGAACCCGCTCGAGCAGCGGAACTGAACCGCACGGCGCCCGGGTCGCCCGGAGCGGTCGTTGCGCGATCGTTGTCCGGCGCTGGCGTGTCCGCTCGGGCAGCCAGACTACGATCCTGAAGCACTCGACGACACGACGTCCGTGCCGCGTGCGACACCGGGGGTGACATGACGATCGAGGGTCCGGGTGGCACCGGTTGGCAGCGCGAGCAGCCGACGGGCGCCACGACACAGGACGACGACGACCTCGACCGCGCCTTCGGGACGGAGACCGGCGCCGTCGCCACGCGGAGCGGCCCGCAGCGGGTCCGGTCGTGGTCCCTGCTCGTCGTCGGGGTCGTCGTCGCAGCCGTGGTCATCGTCGTGGTCCTGGGCCTCATCGTGTCCAGCGTGCAGAACGGCGTCGGCGGGATCGTCCCCCGACCGGAACGGAGCGCCGCGCAGTTCACGGCGGACGTCCGCGACGTCTCGGGTATCGCGTCGGCGAAGACCGCGGAGCCCACGAAGACCTCGCTCATCAGCTACGATGTCGTCACCGCCCTGCGCGCCGACGAGGACCTCAGCCACGCCCGCCGCGCCGAGCTGGTCCGGCAGGTCAGCGGCGCTGCGGCCTCGTCCAGCGGCACCGGCGTCCACGTGTACGCGGTCACCGACTTCGGCGACGTCGTCGTCGGCGTGTCCGAGTCCGCCGATGTCAGCGCGGAGCGGCTCGCCGTGGCCGAGGACGTCAAGGCGATCGGCGGCGTGCTCCGCGTGCACTGCGTCTGGGACACGGACCACGAGGGCGGCGCGCGCTCCGACGACGCCAAGGAGCAGCGGGTGATCGTCGAGACCGCCGGCACCGGCGTCGGACTCGCTGCGGTGGCCGACGCGGCGCAGAAGATCGTGCTCAAGGAGTTCCCGGGGGCCACCGTCCTGACGGCGGTACCGGGCAGCGTCTGACCGGTAGCCCGTCTCAGCCCCGCCGGTCCGCCACGGCACGCTCGACGGCCCGCACGACCTGCTCGGCCGAGTCCGCCCAGCGGAACCGCGCCGCACGGTCGAGCGACGCGGCCGACGCCTCGTCCCACCGCCCGTCGAGCCGACGCACGGCAGCCGCCACGGCGGAAGGCGAGTCCGGGTCGAAGTACTCCGCCACGTCGCCGCCGATCTCTCGGAAGATCGGGATGTCGCTCACCGCGACGGGGGTGCCGACGCCCATCGCCTCGACGAGCGGGATCCCGAAGCCCTCGTCGTGGGACGCCGTGACGAGCGCCGTCGCAGACCGCAGCGCATCGAGGTACTCCTCGTCCGAGGCCCCGTCGTGGAACACGACCGCCCCGGCCGGCGCGAGTGCCTCGAGCCGCGTCCGGTCGGCCTCCGACACGCGCGACATGCAGTGCAGCGTCCAGTCCGCGCCGAGGAGCGGCAGCGCCGCCGCGAGCGTCTCGACGTTCTTGTACGGCATGAACGACCCCATGTAGACGAGCGACTTCGTCCGCGCTCCCCCGGCCGGCCGCGGCGCCGCCGGGTCGGCTGCGTTGTACGCCACGGTGACGGGCCGCTTCGTCAGGCGGTGGTCCGCGATCAGCCCCGCCGTCGTCTCGGAGACCGTCACGACACCGTCGGCGCCGTTCAGCAGCATCCGCTGTGGCCACCACGCCAGGTGGAAGGCCCGCCAGCCCAGTCGGAGCGGCCACGAGAACTCACGCGGGGGCGTGCGGTTCCGGTAGTAGATGAGGTCGTGCAGGGTCAACACGAGGGCGTAGGACCGTCCGCGCGAGCCCATCGTCTGCATGGGCGAGAAGACGGCGTCGAGCCCGAGTCGGTTCACCCGTCGGGCGACGAGCGGTTCGCCCGGCTCGGTCGGCGCCGGCACGAGCTCCCACGGCAGGTGCTGTGGCAACGGGGCCAGCTGCCGCTCGTCGTTGACCAGCAGCACGGCGTCGTGGCGGTCCGGCAGGTGCGCGGCGATCCCGGCGGTGAACCGGCTGATGCCGTCGTGGCGTCCGATGCGGACGTACCGGCAGTCGATCCCGATCCGCAGGCGGGTCACGACGCGCTCTCCGGGTCCGACGTGGTCCCCCGGTCCGCCGTGGTCCCCCGGTCCGACGCGCTCCGCCGGTCCGGCCTGGAGGCTCGACCCGGCTTGGCAGCGCGGCCCGGCTTCCGCACGGGGTCCGCCATGCGTCGCAGCGTCGCCTCGGCCGCCGCGGCCGGCGTCTCGTAGTGCACCAGGTGGCCGACGCCCGGGATGACGACCAGTTCGGCGTCCGGGAGACTGGCGGCCAGGGCGCGCTGCTCGGGCACGGCGGTGATGTCGTCGCGCTCGGCCGCGATGAGCAGCACGGGGACGGTGATCCGGTCCGCGTACTCGGACACGTCGTGGGTGACCGACGTCCGGAAGGCCTCGAGCACGCTCGTCCGGTCCGCGAACGCCGAGAAGTACCGGTCGTGCTGGTCGTGCACCCACCGGCGCAGGTCGGGGTCGTGCGACTTCAGCATCGCGACGCTCATCGCGCGGACGACCGCCCGGTTGCGGAGCACCCCGAGTCCGAGCGGCCGGGGCAGGGCAGCACCGGCGCGGTAGTACGCGATCGCGATGCCGGTGCCCACGGCGCGCGGACCCTGCAGGGCCGGGGCCGCGATCGGGTTCACGAGGACCAGGAGCCGGGTGTCGAGTCCGGCGGCCACCGCAGCCGACACCACGATCGAGCCGAACGAGTGCCCGAGCACGACGGCGCTCCGGTCGAGCCCGAGGGCGGCGTGGAAGCCGCGGAGCCACCCGACGTACGCGTCGACGTCGGACACGGTCAGCGGGTCCGACACGCCGAAGCCCGGCAGGTCCGGCACGATGACCCGCACGCCGACCAGGTGTGCGGCGATCGACTCGAGCCCGTGGTGGTCCCCGCGGAACCCGTGCACCGCGAGGACGGTCTGCGTGGCGTCGGTCGGGCCGTACTCCCAGTAGTGCGTGGTCCGGCCGTCGACCTCGACGGCACGGTGCACGACCGGGGTCGAGGCCATCAGCGACTGGTACGGGGAGAGGACGGGCGATCGCATCCGCGTCAGTCTAGGACTGCCGTTCGCCCTGACCCTGGAACACGTTCGGCCGGAGCCGCCTATCGTGTCCGGGGCGGGCCTGGTGCCAACCGGTCCGTCTCTGACGACGAGGAGCACGGTGACCTTCACAGCCCCGATCCAGCTGCCCGGACTGACGCTCGATCCGCTCTGGTACAAGCGCTCCGTGTTCTACGAGTGCATGATCCGGTCCTTCGTGGACTCGAACGGTGACGGCACGGGCGACCTCCAGGGGCTGATCAGCCGCCTCGACTACCTGCAGTGGCTCGGCGTCGACGCGCTCTGGCTCCCGCCGTTCTTCCGCTCGCCCCTGCGCGACGGCGGCTACGACATCTCCGACTACAAGGCGATCCTGCCGGAGTTCGGCACGCTCGAGGAGTTCCGGGAGCTCGTCACGAAGTCGCACGAGCGCAACATGCGCATCGTCATCGACATGGTGATCAACCACACCTCGGACCAGCACGAGTGGTTCCAGCAGTCCCGCGAGGACCCGGACGGCCCGTACGGCGACTTCTACGTCTGGCGCGACACCGACGAGCACTACGAGAACATCCGCGTGATCTTCGTCGACACCGAGGAGTCGAACTGGACGTTCGACCCGGTCCGTCGCCAGTTCTTCTTCCACCGGTTCTTCTCGCACCAGCCCGACCTGAACTTCGAGAACCCGGCGGTCGTCGAGGCCATCTACGACGTCATCCGGCACTGGCTGGACCTCGGTGTCGACGGCCTGCGACTCGACGCCATCCCCTACCTCTTCGAGTCCGAGGAGGGCAACGGCGAGGGCGAGCCGGAGACCCACGAGTTCATCAAGAAGATGCGCAAGATGGTCGACGAGGAGTACCCCGGCCGCGTGCTCATCGCCGAGGCGAACCAGTGGCCCCGCGAGACCGCCGCGTTCTTCGGCACCGACGAGGAGCCCGAGTGCCACATGGCGTTCGACTTCCCGGTGATGCCGCGCATCTTCTACTCGCTCCGCGCCCAGCACGCCAAGGAGCTCTCCGCGATCCTCTCCGAGACGCTCGACGTGCCGGAGAGCGCCGCGTGGGGCGTGTTCCTCCGCAACCACGACGAGCTCACCCTCGAGATGGTCAGCGAGGAGTACCGCCAGGCGATGTACGGCTGGTACGGCTACGACCCGCGGATGCGCTCGAACATCGGCATCCGCCGTCGTCTCGCGCCGCTGCTCGACAACTCCCGCGCCGAGCTCGAGCTCATCCATGCGCTGCTGTTCTCGCTGCCCGGCTCGCCGTTCCTGTACTACGGCGACGAGATCGGGATGGGCGACAACATCTGGCTGCCGGACCGCGACGCCTCGCGCACGCCGATGCAGTGGACGCCGGACCGCAACGCCGGGTTCTCCAGCGCCGACCCGGGCAAGCTCTTCCTGCCCGTCGTCCAGTCGCTCGTCTACAACTACGCGCAGGTGAACGTCGAGGCCCAGCTCGCGCAGTCCCGCTCGCTGCTGCACTGGGTGCGGAACGTCATCCACGTGCGGAAGGCCCACCCGGTCTTCGGCATGGGCTCCCTGGCCGTGCAGCAGACCGACAACGAGAGCGTCCTGGCGTTCGTCCGCTCGTGGGAGGGCGCCGGCACGCAGTTCGGCCCGTCCGCCGAGGACGTCCTGTGCGTGTTCTCCTTCGCGGTCAACGCCACGACGGCGACGATCTCGGCTCCCGAGTACGCCGGACGCCCGCTGTACGACCTGTTCGGTGGCGCGTCGTTCCCCTCGTTCGACGACGAGGGCAAGGTCACGCTGACCCTCGGCACGCAGTCGTTCTACTGGCTGCACGTCGGTGCCGCACCGACGCAGCAGGTCCCGGCAGCGCCGGCGGCCCCCGCCGCGTAGTCCCCACCCCACGCCCGCCGGGAGGCCCCACACGCTCCCGGCGGGCGCGTCGCGTCGAGGTGTCGGTCGCTCCGGTTAGCCTCGTGGTGTGACGTACTCCGCAACCGAGCTGGACGCCCCGGCCACCGCTCAGGACCTCTCAGCTCGTCCCTGGTGGCACGCACTCGGCGTCTTCGACCTCGAGACCACCGGCATCGACGTCGAGACCGCCCGGATCGTCACCGCCCACGTGGGCCTGATCGACATGACCGGGCGCAGCATCGTCGAGGGTGCCTGGCTCGCCGACCCCGGCGTGCCCATCCCCGAGCAGGCCTCCGCGGTCCACGGCATCAGCACCGAGCGCGCCCAGGCCGAGGGCCGTCCTGCAGGAGAGGTCGTCGCCGAGATCGTCCTCGCGATCGAGGCCGTCTTCGCCCGGGGCATCCCCCTGGTGATCTACAACGCCCCGTACGACCTCACGCTGCTCGACAGAGAGGCCAAGCGGCACGGCATCGCCTCCCCCGTCATCGGCAACGTCGTCGACCCGCTCGTGATCGACAAGGCGCTCGACACCTACCGCAAGGGCAAGCGCACGCTCGAGGCCGCCGCGGAGACCTACGGCGTCACCCTCTCCGACGCCCACGACGCCGGCGCGGACGCCATCGCTGCCGGCCGTGTCGCGCAGGCCATCGCGCTGAAGTACCCCGACGACCTCACCGTCTCGGCCGAGGAACTCCACCGCAAGCAGGTCGCCTGGTGCGCCGACCAGGCCGTCTCGTTCCAGGACTACATGCGCAAGAAGCGCGACCCGTCCTTCATCGCCGACGGCCGCTGGCCCCACCGCACCGCCGACTGAGCACAGACACCACATCGCGCCCCGCAACGAACAATGCGCCCCTGCATGCGGGGGCGCATTGTTCGTGTGGGGGCGCGATCGCGGAGACGTGTGCCGCCAACGCGAACGGGCGGCCCTCCCGGAGGAGGACCGCCCGTGTGACGCGTGGGGCTGCTTACTTGGAGAAGCCCTTGAAGCGCTGGTTGAACTTCTCGACGCGACCGGCCGAGTCGAGGATGCGCTGCTTGCCCGTGTAGAACGGGTGCGACGCGGACGAGATCTCGACGTCGATCACCGGGTAGGTGGCACCGTCGAGCTCGATGGTCTTGTCGCTGTTCGCGGTCGATCGCGTCAGGAACGTCTCACCGGAGGCCAGGTCGCGGAAGACGATGGCGCGGTACTCGGGGTGGGTCTCGGTCTTCATGAGGTGATTCCTTGGGTGGATAGCGGTGTTGAGAGCGGGGCGGTCGCCCCGGAAGTCTGCGGCTCACGCCAGCCGTCCACGTTACCAGACAGCAGGCCCGAGCGGGAGCAGGACACGTCGTCGAACCGGGTCAGGCGGCGCGCGCCGTGAAGCGTCCGGCGTCCTTCGTCACGGTCAGGGCGATGCCGAAGGCCTCGCTCAGCGTGGCGTCGGTCAGGACGTCGTCGATCGGGCCGGCGGCCTGGATGTGGCCGGAGGACAGGATCAGCGCGTGCGTGAAGCCGGCGGGGATCTCCTCGACGTGGTGCGTCACGATGACGATCGCCGGCGAGTCCGAGCTCTGCGCGTACCCGCCGAGGGTCCGCACCAGGCTCTCGCGGGCGCCGAGGTCGAGCGACGCGGCCGGCTCGTCGAGGAACAGGATCTCCGGGTCGGTCATGACCGCTCGGGCGATCTGCACGCGCTTCTGCTCGCCGTCGCTGAGCTCGCCGAAGGTCCGGTCGGTGAAGGACCCGAGGCCCCACTCGTCGAGCACGCGCTGGGCGCGACGGACGTCGAGCTCCTCGTACTCCTCGTTCCAGCGACCCGTGACCGAGTACGCGGCGGTGAGGACCACGTCGATGACCTTCTCGGTCACCGGGATGCGACGGGCAAGTGCGGTGGACGCGAAGCCGATGCGGGGCCGGAGCTCGAACAGGTCGGCGCCGCCGAGTTCGGTCCCGAGGACCTCGACCTCACCCGAGGTCGGGAAGCTCTGCGCGCCCGCGACCTGCAGCAGGGTGGTCTTGCCGGCGCCGTTCGCACCGAGCACGACCCACCGCTCGTCGTCCTGCACCTCCCACGAGACCGCGTCGAGGATGGTGGCCCCGTTCCGGACCACGGACACGTCTGACAAGCGCACAACCGAGGGCATGCCCCAACCCTACGCGAGCGGACCGTCACCCGATGTCCGCAGGGCGCGCGCGTCGCGCCTGTTGGCGGACGGACGGGAGGCCCGGGTGACGTCC
>NZ_MJGV01000046.1:176205-190735 GCF_001865015.1 Curtobacterium sp. MMLR14_010 | reverse complement strand
GGACGTCACCCGGGCCTCCCGGCTGGTGCTGTTCCCGCTCGCCTCAGCGAGCCGCCAGGACCTGGTCGTAGACCGCCCTGGTGCGCGTCGCGATCGCGCCCCAGGTGAACTCGCTCTCGACGCGGAGCCGGCCGGCGCGCCCCATGAGCTTGGCGAGACCGAGGTCCGACAGGACCTCGTTCAGCGTGGCGGCGAGGTCGGCGACGTACTTGTCCGGGTCCGTCGGCGTGCCGGTGCCGTCGGTGACCTGATCGATCGGCACGATGCGGCCGGTGAGGCCGTCGGCGACGACCTCGGGGATGCCGCCGGTGCCGGAGCCGACGACGGGGATGCCGCAGGCCATGGCCTCGAGGTTGACGATTCCGAGGGGCTCGTAGATCGAGGGGCACACGAAGACGGTGCCGGAGGACAGCACGTTGACGATCTCGCGGTGGGCGAGCATCCGGTCGATCCAGACGACGCCGTCACGCTGCTGGCGGAGGTCCTCGACCAGACCGGTGACCTCGGCCAGGATCTCGGGGGTGTCCGGGGCGCCGGCGCAGAGGACGATCTGGACCTCGGGCGGCAGGGCAGCCACTGCGCGGAGCAGGTACGGCAGGCCCTTCTGTCGGGTGATGCGCCCGACGAAGACGACGCTCGGACGCTCGGGGTCGATGCCGAGGGCACGGACGGCGTCGTGGTCGACCTCGGGCTTCCACTCCTCGACGTCGATGCCGTTGTAGACGACGTGCACCTTCGCGGGGTCGATGGACGGGTAGGAGCGGAGGATGTCGGCGCGCATGGCCTTCGACACGGCGATGACGGCGTCGGCCTCGACGAAGGACTCGCGCTCCATCCAGCTCGACAGGCGGTAGCCGCCACCGAGCTGCTCGGCCTTCCACGGGCGGAGGGGCTCGAGGGAGTGGGCGGTGACGACGTGCGGGATGCCGTGGGTCAGCTGCGCGATGCGTCCGGCCGCGTTGGCGTACCAGGTGTGCGAGTGCACCACGTCGGCGCCCTCGACGTCCGCGGCGATCTGCACGTCGGTGCCGAGCGCCTGCAGCGCGCCGTTCGCCTGGCCGAGGCCGTCCGGCGTGCGGTACGCCCACACGTCGGCCTCGTCACGGAAGGCACCGAAGGCCCGGACACGCACCTCGGTGTCCGTCCCGGAGCGCAGAGCGCCGGTCAGTTCGGCCACGTGGACACCCGCTCCGCCGTAGACCTCCGGCGGATACTCCCTGGTCAGTAGATCGACTCGCACGCGTTCAACGTAACGGGTTCCCAGTGCGCTCGCCTACTGTGAACCCCATGCCATCGAAGAAGATATTCGGGATCGTCCTCGCCGGGGGCGAAGGGAAACGGCTCATGCCGCTGACCGCCGACCGCGCCAAGCCAGCCGTCCCGTTCGGTGGCAACTTCCGCCTCGTCGACTTCGCGTTGTCGAACCTGGTCAACTCCGGGTTGCAGAAGATCGTCGTCCTGACGCAGTACAAGTCCCACAGCCTGGACCGCCACGTCGCGGAGACCTGGCGCATGGAGGGCCTGCTCGGGTCCTACGTCGCCTCCGTCCCCGCGCAGCAGCGACTCGGCAAGCGCTGGTTCGCCGGTTCGGCCGACGCGATCCTGCAGTCGCTCAACCTGCTCCGTGACGAGCGCCCCGACATCGTCGTCGTGGTCGGTGCCGACCACGTGTACCGGATGGACTTCTCCCAGATGGTGGAGGCCCACATCGCCTCCGGCCGCAGCGCCACCGTGGCAGCGATCCGGCAGCCGATCGCGCTGGCCGACCAGTTCGGCGTCATCAAGGTGGACGACGACGACCCGACGCGCATCGAGGCCTTCCTCGAGAAGCCCAAGGACGCCACCGGCCTACCCGACTCCCCCGGCGAGATCCTGGCGTCGATGGGCAACTACGTCTTCAACGCGGACGCCCTGGTCGACGCCGTGCTCCGTGACGGGCAGGTCGAGACCTCCGCGCACGACATGGGCGGCGACATCGTCCCCGACTTCGTGGCCCGCGGCGACGCCGGCGTCTACGACCTGCAGCGCAACGAGGTGCCCGGGTCGAACGACCGCGACAAGTACTACTGGCGCGACGTGGGGACGATCGACTCGTTCTACGACGCCCACATGGACCTGATCGCCCCGGTGCCGGTCTTCAACCTGTACAACACCGACTGGCCGATCTTCAACCAGCAGACGAACCTGCCGCCGGCGAAGTTCGTCCGAGACGCCAACGGCAACACCGGCGCGACGGTCGACTCGATCGTGTCGCTCGGCTGCCTGATGTCCGGCGCCCAGCTCGAGCGCAGCGTCATCGGCCCGTGGTGCACGGTGGACTCGGGCGCGAAGGTCCTCGACTCGATCGTGTTCGAGCGGGCGACCATCGGTGCCGGCGCCGTGGTGAACCGGGCGATCCTGGACAAGGACGTCGTGCTCGCTCCCGGTGCTCGGGTGGGGGTCGACCGCGAGGCCGACGTCGCCCGCGGCTTCACCGTGACCGAGTCGGGCATCACCGTGGTCGGCAAGGGCGTCCGCGTCGAGGCCTAGCCCGCCCGGAGGACCCCTGACGTAACGAGGTGCGCGGCACCGCTACCGTGGTGGCGTGCCGCGCTTCCTCGTCGTCCTCGATGCCGACTCCACCCTGCTCGAGGACGAGGTCATCGAGCTGCTCGCCGAGTCCGCCGGAACCCGGCCACAGGTCGAGGCGATCACGGAGCGCGCCATGCGCGGCGAGATCGACTTCGCCGAGAGCCTCCGGGAGCGGGTCTCGACGCTGGCGGGCCTCCAGACCGACGTCTTCACCCGCGCACAGCAGGCGGTCCGCGTGACGCGGGGCGCCGACGACCTGGTCCGTGGCGTCCACGCGGCCGGCGGCACCGTCGGTGTCGTGTCCGGCGGGTTCCACGAGGTGCTCGACCCCTTCGCCGCGCAGCTGGAGTTGGACCACTGTCAGGCCAACCGGCTCGAGGTGGTGGACGGCGTCCTCACCGGGCGGGTCCTCGGCGACGTCGTCGACGCACGCGCCAAGGCCGCTGCGCTGCGGGCGTGGGCCGACGCCGACGGCGTGCCGCTCGCGCGGACCGTGGCGGTCGGCGACGGCGCGAACGACGTCGAGATGATGCGCGTCGCGGCGCTGTCCGTCGCGTTCGACGCGAAGCCGCGCGTGCGCGAGTCCGCCGACGTCGCCATCGTCGACCGCGATCTGTCCGCCGTGCTGGCCACGCTGGGCCTGCGGGGCTGACGCCGCCGCCCGGCCGGCCGGCCGTGTGCCGAGTCTCGGCCCCGCGGACAGGTTCTGCGCGCCGCGGCCCGCACAGAGTCCGCCTGGCCGAGTCTCGGCAGCCCGCCGCTGGCTAGTGGCCCATCCCGAGGCCACCGTCCACCGGCACGACCGCGCCGGAGATGTACCCGGCGCCGTCCCCGGCGAGGAAGAGCGTGGCGTCCGCGACGTCGTCGACCGTGCCGTAGCGCGCGGCCGGGATCTGCTTCTTGAACTCGGCCTGCAGCTCCTCGGGCAGCGCGGCCGTCATGTCGGTCTGGATGAACCCGGGCGCGACCACGTTCGCCGTGATGCCGCGCGAGCCGAGCTCCCGCGTGATCGAGCGGGCCATGCCGACGAGCGCGGCCTTCGAGGACGCGTAGTTGACCTGCCCGACCTGCCCGTAGGCGCCGACGACGCTCGACATCAGCACGATGCGGCCGAACTTCGCGCGCATCATGCCCTTCGTCGCTCGCTTCACGACGCGGAACGTGCCCGTGAGGTTCGTGTCGATGACGCTCGTGAAGTCCTCCTCGCTCATCCGGAGCAGCAGACCGTCGTTCGTGATGCCGGCGTTCGCGACCAGGACCTCGACCGGGCCGAGCGCGTTCTCCACCTCGGTGAAGGCGGCGTCGACCGAGGCGGTGTCCGTGATGTCGGCCTGCACCGTCAGCGCTCCCTCCGGGCCGCCCTGGCCGCTGCGTGAGGTCACGGCGACGCGGTGTCCGGCGGCGACGAAGCGCTCGGCGAGGGCGAGGCCGATGCCGCGGTTGCCGCCGGTGATGAGGACGGTACGGGGGGTGGTCATGGGCGCTCCGTTCGGTGGTGTGCTCGGGGTGCACGGCGTGGCTGTCCGACGGCGCGCGGGCGACGATCCGCCCGACACGCCCGCACGAGCCTACCCGGGCACACACGGCCCCAGATCGGACGGTCAAGTGTCGGTGGCCGGGCTTAGGCTGATGTGTGGGCAGACGGAGAACGAAGGCATGAAGACGACGCGTACGACGCAGAGCATCACGGCACTTCCGAAGTCACCGACGCGTGACCGGCACCACCGTCTGTCGCGCTACGTCTGGCAGATGGCGATCCGCGTGTTCCTGTTTGTCGGGGCCGTCCTCGTCTACACCGTGTGGCACAACCCGATCCTCGCGATCATCCCCATCGTGCTCGCCGGCGTCATCCCGTGGATCGCCGTCGTCATCGCGAACGCCGGCAGCCACGTCGAGTCCGACGCCATCGCTCCGGCCGGTGCCCTCGTGCGCGCCGCCGACTACGACCCCGCACTCCGCCAGCAGCAGGAGGACGCCCGCGCGCAGGCCTACCGCGACGAGCAGGAGCGCCTGCGTCAGGCCGCCCAGCACGCGCAGGAAGAATGGCAGCGCAACGGCGACCGGTCCCGCATGTGGGGCCACCGCTGATGGGGGCGACCTTCGACCTGTTCACCGAACCCGGCTCCACGCCGGTGTGCTCCCGTGCCGGGTGCTCCACCGCGGCGAGCTGGCGTGTCAACTGGCGGAACCCGCGCATCCACCCGCTCGACCGCGTCAAGATCTGGGCGGCGTGCGACGAGCACTGCGACTTCCTCGCCGGCTACCTGCGCTCCCGCACCTTCCCGGTCAAGGTCACCGGCATCGACGAGGACGTCGACCAACTGGACGACTCGCACCGCCCCGACGCCCTCCAGCACGGCGCACTGCACGGCGGCCCGAAGAACGACGTGGGTGAACGGACCCGCTCGTCGAACGAGCGATGACCGACGACTTCGACCCGCTGTCGCGCTACGGCCGGAAGCACGCCGCGCGCATCCGGCAGGCCACGGCTCGTGAGCGTGCCGCGCAGGTCGAGACCACCGTGCACGATCCCGACGAGCCCTTCGTCGGCTGGCAGTTCGTCCGCAGCCGTCGCTGGCTCGGCTACTTCGCGATCGCGGTCGCCTTCGCGATCCTCTGCACGCTGTTCGGCATGTGGCAGTGGGACCGCCGGAACGAGGCCGTCCGCGAGAACCTGCAGATCGCGACGAACTACGACCACACCCCGGTCGCCGTGCAGGACGCCCTCCCCCGGGCCTCCAGCTGGACCGACGACCAGACCTGGCTCCGCGTCACCGTCACCGGGCGCTACGACACCGACGACCAGCTCCTGGTCCGCAACCGCGTGCACAACGGCCAGCCCGGCTTCGAGGTCCTGACGCCGCTCGTCACCGCCGACGGCCGCGCGTTCGTCGTCGACCGCGGCTGGGTGCCCACCGGCAACCGGCAGGACGCCCCCGACCACGTGCCCGCTCCCCCGTCCGGGCAGGTCACCGTGACCGCACGGCTGCAGCAGTCCGAGCCGCGCATCCCCGGACGCACCGACCCCGCGCACACCGACCAGGTCCAGTCCGTCACGCTCACCGACGTGGCCGCGAAGGTCGAGGCCCCCATCTGGACCGGCGCGTACGGGCAGCTCGCATCCGAGAACCCGGCGCCGACCGAGGCCAAGCCGCTCGGCTGGGACCGCCCGAGCGCCGACACCGGGCTGCACCTGAGCTACTTCATCCAGTGGTTCATGTTCGCCGCCGGGGGCTTCGGGTTCCTGGCGTACCTGATGGTGCAGGAGTACCGGAACCTCAACCAGGACGACCCCGAGGAGCGCGAGCGCGCCCTCGAGCGGCAGCGCCGCAAGGACGCCAAGCCGAAGACGGACGCGGACATCGAGGACGAGCTCCTCGAGTCGCGTCGCTGACCGCGTCGGTTGGTCACGACACACCGCCGGCCGTCCGCCGAGCGGTCGAGGCCTGTCGGTGAGCGCAGCACGCGTCGACGTTCCCTGCCCTCTCGGCCGAGGCAAGCGGGCAGTCCTGACCGGTCACGCGCCGGACCGGAGGCCCGTGACGGCGCCGCCGCGAGCCTCCAGTCCGCCGTCCGGCCGGCATGCCCTCCACGGGTCAGGACACCCCGTCGGCGCCTCGGCCAGCGGTCATGACTCGTCGGCCATGGCGCCGTGGACCGACGAATCGTGACCGATCGACGGACGTGAGCGGGATGTCGTGACCAGTCACGGGAACGGGCCTCAGCTGGGTCACATCGACCGGCAGTCGCCCGCGCTGGCTACGCGAGCTCGATGAGCTCCGCGTAGTCCTTGTTCCAGTGGTCCTCGGTGCCGTCCGGGAGGAGCAGGACGCGCTCCGGGTTGAGGGCCTCGACCGCGCCGGCGTCGTGGGACACGAGGACCACGGCCCCCTCGAAGTTGGCCAGGGCGCTGAGGATCTCCTCGCGCGACGCCGGGTCGAGGTTGTTCGTCGGTTCGTCGAGCAACAGCACGTTCGCGCCCGAGACGACGATCATCGCGAGCGACAGACGCGTCTTCTCGCCACCGGAGAGGACGCCGGCCTTCTTGTAGCCGTCGTCACCGGTGAACAGGAACGAGCCGAGCACCCGACGGGCCTCGGTCTCGTTGAGGTCGGTCGACGCCGAGACCATGTTCTCGATCACCGTGCGGTTGATGTCGATGTTCTCGTGCTCCTGCGCGTAGTACCCGATGCGCAGGCCGTGCCCGGGCAGGATCGCCCCCGTGTCCGGTGCGTCCGCGCCTGCGAGGATGCGGAGCAGCGTCGTCTTGCCGGCACCGTTGAAGCCCAGGATGACCACGCGGGAGCCACGGTCGATCGCCAGGTCGACACCCGCGAAGATCTCGAGCGAGCCGTACGACTTCGAGAGCCCCTCGGCCATCAGCGGCGTGCGACCACATGGAGCGGGCGTGGGGAAGCGGATCTTCGCGACCCGGTCAGCGACGCGCTCGTCCTCGAGCCCCGCGAGCAGCTTGTCGGCGCGCGCTACCATCTGGTGCGCAGCAGCCGCCTTCGACGCCTTCGCACCGAACCGAGCGGCCTGGTCCTTCAGCGTCGCGGCCTTCTTCTCGGCCCCGGCACGCTCCTTGCGGCGGCGCTCCTCGTCGGCGACGCGCTGCCGCTGGTACAGCTTCCAGCCCATGTTGTAGATGTCGATGGTCTGGCGGTTGGCGTCGAGGTAGAAGACGCGGTTCACGACCTCGTCGACGAGCTCCACGTCGTGGGAGATGACGATGACGCCGCCGGGATAGGTCTTCAGGTGCTCGCGGAGCCAGACGACCGAGTCGGCGTCGAGGTGGTTGGTCGGCTCGTCGAGGATCATCGTCTCGGCGTCGGAGAACAAGATGCGCGCGAGCTCGATGCGGCGACGCTGACCACCCGAGAGGGTCTTGAGCTGCTGGTCGAGGATGCGGTCCGGCAGCTTGAGGTTCGACGCGATGGACGCCGCCTCGGCCTCGGCGGCGTAGCCACCGAGCGCGTTGAACTGGTCGTCGAGCCGGGAGTACCGACGCATCGCCTTGTCGGCGACGGCCGTGTCGGTGCTGGCCATGTCGAGCGTGGCCTGTCGGATGCCCTCGACGAGCTCCCCGAGCCCACGGGCGTCGAGGATGCGCTTGCGCGCGGTGTCCTCCGGGTTGCCCGAACGCGGGTCCTGCGGCAGGTAGCCGATCTCGCCGGTGCGGTCGATCTTGCCGTCGGTCGGCGGCTGCTCGCCCGCCAGGGCCTTGGTCATCGTGGTCTTCCCGGCGCCGTTGCGGCCGACCAGCCCGATCTTGTCGCCCTTCTCCACACGGAAGGACACGTTCTCCATCAGGAGGCGAGCCCCGACGCGGATCTCGAGGTCGTGCACGGCAAGCACAGTGGTGGTCCAATCAGTTGGTGGTTGTGCACAACGGTGTGTGCGGGAGGTTCACCGCTACGCTGACGGGACCGACAGTCCCGAAGGGGACCAGCAGTCCATTCTAGGAGAATCCATGACGAACGCCACCGGGTTCGCTCCCCGCGCAGTCCTCGCCGACCGTCTTCGGACGCACGGGCTGGCCACTGATGCCGCCCTCGTCGCCGGCGGCGCCCTCTTCACCGCCGCGATGGCCCAGCTCGAGGTCCCGATGTGGCCGGTCCCGATCACCGGTCAGACCCTCGCCGTCGTGCTCGTCGGCGCGACGCTCGGAGCCCGCCGCGGCGTCCTCTCGATGCTCGTGTACGCGATCGTCGGACTCGCCGGCGCCCCGTTCTTCGCCGGCATGTCCGGCGGCCTGCACATGCTGAGCGTCCCGAGCTTCGGGTACGTCATCGGCTTCATCCCGGCCGCCGGCGTCATCGGCTGGCTCGCCCGCCGCAACTGGGACCGCAAGGTCGGGCGCGCCGTCGTCGCGTTCACCCTCGCCAGCGCGATCCCGTTCGTCACGGGCCTGCCCTACCTGGCGCTGACGCTCGGCGCGCTCGGCCTGCCGAACGACCTGCAGTCCGTGCTCTCCGCCGGCCTGTACCCGTTCATCGTGGGTGGCGTCGTGAAGGCCCTCATCGCCGCGGGCATCGTCCCGCTCGTGTGGAGCCTGCTCCGTCGCCGCTGACGCTGCTGCAGCACGCACGAGGGCCCCGTACCGCTGGTACGGGGCCCTTCGCGTTCCGGGCGCGGCGGTTCGCGGCGGCGGCGTCTCCGCCGAGTGGTCATGACACGCCGGGAGCAGCACGTCGACCGGTCGCAGAACGTCGGCTGACGGACGCACGGGCGACGATCCGTGACCATCCGCCGGAGGTGGGCGGGGAGTCGCGACCGGTGGAGCGCGTCGCCCCCGGCGTGCAGCCGGCCCACGACGGACGGGAGGCTCCCTGCCAGCTGGCAGGGAGCCTCCCGTCGGTGCGTGGTCGCGACTAGATCGAGAACCCGAGGGCACGCATCATCTCGCGCCCGTCATCGGTGATGCGGTCCGGGCCCCACGGCGGCATCCAGACCCAGTTGATGCGGAAGGCGTCGACGATGCCGTCGAGTGCGTTCGCGGTGTCGCCCTCGATGACGTCGGTCAGGGGGCAGCCAGCGCTCGTCAGCGTCATGCTGATGATGAGCGCGGTGGCCTCGTCGTCCCAGGCGAGGTCGTAGATGAGCCCGAGGTCGACGATGTTGACGCCGAGCTCCGGGTCCTGGACCTCTTTCAGGCCCTCGACGACCTCGTCGAACTTCTCCGGTGCGAGTGTGGTGATCATCAGTTCCCCGTTGCTGCGGCTGCGGCCTGCACGTAGCGGTCGTAGCCCTCGTTCTCGAGACGGTCGGCCAGTTCCGGCCCACCCTGCTCCGCGACCTTGCCCGCGACGAACACGTGGACGAAGTCCGGCGTGATGTAGCGGAGGATGCGCGTGTAGTGCGTGATGAGCAGTACGCCGAGGCCGGTCGCTGCCTTGGCGCGGTTGACGCCCTCGGACACGATCTTCAGTGCGTCGACGTCGAGGCCGGAGTCGGTCTCGTCGAGGACGGCGAACTTCGGCTTGAGGAGCTCGAGCTGCATGATCTCGTGGCGCTTCTTCTCGCCACCGGAGAAGCCCTCGTTGACGTTGCGCTCCGCGAACGACGGGTCCATCTTCAGGTCCGCCATCGACGAGCGGAGGTCCTTGACCCAGCCGCGCAGGGCGGGGGCCTCGCCGTCGATCGCCGTCTTGGCCGTGCGGAGGAAGTTCGAGACGGTCACGCCGGGGATCTCGACCGGGTACTGCATGGCGAGGAACATGCCGGCACGGGCACGCTCGTCGACGCTCATCGCGAGGACGTCCTGGCCGTCGAGGGTGATCGAGCCACCGACGACGTGGTAGCGCGGGTGACCGGCGATCGTGTAGGCGAGGGTCGACTTGCCCGAGCCGTTCGGCCCCATGATCGCGTGGATCTCACCCTCGTTGATGGTGAGGTCGACGCCCTTGAGGATCTCCTTGACACCCTGGTCGGTGTCGATCGAGACCTTGAGGTCGCGGATTTCGAGAGTGGACATTGCGTTCCTTCGGTTGCGGCTGGGGTGCGGCGTCAGCCGCGGGAAGAGTGTGGGACGTGGTCAGTCGTTCGAGACCGTGTCACGGTCGGTCGACCGGGACCGGGTCGTGGTCAGTCGACCGGGACCGGGTCGTGCACGTCGATGTAGACGTCGCCGTCGCGGACCTCGACCCGGAAGACCGGAACGGGCTCGTACGCCGGGAAGTTCTTCGGCTTGCCGGTCGTCAGCGAGAACTGCGACCCGTGTGCCCAGCACTCCAGCGAGTCACCCTCGACGAAGCCCTCGGCCAGCGAGATCTCCCCGTGGGTGCAGGTGTCGCCGATGGCGTGCACGACGCCGGCAGAGTCCTTCACGATGGCGACCGGGGTGCCGTCGACGACCACGCGCATCGGGCTGTCCACCGCGATGTCGCCCTCGGCGCAGACCTTCTCGGCCATCAGACCGAGGTCTCGGTCAGGGAGGCGTCGACGATCGGCGCGGCGAGCACGGTCTTGCCCTCGAGCAGCTCCTGCTCGACGGCGGCGATGAGGCGTTCCTCGAGCTCGGGAGCACCGATCTTCTGGATGACCTCGACGAGGAAGCCGAGCACGACCAGGCGACGTGCTTCTTCCTCGGGGATGCCGCGAGCCTGCAGGTAGAACAGCTGCTCGTCGTCGAAGCGTCCGGTCGCGCTCGCGTGACCGGCGCCGGCGATGTCGCCGGTCTCGATCTCGAGGTTCGGGATGCTGTCTGCGCGGGTGCCGTCCGTCAGGACCAGGTTGCGGTTCTGCTCGTAGGAGTCGGTGCCGGGGGCCGTGCGGCCGATGAGCACGTCGCCGATCCACACGGTGTGCGCACCGGCGCCCTGCAGTGCGCCCTTGTAGTTGACACGGCTGCGGGAGTTCGGTGCGTCGTGGTTCACGTACACCTGCTGCTCGATGTACTGCCCGGCGTCGGCGAAGTACACGCCGTACATCTCGACGTCGGCGCCCTGCGCACCGAGGTGCGTCGAGGGGTTGACGCGGACGACGTCCCCGCCGAGCGAGACCACCACGTGCTTGAGGAAGGCGTCGCGGCCGACCTCGGCGAAGTGGGCCGAGACGTGCACGGCGTCGTCGTCCCAGTCCTGCACGGTGACAACGGTCAGACGTGCGTTGTCCTGCACGACGATCTCGACGTTCTCCGAGAGGAGTGCCGAACCGCGGTTGTCGATGACGACGATGCCCTGCGCGTTCGGCTCGGCCGTGATGACCGTGTGAGCCGCCCGCGGCTGTCGCCCGAAGTCGGACCGCGTGATCGCGATCGACTCGTGGGCGTCGGTCGCCTTGACCGTCACGGCGAGGACGGCGTCACGCGCAGTCCAGGCCGCCGCTGCTGCCCGGTCCTCGGGCAGGCCGGCAGTGCCGACGCGCGGGTCGTCACTCCGCCCCCACTCGACGTCGGCGCCGTCGGACTGGGTCGCGAGGAAGGGGTACGCGGAGCCGTCGAGACCGCCCGCGAGCAGCGGAGCGACCTTGTCGAGCGGCGCGAACTTCCAGTTGACCTCGCGGCCGGTGACCGCGGCGAAGGCGTCGATGTCGCCCGACTGCGGGCGCTCCGAGCGGGTCTGGACCGGGATCTTGCTCTCCCAGGCACCGTCGGAGTGGGCCCGCGCGCCGTGCTGTTCGGTCCCCGTGGGGGCAGCAGGCTCGATCGGCTGGTCGATTCGGGGTGTCGGAGTGGTGCTGGACATCTAGCCGACGGATCCTTCCATGCTCATCTCGATGAGCTTGTTGAGTTCGAGCGCGTACTCCATCGGGAGCTCGCGGGCGATCGGCTCGATGAAGCCGCGGACGATCATCGCCATGGCCTCGTCTTCCGCCATGCCGCGCGACATGAGGTAGAACAGCTGCTCCTCGCTCACGCGGGAGACCGTGGCCTCGTGGCCGAGCTGGACGTCGTCGACGCGGATGTCGATCGCCGGGTACGTGTCCGAGCGCGAGATGGTGTCCACGAGCAGCGCGTCACAGCGAACCGTGTTCGCCGAGTGGTGCGCGTTCGGGTCGACGCGGACCTCGCCGCGGTAGCCGGCGCGGCCACCGCCACGGGCGATCGACTTCGAGACGATCGACGACGTCGTGTAGGGCGCCATGTGGATCATCTTCGCGCCGGCGTCCTGGTGCTGACCGGGGCCGGCGAAGGCGACGGAGAGCGTCTCGCCCTTGGCGTGTTCGCCAGCGAGGTAGATCGAGGGGTACTTCATCGTCACCTTGGAGCCGATGTTGCCGTCGATCCACTCCATCGTCGCGCCCTCGTGCGCGATCGCGCGCTTGGTGACGAGGTTGTAGACGTT
Organism: Curtobacterium sp. MMLR14_010; assembly: GCF_001865015.1. GTDB lineage: Bacteria > Actinomycetota > Actinomycetes > Actinomycetales > Microbacteriaceae > Curtobacterium. Next base: position 178,376 of record NZ_MJGV01000046.1, on the reverse strand, counting down.
GTTCGACCAGTTCTGGATCGTCGTGTAGCGAACGCGGGCGTTCTTCTTCACGATGATCTCGACGACGGCCGAGTGCAGGGAGTCCGACTTGTAGATCGGGGCGGTGCAGCCCTCGATGTAGTGGACGTAGGAGTCCTCGTCCGCGATGATCAGCGTCCGCTCGAACTGACCCATGTTCTCGGTGTTGATCCGGAAGTAGGCCTGCAGCGGGATCTCGACGTGGACGCCCTTGGGGACGTAGACGAACGAGCCGCCGGACCAGACGGCCGTGTTCAGCGCAGCGAACTTGTTGTCGCCGGCGGGGATCACGGTGCCGAAGTACTCCTGGAAGAGCTCCGGGTGCTCGCGCAGCGCCGTGTCGGTGTCCATGAAGATGACACCCTGCTGCTCCAGGTCCTCGCGGATCTGGTGGTAGACGACCTCGGACTCGTACTGCGCGGCGACGCCGGCAACGAGACGCTGACGCTCGGCCTCGGGGATGCCGAGCTTCTCGTAGGTCGAACGGATGTCCTCGGGCAGGTCTTCCCACGACTGGGCCTGCTTCTCCGTGGAGCGCACGAAGTACTTGATGTTGTCGAAGTCGATCCCGGTGAGGTCAGCGCCCCACGTGGGCATCGGCTTGCGGTCGAACAGCTGGAGCCCCTTGAGACGGTTCTTCAGCATCCACTCGGGTTCGGCCTTGAGGTTCGAGATGTCGGTGACGACCTCGTCCGAGACACCGCGACGGGCTGAGGCACCGGCGGAGTCGGAGTCGGCCCAGCCGAACTCGTACTGGCCGAGCCCCTCGAGCTCCGGACGGTCGATGAGCACGTCGGACATGATCTCCTCGTTTCCTTCTCGCGGCAGTTCCCTGGTGGCAACCGGCGGCTGCCGGTCACCATTCCATCGCGCACCACCGACAGGACGAAGACGTCCTCGGAGATCACGCAGCTGCTGCCTCGCAACGTCATGGTTCCACGCAGTCCTGGGTGTGATCGGCGATCACGGCCCATTCGGAGCCGGCGCCTGCCTAGACTTGACTGCTGCTGAACCCTCGAAATCCTACAGGCCCGCAGCGCGGAACAACAGGAAGGCACCACCCTCGTGACTCGCGTCGCATCCCCCGTCGACCAGGACGTCCGCACGCAGTGGTGGTCCCTCCCCCGAGCCGTCGACCCGCGCGTGGTCGTCCTCGCCTGGGCGTCCTTCGTGGTGGAGGTCGTGCTCATCGGCACCGGTGGCCTCGTCCGCCTGACCGCGTCGGGGCTCGGATGCCCGACCTGGCCCCGATGCACGGCCGACTCACTCGTGTCCACGCCGGAGATGGGCGTGCACGGGATCATCGAGTTCGGCAACCGCCTGCTGACGTTCGTGCTCGTCATCGTGGCGATCGCGATGTTCCTCGCCGTGGTCCGGATGCGACGGACCCGCCCCGAACTGTTCTGGCTGGCGTTCGCCCAGGGCGCAGCGATCCCCGTGCAGGCCGTGATCGGCGGTCTCAGCGTGCTCACCAACCTGAACCCGTACGTCGTCGGTCTGCACTTCGTCGTGTCGACGGCGCTGACTGCGATCACCGCCACGCTGGTCTACCGCTCGATGAACGGGCCCCGCACGGCGCGCCGCCTGGTCCCGAGCTGGTACGTCGGCGTGGTGCGCGGCACGATCGCCGCCACCGCGGTGACCGTGCTCCTCGGCATCCTGACGACCGGCAGCGGTCCCCACGCGGGCGCCGACGCCGCTGTCGACGGAGGACGCCTGCACCGCACGGGCCTCGACCCGGCTGTGCTCCAGCACGTGCATGCCGTCCCCGCCTACGTCCTCTTCGCGCTCACCCTCGTGCTCGTGATCGGCGCGGTCCGGCTGCAGCTGTCGAGCAAGTGGGCGCTCCTGCTCCTGGTCGTGGAGTTCGTGCAGATCGCCGTCGGCCTGACCCAGGCGCGCACGGCGCTGCCCGTCGGGCTCGTCGGGACGCACATGGTGCTGGCCGGGCTGCTCGTCGGGGCCGTCACCGTGGTCACGCTGTCCACGAGGGCGACGGCGGGCCGCTCTGCCACGCGGGAGCCCCTCGCCCGCTGAAGACCGCCCCGCGCCGGTCCCTGCGCCACGCGTTACATCGCACGTCCTCGTCCCGAGACACCCCTGTCTGTGCGAAACACCGCTGCGCCCGCGCAGCGAGACACCCCTGTCTGCGC